>DASXOB010000007.1:0-637744 GCA_036494545.1 Chthoniobacterales bacterium
GCACGGTCAGCGAAGTGTCCTTCACGTCCGCGGCCTTTTCCCCAAAGATGGCGCGCAGCAGGCGCTCCTCCGGGGCCAGTTCGGTCTCGGACTTCGGCGTGATCTTGCCGACGAGAATGTCGCCGGGCTTCACTTCCGCGCCGACGCGGATAACTCCGTCCGGCCCGAGGTTCTTCAACGCTTCATCGCCGAGGTTCGGGATGTCGCGCGTGATTTCTTCGGGGCCCAGCTTGGTATCGCGCGCGCCGATCTCGAACTCGTCGATGTGAATAGAGGTATAAATGTCCTCTTTCACCACCTTCTCCGAGATCATGATGGCGTCTTCGAAGTTGTAGCCGTTCCAAGGCATGAAGGCGACGAGGACATTGCGGCCTAGAGCCAACTCGCCGTTTTGTGTGTTCGGGCCGTCGGCGATGACCTGACCCTTCTTCACATGCGCCCCTTTTTTAACGATCGGCTTCTGGTTTACGCAGGTGCCGGCGTTCGAGCGCATGAACTTGCGCAGTTCGTAAACATGGATGCCGGCCTCGGCGTCTGTTTTGAGCTTTTTGCGGCTCTCTGGCATTTCGCCGTCTTTCGTCACGACAATTTGGTCGGCTGTAACGGAAGCGACTCGGCCAGCCTCGGTCGCGACGACGACCGCGCGGGAATCGCGCGCTACTTTCGACTCGAGACCGGTGCCGACGAGTGGCGCTTCTGAAACGATTAGCGGCACACCCTGACGTTGCATGTTTGAACCCATGAGCGCGCGGTTGGCGTCGTCATGTTCGAGGAATGGAATGAGCCCCGCTGCAACGGAGACGAGCTGTTTCGGCGAAACATCCATGTAGTGGACTTTCGTCGGCTCGACTTCGAGGAAGTCGCCGCGGTAACGAACAGAAACTTTTTCGCCAGTGAAGCGGCCTTTATCGTCCATCGGCGCATTGGCTTGTGCGACAATGAAGTTCTCTTCGCGATCACCGGTGAGATAATCGACCTGATCAGTCACTCGCCCGTTTTCGACTTTGCGATAAGGCGTTTCGATGAAGCCGAATTCATTAATCCGCGCGAATGTCGACATCGAGCTGATAAGACCAATGTTTGGACCTTCCGGCGTTTCGATCGGACAGATGCGACCGTAATGCGATGGATGGACGTCGCGCACTTCGAAACCCGCGCGGTCGCGCGAGAGCCCGCCTGGCCCAAGCGCGGAGAGACGACGTTTGTGCGTCAACTCTGCCAGTGGGTTGGTTTGATCCATGAACTGCGAGAGCTGCGAACGACCGAAGAAGTCGCGCACCACGGCGCTGAGCGCTTTCGGATTGATCAGCTTCTGCGGGGTCATGCCGTCGATGTTTACGTCAAACAGAGTCATGCGCTCCTTCACGAGACGCTCGGTGCGGGCGAGGCCGACGCGACACTGGTTCGCGAGCAGCTCGCCGACAGTACGAACGCGGCGGCTGCCGAGGTGATCGATGTCGTCGAGGGTGCCTTCGCCGCGGCGAAGATTAATGAGATACTTGATCGCAGCGATGAAATCCTTGTCAGTGAGAATGCGCTCGTTGAGATCGACGCTGATGCCGAGTTTCTGATTGATTTTGTAACGTCCGACACGGCCCAGATCGTATTTCTTTGGGTCGAAAAAGAGACGCTTAAGGAGCGCCTTGGCATTCGCAACCGTCGGAGGATCGCCGGGACGCAACTTGCGATAAATGTCTTTCAGCGCCTCCTCCTGGTCGTGCGCCGGATCTTTCTTGAGTGCTTTGACGACTGTGTCGTCGTGCGAAATGTCGATCACCTTTACTTCTTTGTGACCGAGCGCCATGATCTGGCGCACTGCGGCAAGAGTAAGCGGCTCGAAGGCGCGCGCGACGGTGACTTCGCCGTCGAGCACATCGGCTGTCAGCACTTTGGTCGCCAGACTTGCCTCATCGAGCTTTTCGCTCAGCTTTAAGTTTTCGATGTTGTAGAAAAGCTTGATTACTTCTTCGTCCGGTCCGTAGCCGAGAGCGCGAAGGAAAGTGGTGGCGAGGAATTTCCGGCGGCGTTTACGGCGATCCAAGTAGATGTAAAGAAGATCGCTGGTATCAAACTGCACTTCGATCCATGAGCCCCGGTCAGGAATGATGCGGAAGCTGTAAAGCACTTTGCCGTTGAGGTGAATGCTCGACTCGAAGGCGATGCCGGGTGAACGATGCAGTTGACTGACTACGACGCGCTCCGCGCCGTTAATGACAAACGTGCCAGAGGATGTCATGAGCGGGATTTCGCCCATGTAAACCTTTTCCTCTTTCGTTCCCTTCTCTTCCTTCAGCAGAAAGGTGACGTGCAAGGGCGCGCTATAAGTCTGTCCTTCGCGCTGCGCTTCGAGCGCGCTTAATTTGGGCTCGCCGATTTCGTAGTGGCTGAAATCGAGGACCGCTTTCTCATCATAACTTTCGATCGGGAAGACTTCCTTGAAGACGGTCTGTAAACCGATGTTCTTGCGTTTACTCGGCGCGACGTCTTTCTGCAGAAAATCGACGTAGGAATTGAGTTGGACCTCAATCAGGTTTGGCGGCTCGATGGCTTCTTTGATTGCGCCGAAATGGATACGTTCTGTTGCGGTACGGTCTGACATAACTGGTGGCACCAATCTCCTATGGTTAAACCGGCAGCGATCCTGGATTGGAGATCGCGCGGAGTCCGGGGGTCACGGCATTTGCCGAAAAAAGCGGGCAAAAAAAGTGGCAGCAAAACGGCGGTCTGTCAAAGTGACCTCCACCGTTTTGTTGCCAATCTTGAATTCTACCGTCGTGTGCGGAGTAAAAATACCTTGCGCGACCTATTATCCGAAAAGCGGGGGACGGTTAATATCCACATCCTGCCGGCGGGCGCAAGGACTTTTTGACAGGTCGGAAACCGTCTAGCAGAAGACCGCTGGCGCGTAGCCAGCTTTTCCTCTTCTAACGGTCAGCGAGCCTGTTGGCGTCCCGCGCCTCGTCGACAGATGACGTTTACTTGATCTCGACTTTGGCGCCGGCCGCTTCGACCTTTTTCTTGATCTCTTCGGCTTCCTCCTTGGTCACGCCTTCCTTAAGCGGTTTGGGCGCGCCTTCGACCAAAGCCTTGGCTTCAGCCAGGCCGAGTCCGGGCACTGCGGCGCGAACCTCTTTAATCACCGCGATCTTGTTGCCGCCCATTTCCTTGAGGATGACGTCGAAAGTTGTCTTCTCTTCAGCTGCCGGAGCGGCTGCGCCGCCAGCGCCAGCCGCAGGCGCTGCTGCCATCGCGACGGGAGCGGCCGCGCTCACGCCCCATTTTTCTTCAAGTTGCTTTACCAAGCCGGCAACCTCGAGAACGGTCAGCCCGCTCAGTTGCTCTACCAATGCATTCATATCTGCCATTTTGTTTTCCTCCAATTGCCGCTTCCGGAGGCCTCCGGAAAATTAAGCGCGATAGCCATCGTGCCGGACAGTTTGTTTTTGTTGTTCTTCCTCCCTTCAGGAGAAATTCGTTAGTCGTTAATTAAGTTCTTCGGTGCTGAGGAACCCGCTCCCTTCCAAATTCCTTTTCGCTAGGCGGCGGCTTGCGCAGGTTTGCCTTCCTTTTCGGCTTTCGCGTTTAGAAGCCGGGCGAGAGCGGAGGCTGGTTCGTTCAACGTCCGAACCAATCGGGTCGCCGGCGCCAGAAGAAGGCCCAACAATTGTGCGCGCAAAACGGCGAGGCTCGGCAAATCAGCAAGCGATTCCACGTCCGAAGTTGAAAGAACATTCTTGTCGACGACGCCGACTTTGAGCGCTGCAAGTTTAAACTCCGCCGCGAAACTCTTCAGCACTTTCGCGACCGGCGCGACATCCTTGTCGCCATAAACGACCGCTGTCTGGCCGTTGAGTTGTTCGGCGATGTTGGGCAAGTTACTCGCCGCAATAGCGCGCTTGAGAAAACTATTCTTCACCACATGCACTTCAGCGCCAGTGGAGGCAAGGCGATTGCGCAGCTCGCCGAAATTGGTCACGTTCATCCGCTGGTAATCGGTCACAAGCAGGAATGGCGATCGGTTTAGTTTCTCGGCGAGGTCCGCGACGATACTGGCTTTTTCAGGTCTCATGGTGGTGGAATTATTAAATCGTGAATCGCGGTTACACGCTGAGATAAGGCGACGGATCGATAGGCAAACCAGGCGACATCGTGGCGGAAAGGGTTAGGCCCTCAAGAAAACGCCCTTTGGCTGTTGGCGGCCGCGCTCTTACGACCGCGTCGATAATGGCGGTTCCGTTTTCTAGCAGTTGGTTCTCGGCAAAGGAGAACTTACCCATAGGCACGGCGATGTTGCCATTCTTATCGAGCTTGAACTCTACGCGACCTGCTTTGACCTCCTGGACTGCTTTGGCGATATCGTCGGTCACGGTGCCGGTCTTCGGGTTCGGCATTAGTCCGCGCGGGCCGAGAACTTTGCCAAGTTTGCGCACCTCAGACATGGCCGCCGGGGTGGCGACCGCGACATCAAAATCCTGAAAACCTTCCTGGATCTTCTTCACCAGATCCATAAAACCGACATATTCCGCGCCGGCATTTTTAGCCGCGCGCGCCGCCTCGCCTTCTGCGAAAACCAGCACCCGAACCTGTTTGCCGCTACCATGCGGGAGGGGACAAGTCCCGCGCACCATCTGGTCGGACTGCTTTGGATCAACACCGAGCCGAAACGACATCGTGACCGTCTGATCAAATTTGGTCGTCGGAAGTTTTTTTAGGGTGCTGACAGCTTCGACGAAGCTGTAAGCCTTGGTGCGATCCACCAACTCGGCGGCGGCGCGATAACGTTTGCTGCGATTTTTTTGCATGATGATTTCAGTTCTAACGAGGCTCGCCTAGCGAATCTCTCCTGATGTAAATTTACCCGCGCGGAAGCTGAGACGGGACGTGGAAAGTAGCGGAACAACTTCCGCTGTCAAAGCGAATTCCAAGGGCAAATTGCAAAGAGAAGCCGAGGCTCGCGCTCTTCGCCTAATCTCCCCGGCTAATTCTCCCAAGGTCGTGGCGACTCGAACTTCATCGAACGGGTAGGTGGGGAAGCGATTCAGACCAATATTCAGCTGCAACTCGTTAAAGCCATCCGCTTAGAATTCAGACGACACTTGCAACCACGCATTCGGCTACGGGGCGAGAAATTCATGATTGCAGCTCCCGCGCCGTCGCTATCGATTTAAGCGCGAACGAGACGCTACCCTGGAAAGTCGGCCGCAGCCGGCTGTCGCGTACACTGCGAACACATAGCGCGGCGTTTTCACGCAAATGGCTCGCGTCATTCAGATCTCTGCCGGGCCGAAACTCGGCGGTTTGCGAGTGGGTTTGCCTGACTTCCGGAGAAGCCAAGATTCACTTCCTAGTCGATAACCCAGCTTGGATGGCGGCGAAAAGCA
Organism: Chthoniobacterales bacterium; assembly: GCA_036494545.1. Lineage (GTDB taxonomy): Bacteria > Verrucomicrobiota > Verrucomicrobiia > Chthoniobacterales > UBA10450 > JAICXG01. The sequence continues at coordinate 5,382 of DASXOB010000007.1, forward strand.
GGAGCACGGCCCCGAGCGGGACGAGAAAGATGCCGAGGCCTGGGTCGTCTCGGTAATGCCAGAGCCCGCCGAACAGGAAACCAAGCGGCAGCAGGACCACGGCAAGCCGCAGAGCCGACAACGAGCTGCGCGCCGGCCCGACAACGTCAAGCCGCCTGCAAATGGCCCCTGCCAACAGGACGAGATTGAGTAAGGTTCCGTGGGCATGTGCCAATCGAAACAAATACTTGCGTAATGGATCATCCAGCAAAGCCGGCGTGCGAAAACCAATCATCCCTTCGATCAAAATGCCGAAAGCAATCCAGAGGCCTAACGAAATCCAGGCCTGACGCAGCAACGGCGAAGTCGCGCAGTCGTCAGGCGTTTGCTTATTCGCCGACCTCAACGTCCACCTCCGCTCTTCCGATGCTGAGCCGCTTGCGCGCCGCTCGTGCTTCTTCCAGCTGGGCAGGCGACCAATGTCCATACCAGCTCTGCAGGGTCGCTTCACGCTCGTCGCTCGTTGCCAGGTAATCGGGCTTGGGCAACATCGGCTCGCTGGCCGCAAGATCATTCGCCGCAAAATAACGCACAATGGGGTAACGGTCCTGCGTGGCTTCCAAAAGCCACGGTGCGGTGAGATTGTTCGCCGGCATCATCGCAGCGGCAGTAAGCGCGCGCATGACGGCGTCGCCAGCGAACAGAGCGCGTCGGCCTTCAGGTTCATCGAACCGGTCGCCGCCGCTGGCAATGCGGACATATTCTTTCGGCCAAAGTTGTTTGGTGGCCGCGATTGCGCGGTTCGCCGACCAGTCGAGGTGACACTGGTTGCAAGCGTTTGGTTTGTCGAAACGAATCGTATCCTCGGGCCGGGGAGTGGTGATTTCATGCGTCGGATGGGACGACATCACTCCGTAAACGATGCGCGGCATATGGCAATTGTAACAAATGCTGCCAGCCGATTCGGCATTATGCTTGGTGTGGGCAACAAGCTGCGCGGTGGTCGTGAATTGTTCGTGGCATTGTGTGCAGGCGGCGTTGGTGCGCATTTTGGCGGTAATCATCCCGCGTGGGTCGCCGCCATGCATTTCGTGACAGGAGATACAGCTGATGCGGGCTCCCGGTTTCCCGCCCGTGAAACATCTGGAGCGCGTCATACCCTGGTATTCATAGGCGGTCAGACGCGGAGAGCCGTCGGCCCAAAATCGGGTCGAAAAGCTGAAGCTGCCGACTTTGGTCTCCCGCTGCACCGGCCTGTAAAACGCGTGAAGGTCTTCACCAGCGTTGAATGGATCGCCTTCGCTTAGGATTGAGCGGATTCGGTCCTCCGGCTGGGGCAAACGTTGCCCATGGCAATGCGCGCAGATCATTGTCGCGCGATCGGAATCAAACTTTGCGGGATTCACAACCGCGGTCGGGGGCGCGCTTTCGCTATTCAGATGCCAACGGTAACGGGTGATCGGCGAAAGCGCCTGCTCCGCATGTTTCCCAGCAGGTCCATGACAGGCGCCGCAGGCGACGCCTAACTCGGCCACCTCTGTGTTCCAACTTTGTTTGTTCCAGTCGAATCCGGGTTGTGCCTTGACGTTGTGGCAGAAGACGCAGTTGGCGTTCCATTCCGCGAGGTGCTGGCTGTAGGGAGTGCCGTCGGGATTGAAGAAAGAGCCGTTAAGATGCATCCAACGACGGTGGATAAGGTCGTAAGCGACGGGAAGCCGCATCCATTTATCGGCACTTTTCGTGAGGTATTGCTGAATGCGCCGAGAGCCGACAGTTCGTACGACTTTCAGATTCTGTTTCTTGCCGTCGGCGCCGGTAAGTTTCATCCAATAATCACCATCCTCGCGCACCATTTCCGCGCGAACCCCTTGGTAAGTTACGGTGTTGTTTTTTTCGAAGTCGCCCAGGATGGTTTTCGCGTTCGCGTCGCGCGTCATCGTCCGGTGAAAGGTCTGATACCACGTGTCGTAGTTTTGAGCGTGGCATTTTCGACAATCGCCGGACAGGAGATAGCCGGCGTCCATTCGGCCGCGATTCACAGCCGCGTAGTCAGGGGTGAGAAAGTGGATCAATAAGCCAATCCCCGCAATCGCGGCCGAGGCCGCGGCAATAGCCCAAAAATTGGCAATTGGCACCGGCCTCATCGGCTGCAGACCGGTTCCGCAACTTGCAAGCTGCTCTGGTATTCGACTTTCGATCGGACGGCAGAAACATTACAACTTGGTAAGAAAACTCGTGACAACCCGAACATCGCCTTGATAAAGTGGCATAAACATTACCGCTGCGTCATCTACAGGCACAGCAAAATCAGGGATTCCAAATGAAAAAGATGACTCACTCTACCTTCATAAATTCGCGCTTTTGGCTCGGATTCATTCTTTGCGCAGTCGGTGCCTTCCTGGCGCTGATTTGCTTTGTGGCTCTGCCGATTGCTTCCACCGTCACGGCACAGGGAACCGGTCCCAGCCATAAAGTCTCGATCCACGACCGGCAGCTCGTTGCGACAGTCGCCGCCCAAGGGGGACGCGTCGTGGCTGATTATGGCAGCTTTGTATTGCTCAACGTCAACGACCCCCTCGCCAGGAATTTGCAAGGTAACCGCGGCGTCGAGGTCGTGGATGACTACAACAAGGTCCTGCTCAACGCAGGCGCCATCTATACGCAAACTGCCGCCGGCCAAACCTTGCGCTCCACCCCTTCCAATGGCTCGGGCAAACAGATGCGCCTCATCCAGTTCGCCGGCCCGATCCGTTCGGAATGGTATAGAGCTCTTCAGGCGACGGGAGCTCGGATTGTAACTTACATTCCGCATAATTCCTATCTCGTCTATGGCACGGCCCAGACGCTGCAAGCGGTGCAACAGTTAGCCGCCAACCCAGCCATTGCGCAATGGGATGGTGCCTATACTGCCGCCGCGCGGCTCGACCCCACTGTGACCAGTCAGACCGCATTGGCTCAAGCCTATCTTTCGAGCAAGGGCAATGAGCAATTTGCCATCCAGTTAGTCGACGACGCGGATGAGAACGCAGCGACGCTCGACTTGATCAATCGCCTCAAGCTGGAGCCGATCTTCAGCCAGGATAGCATGCTTGGTTATATGAATGTTCGGGTCGCTTTGCCGCGCGATGCTGTCGTGAACCAGTTGGCTCAGCGGGGGGACGTCGTTTCGATCCAGCGCTTTACGACCCCAATTCCACAGGATGAACGTCAGGATATCATCCTTACCGGTAACCTGAACGGCAATGTTCCGATGGTGCTTGACTACTTCGATTACCTAACGAGTAAAGGAATTAACATCAATAGTATCTCCACATTTGGCGTCAACCTCTCGGATACTGGGATCGATAATGGCACGCAGCGACCGAATCACTTTGCTCTCTATAAGTCAGGCGATCCGACGAACGCGGCCAATAGCCGAATCATTTATAATCGCCGTATCCCGGCCGGTGGCGGCACGATCATGGGCTGTGATGGTCACGGCAACCTGAATTCGCACGTCATCGGTGGCTATGTTCCTTCGGGCACGATTAGTGGCGTTAACTTCGACGCCTTTCCGCATGCCGACAGTTCGGTTTTCCATTGGGATCGCGGTCTGGCGCCGTTCGTGAAGATTGGTTCATCGGTCATCTTCGATCCGAACTATACTTTTCCGACCTTTAAGAACATCGAGTCACAGGCGTATCGCGATACTGCGCGTATCAGCAGCAACAGCTGGGGTTCGCCGGGCGACAATCTTTATGACTCTCAGGCGCAGCAATACGACGCCCTCGTCCGCGACGCTCAGCCGGACATAGCCTGTAGTCCGCCGGATTGTATCTCGGTCGCTGGCAACCAGGAATACACCATCGTCTTCGCGGCGGGTAACTCCGGCCCTGGCACGCACAGTGTCAGTTCGCCTTCCACGGCGAAGAACGTTATCACCGTCGGCGCGGCGGAGAACGTGAATCCTTTCGGCGGCTCCGATCTTTGCGGCATTGCCGACACGGGTGCGGATAGCGCCAACGACATCATTAGCTTTTCCGGCCGTGGACCTACTTCGGATAGCCGTATTAAGCCCGATATTATGGGACCTGGAACCCACGTAAGCGGCGGTGTCGCGCAGGAGACCATCGTGACTCCGACCGGCAGCGGCACTGGCGACAATCTTAGCTGCTATAACGGCTCGCTCGTTTGCGGTGGTAAGGGGGGTATCTACTGGCCGTTGGGGCAACAATGGTACACGGCTTCCTCCGGCACGAGCCACTCCACGCCCGCCACTTCGGGTATAGCGGCCCTGGTTCGTCAGCACTTCATAAACCTGGGCCTTAACGTGCCAACTCCGGCGCTGACCAAGGCATTGATCATGAATACGGCACGCTATATGACTGGTGTCGGTGCTAATGACACTTTGCCTTCCAATAATCAGGGCATGGGCGAGAGCGACTTGAATAACTTCTTCGATCTTTTCGCCATCGGTCACTCCTTCCACAACCAGGAGGCGGCCGACCTCCTGACCGCCACTGGTCAATCGAAGACCTTTACCGGTACCGTAGGCACGAGCACCAAGCCCTTCCGTGTGACCCTGGCCTGGACTGACGTCCCTGGACCGACCTCTGGTAATGCCTACGTCAACAACCTGGACCTACAGGTAACTGTCGGCGGTAACACCTACCTCGGTAACGTCTTCAGCGGCGCTAACTCCATCACTGGTGGCGCGGCCGACGTGCGCAATAACGTGGAAAGCGTCTTCCTGCCTGCGGGCGTGAGTGGTGCCTTTACGGTCAAAGTCATCGGGACCAACATCGCCGGTGACGGCGTGCCCGGTAACGGCTCGCCGCTCGATCAGGACTTCGCCCTTGTCATCAACAACGGCAGCGAAGGCGGTGGCGGTGGAGACATCACGCTCCAGGCACGCGGTCAGACCCAGGGGAGCAAGACCCGGGCGAAGTTGAAATGGACCCCGACTGATGGCGGCGACATCAACATCGTGCGTGATGGCGCCGTGGTCGCGACCGTGCCGGACACCGGAAATGCTATCGACAACCTTGGACGAATGACCGGAACGTTCACCTATCAGGTCTGCGAAACGGACTCAGGTGATTGCTCGAACGAAGTTGACGTCACGCTTCCATAGTCGTTCCACCGCAGTGCGACTGTCAGATAATGTGAGTTAGTGAAGCAACGGTTATCAGGAATTCGTCCAATCCGAATTCCCGAATTGGCTTGTGTGAAGCAAAGGACTATCCAGCGCCAGGCGTGGCTTATTCCTTTGTTGTTGTCGGAGCTTCTTCGATAACTTTGTAAGTTAGCTGACGCGAAAGCAGCCAACGGACGCCAAACATGTCGACAGTCGCTTGTACGGCGCGGTTCCCGAGGCCATACTTACTCTGACCGAAGGTGCGGGCGCGATGATTGACTGGAACCTCTACGAGCCGATAGCCGGCGCCTTTCACCAGCGCGGGAATGAAACGGTGCATACCCTTAAAAGGGACAAACGCGCGCACGCATTCGTGGCGCATGGCTTTAAGCGTGCAGCCCGTGTCGCGCACACCGTCCTTCGTAAACCGGCTGCGAACGAAATTGGCGATTCTACTCGTTAGGCGTTTGACCAGTGTGTCCTTGCGCTGCGCTCGATAACCGCACACCAGATCGGCCCCCCGCTCGACCTCAGCCACCAAACGCTGGATGTCGGCCGGGTCGTTTTGCAGATCGCCGTCGATCAGCACAACGATTGCGCCGCGGGCAGCCTTGGCGCCCACATAAAGCGCGGCGCTTTGCCCGGTGTTTTTTTCAAAATGAAGAACTCGGACTCCCGGTGATCTCGTTAGGCGAGAAAGCGTTCGATCGGTCGAACCGTCGTCGACGAAAATGATCTCGTGATTGAAGGGCGCGAGGGCCGCGAACAGTTCCGCCTGGAGAATCGGCACATTTTCCTCTTCGTTGAAAAGCGGAACGACGACCGAAATCGCCGGCGGCGAAGCCTCCTCCTTCATAACGGCATCGTCCGATAATCGTAGCAGGCAAAAACCTGCACTTCACGCAGCAGACGCTGGCCGGCGCGGACCTCGATCATGGCAATGGGCTGCGTGCGCTCGAAGCCGCCCCGAATCGGACGCGGCAGGTTCGTTCGCTTTCCGAGTTGCAGGTATAAGGCAGTGCGACCGGTGAAAAGATTTCTTCCCGACTCTTCGGTGTAGATTTCATTAGCCTGGCGCTGTTCGCCAGGTGGCAATGGCTCAAATTCGTCATAGCGGGGCCAGAAGGAAAATTGGTTCACCATGTCCTGCGATTCCGGGATATAGACCGGCGGGTGGTCTGGGCCTTCGACCCGTTTGTCGGAAAGGTAAAAAGCCAGTTCGGCGGCGCGATCCCGTTCATCTGCAATCAGGAAAACCTTCTGCCCAGTCCGTCTCTCAAAATCGTTACGCACCTTCTCTACCGCGTCAGCAAACGAACGCCAGCCGCGCATTCGATCGGTCGGGTCACGGCCGCGTCGATCAATCCCCGTGTTGTTCGTCATCAGCGCGATCAGTAACGCGGTCATGCAGAGGCCGAGGAGCACGGCAGCGTTTGTCCAATGCCGTGCCGCGCCGTGCGAGGCCGAACGTTCTCTCCAATAGGATACCGCGAGGATCGCCAGACTGAGAAAAGCGAGTCCGTCCCAGTTGGGCGCGGCGGCTTTATTGATCGAGAGCAACGAATAAAAAATGAACACCGGCAGACCGAACCAGAGAAGATAGAAAACCTTGAAATTTTGTTGCGCGCGTTTCCACCCCGCAATTGTCGCCCAGGCCAGCCCGAAGAAGAGTAGCGGCGAATATGTCCCGAAATGTTCCCCCAAAAAGCCGAGCAACTCGAGCGGATGAACACCCCACGCTTCATCCAGACTTCCGCGCGATTTGAGATGGGCTAGCGTGATCCAGGCTCGTTGCGAATTCCAAACGATCGGCGGGATCGTGCAAATGGCGAAAACAAGGAGAAGCAGGTAGAGATTCGGTCGGAAAAACTCTCGTCGGAGCCGCGCCACGAGGGCGAGCACTATTACGATCGAAACCAGCTCCAGAGCATTGGTGTACTTGCAGAGAAAGCCAAGGCCAATGAATAATCCCGTGAGCGGCCACCACCAGGAAAAAGCGGGACTGCGTTCCAGTGCCAGCCAAAAGGTGTAGAACGCCGCTACCCAACAAAAGATCGAGAGCGGGTCGATCGTCATAATGATGCTACCGAGATTGAAAATCGGCGTCACGTTGAGCACGATTACTGTCCAAAATCCGGCAAGCGAACTAAACAAACGCTGGGCCAGATAATAAAGAAGGAGACTTGTTCCAGCGGCGAAGATCGGACTCCAGAACCGGACACCGAATTCAGTATCGCCGAAGATTGCGGTGCTGGAACGAATCACAAACGCGACACCGGGCCCTTTACTGAAGTAGGCGAGCGCCGGTCGCTGCGACCACATCCAGTAGTAAGCTTCGTCCGGCGAGAGCTGCGTCGCGTTCAGCAGCAACAGGCGAATTGACGTGAGAACGAGAAGAAAAATCCAGACCGCGCGCGTCGTGCTCATGCGATTGCGTCGTCCACCAGGCGCGGATGCCGAAGGAAAAACTGTGGCGCCCATTTTGCTGCCGCCCACCGATAGAGGGTCTCAAAGAGTGCGAGCATAAGTGCGGTCGCGCCGGCGGCGAGAAAGAATGTCGCCGCGACATCGCTTGGCCAATGCGCCCCAAGATATACGCGCGACCAGGCGATGGCTCCGGCAAGAAGAAAATACAGCCAGCCCCAGCGCCTAAAGAAAAAGCTCAGGATGACCGCAATCGTCACATTGTTTGTCACGTGCCCGGATGGAAATGATGGACCTGAGCGCGTTCGGTCCCTCACGTCAGAATAACGAATCTTTACGGGCTTAAAGACAGTCAGAAACTCCGGGCGCGCCTTGGACAGTTCGATCATCCGCACCCGCTCGACCTGTTTCGGCCGACGGCGGTCGACAAACTTCTTTAGGCCGGAAGTGAGATTGGCATTCACGACCAGCGCGAGTCCAAGACACAGGATTAAGGCACGTCCTTTGAATCGGCCAAGAATCAGAGCCCACAATACCAGCACCGCGATGAGCGGTTTCCATATCTCGATGTTGCTGATCGCAGCCATGAACAAATCGAGAATTGGATTCGTCCACTGCTGGTTGATCAGGTAAAAGAGCGTTTGGTCCAAAGACAGAGCAGGAATTGAATTTAAGTTTTAGATGGAAATCACGTCGCCGACCGTGCTCTTACTTAAAACTTAACGCTCAAAACTCAAAGCTCTCCCGCATGTCTCGACATTTCTCATTTTCCGTCGCGCTCTTATTTTGCGCCACGATCGCCAACGCCGCCGCGCCATCGGCCCAGGAAATTCTCGCACAGGTTCGGCTGCGACAGTCGCAACAGCAGCTCGACCTTCAGGGCCAGCTTCGCTCGGATGCAAACGCGATCCCATTTCGCATCACGCAAATCGGGCCGGTCATTCGGTATACCTTGAACAATCCCCCGGAAGTCTTGCAACTTCGCCTCGACGAGAAAAGCTCGTCGCTCGATCTCGTCTTGAAAGACAGCACAAAGAAGTTTGCAAGTGGGCGGCTCGACGAGAAAATCGGCGGCAGCGCCGTGACCTACGGCGATCTCGCGCTCAAGTTTCTTTATTGGCCGCGCGCAGAGGTGCTGGGTGAGGACAATATTCGCACGCGCGATTGTTGGAAGCTGCGTTTGCAACCGCCGTCGCGCGCCGCGCAATATTCAAACATTCTCCTTTGGGTCGACAAGGAGAGCGGCGCCTTGATGCGAATCGAGGCCTACGATTGGCTGGGTCGTCTAACGAAACGCTTCGAAGTTGTCTCTGCGCAAAAAATCGACGGCCGCTGGTTCTTGAAGCAAATGCGAATCGAAGAGGTGCAGCCGGGAACCAGCAAGGTGATCTTGCGCAGCTATCTTGAAATCAACAAGCCCGGCTAAGAGATGTGCCAGGCCCGCGCGTTCCTGTTCAACCGCCCCGGGGCGCGTCTTCAGGTTGAGCCGGGAGCAAAACGACGTAGTAGTGGGCCGATGTTTTCAGCCCGCTCACTTTTCCTGACCTTAATTACGTTCCTGCCGCTTGCTTCGTTCGCGCAGAACATTCCTCCGCAAGTATCCACGCCGATTGGCGACGCTACGCTTTTGCTGAACGCAAGCGCCGAAGTCGTTCCGCTGACCGAACATTTTATCGATCCCGATACGAGCGGCGTCCGACTAACGACGACGCTCGGCCCGATCGATATTGCGCTTTACGATCAACGTACGCCGGCAACGGTTGCGAATTTTAAAAACTATGTCGATTCCGGTCGCTATTTCATCACCGATCCGACGACAAACCAGATCGCGCCGTTATTCTGGCATCGCTCTGTGCCGGGTTTTGTTATCCAGAGTGGAGGCTTCCTTGCGACCGTAGATCCTTCCAATTCGACCGACGTCGCACCGACGCAGGTGCAGGCATTCGCGGCGGTGCCAAACGAACCCGGAATCTCGAATGAGCGCGGCACGATTGCGATGGCGAAGCTGGGCACCGATCCCAACAGCGCGACGAGTCAATGGTATATCAACCTGGCCGACAACGGCGGTCCACCGAGCAATCTCGATACGGTCGACGGTGGATTCACCGTCTTCGGCCGCGTCCTCGGCGACGGCATGACCGTAGCGGACGCAATTGCCGCGGTGCCCACCTTCAATTTTGGTACGCCCTTCGATAGCCTGCCGGTACGCAACTACACTTCGGGGCTTCCCACACCGGGCAATCTCATCACGAATCCGGCCATCGACTATATCTCTTCGTTGACCTTCACGGCCTCGAGTGATCATCCTGCGATCGCCAGCGTGCAGTTCAGCGGCTCGGACCTTCTCGTGAGCGGCAAACAAATTGGGAGCGCCACCATCACGGTCACCGCAACTGACGTGGATGGCGCGCAAGTCTCGCAAGCTTTCGCCGTCACGGTGGTGGCGAATCCGGTTCACCTTGCCAACATCTCGACTCGCGCAGTTGTGGGTGGGGGAGACAATGCGCTCATCGGCGGCTTCATCGTTCGTGGCGATACGCCCAAGCGACTCATTTTGCGCGCCATCGGCCCCTCGCTGGCAGCAAGTGCCGGCCTAACGAATGTTCTGGCCAATCCTGTTCTCGAAGTGCATGACGGAACGGGTACCTTAATCGCTTCAAACGACAATTGGCAGGATGACCCCAACAGTCAGGAGGTAACCGAGGCCGGCATCGCCCCGGCCGATCCTAACGAATCGGCAATCGTTCTCACCCTTCCTGCGAGCAGCGACGGATTAGGCTACACTGCGCTCGCCCGAGGAGCAGATGGCGGTTCGGGTGTTGGCCTGGTGGAGGTTTATGATGTCGACTCCAGCCCCGGCTCGAGCGTGCTCAACATTTCGACTCGCAGCGATGTGCAAACCGGTGACGACGTTTTGATTGGCGGATTCATCGTTTTCGGCGCTGGATCGCAAGACGTCCTTGTCCGCGCCATCGGTCCATCGCTTGCCGCCGCTGGGGTGACTGATTCGTTAGGCGATCCCACTCTGACGCTTTACAATGCTCAGGGCACGCAGATCGATTTCAACGATGACTGGCAGGATAACCCGGCAAAGGATCAAATCGAGGCGACCACCATTCCACCTGGCGATCCAAAGGAATCCGCAGTCCTGGATACGCTCGCGCCCGGCAGTTATACGGCAATCGTCCGGGGGGCGGCGAATGCGACAGGGACAGGTTTAGTGGAGGTTTACGCGCTGGCGAATCCGTAGCGCGTCTTCTGCTGAAGGCGCTGAGATCGCTCTTGCTAGCTGTCTTTGGAAACGCCCGCTTCGACAATCTGGGCAAAGCTGCGCGGGTCGAGACTCGCGCCGCCGACGAGGGCGCCGTCGATGTCCGGCTGCGAAAGTAGCTCCCGTGCATTGTCCGGCTTTACGCTACCGCCGTATTGAATTCGAACCTTCTCGGCTGTCGCTTCATCCGACATCTCGCGCAAGATTTGCCGAACGAAGGCGTGCGCTTCTTGCGCCTGTGCGGCGGTCGCGGTCTTGCCGGTGCCGATGGCCCAAACTGGCTCGTAAGCGATGACCGTTTCGAGTAATTCCTGCGACTCGACTTTCGCCAGGCTGCCCCGCAGCTGAGTTGAGAGCACCCTTTCCACCTCGCCTCTTTCGCGCTGCGCGAGCGTTTCGCCAATGCAGAGAATCGGTCGCAGGACCGCCTCGTACGCGGCGTGCACCTTGCGGTTGATCATTTCGTCTGTCTCGCCAAACATCGCACGTCGCTCGCTGTGCCCGAGCACGACATACCTGACGAAAAGCTCGCGGAGCATCGCGGGACTTACTTCGCCAGTAAAAGCCCCGCTTCTCTCCCAATGCATATTTTGCGCGCCGACCTTTACATTCTGCGTTTGCGTCAGTAGCTCGGAGACCTTCGGAATCGAAGTGAAGGGCGGCACAATCACGATCTCGATTTCATCCGGGTCTCCGATCTCGCGGAGAAAAGTGCCGACAAAGGTTTCCGCCTCGGTCTGAGTCATATGCATCTTCCAGTTGGCAGCGATGATTTTCTTACGCATGGCGGAATGAGAGCCCGTTAGGCTAGAATTGGAAATAAATAAACGGGGTGTAATGGGTGGGAACAAATAAGAGCACGCTGGTTGCCGCGCAACCGTAGCCAGCGGCGAAGAGCGCGTCCGGCCCGCGCCGCCACCAACGGTCAAAGCAGCCTTGAGCATTTAGCCAGTGAATAAGAAGGAGCGTGCCGAGAAGGCCAGGAACCCAAAGGCTGAATTCGTTAGGGCCATTGTCTTGTAAGAACACGAAGCTGCGCAGGACGTAACCGGCAGTGGTGAGATTGGCGGCGCGAAAGAAAGTCCAGGCGAGACAAACCCAGTAAAGAGTGACCAACCAGCCTAACGAATTCGTCAACGAAGTCGATGCGCGCTCCGGTTTACGCACTTCCCGCCAGATCCGATGAAGGATTAAAGCACCGCCGTGGAGTGCGCCCCAGATAACGAACGTCCATCCTGCGCCGTGCCAAAGACCGCCGAGCAACATGGTCACCATGATGTTGCGATAGACGAACCAGCGCGAGCCGCGATTTCCGCCTAACGGAATGTAAAGATAATCGCGCAACCAGCTGGAGAGACTGATGTGCCAGCGATGCCAGAAATCGGAAATGTTTCGTGCGAAGTACGGGTAGTTAAAATTGAGCGTCAGCTCATAACCCAGCAGGCGGGCGCTGGCGATCGCCATGTCGGTGTAGCCGGAGAAGTCGCAATAGATTTGCACCGCATAACAGAGCACTCCGATCCAGGCACTGAGCGCGGTGTAACTTTCCGGTCGGGCGAAATACTGGTCCGCCAGCACCGCGACGCCATCAGCGATGCAGGCTTTTTTCACGAAGCCGATGAGAAACAATACGAGCGCACCGCGCACATCGACCGTTGCGAATCGTCGCGGCGTTTTCAATTGCGGCAGAAAAACCAGCGCGCGCACGATCGGACCCGCCACCAATTGGGGAAAGAACGCGATGAAAAAGGCGAGATCGAGCAGGCGCGGCACAGCGTGCAGCCGTCGCCGATAAATTTCGATCGTGTAACTGAGCGATTGGAAAGTCTAAAAACTGATTCCCACGGGAAGAATGATGTTGAGCGAGCTGTAACTCGCGGGCAGTCCTAACCACGCCAGGAAGGCCGCTCCGGACGAAACGAAAAAATTGAAGTACTTAAAGATCGCGAGCGTTCCGAGATTGATCGTTAGGCTGAGACAGAGCCAGCGGCGCCGAATGTGCGGCCGCTCTTCTCGCTCCAGTTTTAGTCCGACCGTGTAGTCGATCAGTGTCGAGCCGCAGAGAAGGAAGAGAAATTTCCAATTCCACGCCGCGTAGAAAAAATAACTGCACGCCAGGAGCCAAGCTTTGCGCGACTGATTTCCGCGCAGGCTCCAGTAGACTGCGAAGACGACGAGGAAGAACCAAAAAAAGCGGAACTCGACGAAGGACATTTACTTGATCGCGCCCTCGCGCAGCGCGGCGGCGAAACGCTCGGCGACATGACGGCTGAAATGCTGTGCGCCTTCCTCGTTTAGATGCGACATCGAATCGAGGCGGACTGACGTCCGGTAAAGGTCGGGATAACGAATGGCGTCGTTGAACGACAAGACTGTTGTGAGCCCTGTGGCCGGCTGCGCGAAAAAAAATTGGGTTTGGTCGCGGACCGGAGTGACGACAAAAATTGGCTGCGCGCCGCAGCGCAAAACCTCCGCCGCAGAACGTCGACAGATTTCTTCGGTGGCGGGATCCAGTGGTTTTCGTCGCGCCGTTGCCATCGAGGCGCGCAAGGCTTCCTCGAAAGAAGCTGCCTTGTCAGGCGGCAAGCGAATCTGGAGAGGTCGATATCCGTCGGTCGCAGGCCCGAGATTGATGCGATCGAACTCGCCCGAGCGATGTTGCCACCAGTCCAACACGTCGCGAGCTTGTCCGAGGTTGAGGAAATTCTTGGCGAAGAGCGAGAGGTGCAGAAACAAGAGATCATGGCGCTGCTCTTGTTTTGGGCGGCCGAAGATGACTTCCCATTTCGCTCTTGTCCGACCTGCGGAGTCGAGGCGAAAAATTTCCTCAATCACGGCACGGGTTCGCGGCAAATCATGCCAGTAACCAATGCGTTGTGAGCCACTGTTGCCTGGATCGAAGCTGATCGGTAAAGGCTCCAACTCGATGAACACCCAGCGCAGCCGTGTGCTCGCGTGAGGTAATACTTTTTCGAGAAGATAAGATTCCTCGCCGAGGAACATGCCGTTGACGCCAAAGTTGAAACTCCTTGTCTCCAAACCCTGCGCGCGCATTTCCGTGTCGAAGATCGCAGGCGACAACTGTTGATAGATCCGGCTCGAACCGAAAAAGAGCGTGTCAATTTCGTCCCGGTGCTTTTCGTAGAACCGGAACTTCTCTGAGATCGGCGTGATCTCCGGGAACGGAAGCAGCCAGCGGAAAAACGCGCCAGTGAGGAGAAAGGCGCAAAGGGCGAGAGCTACGTTCGTTAGGCTGCGGCGTAACAACAGCGCTCGCCTTTCTGGGTTGGGTAACTCAGACGCGCTCGCTCAAGGCCGCGACTCCGGGCAACTCCTTGCCTTCGATCAGCTCGAGTGACGCTCCGCCGCCGGTGGAAATGAATGTCATCTTGTCGGCCAGCCCCGCTTGCTTGACCGCCGTGACCGAATCCCCACCGCCGATGATCGTGGTTGCCTTCGATTCGGCCAGTGCTTCGGCGATCGCTTCCGTGCCGGCGGAAAATTCCTGAATCTCAAAAATCCCAGGTGGGCCGTTCCAAAGGATTGTCTTCGCGCGCGCGATTTCGCTCTTGAAAAGCGCGATCGTGAGCGGGCCGATATCGACCGCCTGCCAACCATCCGGGATATTGTAGGCGGGCGAAATGCGGCCACTGTGGCGGGTGGCGGTACCAGCCTTGATTTCTTCTGCGCCGAGGATGTCAATCGGCAGGAGGAAGCGAACGCCTTTCTCCTTGGCCAACTGCACGAGCTCGTGTGCGAGGTGGAATTTGTCACGCTCTACCTTGCTGCTACCCATGCCGACCCCTTCGGCTTCGAGGAAGGTGTTCGCCATCGCGCCGCAGATGAGGATGGTGTCCGCCTTGTCCATGAGGACTTTGATCACGCCGATCTTGTCCGAGACTTTGGCGCCGCCAAGGATGACGAGAAAAGGCTTCGTGGGATTCGACAGCTCGTCCTGGAGATATTGGAGTTCCTTTTCCATGAGGAAGCCCATGGCAGCTTGCCTGACGAACTTGGTGACGCCGGCGGTCGAGGCGTGGGCGCGATGGGCTGTGCCAAAAGCGTCGTTGACATACAGGCCATCGCTGAGTTTGGCGAGCGCTTCGGCAAACATTGGATCGTTCGCTTCTTCTCCAGCATAAAAGCGAAGATTCTCGAGCAGCGTCACGTCGCCATCCTTCATGTCTTTCACGATTGCTTCCGCATCCGCGCCGATGCACTCGTGGCTGAAGGCGACTGGATGGCCGATGAGATCGTGCAAGGCGAGGCCGACCGGCCGGAGTGAATATTTCTCCACCGGCTGACCTTTCGGCCGGCCAAGATGTGCCATCAGGATCGTCTTCGCCCCGTGCTCGCGCAAAAAATTGATCGTCGGCAAACTCTCGCGCATGCGCGTGTCGTCGGTAATGGCGAGCCGGCCATCGCGCGCTTCCATCGGAACGTTGAAATCGACGCGTAGCAGAACGCGTTTCCCTCGGACATCGAGATCCCGGACGCTGAGCTTTTTCATGCTATGAGATCATCTCCAGCAGCTCGACGCAGCGGTTGCTGTAGCCCCATTCGTTGTCGTACCAACCCACCACCTTAACCAGCTTGCCCTGCGTAAGAGTAAGGGCGCTATCGAAGATGCACGAATGCGGGTTGCCCACGATATCGGCCGAAACGAGCGGTTCATCAGTGTATTCGAGCACGCCTTTGTAGCTCGCGTCGCTCGCGGCCTTTTTGAATGCGTCGTTGATGTTTTGGACGCTGACTTCCTGCTCCAGCACGGCGGTGAAATCAGTCACTGAACCATCCGGAGTGGGGATGCGAAAGGCGCCGCCGTTTAGTTTTCCTTTTAGTTCGGGTAGCACTTCGCCGATCGCTTTCGCGGCGCCGGTGCTCGACGGAATGATGCTCACTGCGGCAGCCCGGGCCCGGCGCAGATCCTTGTGCGGCAGATCAAGAATGTTCTGATCGTTTGTGTAGCTGTGAATCGTGCTCATGAAGCCGCTCACAATTTTGAAGTTCTGATGCAGCACCTTGACCATCGGCGCGAGGCAGTTGGTCGTACAGCTCGCGTTCGAGATGATGTTCATCGTCGAACCGTCATAGATGTCGTCGTTGATCCCGATGCAAATGGTTGCGTCCGGGTCTTTCGCTGGCGCGCTGATGAGCACTTTCCTGGCGCCGCCGGCAAAGTGGAGCTCAGCCTTTTCCCGATTGGTAAAAAGCCCGGTCGACTCCAGAACCACATCTACCCCGAGATCTTTCCATGGCAGCTTAGCCGGGTCGCGCTCCTTCAGGATCCTGATCTTGTGGCCGCGAACGATAATGTTTTCTTCATCGTAACCGATCTGCCCGTCGAATTTCCCATGAACCGAATCCCACTTGAGCAGATGCGCGAGGGTGTGGGTGTCCGTGAGATCGTTAATTGCCCGGACCAGCGCGACCTGCTCCTGAGACATGGCGCGGAGGACGTTGCGTCCAATGCGGCCGAAGCCATTGATGCCGAAGTTTGCCATACGAAAAAAAGTAAGGGTTCTTGTTACGTTGCCGGCCACCGCTGGGCGGCCGTGTGGACTTACATTTAGTGCGCGGCGAAAGCTGAGGCAAGCCAATGAACAAAAAGGCCTTTCGTGCAGTCGAAAATCGCCTCATGCACACCCTGGCAGCTTTTCTTTTCCTTGGGCTCACTACGGCAAGCGCATTCGCCACCGCGACTCCCGCTGAGTCCGCTTCAGCTCGCGTGAGAATCCCGAATGTTCTTGTTCTCGGCGACAGTATCTCGGCCGGTTACGGCTTAAGGCGGACCGATGCTTATCCGGCGTTACTTTCCGAAAAAGCGGCGAGCACGGGAAAGCGCTTGCACGTTATCAACGCCGGTGTGAGCGGCGATACCACGGCTGGCGGGCTGCGTCGGCTTGGGCGCTTGCTTGATCGTCGCGTCGATATCCTGCTTATCGAGTTGGGAATCAACGACGCCTTTCGTGGTGTGCCAGTCGTGCAAATCGAGAGTAACCTGCAAGCAATCATCGATCGCACACGCGCTCGTTATCCGGAAGCGACCGTGCTGATCGCAGGACTGCAAATGCCTGGCTATTCGCGCGGCGATTACCTCACCGACTTCGGCGCCATGTATGTCGAGCTTGCGCGACGGAACGCCGCCCATCTGGTGCCATTTTTCCTCGAAGGTGTGATTGGCAACCCGGCGCTCAACCTGCCAGACATGATCCATCCTAATGCCGGCGGACAAAAAGTTCTCGCCGCCAATATCTGGCCGGTATTGGAAAGCGCGCTGAACCGAAAGTCGTAAAGCAACCTAGCCTAACGACCAAAGCGTGCCAGCAGTTCGCCCCGACCGATCACATGGCCGGTCATCGCGCCATCTAACGCGGAACGTTTTGCACCCGATCTGAGATCGAGCTTTTTGTCCAGGGCAAAGATGCGAAAGAAATACCGATGGAGCGAGGGTGGGCACGGTCCGCCATAACCAGGTTTGCCGAAATCGTTTTCCCCCTGCGCCGCGCCGGGCGGCACACTGTTGGCGGGAATCTGCTTCGCCGCGGGGTCGATATTCCAGACTAACCAATGACTAAAGACTCCGCCCGGCGCGTCGGGATCATCGATAATCAAGGCAAGACTTTTCGCGCCGGCTGGAACGCCGTTGACCTCCAGAGGCGGATTTTGATTCGCGCCCTTGCAGGTAAACTGAACGGGAATCATCGATCCTGCCTTAAACGCAGAACTAGTCACTGCGATTGAAGCTTGAGCTTTCGTTTGAGCAATAAAGCCCAAAGCGACTATGGCCGTTCGGGCGAAGATCCAGGCTTTCATTCGTTAGGTCCCCGTCAACCGGGCGATGCGCTCGTAATTTGACGGAAAGCGGAAAGGAAGGTTTCCATTTCTGCCTTCTTTCCAATGGTAACTCGGAGGTGATTTGGCATGGCTCGAAACAAGCGGCCCACCTCTACGCTGTGACTCTTTAAGGTCGCGATCAGCGGCACGACCGGACGTTGCGCGTCCAACATGATGAAGTTGGTCTGCGAAGGAATGGTCTTAAATCCTATTCGCTCCAACTCCGCGATCGTAAACTCGCGGGTTTCCTTGTTGCGCCGGCGTCCGAGGTCGACCTCGCCCGGATCGTCAAGACCAGCGCCGGCGCCCACGATGGCCATAATATTAATGCTGTCCCATGGCTGTCGCGCCCGTAGCCGTTCAATCGCGACCGAGTGTCCGATGCAATAACCGCAGCGCAATCCGGCCATTCCGTAAATCTTGGAAAAGGTGCGCGCGACGATGAGGTTGGAACGGTCTCGCACCAGCGGGATCACGCTCTCGTAATCGCTGCTCTCGGCATAGTGATAATAAGCTTCGTCCACCAGGATCATGGTCTCTTCCGGCACCTTCGCGACGAAGTCACACACCTCGTTTTCCGGCGTAATACTGCCGGTTGGATTGTTAGGATTGCAGAGATAGATGAGTCCTTTCTTTGCCGCGCTTAGCATCTTTGCCAGGTCGTGGCTGTAGCTCGAGGTGAGCGGAATCTTCACTATCTCCGCGCCGTTGTTTGTTGCGTGATAAACAATCGCTTCGAAGGTCGGATCGGCTACGATAAGGGCGCCGCCAAATTTTTTGTCGGCCGAGAGTGGTCCGGTGAAAACGTCGGCGCACAATTTGAGAATTTCTCCTGAGCCGTCGCCCAGGAGAATTTGTTCCCGCCCGACGTTGTGAAGTCGAGAGAGCGCAGAGACTAGTTCGCCGGCACGGTCGTCGGGGTAACGACAGGCGAGGGAAAAAGAGTCGCGCATGGCCGCAAGCGCCTTTGGCGACGGCCCGTAAGGGTTTTCATTTGCACTCAGCCTGACGACACTGCCGCGCGCCGGCGTTGCACTCGGGTCATTGGCAAAAGTAAGCGCGGGGCGGACGACCGCCGCCGCCGCTCCCGCGCCTAACAATTGTGCGAATTTTCGCCGGGAGATGCTCATCTCATGAACCGTTTTTCGACCGGGCGTTATTTCCTGCGCGCGTAATCGATCTCCATCGTTTTCACTTCCTGACTGCCGCGCGTTTCATACCACTCTAGTGTCATATGATCTTTGTCATCCACCTTCACTACTTCACGCATTTTCTGCTTCATACCGGGCATCGGTTCGTATTCTCCGGTGTAGGTGAAGCTCTTGCTCGCGTCATCGTAAGTCCCCTCGGACATCATGATGCCAGTGCCCATGTTATCGACCCATGTGCTGACGAATTTCTTCTTTACGTTGTCGTAGCCTTCCGTCCCACGGCCTTGGAATTCGGTTGCCATCATTTTCCCGTCCGGACCCGGCATCTGCATCTTGCCTCTTACATCCATGACCACATAACGACCTCCCATGATCGAACGCCGAGTTGCCATTCCTTTGGAGATGTCCGGTTTGCTGCTCGGATCGCCGTTCATCCACATCTTAACCGTATATGTCCAGGCACCGTCGAGACTGGCGAGCAGCTTGTGATTTTCATTCAGCTTCGCCATTTCCATCATTTGCTTCATCATCTCGGCGTCGTTAGGCTGGCCGGCCGCGGGTGAAGCGGACGCGTCGTTAGGCTTCGGCTCCTCCGCGCAGAGAGGTGCCACGAAAAAAGCCGCGCTCAAGGCCGCGGCGATTGTTCCAACTCCTAGGGTAAGTGTCTTCATGGGCCGATCTTTTTCGGAGGCGGTCGCCCTGTCAAGCCTTTGCAGGTTAAAGCGATGTCGCCGCCGCCCCGCTGTCGTCTACCAGCCGAGAATCTTGGCGAAAATAAGGGGCGCCACGATGGTGGCGTCGGACTCGATGACGAAGCGCGGGGTAGTGGCGCGGAGTTTGCCCCAGGTGATTTTCTCGTTAGGCACGGCGCCCGAATAAGAACCGAAACTCGTCGTCGAATCACTGATCTGGCAAAAGTAACCCCACTCCGGAACCTGATTGCTGACCACGTCCTGGTTCAACATCGGCACGACGCAGATGGGAAAATCGCCTGCGATGCCGCCACCGATTTGAAAGAAGCCGACTGAGCTTTGCCCCGTGACCGTTTGATACCACTTCGCCAGCTCGATCATGTACTCAATGCCGGAGCGCATTGTTTGCACGTCGGGCAGTTCGCCAGTGATGTGTCGCGCCGCATAGATGTTGCCGAGAGTCGAGTCTTCCCAGCCTGGGACAAACATTGGAAGATTCTTCTCCGACGCAGCCACCATCCAGCTATCAGCCGGATCGATCTCGTAAAACTCCTTCAGCCGAGAGCTCTGGAGGACACGAAAAAGAAATTCGTGCGGGAAAAGACGTTCCTTCTTTTGCGCCGCGTCGCTCCATTCTGCCATGACCGCTTTCTCGAGACGGCGAATCGCATACTCCTCCGGGATGCAGGTGTCGGTGACGCGATTGAGATGGCGGCGCAAAAGACCCTCCTCTTCCTGGGGCGAAAGCTCGCGATAATGCGGGATGCGTTCGTATTGGCTGCGCGCGACGAGGTTGAAAATATCCTCTTCGAGGTTTGCACCGGTGCAGGTAATGGCGTGCACTTTGCCGGCGCGAATCATCTCCGCGAGTGAAACTCCCAGCTCGGCCGTGCTCATCGCCCCGGCGAGAGTAATCATCATTTTGCCGCCCTTCTCGAGATGTGCACGGTAGGCGTTGGCTGCGTCTTTAAGAACGGCGGCATTAAAGTGCCGGTAGTGGCGATCAATAAATTCGCTGATCGGACCGGCTTTCATCGGAGGTCGCGTTTTGCTCTTAAGTCGTGATTCACCAGCGACAACTTATCTGGCGCCATAAACATTAGGCACGCAATTTCTTGCAGAAATGTTTTTCGCCTTCAAGACAAGGTCGCAAGAATTCGCGCCAGAAGATTCTGCGGCAAGATGCCGAGCAACAAGACAAACATCGCGAGCAACGACACAACGAGCCGTGGCAGGAAAGGTTGGAATGAAGATGGATGGATGGCGACGGGGGATTCGCTCACGAAAATCATCTTCAACACGATGAGATAATAATAAAGCGAGATGAGGCTGCCGAGCAGCGCCAGGATGACGAGCCAGAGAAGACCATTGTTGGGTGTCGCGCTCATGGTGACTTTGAAGAGATAAAACTTGCCAAAGAAGCCGGCGAGCGGCGGCAACCCGGCGAGCGACAGCATGAAGATCGCCATGCAGGTCGCGAGCAGCGGCGAACTTTTGCGCAATCCGGCAAAGTCGGAAAGATCGTCGCCGCCGGTTCTCTGCCTAACGAACCCGACGACGCCGAAAGCACCGATGAGTGTGATGGCGTAAATCGTTGTGTAAAAAAGTGTCGCGGAATAGCCGGCTGGGCCGCCCGCGATCAGCCCGAGCAAGGTGTATCCGCCTTGCGCAACCGCCGAATAAGCGAGCAGGCGTCGAACATTTTTTTGTGCAAGCGCCGCCAGGTTCCCGACGACAATCGAGAGTGCCGCAAGCACTGCCAAGACCGGTTGCCAGCCTGCGCTCAAGGCATGCCAGGCCGCGCTCCCAGGCAAATTCCCGAATGCCCTTAGCAGAATTTTTCCCAGGACAAGAAACGACGCCACCTTTGAGCCCGAAGCGATGAGGGCGGCTGTAGAAATCGGCGCGCCTTGATAGGCGTCCGGCGCCCAAAGATGGAACGGCGCCGCCGCGATCTTAAAGGCGAAACCGATCAGTGTCATGACTATTCCCGCGACAAGCAGCAGTGGCAGCGGGGAAGTCGTTAGGCGCGCGCCGATCTCACTGAGAGCGGTCGTATTCGTCAGGCCATAAATGAGGCTCAGCCCAAAGAGGGTGAACGCGCTCGCCACACTGCCAAAAAGAAAGTACTTCAGGCCGGCTTCCGCCGACTGTCGGTTCATTTTCGCAAACGCGGTCAGGATATAAAGCGAAAGCCCAGTCAGCTCGAGGCCGATAAAAATCATGAGGAGCTCTTCGCTTCCGACCAGGAGCATGAGTCCAACGGTGGCGAGGAGAATCATCGCGAGGTATTCGGCTTTGTTAGGCAGAAAAGTTTCCGCGCGTACGAGGAAGAGGCTGAAGAAGGCGAGAAGCAACACGACGACCTGGAAAAGAGAATTGAGAGGAGAAATCACCAGCATGCCGTGAGCGATCGAACCCTGTGACGGCAGCCTAAGAACGGAGAAAATTGCCGCGGTCAGCCCTAATGTTGCGATGAGCAAACAGGAATCTGTCGTTGTCGCAGAAGAGCACGTAGCACTCGCCGGACGATCCGGCTTCAATGCAACTTCCGGCTTGGCATCACGTCGTCCCGTTATCAGCCCAACCATCAAGACGAGCAGAGCGGTCACGACCACGATGGCTTCCGGCGCGGCGAGCTGGAGCAGTTGCAGATAGTTCATCGTTGCAAAAACCTCATCGTCTCAACTGCCGGCATGATTCGATCGAAGAGCAAATTCGGGTAAAGCCCAACGGCGAGCGTCGCGAAAATAAGCAAACTCGCACCCAACTTTTCGGCGAGCGTCGCTGACTCGTTAGGCGCGGATACGACTTCGACCGTGGCGGGCATTCGATCGTCGCCAAAGAAAGTTTTCTTCAAGGCGCGCAAGGTGAAGGCTGCGACCAGCACCATGCCGAACCCGGTAATCCAAACGGCGAGCGGATATGTTTTCCACGCCCCAATCAGGATGGTGATTTCCGCCGCAAAGCCGCTGAATCCGGGGATCCCCATCGAGGCCGCTGATGCGAGAACGAAGGCGACAGTGAGAAAGGGCATTGTCCGAGCCAGATTCATTCTGGAGAGATCCTCGAGGTTGCGGGTATGCGTCCGATAGTAAACCGCGCCCGCCAGCGCGAAAAGCAACGCGCCAATGACGCCATGGGAAAACATTTGCAAAACTGCGCCGGCGACGCCCAGCGCATTAGCCGTGGCCAGCCCAAGCAGCACGAAACCCATGTGGCTCACACTTGAATACCCGATGACGAATTTGAGATCGCTCTGCCGCAAGGCGACAGCCGCCGCATAGACGATTCCGATGACGGCAAATACAGCGATCCATTTGCTCCAGAGGTGAAAGCCTGACGGAAAGAGATTGCAGGCCACTCGCAGCGCGCCGTATGCGCCGAGCTTCATCACAATGCCGGCGAGAAGCATCGAGCCGGCCGTGGGTGCGGCCACGTGGCCGGTCGGCGCCCAGGTGTGCAGCGGCCAGATGCCGCCGAGCACGGCGAAGCCGAGAAACAAGACCGGGAAAGCCCAGCCTTGGAGCTGCGGCGCGAAGGAAAACTGCGCGAGTTGCTGGAGGTCGAATGATCCCGCGGTGTTGGCGATTGCGAGGATGCCGATGAAGACGAGCGCGCCACCGAAGAAAGAATAAAGAGTCAGCTTCATCGCGCCGTACTCCTTGTTCGTCGAGCCCCACGTCGCGATGAGGAAATACTTCGGAATGATGACCAGTTCGTAGAAGAGGAAAAAAAGGAAGAGATCGGCGCTCAGGAAAACGCCGTACGAGCCCGTCACCACAAGCAGCAGCCAAAAGAAGAATTCGTTAGGCCGCTCCACTACTTTCCAGGAAAAGAGAACCGCGCAGATTGCGGTCAGCCCCGTTACCAATGCCATCGTTAGGCTAATGCCGTCCGCGGCGAGATGAAAGCTGCTCCCGATCGCCGGGATCCACGGCGCCCTAACGAGCGTCGTGAATGACGCGAAATCGGCGCCGCGCGCAAAGAAGGCAGCCAGCGCCACCACAAAACCGGTGGTCGCGGTGGCAAGCGCGAGCCAGCGCGAAATGGTGCGAGGCGAAAGCAGCACCACAACCGCTCCCGCTAAGGACAAATAAATCGTCCAGGCGATCATCGGGCGCGTTCCATTCCAGAACAAATTGTGATGCGATCGGCTGGAACGGTTTGCTTCATCATGACGCTTTTAACCCAGAACCTGCGCGAGGTGCGCGACCGTGGAGCTAAAGATGGTGGTGACGAACTGCGGTGCGATTCCGATCGCGAACATGAGTAGTGTTACCGGCACGACGGTCCATCGCTCGAGCGGGCTGAGATCTGGCGTGCTGCCGCAGCTTTCGGACAAAGGTCCGCTGAAAAGCGCCTGCATCGCCCGCATGAAAACGATCGCGGTGATAAGCAGTCCAAGCACCGCGACGGCGCTGTAACCGGCTACGAGCGCGAAGGAGCCTTTGAAAATCAGGAATTCGCCAACAAAGCCGTTGAGCCCAGGTAAGCCTAACGACGAAAACATGGCGACGCTCATCCAACCGCAAAGCAGAGGCGCGCGTTGCATGAGGCCGCCGAAATCATTAAGCCCGCGCGTGCCGCAACGTTGCTCGAGTAAGCCCACAAAGTAGAATAGTGCTGCCGCGGTGATGCCGTGATTGAGAATTTGCAAAAAGACGCCGCTCAGGGCGGCTTGCGCTTCGTTAGGCGGAACCGTCGAGGTCGCGCTCACAGCGAAGAGCCCGAGCATGCAATAGCCGAGGTGGTTGATCGAAAGATAGGCCACCATTCGTTTCAAATCGCGCTGTGCCCAGGCGGCGAGTGAGGCGAAAATAATGGAGGCGACCGCGAGGCCGAGAAGCCAGGAACCGACCACCTTCATTTCGTTAGGGAAAAGCGGCAAAAGCAACCGGATAAAACCGTAAACTCCCATCTTCGAAAGCGTACCGGTCAGGACCATCGAAGCTCCGGTGGGCGCGGCTTCGTAAGCATCCGGCAGCCAGGTGTGAAAAGGAAAAAGCGGCACCTTCACCGCCAGGCCAAGAAAGATACCGGCGAAGGCGAGCCATCGAATATTTCCCTGGAGCAGACCGAGTTTGCCTAACGACGCCAGCTCCGCAAAATCGAAAGTTCCCCTGACGAAATAGATTCCGAGAAACGAAAGCAGCATCGCCACGCTGCCGAGAAAAGTGTAGAGGAAAAACTTGGTCGCGGCCCAGTCGCGCTTTGCTCCGCCCCAGAGCTTGATGAGCAGGAATCCGGGGATCAGGCTCATCTCATAGAAGAGGAACCATAGGATAAAATTCTGCGCGGTGAAGACGCCGTAAAGCGAGGCCTGCATCACGAGCATGAGCGCGCAAAATCCACGATCCATTCTTTGCGCGAGAAGCGCGAAAGGGAAAACCAGCGAGGTCAGGAGGACCAGAAGCAGACTTAAACCATCAATTCCAAAATGCAGTTCCGCGCCGATCGCCGGGATCCAGACATGGCGTGCCACCATTTGCAGGCCTGGTGTCGTCGGGTCGAAATGCGCCCATAGCATGAGGGCGAAGAGCGCAGTGAAGAGATTGCTTCCGAGCGCTACCGCTCTGGCATAATGGCGTGGTGCGACGCTGACGAAGAGCGCGCCCAGGATTGGAAGAAAAATCAATCCCGCGATCAGGTGAGCCATGCGTAGAAAATGAAGAGCGCGACCATCGCGATCGCGATCGCTCCGAGATAGGTTTGGACCTGGCCGGAATGACCGCGCGCGATTCCACGACCGAGGCCGCGTGCCCAATTGGTCGCTTCGTTGACGCCGCTGTTGATCGCGCGTTCGTCGAAACCTTTCGTTAGGCTACCGAAGAAACCAACCAGCGTGCTGCCCAGCCGAAAGAGTCCATCCCAGAGGTATCGATCGAGAAAGTCGGAAAGCCGCGCGGCAAAACGCGCCAGGGCCAGCACCGTCCAATCGTAGAGTTCATCGAGCCACATCCGATTTTCCAGAAAGCGAAAGACCTGCGGCAGCGCGCGCTCGACCGGGTCAGTTTCGCCGCCACCTCGATAAATCAGCACACCAAGTCCAATGCCGATCACTACGAGGGCGAGCGACACATAGAGCGCGGGTGTAATGAGGAGCGACCAGTTCAAGACTGGTCGTTCGCCTGACAAATACGAATGCAACCATGGCCAGGCTGGCGTGAGGACAAGGCTGAAGACGATCGCGCAGGTCGCCAGGACAACGAGAGGCATCGTCATGACCGGCGAACTCTCATGCGCGTGATTCGACGCGCCACCCTTTGGCCCAAAGAAAACGTGAATCATTTGCCGCGTCATGTAGAGCGCAGTCAGGACGACGCCGAGCAACATGAGATAATGCGGCAGATGCGATGCCTTCCAGAGCGACGTGGCGTGAAGAATCTCTTCCTTCGTCCAGGCGCCGGAAAAAAAGAGCGGCACTCCGCTCAATGCCATCATGCCAATGGCGTAGGCGAAAAAGGTGATGGGCATGAGCCGACGCAATCCACCCATCTTCCGGATGTCCTGCTCGTCGTGGCAGCCGTGAATGACCGAGCCCGAACCGAGGAAGAGGAGAGCCTTGAAAAACCCATGCGCGAGCAGATGCATGATTCCGGCCGCCACGCCGCCTACGCCTAACGAGACCATCATCAGCCCAAGCTGGGAAACCGTGGAATAAGCGAGAATGCGTTTGATGTCGGCCTGGGCAAGAGCAATGAGCGCCGACATGAGCGCGGTGACCACGCCGATCCAAACCACGACGCTGAGCGAAGTGGTGACACCGTGAATTTCGCCTAACGAAAAAAGCGGATAAACCCGCGCAACCAGGAAAACACCTGCCGCCACCATGGTCGCGGCATGAATGAGCGCACTCACCGGCGTGGGACCTTCCATCGCGTCCGGCAGCCAGACATGAAGCGGGAATTGGCCTGACTTCCCGGCCGCACCGCAGAAAATGAGGAGCGCAATCCAGGTGGCAGCCGGGCCTAACGATAGCAACGCCGCCGATTCGAGCGCGCCTTTTCCGCCATCGTAAAAGAGGAGCGTCCCGCTCCGCCCGTAGAGCCAGAGCATGCCGATGAAGAAACCGATGTCGCCGATTCGCGTCGTAATGAAAGCCTTCTTCGCCGCGGCTGCGGCGCTCGGCTTATGGATCCAAAAACCAATTAGCAGATAGGACGCGAGTCCGACCAGTTCCCAAGAGATGAAGAGGAAAAGGAGGCTGTTTGCGATGACGACGCCAAGCATGGCGGCGGAGAAAAACGAGAGATAGGCGAAGAAGCGGGTAAAATGCGCGTCTTCCGCCATGTAGCCGATGCTGAAGACGAAAATCCACAGACTTACGAACGTAATCATGACCAGCATCACGGCGGTCAGCGGGTCGAGAACGAAGCCAAGACGCAGAGCTTGTTCTCCGAAAGTGAACCAGGTGAAATTCTGCAGCGCGCGGTAGCCCGGGGTCGGGAGCGTGGCCGCGAAAGCGCCTAACGAGAGAAGGAGCGCCGCGACCTGACCGGCAACGGCTAACCCCGCGGCGAGCCGCTGTTGGGAATTCGTTAGGCTAAGAACGGCCAATGCCATCGCCAAAGGCACGGACGGGATGAGCCAGAGATGAGAGATGATCCAGTTAATCATCCTCTGAGCTCATCGATTTCATCGATGTTCGTCGTTCGGAAACGGCGATAAACCGCGATCACGAGCGCGAGGCCGACAGCCGCTTCCGCTGCTGCGATGGCGATGGCGAAAATCGTGATCAAAACGCCTGTTGGCGGCGCAGGCTGGGGACCAAAACGCCAGAAGGCAATGAAGTTCAAACCAGCCGCCGCCAACATCATCTCGATACCGATCAGAATGAAAATCGCGTGACGGCGGCTGAGTGCTGCGAGAAGGCCGATGCAAAAGAGCGCCGCGGAAATGATGAGAAAAAGTTGGAGCGTTGGCGTCATCGTCAGGCGGTTTCCTTGCAGAGCAAAGACAGCTGGAGTGGTAGTCGAAACGAGGTGCAGCTCACCGCCTTTCCTCCATGACAAGGACCAGCGCGCCGATGAGCGCGGCTGTGAGAATCACGCCAATACATTGCAGCGGCCAGACGTAATCGGTCATGAGCGCATCGCCAATTTGTTTCACCGTCAGGCTAGCGAGAGGTTGTGCAGCCGAAGATAGATTAGAGCTTTTGAGAATCGCCCAGAGCAATCCGGCAAAGACCGCCAGTGCGATGAATACACCGCTCCAATTGAAGCCATGGTCTTTTTCCAAATCGCGGCGCGTAAGGAGAATAGTAAAGACGATCAGGACCGCGACCGCGCCGACGTAAACGAAGATCTGCACCAGGCCGACAAATTCCGCGCCTAACAAAAAGTAAAACGCTGCCACGCCGACAAACGCCGCCGCGAAACTGAGCGCAGCGTGGATTAGTTTGCCAAGGGTCGCCGCCGCCAGCGCCGCCGCCAGGGTGAAGATGGCGATGAAGATAAAGGCGGCGCCGTTCATTCCGCGAAACGATAGCTGCGTGGGGCAAACTTCTTTCTCGCCCCGAGGAAGCGGGAGAGCGCAAAATAAGCTACCAGCACCACGCCCAACGATAAGAGCCAGCTGACGAATCGACGCCCGGCATAATGCCAGACTGCTGCCGCGAGAATGCAGGCGAACGCCATCGGAAGCATGAATTTCCAGGCAAAATTCATCACCTGATCGACCCGCGTGCGGGGGAGGGTGCCCCGCACCCAGATGAAAACAAAAATCATCGTGCCTAATTTTGCGAAGAACCAGAGCCAGGACGGGACGAACCCAAGGAAGGGCAGGGGCGCGTGCCAACCGCCAAGGAAGAGCGTCACTGCCAGGCCGCTGACGGCAAACATCCCCAGATACTCCCCGAGAAAAAAGATGGCGTACTTAAACCCGGAATATTCCGTCATATGTCCGGCGACGATTTCCGATTCGCCTTCTGGCACATCAAAAGGCGTGCGGTTCGATTCCACGAGGGCGGCGACAAAAAAGAGCATGAAGCCGGCCGCGCCCCAAGGCGTGAGAACAAACCAATGCGGAATGAAGCCTAACGAATAACCGCCTTGCGCCGCGACGATTGTATCCGGTAAGAGCGAGCCCACCACCATCACCACTGGTAGGACGGTGATAATAAGTGGCAGCTCATAGCTCACCATTTGTGCGATGGCGCGCATCGCGCCGAGCATGGAAAATTTATTGTTGCTACCCCACCCGGCCATGAAAACGCTCAGCTCCGTTGTCGATCCGATGGCGAAGAAAAAGAGAATGCCGCCGTCGATCGCGAATGGTGTCATGTTGCGCCCATAGGGAATAATGCCAAGGCCGAGAATCGCGGTCGTCGCAATCAGGATCGGTGCAAGAAAGTGCACTGCCTTGTCGGCGCGCGTCGGCACGATGTCTTCCTTGATCAACATCTTGATTCCATCCGCCGCCGGCTGGAGCAAGCCGAAGGGTCCAACTCGATTCGGTCCAAGCCGGTTTTGAATGCGAGCGAGGATTTTTCTTTCCAGCACAGAGACGAGCGCGAAGAGGGAGAGAAAAACCGCCAGCAGGGCAACGATGTTGATCAAACTCGAAATAACCTGTTCAAGCCAAACGGGCGCTCCGGCGAACGGCGCAAGGATGTGCTCCTTGGCCTGAACAAAAATTTGGTCGAGAAAACCGGTCACGTCGGCTGGAAGGAAAGCGGGGTCTTATTTCTTTCGCAAGAGAGGAATGGTGTCCGGGTCAACGAATTTTGTTTCGTTTCCGAAGGTGTCGCGCTATTGCTCGTCCCGTGATCGCAATCTGACCGGCGTAAAAGAAGCACTTTCGCGGCCTCGTTAGGCAAGCCCAAATTCGGGCCGACAGACAAGCAAGACCTTATGACAGAATACGTGACAGAATTAATTGCGCGGGTGAAAGCCAAGAACCCGGCCGAACCGGAATTCCACCAGGCGGTGCAGGAGGTGGCCGAATCGCTCACCCTCGTTTTCGATCGGCACCCCGAATATGTGAAGGCGAAGATTCTCGAGCGCCTGATGGAACCGGAGCGGGTCATCATGTTTCGGGTGCCTTGGGAAGACGACCGGGGCGACATCCGGATCAATCGTGGTTTTCGCATCGAAATGAACAGCGCGATCGGTCCCTACAAAGGAGGACTGCGTTTTCATCCATCGGTCAATCTAGGAATCCTGAAGTTCCTTGCTTTCGAGCAGGTCTTCAAAAACGCCCTAACGACTTTGCCGATGGGCGGCGGCAAGGGCGGTTCGGATTTCGATCCGAAAGGCAAGACCGACAACGAAGTGATGCGCTTTTGCCAGGCCTTCATGGCGGAACTTTTCCGCCACATCGGCGCCTACACTGACGTGCCTGCGGGCGATATCGGCGTGGGCGGCCGTGAAATTGGTTATCTCTTCGGAATGTACAAGAAACTCCGCAACGAGTTTACAGGGGTTCTGACTGGAAAAGGCTTGGGCTGGGGCGGTTCGCTCATTCGTCCCCAGGCAACTGGTTATGGCGCGGTTTATTTTGCCGCTGAGATGCTCAAGGCGCGCAAGGAAGGTCTCGAAGGAATGACCTGCCTCATCTCGGGCAGTGGCAATGTCGCGCAATACACCGCTGAAAAATTGATCAATATGGGCGCCAAGCCGGTCTCGATGTCGGATTCCGGCGGCTACATCTACGACGAGGAAGGATTCACCGATCAAAAGCTGACCTTCATCATGGACCTGAAGAATGTCCGACGTGGCCGAATCTCAGAATACGCGACGAAATTCAAGAGCGCGGTTTACACGCCGTTCGACCCGGGCCTGGACCATAACCCTCTCTGGAATCACAAGGCGCAATGCGCTTTTCCCAGCGCGACCCAAAACGAGATCAACGGCAAAGACGCGGCCAACCTGTTGCGCAACGGCGTCTACGTTATTTCGGAAGGAGCCAACATGCCGACGACAATTGAAGGGGTGAACCAATTCCTCGACGCTGGGATTCTTTACGGTCCAGGCAAAGCTGCCAACGCCGGCGGCGTCGCCACCTCCGGTCTCGAGATGGCACAAAACAGCATGCGCATTTCCTGGACGCGCAACGAAGTGGACGATCGCCTGCAAAAAATCATGCGCGAGATTCATCGCGCGTGTTACCAAACCGCCGAAGCCTACGGCACGCCCAGCAACTATGTGAATGGCGCCAACATTGCCGGGTTCCTGAAGGTCGCGAATGCGATGATGGACCAGGGAGTGGTGTAGTCGGCGAGTCGTCGGAAATTCAAACTCTGGATGCCGAAATTCGCCACAACTTGGAATGATCGCGTGATGAAGACGGTGCGGTCTTGGTTAGCCGAACTTCAGAATTGTTTCGGCTTTCGAATTCCTGATCTCGGCTCATGAATCCTTCTCCCTATTTCTTCCTCGTCATCTTTGCTGGCGTTGCCTTGCTCTTTCCCGTCATGCCGCTCGTCCTTGCCTGGCTGTGGCGAAAATTCTTTCAGCCGCCCAAACCGGGGGTAGCCAAGAACGCCACCTACGAATGTGGTGTGGAGTCGTTAGGCGACGCTCAGATCCAATTTCAATCCCAGTTCTATCTCTACTGCATCATCTTTCTCATCTTCGACGTGGAATCGATTTTCCTTGTCCCTTTCGCGGTCGCATTTACGGGACTGCCCGTTGGCGCCTTTATCGCCATTTTGATTTTCCTGCTCCTCTTGTTCGAAGGCCTGGTTTGGGCTTGGGGCAAAGGACTGCTAACTTGGGCAAGATAGCGCGGTGAACTCGCTCAGGATTTTGAAGAACGAAAACGCGCATGAGTGAAGCGATGGACGAAGGGCTGCGCAGCGAACTGCAAAAGCAGGGCATCTGGGTCACCTCAATGCAGGAGCTCTACAATTGGGGACGCAAGAATTCCATCTGGCCACTTCAGTTCGGTCTTGCTTGTTGTGCGATCGAGATGATTGCGACCGCCGCTTCGCGCTACGACATTGCGCGCTTCGGTGGAGAAGTTTTTCGTCCTTCGCCGCGACAGGCCGATCTCATGATTGTGGCTGGCACCGTGACAAAGAAGATGGCGCCGCAAATTGTCCGGCTTTACAACCAGATGCCGGATCCGAAATACGTCATCGCCATGGGCGCGTGTGCCATCTCCGGCGGCCCTTTTAAACAAGGTTATAACGTGCTCAAGGGCATTGACCGCTATATTCCGGTCGACGTCTATATTCCCGGCTGCCCGCCGCGGCCGGAGGCTTTGCTCCACGCCTTCATGGAATTGCAACGCAAGATCGATGAACAAAAACTCACTGGTCAGGGCAAAGCCGAGTTTCTGAAAGAGAGCACTCTGAGCGAATATCCAGTGCCCGAGTTCGGCGAACACGACCTCAAGCCGCCAGCGAATCCAAATTTGTTCCATCCGCCTGCGATCGAGCGCGGTTAGAAGGTTAGTAGATCGCAGTGGAGTCGTTAGGCGAACCGACTTGGGCCTGACGAGTCATTTTCTGGAGAAGGTTCGCGGTTTGTCCAGGAAACGACTAAGGTGAATGAATCTCCACCAGCGTGTCTTGTGGATCCTGCGGTGTGAGGTTGGCATCGCCGACGGCAAAAATTGCGCGAGACGTGGCAGTCACGCCAAGGAATTGCGAAATTTCGTCAGTTATAGGAGTGGGTGAGACTTTCCACTTCGTGCCATTCCATTTTTCCGCGGAAGATTGTAACAGCCCAGTTACTGTGCCATTCGCTGCGAAGGAGTTTTGGCATTCGCGCTGACTTGTCCTTACAATTGCCGCCGATGGAGTCACTCGAGGAAATAAAGGCGAGGATCGAAACTGCCGTTGTCGGCGGGAAGATCGAAATTGTCCCAAATCCCGGTCCGGCAGGGCAGCCATCGCTGCTTTTGCCTAGCGACCGCGCGGTCGCGGTCGCGCGTTTCCTGCGCGACGATCCGGCTTTGCAGTTTGATTACTGCTCGAATGTTACCGGCGTCGACTGGCTCGACCGCACGGTGAAGAAAAAGGTGAAGATGAAAAAACTCGTCGAAGGAGAAGAAAAGGAAGTCGAGGAAACACAGGAGGAATTCTTCCATGGTTATCTTGAGGCCGTTTACCATCTTTACTCGATCGCACTTCGCCAGGGTCCTTTGATCGTCAGGCTAAGAACCGGCGACCGGTCCTCGGGCGTGCGACTGCCCTCACTCACCCCGATCTGGCGTAGCGCGGAGTTTCAGGAGCGTGAAATCTTCGATCTCTACGGCGTTCATTTTGAGGGCCACCCTGATCTGCGGCGGATTTTGATGTGGGATGAATTCATCGATTATCCGATGCGAAAGGACTACGTCGAGCCGGACGACTTCGAATACGAGCCGACCGCGCATGATGACGTGCTGGAAAGAGCGAAGCAGCATTACCCGGCTCGACCTCAGTTGGACGGAGCAGAAAAGCTCGCCACTGATCAAGCCGGGTGATAGAAGAGGAGCGACCCGGATTCGATTCGTGACCATTCTTTTTCATCCGAGACGAAGTTTGCTTGTCGTTAGGCAGGAGGAATGAATCCGAAGGATTTCTTCGGTGAACTGAAACGGCGCAATGTCTACAAAGTCGCCGTCGCTTATGCCGTCGCCGCGTGGCTTTTGATTCAAATCGCGACGCAAGTTTTCCCCTTTTTCGAGATTCCCAACTGGGCGATTCGGCTCGTCGTTGTCCTGCTTGTGCTTGGTTTTCCCGTCGCTCTTGTCTTCTCCTGGGTCTTTGAGATGACGCCGGAAGGCATCAGGCGCGAATCGGAACTGGATCCGAATCAATCGATCGCACGTCATACCGGCCGCAAGATTGTTGGAATCACGGTTGTCCTCGCTCTGGCCGCGGCGGGCATGCTGGCCTATGAACTTCTGCGCCCGAACGAATCGTCGAAAAGCGAAACGAAGATTACCGAAGCGCCTGCCACCATTCCGGAAAAATCCATCGCCGTTTTGCCTTTCGACAACCTGAGTCACGACCCCGACAATGCCTACTTTGCCGAGGGGATTCAGGACGAGATCCTGACGCGCCTGGCGAAAATTGCAGAGTTGAAAGTCATCGCGCGCACCTCCACGCAGCGCTTCAAGAATTCCGACGAAGACCTTCGCCAAATCGCGCGGCAACTCGGTGTCGCCAATCTGCTCGAAGGCAGCGTGCAAAAAGTGAATGACGAGGTGCGGGTGAATGTACAGCTGATCAAGGCGGCTACTGACGCCCATCTTTGGGCGGACATTTACGATCGCAAACTGACGGATATTTTTGCCGTTGAAAGCGAGATCGCGCGCACCGTCGCGCAAACTTTGCAGGCAAAACTGACCGGCTCCGCCGAGCACGTCCTCGCTTCGCGTCCGACCGATGATCCCGAGGCGCATCAACTCTACCTAAAAGGCCGCCACGATTGGAATCTTCGCACGGGTGAATCGTTGGAGACGGCGATCAGTTTTTTCCAGCAGGCGATCGAGAAGGATCCTTCCTACGCTCTCGCTTACGCCGGTCTGGCAGATTGCTATTCGCTTATTCCTGTTTACAGCAATGATCCGCCCAAGGCAGAGATTGTTCGCGCACTCGCGGCCGCCCGGCGAGCAGTGGAGTTGGACGATTCACTCGCCGAAGCGCACACATCGCTCGCCAACGCGCTCGGAACTGATCTGCAAATCCCCTCCGCGGAAAGCGAGTTTCGCCGTGCCCTGGCCTTGAATCCGAACTACGCCACTGCGCATCAATGGCTGGGCGAATGTTTGCTCGCCCAGAAGCGCTTTGACGAGGGCGTAGCCGAGTTGAAAAAAGCCCACGACCTTGACCCGCTATCGCTAATTATCAGTTGCGTGCTTGCCTCCTCGTTCGATTTGGCCGGCCACTACGACGAGGCATTTCACCAAATCCAGCGCGTCCTGGCGATCGATCCAAATTTCGGCATTAGCCAGCTTTTTCTCGGCCAGATCTTGGAGGATGAGGGCAAGTTGAACGAAGCAATGGCCGCATATGAAAAAGCAGAGGCGGCCATTCCGTATGCAGAATCGCGCGCTCTCATCGCCTGTATCGACGCACACACCAATCGTGTCGCGGAGGCGCGGCAAATTCTGGCCGAGCTCGTCGAGCGGTCACGCGAAACTTACGTTCCCAGCTATCAACTGGCGGAAATTCACGCCGTGCTCGGCGACAGGGAGGAAGCAATCCAGCTCTTGGAAAAGGCTTACGACGAACGCAGCATCCAGATCGGCGGTAACGACGGCAGTCCATTGATCGATAAACGGCTCGATTCGTTGCGAGACGATCCGCGCTTCAAAAATCTTCTCGCGGAAATCTTCGGCCCGAGGGAGTCAACGTCACGGCAAACGCTGCGCCTCGATCCGCGCCAGACAGCGGCAAAGGTTTGCATACGATGAATGGCCGCGTAGAAGATGAATTCGCGCATACTTACTCTCCTTTTCGTTAGGCAATGACCACCGGCTTTCACGAACTCGAACAAGCTCCCCCGCCACCCGGGATGAGCTCACATCTGCAAGGCGAACTGCTCGAGGTTTCCATGGGCCCGCAGCATCCTTCGACGCACGGCGTTTTTCGGATGAACGTCGCTCTCGAGGGCGAGATCGTGCGCAAGCTCAAGCCCGTCTTCGGCTATCTCCATCGTAACCACGAAAAAATCGGCGAGAACGCGAGCTATCTTGGGTCCATGCCTTACACCGATCGGCTCGATTACTTTTGCTCGATGACCAATAACTGGGCCTATGCGCTCAGCGTCGAAAAACTGGCTGGGATCGAAGTTCCCGAGCGCGCCGAATATCTGCGCGTGATCCTGGCCGAGTTAACGCGGCTTGTGAATCACGCGTCATTGTTAGGCTTTCTCCTTAGTGACATGGGTGCGTGGGGCACACCGCTCATGTACGCCTTTCGCGAACGCGAATATATTCTCGACCTTTTCGAATCGCTCAGCGGCTCGCGGATGATGTGCGACTACATGAGGTTTGGCGGTTGCCGGGTCGATCTTCCGCCGGGCTGGCTGGAGCAGGCGCGCCGGATTGTCGACAACTTCCCGCGTTTTCTCGACGAGTTTGAAAAGCTTATCACGAGCAATGAAATCCTGCTCGCCCGAACACAGGAAGTCGGGAGACTCTCTGCCGAGCTTGCGATCAACGCCGGCATCACCGGTCCAGGTCTCCGCGCCAGCGGCGTGAACTACGACATCCGCAAAGTCGATGGCTACGGCATTTATCCGCGTTTTAAATTCCGAGTGCCCTTGGGCGACCACGGCGATTGCTATGATCGTCTCATGATGCGCGTGCTCGAATTGCGGGAGACCTTGACCATCCTCCATCAGGCGATGGACCAACTGCCGGAAGGACCAATCCAAAATCCGAAGGTAAAAATTCGCGCCTTCAAACCGCCGCTCGGCGAAGCCTATGGCCGAATCGAAGCGCCCAAAGGCGAGCTTGGCTTTTATCTGATCAGCGACGGTAGCGGGAATCCTTATCGCTATCGGGTGCGTCCGCCGAGCCTGATCAACCTGACGGTGCTGGAGGACATGTGCCTTGGTCATACCGTCGCCGACGTGATGGTCATCCTTGGCAGCATCGACATCGTCATGGGCGAAGTCGATCGCTAGAACATCCGCCTAACGATGCAAAAATTCCTGGCGGCCCTCCTCATTGTCGCGGGTGCCACTTCTGGTTTCGCCGCGGATGAACCCGCGCAGGAAGCGCGCTTCATCACGAATGCCCGCCAGCTGATTCTTGAGGGAAAACGGAGCGGCGAAGGTTATTTCTCACCGGATGGGAAGCAGCTTATTTTTCAAAGCGAGCGCGAATCGGGAAATCCCTTCTACCAGATTTACATCCTCGATTTGGAAACCGGCGACACGACGCGCGTCTCGCCCGGGAAAGGCAAAACCACCTGTTCGTTTTTTCAGCCAGGAACGGATCGCGTCATCTTCGCTTCGACGCATGATGATTTGGAGGCGGAAAAGAAACAGAAGGCGGAACTGGATTTTCGTGCGAGCGGGAGACAGCGGCGCTACTCCTGGGATTACGACGAGCACTTCGAAATTTATTCGGCGAAACGCGACGGAAGCGATTTTCGGAATCTGACGAACTCTCCCGGCTACGATGCGGAAGGCTCGCTCTCGCCCGACGGGAAACAGATCGTCTTCACCTCGCTGCGTGGCGCCTTCCCGCTCGATAAACTTTCGCCTAACGATCGCAAACGCTACGAACAGGACCCGTCCTACTTCGGCGATATTTATCTGATGAACGCGGACGGCTCGAACGTTCGTCGCCTCACCAACGAACCGGGATACGACGGCGGTCCGTTTTTCTCGCCCGACGGCCAACGCATTCTCTGGCGCCATTTCGAGGAGAATGGCGTGATCGCCGATGTCTGGACGATGAAACTCGACGGCGCGGACAAACGTCGCGTCACCGACTTCAAGTCGATGTCGTGGGCGCCCTATTTTCATCCGAGCGGCGACTACATCATTTTTACCTCGAACAAGCTTGGGTTCGAAAATTTCGAGCTCTTTATCGTCGATGCCAAAGGCGAGCACGAGCCGGTCCGTGTCACCTTCACGAATGGTTTCGACGGTTTGCCTGTCTTTTCGCCAGACGGCAAAAAGCTCGCATGGACCAGTGGCCGCACGGGCGATGGCAAGGCGCAGATTTTTCTCGCTGATTGGAACGATGCCGCGGCTCGTGAAGCGCTCGCGCAGTCACCGTCGCCTGGCCAGGTCTCGACCACGGCCGCGTCGAACAATTCATTCTCTCCCGCGATCAACGGAGCCGATCTAAAACGCGACGTGGAATGGCTGGCTGATCCGGCACGCGACGGCCGCATGACGGGCACGTCTGGAGCGCAAGCCGCCGCGCAATGGATTGCCGACTATTTTCAGAAGATTGGATTGAAGCCTTCAGGCAAGGATTTCCTCTTCCCATTTGAATTCAATTTCGGGGAGCGTGTCCTCCCGGAAGAAACCAGCCTTGAGATCACAACCGACGGGAGGGCGTCGACGAAGGTCTCGCTCAACCAGGATTTCCGGCCGCTCTCTTTCAGTGAAAACGGCGAGGCGGAAGGCGAAGTCGTTTTCGCCGGCTATGGACTAAGCGTGCCGGAAGGCGACGGCGCGAGTTACAACTCCTACGACAGCGTTAATGTAAAAGGAAAGATCGCGCTCATCCTGCGCTACGTACCGGAAAAAGTAGATACGACGCGGCGCGCGCATCTCAATCGTTACGCCGGCCTGCGTTATAAGGCGATGCAGGCGCGCGAGCACGGCGCGAAAGCGGTGCTGGTCGTCACGGGTCCGAATTCGCCCAACGCCGGTGAGGTTCTTCCCCTAACGAACGACAATACGAGCGCCGGAAGCGGAATTATTGCGGCTTCACTCAGCGGTAGGGTGGCCGACGAATTGCTCGCCCCAAGCGGCAAAACGTTGCAACAACTGCAAACTGCTCTCGACGACGAAAACCCGCACGCCGAACAAGGTTTGGTTTTGCCACGGGTAAGGGTGAAACTGCGCTGCGGGATTGAGCATCTGAAGAAAAACGATCGCGAC
Source organism: Chthoniobacterales bacterium (assembly GCA_036494545.1). Classification (GTDB taxonomy): domain Bacteria; phylum Verrucomicrobiota; class Verrucomicrobiia; order Chthoniobacterales; family UBA10450; genus JAICXG01. Next base: position 43,364 of record DASXOB010000007.1, read on the forward strand.
GTGATCGGGATTCTCCCGCCGGCGCCGGGCCACGACGAATACGTAATGATCGGCGCGCACTACGACCACCTCGGTCACGGCGGCTCGAATTCGCTCGATCGTTCCGGCGAGGAAAACAAGATTCATCCCGGCGCGGACGACAACGCTTCCGGAGTTGCCTGGGTAATGGAACTGGCCGCGGCGCTCTCGCAGGAGCGTGCGCAACATCCTGAGAAATTTCAACGCGGGCTCATCTTCGCCTGCTGGTCCGGCGAAGAAATCGGGCTCATCGGCTCGGCGGCTTTTGCCGAACATCCGCCGATTTCGTTAGGCAAAATCATCGCTTACCTTAACGCCGACATGGTCGGCCGTCTGCACGAGAACAAGCTCACCATTCAGGGCGTTGGCTCGTCACACGTTTGGCGCAGGATGCTGGAAAAGCGCAACGTTGCCGCCGGTTTCAATCTTAATCTTCAGGACGACCCTTATCTCCCGACCGATGTGACCAGCTTCTATGTAAAGAACATTCCGGTGCTCAGCTTCTTCACCGGTGCGCACGAAGATTATCATCGTCCGACCGACACCGCCGACAAAATCAACTACGGCGGTCTCGAGCGCATCGCACAGTTCTCGGAAAAGATCGTCAGTGATCTCGAACAAACGGAGGAGCGCCCCGACCTCGCCAAGGTTGAACGCAACGGTCCTGTCGGCGGCGGACGCGAAACCTTGCGCGCCTATCTCGGCACGATCCCGGATTACACCACCGAGGCGAAAGGAGTAAAACTGAGCGGGGTGCGCGGTGGCAGCCCTGCGGAAAAAGGTGGAGTTAAAGGCGGCGACGTCATCATCGAATTTGCGGGGCAAAAGATCACCAACATCTACGACTACACCTACGCGCTTGATGCAGTGAAAATTGGCCAGCCAATGAACATGATCGTCGAACGAGATGGCCAGCGCGTCACGCTCACCGTCACGCCCGAAGCGCGAAAATAGTTTACGATTCTATTCCGCCAATTCGTGGCACGGTTGCGCCGCTCGTTCCGGCACGTCACCATCAGGCAAACGCCAATCGCGCTGTCTGCCAAAGGGCAACGCCCAGAGCTTCCCGAGAGTCAGTTCATGTTCGTCGCGATACGCGGCCACTCCGATCGTGATCGCGTCCTGAGGAATGTCGCAGCGCAAGGTGCCGTGAAGCTTATCCCACCAGCAAAAGATCGCGCCCCAGTTCGAGTTCGTCTCGCGCTCGACGATCGAATGATGAATACCATGCATGCGCGGCGTGACCATGATCAGGTTTAGAGCGCGCTCGAGCCTGATCGGTAATCGCCAGTTGGAATGATGAAAACAGGTCGCGGCTTCGAAAGTGATGTAGAACCCCACGAAGGTTAGGGGCGCGATTCCGAACACCAACACGGCGAGAGACAGAAAACCGATCGAGAAAAAGATCTCGCCGAAGTGAAAGCGAGCGGCGGTGGTGACATCCATGTCGAGATCGGTGTGATGGACATTATGGAATCGCCAGAAGAACGGAATTCGGTGGTTCGCCCAATGCCACCACCAGTAGGCGTAATCCATCAGAACAAATGAGATCAGTGCATTCATCCATAGGCCCAGCCCAAGCCAGGGCAACAAACCGACGTCTCGCGCCTGCGCCCAAACGGCAATCGCAAAGGGAATTGGCAACATCGCGAGGCGGACGATGACGAATCCGGGAATCGAAAGGACACAGTTACGAAGGAGGCGACGAATCAGGGCGAAATGCTGACGTCGCAAGGGAAAGCGCCATTGGAGGAAAAGAAGCAGCACGACCAATCCGGCGACCAGCGGAGTTCCAACCCGATTGAATAACGGCGGCAGGTTCATCGGAGGAATGAAAGCCTACAACAAGCTGATTGATCGTCTCAACACGATTGCCACAGGCGGCTGGAAAAAGCGCTCGCGACAAATCCACCGCCCGCTGCTTTAATGGTTCCCGGTAACACGGAGATTGATCCATTCATGGTCGGCACGGGAGTTCTCAAAGGCATGGCGGTGACGGCGAAGAATTTCGTCGGCAGCTATTTTGACGAAGATCGCCTAACGACCGTGCAATATCCCGAGGAACGGCTGCCGCTTCCGGAAAACGCGCGCAATTTCCCTTTTCTGGTTTACGACGGCGACGATCCGCAGGCCGGCTTGCGCTGTGTCGCCTGCCAGATTTGCGAGAAGGAATGCCCGCCACAGTGCATCTACATCGTCAAGAGTAAGGACAAGAAGCCGGACTATATCGGCAAGCCGCAGTTCTATCCGGCGATTTTCGACATCGACATTTCGGTTTGCATGAGCTGTCAGATTTGTGTCGAAGTGTGTCCCTTTGAGGCGATCAAGATGGACAAGGTTTACGAGCTCAGTCGGCGCGAACGATTCGACGCGCTTCTCATGCGCAAGAGCGACCTGGCGAAGTCAAACCAGTATTATCACAGCATTCATCCTGTAGAGGCCGAGACAGTCGATGCCGCACTGGCGGCGGCGGCTGCGGCAAAAAAGAAACCGGCGGAGAAACCGACTGCGCCGGTAGCAACGCCCTCCGCGGCCGGATAGCCGGCCCAGCTGTGCTCCGCGGAAGATTCTTGGCTCACCCAAGTCAGTTGATGACCGTCTGGTCGCGGTCGGTCGCATATCGAACAGGCGTGAAGCTTGGCCTGTTCGTTCTGCTCCTTGCCTTTTTGCCTAACGATCAGGTTCTTGCCACCCAGGATTTCTCAGATCTTTTCCATTGGCGAAACATTGGTCCGTATCGTGGCGGCCGTGTCCGCGCGATCTCCGGCGTTCCGTCGCAGCCTAGCGTTTTTTACTTCGCGCAAGTCAACGGCGGGGTCTTTCGCAGTGACGATTATGGCCGCACCTGGCATCCGATTTTCGATGATCAGCCGACCGCATCGGTCGGCGCGCTCGCGATCTCCGTTTCAAATCCAGACGTCATCTACGCAGGAAGCGGCGAAGGCCTGCACCGACCCGACCTCTCCGTTGGTAACGGTATTTATAAATCGACCGACGGCGGCAAAACCTGGACGCATCTTGGTTTGCGCGACGGACAACAGATTGCGCAGATTGCGGTGGATCCAAGGGACCCGGCTCATGTTTTGATCGCAGTCGCCGGACACCCCTATGGGCCTAACGAGGAGCGTGGCATTTTTCTTTCCACCGACGGCGGAAAGACGTTCGCGAAAACGCTCTACAAGGATGAAAACACCGGCGGAAGCGACGTGCAGATTGATCCGCAGAGTCCCCAGACGGTTTATGCGTCTCTCTGGGAAGCGCGTGAAGGACCGTGGGAAAACGCGGAGTGGAAGGGTGGCGGCGCCGGAATCTTTAAGTCGACCGACGGCGGCAAGACTTGGAAACAATTGCACCAAGGTTTGCCGAAGGACATTACGCAGGCCAATCTCGCCATTGCGGCCAGTGCGCCCCAACAGCTCTTCGCAGCCGTTGCGACGCCAAAGAAGGTACAACTTTTTCGCTCAGAGGATGGAGGTGAAAGTTGGAAGGTCGCAACGGAAGACGCCCGGCCGGCGACACGAATTGGCGGCGGCGACCTGCCCGTACCGCGGATCGATCCGCAGAATCCGAAAGTCATTTACTCGGCGAGCACCGTTTGCTGGAAATCAACTGATGGCGGCAAGACCTGGGATGGCTGGCGCGGCGCTCCAGGGGGAGACGATTATCAGAATGTCTGGGTTTCGCCTAACGACTCGAAGATCGTGATGCTGGCGAGCGATCAAGGCGCGATCGTGACGGTGAATGGAGGCGCGACATGGAGCTCATGGTACAACCAATCCACCGCGCAGCTTTATCATGTTAGTGCGGACAACGCATTCCCCTATCATCTTTACAGTGGCCAGCAGGAAAGTGGCTCTGTTGGCATCGCGACTAGCGGGCCTAACGGTCAAATCACCTTCCGCGATTGGCATCCGATCGCTGCTGAGGAATACGGTTACGCCGCGGCTGATCCGATCGATCCGGAAATCGCCTATGGCGGAAAACTAACCCGTTACGACCAGCGGACGCATCAGGCGCAGGAGATTCTGCCGCAGCCGTTCAGGTCGGATGGATTTCGCGTCCTGCGGAGCGAGCCAATCATTTTCTCGCCACTGGATTCGCACCTGCTTTTCTTTGCTGCCAACATGCTTTGGCAGACGCGCGATGGGGGAAAGAACTGGAGCGAGATCAGTCCCGACCTGACGCGGAAGAGTTGGGAAATTCCAGCGAGCGTCGGGAAATTTCACGATCGTCCGAGCGCACAACCACGGCAGCGCGGCGTCATCTACGCGGTCGCGCCCTCGCCTTTCGCCAAAGATCGAATTTGGGCCGGAACGGACGACGGTCTCATTCACCTGACGACCGATGGCGGAAAAAGCTGGCGCGAAGTGACGCCCTCGCAGATTGCGCCTTGGTGGAAAGTTTCGCTCATTGATGCGAGCCACTTCGACGCCCGGATGGCCTTTGCTGCGATCAACACAATCCGACTCGACGACCTGCGCCCGCACATCTATCGCACGACCAACAATGGCCAGAGCTGGCAGGAAATTGTGCGGGGCCTGCCTAACGATGAAAATGTGAACGCGGTGCGAGAAGATCCGCAGCGTCGCGGTCTGCTCTTTGCAGGCACCGAGCGCGGCGTTTATTTCTCCCTGGATAACGGCGACAACTGGCAATCGCTGCGGCTCAATCTCCCCGCGACCTCGGTGCGCGATATCATCGTGAAGGGTGACGACCTTTGCATCGCGACGCACGGGCGCGGTTTCTGGGTCCTGGACAACATCACCACGCTGCGTCAGCTCATGCCTAACGAGCAGCTCAGGACTCAGCTTTTCCAACCCCAGGTCGCTCTGCGTGTGCGCGGGAACACCAACACGGACACGCCACTGCCGCCAGACGAACCGGCGGGGGAAAATCCGCCGGAGGGTGCAACGATCGATTACTCGTTAGGCAACGACATCCAGGGAGCGATCAGCCTCGAGATTAAAGATGCGCACGGGAATGTCGTTCGTCATTATTCCAGCGCCGAGCCCGCACCGATGCCGGAACCGAAATTGAAGATTCCGCGTTATTGGGTGCGGCCGCCGCAGGTGTTATCAGCTGCTCCGGGATTGCACCGATTCTTTTGGGATCTGCATGGGCAGCCGCTGCCGGAGATCGAGCCGGTTTATCCGATGACAGCAGTCGAGCATGAGACCGCGCCGCAGCCGACCGCGCCGTGGATTTTGCCGGACAACTACACGGTTGCCCTAACGATGGACGGAACTACCGTGACGCAACCATTAACGGTGAAAATGGATCCGGGCGTGAACGCATCGCCGGCCGACTTAAGGGAACAGTTTGAGGCGTCGGAGAAATTAACGGAGTTGCGCGGAAGGATGGAGTCGATCGCAAAAGAGTACGAGACGCTCGTTAATGCCGTCCAAAGTTTGCGCCAACCGGCGAAGGAGAAAGGGTTCGGGAACGAGGTCGAGAGTTTGTGGAAGAAACTGGAAAGCTTTGCGAATCCGGCAGAGGTGCGGGAGGAAACGCTCCAGTTCGATGTGTTAAATAAGGTGAGAAAATTATTCCACGATCTTCAGCAGGTCGACGCCGCGCCGACGTCGCAGCAAAGGAGCGCGTTAGCCGACTTGGAGAATTCGGGACCCAAAGCGTTGGAAGAATGGAAAGAGATTCCGCGCGAGGTGGCGACGCTCAACCACGCGCTTCAGGCCGCTCACCTCGAGCCGATAAAATTTCACAATTGACGAGCGCGCAAGATGACGGTGGCCTCGAAGCCGCGCTCCATCTTTATTTGCGCAACGCGCAACGGATTCTCCTCTTCACGGGCGCGGGAATCTCGACCAGCAGCGGTATCCCTGACTTTCGCGGTCCGGAGGGCGTTTGGACCCGGCGCCAGCCCGTTTATTACCAGGACTTCATGACCTCCGAAGCAGCGCGGGTCGAGCATTGGGACTACAAGCTGGAGGCATGGGAATCCTTCCGGAAGGCGCGGCCTAACGACGTCCATGACGCTATCGTTAGGCTGGAAGAGGCCGGCAAGATCGAGATGGTAGTGACACAAAACATCGATGGACTCCACACGCTCGCCGGCACGAGCGCGGCGCGATTAGTAGAATTGCACGGTACGAATTCGTTAGTCGAATGTCAGAGCTGTGGCTGGCGGGGCGATCCGCAGCCGTTCTTTGATTTCTTTCGCGAACATCGCGCTACGCCGCGCTGCAATTGCGGCGGTTTCCTGAAACCGGCTACGATCAGTTTCGGGCAAAATCTCCGGCCTAACGAACTTGCTCGCGCAGACCGCGCCGCAATGGCAGCGGATTTGGTGGTAGCGTTGGGATCGACCCTTTCGGTGTATCCGGCAGCATCGTTTCCTTTGCTCGCGGCGCGTCGAGGTTCGCCCTATGTGGTAATCAATCGCGGACGGACGGAGCATGATGGGCTGGCGGAAGTTTCGCTGCGACTGGAGGGCGAGGTGACTGAAATCTTTCCCTGGGCGGTAAGAACTGCCTTAGGGTGAGCGGGTGACGAAATTGAGATCGTTAGGCTCGATCTTCTTTTTGTTAGGTCTCGTTCTCGCTGGAGCCCAGGGGAGCACTTCAGAGTTTCGCGGTGCCTGGGTGGCGACGGTTTATAACCTCGACTGGCCTTCCAAGCCTGGTTTATCGGCTGAGACACAAAAGGCCGAGTTGCTCGCCTTGCTCGATCGCGCGGCCGAACTGCACCTCAATGCAATCCTCCTCCAGGTGCGGCCGGCGAGCGATGCGCTCTACAACTCAAGTGAGGAACCATGGTCGCAATTTCTCAGCGGCACGGCCGGCGTTTCTCCCGGATATGATCCGCTGGCTTTTGCCATCGAGGAAGCGCATAAGCGTCGGCTCGAATTGCACGCCTGGGTGAATCCGTTTCGTGCCGCAGTTCATGCCAGCGACCGTCTGCCGCCAAATCACGTCGCTCGTAAACATCCCGAATGGGTGCGCCGCTTTGGAAATCAGCTTTGGGTCGATCCCGGCGAGCCGGCCGCGCGCAAATATGCTATCGACGTGATCACCAATCTCGTCAGGCACTACCAGATCGATGGTCTGCACCTCGACGATTATTTTTATCCATATCCGCTTCGACCGGGGCAGGCGACATTTCCCGATGACACTTCCTGGCTACGCTACGGTCGCGAGAGCGGGCTCAGTCGGGCGGATTGGCGACGTGAGAACATTAACGATTTCGTGCGCACCATGTATCGCACGGTGAAAACGCTCAGGCCGCACGTGCGTGTCGGGATCAGCCCGTTTGGCATTTGGCGACCGGGAGTGCCGCCGCCGATTCGCGCCGGGGTCGATGCTTACGGACAGCTTTTCGCCGACTCGCGCAAGTGGCTGGCGGAAGGCTGGGTCGATTATCTCGCGCCGCAGCTTTACTGGGGCATCGAACCGGCCGAGCAAAGTTTTCCCATCTTGCTCGCCTGGTGGCGTGCGCAAAGTCGCGGCCGGCCGGTTTGGCCGGGGATCGCCACCGAACGGATCGGCGCGAAACGTCCGGCAGGAGAGATCATTCGCCAGATTGAAGTGACGCGGGAGAATACTTCTTCGCCCGGGCACATCCATTGGAGCATGAAAGCGCTGCTCCGAAACCAGGGCGGAATCGATCGGTTGCTTGAGGCGGGGCCATATCGTGAATCAGTCGATACCCCAATTCGTTAGGCCGAAATTTGCCTAACGAAATTGTTTGTGCTGGAGAATCTGTTGTTCGAAGGCCGGACGCTCTTCTCGTGGGACTTCGGAGGGGAACTTGGCGCGCGAACGATGCCAGCGGCTGATCCATTCCGAAGCGAGAAGTTGGTAACGACGGGCAAAAGGTGAGGTCAAGGCTGCGGGGGTGAGGGCAATGGTCGTTTCTTCCTGCCTACCAGCGGGGCGCCCGCGCGCGACGAAAAAACCGGCGGCGAGAAGAGCGGTGCGCACGGCGGTCGAATGGCTGTAGGTAAAAAGCTCGACCGGGCGTTCCGCGCAGGCAGCAAAAAGACGACGGAAAATCTCGATGGTCCATTGGTTGCCGTGGGTTCGGCTGGAGAACATGTCGTAATAAATGAGATCAGGCGCCGAGGGGGTTTGCACGACGGTCTGAAGAAAATCTCCCAAAACCAGTTGCCAGCGAAGGCGGATAGGATTTTGCGATTCCCAGGAACCGCGCTCAAGAATCGCCGAAGGCCCGTCGCGATTGAGGTAGCTAAAGATGTCGATATGTCGCAAAGCGAGCCGTAACGAATCGAGATCGTTTTCGAAGCTGACGAGATGAAGCGGTCGCACAGAAGCGAGACTGGCTTCCCGCTCGTAACACTGGATGGCGGCGACGGCATTGGCCGCGGCGCCGAGCCCGACATCCCAGATAATCAGCGGTGCCGTCTCGGAAGATCGAAGGTGCGCAGCCAGGTCGGATTGTTCGACATACAGGCTGCACGCTTCTTCCATGGGCGGCGTGCGCAGATGCATGATTTCGCCGGAAGAGATCTGGCGAATGCTGGCAAAACCTTCGCGCGCGATGTGAACTTCGTAGTCGCCTAACGAAAGGGATTTTCGGGGCTGTTTCTTCTCCATCTGATCCGGCTCCTCGCGCTCGGGTTCGGAAAGCCGCTCGCGGGTCTGACGATAAAAATCGAGAAAGCGGCCGGCGAGGATGCTGGCGCGAATGTCGCGCATGAGTTGATGATAAAAATAAAGATTGTGCTGGCCGAGAAGCTGCCAGCCTAACGTTTCGGTCGTTTTCGTGAGGTGATGCAGGTAGGCACGTGAAAAACGGGCGCAGGTTGGACAGGCGCAGAGAGGATCGAGCTGTTGCTCCGAAGACCGGTAAGCAGTCCGTCGTAACTGCAGAAACCCCTCCGAGGTAAAAACGCCGCCACGTTGCGCGAGTTGGGTCGGCATAATGCAATCGAAAAGGTCGATGCCACGGTGCACCGATTCGAGGATATCGAGCGGCGTGCCGATCCCCATGAGGTAACGCGGTTTGTCGGCGGGAAGAAAGCCGGCCGTGAACTCGCAAATGTCCCGGCGCTGGCTTCGCGATTCGCCCAGTGCGAGACCGCCGATCGCATAACCATCGAATGGCATTTCGCCTAACGAGAGCGCGCCCTGTCGTCGCAGCTCAGGAAAAAGCGCACCCTGGACAATGGCAAAGATGGATTGCGGTGAATCGCCGCGCGCCGCGAGGCTGCGTTTCGCCCAGTGTTCGGTCATTTCCATTGCAGCGCGCGCAACCGATTCCTCGGCAGTAGATGCGATGCATTGATCGAGCACCATCATGATGTCGCTGCCGATGGCTTTCTGAGTTTCGATGCTTAGCTCGGGCGTGAGAAGGATGACTCGCCCATCGACATAGCTCTGAAAGACGGCGCCTTCTTTGCTTATGGGACGCGCGTGCGGGAGAGAGAAAATTTGGAAGCCGCCGGAATCGCTCAGGACGCCGCGACGCCAGCTCATCAATTTGTGAACGCCGCCAACTTCGCGCAGGACTTCCGGGCCGGGTCGAAGAAGGAGATGATAAGTGTTCACCAGCATGATTTGGGTGCCGGCCTCCTCAAGGGTGGAGGGAAGTTGCGCTTTTACAGTGGCCTTTGTGCCGACAGGCATGAAGAGCGGGGTGCGCAATTCATCATGCAGGGTATGAAAAGTCGCGGCACGAGCGTGTGACCCTTCGGCGGTAGCTTCGAGTTGAAACTGAAGACGAGAGAGTGTCATACGAGGACGGCTAGAAAATCTTTCGCGAACGGCCAGCCGATTCCAATCGACGATCGTGCGCCTTGTCGGAATGCGGGAAGGAAATTTTCAAATCTTTAAGCGCTTTGACAATCGCTTGGGCGGTGCCGAGACGCACGTTTTTCTTGGCGTCCGGCATGCCACGCCCCGGGAGGCTGGGGCCTGCTGCTGGCCAGAATCTGGAAGAATGGCAGGCTAAGACGGCGACGAACGAAGGGAATCAAATCCGGTCAGCCGCAACGTATGTTTGCGCATCGCGAACAGTTTTCATAAGCTGGTGGGCGCTGTGCTGGTGAAAGCCGGGAGCGGCGATCGTGACGAAGTCGATACCCCGTGGTGTAACGGTAACACAGCGCCCTTTGGAGGCGTTATTCATGGTTCGAATCCATGCGGGGTAGTGCGGCGAAAGCCGAAGGATCCTCGATCGCTTGGCCGCTTTTCCGTGCCTAACGAATCGTTGAGCAATGGCTTATCGTTTGAAATGTGACGAGGTGCCGGCTGCCGGATTGCGGCGGATGGCGCGCGAACAACTCCAAGGGGCGTTACGCGAGATCACTGGAGCGAACCGAGCCGGGGTATCTGCGGCGGTCCATGCCACCCGCAAACACATCAAGAAAGTCCGCGCCTTGTTGCGACTGGTGCGAAACGAATTGGGAGAGGAAGTCTTCAAGGAGGAGAACCGCCGGCTGCGCGACGTGGCGCGTAGTTTCTCCAATTCGCGTGATGCCTGCGTTCGGATGGAGCTTTTGGGAAAATTGCGTGGTCTGATCGGAGACGACGGTGCAGATTTCGCCCAGACCCGGGCCGTTCTCGAAAAACAGTTGGAAGTGTACGGCGGCGACCTCACTCCTGAGCGACGCGAAGCGGAAGCGAATCTGCTGGGAATGTGTGACCGGATTGAGGGATGGCCGCTCGACGAACTAAAGATGGAAGATCTTTGCTGCGCGCTCAGAAAAACCTATCGGCGCGGACGGAAATGTTTTGGTTATGCCTTAAGCGATCCGAAGCCGGAGGACTTTCATTCGCTGCGTAAACGAGTGAAAGAGCTTTGGTATCAGGTGCGGATCCTGCAGCAACTCAATCGGCTGGTGCTGTGTGAAGTGGTGAACGAAGCAAAAACTTTGGCGCAGCATCTGGGCGACCTGCACGACATTTCGTCCTTTTACGAATGGCTGGCAAGGGCGCACGATTTGCCGGAAGCCGAGGGTGCCATTCTGCATGGTCTGATTTGCACCCGTGAACGTGAGTCGGAAAAAATCGCCCTTGATCTTGGTGCGCGCTTCTTCGCCGAGAAACCGGGAGTCTTTGAGCGCCGCTTACTGCGTTACGCGCGCGAGTGGCCGGCGACGCAGTCGGCTTCCGCCTAACGGGAAGTTTTGTTGCTCATCAGCTCGCGCAAATCAGCGACGGTCATGTCGATTTTTTTGAGGTCGCGCCGGCGGCCCTTCTCCTGCTTGCCATCGATCTTGCGCACGAGCGTGATCATATCGCCCAGATCGCGTACTCGCGACTTGGGCAAATTTCGTTCCTCGGCGCGCTCGTGGGCCCAGGCGGCGACTTCGTCCAGCTCCGCTTCCAAGCGGCGAAGGTAGGCGTGTCCGGTGCGACGCAAGGTCCGACGCAGCCTAACGAGATCGGTAAGTAATGATTTTGCCGGAGAAACGTCGAGGGTCGCCCTCTCGCGGCGCAGGTTCTTTTTCATCTCTTTCGTTAGGCACTAATCCGCCAGCCAAGCGTGTGACCGGCGGGAGCAGGTCCATGGTCTGTGCGGCGCAGTTGGTCAGCAATTCAATCTGGCCTTCTTCGGTTTCGACCAGAGCCGAGCAGTTTTCCACCCAATCGCCGCAGTTGTAGTAAGTCGTCCCGCCGATTTGTCTAACCGTTGGGCTGTGAATATGGCCGCAGAGCACCCCTTGAACATGAAACTTTTCCGCATAACGAGCGATGGCATTTTCGTAGGCGCCGATGAAGCTGACAGCGTCTTTCACGCGGGCTTTGACCGCTTTGCTAAGCGACCAGTAACCAAAGCCAAAGATGCGCCGGACAAGATTCACGAGGGGGTTGAGGGCGAGGAGAAATTGATACCCGACGTCGCCGAGAAAGGCAAGCCATCTCACATTTTGCACCACGGTGTCCAGCTCGTGCCCGTGCAGGACGAGGATGCGCTGCCCGTCCGCGGTGAGATGGATCGCATGCTTTTGAATTGTTATCGCGCCGTAAGCACCGAGATGGCTGGAGAGAAACTCATCGTGATTTCCTGGAATATAAATGATGCGGGTCCCTTTGCGTGCTTTGCGGAGCAACTTTTGAATGACGTCGTTGTGCTCCTGAGGCCAATAAATGCCGCGTCGAAGTGACCAGATGTCGATCAGGTCGCCAACGATGTAGAGCGTGTCGAACTCGTTCTCCTTTAAGAAAGTGAGAAAGGCAACCGCGTTGCTCCCCCGGGTTCCGAGATGGATGTCGGAAATCCAGGCGGCACGGTAGCGATTCGTGCGGTTGCTCACCACGCCATCTTTGTAACCAAAGCAGTGCGAGGCGGCAAAGAGTCAATTGTTACGTTCATGCGACATTGAATCACCAAAGGTTGACTTTGCGGCTTGACCAGTGGGCCGACTTATCGTAACTCCCCCGCCACCATGCTAAAATTTCTGACCTTTCTTTTACCTGGCGCTGTGCTGATTGCGGGTTGCGCAACTGCCCCCCAATCTGCCTCGACTAGCGCGAGTACGACGACAACTGCAACAACGACCAAATCCAATCTTTCTTCCTTTCCCACTACGTCGTCGTCGCACCAAGAACGTGCGGTCTGGGTCGATCCGCCAACCGGAAGCCATATCGGCGGGGGTTTTGCTCGTGTCCCCAGATCATCGACCTCGAATGATGAGACTGGTCTGGTTGACGCAATCGGTGCGTTGAATGCAGCTGAGGCGAAGCCACAACAGCAACCGTTTGCCTTGCACGCGGTCTCGCAAGTCAGCGGCCTGAGCGAGCAGCAAATATTGGCGCAGCAAAGTCAGATGCGACTTCGATTGGGCGATTTGCTGGCACTGAACGTGATTGCACGTAATCAGCCAGCAAAGGTTCGCCAACTGTTCGATTTGAAAGCCGGTGGAAAATCCTGGGGATACCTCGCCCAGCAAAACTCGGCTCCATTCGGCGCGGTCGTGCAAAGAGTGCGCCAGGCGAGCGATCTCGCGGCGGGTTCTTATGTCAAGAATGCGACCCAAGGCTCCGGAAGTAATTTGCAGCTGCGCAACCAGGGAGTAGCTCCTCAGGGTTCAAGTATCGTTGGCGGTGCACCGACGGGACGTTAGCTTCGCCGCTGTCTTTCCCTCTCATTGACTGGATCCGCCTGACGTTCTTAAGGCGTAGCGGTCGGTGTTGGCGAGACAGATGATGCTTCGTTAGGCGATGGTGTTTCGCTGGCTGCCGGCGTCGGGAAGGCGAAGGTGGCCGCAACAATCGGCGTTGGCGACAGAGTGGGGGATGCAGACGGCGACTCCCTGGTAGTCGCCGTGGGTGTAACGGCAGGCGTCGGGATGGCTGACGCCGTTGGGGTGGACGAGGGCATTGGCGTGGATGTGGGCGATGGTGTCGGTGTCGTTATCAGATTTGCCCATCGATAAAGTGGTACGCTGGCACCGCCTAACTCCTGCACGAGTTTCTCGCAACGCCCGCTAATCTTTTCCAAATCGGGCGGCTGGAATGGCGTCTCCGCGGTCCCGGGGAAAATGAGATAGGTCACCTTGAGCGCACTCACCGGACGGTTATAGGGCGTTGCGAGAGGATTGATCTGCTGCGCGATGCGAAGAGACGCCTCGCCCACTTTGTCGCTCGGCCCAACGTCGCCCACGATCGCGGGATACAATTCTTTGCCATACAGCACGACTGCGTAGTCACCGACTCTTCCTCCTCCCTTTGCCTGAGCGAAGAGGCCGGGAAGTACGATATAGGGATCGGTTGCAGCAATAAGAAAGCTATAACGTTTCAGCGAGTCGATCTCCTCTTTCATACGCTGAATGCCGATGCGCAGATCGCGATTTCGCTCCATCGTCAGGCCTTTTTGCGCAAACTCGGCTTCGTAACGAGCCAGTTTGTCCTCCGCCGGAGGGAGAAACGGACTAGGGCGCGGAGTTCGTTTTTTCCAGCGATAGCTGGTGAACGGTTTAAAATTGGCTGAATGGCCATCGATTTCCGGCAGGCGATCGGCGTCCGATCCATCGGCATCCACGTCCATGTCTGCCTGGAGAAGAAGCGCCTGACGTTTCGTCTCCGGATTGCGAAGCTGGAGGATTGTCTGGCAGTCGTAAAAGTTATGCCGCGATAAAAGCTGATCCAGCCTAACGAGATTCTGACGCAGGGTTTGCACCTTTAGATCGTAGAGTTGGCCAAAAAGCGGGGAGATCGGATCCGCGCCGAAGGTTTTGCCCAAAGTCGGCAGTAGCGTTGGCAACTCAGGAGTGACTTGCGCCAGTTCGTCGAGCGTGCGGTTTGGGACCGGCACGCGCACCTTCAATTTCAAATCGAGCACGTAACTCTGTGGGTCGAGCCGTTCCGCGGACGCGGCCCTTCCAGGTGTCGGTTCTACTTCGCTATGGACCGTAATGCCGCTCCACAACTTTGCCGTGTCGAGCCTGCCGCCGATCACTGGCGTACGCCAGGGCGTGGGCTTCGGAATTGTCTCGGGAGCGGGCGTGGCACTTGGCAAACTGGGCGGGCCGAGTCGCTGCAAGGTCCAGCGCAAGCGTTCGAGCGAAATCCAACGCAATACAATTGCGGCAAAGAGTCCGAGAAAAAGTACCAGGGCCAGCCAGCCTAACGTGCTCCGGCGGAACTTGCGCACGTCACGCTTACCTGCGGACCCAGGCGACGATCGCGAAGGCGACCCCGAGGACGCTAAGGAGTGACATCATGCCGGCCGGCATCATTTTCCCAGTGCGAAAAAACGCCGGCAAAAAATAACCGACGAGCAAGAGTGAAATGATGCCGCCGAGCGCGAGGCCTGCCACCGACTGTGCAGGAAGCATGAAACCAGCAAAGAGAAGCAGGACACCGCAGATCGAACCGGCGATAATCGAGGCCGTGCTTCCCGCTTTCACGTAGCCCATCACACCGCCGGCAATGGTGAGGAGGCCAAAAATGATGAAGTAGATCTTAGTTGGACCAAGCATAGCGCAACCCCGGGCATCGTTACGCCCGATCGCGCAGACTGTCCAGTTAGCCGGCTTCCGGCAATCCGAGCATGCGATACAGTGGGTTCGTTAGGCTACCGGGCAAGAAGGTATCGAAAAGCAGTTTTACGTTGAGCGCGATGATGATGAGCGCCGTAGTCCAGCCGAGAAACTTGATAAAAAGGCCGTTCGCGAATTTGCCCATCTTCTTCTTTTCGCCGGTGAAACGGAGCAACGGCCAGACGGCGAACCCAAGTTGCATGCTCAGGACCACCTGACTGACGATGAGCAACTGCGTCGTTTCTTTTTCGCCAAAAATGGCGATGACCACCACCGCGGGAATAATCGCCAGTCCGCGCGTGAGCACCCGTCGGAGCCAGGGTGCGATGCGGAAATTGAGAAAACCTTCCATCACAATCTGACCCGCGAGCGTTCCGGTGAGCGTGGAATTTTGACCCGAAGCGAGAAGCGCCACGGCGAAGAGCACGCTGGCCGCGCCCGTGCCGAGAAGCGGACTGAGCAGCCGAAATGCATCCTGAATTTCGGCGACATCCTGATGCCCGCTCCAGTGAAAAGCGGAGGCCGCCAAGACGAGAATGGCCGCATTGATGAAGAGCGCAAACATGAGCGCGGCGCTGGAATCGATTGTCCCGAACTTAATCGCTTCCCGCATCCCTTCGCCGGTCCGCTCAAACTTGCGTGTCTGCACAATGGAGGAATGCAGATACAGGTTATGAGGCATGACGGTCGCGCCGAGAATGCCGATTGCGAGATAGAGCATCGCCGGATCAGCGAGAATTTTCTTCTGCGGAACAAAGCCGGCAAGGACGTTGGGCAGATGGGGTTTGGAAAGGAAAAGCTCCGAGACAAAACAGAGGGCGATCGTGGCGATGAGGACGGCGACGATCGCTTCCACACGGCGAAAACCTCTGTGCTGAAGATAGAGGACTGCAAGCACGTCCGCCGCGGTGATAAGACAACCCCAGACCAGGGGAATGCCAAAGAGCAACTGAAGCGCAATCGCCGAGCCAACTACCTCCGCCAGGTCGCAGGCCGCGATGGCGACCTCGCAACCCAGCCAAAGAAATATCACGGTTGTTTTTGAATAGTGATCGCGGCAGGCTTGCGCCAAGTCGCGCTCCGTCACCACGCCCAGTTTGATGCAAAGATGTTGCAGGAGCATGGCGATGAAATTGGAGATCAGGATGACGCAGAGCAGGGTGTAGCCGAAGCGCGCTCCACCCGCCAGATCAGTCGCCCAATTCCCCGGATCCATGTAGCCGACCGCGACGAGAAAACCCGGCCCGGAAAACGCCGCCAGCTTCCGCCAGAAGGAAGCCTGTGGCGGCACGACGATGCTCCGGTGCGATTCGGGCAGGGAAACGAGATTACTCCTTCGCCGCCAGGCACCGGATACCGGCGCTGACTGCTCTTGTTCTTCGATCAGGTTTAGCCGATTATACATCTCTAAGGTCCGGCTTAAATATGTAGCAGAGGCTACAAATTCACCTTACGATTGTCAACGACCGGTTCTTTTGGTTTGCTTTATTGTTGTGTCGTCTACCGCTGCCATTTCGGTTCGCAAGAAATCTTCCGCGATTCTTCATCGTCATCCGCGTCGGACGCGCGAGGAACATTCGCAGGAGACGGCGCAGGACTACGTTGAGATCATCGCCGACCTGATCGGCACGACCGGCGAAGCGCGCGTCATTGACCTGGCGAGACGGCTCGGAGTAACGCACGTGACCGTCGCTCGCACTATTCAGCGATTACAGCGTGAAGGCCTGGTCACGAATCGCCCCTACCGTTCTATCTTCCTCACCGCCAGCGGGAGCAAGTTGTCCAAGGAGTCCCGTCGGCGGCACGAGATTGTCGTGCAATTTCTCGAGTCGTTAGGCGTGCCCGCGCACGTCGCACAATCGGACGCGGAAGGAATTGAGCATCACGTCAGCACCGAGACCTTGCGGGCTTTTGTCCAGCATCTCCGCAAGTCGAAGCGGGCAAAGAAGAGACCGCCTCCTTAACCGAGCCGAAAACGCAGATCGCAAATTGTTCGTGCCCCGAAGCGCTGCTTTAGTTTGCGCAGAATCTCCGGCTTATTCACTCGTTCCAGTTCGTAATGCAGCGCCGGTTGTAAAACCTGGACGTAGAGCACGCCTTCGCGCAGCGAAACGGGGCAGGAATGGGTCGCATTGAATTCCCCGACCAACGCCTGCCAGGCAGCCAAAACCTCCCGTTCCTGCAAACGCTCCTTCAGTCCGAGCTGTTTCATGATCCTGGGCAACAATTCCGCGGTCGATTGCGCGCGATCTGGTCGCGGCGGATTGGCAGACAAACCTCGCCATTCGGAGATAACGGCGCGACGAAGCGAAGGAGTCATGAGATCGGCCACGCGTGGGTCACCAATTTAATACTTCCTTCGCATATTGCTCGGCAAGATATTTAGCTCCGTTCGATATTTCGCCACCGTGCGGCGCGCGATTGGAATGCCACGCTGACCGAGAATTTCCACGATTTCCTTGTCGCTTAAAGGCGCGCTGCCGGACTCATTTTTCACCAGTCCGAGGATTGCCTCTTTCACACTCGTGTTGCTCATCGCTTCGCCGCTCGAAGTCTGGTAACCCGGCGTGAAGAAGTATTTCATCTCGAAAACACCCTGCGGTGTCGCCATGTACTTGCCCGAAATGGCACGGCTCACCGTCGTCTCGTGCACACCAACTGCGTCGGCGATTTGCACCATCGTCATCGGTTTCAAATGGGCTGTGCCGCATTCGAGAAAGTCTTTCTGCCGCGCGACGATTTGGTGCGCGATATTGGAGATCGTCTGCTGGCGCTGGTGAATCGACTTAATGAGAAACTTTCCGCTCCTGATTTTATCGCGGATGTAGTCTTTCACGTCGCCTGCATTGCCATCCTGCGCCATGATGTCTTTATAGGTATTACTGATGCGCAGGTGCGGAATCTGTTCGCCGTTGAGGATAACCTGGTATTCGCCCTGGATTTTTTCGACGGTGACGTCGGGCAGGACGTAATTCTGCGGCGCCTCGGCAAAAACCTGCCCGGGACGCGGGTCGAGTTGGGCGATCGAGTTAGCCGCTTTCTGCACCTGCTCGACCGTGATTCCCATCCGACGGGCGATCTCCGGGAATCGCCGCTTACCGAGATCGACCATGTGGTCGGCTACAATCCGATACTCGATGTTTTTCTCGCGTCCGTCGCGCTTTAGCTGAATGAGCAAACACTCACGCAAATCGCGTGCGCC
This sequence comes from Chthoniobacterales bacterium, assembly GCA_036494545.1. Taxonomy (GTDB): domain Bacteria; phylum Verrucomicrobiota; class Verrucomicrobiia; order Chthoniobacterales; family UBA10450; genus JAICXG01. The sequence continues at coordinate 61,546 of DASXOB010000007.1, forward strand.
CACGCCCGGCGGATAGAAACTCTGGATGAGCGTGAGCATGAGCTCGAAATCCTCCTGGGCGATACCGGTATTCATCGCCATCTCTTCGGGGCTGGTTTGGAGGAAACCATTGTCATCAATGTTCCCGATGATGAGTTCGGCGGTCTTGCGATCGTCGCTGCTCAGTGCGGTCTGATTGAGCTGACTGACGAGATGCTGCTGCAGCGTTTCCTGGGTTGCGATGGAATCGAAAAAGAATTGGCGCTTTTCTTCGTCCTCCCTGGAGCGGCCGCTGTAGCTGCTCGATTGTGCCATGTAATCGCGCCATTCATCATCCAGCTTCGCAAGCTGATCGAATTCTTCCTTAAAATTATCATTCGCTGGCTCGGTCTCGGTCGCCTGGCGTTCCTCCTCCGTTGTTGGCTCGGAGGTTTCTTCCAGCACCGGATTCGTTTCCATCTCCTGCTGAACGAGATTGCGCAGCTCGAGCAGCGGTGCCTGAAGAATGAGCAAACTTTGCTGGAGTTGCGGGGCAAGGACCTGTTGCAGAGAAAGATTCTGCGATTGGTACATCCCCGGACCGGCCATGCGCGAAGGGTAACGACGAGCATTCTCATCGCAAGCAGTTTTCGCGCCGCGACTCGCGGTGCATCCACGCGGGAACGTGAATTGCTTTCTATCGAACCGAAAGCTTCCTTATGAAAAAGGTCATTCTCATTGGTACTTTGGTCGTTCTGGCCAGCTCGATCGGCGCGCAGTCGCCTGTGCCGATCACAAGCAATCACCGACAATTGGACGCGCTTCTGCAACAGGTTCAGGCGCAACAGCAGCAGATCGCCGAGAACCAGGCGAAGATCGATGCCAAGCTGGCCTCCTTAGCCGAAGCCATTCGGGTCGCGCGCATCTACGCCAGCCGGGGAGGCCACTAGAAATGAAACTCGCCAGCTTGGCTCTGTTTCTCTTTCTTGGCGCAATGAGCACGTCAGTCCGCGCTCAGACGCCCGTGCTGATCGTTATTCAGGCTGCCACGCCCGCCCAGGCCGCCATCCCCGCACCTCCGACGGCCTCAAATGTCGCGGAGTCACCGGGAGCAATTGAACTTCTCCAGACGATGCAGGCGGCGAACGCCGATGTACTCAAGAAACAGCAGGCCGCTCTCGCCACTCTCGATGAATTACAGAAGGCGGCTGAGGAGCTAAAAATCTTCAGCAAACGCGGCTAACCAGTCAGTCGATTCCGTTCCTCTCGTCCGTCCGCTAAAAGCGTCGCTTTCCCTCGCACTGCCATGGTGCATTTTGCCGGCAACCTGCTTAGGTTGCAGACCCATCCATCGCCGATGAATAACGAACTAAGCGCCGCCGAAGACATTGCTGCTGCCGCCGAGGCGCCGCATGCTCACAAGGGTTCGCCTATGACTGAGCTGGAACGTATTCGGCATTCTTGTGCTCACGTCCTCGCGACCGCAATCCTGAGAATCTGGCCTGAGGCGCAGTTCGCCGCCGGGCCGCCGGTGGAAAACGGCTTCTATTATGACGTCGAACTGCCGCACCGCATTTCGCCGGAGGATTTCGAGAAGATCGAGGCGGAGATGAAAAAGGAGATCAAGGCCAATCATCCGTTTCAACGTTCCGTTGTGACTCGCGATCAAGCGATCGCGATGGCAAAGCGTGGCGAGCTAGCCTCGTTAGGCGAACGTGATCAGCCGTCGAAATTCAAGCTCGATATTGTCGAAAACATTCCGCCGAATGAAGAAATCTCACTTTATCGCAACGGCGATTTCCTTGACCTTTGCGCCGGACCGCACGTCATGCGCACTGGCAACATCGGCGCCTTTCGCCTGACGACCGTCGCCAGCGCCTACTACAAGGGCGACGAACGCAACCCGCAGCTCCAACGCATCTACGGCACTGCCTTCAAGAACAAGACTCAGCTCGACGAATACTTCACCATGCTGGAGGAAGCGAAGAAGCGCGACCATCGCAAGCTCGGGAAGGAGCTGGAGCTATTTACCTTCGACGACGATGTCGGTCCCGGGCTTCCGCTATGGTTGCCACGCGGCGCCGCGATGATCGAAGAGTTAGAAAAGCTGGCGAAGGAAACGGAGTTCGTCGCGGGTTATGAGCGGGTCCGGACGACTAATTTAGCTCGAGAGCGTCTCTATCTAAAGAGTGGGCATCTTCCCTACTACGCCGAGTCGATGTTCCCGCCGATGACGTTATTGGAGGAAGCAGACCGCAAGAAAGTCGAGAACGTCAACGCTGCGCGAACCAGGCTGATTTCATCTTTCGATGAAGCTACAAATCGTGCTTGGCAGAACATGACTGACGAGCTCACCGCTGAGAGCACGAGTGACAGCGAGCGCGCCCACCTAGTCGAGAAATTGGGGCTATTAAACCAGGCGCAAGATGTCGATCGCGATCGCATTGCTCAACTCGAGGCGCTCAGCCGTTCCTTCGGCGAGCGTTACTACCTCAAAGCGATGAACTGCCCGCATCATCATAAGCTTTACGCCGCGCTACCGCGCAGTTATCGCGACCTCCCTCTTCGCCTGGCCGAATATGGCTTCTGTCATCGATACGAGCAAAGTGGCGAACTCTTCGGTCTGATGCGTGTACGTTCCTTACAGATGAACGATGCACATATCTATTGCACACCGGAGCAGTTTGAGAGTGAGTTCAATGCTGTAAATCAGCTCTATCTCACCTACTTCAAGCTTTTCGGCATCGAAAAATACGTCATGCGTTTTTCGACTCATGAGCCGGCCAAGCTTGGACAGAAGTTCGTCGATGAGCCGGAGCTATGGAGGCAAACCGAAGATATGGTTCGGGGCGTCTTAAAGCGCAGCGGTATCAATTACGTCGAAGTTCCTAACGAAGCCGCCTTCTACGGTCCGAAAATTGATGTCCAGGTCTGGAGCGCGATCGGGCGTGAGTTTACCATCGCCACCAACCAGGTCGACTTTGCCCAGCCGAGACGTTTCGATCTTACCTACAAGGATAAGGATAACACGAATAAGACGCCACTCTGTATCCATCGTGCACCGTTAGGCACTCACGAGCGCTTCATCGGGTTTCTGATCGAACATTACGCCGGTAACTTTCCGCTCTGGCTGAATCCTGAACAGGTTCGCATTCTTCCCATCGGCGACGAACCGGAACTCGTTAGTTACTCGCGTCAGATTCTGGATGAACTGCGCACGCGGCAAGTCCGCGCCACGCTCGACGATTCAAGTGACAAGATTAACGGCAAGATCCAGCGCGCCGAGCAAATGAAAGTCCACACCATGCTGGTCATCGGCAAGCGGGACCTGGAGGCCAACGCCGTTAGCGTACGCGTGCACGGGAAAGGCAACCTTGGCGCCAGGCCGAGAGACGAAGTGATCTCCAACATTCTTCTCGCGATTCAGCATCGCTTATCCGAGATGACTGCCACCTGAGTCGTTACTCAGTCTTTGTCCAAATTGCAGTACGGCCAAGAAACGGCAGGCCGAGGATGAAGCCGCGCAGAGTGAGCTTGTCGCCTTCGAAGGTAATTTGGCAATCGTAGGTCTTGCCATTCTTTGGATCGTAAATGCGTCCGCCTTTATAGCTATTCGGGTCGTCGGTCTTGTGCAGGTCGTGCAGAATAACGAGTCCAAGCGTAGGACGATCGCGGTGCGCTGGATCCGGATTATTCTTGTCCACCTTTGGTTTGCCGTCGGCATTCGGTTCCTTGAGCCAAACGATTTTTGCCTCGAAACTGGAGCCTTCCTGGTAAATCTCCACTTTGGCGTCGCCCTCCTCGTTTAGCCAAAGGCCGCAAAGTTGATCTCGCGGCGCGTCGGCCGCGATGAGCAGTAGCCCAAGCAATCCGGCAATGACCTTCGCGCAGCGCATTTGCCAGCGTTAAACGCGAATGCCAGTGTGCCGCAAGCATGATTTGGCAAATCGGTCTTTCGCCAGAAGAGCCCTTTTACCCTAACGATCTGCGCTTGCGATCGTTTCAAGATGCTAAAGCTTAACTAGCTCGCGCCTGCGATTCTCTCTCCGCGACGGAATTTCACCCTAACGAACGCAAACGCCGTGGTCATGCGTTCAGAATTCGCCCTGAAAAACGAGAGAGCCGTAAGGTGCGCCCTCCTCGTAGTGATAGCGCACGTCCGTGCGATGGAAATCGAACTGCCGATAAGGCGCGTAGCCGCCTTCGAGAGTGAACGTGAGCGAAGAATTGATTTTCCAGGAAAGGCCCGCCCCGGCGCGCACTTCCTCATAGCTTAACCAGGCGTTGTTTAAAGCGGTGTCGCCATGGCTGTCGCCGAAGTGATCATCGACGCGGAAAGTGTTGGCCTTAATGTTAGCTCCGGCGTAGAGCGTTGCGCTGCGGCTCAATTCATATTCGAGCCGCGGGGCAGGCAGGATAGCGTTCAAGACCCAGTGCTGGGCAAACTTCCAGCGAATCCCGCCACCGGGCAAAACCGGATAATGACCTTGAATATTTACCCCAACGCCGAGCACAAGTTGCAGTTCCGGGCTGTAAATGTAGGTGCCTCCCAGAACGAAAGGGACGTTAAAGGAATCGCCGTCGAGATGGTTGAAGGTCGTGCCGTAAAAACCCGGCTGAGCTTCAAAGCGAACAAGGATCGAATCGGAAAATTTTGTGTCGAGCCCAACGACAGAATTGGTCGCCTGCAGAGTGTTCGGCAACTGCTGGCCGCCATCGGGGAATCCTAACGAATAGCGTTCCCATTGCGCCCCAAGGCGCAAAATTCCAAAGCTGACACGTGGCGCGTAAACGAAAAGGAGGTTCGAGTAGTACTCGTCGAAATTGTTGACGGCGCGTCGACCGCGCGCCACGTCGGCGCCGCCAAGATAGGCCTGTTCGATGGCAAACTCGGCCGAGAATCGATAGGGCTCTTCAATCACCGGTTCGTTAGGCGTCGGCGCCGCTGACTGCTTGTCTTCGCCCGCGGAAAGTGAGATCGCCAGCGTGCTGCAGAGAAAATCGAGCAGGATGAAAAGGCGTAATGTCATCGTGAAGCTTCGCGTTGAACGATGGTGGCCGCCTTCAAAATATCCTTGCGCATTGCTGACTCAGAAGCGAGGCGCTCAACACCGTGAAGGTCGCCTAACGAGTTAGCGGAAATGAAATCGCCCCGCCAGATAAGAGTGGCGGCGCGCCCGTCGAGATCGATCGGCCAGAGCTGGTAAAGAGTCAGCGCAACGTTGTAGCCGCCGCTTGCGTAATAGAGACCGTCGGCGATTTGTGCGCCGTCGCCCGACGTCGAGCGGGTGTAGGAAGCGCCGAGCGTAAGAACGCCATCATTTTCAACCTGCAGCAGCTCCCAATAAAGATCGGGCCGGAGCGATCCTTTGCCGCCGACGAGACCGGTGTTGCCGAGAAATCCGCCAAACTGGCGGCTGACCTTGGGCTGTTGCCTAACGAGTCCGGAAAAATCCTGTCCAGGCTGAACCGGATTGCGGGTGTGACTGTAGGCTGCTTCACCGACCGCCCCGCGCGCGACGAAATCCTGAGTGCGTTTTGCGAGCAGATTTGCCCAAAAGGCAAAGACAGGCTGGCTGCTGGAATACTTCCGGGCTTCCTCCTGGCTAATCTGGAGTTCTGGCGACATCTTCTTCGTCGCCTCGCTCAATGACTCGACTGCGCCATTGTTAGGCGGATTGTTCAGTCGGGAAAAGTTTGCCGCGGTCGGAGAGGCCGGCAGATCGGAATGGAGAAAGACTTTGAGCTCCCGATGTTCGGTCGGATTAAATTGCTTCATTCGCGCGATGACCTGAGCGGGTGGCTTCGGAACGACAAAACAACTCTGGGAGGAAAGGTAGCGTGCCGTGCTCATCGGAGCGCCGGTCGCGGTTTTGATCTGGCCTTTCGCCAGCTCGGCAAGATCGATTTTGCCAAAGACGGAAAACTCCGCCATTTCCGAAAGCGCGTCGGCCGCGTGCCCGACAAGTGGCCAACCGAGGAGCAAGGCGATGACGAACAGAAAAGAGCGTTGTGAGATCAACTTCATATGCAAAAAAATGCGCCTAACGATACAAGCAGTCTTCTTTTCCAAGTCTTGAACGAATGTCTCGTCTGTCAACGAATAGCAATGACGCGGCCTTGCAAAGAAGACGCTTTTCCCTAGGGAGAGACCGAATGGATATCGGGAGACGTTTCCTTTTCGAATGAGCGACACGATCATTTGCCTCGATGGCCTAACGAAAACCTACGGTGACTTGGAGGCAGTGCGCAATCTTTCCTTTCGGATCCATCGCGGAGAAATTTTTGGTTTTTTGGGCGCGAACGGAGCGGGAAAAACGACCACGATGAGAATGCTTTGCGGGCTGGTGCGACCGACCGCGGGCGAGGCGACGATCGATGGCCGGGATGTCTGGCGCCAGCGTTATGTGGTGCGGTCCAAGTTTGGTTACATGGCACAGAGGTTCAGTCTTTATCGGGACCTGACGGTACTGGAGAACATGCGTTTCTTTGCCGGTGCGTATCATGTTCCGCCTAACCAAGTCCTGAAACGAATCGCGCGCATCCTCGAGCAGATCGATCTAAGAGCGAAACGCGATGTAGCGGCCGGAAGCCTTTCCGGCGGAATGCGACAGCTGCTCGCGCTGGGCTGTGCGCTGGTGCACGAGCCGCCGCTGCTTTTTCTTGACGAACCGACGTCCGGTCTCGATCCCGTGCACCGCCAACAAATGTGGGATCTGCTTTACGAACTGAGCAGCAGCGGGATTACCATTTTCGTGACCACTCACTACATGGACGAAGCGGCGCGCTGTACCGAAGTGGGATTTTTGCATCAAGGCCGGTTGTTGGCGAAGGCGCCGCCCCGCGCACTCAAGGGAACCTTTAAAGCAAAGGTACTCGAGCTCGATGCCAAACCGGCGATGCCCGCACTCGTTAAGCTGCGAGAAATCCCGGGCGTACTCGGCGTTTCGCTGCGTAGCGGAAGTCTGCGCGTTTATGCGCCGGAAGCAGAGAGGTTGCTCGCGGAATGGCAGCGGGAATGGCCGTTTCCCGAGATCCAATTGCTCGGCCATCGCTGGGGCGAGCCCGACATGGAAGACGTTTTTACGGCTTACTCGCAAGGTTACCACGCCATGCTCAACCCAGGAGCAATCCAATGAGCGGCCGCGCGTCTCTGCAGGCGATTGGGAGCGTCGCGGTGAAGGAATTTATCCACATCTATCGTGACTGGCGCATTCTCGTGCTGCTGCTGATTCTGCCACCCGTTTTCACCCTGATTTTCGGCCACGCCTTCGAGCAGACGAGTGCGACGGATGTACCGGCGCTCCTGGAAAATCGGGACCATTCTCCGGAGAGCGATGAGTTTGTCAGGCATCTGCAGGCCGGCTCTATCTTCCGCTGGAAGATGAAACAAAAAATCAGCGGGAACCCGGATCTCTTGCGCGAGCAGGTGCAGGCTGCACTGGTGATTCCTTCCGGTTGGGGCGCGAGCCTGAAGAATGGCGATCCGATTGCACTTCCGCTTTATCTGGATGGTAGTGACACAAATACGGCAAGCGAGCTGGAAGGCCGGGTACAGGAGAGTCTGGCTGATTTCCAGAAAAAACAGCTCGATAATACCGTGGAGAATTTGCCGGACGAGGTCATCGAGCTTGGGAAGAAATTACCGCTCGACGTGCGCAAGCAATTTGTCTCCGCCATGACCCAATGGGGCCTGCAGGCGCATGTGCTCTACAACCCGCAGCAGCGCTTCATCGAATATGTCGTGCCGGGCGTGATCGGGATCATTTTGCAACTGCTCACTGTCACCCTTACCGCCTGCACGATCGCGCGCGAATTGGAAGCCGGCACACTCTATCAGCTGATGGTCACTTCGCTGCGCCGAGGCGAGATTGTTATTGGAAAAATCCTGCCCTACCTCGCAATTTCGATCGTTCTCATTCTCGTGGTGATAGTCGTGGCGGGCTGGCATTTTCACGTGCCCTTTCACCAGCCATTTGTCCTTGGGGTGATTTGCCTGCTCTTCTTGCTTTGTTCGTTAGGCCTGGGTTTGCTCATCTCCGCGTTTTCGCGCACCCAAACTCAGGCGATCCAGCTCTCAGTTTTTTTTCTCCTGCCAATATTTGTGCTTTCAGGTGCGTTCGCACCGCTGGAACGCTTGCCCAAGGCGATAGGCTACCTCGCGGAATGTTTTCCGCTGACCCACTTTTGCCGTGCTTTCCGACTGGTGAACCTTTATCGGGCTGGGCCGGGATTTTATGGAGGAGATTTGCTTTTCCTCTTTCTCGGCGCGGTGCTGACTTTTTTCGGAGCGGCGCTCTTACTCAAGAGAATTCATGAATAACGAGATGCCTAACGGCGTTTTTCGAGCTCGGCGCGGAACTCCTTGATCGTCCGCACCGTCTCCTCGGTCTGAAGTTTGCCCGCCACGAAACGATCGACTCCGCCGAGGTAACTGCGAAACAACGCTGAGACAAAACTGACCTGCCAGACAAGCGTACCATTTTCCACTGGCCAGAGCTGGTAAAGGTCGATCGACATGAAGTAGGTATCGGAGGGATAGTAAACGCAGTTGATGAGCTGCCAGGAGGTGTCTCCCTTCTGCGCTGCAACAAGGCCGAGCTGCAGAGTCGTGTGCTCGTGCACCACGTAGGCCTCCCAATAGGAAACCGCTTCGCTGGCCGGCTTGCCGTCAACCGTCAGAGGCTGCGAATTAATGATCGGTTCGAAATGCTTTGCCGTGTTGGGTGCGAGACCTAACAGCCCGCGAAACTCGGTCAGGGGCGAAATCTTTCGGCCGCTCCAGTAAGGCGGCACCGCGGCCAAACCGCCGCGCGCGAAGGCGGCAGCGCGACCGTGCATGATTTCCTGCCACGCAGTGTCACCATCTTTCCCCCGGACCAGTGCAAGTTCCTCGTTCGTAAGGTGAAGATCTTGAACAGAAGAGCCGCGGCTTACTTCTGCGATGCGATCGAGCAGCCATTTGTCGTTAGGCGAATTTACCTGCAAACGGAGCGTCTTGAAATCGCCCGCGCTGCCGGGAAGAACGTACTCGTGATAAAGCCGAATCTCGGGATCGTGATGTTCTACCGGGTCCCAATGGAGCAAGGCACCGCCCACCGTGGCTATTGGAGCAGAAACGAAATAGCTCGATTGAAGATGAACCCCTCGCGGAAAGTCGCCTAACGAGCCGCGTTCAACCACGATTTCGCCCCGTTTCAGGCGCGCCAGGTCGAGGGACGGCAGATAGGAAAGCGATTTAATCTGCTCCAAGGGCGTGACGGCCCACAGGGTGGGAAGCAGGGCCAGAAAAATAAGGAAAACGGCGATGGTTCTGCCTGACGAACTTTTCACCTCTTCGCCGTGAGCTTTCCTAGAATGCTAGCTTTAGTGTGAGCCGAATGTAAGGCGAGGGATCAGTCCGATAGGTTTCACCGGCACGATCAAAGTCGAATTCGCGCTGGATGGAATAACCGGCCCCAAAATCGAGCGAGGATAGTTTGCTCAAGTCATAACTGAATCCGACCCCGACCCGATAATCGACAAAATCCACTTGAGTGCCATTGAGTTTGGCGGGCTCAATCCCCGAGTTGCGATCGGTCCGATAGGACCCGCCGACCAATTCACCGCCGAGGTAGAGATCGAGTTTGTCGTTTACCGAGTAGATCAGTTTGGGGTCGGGCAGGGTACCCATAAAGCGCACCTTCTCGTTCGGTATCCAGATAACTCCAGCGAGAGGCCAAACTGGAAGGCCACCATGGAGGAAGGCCGCGTAGGCTCCGAGAAAAACGTAGAACTTCTTGTCTTGGACGACAAAAATTCGGCCAAGCGAGATCGGCACGTCGAAGGAAGAGATGCCGATGTCGTTCTGCGTATAGAAGCCGGGCCGTATTGAGATGAAGGCGCCGACGTCGCTCCCTCTCATAACCTCGATGCCGAAGACGCCGGCGAAAGACTGGAGATGATTAGGCACTGGCGAGTTGGTGCTGCCGAAATCGAAGCGGTCATACGCGAGGCCGAGGTGGATGTAGAAATCGCCGCTGAGATGGATGCGATGACCGTATTCGAGCTCGTTTTGGATCTCATCCTGTTGTCCATGGCTGCCGCCGTGGTTTAGGTCGCTCTCGAAGACGTAACCCGAGTCAATGTTAAACACGTCGAGTGGGACATACTCGTCGCTCGACGGCGCGGTCTTGTCAGCGGTCGCGACGGTACTCTCTACCGGGCCTGCCAGGGTAAGCGGAAGAGTGCAAAAAAATGCCAGGACAACGGCGAGGCAAAAGACGTTTTTCATGGGTTTGGGCTTCTTAGCTGAGGGAATCGTGCGCACAAGGACGAATGGGTGTGTGGAAAGAAAGGAAGGACGCCGCTTTGTTTCAAACGACACCGGAGAAGGATTTGGAACGATGACGCGGCTGGGTTTAAGCGGGCTGCCGCTCGGCCGGTCGAACATTTTCCTCGTTGTTGCGCGCCGCGACCATTCGCTCCCGCCGTTCAGCAGCTTCCTTCATTTCCCGGGAGAGTTTTTCGACGCGCTGCCGCATCACTTTTCCTGCTTTGAATTTGACCGTTGCACGAGGAGGGATGACGAAGCTACTTCCGGGTTGATTTGGGTTGCGCCCAACACGGGGCTTTGTGAGGCGCGGCTGAAACACGCCAAAGTTACGCAACTCGACAGCCACGTTGCGTGCCAGGCTATCGGTGATCTGGTCCAACGTTCGCTGAACGACATCAAAGACCTGGTGCTGCACCATCCCAGTTTGATTGCTGATCGACACGACAATGTCGCGTTTTGTGAGCTTGCTCATTTACAGGGAATCGTTCGCCGACCCAGTGCTGAGCGGGCGATAAACACAAAATCTTTTACCGCATCGCTCGTAAAAGCAACGGCAAGAGACTCCCGTGCGGTATGGGACTGCTTCGTTAGTCGCTAGCGGGCCGCGGCCCTGCGCCCGAAGAGATGCGCAAGCGAATCCGCCCAAGTACGTCTCTCCATCAATTCCTTGCGCCTGGCTTTCAACTGCCCTTGGAGGAGACCCAGTTTCGTGAAGACGAAATTCCAATCCGATTCCAATCGACGCGTCTCTTCGCATGCGAGATCGCGCACCGCACGCAGGGAGACGGCGCGCTGCAGAACGTTAAGGGCTTTGCCGGAAAGCTCCGCCACCAGCTTCAGTTCGTTGAAGACGTACTCGGTTTCCTGCAAGAGGACGCCGCGAATCTCGGTGAACTGACGTTCCTGATCGGCCGAAATGATTGGCTTCGTCTTGTCGAGCGCGTAAGTAATGAAGTTGTGCAGCTTTTTCCAGCTCTCCAGCTCGAGGCCGAGAAGGCGTAGCTGAGTTTCGAGGCTAGCGTCGTTCATCGTTGTGCGGAGATGCCGACGATTTGTGTGGCTTCATCGAGTTTTTGCACATTGTCGAGCATAAGATGAGGCCAGGGACGATTGACCGTTTGTATCTGGCTGATGATTCCCTCCTCGAAGAAAAACCGGCCCTGGCGCCAGCGAAAAACTTCCGCGACTGCTGGTTCGCCTTCGAGCGAATCGTAGAGCGCGTGGCGGACGACTCCGTGATGAAGGAAAATCTCGATTGTGCCGCGGCCCGATTTAAAGGTGAATCGGCCGGTGCGCTGACCCATGCAACTCATTTGTAAGACTTCGGCCGCCGGAAATTGATTGAGGTTGCCGATCAAGGAATGGCAGGGATCGATTCCTTCGGCAGCCGCTCCCGTCCTGGGCGCGCGTGCGGAGACAATGGCGTGGAGATCGCGTCGCAACAGACGATCGCGGTGCATGGTTGTCATGATGCGAATGTTCTGATCGGAGCATCGCTCGCGAGAACTTGGATCTTCGGGTTCGGTGACAAGGCAGATGATCTCCAGCGAAGGAAAATGCTGGCGGATATGGATCGCGTGCTCGATTGCGATCGCCGGTTTGCCTTCGGTAATGAAAAGGTCGAAATCCTCTTGCATCAGGAAGCGAATCGCTTCGACGAGAGTGCGAACAATGCGTGTTTCCACATTGCGCATCGCATCGAGCATTGCCAGCACGCGGTCTTCGAACACCGGATCGCCGTTCAAAATAAGAAGTCTCGTCAACACACCCAGAACCTTGCGCGACGGTAAGGAGCAGGAAGCCTGCCGATAGATCTCAAGCTTTTTTCAAGCCTGGAGGTTGCCGGCGCAGGCTATTTGCGCCATTTCCTCGGTTGCGGGGGCGCAGCGTAAGCGTCGGACGCCACCTCATGTGCGGTGCGGAAATGCACCTTGGCAAACTGTCGAAGGGCAGAAGGTCCGGCTCGCTCGACAATACGGCGCGCCGTTTCCTTGATCGGAGCGGAGACACCGCGGCCGAGCGGCAGACCAAGGCGCTTGCCGGATCGCTCGAGCCAATCGATGAACGTTTCCCGCGCCAGAATGGAAGCGGCCGCGACTGCTGCGTCGGATTCCGCCTTCGTTCGTTGCTCGAGGCGAATGTGTTGACCGTGCTGCAAAAGCGCTCTTTCGATCACGGCAGCGTCAGCAAACTTATCCGACAGCGCCCGAGAACAATCGGGTTTTTTCTCGAGCAAATTCTCGATGACTCGCGCGTGTCCCCAGCCGAGGAGACTGTTGAGGTTGGCGAACTTTTCATAGAGTTCGTTGTACCGCTCAGGCCCGATAAGCACGACGTCGAAAACGACCCCGGTTGTTTGCCGAATCGTCTTCGCCAGTTCGTGGATTCGCGCGTCGGAACCGATTCGTTTGCTGTCCTGGATTCCGCCATCGATAAAGGCACGCGCGATGGTATTATCCGTGAACACACCTGCGATGACGAGTGGTCCAAAGAAGTCGCCTTTGCCGCTTTCATCGATTCCGAAGTGGGGCTCAAACATTTCCGGCGTGTGCACTTCTTCATAACCGAGACGCGCTTCTCCCAGGATCTTTGGCTCCAGCTCAAAGCTCACGAAATCCTCGATGCCGCGCCCTTGAAGGAGAAGCTTGGGACCTTTCTCGTAAACCGCCACGCTCAACTTGTTCTTCCGGGCAAAGAAAAGGGTGTGAGGGCGATCAGAAAAATCGAAGCCTTGCTCCTCGAGTAATCGACGTAGGGCGTCGACCTGCGTTGCGCTGAGCAGGATTGTATAGGAATGGAGCGGCGGCGCGGGCATAACGCTTCTGAAAAGAACATCGCCCTCAGCGACAGGCGAGCAATTTCGCCGGTCGATTTGCCTAACGATTTATGCCTGACGAATCGAGACGAGGAGAGCAGACGCGTGTTTGTTTTTGCGCCAGGGGCGCGAGCAAAGCAGACTGACACACCAGGAGGGAATCCGGCAGAAGCCTACCCGATCACATGGTGTTACTTACCGGTCACAAGGGAGGAACAATTAGCGTCGCCGGAACTGCGGACGTATTTCAGTGCGATGGGGCCTGGGCGTTGTCGGCTTTTGTGGCGATCAAATCGCCGAGGCTGCGCAAGGTGGCGAAGTTTTCTGCTACCAGTTCTTCGTCTTCAACACGAATCCCACAATCGCTCTCCATGAAGGAGACCAGTCGAATCAACCCGAGCGAGTCGATTTGCAGTGGTTCGTCGGGATCGCTCACGGGTGGAAGAGGAGCTCGGCTCTCGTTGATGTAGTCGCGCAGTTTTTGTGGTATTTCCATGTATAACGATCTTAAGATATCCCTTAGGCGTTGGCTAGTTCCTCATTCGACGCGGTCGCGTCGTTGAGCCAATGCTCCGTGCCGGCGACGGGCGAATTTGGCTCCCAAAGCGGAGCGCGTTCCGGATGATAACGTGATCCGATCGGGATCGAGTAATCATCCTCATGATTGTAATCCCGTGCCCGACTCAGCATCTTGCGAAAAGCGATGATCGCTGGCGACGGCTGATATTCCGTCTCGTAAATACGACCGGCAAATGCGTCGATCAACTGATCGCGATAGCGATGATGAACGAAGGTGGCAAAGGCGAAAGGCTGTTCCCAAAAAAGATCGACCATATCCTCCAGGCAATCGGTTCCCTTTTCAATGAAGCGCTGATAATCCTCAAACGGGTTATTTTTGTCCCGTCCTTTGCCCTGCAAGTAGGCAACGACGTGTGGCACGGCAAACTCCGCTTCGCGCAAAGTGGCGGATAGACCGAAGGAAAAGATGGGATCGATGAAGCGATGCGCGTCGCCAATGCAGATGAAGCCTTTGCCACAAAAACCGCGGACTTGGAACGAATAGTTCGGAATCACATGGACCTTCTCGACATACTCGATGTTCTGAGTGCGGCGGGTAAGCTCTGGATTTATTTGGGGCAAATAATCTCGGAAAAATTCGTCCGGCGTCTGCTTGCGTGCGCCAAACTCGGCCGTCGGCACTACAATACCGAGACTAACGACCTCTTTGTCGATCGGAATAAACCAACCCCAATGATATTTCTTCTTGTAGAAAATGAGTGTGTTGTCCTTCGCGTTTTCTCCCGAGGTTTCAACGTCACGGACCGCGCCTTTAACATGGGCAAAAAAGGCGATTTGCTTGTCGTAACTGCCAACATACTTCGGACCAGTCACGCGCTGGTTGGCAAGAAACGTTGCCATGCCCGAGCAATCGAGAACAACCTGCGCTTCGATATCTTCAACTGAGCCGTCGGGTTTGCGAATCGTCGCGCCGCAAACCGTCCCCTCCGGCGTTTGCAAAGCCTTCACCGCCGTGCCACGAATCAAGGTCGCGCCTCGGCTCACTGCCTCCTCTAACATGAGTGCATCGAAATCGCTCCGGCGTACCTGCCAGGTAAAGGTCGGCTGCAACTGCCAGTTTTCGTCGCGACGAGAGACTGGGATGTACCAGCTGCTGGTGCCAAAAACGCGCACGCCGTGCTTCACCGGATATTCGCGTTTCTCCATCGCCTCGGCTAGGTCGAGTCGCCGTAGAAGCGCCCCGGCTTCGCCAGTCATCGACTCGCCAATATGAAAGCGGGGAAACTCCTCCTGTTCGACAATGACGGGTTTTATCCCTTGTTTAATCAAAAGCATCGCCGCAGCCGATCCGCCGGGACCGCCGCCGATAATTAGCACGTCTGTTTTCATTCTGGATTTGGCAAGCTTGGTTGTTCTATCGCAAGCCTCGGGACTCTCCATCCAGAGCATGTTGTGCACCGAGTGCACTTTCTCCGCGGCTCGGATAATCCAATCAAAGAGGCAAAATACCTGGATGATTCAGCCTGCGTCATACCTCCTTGAAAGACCAAGGGCCGATATTGAAAGATCGCGGGCGGCTTGTAAAGATATAATTCGCGCGAAGGCTAAATGTCAGCTTGCGCGAGTCGATCCCGAGGGGGACGAATTCTCTCAGCAAGAACGTGATAAGTCGATTCTCTACGCCGCGAGGCGGCGAGGAAATATTCTTGATGGTTTTCTCTCGCCTCTGCTTCTGGCTGCGAATTCTTCGCCGGCGAAAGCATTCGCCACGCGCGCCTGTCGCCGGAAGCCACTCGGCGTTGTGCCGACGCGTCGTTCGAACGCACGCCGAAAGGCGTCTGAACTATTGAAGCCGACACTTTCCGCAATGCTTTCAACTGTCGCGCGCAGTCCCAGCAACCGACGCCTTGCCTCACTCAAGCGCAATTCCTCGACGAAATCCGCCGGGGTGCAGTTGAACACTTGCTTGAAGACTCGGCTGAAATGACGCGGGCAAAGGCAGGCTCGTTCCGCCAGGGCTTCCACTGTCAGCTTTTCGTTCAGATGACTGAGAATCCAGGCCGGGAGATCGCTCACCCGCTCATTCGGATCGGATTGGTAATTGGCGACCTCGAAATGCTCGCCAGCCTCGCCCGGTGGGCGCAGGCACATCACTAACTCCCGTGCAACGGAACGCGCGGTTTGGTTTCCCCAATCCTCTGCGATCATGGCGAGGGTCATTTCCACACCCGCGTTACCGCCGCCCGAGGTATAAAACTTATCGTCCTTTAAGAAAGCCGCCCCGACATTGACGTGCAAATTCGTGAAACGTCGCGCCAGATCCGGCGCGAAACGCCAATGCGTCGTCACGTTGCGTCCTTCGAGCAGACCGCTTTGCGCAAGTGCATAGATACCGGTCGAGATCGAGCCAATACGCCGGGTATACCCTGCGCGCTCGGCCAGCCACGCCGCCATCAGGCGCAAGGTCTCGGGTTGCCGCAATCCCTTTCCACCCGGAACGAGAACGGTATCGAGATGACTTGCGGAAGCCAATGTCTCCTCGGCCTTGAAGAGAAGGCCCGATTCGGAGACAAACGTTTTACTCGTTAGGCCAAGAAGAATCGTCTGATAACACGGCATCTCGTTTCGCTCTCCGGCCTGGCGGGCGCTGGCAAAGGCCTCAAGAGGTCCTGTGATATCCAACGCCGCCACGCCGTCGAACCCAACTAATCCAACCACCTTTGGAGTCGGCTCCCCCGGGAATCGTGCCAGATGAGTCATGACGCTTCGCCTCCGCGGGTTCCTGACATGGAAAATAACTGTTCCACATCCTGTAAAGCAACAATTGCCGCCAAAACGGCTCACGAAGTTGGAAAAAAATAAACAAACGGCACCGCCGCCAGGACAATTTCGGCACGACTGAGGTGTCAACGTCGACGAGACTATTCCAACTCGATCGGCCTGGCGGCTTCCGCCGCGAGCTGATCGAAGCGCGGATCACCGCGGATGGCGTCCCAGGAGGGATCAAACTTTAGCTCACCATAACTGGGACTGCCGGGCCGCTTCACCAGGGTAGAGAGCTGAGCGATCGCTGCATCCTTGTTTCCCAGCCAGGCTTGCACTTGCCCCTGCATCGCCGCGTAACCGGGTCCTTCGGTCGCATCCCGCCATACCGGCACCAGCTGCACTGCGCGCTGCGCCGTCTGCAAGGCTTCGTTGGCCCGACCCACTCCTGCATATGCCCAAGCCAGATTCATTGTGGCAAGGGCATCCTCCGGACGTTTCTGGACTATTTGCTCCAGCTCGCTCGAGGCTTTCCCGAAGACCTCCTGCGCCCTCTCACTATCTCCTTTCGCGTGATAGATAGATCCTTCGAAGAGATCAAGACCATGATTCGGCGGCTGCATGGGACTCTTCTTTGCCGTCTCAAGATATTGCAAAGCCCGGTCAAAGTCGCGCAGGTAAAATGCAGCTCGCGCCAGTCCGTAATACTTCTGGTCGCTTTCTTCCGGCGCCTGACGCAGGCACGTCTCAGCTCGCTTTACGTCGCCTCGGGCTAACATGCTCTCAGCCTTAAGGGACCAGAACGGCGTTGTCCTTGTCGACACTTGATTGATGGCGCGTTGCGCCCGTTCCTCGGCCTCAGGATATCTTCGCAGCGACATGTAAGTCTGAATAACTTCCGTCGCGATGAATGGATCGTGCGGATCCAGTTCCCAGGCCTTTTCCCCATTGCGCAACGATTCTTTCCAATGTCCCAGTCGCCGCTCTGTGAGTGCCATTAAATCAAAGAACTTGGATTGATTAGAAGGCGAGGCTGGAGAGGTCGTTAACTCCTTCTGAGCTTTCTCGTAATCGCGCAAGCCATTGTAATAATATTGCGCTTGCGCCAGGTGAGTCTCTGGTAACTCTGGCGCGAGACGCAAGGCTGTTTCTGCTGCCACTCGCGCCTGTTCCAGTCTCGCCGGCGCCCGATCGTCGCCAAAACGATACATGTAAAGATTGGCGTCCGTCAGCAGGCAATAAGCGAGCGCAAAGTTTGGGTCCAACGCCGTAGCCTGATGAAGCAACTTTATGGTTTCACCATAGTCATACTGTACGAGGGTCTCCCGGGCATGTAAGTATAAGTCGTAAGCTGCCATGCTCGTTGTCGGTCGGCTTTCGATCGCCGCTTTCTCACTCGGCGAGAGTTTTCCTTTCAGCTGCGCAACGATGGCTTGGGAAAGGGCGCTTTGCAGGGCGAAAAGATCATCCATCTTCCGATCATACTGCTGGGCCCACACTTGAGTGTCGGAACGGGTATCAATTAGTTGCGCGTTGACCCGTACTCGGTCGCCCAGTTTGCGCACACTGCCTTCAAGGACGTAGGCGACACCTAGCGTCTGACCAATCTCATGAATGTTGCGGGTTCCCTTCCGATAAGGAGCTATGCCGGTGCGACTGATAACCTTAAAATCAGTCACGGTGGCAAGGTCGGTCAAAATGTCATCCTGCACTCCGTCAGCGAAATAGCCTGAGCCATTTGGCACACTGAAATCGTCGAAGGGTAAGACTGCTATACTCTTTTCTGGAATATTAGCTCCCGATTTGGACTGCGGTGTTGTGACCGTCTTCGGCACGCCGCGATGAGTAAGGAGCGCGACCGTCGCGCCGATGAGGGCGAGGATCAGAAGAAGCACGGCAGCCGTTCTCCAGGCAGCCAATCGGTCACGACCTGCGAAACGCCGAACCCGAAAGATGAACCTGTCCGGACGCGCTTCAATTGCCGTGCCCGCGAGGTAATGATGAATATCCTCCGCCAGTCTCGTCACCGATGGATAACGGTCGGCCGGGTTCTTTCGCATGGCACGAAGGACGATCGCGTCAAGATCCCCACGCAAGAGCCGTCTGAGCTTCGGATCCTCCACGGCCAAACTCGGCGCCACTGGATCTTTTTCCGAAACAACCCGTACCACTTCGTCCAGATTCGGATTGCGAGTCTCAAAGACATGCGGGTGTTTGCTTGTGAGAATCTCATATAGCAAAGCACCCAAAGCATACACGTCGCTAGCTGTTGTGACCTCTTCGCCGCGTGCCTGCTCGGGTGAGGCCGAGATAGGCGTTAGCCGCTGTTGGCCAGCGGCCGTCACTGCCATTGGATGCTCTCCTAGTAGTTTGGCAATACCAAAGTCGAGTAACTTGGGTTCGCCATTCTCCTTAACCAGGATATTGCTTCGCTTAAGATCGCGGTGCACTACGCGCCCACGATGAGCTGCCTCGACTGCGGCACATATCTTGAGAAATAGCTCCAGCCGCTGCGGGATCGTGAGCCCATGTTTCTCGATATAAGTGGTGACAGCCGTTCCGGAAACGTATTCCATGACGAAGTAGGGCATTCCATCCTCCGTCATCCCGGCGTCAAAGAGCGTGGCAATATTAGGGTGTTCGAGGGAAGCGAGCACTTCGCGCTCCGCTCGAAAACGGGCCAGGAGCTCCGCCGTATTCCCTTCACTTGGCTTCAGAACTTTGATGGCAACCTGTTTCTCAAAATAGCCATCCGCTCGCGCCGCCAGGTAGACCGCACCCATTCCACCCCGGCCTAACTCTCGCACGATGACATAGGCACCAATGCGCCGGCCAGTCATCGAGTTAGATCCGCGTCGTAAGGCGGCGGCAGCGATTGCAGCGCATTCCTCCAGGTTATCAAGCTTATCTGTGAGAGTGACGTCGCCTTGGAGGAATGACTCCGCTTCGCGAAGCAGGCCTTCGTCTTCCGCACAAACCCGAGTCAGCATCGCCGTCCGAGCCACGGGAGAATCCTCTTCCAGGGCGTCGGCGATGATTTCTTTAAGTCGGTGCCAGTGTTCTTGATTCATGAGTCAGATTGTGTCGAGAAACATCGCATATCACAGTATAATAGGGATCAGTTAGCTCGCTTCCGAAAGGGTCTTGCGCAACCACAGTTTTGCCACCGACCATTCCCGCTTGATGGTTGCCGGCGAGGCATGAAGAAGCTCCGCAATTTCTTCAATCGTTAGGCCGCCGAAAAAGCGCAACTCCACAATCTGCGCCTGCCGTGGGTCGAGTGTTTCCAATTGCCGCAAAGATTCATTCACGGCTGTGACATCGATCTGGTGGCGCTCATAGAATTCGAGCATCAAATCCATTGCGTCGCCACCCCCGCGCTTGATGCGGTTCCGGGCAACGGCGTAGTTCGTCAGGGTCTGGCGCATCAGGCGCGCGAAAATTCCAATAAAATGTGCCGGATTTTGCCACTCAAGATTCGGTTGAGCGGCGAGGCGAAGATAGGCTTCATGCACCAAGGCGGTGCGCTGCAGGGTGTGTTCCGGTCGCTCGTTGCGCAAATAACCTCCCGCGAGCAGGCGCAGCTCCTCATAAACAAGTGGCAGAATTGCTTCTATGGCTTGCCGGCCGCCTTCCGAGTTCGACGGCGTCTCGCAATTCGTCTCTGGTCGTCCCGGCGACGTCGCTTTGCTTTCGCTTGATATTTCTTTGCCCGACCTCATCAGGAAGACCGCGATTCGTCGCTTACAACCCGCACCAGGGTTAATACCAATGATTGCCCATGGCTTAATGTAAACCAACAGAAACCAAATGCGAAGCCTGGCAAGCAGCGCGCAGGGCAGGACGTGAGGATGCGCGGCAGCGTTCTCCCCCTCCCGTGGGATGGCGAATGTGGTTCTAATCATGAAAAGGTTTCGAGTGAAAGCTGCCTCGGTGGGCAGTGTAGGGTCAAAGGTTTGCAATTCTTAGCGGAGCCCAGGCCAGTTCGAGCAGACGACTCTTGACTCCCACTCACGCCACGGCAAAACGATGGCCTCGAAAAAAGAAGCGGCGCGCCGAGACTCGGTCATCCCCGGCACGCCGCTCGTTAAGTAGAATGGAAGGCTACGGACAGCTCCTTACTCCCACGCGCCTAGAACTTTTTCGAGACCTCGAAATAGACAAACCGTCCAAACGGATCATAGATCGAGAGGTCGGTATTACTGTTAGCACCGGCTACAAAAGGCGGCTGGCGGTCAAAGATATTGTTGCAACCGACCGCCACGGTAAGTCCATCCACCATGCGATTGAATGGGCTGACCTTTTCCGGCTCGGTCATTGTTCCGACGCCGGCAACGTTACCAGAATCTTTGCCGTCTTTCGAATAACCGGCCGTCGGCGGATTCTGCGCCGGCTTGACGTGAAACTGATATTCCAGACGTCCATCGACCGCGAAGTAATCGCCGATCTTCTGGAAATTACCCTGATTCTCCGTTTCTGCATCGTGCCCGATGGCATTGATTAGTCCGGGGATATAGTTGGCGTTCAAGCTCAAACTAGCCCCTTCATAGCTATAGCGGGTAAGGAAGGTGAGCTTGTAATCAGGATTGCCACCACCGCCTTCGGGAAAGTCGAGCCCGGAGATGTTATAATAATGGGCGCGAGGAACGCGTTTGAGCTCGCTTAAGGTAAACCACACCCCGTTCACCCCAAATTCAGCCTGTCCATAACGTCGCAAATCCAGATTGTAGTGAGCGCTCATATCGAATCCTGCGACGTGGTTGGCGCCAATATTTTGCGCATTATTGATGTAGAAAACAGAGGCCAGGTTACCGAAGAGCTGGTTTGGAGCTGTCACTGGCCTTGCGCCCGGCTGACCCGGAAAGTTATTAAAGGCTACCAGGTTCGCATAAGGCGACGCAGGGCCCAGATCATTGACACTGGTCAAAATAGTCGCACCTCCGCTAATGTCGACCGTGCCGACTGTCTGCAGCTGTAGGGTCCGAAAATAATCACAGGTAATCGTCAGGCCAGGGATTTGGTGCGGGCTGTAAACGATACCGCCTGTGTAGGATTCTGCCGTGGATGGCACAAGGTTTGGATTTGAACCCGCTAAGACTTGCGCCTGGTCTTGAACCTGGCCATTGAGGGTAATGGTTCCGGAGAAGCCAGTAACCGCAGGCCCAAAGAGTTGGAAAAGCGTCGGAGCAACGAACGAATTCGAGTAAGTGGCGCGCATGGTGATGTCCTGAATAGGTTGATAGCGCAGGGTAACCTTGGGTACCTTTGCGTCTTCCTTCACACCTTCGTAATGGTCGTAACGAAAGGCGCCGTCTAACTCCAAACTATAAACTCCTGGGATCTTCATTTGTGGCCCGACTACGGGTATGCTTAACTCCGCATAGGCGGAGCTGATCCCACGGCCCTGGTCGATATCCTGCACCGGGACCGATCCAACAAAGATCTCCGGCGAATCGGTAAGCTTAAAGCCCTCCTGGCGGAACTCACCGCCGAATGAAAGACCCACGTCGCCGCCAGGAAGATGAAAGGGAAATCCCGTCGCCCTGGCGTCGAATACCTCTTGATAAGAACTTTGGGCTCGAATGTTCGAGCCAAAAATAGTCCCAAACTGAGCCGCGGTTACCTGGCCCGGGCCATCGCCGATAGGGTTTCGGGCGAAAAAGTCCAAAGCGGGAATTGGATTCCCATTAAAGTCGACCGCCGTCCCAGCAATCATGGCATTCAGTTGCTGGGCATTAACCAGGTTTGAGTTTGTGAACTGTATCTCATATTTGCTGTAGTAAGTCGTGATCTCAAACGTCCAGTCTTTTGCAAACTGAGAGCGCAGGCCGAGAAGGAACCGATAGAAGTTTGTATTATCATCAAACTTTCGCGGATAGTTTTGATAGCGATTGGCTGCAATCAGCCGAAATGTCCCGCTCTGAGAGGTATCGTCGATCGTTTCCTGGAAAGGATTGAAAGCAGCCGGTGGGCCGCGATCTTCCGGCACCAGGTTGCCGGTATCGGGATCGACTTTCAGCGAACCGAGGATGAGGACGCCGGTGCCGTTACTAAGTGGCTGGGAGTTTAGGAAACTCAGATTGTGGTTATGGGCGTAGAGGAAGTTACCGAACAACTCAAGCTGCTTTCCAAAGATTTGATGGTTGAAGTCGCCGTAGGCACTCGTGTTTTGGATGTCCAGGGTGCTGGTGGGCAATTTGGACAAGTCGAAACCCAGGACCGTCCCGAGGTCGGAAGGATTGTAAGCTTGCGGGATAAGAGCAAATTGACCGGGATTGGCCGTGCCGCTGTCCGCTGGCGGCGGTGGGATTGAGCCTGGCACAACGCCGGCGTCAAAGGGAGAATTCAAACCCGGCTTGAGAAGGTAATAACTAGTGCCACCGCCGGCGTTATCTCGCCCGACACCGGCATAAGTCGTCGTCAGGTTGATAGCCGGCTGAGAGTAGCCGCGCTCACGGGCAAAAAGGGGATCAATCTCATAGTATTGGAATCCGCCCGTGACGTGAGTCGTGTCATTTCCTGCGCCGACGATGGCATAGGCCCGGCGCTCTGCTACGCCGCTCTCTACCGTGAAGCCGTAGCGCGCACCGATTTCCGCACCGGTGAAGTCTTTCTTAAGAAAGATATTTACGACACCACCTACAGCTTCCGAGCCATAGAGAGCCGAGGCGCCATCTTTCAAAACATCGATACGGCTAATGAGCGAAGTCGGAAAAAGACTTGCATCAGTAAACTGAAACCCGGCGCTGGAGATAGCCGCTGAATCCGTTATGCGGCGGCCTTCAAACAGGGTCAGGGTCGGCAGACCTCGTATGGCAATAATAGAACCGCCCTGCGTGGCGCCGCTGGCGATATTCGCGTTTGTGCTACCCAGGTTACCTGCACCTACGAAGTCCGGGTTGCGTTTTTGCAGAACCGTCAGGACGTCGGAGGCGGGTCCGGCTATCTGGATATCGCTCGAATTCAAGGTATCGACCGGCGACGCGGTGACTTCCTCCGCCGTCGGGATCAACGACCCGGTTATGACAATGCGTTCGACGGTTGGCGCGGTGTTCGTGTTGGAACTGGCGGCGTCAGTTATAGGTGGCGGCGGCCCGGCTTCGGGGACCGCTGTCACAGGCGAGGGCGCAGCCGTTTGTCCAACAAGGGTTCTCACGATAAGGAATGGTAGAATGGCGCCCGCAATGAGAGCGACATGATATCTCAGCGTCTTGTCTAGTCTTACTTTCATTAGTTTCTCCATCTGCTTGGTTAGGTCTCCACCAAGTCATACGGCTGAGCGGGATAATGTCGTTAGGACTTAAAGCCGACAGTTTAAGACTCTGCCAGGCCCTGTTCGCGAGAGCGCCC
This sequence comes from Chthoniobacterales bacterium, assembly GCA_036494545.1. Taxonomy (GTDB): domain Bacteria; phylum Verrucomicrobiota; class Verrucomicrobiia; order Chthoniobacterales; family UBA10450; genus JAICXG01. The sequence goes on from DASXOB010000007.1 coordinate 85,266, forward strand.
GCATTGTTCGCAGGAAAAATGAGTTAGCAAAGGCTCTCCTGTTTGAACGCCTTGACCCGTACGCTGTCAGGTGTGCCTCTTTAGGACCGAATTTTCAGCTCTGGCTCGTTTGCGTCGCTGCTGCGCAGGTAGCTGGCCGGGCCGGCTCCAAAACGCCGTTCAAATGCGCGCCGAAATGCGACTGTGTTATCAAAGCCGACAGAGGCGGCGATGCTACTCAAGGTCTTACGCCGCGATGAGAGACGTCGTCGGGCTTCATGCAGACGCAGGTTCTCGACAAACTGGCTGGGAGTTGTGCCCAGGACACTTCTAAAGGCGCGGGTGAAATGCGCGGGCGACATGCAGGCTCGCCTGGCCATGACTTCGACACTCAGGTCCCGTTGCAAGTTTTTCATGATCCAGGCGACTAGCTCGCCGAAGCGATTAGCCGGCTGGCTCTCATAACTCGGGACCGACCAGCCCTGGTCCGGTTCGCTGTTGAGGGGGAGATACGTCATAAGATCACGACCGACCGAGTCGGCGAGCTGTTTACCATAGTCTTCCTCGATGAATGCCAGGCCGAGATCGACTGGGGCAGTCAGGCCGGCCGAGGTGTAGAAGGGACCATCCTTCACCAAACGTCGTTTGTGATTGACCCGTAAAGTGGAAAAGCGATGCGCCACGTCCCGCGCACAGCGCCAGTGAGTGGTGACTTCGCGACCATCAAGCAACCCGGTCGGAGCGAGAGCGTAAATGCCGGTGCAGATCGAGGCGATGCGCCGAGTCGCGCAGGAACGGTTTAGAATCCATACCGCCAGCACTTCAGCGGCCGGGCCGCGTCGTAGTCCGTTACCTCCGGCTATTATAAGGGTGTCGAAGCCCGGCGCCGTCTCGAGTGTTTCCTGCGGAGAAATCAGCAAGCCAGAATCGGTCATGAAAGGCTCTTTCGTCAGGCCAATCGTTCGGACTCTGTAGCAGGGAAGGCGACCACCAAATCCATCTTCCAGAGCAGCCGCCTTTAACACGTCGGCAGTGAGGGTGAGGTGCGAGGCGATTACGCCATTGTATCCGAGAAGGCCTACTTCCTTCGCGCGCATTCGGCTTTGAGATTATGGCTCTGCCGTGTTCCTCGGTAGGACATTAACCCGATCATTCCGGCTAACCATGGCCAGTGGGCCGGACGAGAGCTGGATCGAAGCAAGGAGATCGGATCGACCGACAAGGGGCTACGCCTGCCACTCAGGGCGCGGCCAGGGCTCCGATCACCTTAAAGACTTGGTAGGGAGTGGAGTGAATGTCCTTGCCGCCATTGAAGCGCGGCATGGTTTGGATTTGTGAGGAAGTAACGTAGAGCGAACCATCGGGGCCCCAGGACAGGGTGTCAGGCCAACTCAGCCGTTCATCCGCAACTACGGTCCCAAGTCTGTTTTCCTTCGGATCCCAAACCTGGATGGCGCTGTGCTCGAGGTCGGTGAGGTAAAGTCGACCATCGGGTCCCATGATCATTCCGTCAGGAGCCGGCGTTTCGATTACTTTCTCTACTTTGGCGCCAAGCTCTTTGTTCGTTAGGCGCTTACTCATAAGGTCGCCAACTTTAATGCGGTAAAGGCTGGTGGCGGTTAGCGCATGGTAATAGAGATAGCCGTCGAGGTGGTCAAAGGCGATGCCGTCGGAGCCGATTTGCGGCGGTTTGCCGTTGTCGCCGAGCAAGGCCTTTCCATTGACCTGCAAACCGAAATCCTTCTCGGGGGCGGTAGAAGAATTATTATCCAGGCGGCGTCGCGCCTTGCCGGTCCGCAAATCGACGACCACGATCGCGCCCAGGCCGGAGTCCGTGATAAAGGCGGTTTGTGTCTTGGTATCGATCCGCACATCATTCAAGTAACTCTTCTTTGGCGCGACATCCTCACCAAAGGGAATGACCTGCACGACCTCGTTCTTCACCAGGTCAACCTTCACCAGCTTAGGGCCGCCCTTGACGATTTCTTTCATCATCGGCGCGGCTGGGTCGAGAATCCAAAGGCTGTCGCTCTCATCGACGTCAACACTTTGCACACAAACGAAATGATCCCTGGGCGTGCCAGGCCGATTCCATTCGTCGTTAGGAAAGGGAACCGGTTTACCGTTTACCATCTCCGCCACCGAGATGGAGTGATGGTCGGACCAGTTGGGAAAATTGACGAAGATTCGTCCTGTGCGGGAGACAGCGACTCCCGTGACCTGTTGATTGGGAAAACTGGCGACCGATTGCAGAGTGGCGGTGACGGCGCGCGCCTCAGTGTTCGTTAGGTAAAGCAACCAGCCGGCGAACCAAAAAAAGCGAAGTCTCATGCTCTAAAGTTCGCGCCCGGCCGCGGTGCTGGTTTGCTCCGGATATCAAACGCTTGCACCTTTCGAATGCCAGCCGCTATTCGTTAGGCTGGCCACGTTTGCTCTCCACCTCGGCGCAATCTAACAGGCGACGGACTTCCTCGTCCGATGTCTGGCGGAAATCTTCGTAGAATTGTCCGACGCCAAAAAAATCGTGTGGCAGCATTCCGCAGACAACTTCGTCCGCTTCCTTCTGCATCTCAGCGCAGGTCGCTTCCGCCGCGACTGGAACGGCGATGATGAGCCGGGCAGGTTGGAGGGCGCGCACCGCTCGGGCGGCGGCACGCATCGTTGCGCCGGTAGCGAGCCCGTCGTCTACGAGAATGACGACTTTATTTTGCACGTCCGGAAACGGCCGCGCTCCTCGATACCGTTCGTCGCGTCGCTGCACTTCCTGGATTTCACGCTCAGTTGCTTGCGCGATCGCGTCGTGCGCATGGCGTCCCAGGGCATTTACAATCTCCGGGTTTAGGACTCGCGTCCCGCCGGAAGCAACTGCGCCCATGGCCAGTTCCTCATGGCCGGGTACGCCGAGCTTTCGGACGACGAAAACGTCGAGCGGCGCCAGGAGCGCCTGTGCGATTTCATAGCCAACTGGCACACCACCGCGTGGCAACGCGAGCACGAGCAAATCGCGACGGCCGCGCCACGCCGCGAGACTGGTGGCGAGAAAACGTCCGGCATCGGCCCGATCGCGGAAGTACATCTTACTTATGTTTCGCAAGGCCAGGATCGTTCGGCTTTACGGGCCTGACGACTGGAATCATTCGTTAGGCACAATCTTCTCCCGGTTGCGGCCTTCATCCAAGCGCGGACATTTCGCCTTTCCGCCGAATGCCAAGTACTAACCATCTCGACCACGCTCCCTCGGTGCCGGAAGATCTCACCGGCCGTCCGCGCCGCGTGGCCATCGGGGGCGTTTCCTGGCGCAAGACTTTCTCAGCTTTTAAGCATCGCAATTATCGGCTCTACTTTTGCGGCCAACTCGTCTCGCTCATCGGCACCTGGATGACGAACACCGCGCAGGGGTGGCTCGTTTATCAGCTCACCGGTTCCAAGGCATTGTTAGGCATTGTCTCCGCCGCCGGGACCGCGCCGATGCTTGTTTTCTCTACCTGGGGCGGTTGGGCGGCCGATCATTTTCCGAAACGCTCCGTCCTAATCGGCACCCAAATCGGAATGATGATTCTCTCCTTTGTTATGGCGGCCCTGGTTTGGACCAAAGTGATTCTTCCTTGGGAGATCATCGTCCTGGGAATGTTCGGCGGCGTGGCGATGGCTTTCGACATGCCGGCGCGGCAATCGTTCGTGGTTGAAATCGCGAGTCGCGACGACCTCATGAACGCCATCTCGCTCAACAGCGCGATGTTCAACGGTGCGCGCATTGTTGGTCCTGCCGTGGCCGGTTTCCTTATGGCCAAGGTGGGCATCGCGCTCTGCTTTTTCATCGATGGCATGAGCTTTCTCGCTGTGCTCGCCGGACTCATCATGATGCAGCTGCCGCCGCACGTGCGCGGCCCAGCCAGCGGCGGGGCGATCGCGCAATCGCTCGAAGGTTTTCGCTATGTCTGGCACCACGTGCGGGTACGCACCATCTTCGCCCTCTTCGCCGTCGTGGGCGTATTCGGCTGGTCGTATTCCGTCCTCATGCCAGCCTTTGCCCGCGACATCCTGCATCTCGACGAACAGGGCTACGGCTTTTTGTTAGGGGCGAGCGGCATAGGCGCGCTGATCGGCGCCCTAACGACCGCCACCTTCGGGACAAACGTTTCGCCTCGTACCCTCGCATTCGGCGGCGTCTGGCTTTTCTCCGCCATGCTGCTCATTTTCTCGTTCAATCGCAGCCTAACGATTGCCATGCTTTGTTTGGCTGCCGGTGGGTTCGGGATGATGCTGTTCTTTTCGACTTCTAACACAACTGTGCAAACCATCGTGCCCGACGAAATGCGTGGGCGCGTCATGGGAATCTGGTCCCTGATTTTCGGCGGGATGATTCCTTTCGGCAGCCTCGAGGCCGGCGTGGTCGCGCATTATTTCGGCACGGAAGCTACGCTCGCGGTCGGTGCGGTCGTCTGTGCCATCGCCGCTTCTGTCACCCTGGTTATCGTCCGCCGACGCGACGCTCAACTGGCCGCCGCGGCCTGATGCCAGCGCCCGCCGCCACGCGGCGACTAACGCTTCCCCTTGGCGACCGCTCCGCTATCCTCCCGCCATGAGCACGCGTATTTTTCTCATTCGGCATGGCGCAACGGTGTTGAGTGCGGAAGATCGTTTCGCCGGCGCGACTGATGTCGAGCTTGCGGATGAAGGCCGGGAACAAGCGAGGCGGCTGGCAGAACGACTGAGGACTGAGAAGATTATCGCAATTTACGCTTCGCCGTTAAGCCGCACGTTCGAGACCGCCGAAATCATTGCGCGGCCCCACAATCTCGAAGTCGTTAGGCGCGATGGTTTGCGCGAAATTTCCCATGGACATTGGGAACAGATGACGCGCAGGGAAGTGGACGAAAAATTTCCCGAGGAAGCAGCCGCCTGGGAGGAAGATCCCTATACTTTCGCGCCAGTGGGGGGCGAGAGCGGATTGGCCGTAACAGCGCGTGCTCTTCCCGTGTTACTCGAAATCGTCCGGACGCATCGCGAGAACTCGGTCGCCATCATCTCGCACAAAGGGACCATTCGTTTACTGCTCAGCTCGCTCCTCGGATTCGATCCACGGCGCTACCGGGACAATCTCGATCAAAATCCGGCCGCGCTGAATATTGTCGATTTTCGCGATACGACTCATGCCCGGCTCACCCTCTTCAACGACACGTCGCATTACAACCGTGCGGAAAGCGGCATTCCTTTGACGCCCGCTTCCCGGCTCTCGAAATGGTGGTCGTGAGGGCAGTGCCTCAGAAACATTGTCGTTAGGCAATGACGGCCAATCCAAACTCCAGTGCGCCTAACGAATCGCGGAGGCTGGCCCGTCAACTCGGGCTATTTGGGACAACGATGGCGGTTATGGGCGGGATCGTCGGAGCGGGCATTTTCATCAATCCCTATATCGTGGCGCAACGCGTCCACACTGCCCCGCTCATTCTCGGTGCATGGGTGGCAGGCGGCCTGATCGCGCTCGTCGGCGGTTTCATTTACGCGGAACTGGCCGCACGGCTGCCGGTGGTGGGCGGGCAATACGCCTACCTGCGCGATGCCCTTCACCCGGCAGTGGCGTTTGTTTACGGCTGGGTCCTGCTCCTCGTCATTCAAACCGGTGGAATCGCGGCCGTGGCCGTGACGTTCGCCCGCTATTTCCTCGAACTCACGCATTGGCCGCTGAGCGATTCGTTAGTCGCGACCAGCGCCCTGGGCTTGCTCACCGTCATCAATTGTCTCGGCGTGCGCGCCGGCAGCGGTGTGCAGTCGATTTTGACCCTGACCGCCGTGGTCGCGATTGCTCTTCTGGAAGCGGTTGTGTTCTCGGGCGGTGCTTCGCGGCAAACCAACGCAGCGCCGGTTTTCGATCGATCTTTCTCACCAGGTCTCCTCCTGACTTTCGGTGCTGCCATGACGCCGGTGCTTTTCGCTTACGGCGGGTGGCAAACTTCCAGTTTTCTCGGAGGCGAAATCCACGATGCGCAGAGAGTTTTGCCGCGGGCGCTGATTCTTGGCGTCCTGGGCGTGATCGCGGTTTATGTTTCAGTCAATTTCGCCTACCTGCGCGCGCTCGGTGCGGAAGGCCTGGCAGCGACGAGCACACCGGCTTCGACCGTCATGCGCAATTCGTTAGGCGCGCGTGGCGCACAGCTGATTGCCGCCGGCATTGCCTTCTCCGCTTTTGGTTTTCTCGCGCAATCGATGCTCACCGGTCCGCGGGTTTATTTCGCGATGGCAAAAGACGGAGTTTTCTTTCGTAGTGTGGCCAGCGTTCATCCGCGCACCCACGCGCCAATCGTGGCGATTTTGCTTCAGGGAATTTGGGCAATCGTGATCGCTCTTAGCGGCAGCTATGGCCAGGTGATCAATTACGTCGTGGCGATGGATTCCCTCTTCTTCGGGTTAACCGCGGTCTGTCTTTTCGTTCTGCGGCGACGGAACAAGTCGACCACTTTTCGCATGCCGGGTCATCCCTGGACGACGGTTTTCTTCATCGCCGCGCAGTGGCTGGTCGTGGCCAGCACCTTCGCGAACGATCCGCGCCGAGCTTTCCTCGGGCTCGGGTTCGCATTGCTAGGCCTGCCGGTTTATTTCGCCTGGCGCAAAGCAGGTAGCGAATCGTAGAGCGGTTGCCGCGCAGTCAAAACCCACGACCTTTTCCGGCGATGGAACGAAAGCGCTCGGTCTACATGGAGTGGGCGAAGCTTTCCTCGAGCGCGCCCTTCAATCTCGCGACCAGCGGCCTAACGAATGTAATGCTGGCGGAGTTTCCGTTGCGCCCCGCGGAGCTCGAAATCACCGGCGGCGGTTACGGCTATCTTCCGTTGCTCGAACGCATCGCTCGGTTTACCGGCTCACCGGTCGACTGCATCGTCAGTGCGGAAGGGACGTCGATGGCAAATCATCTCGCCGCAGCCACGCTGCTCGAGCCGGGCGATGAGGTCGTCATGGAACAACCGGCCTACGGCCTGCTTCTGGATCTGCTCGGCTATCTCGGCGCCCGGGTGCGGCGGATTGAGCGACGGTTTGAGGACGATTTTTCCATTTCGTTAGGCGAAATGGAGAAGGCGATTACGCCGGCGACGCGCTTGATTATCCTGACCAATCTGCACAATCCGTCTGGCGCCTTTCTTTCCGTTGAGACGCTGCGATCGATCGGAGAGCTGGCCGCGCGGGTCGGAGCGCTGGTCCTGGTGGACGAAGTCTACTTGCCAATGCTTTTTGATTCCGCTCCATCGACCGCTTTTTCCCTGGGCCAGAATTTTGTCGTCACCAGCAGCCTAACGAAAACTTACGGCCTGAGCGGATTACGTTGCGGCTGGATTTTGGCCGCGCCGGAGCTGGCGTATCGCATGTGGCGATTGAACGATCTCTTCGCAGCGACGGCCGCGCATCCAGCAGAACGCATGTCAGTCATGGCCTTCGATCATCTCGACCAATTCCGTGAACGTGCCCGCGACCTCCTGACAACAAACCGCGCCTTGCTCGATACCTTTCTCGATTCGCGTGCCGACCTGGAGTGTTTTCGTCCGCCAGGCGGCTCCGTCGTTTTCCCGCGTTTGCCGCGTGGCGAGCCGGAGGAGTTCTTTCAACTCCTGCGCGAGAAATATGAGACGGCAGTCGTGCCTGGTAGATTTTTCGAAATGCGACGTCATTTCCGCCTCGGTATCGGTGGTGAGACCGCGACACTGAAGGGCGCTTTGGAACGTCTTGCCACAGCTCTCGACGAATTTCTTGCCTAACGAGTCAGAGACGCGAAGCAATTGCCAAGGGGTTTTCGCAGAAGTAGAGGTGAAAGCGCACCGCGCAATTCCTCCCCGAGATGCGATGAATTAGAGGGAATTCAATGGAAAAAGTCAGCAGCCAGGAATTTCAGCGGCGGCTCGGACGAGTCGAAGAATTAATCGCTTCTCTCGAGGGCGCGGCCAATCCAGCGGTGCGTGAGCAAACCCGCGAGCTGATTGAGACTCTGCTTGATTTGCACGGCCGCGGGCTTGAGAAAATTCTGGAAACGGTCCACGAGACCGGCGCCACTGGGGCAACAGTGATCGACAAGCTGGGGCGCGACCAACTTGTCTCGGGCGTGCTCTTACTGCACGGATTGCATCCACTTGATCTTGAGACCCGGGTGCGCAATGCACTCGAAACGGTCCGGCCCCGCCTCGGCTTGCACGGTGGAAACGTTGACCTAGTCGAGGTGACCGACGATGGGGTGGTACGGATTAAACTGGAGGGAAATTGCAACGGCTGTCCTTCCTCGCGCATTACCCTGCACGCCACAATCGAGGAGGAACTTTACGCCGCCGCGCCGGATATCGTCTCACTGGAAGTGGACGGTGCGGCTGATCCGAGCGCGCCCATCAACCTCAGTCGCGTCCCACTTTTTGCGGAGTGTCCAACGAGCAACGGACAAGCGTCAGGGAAGGAAATGAAACTATGAGGAAACCACCACAACCCGTTCACGTGGCAGGCAACGGGAAAGGCGAAGAGAAAGCCCTAACAGGTCGCGAGCCGGGGCGCGATCCAGATCGCAGGCAATATCGTAGCGCGCGCGATTCGACCGGAATCGCGGCTTCCGACCGACAACCGATTCTGCCGGTGATGCCGAACATCCCGCCAGCCTAACGAGTTGCTGCTTAAGACGTGAGTTCGAACGGGTCGATCAGTGGATCGAATCGGAATTCTTTTGCCACACTCCGGCGCTTCAGTCGGGTGGCCGACCGCGGCTCGAGGCGGCGAGTTCTTCAGTTGGTTGAGCATTGCGAATTGTGCAGCGTTTCACTCCCCCCGGTGCATCGCCACTTATTGGAAACGGCGACGCGCAAGATTGTGTGTGCGTGCGACGGTTGCACCACCACCTTTCTGCCGGTGGTCGACGGGCGTTTTAAGGTCATCCCCCGCGACGCCCGTGGTTTACCGGATTTTCAAATCTCGGATGCGGATTGGGAAGGACTCGCCTTGCCGATTAATCTCGCATTCTTCTTCTACGACACGCCTAACGAGAAAATGACCGCGATGTATCCCAGCCCGGCGGGAGCGACGGAATCGCTCCTCCCGCTGACGGCTTGGGAAGCGATCGTTAAACGAAATCCACCGCTGGAAAAGTTGGCACCCGATGTGGAGGCGCTGCTTGTTCATCGTGCGGGTGAGGCCCGAGAATATTTTATTGCGCCGATCGACAAGTGTTACGAACTGGTCGGGCTGATCCGCATGCATTGGCGCGGATTCACCGGTGGGGAAAAGGTTTGGGAAGAAATCGGCCGGTTCTTCGATGGCCTGAAGTCGTCGGCTCGGTAGAATGCCGGAGATTGCTTTCGAAGTTACCGGAGTGGATGCCGCCGTTCGCGGCCTGGTCCCGCTATTGCACTTCAAGTTAGCGATCACGAATCAGCCGCCTAACGAACAAGTTCAGTCCGTCATTCTCCAGGCTCAGATTCAGATCCAGGCGCCGCAACGCGCTTACTCGCCCGACGAAAAGGAAAAACTTTTCGAGTTGTTTGGCGAACCGGAACAATGGGGACAGACGTTGCGCAACAAGCTCTGGGCTCACACCAACACCACTGTGCCCGCGTTTCAAGGTTCCGCGGAAGCGACGCTCTCCGTGCCATGCAGTTACGATCTCAACCTCGCCGCGACCAAATACTTTTTCGCAATCGAACAAGACGATATTCCGCTGCTCTTTCTTTTCAGCGGCACGATTTTCTACGCCGGCGCCGATGGTCGACTCCAGGTGCAGCGAATCTCCTGGGAAAAAGAGTGCGTCTATCGCATGCCCGTGCAGCTTTGGAAGGATCTGATGGAACGGCATTACCCCAATACCGGCTGGCTTTATTTGCAGCGAGATGTGTTTGAGCGCCTTTGTCAGTTTAAGCGACGTAGCGGCGTGACAAACTGGGAGCAGGCGATCGAACAACTGTTGGCGAAAGCCGCCAATGGAAATGAAAGCGATACCCGTTAGCACGCTAAACTCCGCCGCCAGACTCGTTCTCGTCTTTGTCTCATTATGAACCGCGAAGCTCTGGACAAGATCGTCAATGCGGTTCTTTACGAAGGCTACATTCTTTATCCTTACCGGGCCTCCTCGAAGAAAAACCAGCTCGGACGTTTCACATTTGGGCGAGTCTATCCGGCTGATTATGCAGCGGCGCAGGGCGGACGGGAGCCGAGCCTCATGCAGACAGAGTTTCTTGTCCGCAACGAATCGAAGGATGCAGTCGCGACCGTAACAGTGCGTTTTCTTCAGCCGCTCGCGCGCGACGTGGCGCGTTTCGCGGAACCGATTGCGATCCTGACCCAGCAAGCCGAAGCGCAGGCTGAAGTTGTGCCGCGACTGGAGATTGGGGACAAGCTTTATCAAACCTGGCAGGAAGCGGTAGAGCGTGACGTGGTGCTGCCACCGCTGAACTTGAATGTCACTGGCCAGGCGCAGCATCCATTTGCGTTTGCTGAATCGCGAGAATCGGAGCCGATTCCCCAGGAGGATGGACGTATTGCTGGGCTGATCATCAGACGAAACGCTGCCATCAAAGGATTAATCGAAGTCGAGATCGAAATGATCCAACCAGATGCGGCTAAGCTTCGCGTTCGCATCCTTAATCAGACGCTCGTGCCTAACGACTTCTTGGAAGACCAGGAAGCGATCACTCTGTGCACCTTTGCTTCAACTCACACAATCCTGCATGCGGCGGGCGGCGAATGTATTTCGCTCCTGGATCCTCCGGGGCAGTACCTCGAAATGGCGAAGGCCTGCCAACAGATTGGCACCTGGCCCGTCCTGGTTGGCGACGAGAAGAAACCGGAACGCGATTTGATGCTCTCGTCGCCAATCATTCTTTACGATTACCCCAGGATCGCCCCAGAGAGCGCGGGCGATCTCTTCGACGGTGCCGAGATTGACGAGATTCTCACCCTCCGCATCCAAACCATGACCGACACGGAGAAAGCCGAGATGCGCCAGGTGGATGAGCACGCCCGCCGTATCCTGGAACGCACTGAGAATCTCGCGCAGGCTGATTTATTGCGAATGCACGGTGCGATGCGCGATGTGAAACGGCCGACTAACGAAGAGTTCTTTAACCCCCCTCAACAGCTCGACGAGGTAACGGTCGGGGGAGTGAAATTGAAGGCTGGAGATAAGGTGAGAATTCGGCCAAAGAAACGCGCCGATGTGATGGACATCGCGCTTGAAGGCAAAGTTGCCATTATCGAGTCGGTGCAACAGGACGTCGAAGGCCAGGCGCATTTCGCTCTCATCCTCGAAGACGATCCAGGACGCGACCTTGGAATAATGCGCCAGCCGGGACACCGCTTCTTCTATGGCCCCGATGAAGTAGAGCCCGTGCAGAATCGTGACTCGTGAACATCCTCATTGCGGGAATCGGCAACATTTTCTTTGGCGACGATGCTTTCGGCTGTGAAGTGGCGCAGCGACTCATGCGCGAGCCGCTCCCGCACGGAGTCCGCGCCTTCGACTATGGGATTCGCAGTTACGACCTCGCTTACGCGATGCTCGAGCCCAATGACGCCGTCATTCTGATCGACGCGGTTCCGCGTGGCGAAGAGGCGGGCACCGTTTTCTTGCTGGAACTCGATATAAATAAGCTGGACAACGCGGGAATCGAGTCCGTGAATGCTCATACGATGAACCCGGTTGCCGTCATGCAACTGGTCCGCTCGCTCGGCGGATCTCCCCGCAAACTTTACCTCATCGGTTGCGAACCGGCGGTGCTCGAAACGGAAGAGCTGGGCTTGAGCGAAAAAGTCAGGTCCGCTGTTCCACTCGCGCTCGATATGATTCGGGAACTCATTAGCAAACTCCTTCATGAAAATGAAAACACTCACACGCACGGCACGCGATTGGAAAAACGAGCTGGGGGACCAGGTTCGAGGACGTGATGAAGGAGCTAAGGATATGGCGCTGTTAGCCTGGGAGATTTTGGGTGGCCTGGTGGTGCTGCTCACAGTGGTGGGCATCGCTTCCATGCTTCCGGAGCTGGTTCGCTATATGCGGATAAAGCGAATGTAGCCGAGGTCGCGCGTTTCTTCCCACTTGGCCACGGGGAAGAATGAAAAGATTTTTACAATTCAATAGCTGGAACCGCTGAGTGAAGCGGGCACCGAAGAAGGTGTAGTTTCGCGCACAGACAGAAGGAAGGATTGGCATGAAAGCACCGGATATGATCGTGGCCGATCGGCCACCGGACGTGAAAGAAATCCACGTCGTATGGATGACGACGGGACTAGGTTGTGACGGCGATTCCGTTTCCATAACTGCGGCCTCGCTTCCCAGCATCGAGGACCTGGTAATGGGCGCGATTCCTGGGTTGCCCAAGGTGCATTTGCACAATCCGGTGCTGGCCTACGAAGTCGGCGACGATTTCATGAAGTGGTGGTTCGACGCCGCCGCTGGCAAGCTCGAGCCGTTTGTTCTCGTTATGGAAGGTTCTGTGCCTAACGAGGACATCAAATCCGAAGGTTATTGGGCGGCGTTGGGCACCGATCCGGATACAGGTCAGCCGATCACGACCAACGAATGGATCGATCGTCTCGCCCCCAAAGCCACCGCCATCATCGCCTGCGGCACCTGCGCGACCTACGGCGGCATACATGCCATGGAAGGGAATCCTACAGGCGCCATGGGGCTGGCGGATTACCTCGGCTGGGGCTGGCGCTCCAAAGCCGGGTTGCCAATCGTCAATGTTCCGGGGTGTCCTGTGCAGCCAGACAATATGATGGAGACAATTCTTTATCTTCTCTATCAGGTCGCAGGTCTCGCCCCGGTCATTCCGCTCGACGATCAACTCCGGCCAACCTGGCTCTTCGGAAAGACGGTACATGAGGGCTGCGACCGTGCCGGTTATTACGAGCAGGGCGATTTCGCTCACGAATATGGCTCGCCCAAGTGCCTCGTGAAGATTGGCTGCTGGGGACCGGTGGTGAATTGCAATGTGACCAAGCGCGGATGGATGGATGGCATCGGCGGCTGTCCAAATGTCGGCGGCATTTGCATCGGCTGCACCATGCCGGGGTTCCCAGACAAGTTCATGCCCTTCATGGATGAACCGCCGGGAGCGACCATTTCGTCGGGCATCATCAGTGCCTATGGGCGAATGATTCGCGCTCTGCGCGGCATCACCAATCGCACCGTCAACAAGGAACCAAAATGGCGCCACCCCGGTCGCAGCCTAACGACTGGCTACGAACCCAAATATTACGCTCACAACTAACCGGAGAACGAAATGGCTACATCCACGCTCGACAATCCGCCGCAAACCGAACCTGCCGCCGGAAAGCCGGCGCAATCCGGCAACCTCGTTGAAATGTCGTGGGACCCGGTAACCCGGATCGTTGGCAGTCTCGGCATCTACACAAAGATCGATTTCGATGCCAAGAAAGTCGCGGAGTGTTTCAGCACTTCGTCAATCTTCCGCGGTTACTCCATCTTCATGCAGAACAAGGATCCGCGGGATGCGCACTTCATCACCAGTCGCATCTGCGGCATCTGCGGCGATAACCACGCCACCTGCTCGGTTTACGCACAGAATATGGCGTATGGCGTAAAGCCGCCCCCACTCGGCGAATGGATCGTCAATCTGGGCGAAGCGGCCGAGTACATGTTCGATCACAACATTTTCCAGGACAACCTCGTCGGAGTCGACTTCTGCGAGATGATGGTGAAGGAAACGAACCCGGGCGTTTGGGAGAAGGCGCAGAGAACCGAGGCGCCGCACGCGAAGGACCACGGCTATCGCACGATCGCCGACATCATGCATGCCCTCAATCCATTCGAGGGCGAGTTCTACCGCGAGACGCTCCAGGTCAGCCGCTACACACGCGAAATGTTTTGCCTGATGGAAGGCCGGCACGTCCATCCATCGACCTTGTATCCGGGCGGCGTCGGGACCGTGCCGTCGATCCAGGTCTTCACCGATTACCTCGTTAGGCTGACGCGATACGCCGAGTTCATGAAGCGCTGCCTGCCGCTACATGACGATCTCTTCGATTTTTTCTACGAAGCGCTCCCGGGATACGAAGAAGTCGGTCGCCGCCGCATTCTTCTCGGATGCTGGGGCTCGTTCCAGGATCCCGATGTCTGCGATTACAACTACAAGACGATGAAAGAATGGGGCGAGGCCATGTTCGTCACGCCCGGCATCGTGATTGATGGCGAACTGGTCACGACCAACCTGATCGACATCAATCTTAACATCCGCATCCTGCTTGGCTCCTCCTACTATGAGGATTGGGAGAGCGCGCAGACATTCGTCAAAACCGATCCGTTAGGCAACCCGGTTGACCAGCACCATCCCTGGAACCAGACCACGATTCCAAAACCGCAGAAGCGAAATTTCGCGGACAATTATAGCTGGGTCATGTCCCCGCGCTGGCTCGACAAGCGCACCGGCGATCATCTCGCCCTCGACACCGGCGGCGGACCTATCGCGCGCCTATGGGCAACGGCGCTCGCCGGGCTCGTCGATATCGGTTATGTCAAAGCCACTGGTAACAGCGTCAAGATTCGTCTCCCGAAGACTGCTACCAAGGGCGAAGTGGAGTTTGAATGGAAGGTGCCGAAATGGAGCAACGCAATCGAACGCGATCGCGCCCGCACCTATTTCCAGGTATACGCCTGCGCCTGCGCCTACTACTTCATCGAGAAAGCGATGGCCGAAGTTCACGCAGGGCGGAGCGCGACCTTCACACCCTTTAAAGTGCCGGACGAGGCTATCGGATGCGGTTTCCATGAAGCCGTGCGCGGCGTCCTGTCGCATCACCTCGTCATCCGCGGGGGCAAGATCGCAAATTATCATCCTTATCCGCCCACTCCGTGGAACGCGAACCCGCGTGACATCTATGGCACGCCCGGACCCTACGAAGACGCCGTGCAAAACACGCCGCTCTTTGAGGAGAACGGGCCGGATAAATTCAAAGGCATCGACATCATGCGCGCCGTCCGCAGTTTTGATCCCTGTCTTCCCTGCGGAGTGCACATGTATCTCGGCGGTGGCAAACTCTTGAAGCAACGGCACACCCCGACGGCCTTGATGGGCCTGGCGAAATAATCATGGCCGAGCAAAGTGCGGTGCAGGTGATGCTCGAGGCGTCACCGGATGAAATTTACGACATCGAACTGGAGCACAGCCTGCTTCAGGCTAACGAAAAGCTCGCGCAGGAGAATCGCGCGCTGCTCGATCGAAATGGCGTGACTGCGATCGATTTCATGGGCGCGATTGGTTCCGGCAAAACCACGCTTATCACGAAACTGGTTGAGAAGTTGAAAGACAAAATGGGCGTGGCGGTGTTCAACGGCGACGCCACCACGAGCAATGACGCCGACGCAATCGCGAAACAGAACGTACCGGTCGTTCAGATTGCGACGATCAACGGTTGTCATCTCGATGCCAACCTGGTCGGCAAAGGCCTGAAAAAAATCCCGCTCGAAAATCTCAAGATGATTTTCATCGAAAACATCGGAAACCTGATTTGCCCGGCCGAGTTTCCGTTAGGCTCGAAAGCGCGCGTCGTAGTCGTGAGCGTGACCGAAGGACCGTGGATGGTCCGAAAACATCCACATATGTTCCTCGGCTCGCAGATCGTGGTGATTAACAAGATCGACCTCGCCGATGCGATGGAAGTGAGCGTCGATCAACTGATCGCCGACGTGCACACACTTAAGCCCGATATCAAAGTCATTCCCACGAGCTGCAGGAACGGTCTTGGTCTCAACGAAGTCGCGCAAACGCTCCTCGCGATTTAGGCCTAACGAGCATGCACGAGTTTTCGATCGCGTCCGGTCTCGTCGAAAAACTCCTCGATTTCGCGGAACGGAATCCAGACAAGAAAATCGTTGAGGTGCGCGTGGCGATCGGAGAGTTCACTCAGATTGAAGAGGAACAGCTGCGTTTCTGCTACGACTCAATCATCGGCGAAATGCCAATCGCCGGCTCCAGCCTGACGACTGAACCAATCCTGGGCAAAGTGGCCTGCTCGCATTGCCACTATCAGGGTCCGCCAAAATATTGGGATGGCGTTTTGCACCGCCAGCCGATTGCTACCCTGCAATGTCCGGGCTGCGGCAAAGCCGCCGAAGCAACCGAAGGGAACGAGTGCGCCATTCGCTCCGTTCGCTATCAGCCTAACGAGATGATTCGTCTGGCCTCATGAACACGCTCTTCCCCATTCTTCTCTTCGGTTTCTTCCTCGGGATGCGGCACGCGACCGATTCCGATCACGTCGTCGCTGTGACCACGATCGTGAGCCGTCAACGAAGTGTCTGGAACGCGGCGTGGACCGGTATCTTCTGGGGCGTCGGCCATAGCCTGACGCTGTTTGTGATTGGTGGCGCGATCATTCTCTTTGGCATCGTCATTCCGGAAAAGCTCGGGATGAGTCTCGAGTTTTGCGTCGCCCTCATGTTGATTTTACTCGGCGGAATTAATCTGCGGGCAACGTTTCGAGCAATCGAGATACAGACCGATCACGAAGGAGTGCATCACCACACACATCGGCACGGCGACTATGTCCACAGTCATTCGCACGGACACGAGGTCGAAACCCACGGGCACGCGGAAGAAGATGTGCCGCCGGCAAAACTCGATCGCGCATTTGGTCGCTCGAAATTTTACCGGGCCATGCGTCCGGTCTTCATCGGCGTCGTGCACGGTCTGGCCGGTTCGGCGGCGGTCGCGCTCCTCATCCTGCCAATTATTCGCGACCCGCTTTGGGCAATGGCTTACCTGCTCATCTTTGGTGTCGGCACGATCGCCGGGATGATGGTGATTACGGCGGCGATCGCGGTGCCGGTTTCCTATTCGACCCGCTTCCAATTGGTGCATCGCCACTTTGGCACCGCCGCCGGCGTCCTCAGTCTTGGTTTCGGTTTCTTCCTCGTTTACCAGATCGGCTTCGTCGAAGGGCTCTTCATCCGCTGAAACCGGAGCGGCGCAAGATTGTCGTGCGTGGCGCCGTGCAGGGCGTCGGCTTTCGACCATTCGTTTATCGACTCGCGACGGAATTGGATCTGAAAGGCTGGGTGATCAACTCTGCCCAGGGCGTCTTCATCGAAGTGGAAGGTTCGCCTAACGAGTTAGCGAATTTTGCGCAACGCCTGTGCAGCGAGCAGCCGGCCCGGGCCATCATCCAAAGTTGCGAGTCGTCACAGCTCGACAGCCGGGGTTACGAAAAGTTCGAGATCCGCGAAAGCAGCGACGCGGGGAGCAAAACGGCGTTGATTCTGCCGGACATCGCGACCTGCGCCGATTGTCTGCGGGAGATACTTGATCCGACGAATCGCCGTTTCCACTATCCGTTCACCAACTGCACGAATTGCGGCCCGCGTTTCTCGATTATCGAAGCGCTTCCTTACGACCGTGCCAATACGTCGATGAAAAGGTTCGCGATGTGCGAGGATTGCGCGAGGGAGTACCGCGATCCGAGCGACCGGCGTTTCCATGCCGAGCCAAACGCCTGCCCGCGCTGCGGGCCACAGCTTCAGCTTTGGGATTCGTTAGGCAACATCGTCTCAGAGAAGGAGAATGCTCTTGAGCAAGCCGCCGCCGAGATTTGTGCAGGCAAGATCGTTGCGCTCAAAGGGCTCGGCGGTTTTCAACTGCTCGTCGACGCGCGAAGCGCGACCGCAATCCAGCGTTTGCGCGAACGGAAACACCGCGAAGAAAAGCCGTTCGCAGCCATGTTCTCATCGCTGGAGGCGATCCGAGCTTATTGCGAAGTTTCAACTCTCGAAGAGCAAATCCTTACCTCACCCGAATGCCCGATCGCATTATTGCGTTGCAGAACGGGTACTTCACTTGCCCGAGCCGATGAAGCGAACGCGCTGAAATTCGACGCGCTCGCTCCTCGCAATCCCAATCTCGGCGTCATGCTTCCCTACACGCCGTTGCACCATCTCCTCCTGCGTCTGCTCAATTTTCCCATCGTCGCGACGAGTGGCAACATTAGCGACGAGCCAATTTGCATCGATGAACGCGAAGCGCGCGAGCGGTTGCGTGGAATCGCGGATTTCTTTCTCGTCCACGATCGCCCGATCGTTAGGCACGTGGATGACTCGATCGTTAGGCTATTGGCCGGCCGCGAACTGGTCCTGCGCCGAGCGCGCGGTTATGC
The DNA here is from genome assembly GCA_036494545.1 of Chthoniobacterales bacterium. GTDB lineage: Bacteria > Verrucomicrobiota > Verrucomicrobiia > Chthoniobacterales > UBA10450 > JAICXG01. Next base: position 103,374 of record DASXOB010000007.1, read on the forward strand.
GCCGCTGCCGATCAGTCTCGCGCCGGGAACGGCGAATCGTGGACGAGAAATCGTCCTCGCGCTGGGCGCGCATCTGAAAAATACCGTCGCGCTCAGAATCGGCTCGGACGTTTTTATCAGCCAACATCTCGGCGATCTCGCGACCCAAGCTGCGCATGATGCGTTCATTCGCGCGACCGCGGATTTGCCGAGGCTTTACGACGCGCCGCCGGAGATCATAGCGCACGATCTGCATCCCGAATATCTTTCGACCAAATTTGCTTTGCAGCAGCCGGGGCAACACCTGGCCGTTCAGCATCACGTGGCGCATGTCGTGGCCTGCATGGCGGAAAACGAAATCGTGCCACCGGTTCTTGGTGTTTCGTGGGATGGCACCGGCTATGGGTTGGACGAGACAATCTGGGGCGGTGAATTTTTTCTCGCGAAAGGCGACGGGACGTTTGAGCGCGTGGCTCATTTTCGGCGTTTCCGTCTTCCGGGTGGAGATCAAGCCATCAGGGAACCGCGCCGAAGCGCGCTCGGCATCCTTCATGAAATCTTCCGCGACGCGGTTTGGGAAAGAGCGGAAATACAAAACGCCTTTTCGCCTAACGAGCTCTCCGTTCTCCGGCAAATGCTGATAAAGCGTTTCAACGCTCCACTCACCTCCAGTGCGGGGAGGTTATTCGACGCGGTTGCGGCCCTGATCGGTCTGCGCCAGCGCACTTCGTTCGAAGGTCAGGCGGCAATGGAGCTCGAGTTCGCCGTTCAGGACTCGTTAACCGATGCGGCTTACCCCTTCGAACTGAGTGCCGATTCACCCATCGTGCTCGATTGGGAACCAGCCATCCGAGCCCTACTCGGCGATATAGAGAGCGGGACGCCGCCCGGCGCTGTCTCGACTAAATTTCATGGCATGTTGAGCAAGATGATTCTGGCGACGGCGCAACGCGTCGGGCAGCCAAAAGTCGTTTTAAGCGGCGGTTGTTTCCAGAATCGCTTTCTCACGGAACTGGTGATTGCGGACTTGCAGCGGGAAGGCTTCAGGCCCTTCTGGCATCAGCGTGTTCCGCCTAACGATGGTGGAATTGCACTCGGTCAAGCGGTCGCGGCGACCTGGATTACGTAATCGGCGATGAAAAAGAAAACCGAGCCGGAACGGGCGGCACAGAAACAGGCGGAAGAAATCATGGATCGAACCGCACCACCGGGTGAGGTGATTTACGAGGCGATCTATGCCGAGGGTGAGCACGAACTTCATCGCAGTTGGGCCGAACTGGCGCTCTCTGGTTTGGCGGCCGGACTTTCCATGGGATTCTCCATGCTGGGGGAAGGTCTTCTTCGCGTTTATCTGCCGGCGGCACACTGGACACCGCTAGTGAGCAAGCTCGGTTACAGCCTCGGTTTCCTCATCGTCATTCTGGGACGTCAGCAACTTTTCTCCAAGAACACCCTGACGGTTATCCTCCCATTGTTGCGCGAGAAAAGACCTCGCATGCTCGTCAACGTCGCGCGGCTCTGGACGATCGTTTTCGCAATGAACCTGATTGGCACCTTCGTCTTCGCCTGGATGGCGGCGAAGTCTCCCGTTTTCTCACCCGAAGCGCGGAATGAGTTTGCAAAGATGGGCGAGCATGTTTTGCAGGCAGGTTTTGGCACCCTTCTCCTGCGTGGAATCGTGGCCGGATGGCTGATCGCGCTCATGGTTTGGCTATTGCCATTTGCTGAATCGGCTCGCATCTGGGTCATCATCATTCTGAGTTATTTGATCGGACTCGGCGAGCTACCGCATATCATCGCTGGAAGTGTGGAGACATTTTATCTTGTCTGCGCCGGTACACTGGGTTTCGGAAGTTTTCTTCTCCGTTTCGTTTTGCCCGTGCTGCTCGGGAATGTCATCGGCGGAGTGGCGCTTGTGGCGGTTGGGGCACACGCGGAATTCTTTGAAGCCGAAGAACAGAAAAGAAAGTGAACCTGCTCTACGGTCGGTTGGTCGAAATCAGCGACGAGGATGGAATTCAAAGCGGCAGGATTCAGGTGGGCGGCGCGAGCAAGAAAGTCGCACTCGGACTCCTGACAGACGCAAGGTGCGGTGATACGCTTTTGGTCTGCGACGGCGTCGCGATTAGCAAAGTCCACGAACAACCGGAGGTGTCAGCGATGAATGCTCCTACGTTAAATATCAACGAGGAAAAACTGAACAAGTTTCTCGGTCAGGCGATCGGTGAGTTAGGCGCGGCCATGAATGTCGCGCTCGTCATTACCGGCGATCGACTCGGCCTCTACAAGGCGATGGCAGGAGCCGGTCCAATGACTTCCGAAGAGCTGGCAAAGAAAACGGGAACCGATGAGCGCTATGTGCGCGAATGGATCTCAGCCCAGGCCGCCGGCGGGTTCATCGAGTATGATCCTAAAGCGAACAAATTCACGCTCGCTGACGAACAGGCAATGGCTTTGGCGGTTGATGACAGCCCGTGTTTTTTGCCAGGTGCGTTTCAGCTCATCAGTTCCGTGATTACCGATGAACCGAAACTGCGGGCGGCCTTCAAGAGCGGCAAAGGCGTGGGATGGCATGAGCATTGCGCCGATCTCTTCGAAGGTTGCGAACGATTCTTTCGCCCGGGTTACGGCGCGCACCTCGTTTCGGAATGGATCCCTGCACTGGAGGGTATCGAAGCCAAACTGAATGAAGGTGGAAAAGTCGCCGACGTGGGTTGCGGACATGGAGCCTCGACTTTGCTCATGGCGAACGCCTTTCCCAAATCCAAGTTCTTTGGCTTCGACTATCACGATGCGTCGATTGCTTGGGCCCAGGCGCAGGCCGAGAAAGCCGGCATCGCTGACCGGGTGAAATTCAAAGTTGCGAAGGCGAAAGAGTTTCCGGGAAGCGATTATACTTTGGTGACGACCTTCGATTGTCTGCACGACATGGGAGACCCGGCCGGCGCTGCGAGTCATGTCCGTAAGTCGCTCGCGAAAGATGGCGTCTGGATGATTGTCGAGCCGATTGCGGGCGATAAGTTGGAAGATAATCTCAATCCCATCGGCCGGATGTATTACGGTGCTTCCACCATGATTTGCACCCCGGCATCGCGCGACCAGGAAGTCGGTCTGGCACTCGGAGCTCAGGCTGGCGAAAAGCGTTTGCGCGACGTTGTGATGAGTGGCGGTTTCAGCAGCTTCCGGCGCGCGACTCAGACGCCGTTCAACCTGATCTTTGAGGCCAGGCCCTAACGATGTGTCTCGCGATTCCGGGAAAGTTGATCGAAATTGCGACCGATCCCAACGGCGTGCGGATGGGTAAGGCTAACTTCGGCGGGATCGTGAAACAGGTTTGCCTCGAATACACACCTGAAGTCGAGAAGGGAGATTATGTCCTGGTCCATGTCGGCTTTGCCTTGAGCAAGGTAGACGAGGCGGAAGCGGCTCGCACTTATCAGGCACTCGAGCGCATGCAACAGCTGACCGAGCTGGATATTCCCGATGTGCCGGACGAGCCAGTCGCAATTTCCAAGGTAGCATGAAGTACCTCGACGAATACCGCGACGAGGCGCTCGCCCAAAAAATCGTCGAAGAGATTCGTCGCACGGTGACCAAGCCATGGGTCTTAATGGAAGTCTGTGGAGGGCAGACTCACTCCATCGTCAAATATGGGATCGATCGGCTTTTGCCTGACGAGGTTGAATTGGTGCACGGGCCGGGTTGTCCGGTCTGCGTTACATCGTTGGAAATGATCGACAAGGCGCTCGAGATCGCGCGCCGCCCTGACGTGATTTTTTGCTCCTTTGGCGACATGTTGCGCGTTCCCGGTTCAAAGGATGATCTACTCATCTTGAAGTCTCGCGGCGCGGACGTGCGGGTAGTCTATTCTCCGATCGATTGTCTTAAGATCGCGCGCGCCAATCTCGAAAAGAAGGTCGTCTTTTTCGCCATCGGCTTTGAGACCACCGCGCCAGCCAACGCGATGTCAGTCTGGCAGGCGCATCAGCAAGGAATCACCAATTATTCCATCCTTGTCTCGCATGTTCTTGTCCCGCCCTCAATCGCCTCAATCCTGCAATCGCCGTTCAATCGCGTGCAGGGTTTTCTCGGTCCCGGGCATGTTTGCACAGTTATGGGTTACCGCGAATACGAACCCATCGCTGCGCGCTATAAGGTGCCGATCGTCATCACCGGTTTCGAACCGATCGATATTCTGGAAGGAACCCTGATGACTATCCGCCAGCTGGAAACAGGCAAAGCGGAAGTCCAGAATCAATATCCGCGGGTCGTAAGTCGTGAGGGTAATAAGGTTGCCCAGGACTTGGTGAGCAAGGTTTTCGAAGTCGGCGACCGCAAATGGCGCGGGGTGGGTTCGATTCCCAAGAGTGGCTACAAACTGCGCTATGAGTTTCGAGATTATGACGCCGACCGTATCTTCGACACGCGCGAGATTGACACGAAGGAACCCGAGATTTGTATTAGCGGACTTGTCCTCCGTGGGGTGAAGAAACCGCATGACTGTCCTGCCTTCGGGAATCTTTGCACGCCCGAACATCCGCTAGGTGCGACCATGGTTTCGGCGGAAGGCGCCTGCGCCGCCTATTATGCCTACGGCCGCCATCTCGAAGCGCGAAAGCGCCCCGAACCCGCATTGACTTCCTAGCCGTGCCTTGGAAGCAGCTTAAGCGATTCGTTGGCTGTAACGATGAGCACGATTAGCAACCTCGACGAGCCCTTTCCGGCGAAGGTGCTGCGTAAATGTCATGAAAGCATGGAAGCGAAGGAACAGTTCTTCGCGAGCTATGCTGATTCCCTCGACGAAATGTCTCGTGCGATGGCGGAACGTTTCCGAAATGGTGGACGGCTTTTTGCCATGGGAAATGGCGGCAGCCTTTGTGATGCGCTGCACATCGCGGTCGAGTTCAATCATCCCATTATCGAGAAGCGACTCGCTTTTCCCGCCATTCCGCTCATGACCGATATCGCGACCATGACGGCCATCGGCAACGATCTGGATTTCACACGCGTCTTTGTGAATCAACTTCGTTTGCAAGCCACACCAAAGGATATAGCGATGGTCTTCAGCACGAGCGGGAAATCCCCGAATCTCATCTATGCCCTCGAAGCCGCGCGGGAAAAACAGATGCTGACGATCGCGTTCTCCGGAAAGGACGGCGGCCGCTTTCCGGATGTTTCCGATTACTGTTACATCGTGCCCTCTTACAGTATCCATCGCATTCAGGAAACACACGCCACTGCCGTGCACATCATCTGGGATTTGGTCCATATCGCGCTGGGGGCCGAGGATGTCACCTGACGGCTCTCGCAGTACTGAGGTGGGCGACCTATTAAGCGCGAGCTGTCCGCTTCCGATCACCGATTACAAGGAGATCGTGCTCGCTCACGGCAGCGGCGGGAAACTGAGTCATCAGCTCATCTCAAAGATCGTTCTACCGCAATTCACGAACGATTTTTTGGCTCCGCTGCACGACGGGGCCATTTTTTCGTTGGGCAAAGAACGAGTGGCTTTCAGCACTGACTCCTATGTCGTGAACCCGATTTTTTTTCCGGGTGGCGACATTGGGAAGCTCGCAGTGCATGGGACGGTGAACGACCTCGCGATGTGCGGGGCGAAACCCCTATATCTTTCGGTCGGCTTTATTCTCGAAGAAGGCTTGCCGATGGAAGACTTCTGGCGCGTTGTGCAATCGATGCGCGCGGCGGCGGATGCAGCTTGCGTGCAGCTGGTCACAGGTGATACCAAGGTGGTGGATCGCGGCAAAGCCGACAGGATCTTTATCAATACTGCGGGGGTTGGTCTTATCGGCGAGGAGACAAGAATCGGTCCGGCGCGCGCGCAACCCGGCGATAAGGTGATTATCAACGGACCTATCGCCGTGCACGGCATTGCCATCATGTCGGTGCGCGAAGGCCTTGAGTTCGAGACCGAGATTGCGAGCGACACGGCAGCGCTTCACGGCTTGGTAAGTGAGTTACTCAAGACCTGCCCGGATGTGCACGTCTTGCGCGACCCGACCCGTGGCGGCGTGACGAGCGCGCTGACCGAAATTGCGCAGGCCGCTCAAGTCGGCGTGGTCCTGCAGGAAGCATCGATTCCGATCAGCGAAGAGGTGAAAGGAGCCTGCGAGATTCTGGGGCTCGACCCGCTCTATGTCGCCAATGAGGGAAAAATGATCGCTATCATCGCAGCGGCCGAAGCGGAAAAAGCCTTGGCGACATTGCGCCAACATTCGTTAGGCGAGGAAGCCGCCATCATTGGCGAAATTACGGATGATCATCCCGGCTTTGTGGTCATGAAGACGCGCGTGGGTGGCACGCGGGTGGTCGACATGCTTTCGGGCGAACAACTGCCTCGCATTTGTTAGGCTGCTTTTAGCCCCGGAATTCTGACGACGGTAGCGAGTCTCGCCCCCGTGTATGTTAGCAAAAGGATGAAAAGGGTCTTTGGACTGGAGACAGAGTTTGGGATCACGCGTAATGGGGTGGAATCGGTCGACGTGGTGGCAGAGTCGATTGAGCTGGTGCGTGGCTATACCGAGCATGGCGCCCATATGAAATGGGACTACGACTTGGAAGATCCGCATCGCGATGCGCGCGGCTTTCGCGCCCGCGAGTTATTGCAGGACACGGATGAGTCCGCCTACTTCGAGATTGATCGCAACCGGCCACTAAGCTTCGAAGAGATCAAAAGTGATCTCGTCCTGAGTAATGGCGCGCGTTTTTACAACGATCATGCGCATCCGGAGTATTCCACTCCGGAATGCATGACCTTGGAGGAGATTGTGGCGCAGGATAAGGCTGGAGAGCGAATCCTGACCGAATGCGCTCGGCGTCGAAACGAGAAGTTGTCCGAGAATGGCGCCGTCCGGCTTTACAAGAACAACACCGACTTTTCAGGTCATAGCTACGGTTGTCACGACAACTACCTCATGCGGCGCGATGTGCCTTGGGACCGAATTGTCTTCGGCGTTCTGCCGTTCTTGATTACCCGGCAGATCTTTGCCGGCGCAGGCAAGATGGGTATCGAGACCGAAAGTGCCGGCGGGCAACCAGGGACTTATCAGATATCGCAACGCGCGGATTTTTTCAGTGTCCTGGTAAGCATCGATACCATGAATCGGCGGCCGCTGGTAAATACGCGTGACGAGCCTCACGCGGACCCGCGAATTTATCGGCGCTTCCACGTTATCCTGGGCGACGCGAACATGAGTGAATGGGCGACCGCCCTGAAGATCGGTACAACGGCTCTGGTGCTCGACTTAATTGAGCGCGGGATGGCGCCCCAGATTGAAATCGCACAACCGATCGATGCTACCAAATCCATCAGTCGCGATCAGACCTATGACTGGATCGTTGAGTTAAGCGACGGTCGCAAAATCTCCGCCATTCAAGTGCAACGTATCTACCTGGCGGCGGCGCGGAATGCACTCACGCAAGCAGATGAAGATGTGGAGTGGGTGTTTCGAGAGTGGGAAAATGTTTTGAATGATCTCGAGCGCGATGTTTCGCTTTGTCGTGACCGGGTCGATTGGGTGGCGAAAAAGGAATTGCTCGAGACTTTGCGTCGGGCGGAAAACTTATCCTGGAACGATCCGTGGCTTCAAGCAATCGACCTTGAATATCACAACATCGCTCCAGAAACCGGACTTTACTATGAGTTGCTCCGGCAGGGAACCATGCGCCGCTTTGTTAACGAGGCGCAGATCAAGGAAGCGATATTTGCGCCGCCGCCAGATACGCGGGCTTACTTCCGTGGGCGATCAGTCGCGCGCTTTAACTCGCAGATCAAATCGATTCAGTGGGACGAAATCGTCTTTAGCGATGGTGCATTGAGTCAGCGCGTGCAGTTGGCACAACCCAATGACAATCCGCGGCTCGCGGCGCTGAACACAGCCGCACGCGAGGCCGCGGATTATCCAGAGTTTATCCGCACGGTGGCGACGCTGTAGATATCGGCACCGCCGGCAGGACGAAGCTCTATCTAATGAGTTAGCCGCCTTGTGCTCTGCGACGAGCCGCCCAGCGAGCCTTCATCATCTGCGAAAGCTTTTTTCGGCCAGCGGCGCTGATTCCGCCTTTTTTCTTACCGCCGGATTTCTTGGCTGCAGTGCTAGCAGCGGCGGTTCCACCGCCACCGGCCGCAGCTTTAGCCCGGGCCCAACGGGCGCGAGCAGCGGCCGCGATGCGGGCGCGGCCTGCGGCCGAAAGTCCGCGACGGCGTCCACGGCGTCCACCGCTCGAAGCGGGTGAGCTAGGAGCGCTAACCGCAGCCGAGGTGCCGCCTGAAGCAGACGAGCTGCCCAGGATGCTGTTGAGTCGGGTTTGGAGCTGATTGATCTGTCTCTTGAGATCAACCGCTTCTTCCAGTTGTTTTAGAGATACGTCCATGGCGCAGTTATAAGCCATGTTTGAGACGGAGCAAGCACTCTTTGCAGTAAGTGCAAAGAATTTTGTTACTCGATTAGGGCGGTCTTTTCCTAGCCGATGTCGCTAACTAACGGGAAAAAGACTCAATCCCAGGTGATGAGCCGCAGCTCGTGGGCCTGAGCCAGGTTCTCATAGATCGGGATAACCCGCACGCTGAAGCCGTAGGTGCCACTCTCCGAAGCAGGAATAAACCCCTTATAAATGTAGTCGCCGTTCTCGCCAATCCGATGACTTTCTGCCAGCATCGTCACCGTCGGATTACGCAAAATGTCATTTTCCGCCGCGCCATGATAAGCCTCCACCCGGACATATTTGGGATCAACCGGGCCGAGATGGACGCGAGCCGAGACTTGAAGTGAGTCACCTACAGGAATGCGATGGCGATCCTTGTTTGCCACCTGCACGTCGCTGATGCGCACTTGTGGCCAATCTCTTCGCATCTGGGCTTTCCATTGACTCACCCAGGTCGCCGCACGCCAGCTATCGCGCGAGAATTCGCTGTGAGCTTTTGCTGCCGGAATGTAGAGCTTTTCGGTGTAATCTTTCACCATCCGATGAGTGTTGAAAACCGGTGTCACACTCCGGATGGATTCCCGCATCAGTTGTAGCCAGGCGAGAGGGAGCTTGCCATCTGGCTTCGCGTAATAGAGCGGAATAATCTGGTTTTCGAGCACCTGATAAAGGCTGGAGGCGTCGACTTCATTCTGAAAGTCGGCGTCGCCTTCCGTTATCTCCGCCCCGATAGCCCACCCATTTTTGCCGTTGTAACTTTCACACCACCAGCCATCGAGCACGCTCAAGTTAAGGCCGCCGTTAGGAGGAAGTTTCATCCCGCTCGTGCCGCTGGCTTCCAGAGGACGAAGGGGATTGTTAAGCCAAAGGTCGACCCCTTGGACGAGACGGCGAGCAATGTAAGTATCGTAGTCCTCGACAAAGACGATCCGGTTGTGGAAACCGGTTTCGCGCGTCAGCTTGTACACTTGCTGGATGAGAGCTTTTCCACCCTCGTCGCGTGGATGAGCCTTGCCAGCAAAAATAAACTGCACCGGCCGGGCCAGGTCGTTGAGTAAGCGAAGGAGCCGGTCGGGATTGCTGAAAAGTAAAGCTCCGCGTTTGTAGGTGGCAAAGCGGCGGGCAAAGCCAATCGTCAGAATCTCGGGATCGAGAATCGAGTTGACCGACCGGATTGCTTCCGGTGCTTCGCCAATTCGTGTCCGCCGCGCGCGCACCCGATCGCGAACAAAGGTTACGAGGCGCAGCTTGAGCTTTTGATGAGTCTCCCATAGCTCGGCATCTGGAATATCGATCACCCCCCGCCAGAAGTCCGGCTCGGTAAGATGTTCCTCCCAATCGCCAAGATACTTTGTATAAAGCGCGGAAAATTCCGGTGCCATCCAAGTCTTGGTATGGATTCCGTTGGTGATACTGATGATCGGGACCTCGTGAATTGGCACGCCCGCCCAGACGTCTTTCCAGAGTGCCTGGCTCACAGCGCCGTGCAGTTGGCTTACCCCGTTCGCATGCCGACTCATGCGCAAGGCAAGAATGGTCATGCTAAAGCTGGCCACCGGATCGGTAGTCGTTTGTCCGAAACGGAAAAGCTCATCGAAAGGAATCTTGAGTTGAGCGGCGAAGTCGCTGAAATAGCGCACCATCATCTCCCGGGGAAAGGAGTCATTCCCGGCCGGCACAGGCGTGTGAGTGGTAAAGACATTTGCCGAGGCCACGACCTGGAGGGCGGAATAAAAGTCGAGATCGTGCTGCGTCACATGCAGCCGAATGCGTTCGAGGGCGAGGAAGGCCGAGTGGCCTTCGTTCATGTGAAAGACCTCCGCCTCGAACCCGAGCGCGCTAAGTGCTTTAACCCCACCGATGCCGAGGACGATCTCCTGTCGCATGCGCATCTCGAGATCGCCGCCATATAACTCCGCGGTAATGAGTCGATCTTCGGCGGTGTTTTCCGGAATATCTGTATCGAGCAGATAAAGATTGATTCTTCCGACGTGCAGCTCCCAGATCTTGGCAAAGACTTCGCGGCCAAGAAGCGGCACCGCCACGAGCAGAATCTGATCGTTGCGCATGATTTCGCGAAGCGGGAGATGGTGAAAGTTCTGGTTCAGGTTAACCGCTTCCTGCCAACCATCCTTGTTGACTTGCTGCTTGAAATAGCCGTGTCGGTAGAGCAATCCGACCGCGACAAAGTTCAGGTCAAGATCGCTCGCCGACTTGCAGTGATCGCCCGAAAGGATGCCAAGCCCGCCAGAGTAATTGGGAATTGATTCATGAAAGCCAAACTCGGCTGAGAAATAAGCAATTGGCTTCTTGATCTCGCTCCCAGGTCCCTTCTTGCCATAGGTATCTTTGCGCGAGAGATATTTCTTATAAGCGGTGTGCACCTCCGCGAGATCACGTAAAAAAACTTCATCCTGCGCTACCTCGACCAGTCGCGCTTGCCGTACGAGTTGAAGCATTCGCAGTGGATTGTGATTCGTCCGATCCCAGAGTAGTGGATCGAGATGACGAAAGAGCCGGCGCGCCGAGGGTTCCCAAGTCCACCAAAGATTGAAAACCATCTCGCGCAGGGGTTCGAGTTTCGCCGGCAGGTTAGGAATGACGTTGTAAGTCTGAATGTTCGGCATGACGTAAATCAGCTCGTTCTGAAGAGAGCGAAAAGTGTCGCAGCAAAAACAATAGCAGCAAGCGTTCCCTTTTAAGCAAGAGCTAGGAATGGCTTTACGGGCGCGAGGCCAAGATAGCTCCCAGGAGCAAGCCAGTCGCGAAGCCGCTCAGGTGCGCGGAAAGACTGACCTGTGGAGTCCAAAGATCAAAGGCGGTTTGAATTGCGACAATGAGGATGATGTCGCGCAGGCGGCCACCGGCAAGCGGCGTACGACGATCGCGCAAAAGCAAACCGGCGGAAACGCCGATCACGCCCATGACGCAACCGGAAGCACCAACGAGTTGATCGGCATGATTGAGATTGAACGCGCGTGAAAGAACGACACCCAGGCTCGAACCAAGACCGGAGATGAGATAACTCATGATAAACTTGAATGAGCCGATGAGTCGTTCCAGCTCCGGTCCGAGGAGGTAAAGCGCAAGAAGGTTGATCAGGATATGAAGCAAACCGTAGTGCAGAAAAAGCGCAGTCAGCAGCCGCCAATATTCGTGCCTAACGATCACCGCTTCGGGGTCAAGCGCTCCGAGCAAATCAAGGGTGCGATCGTTCGTCGCCCCGCCCATGAGTATCTCGACCCCAAACATGACCAGATTGATGACGATCAATCCCCAGACAGCGGGAGCGCCGCGGCGCGGACGTGGCGCTTCGACGTCACTGGTCCCAATGGTTTCGGTGACGAGACGGGCTAGCTTCACCTCGGCTCGCGAGTTCAGTGTGCCTGGTTTTTGCCCGACGGCCAGGCGTAGCTCGATTGATCGTTGCAGCACGACGTCTGATGTCGTTAGGCGCAATTTCTCCAGGCGTTGCTGCGCAGGTTTCGATTTGCCTTCGGCCCACTCCACAGTCGCGAGCCAAAATTGCTGGCGCTCCAGCGGCATTCGCCCGAGGCGGTCAGCCACTAGCCTAACGAGTGGTTCTGTTTGTCCGCTGAAGGCGAGAACGAGCGCGAGGTCGAAACTCGAAGCTGAATTGAGCAGCCCGTCCGCCTTGGAATCGGGGGTGTGGGAAGCGAAGTCGAAGACAAGATCGTCAACCAGGCCGATCTCTCCCAAGGCGCGGAGATAGAGTGAGTAAACGGCCGGATCGGTCGTCAGGCTAAGATCGCCCCTGTACCATTGCACGAGACCAGCCCAATTTTCCGTCAGGGCAAAGGTGAGCGCGGTGGCGTAGTGTCCTCCTGGAGTGTGTTCATCGCGTTCCTTCGCAAGTTGATCCAGGGCAAGACCGAGGCGGCTCTTTCCCGCCAGCTCCAGAGAACGAATCACCTCCGGCCGATAGGGCGAATCGTCCCACGGATGGAACAAGCGCCTAACGACAGCAAGACCACGCGCCCGGCCAAGACGTTGTTCGATGAGCGCCTGGGCGATCGCATGTTCCGCCAAAGGTGGAAAGAGAAGCAAGCAGATCCAGGCCGCTCCTCCAAAAAATCCAGCGAGCGAAGGAACGGTCGCCCACGCGATCACGCAAACCGCCAGCACAATGAGTGACGCGATCAGCCAGCCGCGATTGCGCGGATTACGCAGACGCGCGATGCGCACGAGCAGAATGAGCGGCGAAACAACCGCGAGAAAAAGCAGGATGTGATTGAGATCGATCAAGAGCTATACGGTCGCCGACACGTATGCGACCTATAGATCATGCGACTCACTGTCACCAACTACCTCGATGTCATTTCTTCGTGGTGTTTCTGGGCCACGCCTGCCTGGCGGGAACTGCGAAAGCGCTATCATGATCGGGTCGATTTTCGTTGGAAGATCGCGCTCATGGACAAGAGCGGTTTGCCGCCGACACTCAAACACACCGAGTGGTATTATCGCCGCAGCGGCATGCTGATGCGTTCGCCTTTTATGCTTAACGCAAGCTGGATTGAACCCGGTCGTGCCGAATATCTCGAACCCAATTGCATCGCGGAGGCGGCCCGCCAGTTGGGCGTCGAAGACGATCGCGTCTGGATGGCGCTGAGCCATGCGGAATTACGCGAAGGAAAAAAGATCGGCGAATGGGAAACCGCGGCGGGGATTGCGGCGAAGGCGGGTGGGCTTTCGCCTAACGAATTATTGCAGCGCGCCAAATCCCCGGAAGTCGAGGCGCAGATTCGTCAGTCTACAGCGGAATTTCACGCCATGCAGGTGACGCAACGGCCGACCTTCGTTATCGACTCGCCGATCGGAGATCGCGCGATTTTTTCCGGCTTCGCCAAAGCCGCGCCAATTATCGCAACGATCGAAGTCATGCTCGACGACATTGTTGACTACGAAGCGCATGCTGCACATTTCGGCGCGGCGCCGCCGTCGGCGTAACGGCAGAGAAACACCTTGCGACTATTCGCGTTGTCGGATACAACTTCCCCTCGGTTCGGGTCATACCACGGGCCAGTCTTCGCGCTGATCGCAGGTGGGGAGACTAACGAGTGCGCCGCGCGCTTCCATCGGGGAAGAGTGTGGCGAGGAATTGCGAGAACAAAAACCACGGCGTCGTCCTCACTCTCTCGACGCCGGCCCGAGATACCTTATTCTGCAACAACAAATTCGTGTAAATGGTCGGATTCGCGCGCGCGAAGTCCGCGTCATCCTCGCCTCGACGAGCGAGCAGCTCGGGGTCATGAAATTGTCTGAGGCGCTGAAGCGAGCCCAGAGCATGGGTCTCGATCTGGTGGAAGTGGCACCCACCGCTAACCCGCCCGTCTGCAAGATCGTCGACTTCGGAAAATTCCGTTACGACATTTCGAAGCAGGTCAAAGACAAACGTTCCTCCGGCGCAAAGCTGAAGGAGATCAAATTCCGCGTTAACATCGACGACCACGACTACCTGACGAAAATCCGGCACGCGGAGGAATTCCTGGATAAGGGCAACAAAGTCCGGGTCCAGTTGCAATTCCGTGGGCGCGAAATGGCGCACCAGGAGTTTGGCATGCAGCTCATGTACAAGGTCCGCGACGACCTCGCTACCATGGCGCAAGTGGAGATGGAACCGAAGACTGCCGGGCGCAACATTACCATGACGCTTTCGCCGTTGCCGGCGAACAAACGCAAGCGTCGTTATGCCCCGCCGGTAGGGACACTGCCGGAAGACGAGGACGAAGCGAATTGATCGGAGGCCTAGGCTAAACCTTGCGCCGGAGCGGACGGATCGAGTTGACCAATTTTCGCAGACCCAGTTCGAGTCGAGTCTTGACCGTGCCTAACGGTGTCTTGGTGAGGGCGGCGATCTCACGATGGCTGCGCCCTTCGAAAAACGAAAGCTCAATCACTTGGCGTTGATAACTTGGGAGCGAATTCATCTGTCGCTCGAGGAAATGCCGTAAATCCGATTGCACCAGATCATCATCGATCCGGTTGCGGACCCAGGAATCGGGCTGCTGTTCGACATGCGTCTCAAAGCGATCCTTCGCCCGGCAGTATGCCTGGCGGCGGCGCAGACGATCGATCGCCCGCCGCCGCGCCAGGGTCACCACCCAGCCAAGTGGGCGCCCAGCCTTGGGAGAATAATTTTCGGCTTCCTTCCAAATCTGAAGAAAGATTTCCTGGAGAACGTCATCCGCTTCCGCCTCCTCATGGACGACGCGCACGACGACGGCTTTAACCGTTTTGCCGTAACGATCGTAAAGTTCGCGCAGGGCGCTTTGATGGCGATTGGTGATCGCCTTCATGAGTGTTTCGTCGGAAGCGTCGGCCAGACCGGCCATGTCAGTAAGCGGTTGAATCATTGCGAGGTTGCGATTGTCTCAACCGCGTCCGTCGCGGCCGAGCGGCGTTAACCTCACGATGTAGCGCGCGCCCAACAATTGGAGCGACAGTGCATTGTTACCTAGGAAAAAGTCCTAGTTCTGAGGCGCGGCGATCCGCAACCTACCGAGTGCGCCTAACGAGTCGTGATTCCCTCTGCGATCTCGACGTGAAAAGTCTGTTTCATTTTTTCGCGGCCGTAACTCAGTTCGGCGATGTAATCACCGCTCGGGACAAATTTCTTCGGATCGTCGCCGCCGTATTTGATCCGGACATCCTCCGTCGGCCGTAAGTCCCAGCAGACCCGATTCATGCCGGGTGACCCGGGTGCCTTGAGGTTCGCCACTGGCTGGCCGGATGAGTTCGTGATCGCGATCTTCACTTCATCTCCAGTGAAGCTTTTCACCCAAAAGGTGATGAGCGCACCCTCCGGAGGGTTTTCGCCACGATACACGCCTTTGCCGTTCCAATCGGCGCCCCCGGAAAGAAGATAGAAACCCCTTGCCGTCGCGATGGGAAAGAGATGCGCCGGCTCGGCCAATACCTGCGGTGTCAGCTCGCGAAATGGTCGTGTATCGTCGAGGATCGCGAGGCTGCGCCCATGCGTCGCGATAACAAGATCGTTCGTCCGGGGCTGAATCTGGAGGTCATCGACGCGAACGTTAGGTAAATCGCCGACTTGCACCCATCGTCCACCGCCATTGAAAGAAGCGAATAAACCAAAGTGCGTTCCGACGTAGAGGAGATCGGGATTGACCGGATCTTGCCGCACGACTTCCAACGGGTCGTTAGGCGGAAGGCCTTCTCCCGCCATATTCTGCCAGGTTTGCCCCAGGTCGGCGGTACGAAGGATAAAGGGTCGATCGTCGCCGCTGCGATAGGCGTTTGTCGCGACGTAGGCGACCTTCGCGTCCTTCGTCCCGGGTTCAATGCGCACAATCCATTGGTCGCGCACCGGCTCGGGCAGCCTGCTGGTCAGCTCGACCCAGTTTTTGCCTTCGTCTTGCGTGACCCAGAGCCGGCCGTCGTCCGTTCCGGCCCAAAGCATGCCGTCTTTGACGGGTGATTCGGCTAACGAATAAATCACTCCGTAGTTTTCCGCGCCGCTTCCGGCAGCGTCGATCTTGCCCGGCTCGTTTCGCGTCAGGTCAGGGCTAATGACCTGAAAATGCTCCGCGTTATTCGTTAGGCGAAAAACACGATTGCCCGCGAGGAAAAGCACGCCCGGTTGATGACGACTGCCGATGAGCGGTGTGTTCCAATGAAAGCGGTAACGTTCCTGGCCTTCGGCTGCTTCGGGACGCAGTTCGCGTCTTTCGCCGTTGCGCAGGTTAATGCGGTGAATGAACCCCTCCTGGCTTTCGGCATAAAGGACATCGCGGTCCTTCGGATCAAAAACAACGTAAAACCCGTCACCGCCCTCGAGCGCAGTCCAATCGGAATTGCGGATTCCATCCTTGCTCGCCGTCCGGCCTGGACCGACGAAGCTTTCATTATCCTGCAGGCCGCCGGCGATGCGGTAAAACGGCTGCATATCGTCCAACGTGATGCGGTAGTATTCGCCAGCTGGAAACCGATCGAGGTGCTCCCAGCTTTTTCCCGCGGCGTAGCTCTGGTAAACGCCGCCATCGGTGCCCAGAATCAAGCGCTGCGAAACCGGCGTTTTGTTCTTCTCTCCGGGTTTTGCCGGTTTCGGTGCTGGAGCGCTCCCAGGCTGAAGAGCGAGCGCATGACAATCAGGATGTAGTTTTTCGGAAAGATCTTCTCGAAAGCTTTTCCCGCCGTCATCCGAGACGAGCACCGCCATGCCTAGGACGTAAACGCGCTGGTCGTTTGCCGGATCGATCCGAATCTGGCTAAAATAAAACGGACGCGGATTGATGTCGCTCATGCGCGTCCAATTTTCGCCGCCGTCTTCCGAGCGAAAAACTCCGCCGCGGCGGCTGTGAATATCACGCAGATCACTCGCGCCGCCCTCATCGCTTTCCACAATCGCCATGACCGTTTTCGCTTTGCTCGCAGAAACGGCGAGACCGATCCGGCCGGTCGCGCCCGGCAAACCGCCGCCGCATTTTTTCCAGGTCGCGCCGCCGTCAATGCTCTTGAAAATACCGCCAACATCTGCCCCGTTCGTCGCCGTTACCCCATAGGCAAATGACCAGGGGGTGCGTTGCCGGGCATAAAGGGCGGCGTAAACCGTTTCGGAATTTGAGGGGTCGAGCGCGACGTCGCCGCAGCCAGTCCGAACGTCGTTGGGCGAAGGCGCGTGCAGGATCAGCTTCCAGGTTTTGCCGCCATCGGTGGTTTTATAGAGACCGCGCTCGCCGCCATCCTTCCAAAGGTTGCCCATCGCCGCGACGTAAGCCACTTCCGGCTTTTTCGGGTGCACTACGATGCGGGCGATGGTCCGGCTGTTCGTTAGGCCAACGTGGTCCCACGTCGCGCCCGCGTCGCTCGAATGGTAGACGCCGTCGCCCCATTCCGAGGAATTGCGATCGTTTGCTTCGCCTGTCCCAACCCAGATGACATCTGCATCGGAAGGCGCAATCGCGATCGCTCCAATGGATAGTACCGGCTGCTTGTCGAAAATTGGATCGAAGGTGACCCCGTTATTGCTGGTTTTGAAAACGCCGCCCGTCCCTAGTCCGACGTAGAAAATGGCAGGATTGTGCGGGTCGATCGCAACATCCGAGACGCGTCCTCCCATCACTGCCGGGCCAATCGAGCGAGCTTTGAGCCCTTTGAAGAGGATGTCCGTAAGTTGCACCGGAGTCGGAGAAGCGCTTGGCCTCGGCGAGGCCGCGGAAGAAAACAACGAGGGGGAAGGAGCAGCGGAAGGCGTGGCGAGCGCTGGTGGCGGAGAGACAATGTTCTCCAACTCCGGCTCCTGGGCCGAGAGCGAGACCAGCGCGAGGATGCTACAGCCTAACGAGACTGTGAAGTCGGCAGAACGCAGGGACGAAAAAGCCATCACCACCGCTAGCGCGCTTTACCGGCTGCGGCCACCACTTTGCGCGTACTCTAGTTCCTGCATTACTCTGCAGAACAACGGTTTGCCCTAACGAAAACGAAATGTCTGACTCCGCTCAAATCTCCGCACCTGATCTGACCCAACGTCCGCCACGAAGCCCGCGTTGCCGGCTTGGCGGCTACGTCACTTTGCCGCGCATGCTCGATAAAGGCCGCGCGACGATCGTCCTCAAGAACGGCGAATTTAAGTATGACGCGCCCTTCGATCAGCACATTATCAACTTTCTTGGTTTCGACCCGAAAGCGATGCTGGAGGAGCTGCGCGCAGGAAAGAGCGATGGTGAGATTCTGCAATGGTTGAAGGGCAACGCGCGGCATCAACCAACGCCCTGGGAAATCGAACAGTGGAGTGAATATATGATTCGCCGCGCACCGGACAGCGACGCGGAGACACTCATTTTTTTCTTCCGCCGCGTCGGTTCGTTTTCCAAAACGCGGGAGGATATCAGCACTTGGATGGATCTGATCGACCTGGATGACTTCGTTACCTTTGGAGGTCAACCGTGAGTGTGTGGAATGGTGAAGGCGGAATTTGCAGGGAACAGCGAGTCGTTTGTTTGAGTGATCGCTCAACGAGCGAACCAGTTGAACGCAATCGTCGCGCCACCTAACATCCTGCTCATGCGCATTCTGGTGATCGAAGATGAAAAGAAAACCGCCGCCTTTATCGCCCAGGGTTTGGAGGAAGCGGGTTTTAGCGTTGAAACGGCGCGGGACGGAGAAGCTGGTTTCGCACTCGCTCTCGAGAAGCATTACGACCTGCTCCTGGTCGACGTCATGCTCCCGAAGAAAGATGGCTGGACGCTGGTCGAGGAATTGCGCGCCAAAAATGTGCATACGCCGATTCTTTTCCTGACCGCGCGGGATAGCGTGCCTGATCGCGTAAAAGGGCTCGAGCTGGGAGCGGATGATTATCTGGTAAAACCCTTTGCCTTTTCCGAGCTGGTGGCGCGCGTTCGTTCGCTCCTGCGGCGCAGTGAAACACAGCAGGATGAACAGTTGCGCATTGAGGATCTCGAGCTCGATACCCATCGCAACCGTGCCACCCGCAGCGGGCAGCCATTGCACCTGACGGCGAAAGAGTTTCTTCTCCTCGCGCATCTCGTCAGGTCAGCTGGCGAAGTCGTAACGCGGAATGACATCGAGAGCCACGTGTGGGGAATCGATTTTCAAACCGGGACCAACGTGCTCGACGTCATGGTGCGGCGATTGCGCGCCAAAGTGGACGACCCTTTTGACAAAAAGCTCATCCACACTGTCCGCGGCGCCGGCTATGTCCTCAAGACCAGCTGAACCGCGCTCGATCGCGTCTCAGCTGGTTTTGCTTTTCACACCGGCCGCGGCCTTGCTCCTTTGCTGCGGGCTGGCAGTGCTTTATTGGATCGTCGTTAGGCACGCTTTCGCCGAAGACCGGACGGTCCTCCTCGACAAGGTGCTGGCGGTGCAGGCCGATCTGAAATCAGGCGGTGGGCCCATCTTGCTCAGCCGCGAATTGAACGTGGCCCAGTCCGGCCAGCGCGCCGCGTATTGGGTGCGGGTGCTGGATCACGACGGTCACGTGGTAGCCGAAACTCCAGCAATGAATCGAATCCTGCCGCCAAATGCTTTCTCCACGCCACCTGCTTTGACGCCGACCGCCGCGCAGCCGATCGACTATGAAACGTCCGATAAGCTATTCTCGTTAGTCTCGGTTCTTGCCGCGGCTAACGGAAAATCTTATGTTGTGCAGGTAGCGCAGGACCGAACGGTCGATGAGCAGTTTGAAAAGCAATTCGGTCTCCTTGTCGCAGTTGTTCTGGTTTGCGGAATTTTCGCCTCAGTCCTGATCGCGATTAGCGTGAGCAAACGCGGCCTCCGCCCTTTACAGGCGATGACAGAATCCCTCCAACGCGTCGGGCCGGACCGATTGCATGAACGGGTGACGCCAGGCGATTGGCCGCGCGAGCTGCAACCGGTCGCGATCGCTTTCGATGAGATGCTGGATCGGCTGGAGGATTCGTTTACGAGACTCTCGCAATTCTCCGCCGATCTTGCGCACGAGCTGCGGACGCCATTGGCCAATATTCGCGGCGAAGCGGAGGTCGCGCTCACGCGCTTGCGTTCGCCTAACGAATACCAGGCGGTGATCGAATCAAGCGTAGCGGAGTGCGCCCGGCTTGGCGGCATCATTGACAATCTACTTTTCCTCGCCCGCGCGGAAGCAGCCGAGAGCAGGGTGCAACTTTCGCGTTTTGACGGGCGCGGGGCGATCGAACGCATCATAGCTTACAATGAAGCAATCTCGGAGGAACGTCGCCTAACGATCACTTGCGACGGAAAAGGCGAGGTCTACGCCGATCCGGTCTTATTCGGTCGTGCCGTGAGCAACCTGGTCGATAATGCAGTGCGTTTCACGCCGGATGGCGGCCGCATTGCCATCTCGCTCAGGACCAACGAGAACGAGGCGAGGGTTGTCGTGGAAGACAACGGTTGCGGCATCGCGCCCGAACATGTCCCACGCATTTTCGATCGCTTCTACCGAGTCGATCGTTCCCGCGGCAGCGAAGGAACCGGCTTGGGCTTGGCTTTGGTTAAGTCCATTGCCCAGCTGCATGGGGGTTCGATCGGCGTCGCAAGCCATCTGGAAGGTGGCACGTGCTTTACTCTGCGATTCCCGGCAAAAGCCTGAAAGCCGCGAGGCACGCCGCTAGCTCTAGTTCACACCTTAACGAAATTGTCAGTTTTTTTGTTGTCAATTTTGTAATCTAAGGATACAACCACTGCCATGCTTCACTTAACCACGCCACGAACTTGCGAGCGCCGGGCGACTATTACCGGCTGGCAATATCGCGGTCTAACCGCGTTTTTTATGGTGCTTCTCGTCGGGTCTACTCTTGCTCAAGAGGCAGTCGACTCGGGTCAAACAAAGATGAACTCTTCTCGACAGAGTGCAGCGCCGGTTGACCAGGCCGGGGCAAACCAGGGTAGTGGAGCGACCTCCAAACATTCCTCAACCTCGGCTCATGCGCAGACGAGCCAACAGACTACCAGCAGTACGACTACAACCGAGCCAACAATCGTCGTCAGAGGCGAAGAAGTTCCCAGCGCATACGGCGCGCCGCCGGCTCTTTCTCGCAGCCGTTTTTCAAATCTTGTCAACGCCTATGTTCTCCCACCTTGGGGAGTTTTTGCGGGCGCAATTTACGAAGGCGATGCGCTCAAGTTCGATCGACCCGATCACAATTACACGGCAGAGGTCGAGATGGGTTTACCCTATCGTTTCGGCATCGCCCTCGAAAACGCAGTCGAGACTTATCGCGGAACGACCCAGGAGAGAAGTTTCAGCTTGGAGGCGCGTTATGCTCTTGCCGATTGGGATGTGATTCCTTTTAACCCAACCTTGTTCATCGAATACAAATTCGGCATCGGTGACATTTTGCATGATGAAGGTCCGCCGGAAAAACCTGGCCATGGCGAGGGACGGGATTTTCTGAACATGCACCTTCCGCTGCCGGATGCCGTGGAGGGGCGGGTGCTATTTTCGGAGCAATGGGCCGAACTGGAGTGGGCACTGAATGTTTTCTACGAGCAGGAAGTCGGTGGCGACCGCGGCCGCGAATACGGCTTCGCCCAAAGCGCGATGATTCCGGTCTTGCTCCCGAAAGAGCGCCTCAAGGTGGGCGCGGAGATGCAGCTAACCGTGTTTAGCGACAAAGGTATTCGCGAAGATCCTGCGACGGGTGAATCCGCTCGTTTCATCATCGGCCCGACGGTCGCGTGGAAACCGACGAAAAATACGCGGTTTGATGTTTCTCCGCTTTTCGGCGTGAATAAGGACGCCCCCCGTGCGCAAGTCTTCGCGGTTTTCTCCTACGTCTTTGGCGGTAGCGAAGGCAACGAAGCTGAAGCTCCGACCTCAACGCGCAATCGCTAGCCCCGGCGGCGTAAGTCCAACCTGATCCTGTTGTCAACAGGAGGTCTCTATCTTTCTCTCACGTTAACCAATGCCTAACACTAACTACAGACTAACTAACTCACACTCGAACCTAATGAATAGCAGCATCCGACTAAGCGCCCTGGGCGCAGTATGCGTCCTTAGCTTTGGCTATCTCGCCAAAGCGCAGGACGCACATGTGCCACAGACACCGCAGATCGAAGTGACCGGACAACCGATACCTTCCCAAACGCCGTCGGACGATACCCGGCCGAAACTCAATCATATTATGAAGGAGGTGGCCGGAACCGAAATCACGGTGACGAAGAAAGCCACCGTTATCAAGCTCGACCAGCAACCAACTGTCATTAACAACAATCAGCAGGAGCTTTTCAGTAAGGCGCCGGGTTTGCTCATTACCCAGCAACAAACTCCGGGGCAGTTTAACTTCAGTTATCGTGGCCTCGGTAATCCGCAGGAATCGGAATTCCTCCTCGCCTTGCAGGATCGCGTTCCGATGGCAACCGACTGGATAGGCTTTCCGACTCTCTACTATACTCCGCTCCCCCAAAGTATTAGTGAGATTCAGTTTATCCGTGGTGGGTCGAGTTTGCTTTACGGCCCGGAACCGGCACCAGCCATTAACTATGTCACGCTGCATCCCGCGCCCGGTTCACCGATTAGCGGTTACACGGAGCAGGTGGGCGGTGGTTACGGCACCTACTCGACCTTCAACGTTTTACAGGGAACGCAGGGGCCAATTGAGTTTCGGACCGACTTTGGCTATGTCCATTCCGATGGTCAACGGGATAACGCTCAATCGGACCTTTACCAGGGCGATGTTTACCTTGGTTATCGCCCAAGTCAGGCGACTCTGTTTTCGTTCGACTTTCATGCCTATCACGTTTCGGTGGGTGATCCTGGCCGCTTAACAATCCAGCAGTTTAATGAGGACCCCAATTTTTCGCCAACGCCTTATAACCATGACTGGGTCGACCGTTACAATGTTACACTCGGTCTTAACCATGATTTTGGTGACGGTTGGCTGGTGGAGGGTAAAGCTTGGTTCACCGAGCAAGCGGTCGATAACCGTACAGCAGCTAATTTAGGCCCCAATGGAGAATTGCCGACCACCACCACCATCCAATCAGAGAATTACTACAACGGCGGTTTGGATCTTCGCTTTCGTAAGTTGTGGGGTGAAGGAACTTTCCTGCGTGGCAGTGCTCTGACCTTCGGCGGTGTCGTCTATCACGGCGAAGCTCCATTTCAGCAATTCATTAGTCCAGATCTCTATGCCGATCGTAACGACGAGGGCACTTCCACTCGCCTCGACCAGGATCGCAGCACTGATTATCAGGCCATCTTTGCGGAAAACATCTTTCGCATAGGTGCTTTCCATGTTGTGCCTTCGTTTCGACTCGATCATGAAAACGTCGAAGTGGACGAAAACGTAACTCCTTTCCCCCGGCCGCGAGCCGATGCTAGCGCCGATCACTTTGTCCCGTTGTGGGGTATCGGAATTGGAAATGATTTCTGCCAGGGCAATGAGACTTACTTCAGCGCCTCAAGCGGTTGGCGTCCTACTCGCTTCTTCGATGTGGTTTCGCCCTTTTCGCCCACCTTTACGCCGGGTCATCCTTCCGATCCCTTTACCTCGCTCGACTTTGAGCTAGGCGTGCACGGGACTCCGGCTGCCGTCCCAGGGCTTTGGTATGACGTGGGTCTTTTCTGGATGGATTTCGATAATCGCACGGAAACGGTATTCCTGAATCCGGGGATTAATAACGATACCATCCTCGTTAACAGCGGCAGCACGCGGCATCGTGGCTTTGAGGGCGAAGTCTCCTATGACTTGTTGAGGTTAGTCGATTCGAGTGCAAGGGCTGGCAACCATCTTATCCTCTCTGGAAATGTGCAGTGGCTCGATGCAACCTTTACCGAGAGCACCATTCCCGACCAGGTGGGCAAGGACCCCGCTTTCGCGCCGGAGTGGGTTGTGAAAGGCGCGTTAACCTTTGGTAAAGACCACTGTTATGATATCCGCCTAAGCGCGACCTCTGTCTCGTCGCAGTTCTTTCAGGACTCGAACCTGCCCGCGACCGCGGCAGACGGAACGGTCCTCGTGCCGGCAAAGATTCCAGCCTACTGGACGCTCGATTTCTCGGCCGAGTATTACTTCGCGAAGAACTGCCGGCTTTTGGCGGGTGTTTCGAATCTAACCGACGAGAATTACTATTCGCGCGTCTTTGGCAGCCGAATCGAGCCCGCGCCGCGGCTGAACGGTTATGCCGGCGTCTCAATCGGTTTCTAAGTCAGCTTATTCCCGGCGTCGTCGTTAGGCGGCGCCGGGATGCCGGGCTTGTGTATCAGCCCCAAGCCACAAGCATCCTTGTAGAGTGGGCGCGGCAAATCCATCGTGCGTGATTCGCCGTTAAGGCAAATCGCTTCTGCTTCCGGATTCTTCCGGCGCCATTCATTGAAGGCACGATACACCCCGCCTTGGTTTGTGGTGTCGAAGCCTGCCGCGAAAATGCTCGTATCGTGCAGGAGAAAAAGACCACCTTTTTGCAGGAGCGGATACCAGAGATCCAGCTCCCGCATGGTGGCGCTATACTCGTGCGAGCTGTCGAGCAGGATCATTTCAGGCTCGTCAGAGAAATGCTCTCGCGCCGCCGCGATGGACTTCGGATCGAGCGAATTACCTTGCACCACCGTCACATAGTTTGTCAGGTCAGCCCGCTCCAGCCATCGCTCGGTCAGCGCGCAGAACTCCGGGCTAATATCGAGCGTGAACAATCCGCGCGGTGCGTTCATGCGTCGGAGCATGAAACCAAGGAGGAGGGACGAGTAACCGGAACAGGTGCCAAGCTGCACGATACGGGTGATCCGATTTCCCAGCACTAAACCCTGCAAGAACGAGAGGAGCGGAACGGCGCATTCGCCGATGACGCCGCTGCGATCGGTTTCCTCATACCATTGCCTAACGATTTGCCACTCCGCTGCTGAGAGATCGGAGTAGATCGGCGGCTCGAAATCGAATCCCGGTAACCGATGCCACCAGTAGCGCGGTTCAGGATGGTCTCTCCATTGCCGGGAGCGCTCATGCTTGTCGGGCCCAGTCATTGCCTAACGAATCACGGAGCGAGCCGATCGAGACTCCACGAGCCGTCCGTCTGCCGCATATAAAGAAAACGGTCGTGCAAGCGGTTCGCCCGGCCCTGCCAGAATTCCATCGTTTCCGGGACGACCCGGTAGCCACCCCAGTGCGGTGGCAACTCGATCACTTCCGTGCCGGCGAAACGCTCCGTCATTTCCGCCAGGCGCGCCTCGAGAATGCGGCGCGCGTCGATCACTTCGCTCTGATGCGAAACCCAGGCGCCGAGCTGGCTGCCACGCGGCCGGGAATGAAAATATCCCTGCGATTCTTCACGCGACGTTTTTTCCACTCGGCCGCCAATTCGGACCTGGCGCTCCAGTTGCACCCAGTAAAACGCGAGCGCCGCCTGCGGGTTGGTGTCGAGATCACGGCCCTTCCCACTCTTGTAGTTGGTGAAAAAAACGAAACCGCGCTGGTCGAAAGCCTTCAGCAGAACGATGCGCACTGATGGTCTCCCCTCTGGCGTAGCGGTGGCAAGACTCATGGCGTTGGCATCCGGCAAGGCGGAATTGATCGCGGTCGAAAACCAGGTTGCGAATTGTTCGATTGGATCGGAGTGCATCTCCGCGCGGCGCAACCCGGACGTTTCATACTCGCGTCGCAGTCCTATTAGGTCGATGTCGTCCATGCTGTCGAAATCGTAGGCGAGAGTGCGGTCGCTGTCGAAATCGGCTTTCCGTTTGTGCTCGCGCCTTCGGTTCGCTAAGTATCGAGCATGTTCAGTCTCACCATCCTCGGCAGCGGGAGCGCGGGAAACAGCGCGCTCATCGCCACCGATCACTGCCGGTTGCTGGTGGATGGTGGACTGAGCGCGCGTCAGCTCGTTCTGCGACTCGAGCGTTGCGGGGTTTCGCCTAACGAACTCGACGGGATACTCCTGACCCACGAACATGGCGATCACATGTGTGGATTGGAAGTACTTTGCCGGAGATTTCAGGTCCCGGTCTACTGCAACGGGCTGACCGCCGAAGCAGTCCGATTTTGTTCGTTAGGCGAACATCGCAATTGGCGAATCTTTCGCACTGGTTCCAGTTTTACTATCTGTGACGTTACGGTGGAAACGTTCTCCGTGCCGCACGACGCGGTTGAACCGGTTGGCTACACCTTTCACGTCGGACGAAGCGCGCTTGGGTATATCACCGATCTCGGCCATGCCACCCGCCTAACGATCGAGCGTCTGCGCCAGGTGCAAACCCTGGTGATTGAGACCAATCACGACGAGAAGCTGCTGCAAAGCGACCTTAACCGGCCCTGGCCGGTGAAACAGCGTATCATGTCGCGCCACGGTCATCTTTCGAACGCGGCGGCCGCCTCCGTCGTTGGGCAATTGTTAGGCGGAAAGATTGCCCGTGTTGTTCTCGGACATCTGAGCCGCGACTGTAATACGCCGGAGCTGGCAGCAGGCGCTATTCGAGCGGAGTTGGAAAAGCTGGGGCGGCGCGACCTGGAGATTTTCTGTGCAAGCCAGGGCGAGATCAGTCCGCGCTTTGTCGTTTGCGATACGCGAAGCGGTGCGTTTCAGCCAACGTTCGAGAGCGTTTTTTTTGAGACGGCGGCGCTCTAACTAACTCTCTTCACCTACAACAAGGTGAATCACTCCCGCCGGATCAGAGATCCAGAAGCCGTCGAAGTCTTCGCGCAACTGCTCGATTTCATCGCGGCGAACGACACCATGATTCTTCAGGTAGGCAGCCGCGCTTTCCGTGTCGTTGGTCTCCAATTCGAGCCAGATGTCGGGATGACTTAGATTTGGAACGCGATCGACCCAGAGCCGGACAGGGCCGAACTGGAAGATGCAGCCTTCTGCTTCCTCCTCGATCAAGGGCAAACCGAGCGTGTCGCGGTAGAAGGCAATCGTCTGGTCATAGGTGTGCCAGGGGCATTTGATTGCGATGTTTGCCCCGCCCGAGAAAGCCGGACTATTCACGTTGGCGACCATAGAAAGGGTTGCGCGTTCGAGGACGATTCGTTAGGCGCCTGGCGCCAATTCAGCCTCCGCCTGAGGCTTCTCCACCCGGTTCGGTCATGGCAACGGGATCGAGCGCGGCCTTGAGTTCCGCTTCCGGCAAGACCTTTTTCTCGAGCGCAAGTTCGCGAACGGTTTTGCCGGTGTGCGCGCTTTCCTTTGCGATCTCGGCAGCGCGATCATATCCAATCTTTGGCGCAAGACTGGTGACCATGGCCATCGACAGATCGATCAGTTCCTGACAGCGCTCTTTGTTGGCCACGATGCCGCTGACGCATTTGTCGGCCAGGATCTCGATGACGTTGCCTAACAATCGAATGCTGCAAAGAAGATTGTGCGCCATCACCGGCATCATGACGTTGAGTTCGAAATTTCCATTCGCGCCCGCCCAGGTAATGGTGGCATCGGCTCCGATCACCTGCGCGCAAACCATCATGGTCGATTCGCACATCACCGGGTTCACTTTGCCCGGCATAATCGAACTGCCAGGTTGCGTGGCTGGCAGTTGGATTTCGCCAATACCGCAACGCGGACCGCTCCCAAGCCAGCGAATGTCGTTCGCGATTTTGAAGAGACTAACCGCGATCGTTTTAAGGTGACCGCTGGCTTCGACGACCGCATCTTTGCCACCCTGCGCTTCGAAATGATCTCCCGCCTCGCGAAAGGCGATGCCGGTGCGCTGCTCGAGATGACGCATCACCTTTCCGGGAAAGTCGACGTGGCGGTTGAGCCCGGTGCCGACGGCGGTGCCGCCAAGAGCGAGTTCCTGCAAGGCCCTGATCGCGGCCTCGCCGCGCTGTTTGCCGAGGCGCACTTGTTGAGCGTAGCCGGCAAATTCCTGACCCAGCCTGACGGGTGTCGCGTCCATCAGATGGGTGCGCCCGATCTTGATGATGTCGTGGAATTCCTGAGCTTTCGCGACGAGAGCGGCTTCCAGTTTTTCCAGCGCGGGAATGAGACAGGTCTTTAGCTGCTCTGCCGCGCTGATGTGGATGGCGGAGGGAATCACGTCGTTGCTCGACTGCCCCATGTTGACGTGATCGTTAGGGTGAACCGGCTCGCGCGCGCCAATCGATTTGCCGGCGAGCTGGCAGCAGCGATTTGCGATCACTTCGTTCGCATTCGTATTTGTGCTCGTGCCGGAGCCCGTCTGAAAAATATCGAGCGGGAAATGTTCATCGAGCTTGCCTTCGGCAACTTCCTCTGCGGCCTGGACGATGAGTGCGCTCCGTTCTGCGTCGAGCAAACCGAGATCGTGATTAACCTGCGCCGCGGCCCATTTTAGCAAGCCGAGGGCGCGAATGAATGGTCGCGAAAAACGCCAGCCGCTAACCGGAAAGTTAAGAACGGCTCGTTGCGTCGATGCGCCGTAAAGGGCGGATTCAGGGACGGACATTTCGCCCATCGAATCCTTTTCGATTCGGCTCTTAAGTGCGCTCATGCCGGGCGCGAAACGGAAAGTCTGTTCCTCGCCGGCAGAGGATGCGTATGGCCGTTACGGGTTTGCGCCTTGTGGAAGACGGTGATGAACATGGGCGGAATGTTTTGCAGGCAATACTCCGATTCCGCGCGATCAAAGAAGGTGGCGTGCTGCCGGAGTTCGTTAGTCACCTGGTAGATGATAAAGGCGCCGCCCGGCCTGAGCGCGTCGTAAGTATCCTGCAGCAGAGCGCGTTTCTTCTTGATCTCGAGAATGCTGAACGGAATTCCGGAAAGGATATAGTCGCACTGTTCGACACCGTGCCTGGCCATTTCCTCTGGAAGGGTGGCGGCGTCGCGATTGATCACATGCACGCGCGGATCGTCGGAAAACTGCCGCTTCAGATCACTGGAAAAAGCGCGGTCGAGTTCAAAGAGAAGCAGCCTTGAGTCGCCATCCATGCGCGCGGCCAGCTCGCGCGAATGGACCCCCTCGCCCGGACCGTATTCGGCGATTGTGCGCGTTTGACTGAAATCCATTTTGCCCGCGACCCGCTCGACCAGGGCCTTGGAGCTGGGGATGATTGAGGCGATTTGAAACGGCTTTTGCAAGAACCGTTTGAAGAACAATGCGCTCATAAAGTTGCGAATAGTGAACCTCGGGGGGGGCAATGTCCAGCGACGATCTCGTGCGCGACGGCGGCATAAAGGGTGCCTCTTCGATTTGGCAGGCATGTCTTTTTCCTAACGACAAAAATCCCTGCGCGCCGCCGGAACCGAAACATTTGGGATTATGGGGTTGACATGGATTCTAAAATTTATAATCCTCGTCTCTTATTGCGAATACAGGATTAGACCAACAGAAATCACCGTGGCAGCACTCCACCCATGCATAATTTACTGACGGTTAAGGAGACCGCGAAGTATCTTCGGATACCGCTGCCAACTGTTTATTATCTCGTCCAGCGCGGGCAATTACCTGCAATTCAAATCGGCGGCCGCTGGCGGGTCAAGAAAGACTCACTCGATAAAGATGTCTTGAAAGAGGACCGCGCCGGGCAACCAACCGTCCTGGTGGTGGATGACGATGTCAGCCTGCAAAATCTCTTCAAGGTTTTCCTGAAGAAGATCGGTTTTAGCCGCGTCGTTGTCGGGACAGTGAAAGAGGCGATCGCGGCGTTGGAAAAACAGCGATTCGATCTTCTCTTTCTCGACTTGAAATTATCGGATGGCCCGGCCGATGACGTTTACGAAACCGCGAAAGAAATCGACCCCACCCTCCCGGTCGTTGTTATTACCGGGTATCCGGACAGCGAAATGCTCAATCGGATCCTCGCGCGCGGACCGGTGACGGTTCTGAAAAAACCGCTCAAGACCGAGCAATTGAAACAGGCGGTCCGGGTTCTCGGCCATCAGGCACCGGCCAGGCTTGCCGCCTGATTCCGTCCGGCACGTCTGGCGACCTGCGTCTTCGTGCTTGACTGCGCGAAGGCGTTTCGTCTCTTGTCATTCCCCGCCAACCTGCGCGGTTAGCTCAGTGGTAGAGCACTACCTTGACACGGTAGGGGTCACAGGTTCGAACCCTGTATCGCGCACCATCGCCGCTTTCGTGACTGCTTGTGACACTGTGTGACCTGTCGTGCCTTTCTCCCTCTGCATCAGCTTGTTGCTGGCGCTCATTCAGATTGGACTTCGCGTCCGGTAACGACACACCGAGACAGTCTGCGACATTTTTTTGTGTCGCTATTTGTATCGGAGAAAAATCTGGTAGTGCCTGCACCACGCTCGCCAGCGGGAGCAAGTTAGTATCGGTATAGACGTGATCGCTGAGGCTTCGATCGCTGTGCCTCATCAGCGCCATTAGTTCGCGTTGATGAGCACCTGCACGCTGAATGTTTGTGCAATAGGTATATCGCAGTGCGTGGAAGTCCGCCCGCCGTCCACGAGCGTCGGTAAACTCGATTCCGGCCAATCGCAGCAAGTGCCGATGTTCCTTCGTGGTCGGCATCAGATCGGCAACCAATAGCTCGTTAGGGTCGGCTATTTGCTCGATATGCTGTCGCAACGCCTCGGCGATATCGGCCCTTAGCGGCAACCATTCGGATTTTCCATTCTTCGTAATCGATCCGCGCAGATGCAGCTTCCGTGAGTGACCCGCTAGGTCCACGTCGCTGACGCGCAGAGACGCCAATTCACCACGGCGAACACCAGTCTGTAGCGCTAGGTGGTAAACGATGCGGAATCTTCCAGCGACCTGAAGCAGTCGGTGTCCCTCATCATCAGTAAGGGCCCGTCGTGCCTGTCGCCGATCATGGTGCGGCAAGGCCTCTACCTTCAACAAAGGATTCTCGCTGGCTCGGCCTGTCGAAACCATCCAGTTCAAGACGGTTCGAATCGAAACCAAATATTCGTTGAGTGTCTTATTTGAAGCTTTCCGATTAGCCCTCCATCGCTCAAAGCTTGCTGGCGAAATATCCCGCAAAACATTCCAGCCACAGTCTCGCACAAGCTTCGCGACTCGGTTTCTAAGCTCGTACAGATATCGCGCATCTCGCAACCGATTTTTGCACTCCAGGAACCCTTGCAAATGCCCGAGCATAGGTGCGCCAGCGAATTCGCATTCAACCGACTTCGGCAATAATCCGGCAGCTTCTCGTTCCCGCCTAACGACAAGTTCACGGAGCTTCGACTTCGCTACACCTTTGTCGGAAACCCCCAATCTAACCGTGGTGATCCGGTCTTCTCCTTTGAGTCGAAATCGACCACTATAGAGCCGCGACCCCGTCGGCTTAAAAACAAATTCAATCATTAGCACCGCGCCTCTGTTAAGTGGGCAAGCGCTGCCATCACCTCAGATTCAAGGAACCGCGTACAACGCCCAAGCTTAACCGGTTTTGGAAGCTGCCCCTCTTGAACCCGCCGCCACACCGTACGAGCGCAAATTCCGAATCGTTCCGCTACCTCGCTCACAGTCAGTAATCGCTCACGCACTGTGTTTCCCTACCTTTCCTTTCGCCTTTTGCTCGGCTCGTTTCTTCTTTACGTAGGGGCCTTGGAAACCACCTTGCCGCATCTGCAATGAGTCATGTTTCAAGGCCGCTTTCAGACCCGCCTTAAGCCGCGCCGGGCCCGACCTTGGAGGTCGCCCTGCCTTTAGCTCCTGCTCATTGCGTGCCCAGATCTCAGTCATCGAGACATACTTCCGTCCGAGAAACATGAAATCAGTTAGTTTCCCTAGGCGAACCAGCTCTCCAACACGCTTAGTGCTTACATCAAGAAGTAACGCCGCCTGGGCATGATTAAGCAGTCCCTTTTGTTTAACCATGGCGTCGCTCATTCGTTGGAATTCCCCTTCAGCCTTTGCGCGCGCCTCCGCTCGTTCTTCTCTCGAACTCTGAAGGGCGAATGTGGATGAAATCGAAGTCGCTACCATTCCGTTAACCGTTACTTCAGATAACGTAATCGAAGTCACGTATATTGTCGAGAACTATTTTTTCATTAGTACGGGGAAGCGAAAATTATTCGCTAGGAGACCTTTTCTCCAGCCAGCATCGCACTCCCCGAACAAGGGGCTCGCCGTCGCCCCTTGTAAATCCCCGCTCGGGGAGAACAACTTTACAACACTGTGGAAAACGTCCAAACAACCTTCGTTTAATGAATAGAGAGCCAGATCAGACCGAAAAACCTGCTACTAAGCCAGCAACATCCGCGACGGAAAAGCCGCCACCGGTGACAGCTATAGACAGGCTTATTTCAGACAAAGCCTCATCCTTGTCCCACCTAGAGTGCATCACCGAGATGTTCGAGGCACTCGTGCCAATTCTAAAAGAACAAGATCAGGCACGACAAATCCGAATGAAGGAACTCCTTCAACTTACAAGAGCCAATATACCCAACCCGCCAGATTCCAAGCTTAAGATCAAAATCTCACTCGCTATCCTCGAAGAGCTTCTGGGGCACGCTCGAAAACTCAAACAAGCTGATCGAATGTTCCGGCAAAGCACTGTCACATCGATGGTTTCGAATTTCGATGAGTTGCTAACTGCCGTCTTACGAACTGCCTTTTCAGCAAATCCGTCTTGGCTGTTAAATTCGGATCGGAAGCTCTCTTACGCTGAGATTCTACAAAAGGAGTCCCTGGAGAAACTCAAAACGGAGATCATTTCAAAGGAGATCAATGAGTTGATGTACGATTCGCATCACGCGCAGCTCACCTTTATCGACGCCAAACTTAAATTAGGAATAGAAGCGAACTTCAAGGGTTGGTCAGAATTCCTCGAGATCACCGAGCGCCGCAATCTTTTCGTTCACACCGGTGGCGCGGTGTCTAACCAATATTTGGACAACTGCCGGAAATGGAAAATCTCGCTCGATCCTGAAATTGCTGAAGGCACACAATTGCAAGCATCGGATCATTACATCAAGAACGCGGTCGACTGCTTTTACGAACTTACTCTCCGGGTGGTACACGCTGCAGCCCGCCGTCTTTTTCCTGAAGCTCTTGAGAAGTTGGATAATGACCTAAACGATGACGGCGTACTGCTCCTCACTAATGAGCAGTGGGCATTAGCGGAGCGCGTTTTTGAATACGCACTAGGAATTCCAACTGAGCTCCGCTCTCGAGGTCAGTTCGGCTGTCTTTTCCTTATCAATCTATGCATTGCGCTAAAATTTGGCGGCAAAGACTACACGGCGAAACTCAATTCAATTGACTGGAGTCCCTACCATCCAAAGTTTCACTTGGCCGTTGCTGTCTTAGAAGACAGATTTGCCGATGCGGTCACTTTAATGCGTAGTCCTGCAGTCTTGCAGGCCGTGACTGAACATCATTTCAAAAGCTGGCCCCTTCTCAAAGAGTTTCGCAAGACCCCCGAATTTGAGGAGACGTTTAGACAGATATTCAACAAAGATTTCACCACGGAACTCCTGCAAGACGCCGCCGCGGAAATCAAAGAAGAGGAAAAATCGCCTCTGGAGCGCCGGCCGTCCTCCGAACGCTCACCAGAAGCTGGAACGTGAGTTAAGGTCTGCCCATCTAAAGATTGAACAAGCTATGACCCGTTTCCTTCGCTTTTACCGGCAACTGCTTCAGTTTCATTAGTAGGTTCGCCCCCGCGATCGGTCGAATCCTCGAGATTCTTAATTTCGGATAACGCAAGACCAAGTTTATGCAGATCGGGAAATTTCTCCTTCTGTTCGCTGGGCATATCTAACGCGGGATAAATTCTTGCTTCATTCAAGAGCAAATCTGCCAGCAACCGGATCGAATGCTCGATTCGTGCCGTGCGCTCATGATCCCGACTTTCGAATGTTTCAGCATCTATTGCTCGCGCCTCCCGCTCAATCAGCATATTCAGCTCTTTTTCCGCCGCTTTTTCGAGCGCTTCCGCAAGCTCATTCTGAATCTTCAAACGCCGCGCATATTGTCCAAGAATGCGACCCTTCTGCATCTCCTGATACGCTAATGCGGCAGACTTAAGAGTCCTGCCAACCAGCGCGACCGCGGCTGTAGTCTTCAGCCAAAGAAATACCAGGAACGAGCCGGTTTCCCATGATCCAACCTGCAGCTCGCCACCAATTCCTTCTTCACTAACCAACTGCGCCAGAGCCTCTTCAACCTTGCTCAATAGCTCGACCAGCGATTCTAAATCGTTCCTCTGTGCTGGCAATTCGACTACGATACTTTCTTCATGGATAGGCGTTATCAGTGCCGGGATTACGTGAGTCAACCCGACAGCACACAGCCACACTTCATCCGACCAATCCTTGATTGTCTGAACCTCCGACTGGCCGAAACCCGAAGAGTCCCCTCCAACCTGCCATAAGGAGCTTTCACGCAAACGTTGAACTAAGAACATTAGGCCAGGTATGTCGGACACACTCTCGGCAAACCGCCTAAATTTGACTATGTTCTTGAGGACCGCCCCTTCACGCTCTAATCGCGACCCTTCTAAATCCGCATTTCTAAGCCGTGAATCGATTTCTCGAAGATTCATGCACAGGGTTCTGCCATTATCTGAGATGCAAGGCAAGTTTCGTTAGGCTAAGAACCGGATCCGGTCAAAGCGAGTCTTCAAGCACCCGGCGGGCCGGCGCTGCGCGCCGGCCATCCGGGACCCTGAACGTCACGTTAACGGCGATTACCGCGACCGTGCTAAACGTGCTGTCTCGTACCCTGATCGCCATCCGGCCACTTTCCAGACGCGATCAGCGAGCATCAGCTCGCAGGCTTTATCTGAAAACTTCGCGGACTCGTAAACGTCACCCCCGACACTTTCATCGAATCCGTTCCGTTTCAGAATATACGACCCAGCATTTAGTCTGGAATCGAACACGTGAATACGCGCCATTCCTCCGCCCAGCTTTTCCCATTTGTCCTGAAACCAAAAGCAAGTTGTCGGAATTACCACGCGCTCCGGTGCGCCTGCTAATAAGAAGTGGAAATGCCTTCGACCACCAACTTCGCCTTGCTCCTGCCGAAGACACCACAGGAGGTGCGGGAACTTGACCCCGAGAACCGCCTTGCTCTCGCGGAGCAGTGCGAAGTAAAGGCCGATTCGGACTCGCTCCGGCAATCGCTCTGTCTTGAACGTGAGCGTTCCGAAGAACTGCCAGCCGATGCGGCTCAATACGTGTATCTCGGGAACTTCCATTGAATCAAGATGCGTTAGGCGTCAGGCCGCGCGTGACTGCGCATTCGCCCCCAAACCCAGAATCTGACCTTTCGCACGCAGCCGACCGCCGAAAGCCGGCTCGAAACTCATGATTCCGAGCTGAACCGTTTTTCCGACTAATTTCCCGCCGTGCTGTTTCGCCTCTTCCTCGTTCAACACGAGGTCAAAGGTATTGATAAACGGATGCGAGCCGTCGAGATCGAGGCAACTGAGAATCGTTTGATCGACTCTGCCCCGCTTTCCCGTGTAAGACTCGCTCCGCTCGCTGATTATCTGCGCTTTTGCCTGCATAGTTTCTCCTTTTTGTTTTTTGCCGACCGCCGAACGCGTCTGTGCGTCTGGCGAGAATGTTTGTGCTCGGGCAGAGATGTCCGAACGATTGCCAAAATTGCCTTCTGTAACGGAGCGGGAAGATGCGGCCACGCCGCGACCACCTCGCCGATTTCAGCCTCTGGCCTGAAATCGTGTGTCGCTATTTGTATCGGCTCGTGCGCAATTCCCTTAGAATCAGAACTTTCGTGACAGGTTCGAACCCTGTATCGCGCACCATCTGAAGTGGCGTTCTAACGTCACGCTTTTTCGGTGGCTGAGACTTCGTTCTGAGCGGCGGTAGGACGACACGTTGAGTTCATCGCGCTCCAATGCGACCCATAGGGGCTAAGCCTAAGGTCCTATTCGTGGGCCTCTTCTGCTTCGGTAGTTTACTTCCCAAATGACACTGCATTTCAAACTCGCACTTGGTACGTTTCTTTGTTTGTTGAGCCTTATGACAGAGGTAACTGCCGCTGGACATGCTGCTTCGCCGGCCGACCCGAATGCCGCACTCACTACACTTAAGGAAGGCAACGCCCGTTTCGCCAGTAGCACAATGTCTGCCGGCAAACCGGTCGCCGCCAAGCGCGCAGAAACCGCCGACGGGCAGCATCCTTTTGCCGTCGTTCTTGGATGTGCGGACTCTCGCACCTCTCCCGAAATTATCTTCGACCAAACCATCGGCGACCTGTTCGTCGTTCGAACGGCTGGTAATCTGGTTGATGACCACGCTTTGGGAAGCATCGAATACGCCGTGGAACATCTTGGCACCCGTCTTATCGTTGTTCTTGGTCATACAAAATGCGGTGCCGTTACGGCTGCCATGGCCAGCGAGACAGCGCCAGGTCATATCGGCGCTCTGGTGCGTGATATCCAGCCGGCAGTGAAGGCGAGCAAAGGCAAAGGTGGAGATGCCACGAAACTCGCTGTGGCCGAGAATGCCCGATTGATGGCGGAAAAGATTCGCCACGATGCCGAGCTCGGTGATCTCGCGAAAGAAGTTCGCATCATTTCTGCCGTCTATAATCTCGACACCGGCAAGGTTGAGTGGGCATCGGAATAGGAAAGGTCATCCAAGGCCCTTCTGCCCAAGTGGTCCGAGGTTTTGAGTCACCACTGTCCTCCGCTTGAGATGCGGTGCAGTTTCGAGTCAGAGTGGGCGCTAACTGTGTATCACGAGCACGATTACGCGTGGTCTTTGACTCCTTATCAGATTAAGGCGCGAGGCGGTGATATTTCCGCAGGAGGTCGCGGAGTTTATCGTGCGGCAGCGCTTCCACACGGTGATCGTCACGTCCAACCATGGTCTGATTGTCGACCAGGGCATTGACGATCGCTTCCTCCACCGCTTGGACGGTGGCATCGAAAAGAGGATCCATTCTGTCGTTAGGCACGGTTTCCACGGTATGCGTTGGCTGCGCTGGATCCGCCGCGCCGCGATTGGCCGTGGAAAAGGCGAGAAACAAGTCGCCCGAGCCATTGCCCGAAACGCTCCCGGTGCGCGCCAGACCAAGACTGGCGCGGCGCGCGAGTCGTTTCAATTGTCCGGGTAAGAGCGGCGCATCCGTGGCGATGACGATGATGATCGAGCCTGTCTCCTTTGGATAAACGTAACCGGGAATTTCCTTACCCACAGGAATGCCGGCGATCGTGAGCTGAGGTCGCCGTCCACAATTAGCCTGCACAAAAGCACCTACAGTGTAACTCTGTTTGGGCTCCGCTGTGCCCGCGGTTGGAACAACGCGCGACGCGGTCCCGTTTCCGCCCTTAAACTCATAACAAATCATCCCCGTCCCGCCGCCGACACTCCCTTCCTCGATCGGTCCGCTGTGCGCGCTGTCGAGCGCGTGTGCGACATCCGCAGGCGTGACATGAAACCCATTTGTATCGTTGAGCCAGCCGTCCCAGGTCTCGGCAACGACAGGCAAACTCCACCAGTAGCCAGTCTTATCCGCGCCACCTTGTTTGATTCGCCAGGCAATGACAGCATCGCGTGTAACTCCTACACTGTGAGTATTCGTCAGAACGATGGGTCCTTCCAGAAAGCCGCTCTCCTCGATCCACGCGGTACCGGTCATTTCGCCATTGCCGTTGAGACTGAAGTAACCGGCGTAAACAGGATCGTCGAGTGAATCGTGGCCGCGTGGCAGAACCGCGGTCACACCCGTGCGCACCGGACCTTTACCCGGGATAAGTCTTCCTTCGCCGCTGATCAGGGTGGTGTAACCAACCTCAACTCCCGCGACGTCGGTGATGGCATTGAGCTTTCCAGGAGTGCCGTCGAATGGAACCCCCAGGTCGCGGGCTCGCACGGCTGGTTTGGACGGCGGCGGAGATTGCGGCTCTCGCGCCAAAACTAAGCCAGGGAAAAGACATAGACTAACGAGTATAGATCTCACGGTAAGGGTTTCTTTTCGGATTCAACGCGAAGGACAATTTTGCCTCGGGTATGTCGAGTCGCGATTTGTTCCTGAGCTTTGGCGGCTTGCGCGATAGGAAAGACTTGAGTGACGACTGGCGTTAGTTTCTTTTCCTCAATCAGCCGGGTAAGTTCGGCAAAGGTCTCGGCTTTTGGCGATGCCGAGATTGAAGCGCCGCGAATGGAATGCGCGGTAAGTGCGGCTTCATCCGGTTCACCGGCAATCGTGACGATGATACCGCCTTTCTTCACGACGCTGTAGGATCGAGTAAGAGTGTCACCGCCGACTGCATCCAAGACTACGTCAACATCCTTTACCACATCTTCGAACCTTGTCTTTGTATAGTCGATCGTCTGATCGGCTCCGACGGTTTTCAAGAATGCCTGATTCGTGGTCGAAGCGGTCGCGATCACATGCGCGCCGAGTGCCTTTGCGATTTGAATAGCGATATGACCTACACCGCCCGAGCCGCCATGGATCAGCAGTGTCTGACCAGCTCGTAAGTGTGCGGTATCAACCAACGCCTGCCAGGCGGTCGAGCCTACTGCCGGGACCGCGGCCGCCTGTTCATAAGTTAGGGACGAAGGTTTGCGTGAGACCTCATTTTCCTTCGCGACCGCGAATTCGGCATAACCGCCTTCGCTGTGCAAGGTGAAGAAAGCATAGACCGGATCGCCCACTTTGAGTTTCGTGAAGTTCGTTCCGGTCTTCTCCACGATGCCGGCCGCGTCCATCCCCGGAATCAGAGGCAGCGAGGTGTGGAAATACTCGGCATATTTTCCAGAGCGAATTGCGACATCGACTGGATTTACCGAGGCAGCCACGACACGGATCATTGCCTCATCGTCCTTTGGCTCGGGACGCGTTGTTTCTTCGAACTCAACCACCTCGGGTCCGCCATATCTATGCAGGACGATGGCTCTCATCTTTGGCGTGGACGGTTCCGGCTTTGGTGTTTCGCTGGCCTGTGTCACGAGAGCGCAGGC
The DNA here is from genome assembly GCA_036494545.1 of Chthoniobacterales bacterium. Taxonomy (GTDB): domain Bacteria; phylum Verrucomicrobiota; class Verrucomicrobiia; order Chthoniobacterales; family UBA10450; genus JAICXG01. The sequence goes on from DASXOB010000007.1 coordinate 142,068, forward strand.
CCAGAGACAAGCTAACATTCGGATTTTCATAACTCAGAGTGGTGCGATCGCGTCGTCATACTTCTGCAGAAGGTGATCGATGTAAACGCTCTAACCTTCGACGAAGATGGCGCTCCCCAGAAGATGAGGATGGGAATGGACAGCCCGGGGCCGCGGTTTGCGGCTCTGTTGGACTCATGATAGGTAAGCCCCGATGGCCGGGCTCGATCTGCTCGAGGAAGTGAAAGCGACTTTGGACAAGGGTGAGTCGCCGCGGACCGTCCTTCCCGAGGTGCTCGATTTACTCCTGCGACGTTTTGATTGCACGACCGGCACAGTGCACGTGCTCGATCAGGCATCGGGGCTTTTGATGCTCGAAGCCCAGCGCGGCATTCCTGAGATTGTGCTCGAGAAGATCAAACGGATTCCCATTGGAAAAGGCATGGCTGGCATCGCCGCCGAACGTCGTCAGCCGGTGCAGGTCTGCAATTTGCAGACTGACAGTTCGGGCGTCGTTAGGCAAGGAGCACGCGATACCAGGATGGAAGGCTCAATTGCCGCGCCCGTCCTGGATTCCCGGGGCCAGCTCAAGGGCACGCTCGGCGTTGCCAAGCCGGTGGCTTACGACTTCACGCCGCAAGAATGCGATCTGCTCATGAAAACCGGCGCGCTCCTCGCCGAACGACTCTGATGATGAGACGCGACGAAGTTCTCAATCTTTACTTTTTGGAAGCGCGCTCAAAGCTGATCGATCTCGCTGCTTTCCTCGATCGCGTGGAACGAAGCAGCGGTGAGGATGATTTTCGTCTCCATGCCTTCCGCGCCGCACTCCGACACTTGAGCGCCGCCGAGCCGGATAAGGCAAAAGCCGTCCTCACGACCTTGAGCGATCCGACGACGGAGCCGCTCGAAAAAGCCACGACGAAGGGTGCGACCGGCGCCTGGCCACAGTTCAAAGGCTGATGCGTTACATCGAACCGCACGCCCACATGGTGAGCCGTGTGACCGACGATTACGTCGCGATGTCGACGGCGGGTTGTCGCGCGGTTTGCGAGCCGGCATTCTGGGCGGGCTTTGATCGCAGCTCGGTCGAGGGTTTTCGCAGCTATTTCACCCAACTCACCGAGCATGAGCCGAAGCGCGCCGCCAATTTCCTTCTCCCACATTTCTGCTGGCTTTGTATCAATCCCAAGGAATCGGAAGACACGAAGCTGGCTGACGAAGTTCTCGCCATCATTCCGGAGTTCGTCGATCGGCCTAACGTTCTCGGGATCGGCGAGATTGGGTTGAACAAAAACAGTCGCAACGAGATCAGCGTCCTGGAAAAGCATGTCGACCTCGCTGCCCGGCTCAGCCGCTTAATCCTGGTCCACACGCCGCATCTCGAAGACAAACTAAAAGGCACGCGTCTCATTATCGACGTTCTGAAAAATGATCCCCGCATCGATCCCGGTCGTGTGCTGATAGATCACGTCGAGGAACACACCGCGCCGGTCGTCCTGGAGTCTGGCTTCTGGGCGGGGATTACGCTTTACCCGCAATCGAAATGCACACCTTCGCGTGCCATTGACATGGTGGAGCGTTATGGGAGCGATCGGCTCTGGCTGAATTGTGCCTGTGACTGGGGTGCGAGCGACCCACTGGCGGTACCAAAGGCCGCCCTCGAAATGCGCAAACGCGGCCATGACGAGGACGCAATCGATTTCCTTATTTATCGCAATCCCTGTCGGTTCCTGGGGCAAAGCTCAGTCTTCAAACTTTCCTGAACCGTAACCCGCATGAAGCTGCGCGCGGGTCATCACCTCGCCTATTCGACCAACGTCCATCCCGGCGAGACTTGGAGCGAAACCCTTCGTGCCCTCGAGCAACTCACCTTGCCGGTCCGGGCGGCGATTTCGCCTAACGAATCGTTCGGGATTGGTCTGCGTCTGAGCGATCAGGCTTCGCGCGAGCTGATCGAGCCGGGAGTTCTCGAACAATTCCACGAATGGCTGGACGCACACGACTGCTATGTCTTCACGATCAACGGATTTCCTTTCGGAAGATTTCACGGCGGGCGAGTGAAGGAACAGGTTTATCTTCCGGATTGGACGACGCAGGCACGGCTCGATTACACGAAGCGTCTTTTTGACATTCTAGCAGCACTTTTGCCTAACGACGTTGAAGGCAGCGTCAGCACGGTGCCGGGCTCATTCAAGGAGTTCATCGCGGGCGAAGATCAAGTCGAAGCAATTCGGCAAAACCTTCAACATTGCGATAAATATATTTCGCGACTTTCCGAGAAACACGGCTGCAAACTGCATCTGGGACTGGAACCGGAACCGCTTGGACTTTTCGAAAATACTCAGGAAACGCTGCGTTTCTTCGAAGAGTTGCCTAACGAACACCTGGGCGTGAACTACGATGCCTGTCACTTCGCGGTCGAGTACGAAAGTGCGATTGAAAGCCTGCGCGCACTCCACTCCGCTGGGATTCGGATCAGCAAGTTGCATCTGAGTTCGGCACTGCGTTGCGTGCCGACGATCGAGTCTACCGCGCGGCTGCGCGCGTTTGCGGACGACATTTACCTGCACCAGGTCATCGCACGCTCACCCGATGACAGTCTGCACCGCTACAAGGATTTGCCGATCGCGCTCAGGGCTAATGATTCGGCTGAAGAATGGCGCATTCACTTTCACGTGCCGCTCTATGCGGAGGCGGATGAGCCGCTTTTGACGACGAACGATCACGTTGTCGGCGTGCTTGATTGGCTGGCGGCGAATCCAGGCGCCTGTTCCCATCTCGAGATGGAAACCTATACCTGGCAGGTGCTGCCCGATTCGCTGCGAAGCGCCAGCCTAACGAGTCAGTTGATCTGCGAATACGAATGGACGCTGGCGCGGCTGCGCGAGCGAAACCTGGCATGAGCAAGCCCGGAAAACTGCGTGCCTGGCTCGTCCTCGCCCGAGCTTCGAACCTGCCGACGGTCTGGTCGAATTGCGTCGCAGGCTGCTGGCTCGGCGGGTGGAATTCACTGGCAACGGTCTTTCTCGTTTGCCTGACGGGTAGCCTTTTCTACACGGGCGGGATGTTTCTCAACGACTTCTGCGATGTCGGGTTCGATCGTGAATACAAACGCGAACGTCCGATCGTTGCCGGTCAGGTAACGTGCCAGCAGGCTGGCTTAGCGGCGCTTGTCCTATTCATCGTCGGTTTGCTCCTTGCTTGGGCAATCGCGCCTAACGTTCTGCTTTTTGGAGTCATTCTTGTCATGGTGATCGTCGCCTATGATTTCCTGCACAAACGGATCGCCTGGGCACCTCTGTTAATGGCGACCTGCCGGTTCCTTCTTTATCTCATGGCCGCGGCGGCCGGCGTTCTCGGCCTAACGACACGAGGGTTCGGTTTTGCTATCGGTCTTGCGCTTTATGTCGTGGGATTGAGTTATCTCGCTCGCGGCGAAAGCCGGGTCGCGCGTACCTCGACGGTTTGGCTAACGTTCCTTTTCGCGCCAGTCCTGGTTGCTTTCTCTTTCCGTTTTAGCTGGCTGACGCTGATCTGCGCGCTGCCGTTGCTCCTTTGGATCTGGCGCGCTTTGGCGGTCGGGAAAGAAAATGTCGGCCGCGGAGTTGCGGCGCTTCTCGCTGGCATAGTGCTTGTCGATCTCCTGGCCGTGTCGCCGGTTTCCCTGCTGCCGTGGATCGTTTTCGCCGGTCTTTTCGGTGCGGCTTTGCTCTTTCAACGTTACGTTCCCGCCACCTGATTCAAGATGAAAAGGCAAGACGCCATCACCTGCGAGTTCGCCGTTCCCTTTAGATTTCGGGTTTATTTTACCGAAGGCGTCTTTGATTCGGAGAACGAGCTTCTGCGCGAGGTGTTGCGCGAAGGCGGTGAGCGATGCGAACGCGTGCTCGCTGTTCTCGACGAGGCGGTCTTCGCCGCGAGCCCGTCGACGATCGACGATCTCGGCAACTACCTCGCAGAATCGAATGTCGATTTGGTTTGCCCGCCGATCATGTTGCCCGGAGGCGAAGCTTTGAAGAATCAACCCATGGCCGTGAACGAAGTCTGCGGATTGATCGAGCGTTACAAGCTTTCACGGCATTCGTTCGTGATCGCGATCGGAGGTGGCGCGCTGCTCGATGTTGTTGGTTTTGCCGCCGCGACGACGCATCGCGGTGTGCGTCTCATCCGGCTGCCTACGACCACGCTCAGTCAGGCTGATGGCGGCGTTGGGGTGAAAAACGCGATCAACGCGTTCGGAAAAAAAAATTTCATCGGCACGTTCGCGCCGCCGTTTGCAGTGATTAGCGATAGCCTTTTTCTCGAAACCCTTTCACCCTCCGAAAAAACAGCGGGCTACATCGAGGCGATCAAGGTCGGACTGATTCGCGATGCGGAGTTCTTTTTCGAGATCGAACGCCTGGCTAAGGCGTTAAATCGTTTCGAGCCGGCGGCGATCCAGCGACTCGTTAGGCGGTGTGCCGAACTGCACGTGCAACACATCGCGGAAAGCGGCGACCCGTTTGAACGTGGCTCGGCGCGACCGCTCGATTTTGGGCATTGGGCGGCGCATAAGATCGAGCAGCTCTCCTCCTTTCGACTTCGCCACGGAGAAGCGGTCGCGATTGGGATCGCGCTCGATGTCATCTACTCACGCGAAGCGGGCCATCTGGATCCATTCGACGCGACACGGATCCTGGCCTTGCTGCAAGAGCTTGGATTTCCCTTTTTCGCAGACGAGATGCGCGACCTCGACGCGGTTCTCGTTGGTCTGGATGAATTTAGGGAACACCTCGGCGGAGACCTGACGATCACTCTTCTGAAGGGAATTGGCCGCGGATTTGAAGTGCACGAAATGTCCCGCGAGCTGGTCGCACGGGCGCTCGAAGAATTGCGCGGACGCGATCGCGCCTTCGTCCCTGCGGGATGAAAAGGACCGCGGTTCTCGATGTTGTTGGCCTAACGACGCCGCTGATCGAGCGAATGCCGCGTCTGCGTGCGTTTGCAGCCGGGAAAGATTTGCGGACGATCGTGCCAGCGTTCCCCGCAGTCACCTGCACGGCGCAATCCACTTATCTTACCGGCCACACGTCCGCGGAACACGGCATCGTTGGCAACGGCTGGTACGATCGGGACCTGGCCGAAGTCCATTTCTGGAAACAATCGAATCATCTCGTGCGCGGCCGAAAACTCTGGGAAGAGTTGCGCGGACAAGTTCCCGGCTTCACCTGCGCGAAGCTTTTCTGGTGGTACAACATGTATTCCACCGCCGACTACTCGATCACCCCACGACCCATGTATCCAGCGGACGGTCGCAAACTGTTCGACATTTACACCGCGCCTTTCGATATCCGGTTCGCGATCAAGAAAGATCTCGGCGAATTCCCCTTTACCAGTTTCTGGGGGCCGGGGGCCGGAATCAGCTCGTCGCGTTGGATCGCGGAATCAGCGAAGTGGATCGAGGAGCGTTATCAACCGACGCTTAGTCTCGTTTATCTACCACATCTCGATTACAACCTGCAAAAGATCGGTCCTAACGATCCTGCTATTGCGAGTGACTTACAGTTACTCGACGACTTGTTAGGCGAGCTAGTCTCATTTTTTCAGCAACGCGACATTCAGCTCGTGATTCTTTCCGAATACGGAATCACCCCGGTTGATCATCCGGTCTCGCTCAATCGCGTTTTTCGGAAACGCGGCTGGATAGCGATTAAGGACGAACTTGGATTGGAAATGGTCGATTGCGGCGCGAGCAAGGTTTTCGCCGTGGCCGATCACCAGATCGCCCATGTTTACGTAAACGAGGTGTCCTTACTTGAAGAAGTACGTTCTGTTCTACAATCGGAAGCAGGGGTGGAAACCGTGCTTGATCGCACCGAACAGGCGTCGTTAGGCATTAATCATTCGCGCGCCGGCGATCTGGTGGCCATCGCCGACGCGCGCAGTTGGTTCACCTATTACTACTGGCTCGACGACGAAGTGGCGCCCGACTTCGCGCGCACGGTTGAAATCCATCGCAAGATTGGCTACGACCCGGTCGAGTTGTTCATTGATCCGGCGATCAAATTTCCCGCAGCCCGGGTTGGTGCATTTCTGTTGAAAAAAAAGCTCGGCCTGCGCGGATTGCTCGAAGTCATTCCTCTTGACGCGGCCCTCATCAAAGGCTCGCATGGCCGGATTCCGGAGCGCGCTGAAGATCATCCAGTCATCATCGCCGAGAGCCTTGCGATGTCGCCCCGTGCGATCAGAGCCACCGATGTCTACCGATTGCTCCGTGGCATTAGCTTGAATGCAACGTAAGGGGTTTTGAAATTCTGTTTTCGCCACTTGGCGGAGGCACTAGATTGCGCGCGTGAGCTACCAGGTTTTTGCTCGAAAATATCGGCCGCAGACGTTCGACGATCTCGTCGGGCAGGAGCATGTTGTGCGCACACTCAAGAATGCTGTCGAGCAGAACCGGCTCGCTCATGCCTATCTGTTTGTCGGTCCGCGCGGGATCGGAAAAACCTCAAGCGCCCGCATTTTGGCCAAGGCTCTCAATTGCATTCATGGGCCCACCACGAACCCGTGTGGCGTGTGCGATAACTGCAAGGAAATTGCCGCCGGCAACAGCCTTGATGTACTGGAGATCGATGGCGCGAGCAACAACGGCGTTGAACAGGTGCGCGAGCTGCGTGACAACGTGCGCTACGTGCCGGCCAAGTCGCACTTTAAGGTCTACATCATTGATGAAGTGCACATGCTAAGCCCAGCCGCCTTTAACGCCCTGCTAAAAACCCTCGAAGAACCGCCCGAGCACGTGAAGTTCATCTTTGCGACCACCGAGCCGCAAAAGGTTTTGCCCACGATCCTGAGTCGTTGCCAGCGTTTCGATCTGCATCGGATCCCGACGAACCTGATTGCCGACCATCTCCAATTCATCGCGAAGAAAGAGAAGGTAAAACTCGAGTCCGCGGCGGCGCACGCAATCGCACGCGGGGCGGATGGCGGATTACGCGACGCAGAATCGATGCTCGATCAGCTGGTGGCTTTTTGCGGAGAGACGATCGCAGAGAGCGACGTGCTGAATGTCTTTGGTTTCACGAGCGCACAGACTGTGGCGAATTTCACCGCCAGGATTCTCCGCGGCGAAACTTCCGAGGCGCTTGCTCTCCTCGATGAGCAGGCGGCAGCGGGCAAAGAGATGATGAAGCTGATGAGCGATCTGATTGCTCACCTGCGCGATCTGCTCGTCTGCAAGGTAAAACCGGACGCTCTTTCCGCCGAGGCTGCCTCCGAGGTGCAATTGTCGTTAGGTGAAGAGGCCGGTCTGATCGAGATCGGACGGCTGATCGAGCTGATCGAGCAATTCGCCGAAGCCGAAGGCCGAATGAAATGGGTACCCAACAAGAAGCTGCATTTTGAAGTCGCGGTTATCAAAGCCATCCAAACCCTGAGTCAGGTGACGCTGGATGAAGTGATCGAAAATTTATCGGCCTTACGCAATCGTGGTATGCCCGCTTCGCCTCCGCCAACATCGCCGGCAAAGGCATCGCTGGCGCAGCCGGCTTCAGCGCGGCAAGAAAAACCGACCTCCCTGCCTAACGAGGATATAAGCTTAGTCTGGCCGACAGTTGTTCAACTGGCTGGATCCCGCCGGCCTTTGATGAAGCCGTGGCTCGAGAATGCGCATTTTCGCGGGACGCAAGACCGCATCCTTCGCCTTGGCTTCGCGCCGGCGAGTAAGACCGCGATGGAAGCGCTTGCTCGGCCTAATTACCGAACTTTCCTCGAAGGGCTTTTGAAAGAAGTTACTGGCGGTGACTGGAAGCTGGATCTGAACATTGTGGAAGGCCTATCCGTGCCCGAGAAGAGGCTGGAAGCTGAGGCGGGGACGAATCGACCTAACGATCGCATCGATTCCTTTCGAGACGATCCGCTTATTCAGGAAGCCTTGGAAATCTTTAAGGGCGAAATCAAATCTGTCACCAACTGACCTAACGAGTAAAAGAGACGATGAATATCAACAAGTTGATGAAGCAGGCGCAGAAAATGCAGGAGCAGATGGCCAAGACCCAGGCTGAGCTTGAAGAAAAAACCGTCGAAGTCGTCACGGGTGGCGGTCGGGTTACGGTGGTGGCTAACGGTGCTGGAGACATCCTCTCGATCAAGATCGCGAAAGAAGTCGTCGATCCTGAGGATGTGGAAATTCTGGAAGACATGATTCTGAGCGGGGTGCAACAGGCCATCGCCAAGGGCAAAGAGATGGCCGGCTCGGAAATGTCGAAGTTGACCGGTGGAATGAATCTGCCCGGCCTAAGTGGGCTCGGCCTGTAATTCTTCTCCCGGCAGTTGCACCGAGAGAGCAAAGTCGCTTAGCTCGCGCCGCCAGGACGGCGGCAGGTTGGCGGCGGGGGTGCACCAGATTTGCCGATGGAGCTGAGCCATCTCATTCTTCATCCGGGCGGAAAACCCGTGGTGGAGTAGCGGATCGAGCATCGCTGCCTTCCTATAGTCGTTAGGCCGAAGGGGACGAAGCAACGCCCGCTGTAGATCGGTGATTTCAGGAGGCGGCGCCAACTCCGTTGGGACAAGAAAGTAGCCCGCTTTTCGCAGGCCGGCACCGAGTTTTGGACTGCCGACCAAGGCAGTGAGTGGAACCGCCATGAGCCAGCCGAGAATAATCGGAAGCAGCCAGAGAAGATAGCCGGGGGTGAGCCACCAGGTGATAAGGCCGACACTTACGCCTGCTATAGTCGTTAGGCCAAATACTTCCCAGGCTTCACGCCACCCGATACCTTGCGCGCGGTGACGTTGTTGTGCATTCCACTCCACCTTTTTTCCCAGGCAGCTAAAGAGGACGAATTTCACATGGAAGAAGAGGAAAACAGGCGCAATCAGGATCGAAATGAACATCTCGAAAAGCGTGCTCATGATCATTTTGCCGGCGCCTCCGAATTCGCGAGCGCGTCCACCTTGTAAAGCCAGTCCGAGAGCGAGCACCTTTGGCAGGAGGAGCAAGAGGATGGTGAACCCGAAAAGAAGAAAGGCAATGTGGGCGCGGGCGGCGTCGGCGAAGAGGCCATCACTGAAAGGCGCGGCAGTCAGGTTTTTCACGAAGCCGAGGACGAGAACAAGAAGGAGCAGCGGTGAAGCGAGGAATGAGAAAATGCCGTGGAGAAAATGGAAACGCGTTATCGGCTTAAAACCGCGGGCAAGGACGAGTGGCCAATGTTGCAGATTGCCCTGGCACCAACGGCGATCGCGTTTCAGATGTTCGACCATGGTTGGCGGTGTCTCTTCGTAGCTGCCCCCGAGATCCTCGGCCAGATGCACTTCCCAGTCGGCGCGACGCATGAGGGCGGCTTCGACGAAATCATGGCTCATCGGTCGGGATCCGATCGAGCTTCGTCCGGGCAGTTCAGGCAGCGCGCAGTGTTGCATGAACGGCGCGAGACGGATGATGGCGTTGTGGCCCCAGAAGTTGCTTTCTGCCTGCTGCCAAAAGCGGGCGCCGGCGGCGAAGATTGGACCGTAGAGCGACATGGCAAATTGCTGTAGTCGGCTCCAGATCGTCAGGCCATTGATGGCCTGCGGGACCGTTTGCAGAATGCCGATGCGATGATTGGCTTCCATTCGCCTAACGAGTTCGACCAGTGTGCTCGCGCTCATCAGACTGTCGGCATCGAGGCAAATCATGTAGCGCAACTGGCTGCCCCAGCGCCGACAGAAATCGGCGATATTCCCGCTCTTGCGATTGAGCGGCAGTTTGCGCCGGCGATAGAAAATCCGATCGGGCCCGCACCGCGCGGCCATCCGGGCCCAGGCAAGTTTTTCCGCGTGCACTTTTTCTTCGTCACTGGAATCGCTCAGGACAAAAAATTGAAAACGGTCGATTGCGCCTAACGATTGCAGCGCATCATGCATGACTCGCAAACGAGCGAACACCGCGCTGACATCTTCGTTGTAGATCGGGACGACGATCGCCGTCGTCGGCAAGCGCGAGAAATTTTCCTCGGTGGTGAGGTTGATCGAGGGCTGCGTCGTTTTTCGATCGCTTAGGATGAGAAAGCCAAAGAAGGCCTGCGAAAATCCGATTGCGACGGAGGTAAAAAGCAAGAGGAACAGAGTAAAGAGCAGGACGTTAACTGGTGACCAGCCTTCCGCGGCGAGCAAGCTCCACTCAAATGTGCCGGCAAGGAGCGTGAGAAGCCCGATGAGGACCGCGAATGCGAGACGATGGTGATGAGGGCGCGCTTGCGGAACGGCCCGCGTCCATTGCGCGACATCGGAAAAATCGAGAACTTGCTCCGCGGCGGAGCCAGGCAAAGTGTCCATCGCGCCTGACTAGTTGGCTCCGGCGAACGGAAGAAGTTGGGTGCGGAAAAGGCGACCCAAGCCTTCGTGGAACGGGAATTCGACTTTTTCTGGAAGCATGGCGACACGCTGGATGGGAGGTGCCATGGCGATGATTGCGGTCGTTTCCTTCGACAGAGCCGCGAAGAGCGCTTGCATCACAAGGGTAACGGGATGAGTCGCGACATTTTCTTCCTGCTCGCGGGCGCTTTGCATCGCGCGAACGAGGAGCTCGCGCTGGGCAGAACCCAATCCTCCGTGCAAAGCGTTCAAGTACGTCTCGGCGCGCTGTTGCGCTTCGCTCCATGCGCCCGGGCCGTAACCTGTGATTCCGTAATTCATTGGTGGGTGTTCATCCGACGAGGCCGTCTTACTGTTTATTCGATTCTCGTGTAAACCAGCGAAGCCGGTATTTGAACTCAAGCTCATCACCGGCGGCGGGCTTTTTCTCTGGCTCCCAAAAGGCGACGACGTTGTCACTATATTCGTTCGCAGTTGGAAGTTGCAGAAGATGCATTTTGCCCGCACCCCAGTCGCCTGACGCCTCCACCATCACGCTTGGACGGCGGGAATATTTCGCCTCGTTGTCGCGATAATGCGCCGGGTCGCGATCGCGTTGGAGAAGGCCGAAACCTTTCGGGTTGGTCTCGGGGAACACGTGCGTCGTGACGTGATCGACCTGCTGCAAAGCCAGCACCTCGCTTTCGCCTTCGGCGGTTTTGATGAACAGCGTATCGGAGTCATGCACCTCGGGGCGCCTGTCGTTAGGCGGGCGCGGGTCCTTTTCGTCCCGCCAAAACATGCTTGTGAGCGGCGCCAGGGCCAGTACCTGGACTGGCTTCCGAAAAAAGAGGTGGTTTTCGATCTCGATAGTCGTCTGTCTGCCGGGCCGGATGAGGAAACGATAAGCGCCGCTTACACTCTGGCTGTCGAGCAGAGCAAAGAACTGCATCTCGCGCGCGTTCGGCGCCGGTTTGCAGAGCCAAAAGGCACGAAAGGCAGGAAATTCCTCGGGCAAATTTTCCGCTGTGTTTATGGCGAGGCCGCGGGCTGAGATGCCGTAGACCTGTCCGGCAGCAAGAGCGCGGAAATAGCTCGATCCGATGAAAGAAATCACTTCATCGACCGGCCGATCGTGGTCGAGCGGATAAAGCAGACGGAAGCCAGCGAAGCCAAGCCTTTCGTCGCCGGAAATGGCGGAGCCAATTGCGTCCAGTTGATGATAACGAAAAAACTTCGGACTGAACCTGACCGGCCGCGCTTCGCCGTGATCAACTTCGTAAATCGCGACCGGCTGCTTGTAGATGTAGCCGGGGTGAAAAAACTGCACCTGGAAACGACTCTGGTCGCCAAACCAAAGTCCCTCTTCGCGCCGAAAGGTGATGATGCGGTAGGTATCGTAGTTGAGTTTCTGGAGGGCCTCGGGCTGCACTATCTCACCAGATTGCCATGGCGTTTGCGCGATTTCCCTCGCCTGCCTCACGACATCCGCGAAAACCTTATCGTCAGGCGAAGCGGCTGCCGCTCCGATCAGCGCCACGCAACAGAAAAGAACCTGTTGCCAGAAACTACAATGCAACCATCCGCCGGTGGTGCCGCTCGTAAATCGCCACCTCGCCAATCCCGAGCTCTCCCATCTTTTGCGCGAGGCGCTCGAAGTTTTCTCCCTGCTGCACATGTGAATGACCATCGGATGCGGTGGTAAATGGAATTTCTTTTTTCATCGCACGCCGGATAATTTCTTCGCTTGGATAAATTTCGTTTACCGGTTTCCTCCAGCCGGCGGTCGATAACTCGAGCGCGAGATCAACTTCGCGAATTTCAGAAAGGACCGCGTCGAGCAGCTCATCGAAACTTTGCGTCGGACGAAACCCAAAAATCTTCACCAGATCGAGATGCGCCATGCAATCGACCAGCCCACTCTCGATCATTTTGCAAATTCGCTCGTAGTAATCGGAGTAGACTTGATCGATATCGCGCCGGGCAAACTCTGCCTCCTCGCCCGGATGATCGAATGCCCAGTCGCCTTCCAGGAAATGGACCGAACCGAGGACGAAATCGAGCCGCTCCCAATTCCTTTCCACCCAGGCGCGACCGGCCGCAGAGTTAGTGGGGTCATTGTCTAACTCAATGCCTGCGCGGATTTGTAAATCGGGGTTCGCCGCGCGTAACCGTTCGATCTGATCAAAATCGACGCCTTCGTGATAACGATCGTGATCCGTGAGCGCAAAGTCGCGCAGCCCGATCTCCCGCGCGTGATCCGCCCATGGCTGAAGTAACTTCTGAGTATAAGTCTGAAGCCGGTGACCTTGTGGGTGGAGATGATAGTCGGAAAAAAGTTTCATCAAATTCGGACCTTGAATCGTCCGGCGGTAAATGTCGCGTTACATATCCCACCCGACGCGTTCGCCTCTTATTGCGCGGCGATCGATTTACGTTGCGCGTCCAATTCCGGATAGGCTGGAACTGTCACCTCGACGGTAAATACTTTGCCGGGACTTAGTTCCCGGGTCGCGATCGTTTCCGAGTATTCGACATGCTCCTCGGGATTGATCAACAGGCTGGCTGATTTGTCTTCGAAAGCGCGGTTTTCCGACCAGCGAGTCACGACACGGCCGGAAGAGTCGTGGAGCAGAATCTCGATCCGTTGCTCACTCGGGAAGTTTAGCTCGACGGCTTTCGGGCCGCGGTTGGCGAGGAGCACTCGGACCGGCAGTTGCCGCGTCTCAGAGAGCTTCACCGGTTCGTTAGGCAATTCCACACTCAGGACCAAACCGTTGAGCCTTTTGTTCTTATAGACGGGATATTTTTCTCCGCTGTGAAACGGATGAAAAACGTGATTGAGCCAGTCGCCCTTTTGCGCTTGCGCGGGAACTGCTCTGATGGTGGCAAATAAAATGAGCGTGGTCAAAACTGAGATTAGTCTCATTCGCCTCAAAGAGTTCAAACGTTGCAAAAACTGTCAAACCCTTTATCGAATCGGAATGAGGAGGCTGTTCGCGCTGGCGCATCCGGTTAATCGTTTGCAGCGGGCTGGCGGCCGAGCGACGCGCCATCTTGTCTGGCGTCCTGACAATGACGACAACGGGCTTATGAGCAAAATCGGAAAAAGTTGGGAGATCCAAACATGAGCGCTCGTGTTTGCGCCGCCGGGCTCTTCTTTTTTGTCATGATCGCTTTAACGCGCGCAGACGATGGGCTGATTCGTCTCAGTCTGCCAACAGACAATACGGCCTTGCTGCGCGGAGACGGTGCCGACTTCTATCAAGTCATCGAACGAAACCTGCATGGCGTGATTTCTTATCCGTGGGAAGGAGGTCAATACGGCTTTGTGCGCGATCCGCGAGAGTTCAATGGCGAAACCGTTTACACGCGCTTTCACGAGGGAATGGATGTTCGCCCGGTGCACCGCGACGTGCATGGCGAACCGCTCGACGACGTCCATGCGATCGCGGATGGCCACGTTGTTTATACCAATCAGATTCCGGGCGCTTCAAACTACGGGCGTTATGTCGTGGTCGAACATCGCTGGGGCGACTGTCCATATTATAGTCTCTACGCCCACCTGAGAACGATCGAGGTCGAGAAAGGCGACAAGGTGAACGAGGGTGAAAAGCTCGGAGTCATGGGACACAGCGGCACTGGGATCAACCGCGAACGCTCGCACGTGCACGTGGAGTTGAATCTGTTGCTGAGCAGCAATTTCGAAAGTTGGCACGCCGCCTTCTTCCCTGGTGAAGCCAATCACCATGACATTTACAACGGGATTAACCTTGCCGGGATCGATTTACCCCGACTCATCCTCGCGCTGCGCAAAGATCCAACTCTCAGCATTCCAGCCTTTCTCGCGCGGGAGGAAGTTTTCTACAAAGTGACCATCCCGAATTCGCCTCACTTTGAGCTGCCGCAACGTTATCCCTGGATGGTAGCTGGTTCGCCTAACGAAAAGCCTCCATCGTGGGAGATTTCATTTACGCGTTCGGGTGTGCCGTTGCGGTTAACTCCTAACACGCGCTCGGTGACTGCGGCGGAGCTGTCCTGGCTGAAAGCGAGCCGGGTAGACGCGCGTTACCTGACCCGCGACGTAATCACCGGACGTGGGAGCAGTGCGCGCCTAACGAGTGAAGGAAAGGCGCTCATGAGCCTGCTCTCCTTTTCGAGTTGAGCGGACTCCAGATTGAAGCTTGGAGACGGTGAGAAAGATAAGCCGGCGTCAGTTTATTGGGCTCGGACTTCTCGCGCTGCCGACGGCGGCGGGTCTGGACGCGCGTTACGCCGAACCAAGATGGCTCCGAGTGACTCACATCGATTTGCATCCGCAATCGACTTGTCGCTTCGTCCAATTCAGTGACCTGCATTACAAGGGCGACGCCGAATTTACGGCGGAAGTGGTAGACACGATCAATCATCTCGCTCCCGACTTCGTCTGCTTCACTGGCGACCTGGTGGAAGACGGGCGTTACGCGCCGGCCGCGCTCGATTTCATTCGGCAAATCCATCACCCTGTTTACGGCTGTCCCGGTAACTGGGATTACAACAGTCAGTTCAGCTTTCGCGAGTACGAAGGAGCTTTCGCTGCCACCGGCGGTGCATGGTTGGAAGATCGCAGCGCGGTGCTGCCGCAATTTGATCTTGAAATTGTCGGGATGGGTCTCCGCGGCGTCCACGCCTTGAATGAAGCGCGCGCCTCACGCCGTTTGTTGTTGATTCATTATCCCATTCAGGCCGATCGACTCGAAGGTCGCCGCTACGAGTTGATTCTGGCGGGTCATTCGCATGGAGGTCAGGTGCGAATTCCATTTTATGGCGCGCCCGTTTTGCCCTATGGAGTCGGACGTTACCAAACGGGACTCTTTGAATCGTTAGGGGGACCGCTCTATGTCAATGTCGGCATTGGCACTTACATGCTTCCCGTGCGCTTCAACTGTCGGCCCGAGCTTACCCTCGTTAGGCTGTGACTTTTTGCCTGAGGATCGAATCTCCGGGGTCGCCCGGGACACCGTCAAGCATCTCTATCCGGATACGAAAGGCTTCCAGCGATCCTTGATCCGCAGAGCCATTTTGCGTGCCTCGTCGGCGTTGAATCTGAACCCGATAAAACCGTCTCCGCCCACAACTCCGAGTGCGGCATGGGAAAATTGCAGGTTCTGCCGCGACGCCCTCTCTTCTCGATCGCGCATGGACGCCGCTGACCACGCCGCGCAACTTCTTCCCATTCCCGCTTGTCATCCCAGAGTCGAACGCTAAGCTTTCGCTCCACTCGGGAAAACTTCGCATGTCTTTGGCCAGCCTTCTCACTGCCGAGCAGATCATTCCGGAGATGAAGGCGACAGAACGTTGGCCGGCAATCATCGAATTAATCGATCTCCTCGTTACGCAAACGCGCATCGATCCGGCGAACCGCGACAGCATCCTCGCCGCACTCAAACAGCGCGAGGAAACCATGAGCACCGGTATCGGCTTCGGCATCGCCATCCCCCACGCCTCATCGGAGGCCGTCGAGGAGGTCGTGGCGGCTTTTGGGCGCTCCTTGCAGGGGATCGAGTTCGATGCCCTGGACAATGCGCCCGTCAGGTTCGTCGTCCTCTTCATTGTGCCAAAGAACCAATTTCAAACTCACCTTCGCACCCTGGCTTCGATCGCGAAGTTCCTGAACGATCGTTCTGTGCGTGAGCAGCTCGCCGCCGCCGGCACACGGGACCAAATCCTCGCCATCTTTGAAGAGCGCGCGCCGAAGTAGCGCCCTCTGTTGAGGTGCGACCTTTGCCCTCCACGTGACACCCTCCTAGGCTGGGATAGTTTCGTCACGTCTCGCATGCAATCCTTTCAGGCTTTACTTACCGGCGCACTCGCCTCCGCTCTCCGGGCGAGCGGGTTGCCCGGGGCCGGCGAAGTTGTGCCCGCGACCGACGCGCGTTTTGGCGATTATCAAAGCAACAGTGCGCTCGTCCTTGCCAAACAGCGCGGAGAAAATCCGAGAAAGCTGGCGCAACAAATCATCGAGCATCTCGACGTCTCCCCATGGTCTGAGTCACCGACCGTCGCCGGTGCGGGATTCATTA
Organism: Chthoniobacterales bacterium; assembly: GCA_036494545.1. Lineage (GTDB taxonomy): Bacteria > Verrucomicrobiota > Verrucomicrobiia > Chthoniobacterales > UBA10450 > JAICXG01. Next base: position 158,426 of record DASXOB010000007.1, read on the forward strand.
ACTTCACTCTCAAACCCGAGGCGGTAGCGCAGCGGGTCGGGCAACTTCTTTCCGACGATCGGCTCGGCGTCCCGCTGGTGGAAACACCTCATCGCATCGTGGTCGATTTCGGTTCGCCTAACGTTGCCAAACCGATGCACGTCGGCCATATCCGCAGCACGGTGCTCGGTGATGCTCTCGCGCGCATCGCCGGCTTCCTCGGCCACGACGTCATTCGTGACAATCACATCGGCGACTGGGGCACGCAGTTTGGAATGGTGATCTACGGTTGGAAACATCTCCTCAACCGCGAAGCTCTGGCGGGCGACCCGGTCGCAGAGCTGGTCCGGATTTATAAAGAGACCAACGAGCTTGGAAAAACGGACGAAGCCGTGCGCGAAGCTTGCCGCCAGGAACTCGTTAGGCTGCAAAACGGCGAAGAGCAAAACCTGCGTATCTGGCGGAAGTGCGTCGCCCTTTCCATGAAGGAATTCGATTCTGCCTACGAAATCCTCGACATCCATTACGACATTCAGCGGGGGGAAAGCTTCTACAACGATCGTCTGCCCGGGGTCGTCGAGCGTTTGCGCAAGTCCGGTCTCGCGGAAATCAGCGAAGGCGCCGTCTGCGTATTCTTTCGTGATATTCCTGAACTGGCTGATCGGCCAGCCATCATCCGGAAGAGCGACGGCGGCTATAACTATGCGACGACCGATATCGCGACGATTGATTACCGTCTTAACGATCTCGGTGCCGACACCGTCTGGATCGTGACCGGAGCGCCGCAACAACTGCATTTCAAACAAATCTTTGAGATCGCCCGGCGCGAAGGTTACAGCGCCGACTTCCGCCACATCACCCACGGCAGCATTCTGGGCGAAGACCGCAAATTGATGAAGACCCGATCGGGCGACAATGTTCCCTTGCGTGAGCTGCTCGAGGAGGCGATCGGGCGCGCGGAGAAAATTGTCACGGAAAAAAATCCGGATTTGCCGCCTGACGAAAAGCACGCCATCGCGCAGATCATCGGGATTGGCGCGGTGAAATACGCCGATCTCTCGCAGTATCGCATGACGGACTACGTCTTTTCCTGGGATCGCATGTTGTCGTTGCAAGGCAACACCGCGCCCTATCTTCAAAACGCCTACGTCCGCATTCGATCGATCTTTCGCAAAGCCGCCGAAGAATTTCGCCCGCCTGACGAACTGCGTCTTGGTGAGCCAACCGAGCTGGCCCTGGCAAAACGACTCACGCAATTCGCCGAAATCGTTCCGCAGGTTTTGAACGATTTCCGTCCCAACCTTTTGGCCAACTATCTCTTTGAGCTAGCCAACGCCTTCCATGCCTTTTACGAAGCGTGCCCGGTATTGAAAGCCGAGGAACCGGCGCGCGCGACACGGCTGGCGCTTTGCGAACTGACCGCGCGCATTCTGCAGCGCGGCCTGCGATTGTTAGGCATCGGCGTTCCCGAGAAGATGTAACGGCGCTGCCTTCCATGGACGGCCCTGTTCAAAGTTTGATTCGAACTTAGATTCGCCGTCCTGTGAGTACGCCGCGTCCTCGTATTCCTACCGCCACCTACCGGCTGCAGTTCAACCGGCATTTTACCTTCATGCAGGCACGCCAGATCGTGCCTTATCTCCATTCTTTAGGCGTGAGCGATTGCTATGTCTCGCCTTACTTTCAGGCGCGGGCCGAAAGCCTGCACGGCTACGACATTACTGACCACAACAAGCTCAACGCCGCCATCGGCACGCGGAAGGAATACGATGCCTGGGTTGCCGAGCTGCACGCGCACGAGATGGGCCAGCTGCTGGATTTCGTGCCTAACCACATGGGCATTGGCGAGCCGCAAAACCTTTGGTGGTCCGACGTGCTCGAAAACGGTCCGAGCTCCCCTTACGCCGCCTACTTCGATATCGATTGGCAACCGCTCAAGTCGGATCTGCGCGACAAGGTTTTGATTCCCATTCTGGGTGATCAATATGGACGCGTTCTGGAGCGCGGGGAACTGAAGGTGCATTACGATGCCGGTCGCTTTTTTCTGCGCTACTTCGAGCATGAATTCCCGATCGCTCCCGGGACCTATCGTCACCTTCTGCAGATCGCACTCGACGAATTAGCGAACCACAAGAATGAAGAGTTCTTCGCCGAGCTGCAAAGCATCGTGACTGCTCTGGAATATTTGCCGCGCCGCACGGAGCACGACCGGGAACGGATCGCGGAACGCGCCCGCGAGAAGGAAATCATCAAGCGTCGTCTCGAACGACGCTGCCAGGAAGCACCGCTCGTGCAGGAAGCAATTGAGAAAGCCCTAACGATCATCAATGGCCGGCCGGGCGATTCGCGCAGCTTCGACGCGCTCGACGCGCTCCTGAGCGAACAGGCTTACCGGCTGGCTTTCTGGCGAGTGGCAGCGGAAGAAATCAACTACCGGCGCTTCTTCGACATCAACGATCTCGCCGCCATTCGCATGGAAGTGCCGGAGGTCTTCGCCGAAGCACACCGGCTCCTTCTCAAATTAGTCGCCAGCGGCGCGGTCAGCGGACTGCGAATCGATCATCCGGACGGGCTCTATTTGCCTAACGAATATTTCGAGAAATTGCAGCAACGAGTGGCGCGGGCGCTGCAGGGGGATTTGCCGGTCGATCGCCGCGCCATTTACCTCCTGGTGGAGAAAATCCTCACCGGCGATGAAGAATTGCGCCGCGACTGGCCGGTGCACGGCACGACCGGTTACGATTTCATGAACGACGTCATCGGCGTCTTGGTCGACAGCGGCGCGGAGCGCGCGATCACGACCACTTTTCACAAATTCATTGGGCATAATTTGCATTTCGGCCATCTCGTTTACGCCAAGAAGCGGCTGGTTATGCGCCTCTCACTCGCCAACGACATCAATGTCCTTGGCGCGATGTTCGACCGAATCTCGGAGAAAAACCGCTGGTATCGCGATTACACCCTCGACGCACTCACTCTTGCGGTGCAGGAAACGATCGCCTGCTTTCCCGTTTATCGCACTTACATCGCGCCGAACCGCCCGATCAGAGACACCGATCGTTCCGTCATCGAACGCGCGATCACCGCAGCGAAGCGGCGCAACCCAGCCTTGGAAGCATCGGTCTTCGACTTCCTGCGCGACATTCTGCTCTTCCGCTTCCCGGAAAACCTCGACCAGGAAGCGCGGGCCGAACATGTCGATTTCGTCCTCAAGTTTCAGCAGACCACCGGACCGATCATGGCCAAGGGCATGGAGGATACCACGTATTATATTTACAACCGGCTCGCGGCCCTGAACGAAGTCGGTGGTGAACCGCAACGCTTTGGCCTGACGATCGAAAATTTTCACCGCCGGAATCTCGAGCGGCAACAGAAATGGCCGGCGGCTCTTCTCGCTACGACGACGCACGACACGAAACGCAGCGAAGACGTGCGCGCGCGCATGGCCGTGCTCTCGGAGATGCCGGAGGAATGGCGACGGGCGTTAAGCAAATGGCGCGCACTCAACAAACGCTGGAAAAAATCGATCCACGAAAACGAAGCCCCGAGCCGCAACGAAGAATATCTCCTATACCAAACCTTGCTTGGCGCCTGGCCGCTCGCACCCTTCCGCAAGTTAAGTGACGAAGCTCGGGGGCAATTCGTCAGGCGCATTCAGGAATACATGGCCAAGGCGCTGAAGGAAGCCAAACTGAATACGAGCTGGGTCCAGCCTAACGATTTGTGGGATGCCGCGGTGGCGGATTTTATTGCCCGAACTCTCGATCCCTCGCCGAAGAACCGTTTTCTCGACAGCTTCATCCCACTGGCAGAAGAAGTGGCGCGGGCTGGCGCAATGAACTCGCTCTCGCAAACCTTGCTCAAACTTACCGCGCCCGGCGTGCCGGATATTTATCAGGGTAACGAAATCTGGGATTTCAGCCTGGTCGATCCCGATAATCGCCGGCCGGTCGATTACGCGAAGCGAATCGAAATGCTAGATTCGTTAGGCAAAGCGAAACCGGAAGAGCTGTTAGGTCACTGGCGCGACGGGCGGATCAAATTGTTCCTCACCCAGCGGCTGCTGCATTTACGGCGCGAGAATCCCGGCCTCTTTCAGCGCGGGAGCTATGAGCCGCTCATCCCAAGCGGTCAACTTGCCGATTGCTGCGTGGCCTTCGTGCGCGAACACCAAGGAAAATTGCTCGTGGTTCTGGCGCCGCGATTGACCTCGAAGATTGGGTTTCCGCCAATTGGTCGAGCCTGGGGCGACACGACGGTACAGTTCGCGCGCGATTTTGTGGGCCGAAATATTTTTACCGGCGAAGCGATCAACACTGACATTTTTTTGCCACTTGCTTCAGCATTCGCCTCTCTGCCTTTTGCCGTCTTAAGCAGTTAGGAAGGAAGTCGCTTCAAAGCCATGGTCAGCCGCTGTGGCTGTATTGTTCAAAAATCTCGACCGTGGCGTGAGAGAAATTCGCGATATTGCGCACCATGTCTGCGCCGAAGCTCGCGAACGTGATATGTGGCGAGGCAATGATCAGCATGGCCACGAGCAACACCAGGTTGATCAAATAGATGACGACGAGTGAGAAGAACGTCCCGTGATCGCTCAGGTCGGTTTGATTCTTGGGGATCATCCAGCAAGTAAAGGTGAGATGAAATGCCCAGGTGATTCCGACAAGCGCGTAAAGTAAGTGGCCGTAAGGCTGCACATTGATGAACAAATTGAGCGCGCCGTAAAGCGCGAGAACCAGGATGCTGTAGAGCGGAAAGAAATAAGGCGCGAGAGCGATGAGAAAGTTATTCTTATCAGTCAGAATGTGTCCGCCCTCACGGCCGACTTTAAAGCGGCTAACTCGTCCTCCCATCATCCAAACCCAAAGGGCGTGCGTCAGTTCGTGCCCGAAAACGTAGAGCAGAATCGGTCGCGGCAGGCCGAAGAAGGCGATCAACCACAAGATCGCGCCTAACGAAAAGAACCAGAATTCTTCGCCCGCCCAAAGCCGCTCCGTGACCGTGGCACGGGCGAAGGAAGTAAAAAAAGTCTGGCTCAGAATTGCGCAGACCGGGAGGAGAAAAAGCGCGATAACAAATTTGACCCACTTCGTCGGCACCATCAGCCCGGCCGAGAGAGCCGTCGCGCGCCGGCTTGGGACGCTGTAGGAAGCCACCTTCACGCGACTGCGCGTAGATGGACGACGCATGGCCGGCGACCGGGTGCGGCGGCGTTGCGCCATTCGTTAGGCGCGTCCCATGTAGGCGCCGGTGCGGGTATCGATCTTCACCGTTTCACCTTCGTTGATGAAAAGCGGGACGTTAACTGTTTTCCCGGTTTCGAGGAGAGCGGGTTTGGTCACGTTGCTGGCGGTGTCTCCGCGTACACCTTCGGGCGCTTCCACGACTTTCAGTTGGACGGACGATGGCAATTCCACCTGGACCGGGCGGCCTTCGGTAAAGAGCACTTCGACCGGCAGATTTTCGACCAGATAATCCTTCGCGTCGGCCAGCAGACTCTCCTGCAAGCTAATCGTCTCGTAGCTCTGCGGATCCATGAAATGATATCCGGTATTATCCTTGTAACTGAACTCGAGCGTGCTGCGCGAAATGTCGACCAGTTCCACTTTATCGGTTGAGCCGAAACGCACGTCAGCACTTTTGCCGGTGTTGATGTAGCGAATGATCGCCTGGACAAAGGCACGCAAATTTCCCGGGGTGCGATGATGCACTTCCAGAACAATGGCGGTGTTCCCGTTGTATTTTATTGCCATTCCTTTGCGGAGATCGTTTGCAGCGGCCATGGTCGGTTGGTGCGGTTGCGGTTATCGGAGAGCCGCCTTTCTACAACGCCCAATTTCTGAAAGCAACCTTCGGTTGTGCCTTCTCGATGGAGAACAGTCGCGTTTCTCGCCGGCGGTTGCCGGGCCTTCTGTTTTGCGTCACGTAATCTAATGTCTCATTCGGCGGGTACGGGGTCGCAGATCGATCTCAAGGAACTACGGCCACATTTCCCGGCGCTCCAGCGAATGCACCAGAATCGGCCAGTCGCCTATTTCGACGGGCCCGGCGGCACCCAAGTCCCATCTGTCGTGGCGCAGGCGATGTCGGATTATCTTCTCTATCACAACGCCAATACGCATTGGTCGTTTCCCAGCAGTCAGGAAACAGATGCGATGATCGCCGAAGCGCGAAGTGCCCTGGCCGATTTCCTGAATGCCTCGCCTAACGAGATCGTCTTTGGCGCCAATATGACCACGCTCACCTTTCACCTTGCTCGCGCCCTCGGCCGCGGTTGGGGATCGACGGACGAAATTGTCATTACGGAACTCGATCATCACGCTAACGTGGCGCCGTGGCGCGCCTTGGAGAAGGAATGCGGCCTAACGATTCGCGTAGCGCGGATGATTACAGAAACCGGCCAGCTCGACTGGAGCGATCTCGAGCGGCAACTGAATCGGCGGACAAAATTGGTTGCGCTCGGTGCGGCCTCAAACGCGCTTGGCAGCATCACTGACGTCCGGCGCGCCGCCGAAATGGTGCATGCCATGGGAGCGCAGCTTTTCGTCGATGCCGTGCATTACGCGCCACACCAGCTGGTCGATGTCCAGACGATGGATTGCGATTTCCTCGCCTGTTCCGCCTATAAATTCTACGGGCCGCATCTCGGTGTTCTCTATGGTCGAGAGCGACTTCTTGCCGAGCTCGATTTCCCGAAACTGGCGCCCGCGCATAACGACGCTCCGGAACGTGCTGAAACCGGCACGCAAAATCATGAGGGCGTCGCCGGCGCCGCGGCGGCGGTCGATTTTTTGGCTTCCCGTGTCGACGGGGAGAGTCGGCGTGCGCGTTTGTGTGCGGTTTTTCAGCAGTTACATGCGCAGGGATCACAGCTCGTTAGGCAACTATGGAATGGACTCGGCACCATCGCGGGAGTCAGGATCTACGGGCCATTGCCTAACGAACATCGGACCCCAACGGTTGCCTTCACCGTGGGAAAGATTCCACCACGGAAGGTGGCGGAGAATCTGGCTGGGGAAGGAATCTTCGTTTCCGATGGTGACTTCTATGCGCAGACCGTTATCCGGCGCCTCGGACTCGAGCCGAATGGCGTGGTCCGCGCCGGGTGTGCCTGCTACACGAGCGCCGAGGAAGTGGAACGATTGATTGACGGCGTGCGCGGGATCGCGCGAGGTTCATGAACTATGAAAGCAACCTGGCAAGGCACAACCCTGGCGGAAAGCGACGACACAGTCGTCCTGGAAGGTAATCACTATTTTCCGCCTGGCTCACTCCACCGCGAATACTTCCGCGAAAGCAACCAGCGCACTCATTGTCCCTGGAAAGGCGAGGCCAGTTACTACGATCTTGTTGTCAACGGCGCGACGAACGAAGGCGCGGCCTGGTACTATCCCGAGCCGCTGGAAGCTGCGGGCAATATCAAGGGTCGAGTAGCCTTTTGGAACGGTGTCATTGTCGACTGATGGCCTAACGAATACAGGTCGGTTCGGAAATTCGCGGGTCAGCGCCGGCCTGCTCATGTTCCGCCGAATGGGGGAGGGTCTTGAATTCTTCCTCGTGCATCCGGGCGGGCCGTTTTTTGCTCGGAAAGACGAAGGCGCCTGGAGCATACCCAAAGGCGAAGCACCCCCGGATGAAGACCTGTCTGTTCGTGCTCGAATCGAATTTAATGAGGAGGTTGGCTTCGAGCCGGTCGGCGACCTGGTCTCGTTAGGCTGGATTCGGCAAAAGGGTGGAAAGACGGTTTATGCCTGGGCTTTCGAGGGTGAGCTGCCCGGCAATTTTACGATTCGTTCCAACACCTTCGAGCTGGAATGGCCACCGCGCTCGGGTAAACGACAGACCTTTCCTGAGGTCGATCGCGCGGAGTGGTTTCCCGAAGCCTTGGCACGTCAAAAGATCAATCCCGCCCAGCTGCCATTGCTGGATCGGTTGCGGAGTATGGTCTCAGTTAGTCCCGGGAATCAGTGAACCGACTCCGAATGGGTCGCAACCGACCCACCAGGCTGGCCTGACGTCGTCCAAAACAGTAACCTTTAGACGGTCCCAAACGATGTAGGTCCACGATATGCCGATTTTCGGGCGGCAAAGTCTTTCGAATTCCCAAACATTCCTGCGAGGTCGATCTTTCGCGAACGGATCTTGTCCCTCATCAGACAAGTGTCCCAAAGCGTGCGAATTCATTTTTTATGCTGAAACATGCAGTGCGCGACGCGGTCAAGATCGATCTCAGCGCACTGCGGGCGGTTTCCTCCTTGCCCTGCATTTGCGCCGTCGTGCTGACTCTGGCGCTCGGCCTTTGGCTGCAACGTCCGACCTTCGGAATGGTTGCGACCTTTGGCGCGATGTCGGTCGGCTTTGGGGCTTATCATACTCTCGGTAGCTCGCGCAATCTTCCGCTGCTCTGGGCCAGCCTCGGAATGGGTTTTTCGGCCGCAGTCGGGTCACTGATCCCGCACAATGCTCTTGGGCTCGCCATCAATGCTATCTCCGTCGGCGCAGTCTATGGTCTTCTCACCGCGCTCGGCCCGGGAGTCACCTGGATCGCACTGCAATGCGGGATCGCGGCCCTTGTTGCCACCGGTTATCCAACCGGAGTTACTAATGCCCTTGGTCGTGCCTTGCTGGTTACGAGCGGCGGGTTTTTGCAGATGGGAACTGTAATCCTGTTTCGCCAGCTTAGCTTTTATTTTCGCCCGCCAGTTGCCTATCAGGACGTCTTTCGCGGAGTAAGACCTGCGGTCGAAACCTTACGCCAGAACATCGATTGGAAAGCGATCCCGTTTCGTTATGCCTTAAAACTCGCCTGCACGCTCGGACTTGCCGCTGCGCTCGCCCGCCTGCTAGGTTTGCCCAATGGATACTGGGCACCGATGACTGCGCTTCTCGTCTTGCGCACGAATCTTCGGGAAACACTCAGTCGCGGTTTGGCGCGACTGATAGGCACTGTCCTGGGCGCGGGTTTGGCCACCTTTCTCGCCGCAACACTCCGACCTGATCTTACCAGCCTAAGCGTGCTGGTCGTTATCTTTGCCTGGCTTTGTTATTCCGTGATCAATGTTAACTACGGCGCTTTTAGTATCTGTATCACGACCTATATTGCCTTTCTTCTGGCCGTGGCCGGGTTACCTGAAGGTCAGGTCGCCTTCTACCGCGTGGCCAATACGACGCTCGGCGGAGGCCTCGCCTTGCTGGTCGCTCTTCCAGCCTTGCTGAGATATCGAAGGCGAGCGCGAGCTATGGCTCAGGCCGTTACGATGCCATAGAGATCCACATAACCGTGAACGTGAGCCAACCGTGCCGATCATCTCATGGAGCTTCCCTGTGCTAACTAAGACTCTAGAGTCTACCGACTTAGCCCCTTGCTGAAAGTTAAACCGCGTCGCCTCGGCGCCTGTTAGTGGGGCGAATTTCAGGTCATCGGACGAGGCATTTAGCTTAAATAGCGACACTTGCAGGACTAAAGGCACGTCGCTGCCCGACTGAGTGAACGAGTTCTCCCCGTTATAAGTTACGGCAAAGTTGAGTTAGTGCCGGGCGGTTGGATGACATTCGCCCCGGCGGAGCCACCGGTCGAGCTTTTGAAACCCACATCTATCTTGTCACCACGTAAAATGCGGTTAATGACCCACGAGGCGAAAATTCTCCCCGGAGTAATCGCGAGCCAGCCGCTTCCGCTACTCATGCGTAACTTTGTTGTCCGGATTCGGTACCTGTTCCGCGTCAGTCCTTTCCCAGGCCGCATTGTCCAGTTCGGTCGTTGTGCTTCTCGTAATCGCGCCATTTACGTCGACCGATGCAGTCTGTGGAAAAGTTCCGGCGAACTCAATGTCTGTTCCCGCGCAAACGTGTTTTCTGGTCCCGATCCCAGACGAATACCTGCCCGGGATGGTAGATACCGGAGTTCAGATAACCGGTGTCCAACTTGGCATACGACAACGCTCCTGTCGCAAAGCCTTGGTCAAAGCGTTTCCGAAACAAATCCAATTCTCATCGCCTGACAAGATAAGAGATGTAAACCGAGAGCCACGTGGAATACGCTAAGCAGTTGTCACTTCTTTTGTCTCAACACGGACGGCGTGCTCGTCGGGAGTTACTTTACCGCCGAAGCGGTTGGCCCAGACCTGGGTGAACTCAGCGCCGAAGAGAAGGATCTGCGAGGAATAATAGACCCAGAGCAGGAGTGTAATCAAAGAGCTAGCCGCGCCATAGGCCGAGGCGGCACTTCCACTGCCGAGATAGAGGCCGAGGGCCCATTTGCCGACGGCAAAGAGAATCGCCGTGATAAACCCGCCGAACCAGACATCACGCCAGCGCACTTTGGCATCGGGCAGATACTTGAAGATGACAGCGAAAAGCAGAGTCACGACTCCAAGGTCGAAAATAAAATAAACGCTCAGGGCGAGTACGATGCCACCCGGTAAGACGCTTTGAACGTAATGGCTAAATCCTTTGAGCAAAGTTTCGATAATGAGTGACACCAGAAGGAGGAAGCAAATCCCGGCTACCATGGCGAAGGAAAGAAATCGCGTTCGCAGAAATCCGAGAATCCCGGCTCCCGGCTTCGGCTTCACTTCCCAAATGGTATTGAGCGCGTCCTGTAACTGCCCGAATACACCGCTGGCACCAAAAAGAGCCAGCGCTATTCCGATAACCGTCGCAATGACGCTTTTGTTTCCTTGTGAAGACTGGGTGGCGATGTTTCTCACCATGTCCACGGCGCTCTTATCCAAAAAGTAGCTCATCTGCTCGGTTATCCGCTGCCAGGCGCCGGCCGGGTCATGGCGAAAGGTCAACCCGATGACGGCAAGCAGCACGATCACCAGCGGAGCAAGGGAAAACACGGTATAATAGGCGAGTGACGCGCCCAGTTGCGGCGCCTTATCCTCGAGCCACTCGGTAAAGGTCTGTCGAAACAGACCAATCCAGGTGCCGACCCTGCCCTGTTTCTCGTTCATCGATCTGGTCATTGGAATAGTCTAATTCCCAAGTGAGGTAAGCTGGTTTACCATCTCGTTCGTCCCCGGAGTCGACTTTGCGCCTGTCTTTTTGGAGCAACGTCTTTTCCAAACGCTGGCCGCCGAAAGCGGGAAAGTCTGCTGGACTCTTGACATTTACGCCTCGCCTTTTCATCTTTCTTTCCCCATTTTCTGCTGTAAGCATTCGCTCTTATGAAAGGCATAGTCGTGATCGTGGCTTACCGGCCAAAACCGGGCAAAGCGGAAGAGACTCTGCAACTGATACGCAATCGTGTGCCCACCCTGCGGCGGGAAGGGCTCGTGACCGATCGCGAGTCGACCATGGTAAGAGCACGCGACGGCACGATTATCGAAGTCTCCGAATGGAAATCGCGTGAGGCGATCGACGCCGCGCACCACAATCCGAACGTGTTGACAATGTGGGAAAAGTTCTTTGCTGTTTGCGTTTGCGTGCCTCTCAAGACCGTCCCGGAAACCGAAGAGATGTTTGCCGGGTTTGAGCCGTTAAATTAGCATTTCGCCCAAAGGGGCTTGCATTACAGAAACTTAGTTCCGTTGCCGCTTGCCGAGGAAATAGGTAAGACAACCGAGCAGATTCGCGGCGACAGTCACAAAGATGATCTTCGCGGCAAAGGACGCAGCATTCACCACGTCGACGATCGGAAAGACAGTGAGGGCGATATAAAGGAGTGTAGTAGCCGCGCCGATAGCCGCTGCAAATCGTAACCAAAACGGAGCGCGAGTTCCATGCTTCCTAAGACCGAAGATTGGGATCGCGAATAGGATCAGATAGGCAATCGCATAGAAGATTCCGGCAGCGTTATCAATCAGTTGAAACGCTTCCTGTTGACCTACTCCAATTTGACTCGCGACGGCGAATGCCAGAGTGACAGCGCCCACGAACAGAATCGAGTTCAGAGGAGTCTTATAGCGCGCATCCAGCCGGGTAAACCATTGCGGCAGGAGCCGGTCCCACCCGGCCACCATCGGGAGACGCGTGTTGCCGGTGAAATAGATGCTGAGTAATGCAATCGACCGCCCGGCAAGCATGAGAATGACCAACGACGTCACCCAGCCTCCCGCGCCAAACTCGCGCGTCGCGATACTTAGCGCCTGGGGCACGGGACCGATCAAATCCAATTCCGAGAATTTCACATAAGCCATGACCGCGCTCGTTCCGAGAATAAACATGAGCGCGATGATCGGCGCCGCGATGATGACCGACCGGCCAATGTTACGCGCCGGCACTCGGGCTTCTCCGGCGAGGATAGCGACATACTCAAACCCGCTGAGCGCGCCGAGCGCCATTTTGCTAAAGATATTGAGGGCAAAAAGTGTGGGTGGCGGTAACTCCCATTCCAGAGGACGATATTCCGGCAGTTTGCCCATGGCGCGGCTGACAAAAGGCATGGCGATAAGCACCAGGTAAGTTACGAGCATAAGTATGGCTCCGACGTTATGCACCCATTTGCCGAGACTTAGGCCTCGGATCGTGACCATGATGATGAGAGCAACGAGCGCGCCGTTCAGTCCCGAGACGAACAGCCGGCTGCCTGGCATCCAGACCGCCCGATCGCCAATTGCATAGCCAAGCTGAGTAGCAATGACGAGGCCGGTGCCGGCCATTACCACGATGCCGAGGAGCCAGAGATTCCAGGCCACCATGAACCCGGCGAAATCGTTGAATCCGAACTTGGCCCATTGATAGAGACCGCCTTCCAATGGCATGAGGCGATTGAGATAGATGACCGTGGTTGCAAGCGGTAGATAGAAAAGAAGGATGGCAAAAAGCCAGTAGGCGCCCTGGGATGGTCCGAGCTTTGCCGCGGTGCCGACCCACGACGTCCCGACGACAAACACTATTTGCGTCAGAACGAGATCGCGCAGGCCGAGCTCCTTCTTAAAGACGGCGCTATGCGCGACGACAGATTGCTCGGATGTGTTAGCCAAAGTGGGAATACGTCACCTCTTAGGCGCGATTTTCCAGCAGAAAAAAGGAACGGATGGAACTAAGGGTCGACCATGAACTGCGCATCTCAAATTAAGTTGCGTCAACGCGAGCGAGTATTGATCGCAGAGGACATTCGCGAAAACCGTTGCGCCTCCGCTGCTAAAGTTGGCCGTCACGATTTCCGATCTTTCCATCACTGTGAAGATCAGCGTGGTCCGGCGTTAGCTCATTCGCTCCAGAAATGGACAGTCAGCGATCGAACAGAAGATGCGACGGGATAAGGAAACAAAACCAGCCGTTCGAGTGTTATAATAATTGGTAAGGATCAACATCCACGGCGACGGTGACGTCTTCCGGAAAGGGAAGTTTGTCGAGCGTCTCGCGGACAAGCCGGCTTAGGCGTATGATGGCGTCACCGCGGAGAAGGATGTGAAAGCGGTAGTGGCCCTGCAGCTTTTCCAAGGGCGCTGGAGCCGGGTCGCCAGTACTATACTCGTTAGGCAACGCTTCTCGCAACCGGCGGGCGAGCGTCTCCGCGGAGAAGCTGGCATGAGTTTCCGCTTCGGACCGGACCGTGATAAGAACCGCGTGAGTCGCAGGCGGAAAGTGACACTGTTCGCGGAAGGCCAGCTCCTGTTCGAAGAAACCAGCGTAATCATGGTGACGAGCGAACTGGATCGAGGGCGAGAAAGGAGTGTAGGTCTGAACAAAGACTTCGCCGGGAGCTTCGCCGCGGCCGGCTCGCCCGGCCACCTGGGTAAGGAGCTGGAAGGTACGTTCGCCAGCGCGAAAGTCAGGTAAGTGCAGGCCAAGGTCAGCATTGATGATTCCCACCAGGGTAACGTTTGGAAAATGCAGACCTTTCGCGATCATCTGGGTGCCGACGAGGATGTCGATCTTGCCGACCCGGAACGCATGCAGAGTTTCTCGATAGGCATCCTTACGGGCCATGGAGTCGGCGTCCATGCGCCTGACGACCGCTTTGGGGAATAACGTGGCGACGTTGGCTTCAACTTTCTCCGTGCCGAAACCGGAGTAGATCAACGCGTCCTGGCCGCAGTCGGGGCAACGTTTGGGGACGGCGGCGCTATGTCCGCAAAGATGACAACTGAGTCGCGTATTGGCGCGGTGGAAGGTAAGAGCGACACTGCAGTTTGGGCAGTCGCGTGCTTTGCCACAATGACTGCAAAGGAGCGAAGTGGAAAACCCGCGACGGTTGAGAAAAAGAATGGTTTGTTCTTTTTTCGTCAGGCGATCTTCCATCGCGCTCCGCAGCTTTTCGGAGAGAATGGCGGCGATTTTTTCTTTCCGGCGTTCTTGACGCAGATCCACGATGCGGATGACCGGCATCTGACATTGGTCGATACGCTGGGTGAGAGAGGTTAATGCATACTTGCCGCGCTGGGCGTTAAAGTAACTTTCAAAGGAAGGCGTGGCGCTACCAAGGACGATGGCGCATTTCTCGATCTTTGCCCTAACGACGGCGACGTCGCGTGCGTGGTAGCGTGGGGCTTCCTCTTGTTTATAGGAGGTTTCGTGTTCTTCATCCACAACGATGAGGCCGAGGTTTTCGAGGGGCGCAAAGATGGCGCTGCGGGCGCCAATCACGATCTTGGCGCGGCCAGAATGGAGCTTGTGCCATTCGTCATGACGTTCGCCTTCGGAAAGGTGACTGTGAAGGACCGCAACAACGGCGGAAATGGACGCTGAGTCAGCGGATGAGACGCCCGCGCTGCGGTCGGCGAAACGGCTTTTGAAACGCTCAACAGTTTGAGGTGTGAGAGAAATTTCGGGGACGAGGACGATGGCGGTCTTACCGCGGGCGAGGGTATCGCGGATGGCTTGCAGGTAAATCTCGGTCTTGCCGCTGCCGGTGATGCCGTGAAGCAGGATGGGCAAATGCAACTCGGGATTTTCGAGTGCCCCTTCGATTAGCTTGAGAGCGGCGGTTTGCTCTTCGTTCAAAACGAGGTCTGCATCGGCGATGAACTCTTCAGCCCCGTGCGGGTCCCGCTCGATCGCTTTTTCTTGCAGCTCGATGAAGCCTCTTCTTACGAGTGCGCGAAGCGTGGTGTTATCAAGTGAAGTCTGGCGCAAAAGTTCGGCTGCCGCGACGGGCGCCGCCAATTGCATGATTGTCTCCAGCAATTCGGCCTGGCGCGGAGCGCGCTTCTGCAGCCCATTGAGTTCGTCATCGGTCGGCGCGCGCATTAGCCTAACGAAAAGCTGCTTTTTCCAGCCGACCTCCGCTTTGCGGATTACCTGCGGCAGCACGCTCCGCATGACGGTCTCGATCGGGCAGCAGTAATAGTTCGCCATCCAGCGGGCGAGCTCGATCAGTTTTGGGCTGAGGACCGGCTTTTCGCCTAACAATGATTCGATCGGCTTGATGCCTTCTACCGGACTTTCCTCGAGTATCGCGACGACGGTGGCGAGGAGCGACTTGTCGCGAAACGGAATTCGGACGCGTGAACCGATGGCGACTCGATCGCGCAACGGCTCCGGCACGGCATAATCCAACTCGCGGCGGATCGAGCGATCGACGATGACTCGGACGTAGGCGGACATTTTTGATTGCTCACGCCCTTTGGGCGTGAATTGGTTTGCCGGTGATTCTCCGTGCAGTGGCGAACTTATCCAGCGGCAGCGTTCATCGGAAAGGCGGCCGCGTTATGAGCTCAGACCATTTGCCAGGCGAAACATCAGGCCAACTCGCAGATCGGATGCTTGTTCTGAAGCGTTATTCTTAAATGAGATTTTTATTCAAGTTCGCCATCTGCCTGTTTCTCGCCGCAACGGCTGGGATTGCGTATCTGGCCTGGCAATCTGGCGATCCGTTTTACACGCTTTATGAATGGCTGAGTCCGGCGCGTTTTCAGCAATACGACCCGCTCATTCAGGCCGCAGCGGCGGCAAACCGCCTCGACCCGATGTTAGTGAAGGCCGTCGCCTGGCGCGAGAGCCGGTTCGACCCGCAAAAACTCGGGAGCGCAGGCGAACGCGGACTCATGCAAGTAAGTGAAATCGCCGCTCGCGAATGGGCGGAGGAGAGGCGGATTACAAATTTTCAGATGGAAGAATTGTTCGATCCGAAAACAAATCTCGAAGCGGGTTCATGGTATCTCCGTCACGCGATGTCGCACTGGCCTTGGGCGAAGGATCCTACGCCGTTTGCCCTCGCGGAATATAATGCCGGAGCAAGTCGAGCGCATCGTTGGGCGGGTGGGGATGGAGCCAAACCTATTTCGGCCCATGAGTTTCAGCGGAATATCGATTTTCCCGGTACGAAGAAATACGTCGAATCGATTCTCGAACGTTATCGCTTTTATCAGCGGCGAGGAAGGATGTAGGGCGCCGGCGGAGGGTCATCCTGCCGAGAGAGCCGACCGATCCACTTGCCAATCCGCCAACATCACTTAAAATGGCGACTTCGTTTATGGCAGAAAGCAGTGACACAATGGATATGAAGGAGTTCCAGCTCCATGAGGGGGATACTGGCAGCGCCGACGTGCAGGTTGCACGTCTAACCCGCCGCATCGCTCAGCTCACGGAACACCTCAAGAGTCACGCGAAGGATCATTCCTCGCGTCGCGGTCTTCTCAAGATGGTCGCCACGCGCCGCAGCCTGCTCGATTACCTCAACCGGACGAAAAACGACCGTTATAAGCAGGTAATCGAGAAGTTGAACCTGCGGAAATAATCCTGGCGTTACTCGCGTTCATCGCGCGCCGCTCCCGGCTGTTCTCGAAGATCAAAAATCACAAGCGGCGACCAGGCCGTTCGTGCACCTTGAGTATAGGTTTTAGCTTCGTCAATCGTTAGGCGCCGGATCTAAAACCTACAATCAGGGTGACCGGCCTGGATTTCGCATTACCAGGAATCCACACATGCAAAACAAGGTCACGACCCAAATCGGGTCCAAAGAAATCACCATTGAAACCGGCAAAATTGCCAAGCTTGCCGACGGCTCAGTTATTGTCAGTTGCGGCGAAACGATTGTTCTGACGAGCGCCGTTTCCGCCACCACCGTAAAGCCAGGGCAGGACTTCTTCCCACTCACGGTGGATTACCGCGAGAAAGCGGCCGCGGTCGGCAAATTCCCCGGTGGTTACTTCAAGCGCGAAGGTCGGCCGACGGAAAAGGAAACGCTCACCTCGCGGATGACTGATCGGCCGCTCCGCCCGCTTTTTCCCTCTGGCTACTTTTACGACACGCAGATTATCTCGATTCTGCTCAGTGCCGACGGCGAAAATGATCCCGACATCCTGGCGCTCAATGGCGCTTCTGCCGCGCTTTGCGTCTCCGACATTCCCTTTAGTGGGCCGATCGGCGCGGTGCGTGTCGGTCGCGTGAACGGCGAATTTGTCGCCAATCCGACGCACAGCGAGCGGGTACAAAGCGATCTCGATTTGGTTTATGTCGGCACGGAAAACGACATCATCATGATCGAAGGCGCGGCTAATGAGCTGCCCGAAGAGGACTTTGTGCGTTCGCTTGAATTCGCGCACGGCCACGCCCGGGAAATGATCCGGATTCAGAAAGAGCTGGCGACTCAGGTTGGCAAGCCGAAGCGCGAGATGCCGCTCATGAAGGTGAATCCCGAGATGCTCGAGATCGCCGATCGCGTGGCGGGCGATCGCATTGAAGCTGCCCTTTATACCGAGGGCAAAGTTGCGCGCAGCAAAGCGGTCGACGGACTGCGCGAGGAAGTGCGGAACGCCGTCCTGGAGAAATTTGCCGAGGCGGAGCCGTTCGACATCAACCAGGCTTTTGATTACATCCAAAAGAAGTCGTTTCGCTCCAACATCCTCGATAAACAAAAGCGCGTTGACGGTCGCGGCTACGAGGACTTGCGTCCGATCAGCTGCGAGGTCGGTGTCCTGCCGCGCGCGCACGGTTCGGCGATCTTCCAACGCGGCGAGACCCAGGCTTTGGCGCTCGCAACTTTGGCTCCGATCGAAGAAGCGCAAATGATCGACGCTTACGGTGGCGGCGAACAGTCGAAGCGCTTCATTTTGCACTACAATTTCCCGCCTTTTAGCGTCGGCGAGACTGGCCGTTTTGGAGGCGCCAGCCGGCGCGAGATCGGTCATGGTGCGCTCGCCGAGCGTTCGGTCGAGCCGGTTGTGCCTAACGAGGAAAGTTTTCGTTACGCCATCCGCGTCACCAGCGAGGTGATGGAATCCAATGGCTCGACTTCGATGGCGAGCGTTTGTTCCGGCATGCTCGCGCTCATGGATGCGGGTGTTCCGGTGAAGACGCCCGTTGCCGGCATTTCCGTCGGTCTTGTCACAGAAAACGACGAGACAGGAAACCTGAAACGCTACAACCTCCTGACCGACATCATCGGCGCCGAAGATCACTTCGGTGACATGGATTTCAAACTTTGCGGAACGCGAACCGGCGTGACCGGCTTTCAGCTTGACCTGAAGTTGCCCGGCATCAGTCACAAAATCCTGAGCGAAGCAATTTATCGTGCCCGCGACGCGCGCGGCAAGATTCTCGACATTATGGCGGGCGCGCTGGCCGAGCCGCGGTCTGAGTTGAGCAAATACGCGCCGCGTATTGAGACGATCAAGATTAATCCCGAAAAGATTGGAGCCCTCATCGGACCGGGCGGCAAGACCATCAAGGGCATCGTGGCCGAGACCGGCGCGGAGATCAATATCGAGGACGACGGCTCCGTGCACATCTACGCGACGAGTGGCGAATCGATGGCCCGTGCGAAGGAAATCATTGGCGGGATGACCAAAGAAATCGAAATCGGTGAGACCTACCACGGCCGCGTCGTCTCGATCAAAGAATTCGGTGCCTTCGTCGAAGTTTTCCCAGGGAAGGACGGCCTCGTCCATATCTCTGAGCTGGCCGACTTCCGCGTCCGTCGCGTGGAGGACGTGGCCAAAATTGGAGAGATGATTTGGGTGAAATGCATCGGGATCGATGACAAAGGCCGGGTGAAACTTTCACGGAAAGCAGCGTTAAAAGAACGCGGCGAAGTGGAGACCGGCGCGCCGATGGGCGATGTCGAAAACGAAGAACATGGCGAGCGAGTGAGCGAGTACCGATCCAGCGAAGGCGGTAGCGGCGGCCAGCGGCGGGACCGAGGCGATCGTCGTGGAGGTGGTGGTCGCGCGAGAGTTAGTCGTGGAAGAGATCATGAGCGTCGGCATGAAGGCACGCGCTCCAGCGCTCCTGTCGTCGGCGGCGAGCAACCTCCTTCCCACTCTTCTGAACCGCATCCCGACGACTACGAACCCTCGCGCTAAGATTTTGTCGCGTCTGGATGCGTTGTAGTCGGGACGATATTTCCTTCCCGCAGCTAGTCCGTTCCTCCATGACCAAACCTGTATCTCACGATTAGAGGGATGCAGGCGGCCAATGAATCAATTTCTTGCTCGCACCAACCAAAGAGTTGCCGGATGGAAAAGCGTGCCGGGAAGATCGATGAATCGCTTTCTGCTCATCGCGTTTCTCCTCTTCGCAACTTCATCGGCAAGAGCAACACGTTTGGAGGTCGGCGGCGGCAAGATTGACGTCAATTTTTCGGCTGGCGCTTCCGCCGATTTTGAGGCCCGGGTGATTTCCTGGGTCAAGAGTGCGGCGGAGGCGGTGACGAAATACTTCGGTCGTTATCCGGTCTCGCGCGTCGTGGTGAATGTTGATCTCAACGCGGGCGATCGAATCGGTTCGGGCCGAACCTTTGGCAACCGCGAAGGCGGCTTCATCACCATCCACGTTGGCCGTGCCACCAGCGAGGCGCACTTTTATTCCGACTGGATGCTGACGCACGAAATGGTCCACCTCGCGTTTCCAAGCGTAGCCGAGGAGCATCACTGGGCTGAGGAAGGTTTGGCGACATATGTCGAGCCAATCGCGCGCGTTATGATCGGCAACCTGCGGGCCGAACAAGTCTGGTCTGATGTGCTGCGCGATCTTTCCCAGGGTTTGCCTGACGACGGCGATCGCGGGCTCGACTTCACTCACACATGGGGACGTACTTACTGGGGCGGAGCGCTCTTTTATTTTCTGGCAGATATCGAAATTCATCGACGCACGGCGAACACAAAAGGCTTGCGCGACGCCTTGCACGCTATTCTAGAGGCCGGCGGTTCCATCTCAGACGATTGGGAATTGGAGCGCGCGTTCCGCGTCGGCGATGCGGCGACAAAGACGACGGTTTTACAGGATCTCTACGCGCAGATGCGGGCCGCGCCGCATCCGGTCAATCTTGATGAGCTTTGGCGGAAGCTGGGAGTCAAACGGAATGGCAGCACGGTCGTTTTGCAAAAGGACGCGCCGCTGGCTGCAGTGCGTCGAGCAATGATTCCCGAAACGGAATAAAGTGCGCCGATGGAAGCGGACGATTGTTCGTTAGGCGCGCTCTCTCAAATCAGGCAAGAAGGCCGTTAGCAATCCGATGAGCGGAAGGAAAGAGCAGACTTGGAAGACGTATTCAATGCTTGTGTAATCGGCCAGTTTCCCCAGAACCGCGGACCCGATGCCGGCGATTCCAAAAGCGAGCCCGAAGAACAATCCCGCGATGAGCCCAAGTTTGCCCGGCACCAGCTCCTGCGCGTAAACCAGAATGGCGGAGAAAGCGGAAGCGAGGATAAGTCCGATGATCACCGTGAGCGTCCCGGTCCAGAAAAGATTGGCATGCGGGAGGGCGATCGTGAAAGGCGCGACGCCAAGGATTGAAACCCAAATGACCAGCTTGCGTCCGTAGCGATCGCCGATCGGGCCGCCGAGAATTGTGCCGAGCGCGACAGCGAAAAGGAAAAGAAATAAGTGAAACTGCGCGCCCTGGACTGAAAGATGGAACTTCCAGATCAGGTAAAAGGTGTAGTAGTTCGTTAGGCTGGCGAGATAGAAGTACTTGGAGAAAATCAGCAACCCCAGAATGGCCAGCGCGAACCAAACTCGGCGACCGAGCGGCCTCGTCGGCGGGGCGGGATTCTCTTGCCGGCGCCTGACTTCCGCGAGCTGTTGACCGTACCACCGGCCGACCCAGCTGAGAATGCCAATGCCGAGAAGCGCAATCAGCGCGAACCAAATGACGCTTCGCTGACCGTGCGGGACAACGATGAGCGCGGCAAGAAGCGGGCCTAACGAACTCCCGGCGTTCCCACCAACCTGGAAAAGCGATTGCGCGAAACCCGTCCGCCCGCCTGAAGCAAGGTAGGCGACACGTGAAGATTCCGGATGGAAAACCGAAGACCCCATTCCGACGAGGGCGGCGGCGCCCACTACCATTCCGTAGTGTGTGGCATGCGAGAGAAGAATCAGGCCGCCCAAGGTCAGTCCCATTCCCCAGGCGAGCGAGTAGGGTTGCGGGCGCCGATCGGTGAAAAGGCCGACAAAGGGTTGCAGAATCGAGGCAGTCATTTGGAACGCGAGCGTGATCAGGCCTACCTGCACAAAACTGAGGTGGAAGCTGGTCTTGAGCAGAGGATAAATCGCCGGGATGAGCGATTGAATCGTGTCGTTGAGCAGGTGGGAAAAACTGATCGCGAAAAGAACGACGAGCACAGTTGATTTCGCGCCCACCTTCCCGGGGTGCGATTCGCTTTGGGTGAGATGTGTTTCGGTGATGCTCGATCCCATGTGCGGCGGAAAGCTAGTCAGGTGCCGCGCGAGTGCGAATCGCAAGGTTTCGTTTTAAGCTCCTGCTTGAGTGCTTTGTTTAGTCCGGAAAATCAGCTCCGCCAAAAGGCGGGACACTGGATGACAGTCGCAGCCTCCAATGCCATTTTGGGCGCGATGCGCGCACGCCTGACGAAGGACTTCAATTTCGAATCCGCCCAGACGCTGCCTTCCGCTCCCGAGGGGCACAAGTGTCGCCGGATGCACGGGCACAGCTTCAAAGTGGAAATTTCAGTCGAAGGTGAGGTCGATCCGTCGAGCGGGTGGGTTTACGATCACGCTGAGATCAGCGGAGCAATGAAGCCGCTCGTTAGGCAACTCGATCATGCTTACCTGAATGAAGTTCCAGGTTTGGAAAATCCGACGATCGAGAACATGGCCGCCTGGTTTTGGGAAAAGCTCGCGCCACAACTGCCAGGTCTTTGCGAGATCGCGATCCACGAGACGCCCACGGCACGTTGTGTGTATTCCGGGCCAAGTCGTTAGGCGAAGGCTTTTGCAACCTCGAAGCTCAGGCTTCTCAGTCTGACTTCCTTCCGACTCGTCCCAGGAAATCGTCGAACAACTCACCATATATCGTCCCGCGCTCGGGATGATATTGGACTGCGAGGCCAAACGGATGATCGCGGAGCCGCATTTGTTCGATCACGTCATCCGTGGCGCACCAAGCCTCGACGACGCAGCCGTCGCCGAGTCGATCAATCGCCTGATGATGTGAACTATTGACCTTCGCGAAACGATGGGAAGCCGATCGATCGTTACGCAGGGGCTGTACATCGTGCTCCTTTTGCTCGGGACGATTATGCCCGGAAATATCGAGCCGCAGCGTGCCACCGAGCGCAACGTTGAGCAGTTGCATACCTTTACAAATTCCAAAAATCGGCAGGCCGCGCTCGAGCGCGATTTTCACTGCCGCAAACTCCCATTTGTCGCGCCGCAGGTTTGGCTTCTCCAGGATAGATGGGTCAGGCACCCGTTGATGAAGATATCGCCGGCCGATATCGGCGCCGCCGGTGAGAAGGAGCGCGTCCATGCGGTTAAGATCCGCCTGACGACGGGCCGCGTTTTGCACTTTGATCGCCGGATAGTCCCGAAAAAAAGGACGAAACCATGGCTCGTCGCGGCGGCGAATCCAGGTGGCGAGGTTAGGCATCGGCGAACTTGCACTTTGACCTTGCCATGTAAAGCGCGCTCATCGTCCTACTTTGTGATTGACGCGTGCGTGGCGGAAGGAGTTTCTAAGTGACAAACCAAAACAAGGAGTTCCTATGGCAGCCAAGGCAAAGAAAACCGTTCGCAAACAAACGTCCGGCATGCGCGATCTGAGCACACGAAAAGATCCTCGGGGCGGCGCGCAAAAGAAAGAAGGCCTGACGGGGCGCGGCAGCACAAACCTCTCCGGCAAGCGCGGTCTTACGTAACGCCTAACGAAAGCGACAGGGACTCGCTGGAGCGGGGCGCTTCCAGCGTGCAAACCTATCGCTGATTGATTGCAAGGGTGGCGTGCCAACGTGCGCGGCGCGTACTTCCCGCTATCGTGACGATGCATGCAGGTCACGGACGTAGCCGCACCCGCCCTTGAGATAAGCGATCTGACTCATCGCTATGGTGAACGCGTCGCGCTCGATCACGTTTCCCTCCAGGTCATGTCGCGCGAAATTTTCGGTCTTCTCGGGCCAAACGGTGGCGGCAAGACCACGCTTTTTCGCATTCTCTCTACACTCGTTAGGCCAACAAGCGGCTCGGCTTCAATTCTTGGACTCGATTTGTTGCGCGACACCGGTGCGCTGCGTTCCCGACTTGGAGTTGTCTTTCAAGCGCCCAGTCTCGACAAGAAGTTGAAGGTCCACGAAAACCTTAGCCATCAGGGCCGTCTTTACGGCATGGCCGGCGCAGTGCTGCGCGAGCGAATCGAACATCTCCTCATCGAGTTCAACCTGCGCGATCGCCGCGACGATCTTGTCGAAACGCTCTCCGGCGGTTTGCAACGCAGAGTCGAAATCGCAAAAAGCCTCCTCCATTCCCCCGAGCTGCTCCTGCTCGACGAACCTTCCACCGGACTCGATCCCGGTGCGCGGATCGATCTTTGGCAAACTCTCTATCGTCTGCGCGATCAAAAAGCCGTAAGCATTCTTCTCACCACTCACCTCATGGAGGAAGCCGAGCGCTGCGACCGGGTGGCAATCATCGATCACGGCAGGATCGTGGCCTCGGGCGCGCCCGAACAACTGCGGGCGGAAATTGGAGGCGACGTAATCAGCGCACGTTCCCGGGATGCGACGTCGTTAGGCGAAAAGATCGCGCGCTCGTTAGGTGTGGAAGTCAATGTCCTGAACGATGAAGTGCGGATCGAACAACCGGAAGGCTCCACTTTTATAACCCGTCTGGTGGAAACGTTTCCGGGCGAGATCCACTCGGTCACTCTGGCTAAGCCAACTTTGGAAGATGTCTTCATCGCCAGGACCGGACGACGACTAAGCGAAGGGGAGAAAGGGTAGCCGAAGGTCGTTACTCAGTCCGCTTTTTCGTAAGCGCCACCTGTTTTCTGCCTAACCAGATACTCAGTGCGCACCAGCCGACCGCGATAGGAACGGCAACCAAACTGATGCTCGAAAGCCCCAATCCGAGCGCGTGCAGACCGCCATAGGACCAGGCCCCGATCTGGTCTCCGGTGCGATATCCCAAGGTGTCGGTTACCCCCTTCACCTTATACTTATCTTCCCGGCGCAGAACGGTGAAGAGAATCTCCCGCGAAGGACGCAGTAACGCGTACGCAGTCGCGCGACGTGCAACTTGAAAAATGGCCAATAAGGCCAGGCTCGGCGCAATGCCCATCGCGGCGAAACCGACCGTGCTCAAGAGTGGCATCGCGACGAGCGTGACTCCGACGCCAAACCATTTGAGAAGTCGGCCAGTAAAAAAGATTTGGATCACGACCGTGATGCTGTTGACCCAGATTTCGAGATTGGCCAGAAAGACGGTCCGTTCTGCACTGCTTCTCAGGGCTTCGCGCGCAAGATCAGATTGTTGAAAATAGGCCCAGGTAGACGTGATCGTGTAGAGGAGCATCGAGCCGGCCAGTCCCAAAAGGTAAGGCGAACGGCCAATGTGAGTGATGCCCGACCACACGGATCCGCCGATCGGTTCCTCGTGTGTCCGAGGTGTCTCCTGGTGAGTCGCAAAGCTGCTCGGAAAGAACCGAACCAGAGAACCGGCAATGGCGAACATGATGGCGGACACCGCGAGTAGATTCGCCGGTCCGATCTCACCTACATAGTGCTTAGTTAGGTAGGCCCCGAGAATCGCGCCAAGCGATCCACCGACGGCAATAAAGCCATAGAGACGCTTGCCTTGTTCGACCGTAAACAGGTCGGTCATGAAGGCCCAAAAGATCGCGGTATTAAAAAGATTGAAGACACTGACCCAAACGTAGAGGGCCCGGCCAATCCAGACTTGTTCTTCAGGGGGAGAACTGCGCATCAGGAAAAAGAAAAGTGCGAGATTGAAAATGAAAAATCCATAGGCCAGAGGGATAAACTTTCGGCGCGACATGCGGGCCACAATTGCGGCAAAGAGGACATTGGCGACCAACATTGCCGCCAGGGTGGCAGTAAACATCCAGGGCAACGTTTCCAGCCGGTTGCTGGCCGCGATGCTGTCCCGGATCGGGCGCATGATGTAGTAGCCGGTTAGGATCAGAAAATGAAACCCAAACCCGAGCCAGAGGGCTCGCAGTTCGTTAGGCCGCACATCGACCATTTTGCGGAAAAGCGGGAGCGCGCGATTCATGACTCAGAGGTCGGGCTTCCCGACTGACTAAGCCAAAAGGCTATCTTGCAATCTGGTGCCACGCCGTTAACACTTCGGCTTCGCGCTCTTTAGTTAGGCCAGCCTTCAATTTCTCCTGGCGCTCCTTTGGTTGTGCACGAAGCCAGGTAAGTGTGTCCCGCGCCGTTTCAGCCAGCGGCCGAAAAGTCAGCCCCTTGTCCAACGCTCGCTTGATGCTCACCGCTCCCAGGCCGCCGTCCTCGCCTGTCGGAGGCACCCATACCGGCATATCGGACCAGGGAGCGACCTTTTCTTTCTCAAGAAAATCCGCCGGCGCCCAGGTAAAGCTAGCGTTTGATCCAAGTCCTTTTTTGATCTCTTCGAGCATTCCGCCAACGGTGAGAGGTGTTGCGGGACCCGTCGCATTGTAAGTGCCGGTCGCTCCCTGCTCCGCCATGCGGATTGTCCATTCAGCCAGATCGCGCGCGTCGATGAATTGCACCGGATCGTTCGGGTGGCCCGGGGCAAGAACCTCGCCCTCGCGGGCCACCCGCCACGGCCAGTAGGTAAACCGATCTGTCTCATCCCCTGGACCGACGATCAGACCCGGTCGGACGATGCACGTCTTTCCAGGAAACCATTTCTCGGCCTCTTTCTCCGAGAGTGCCTTGAGGGGGCCATAAAAAGCAAACTTGGAAGCGATCACGGTTTCGCGCGTTTCCTTCATCGCGTCTTTGCCGTCGTACTTGGCGAGCTGGCCGGTTTCGTCGAGGCCGGGCTTCGGGACATCGCCGTATACCGAAATGGTGGAGATAAAGATATAACGCTCGACGTTGCCCCGGAGGATTTGGCCGACGTCGCGCACCCATTTCGGCAGCATAGTTGGATTGTCGATTACCACATCCCACTTACGGCCCTTGAGCGCGCCCAGGTCGCCTGTGTTACGGTCTCCAGTTAGCTGTTCTACTCCATCGGGGAGGACGCCGGGATGCGTTTTGCCGCGATTGAACACCGTTACCTTGTGCCCCCGCGCCAAGGCATATTTCACCTGGAATGGCCCGATAAAACCGGTTCCACCGAGAATCAGAATGGCGAGTGACTTCCCCGCTTTGGGCACGTGCGGATCATACTTCGGCGCGTCAACCCCTGCTATGCCTGGCGGAGGCGAAACCGAAGGGGAGGGGGAAGGGCTGAGGGCGAGCGCTGAGGTGGTCGTTAGGCAGAGGGCGATGGAAAAAAAAGAACGCAGGCGATGCAGAGTCGTGGTCATAAGGCTTGGAAGAGTTAATTGTGAGCTGCGCGACGTCAGGTCGCGGAGAATTTAACAGCACGAAGGCCGGCAAGGCGAGTCGCTTTTGGATTGGCTTTCACAGAGCGAAATGGATGAATCAAGCGCGGTCGCTGGGCCATTGCCGCTTCCCAGAAGAGGAAAACAGGCCTTCCATTTCCGGTATCGCGAAGTTGATTCATCTGACGCGGCGGACCTGGTACGAAAGGCAAAAACCGGGATAACCGCGTAGGGATTTAATCTTCAAGAGCGGTTACTCTTCGACCGCTTCCAGCTGCTGATCGATTATCTGACCGGTATAGCGATCGATAGCTACATGCAGCCAATAGCGCTTCTCCCCCTCGACCACGAAACTGGCGAGATTTGAGGCGGTTGGCGGGTAACGGCCCGACTGTGCAATCATATCGATGAACAAACCCCAGCTACGCGTCTGGGTGGTTTCAGATAGCGCCCGAGCAATAGTTTCCTTTTGTTCTTCGCGCGAACCTATTGAGTTACCTGCCGCTTGGACCAACCTGGATATATCACTTTTGCCCAGGGCAGGGTGCACCGACGTTCCCAAGGTAGGGTTGCCAATGACTCCCGATGTCGCGGCAGGGGTTGGCTGAGCGGCAGCGTTATTTGCCTGAGCGAGAGTAACTGGCGAGGAAGAGCCATCTTCTGCCGTAATCGCACTTTTTAAGATCGCAGCTATGACCGCCGGGTTTGCCGTGTTCAGACTTGTCGTCCCGGCGCGGACTGTGGCAGCGTTATAAGTGAATAGATCGAGGATCGGGGAATCGAGACTGGTCGAGGTGAAGAAGTTTATCGTTTTCGGTGCAGGACTTACCTCGGGCCGCATTGCGTAGCCCAACTCGCCGACGCTGCGAAAAGGACGGTTGAGCATCGCGTAGTTATCAACAAAGGGCCGTGGCGTTGGAGCCATTCCGGCCGGTGGAGGAAAGGGCGAAGGTTGCGGCGACGGAGACGCTCTGGCTGGATCAACGTTCTCCATCCCCACGGCCCAGTTGCCTCCGGCATATTCAATTATTGTCGATGTAGTGCTGGTTGTTGGATCAGCAGAGGTACCGTCATCGTATTGGTCGATAATCGTTGCTCCGAGTGCCAAAGTCGTCGCAATATGCGACGAGTCATTGGAGTTGGTCGAATAGACCGCATAGTTAAGAAGCTGAAAAAACTCGGGATCCGTGGTGAACGCAGGAATGATCGATTGTAACATGTCACCAGCCTTGCCTACGTACTGCCAGTGACCTGGAACGGCAGGAGTTAACGGTGGTCCAATGCTGCCCGCGGTACCCGCCACCCATTTTAGCCCAAAATATTTTTGAATGTTGGCAGCAGTTGACGAGTCAGGATCATCCTTGAGGAGGGCGAGATTACCGAGAGCAAATCGACCAGTAAGAGAGGCGGTGCCCGCCATAAATGTCGGAATATTCTGCTCGCGCGAAAAGGTTCCGAGAAACTGAAGCATATTGAAGCTCGGGCCGGCTGCTCTGATGAACTCGATTAGCTCCTTTCGGTTCGCAAAAGCCTGGTCTGTCCGGCCGAGATATTGCGTCGAAGCCACGGTTGTGAAAGCTTTCGTGGTATCCAGGAAGTAGCTCATAAATGGCGACGGATCGGGCGTAGGCGAAAGGGATGGGAATGCCCCTGAAGACTTGACCGTGGCATAATTGCGCCATCCTATAATCTTGCTAATTGCTGTCGCGTTTGTCGTTGCGCCTAACGGCGTGTATCTCATTCCCGTCAAGTCAGCCAGGGCGATACTTCCTTTCCGTCCCACTTCAACTACGGACGGAGTTGGCGATGGAAGTCCAACGAGATTCGCATCAAGAAGCCCTCCTTCGTCGTAGATTACAAAGGCGTAACGTCCAATTGCGAACCCGGTATTCCCAGGGGTCGAATCGGCGAGAGCGGAATCCCATTCGGTGAAGGCAATCGGGCCTTGGCGCGTCACGATCACCCAATCGGGCGCCCAGTAGTTTGGACCGGTGAAACCAGTCGTTACCGGGTCAGAGCTATTATCTTCAGTGTTAGCTTTAGGGACAAGGTAGTGAGTGTTCCATCGACTCAAGCTAACTGACCGATCGTTGAGAGAGGCATTTGTTGTAGAATTGACTGCAGAGGCTGCACTCGGAACGGCCGGCAATGGGATTGAGTCGTTCCTCACGCTGCGTCGAATGAGATTTGGGATGCCCGACCAGGGAAGGGCGCCGGCAACCGGTTTGGGACTGCGCTGAGGAGTCACGTTGGCACTCGTGATCGGCGTTCCGGCATCTATCTCGTGTTTCATATCGGCAACTACTAAATCCAAAGCACTTCGAGCCAATTCATCAGCCCTCCCGCCATGAAAGTCTTCCTCCGCTAACTGACGGTTTGTCGTGGTGCGAGAGAGGTAGGTGAGGACTAAGGTGCAAAGTATAACGAGGAAGCCGAGGACAATAATCAAAGCCGCTCCCGAGTCCCGGGGAAACCTCAATTTATTGCGGAGGGCGGAGATAGACATAGCGTTGATAGATCCGGACGCCGTTGATGGCAATCCGCGGCATGTCGGTGACGCTATTCAGCGTGTCACGCCAGCTAGCCATCAGATCGTAGCCTGGTTTCGTAGGATCGAAATCCTTCAGCTGACCGCCCAGTGCGCCAAGTTGAGCATTCGAAAGCGAAACGCGACTTTTTTGATCGATCGCCGCGATCGTTACGACGATGGCTGTGACATCTTGCAGACCATCAGCTCCGGGCTGGTCCGAAATGCCGCCCGTCTTCAAAATATAATAATACTCGAAACGGAAGATTTGAGGACCTATCAACTCATAATCAGGGTCTGATGTGCTGCTGCTCGTTGCCGCAGGCCAATTGTTGACGATCGTCTGGAGGCCAAAAAGCATCGGTGTATCGACGACCGGGACGCCATTCCAAAGAAGCCCTTTGCTCATCCGCTCCATTTTGTTCAGAGAAGAAGAGGCGGGGTTGGAATTGATTCGGTAGGACACAAGCGAAAACGGGCTCTGGGAGCCGGTTGAAGGATAATAACCTGGAGCGTTACAAAAGAAGGCGATCCGATCATTACCAGTTTCGGGATCAAGATTGCCTTTGCCATAATAGTCAACGTCGGGGCGCTTAAGCATTTGGATCAAATCAAGACTTATCCGGGCTAAAACAGGTCTTACCTGACTCTCGGTATCCATTCCCCTATTGCCCAAAGTGGTGATTATGGCCGCACTATTGACCATTCGACTTACGATGAGGGTCAACAGAGTGAGAATGGCAACGGAAACAAGCAATTCTGCGAGGGTAAATGCGTGGCATGATTGCCTCATCGAATTAGTTCCGATCTAAGGCGACAAACATTTCGGATGCACGGGTGTTAGCGTTAGCTGGATCAGCTCCGGCTGGCCATGTGATCCGCAGATCAAGCCGGGTGGCAGTTCGTCGACCACTAGTGGGAAGGAAAGTGACGACCATGCGATAACGTGAAACGCTAGTTAGTGTTCGCGAAGACTGGCCGGTAGCGTCAAAGAATAGCGTTGTGTTAGTCGGAATGATGATGCCGAATTGCAGAGATGTGTTCGTAGTGGGAGGTGTGGCTCGGAGGTCCGCTGCAACTGATGTCAGAATCTCAGCGGAGGCGGTTTGCTCAATGGAAGTGTGGTTGATCTGAACGCCGGTGGCCAGGAGCCCAAAAATAGCGAGAAGGGAGATGGCTGCGACACCCATTGCAAGCGTGAGTTCAACAAGCGAGAAAGCGGTGTAACTGGAGGGATAATATTTCACCGAGTATAAATCTGGACGTTGCCTCCGAACCCGCTTATTTGAAGGGCGACAACGTTCCCGGGGTAGACAGCGGTTGAGGTGCCTGCGCCGCTAATTGGTGCTGGCACTGCACTTCCGTGGGTTTGGACCAGGCCTATCTCAACAAAACGGCGAATGCTATAGGAGTTACCATTAACCCGCGCGTCGCCCGCAGGGTTAAACTGAAGCAACTTGTTAAAAATGTACTGTGCAGCAGGCGCGGGATTACCCACCGGGTACTGAAAGTTATAGGGTGTTGTATATGGAGCCGTATTGGGTATCGCGCCGTTGAGTTCGCCAAATCTTGAGTAGTTATAGTTGGCCGGAGGGGGATCGAGTTGGATGGCTGGTCGGTTGTCGAAGGTTTCGTCCGTGCCAGTTCCGACAGCGAAAAGTGGCAAGTGAATGTTCTCGATCTTCAAAAGTTTGCCGATCGGGTGCAACTTTGTGGGATCGATTGTGCCGGTTCCGCTGCCGTAGATGTTGGTACCATCGAGGGAAGCCACGGTTGCGATCACGATCCTTCCATTCCCCGGAATTGGAGGTTTGGACGAAGGTTTCGAGGCGTCTTCTTCGTAGAAGCCAACCCAGGTATATGTGTTGCCTGCAATCGCTGTGGCCCGGGCTTGCTCCAGCGTGCCTTTGATGGCGTATGCTGCGCTCGTAATGTCTCCGGCTTGTCTCAAGCTGGTAAATGCGGGGCCGATCACGAGCATCAGGGTTCCGATGATTGCAATCACCACCAGCAGTTCCACTAACGTGAAGGAGCAGGGTGAAGGGGAGGCGATTTTGGCTGAGGGCACGGCAGTAAGAGGAGAGGAACAGAGGCGTTATAGCAAGAACTGAAAGGATGAAAAGCCGAAATTTGATACTCCAAAAGGCTGGAGACGGGTACCCGGCTACATCTGCCACAGGGGCGGCACTTATCGACTCCTGGCGGCGGCGGTCGTGGAATTGTTATTGCGAGGCGGTGGGGCGGGAAGCCGGCCGGCGTTTTTCTGGTCCCAGGGGCGGCGAACCGCGGAATGGCTGCGACCTTAGTAACGCATCGGCACGGTTCTAGCTTTTTACGGGCCAACGTGCTGGAACACTCTTTATCCGAAGCCGAGCGTAGTCAGATTCTGCAGACCATCGAAATGTTTGAGGTCATTACTCAAACGCAGCCCGATGATTATCAATCGCTGGAGATTCTGAAGGTCGCCTACCAAAAGCTGGCCAAAACCGAAGAGGCCAGCCGCCTTTCCAGGCGCCTTGCTGAGGCTTACTTTAACGCCGGCTCTTTTTCGCTGGCGATGCAGGAGTGTGAATCCGTGCTCGCGGCTGAACCGGGCGCGCCTGACATGCTCGCTTTGCTGAGCGAGATCGAAGCGAAATTGCACGGGGCCGGACACGCCAAGGCAGATGCCGGAGCGCAAAACGCGCTTATCGCTCCGAATTACACCACGACGAATCCGACCGCCGATGGCGGACTGCTGGAGATCGGGGGACGGAACACGGGTAAGCCTCGCAAAAAACTGTCGCCAGAGGATGCGGAGCAGGGAAACGATCAGCTGGCGAAGTTTCTCATTGTTCAACAGCTCTTTCCTGAGGAGGAAGTAAACGCCGCGCTGCTTGAAGTAAGGGAGGTCAATCGGGCCACGACCGGCCCGCGTTTGGCAGCATCGCTACTCGATCGGCTTTGCCGGGGCGAGGACTCAAAGATGGATTGCGTGCTCTCCGCATTGATCGACCGGACCAAGTTCGCTTATGTACCGCTGGAATATTACGACATCGATCGCCAGGTGGTGCGGATGCTGCCCGACGAGCTGACCATCAACCGCCTTTTTGTTCCCTTCGACCTGATTAGCCGGACCATCATGGTCGCGGTTTGCAATCCGTTCGACGCGGCAGCGCGCGAAGAGGTGCAGCAATCGCTCGACTATACCGTCACATGGTATCTGGCGAGGCCAACCACGATCATCAAGATACTGCAGGAGATCTACCGGCTCGGGCCGCAGGGATAAGCGCGCGATGAGAAGCAAATCTTTCGGAGAACGCATCGCCGATGTTCTGATCGAGGACGGCCTCCTCCTGCCGGCGCAGCTCGACGAGGCCATTAATATTCAAAAGCAACAGGGCGGCCGGCTGCTCAAGATTCTTACCGACAAACAATTTGTCAGCGATCAGGACATGGCCTTCTCGATGGGTCGCTGTCTGAACACGCCGCCGACCAACCTGGCAAAATTGCGTGTGCCGGAGGAAATCCTCAATCTTGTCCCGCGGGACATGGCCAAGGCGCACAAGCTGGTGCCAATCGCGCGACTTGACAGAAAGCTCTTCGTCGCCATGGCCGACCCGACCAACGTGCTCGCGGTCGATGACCTGAAGCGCCGGGTGCAAATGGAGATTGTGCCCATGATTACGACCGAGCGCGCGGTGAACGACGCGCTCAGCGGTGTGCATTCAGCGGGCACCAACATGAGCGAAGTGCTCCGCCAGGTGTCGGAGGAAGTGGCGGGTGACGTCGAAGTCCAGCAGACCAAACGCGAAGAGATCGACCTCGATCGGCTGGCGACCGATAGCGAGGACGCGCCAGTCATTAAGATCGTTAATTTAATCCTGGCTCAGGCGATCAAAGAGAAGGCGTCGGATATTCATATCGAGCCATTCCAACGCACAGTTAAACTGCGCTACCGCATCGATGGGGAGCTGGTCGCCGCCGAGTCGCCGCCAAAGGCATTGCAGCTCGCAATCACGTCGCGCATCAAGATTCTTGCTGGACTCAATATTGCGGAGCGACGCATTCCGCAAGACGGCCGCTTCCGCATCAAGGTCATGGGCAAGGAAGTCGACTTGCGTATTTCCATTCTGCCCACTTCACATGGCGAAAAAGTCGTCATCCGCATCCTCGATAAATCGGCGCTCGCCGGCAGCGTTGAGACATTGGGCATGGACGAGGAAACGCTCGGTCGTTTCCGCAAGGCGATCGATGCGCCGCACGGAATGATCCTAGTCACCGGTCCGACCGGTTCGGGTAAAACGACGACGCTTTATTCGGTGCTGCAGGAACTCAACAGCCCAAACTACAATATCGTCACGGTCGAAGACCCGATTGAGTACGAGCTCATGGGTGTGAACCAGGTTGCGGCTCGACCGGATATCGGACTCGATTTCGCCAGCGCCCTTCGCTCCATCCTGCGTCAGGACCCCGACATCGTGATGGTGGGCGAAATTCGCGATAACGAAACCGCTGATATCGCGGTGAAAGCAGCGCTTACCGGTCACCAAGTGCTCTCGACCTTGCACACCAACGACGCGGCTGGTGCGATTGCCCGACTTGACGACATGGGAATTGAACCCTTCCTCATTTCCAGCTCAGTGATTTTGACCTGCGCGCAGCGACTTATCCGGCGCGTTTGCACGAATTGTCGCGAAGAGTATTTGCCCGAGCCCGAGATGTTCACGCGTCTCAACATGGAGCCGGCGGAAGGTGCGGTTTTCTACCAAGGCGTGGGCTGTGATCGCTGCAAGGGCCGCGGCTACTCCGGACGTGCGGCAATCATCGAAGCGCTGACCGTAAGCGAGTCAATCCGACGGCTGATCATTAAGCGTGCTTCGGCAGCAGTAATCAAAAATCAGGCAATCACCGAAGGAATGAAGACGTTACGAATGGTCGGCATCGACAAGGCGATGGAGGGAATTACGACGCTGGAGGAAGTCTGGCGCATCACCGCTGAGGATCACTAATGAATTTACCGTTTCTGCGCTTCCTTAAGAAAGATAAGACTCGAACTGAGAGTAACGTTGCGGTCGCCCCCCGGCCAATTGTCGGAATCGAAAAGCCAGCGTCAGAACGTTTGGGCAGAACGTTTCTGCCTAACGTCGCCCGCGGTGCCGAGCCAGAACTGGAGACAAGTCTTCCCGGCCCTGCGGCAGCTGGAACGAGCCCGGCGGCGAGCACCGTACCTTCGGCGCTGTCCGGAGCGGCTCTAATGCCGAAGCACGCGGCGCCCGCGACAACCATTTTGCCGGGGATGCTGTCCCAAGGAAGAACCCAGAGTCCAGCACACAAGATTTCGCCAGGGGCAAATTTTGGCTTGGGAATCCCGCGGCCTAACGAGAATCAAGCGGAAAAAAATGACCGCACTATTGCTCTCCCGCTGGCCGATCTCTCCGCACACATACCCGAAGGAACGCTGAGTCCGGGCCAGATCGATCCGGAACGCCGCATTTTCTTCAAGGCTGCCGAAATCGAGCGGGGAATGGCGAGCGGTCGACCCTCAGTGCGACTGCGTTCCATCTACCAGCAGGCGCCCGAGTTCTTCCGCCGCGAAGTTAGCCCGGAAGACACGACGCAAGTCGTCCTGCCAGTGGCAAAAGTGCTCGAACAGTTCGCCAATTTCAAAGTGCGTCCCGATCAGCTTCGTGATCCGGCCATTCCACAAATGGAGACGCCATTTCTCAAGGTGACTATGGAAGATAGCGAACGCTTCAAAACTTCGATCGAAGCAGTTTCGCCCGCAGAGCCTGCCGTCAAGTCGACAGTCGAACCTTTACGCATACCTCCACTTCCGGCTCCCCCTGCGCCGCTCCGTCCCGCAACACCGGCTGCGCCAAGTGCTGCAACCACGCCACACATTCCAGGACCGGTTGCGGAGTCAAAACCAATCAAGGCAATTCGTCTGTCGCTTCCAACCGACAACAAGGAAGCGGTCGCTTCTTCCGCCGCGCCACCCGCTCCGCCAACTCCTTCGGTTGAGTCAGCGCCGCCGCGTCCGATTATCAAGCCAAGGTTTTCACCGAACGGAATAGGCGTGCCCGTCTCTGAGAGAGTTCCAGCCTCAAGCGGGCCGCCTGTTCCCACTCCACTACCATCGCCGTTTGCGCCGCTGCCGCCAACGCGGATTTCGTTTAAGGTCGCTCCGCCATCGGACGACTTGCGCGCGC
Source organism: Chthoniobacterales bacterium (assembly GCA_036494545.1). Classification (GTDB taxonomy): domain Bacteria; phylum Verrucomicrobiota; class Verrucomicrobiia; order Chthoniobacterales; family UBA10450; genus JAICXG01. Next base: position 193,752 of record DASXOB010000007.1, read on the forward strand.
CGCTCGCGTCCGCTTCTGCGGCTGCACCAGTACGGTCCGCGCCAGCGATATCTTCGCCGGGTCCGTCCAGCGAGCTGCATGAGACTTTCTCGGGAGGTCCGCGGGTGCATCTTCCGTTGCGCACCATTCTGCAGGGAATCGCGCCGCTGCAAGTTTCCGGGCCGACTGAAGAGGTGCCGGAATCGGCCCAAATTGACTTTCCGTTTTCGATCATCGAGCCGCAGTTATCGTTAGGCAAAATCTCGCTTTCGCCGGCGCAATTCATGGCCGCCTTGCCGGCGGAGTTCCGCAACCGTTTCAAAATTAAGGATCCGCAGACTCCGATTCCGCTCCCTTTGGAGGAGGTGTTGCAACATCTGCCTAACGACACTCTTCGCATGCGGGCCGACCAGGAAGCGCCCGAGCTTGTGCCTGCCTTCGAAACGCCCTTCAGCCAAAAGGCCGCCGAAGATGCAGAACGCTTCCAGCTTCCCACGTCCAAAATGCCTCTTCGCCAGGATGCGCCAAGCCTGCCCGAAAATGTTGAATCCAACCAAGCATCCACGGTGGCGATTAATCAGAGTCCGGCCGTAGCCGAAGCGCGATCGCCAGTTGCCGAACTCAAGCCGACGTTTCCAAAACCGGTGGTGAATCTAACGCCCGAGAAAGCACTGCTGCCGGGAACGTCCGTTGCCCCAAAGCCGCCGCAAATTACAGCTCCGGCTCTACAGTCTGCCGAGCGCACACCGCTGCAAGCGATCTTCGAGACCGACGCGGCACTCGATCCGAAAACGATCGTCGCGCATGCCGGCCGTCTGCCGGGTCTGCGCGCATGCGCGATCATGTTTTCCGACGGGCTCAGCCTGGCGGAAAATTTCCCGCGCGAATATAAGGTCGATGCCTTGTGTGCGATTGCTCCGACCATTGTGCAAAAAATCGGCGCTCAGATTCCGGGCGCGAACCTCGGACCGTTGACCAGCATGACTCTCTTCTGCGCCAGGGAATCGGTGAGCTTCTTCGCTCACGAAAACATTTGTCTGGCCGCACTGCACGCCGGCGCGGACCAGGTGGCATCCGAAACACGCGCCCGTCTCAGCGCGGTGGTGAAAGAACTTGGCCGGATGTACGGACCACAGCCTAACGCCTAACGAAAAATCCATGTCGATCATCAATTACGCCAGCCGCGAAATTCAGTTCAAAATCGTTTACTACGGTCCGGCTCTTTGCGGCAAAACCACGAATCTCGCTTACATCCACGAGCGGATTAGCCCGTCGCATCGGGGCGATCTTGTCTCCCTCGCCACTTCCGCCGATCGCACCTTGTTTTTCGATTTTCTCCCGGTGAACGCAGTCGTGATCAAGGGCTTCGTGACCAAGTTCCAACTTTATACCGTGCCCGGCCAGGTCATCTACAATGCCACCCGCCAGCTCGTTCTGCGTAGTGTGGATGGAATCGTTTTCGTGGCTGATTCGCAGTGGGAGAAAATGGAGGAGAACGTCGAGAGCTTTAAGAACCTGGAAGAAAATCTCATCCAGCAGAATCTGTCGATCGACGAGATTCCTTACGTCGTGCAGTACAACAAACGCGACCTAACGAATATAGCGCCGATTAATTACCTTGAGTTCCTCCTCAACAATCGCAAAAAGCGCGCGCAGAGTTTCGAAGTTATATCGAGTACAGGGCAGAACGTTTTTGCGTCTCTCAACGCCGTTTCTCAAATGTTGCTGCATAAGTTCAGCAAGCAGGGAGACGCGCCCTCCAGCGCCTCCGTGACGCCGGCGACTCCATCCAAGGTCGTCCCTCCGCCGCGCTTTATTCGGCCGATCAATTTATGAACAGCATTCCCGCCCTAACGATCGAGCAGGTCGCCAATCTCGATACCATCCTGGCCGATTTCCTCCAGAAAGCGGACGCGGATCTGACAGTTGTGATCGACCGGGGCGGCAACGTCATCTCGCAATATGGAGACTTTGCGATCCTTGACGTGACGATTATCGCCGCGCTTGCCGCCGGATCTTTCGCCGCGACCAAGGAACTCGCGCGTCGGATCGGCGAAGTCGAGTTCAACGCGCTTTATCACCAAGGCAATGGCAATCACATTTTCATGAATTCCGTGGACGAAAACACCATCATGATCACGGTTTTCGGCCCGCGCACCACGGTGGGTTTGGTTCGGTTCTATTCGGCCGCGACGGCAGCAGCGGTCGGGGAGTTACTGAATTCGCTCGAGACGTCCGGCGCACATGGTTTCACTTTTGAAGCGAGCGACGTGACTCCCGGACCAATCTTCATTGATCGTTAGGCGTTAGGCAAAAAAGTCTTATTTCGACACGTTCTTTCTTGTCTCCAAATAGAGAACGACAAAAATCGCCGCGAGCCACGGCCGCAGAACGGCATGCGCCAGAGTGCTGAAGAAAGTCGTTAGGCTGGCGAGCGGATCGTGCGCATTCATTGCCGTCATCGATTGCAGCAGATTGATGGCCTGCTCGAGATTGGTCACGTTGCGCAGCCGGTAAAAAACCGCCGGTAGTTCGATCGCCACATTGATTCCGATAATCAAGAGCAGCCAAACTGAAGCGATGACCGCGCCGCGAAAAAGCGGACGCTGCGTCCATGGTCGCTCGGTGCCTCCGCGAGCAAGGGCTTTGCTTTCGCGTAACGCCTCCGTTGCGTCTTCGCCGCTGAGCGCAGCGGCCTGCTGCCAAAAAAGGAAGTTAATGAAGAGCCGCGCGACGGTATAGACAGTGAAGCACAGGAGGCAGAGCGCGAGCAGCAGAGTCGCAAGCGACGGCTCGCCGGCCGCAAGGGAGAACGCGAGCATCATCGGAACGATCGTCCAGAGGAAATAACTGCCGTAAACGATGAGCGCGAGGAGAAAGACGCGAGCCCAAAGCGGTTTCGCGCGATGAAAGATTTCGCTGAAAGTCGGATTGCGTCCAGCGTGGAGATCGGCCGCGAGCAATTGCAAGCCGGCAATGGAAATAGGCCAGGCGATCACGAGCAGGGCAAGGCTCACGAACGCAATCGCGCCGCTGATTACGACCGGAGTAATCGCTGCGCCTGCTTTTGGCATCTCAAGAAACGGGACCGCGATTTGCAAAAAGAACGCCGGCACCGCGACGAGTAACCCGAGGAGGAAAAAGCGCGCAAAACCGCGTTGGAAGATATGCCAACTAGCGGCAACAATTTCCCCGAAATTCAAATGCCTAACGGGAAGCGGCGGTGCCATCGCTGGTTCGTCGGCAAAAACTTCCGGCAATTCCTCGGCGCGAATCCAGCGCTCGCTTTCCGCTTCCCGGACTTCGTTTTCGCGGATGAGTCGGCCCTCGCGTCTCCACTCGCGTAATTCATCAACGCCGACCGGCCCGTATTCGCGGCCTTCCACGCGCACGATCCATTGTTCCGCCATTCGGCTCACTTAATCGCGAATCCCCACAAAAACTAGCGGCTCCTCGTGAATCGTAACCACGCAGGTTCGAAAAGCCTTAAATAGTCGATGCTCGGACATTTTCCCTTGAGCAATTGGGGGCTTCTTTCGAATTTCGATATTCGGATTTCGAGGTTTATTAAAGGCGCGTGAGACTTCTCCTCATCGACGGCCACTATTACGTTTACCGTTCCTACTTCGCGATCCTCCATCTCTCCAACTCACGTGGTGAACCGACTAACGCCATCTTTGGTTTCACCAAGACACTCCGGCTAATGTTGAAACACCTCCAGCCCGACCTTGGCGCGGTCATTTGGGATCGGGGTCTGCCCCAGCGTCGCACAGAGCTTCAGCCCGGCTACAAAGAGACGCGCAAGGAAATGCCTGCGCCCATGGTGCCGCAGCTTGACATCATTCAGGAACTGACGCCGTGGCTCGGATTTCAGAGTCTTTCTTTGCCCGATACCGAAGCGGATGATCTGATGGGTTGTTACACGCTGAAGGCGCAGGAACTCGGGATCGAAACCGTCCTCGCCACGAACGACAAGGATCTTTTCCAGCTGATCGATTCGAAGGTGAAAGTCTACAGCACGGCCAAGGCCGATCTCGCTTCGCCTAAAGATGGGTTCGCATTGTTAGGCGAAAGGGAAGTGACCGCGAAATGGGACGTCCCGCCGACACTGATCGGCGACGTCCTCGCCCTTTCTGGGGATGCTGTCGATAACATTCCTGGCATCGGGATTGGCCGGAAATCGGCCGTCAAATTGCTCCGGGAATTCGGCAGCCTGGACGGCATTCTCAATGGAGTGGATGGGATCAAAGCCATTAACACGCGCCAAAAGATTGTCTCTGGTCGCGAGCGCATTTTGCAGAATCGCAAAATGGTGGAGCTGGATTGCCACCTCGAGTTGCCAAAGCCGGTGGAGGAACTTCGCATCCGTCCCGATTATCCGCGGCTGATCGCATCGATGGAGCGCTGGGAATTCAAGTCCCTTCTTCAGGAAGTGCGCGAAGAAGCTGCCCGTGCTGGGAAAGCTGTCCAGGGCGAATTGCTATAATTCAGGCTTTGGGGCGCCTGAAAGCGCCGCTCTTTGTCCGCCAAATTCCCGGAAATCTTTTGAACGCAACCCGGCGTGCGGGGTCTATATGCCTTGGTTAAGGCGATTCGGGCGGTGGCACGCTCTCGCATTCGAAGGTTTCTCCGCGCGTGCCCTGCCCGGATCTTTTTTTGTGGCTTGTTGCCGGACGTTCTTCCCGCATTGTTTCTCTTCCGGCGGGACGACCTTGCGTGCTTCGGCCGGCAGCTGAAAGGCCATGAACTTTACCGCCGCAGATTTCCAGCTCATCGACCTCGCCCTGCGTGAGGACATCGGGGACGGCGATATCACAAGTCAGTATTTTATCGGTGAGGAAGATCAAGCTTCGGCCCGTGCCATCGCCACAGAGCGAGCGGTCGTCGCGGGGACCGAGGTTGCGGCCGAGGTTTTTCGCCGCGTCGATCCGAGTCTTCGGGTCGAGATCACGCAAACGGACGGTTCGGCGGTCGCAGGCGGAATGTCGGTGCTCGAAGTCCGTGGTCGCGCCCGGTCTATTCTGACGGCTGAACGTGTGGCACTCAATTTCCTCCAGCACTTGAGCGGCATCGCTACCCTTACGCATCAGTTTGTCGAAGCCGCCGGCCCGAATGGCGCAAAGATTCTCGACACCCGTAAGACCACGCCCGGACTGCGCAGATTTGAAAAAGCAGCAGTCGCAGCTGGCGGTGGTAAGAACCATCGTTTCGGGCTCTACGACATGGTCCTGGTAAAGGACAATCATCTTCTCGCGCGCAATGGGTTGGCTCGATTAAGCGCGGCGATCGAACGCGTGCGGCGGGAACGGCCTGGCCTGAAGGTCGAAATCGAGGCCGACAATCTCGATCAGGTGCGCGCGCTTCTCGAGATTCCGGGAGTGGAGGTGATTCTGCTCGACAACATGCGCGGCACTGAGATGCGTGAAGCGGTTGCGATCGGGAAGGGAAAAGTGCAGTTCGAGGCGAGCGGCGGAGTCAATCTCCGAAACGTTAGGCAAATCGCCGCCACGGGAGTCGACTACGTTTCCATCGGTGCGCTCACCCATTCCGCACCGGCGGTCGATTTTTCCCTCGAGCTAACCCATGTCGCTGCCTGACCCGCTTGACGCGGCAAAGCTAAGGGCGTCGTTAGGCGGCAATCTTATTGGACGCCAGATCCTCGTGCTCGCGTCGACCAGCTCCTCGAATGATTTCCTCCTGCGCCTGCTGGACCCGCAGTTGCCGGAAGGTTTTGTTGTCTTTGCCGAGGAGCAGACGGCGGCGCGCGGCCAGCGCGGAAATCGCTGGGCTGCAGCGTCAGGTCTTGGGCTCTGGTTTTCCTTTCTCTTGCGGCCGGACATTCCGATCGCGGAGTCGCCCCGCCTGACGACCTGGGCGGCGCGGGCCGTCGCCGAGACCGTTCGGAGAGAGACTGGTCTGGAGCCCACGATTAAGCCGCCTAACGACGTCTACGTCGGAGAGCGCAAAGTCTCCGGCATCCTCGTGGAAACGAAAGCCAGGCGCGGAGCCGCCTTTGATGCGGTGATCGGTATCGGCATTAATCTCAACCATTCGACGGAGGATTTTCCGCTCGAGTTGCGAACGCGTGCCGGGTCGCTCGCGATGCTTTTGCAACGGAAAATCGAACGGACCGCTTTTGCCGTTCGGCTACTACGCGAGCTGGACCGGACTAACGAGTTCCGGAGGACCGAAAAGGAAGCTGCAACTGCGCTTTAGGAGCCGGCTTCTGCATCAATTTCCTTCAGCCATTGACGATAAATTTGCGGCGAGATTTCCGAGGGCTTGATCTCGCTGCGACCCCCCCAAAAAACATTAGTGTAGGAAACTGGAATTCCTGTTTCGGTGAGATGTCGATCGATTGCGGCTTTGTGCTCGAGGAGAAGTACTTTATCCGTGCCGTGCGCCACCGCCATGACGTTTACGTTGCGGAATTCAGGGCCGGCCTCGCGCCAATAACAATGTGTGAGAATTTCATGGCGCCCGACCTCGCCACCTGCTTCCACTTCGCGCCCCGGCGGCACTGCCCAATGGAAGAGCGCGTTGAAACGCGTCACCCGCACCCCGCCTAACGACGGCTTGACGTGCTCGAGAAAGGTGGAAAACCGGCCGATGATCTTTCTTTTTGTCAGCTCTTCTGCGACGGCAAAAAATTCTTCGAGCGAGACGCCTGCCTCCTCCGCTCGTCCTAACCACGGGGACGATCGAATTTCAAATGAGGCGAACTCACGCTTTAGCGCCGTGAGAATTTTCCATTCGCGCTCGCTCAGCGTAGCCGGCCGGACAACAATCATCGTCGCCGGCTCTTCCGCCCGCGTGCCCGGCGCAATATTCTTACGCCTAACGTGTCCGACACCCAGAGTGAAGATTCCTTTCGCCGGCATGACCCGGAAATCCTCGGCCCCCACAATACCGGCGAGGATTTCAGCGTGCCGTCGCAGGGAGAAGCCCTGCGGAACTTTCAGCGTCGTCCAGAGTTTGTAGTCGGAGCCGGCTGTGACCGCGTCGGTCGAGCGCAAGACGACATGGCCCGAGAACGGATCGCGCTGCGACATCCAATCGAAGGCTGCCTCGATTTTTCCTGGCGGCACTTTCCAGGCAACAAGCGCGCCTTGGGCAAGGTTCGTGGCGAGCAAAGTCTGGCGCACCCGTCGTACTGTCCCTGCTTCCAGCATGGCGCGAATTCGTTCCAGCACTCTTTCTGGCGGCAGGCCGGACTGTTCTGCGATCTCGCGAAACGGCTCGCGCACGAAGCCGACGATCTTGTCTTCTGAGATTGCGAGGATGCGGGCGTTCACCGGGTCGTTGTGTTCGACCGGGATGGTATCTTCAGGCAAGATCGGCAGGCTCACAGATTCCGGATCACAGTTGCGGAGTTGCGGGCTGCTGCGCAAATGAAAAGCGCAAATGCGTAAGGCGATTTTTTTTGATGCCGCCGGTACACTCATTCGCCTAACGAAAAGCGTTGGACAGCATTACGCTCTCGTGGCCCGGCAACAGGGCCTCACTCTTGATTCTGCCACGCTGGATCGTGGCTTTGCCCAGGTCTGGAAAGAAATGCCTGCGCGCCCCGCGACGGGCGCGCCGCGCGAGGACGACGACAAAGGCTGGTGGCGCGACCTCGTCGAGCGTTTGCTTGAGCGTATTCAAGTGAAGCTCGACCCTCTGGACTTCGATACCTTTTTCGAGGCTGCCTACGGTCACTTTGCAGAGGCCGGGGTTTGGGAATGCTATCCGGAAGTATCTGCGGTTTTGCCGGCGCTTTACCCACGCTTCGAACTGGCGGTCGTTTCGAATTTTGACGGACGGCTGCGAATGATTCTTGAGCATCTTTCGATGTCACATTTTTTCCGGCGCATTTTCATTTCCAGCGAGCTGGGAGCGGATAAACCCGATCCCGCGATTTTCCGGCGTGCGTTGGAAATCAGTGGTCTGACGTCCGACGAAGTGCTGCATGTGGGAGACGATCCAGAGCGCGATTGGGCAGCGGCGCGAACGGCCGGTCTGGAAGTTTTCGAATTGCGCCGACCGCACAATTCATTGCGCGACTTGCCGGTTTTTTGACGGGCTCGCGCTCGCCAGAAGCAAACTGGCATGCGCGTCTTGCACGCGGAGAGGAATCATCGTAAAGGCTGAACCTCGTCCCGGGTTGGTAGCTCAATGGTAGAGCAGCGCCCTTTTAAGGCGTTGGTTGTGGGTTCGAGCCCCACCCAACCCATCTCGTGAGTCGCTATCACCGGTGTCGCCTGGTCTTAGTCGCACCGGGTATTTGGCTTAGGCGGCCGGGGTTATTCGGCCGGCACATTTTCGGCCAAATCTCGATCAATCGTGCACGGATCGTGCTTTCTAGAAATTATGGGACCGCTTTTACCCAAGCGGCTCGATTATGAATCGCGATCGCTCCATTGGTCCCCATCTGCTAAGCATCGCGCTCTTTGCCTGTGGCGTGATTCTTCTTGCGGTCGACCTCTACGGCTTTGCCTTGGAAGGAAAGTCGTGGCCGAAAGGGACCGTCATCAACATGCAGATGGAGATGGGTGCGCCCGATCACACTTTGCAGGATGGAAGCACGACCTGGGACGATGCGGCTGTTCCCGCGATCTACGCATGGAACGCCAACATGCTCAACGTCCAGATTAATCCGGTGATGAACTCCTCGAAGCCGGTCTCTTCTGGCGACGGCATCAGCTCGGCCTCGTTTTCCGATACAGTCTTTGGCGAGAAGTTCTCAAGTGGTGTGCTGGCGGTGACCTATTATCTCTCACAGAGCGGCCAAATGACGGAGGCCGATGTGCTCTTCAACAAAGCCGCGTTGTTTGAATCCTATCGCGGCGATCTACAGTTCAATTCACAAGGTCAATGCGTTTGCGATATCCAACGTGTCTTTTTGCATGAGCTTGGGCATGCGCTTGGCCTGGATCATCCCGATGACCATGGCCAAACGGTCCCCGCGATTATGAATTCGGTCGTGAGCAATCTTTACCAATTGCAGCCAGATGATCTTGCTGGAATTCATTCGCTCTACGGAACACCGACGAGCACGCCGTCTCCGTCGCCGACCGCGACGCCGCCAACTCCTAATCGGCTGGTAAACCTTTCTACCCGCATGCAGGTCGGCGTCGGCGACAATGTGTTGATCGGCGGCTTTATCATCCAGGGTGATCTGCCGAAAAAGATCATTCTGCGCGCGATCGGTCCATCGCTCGCACAGAATGGCCTTATCGGTGTCTTGCAGGATCCGCAGCTCGAGTTGCACGATGCGGCGGGCGCTTTATTGCAGTCGAACGATAACTGGCAGGACAGTCCTGATCTTCAGGACATCATCGATAGTTCGCTCGCGCCTTCCGATCCGCACGAATCGGCCATCCTCGCCCGACTCGCTCCCGGGAGCTACACTGCAATCGTTTCGGGTGTAAACAACACGACCGGCATCGGGTTGGTTGAGAGCTATACGCTAGACACCAATGCTACCCACGCGGCCAACATTTCCACGCGCGGACGGGTTGGCGCGGGCGACGACGCGCTGATTGGCGGATTTATTGTTGGCGGGCACGCTTCGAAAACGATTCTCGTCCGGGCGCTTGGGCCGTCGTTAGGTAATAGTGGAGTCGACAATGTGCTGAGCGATCCGCTGGTGGAAATGTACGATGCCAATGGTCAACTTTTCGCCTCCAACGACAACTGGCAAAGCGGCGGTCAGACGGACCAGATTACCGCCACCGGAATTGCGCCGAGCGATCCGCGCGAAGCCGCGCTCATTGCAACGGTGCCCGGGGGCGATTTTACCGCTGTCGTGCGCGGGGCGGACGGCGGCGAGGGTTTGGGATTGGTGGAAATCTATGACCTCAACCAGTAGTCGAAATTGCGTGAAAAAGTTTTTGTCGTAGAATCCGTGAGAAATTCTTTGTTCCCATTACTCAAATGAAAAAGTCGCTCGGTTTCCTTCTCTTCCCTGCCTTGGTCTCCTTCGGTCTTTCCAGTTCCGCCACCACGGTCATTCCGCCAAGCTTTGATCAGCTAATGACCCGTGCACAGGTTATTTTCGAGGGTGAAGTGACTGGTTTGCGCTCTCAGTGGATCGGCGAAGGTTCCCGGCATCGCATCGTCACCTACGTTACCTTTAAAGTGGATGACGCTCTTAAGGGGGACCCGGGCACGACTTACTCGATGCGCATGCTGGGTGGTACGGTCGACGATCGAACAATGGAAGTGAGCGATGCGCCGAAGTTTAAGGTTGGTGATCACGATGTGCTGTTCATCGAGAACAATGGCAGCCAGTTCATTCCTCTCGTCGGGCTCCAGCACGGGCGTTTTCGGGTGGAAAAGGACTCGTCCGGGCGCCAGACGTTGCTGACTGGCAACGGCCTCCCGCTGGCTGATGTCAATCAACTCGGAGGCAAAGAAGAGACTCTCACGCGCAGTAAAGCAGCTCTTTCGCTAGACGACTTTAAGTCCATCGTTCGTTCGCGAGCCCGTTCCAGTCAGAATCAGACTCCTTAGCGAGGTGCAGCCGGGCTTCCGCTCCTCCGCCGGCCGAGCAGGTTCCAGAGCAGGTAAACGGGCAGTCCGCTGAGAACGATTGCGAATCCGATCCCGCAGGTTGCCGGTGCAAGCACGGCTAGATCGATGATGAGCGAAATCGCAAGCGTCATCGCAAGCAGCGGCACAACGGGATAACCCCAAACGCGATAGGGCCGGGCGACCTCCGGGTTCTTTCGGCGCAGAACTATCACCGACGCAACCATCGTGGTGTAAAACACCAAATCGGCCGCGATAATGTATTCGAGCAGCTGATTGTAAACGTTCCCGTAAGTGACCGCGCCCGTCGCTGGATTGACTTCGACCGTTCTCGGCAGCGTGAGGAACGCCGCCCAAATACCCTGAGCAACAAGGGCCGCAGCCGGAACATGCCGGGCATTGATGCGTCCGACGGCGCGAAAGAACAATCCATCGTTTGCCATCGCGTAGTAAACGCGTCCACCCGCAAGGATGAGACCGTTGTCACAACCGAAGGTCGAAATCATGATTGCGCCCGCCATGGCCAGCGCGCCGACCGGTCCCGCGACCGCCGAGAGCGCAGCGACCGCGACCCGGTTTTGCGGCGCATGCGCAATTTCGCCTAACGATAAGACGGCGGTGTAGGCAAGGTTGGCCAGGATGTAGAGCAGCACGACAATTCCGCAGCCAATTAGCAGAGAGCGCGGCAGGGTTTTTCCAGAGTCGCGCACTTCGCTGCCCGTGAAAGTGACGTTTGCCCAGGCGGTTTGCGCGAAAAGCGGACCCACCATGGCTTTGCCAAAGAGAACGATTAGGGCGAGGCCGCCAACCATTGTGAGGCCAGGCTGCGCGCTTTGTGGATTCCATCCATTTGCCCAGGGATTCCACCAATTCGCCGTCAGGGCCGCGCAACCGGCTTTCCAGCCTAACGATAAGCCAATGACGATCAGCGCGATGAGGGCGGCCGTCTTCGCGAAGGTAAAAATGTTCTGCACGAGTTTACCCACCTGTAATCCGTTCGTGTTCAGCCAGGTGAGAAAGAGGATGAGCGCCACAGCCACCAGTTGTTCTGTCGAGAGGCTGATTGCGTAGGCGCCGAAAACGTGGATTGGCCTAACGAGGTAGTTTTCCGTCGCGACCGCAGGGAAGAAAACACCGGTGAACTTGGCGAACGCGATTGCGACCGCAGCAATCGTTCCGGTTTGGATAACGAGAAAGAGCGTCCATCCGAAAAGAAACCCAACCGCTGGCCCGTACGCCTGCCGGAGAAAGACGTACTCGCCGCCGGCGCGTGGCAGCATCGCCGCCAGTTCGGCGCAACAAAGCGCTCCGGCGATGGTCATGACACCAGCTACCGCCCAGGCGAGCAGCAGCCAGCCGGGCGCGGTTACGAGGCGCGTCGATTCGGCTGACGTGATGAAAACTCCCGAGCCGATCATCGAACCCATCACGATCATGGTTGCATCGAGCAGGCCCAGGCCGCGCACCAGCTTTTCGTTAGTCATAATCGAAGTGTCGCACTCTCCTTGTCCTCTCCGCGATAGCAAGCCGAAGGCGGCGATACCTCGGCCGGGCCGGGTAAAAATGGCGGAATGCCGTTTCTCTTTCGTTGTTTCATTAATCGTTAGGCGCAGTCACCTCCACACCGGCGGCCGCCAGGCGCTCGCGCAACTTAAGGGCGAATTCAACCGCTTCAGGTGTGTCACCATGCAAACAAATCGTATCCGCTTGAACCACGATTTCTTTCCCATCCACCGCCCGGACAATATGCTCGTTCAGGATGCGCAAGACACGCACGGCTGCTTCCTCCGGGTCGTGCAGAAGCGCGTCTGGTCGTGTGCGGGGAACAAGCTCGCCGTTAGGCAGGTAATGGCGATCGGCGAAAGCCTCCCGCGCCAGACGCAGTTTCGCTGCTCCGGCGGCCTGGGCGAGAGCACTGCCGCCCGGAGCAAAAAGAATGAGCGAGCGATCGACCGTCACAATGGCGTGCGTCACCGCGTCGGCCAACGCCGGGTCACGTGCTGCCATATTGTAAAGCGCGCCATGCGGCTTCACGTGGTTTGGTCGGATGCCTAACGACATGGCAATTCCCTGAAACGCACCCAATTGATAGGCAACGAGGGCGAAGACTTCGTTGGGCTGAATTGTTTGTTCGCGGCGGCCAAAGTTCTCCCGGTCCGCAAAACTGGGATGCGCTCCGACTGCCACACCGAAGTCACGCGCAGCCAGGATGGACGCAGTCATGGTCGCGGGATCGCCGGCATGAAAGCCACAGGCAATATTGGCCGAGCTGACCAAACCCAGCAGCTCGCGTTCGCTTGCCGCGCCTTCACCCAGGTCAGCGTTGAGATCGATCGTTAGTCTCATGACATACGCAGCTGCAGAGCGGTGCGAAAAAATCGCAGCTCCTTTTCGCGCGCGGCAAAGAGACGGGTGGCTTCTTCCTGGCTTACCTCGGCGAAGATAACTCTGTCTTCTGGCTGGAGTTGCGCGGCGCGTCCGAGATCGACCGTGATCACGTGCGCAATTTTGGGATAGCCGCCGATCGTTTGGCAATCTCCAAGCAGAATGATCGGCTGTCCGTCGCGCGCCACCTGCACAGTACCCGCCGCGACGGGTTCTGAAGGCAGCTCGTGCCCTTGTGTGCGCTGCAATTCGGTACCGGTCAGGCGCGTGCCCATGCGATCGGTCTGCGAACTGACAGTAAAGGACGTTTGCAGGAACGCTTCCTGTGCGGCACCGCAGAACTCATCCCACTCTGGGCCGCGCACCACGCGCAAAATCGACCGCTCGGTCGCAGTCTGCGCCCAGTCGGCCGGCGCGGCCCAGTTGGTCGATCGGTCGGAGCGGGTGTCGAATGCGCTTTGGCCTAACGAGAGGCGATCACCGTCGCGCAAGGCCCGGCCTTTGTATCCGCCAAAACTGGAGCGCAAGTCGGTCGAGCGGCTCCCGAGTACAACCGGAAGATCAAACCCGCCGGAGAGTGCAAGCCACATACGGGCGCCACCGCGCGTCAGGCCAATCTCTAGTATTGCGGGTTGCCTAACGAATACCCGGCGCCCGGGCGCAACTGCCGCCCCGGCAAGCTGCACGGGAAAATCTCCACCAATCCAGGCAAGGGCGCATTGGTCGTCGAAGCTCAGCCGCACGCCGCCAATCACAATCTCGATCACGGCTGCATCAACCGAGTTACCGACAAGCAAGTTAGCGACTTGGGCGGCGAACGAGTCCAGTGCGCCGCCTAACGATACGCCGAGCGCGCGATAGCCAGGTCGTCCCAAATCCTGAACAGTCGTGAGCGGGCCGGCTCGCAGGAAGCTTACACCTCCCATTGCTCAAATTCCTGCCGGCTGATCGCGCAAAAGCGGATTTCATCACCCGGTCGCAACAGCGTTGGTCTTTCTTTTGCCACATCGAAAAGGCGAAGAGGTGTGCGACCGATGATGTTCCAGCCTCCAGGCGAACGAAGCGGGTAGATGCCGCTCTGCGCGCCACCGATCGCGACCGATCCGGCGGGGACACTAGTGCGCGGCGTGTCGCGGCGTGGAGTCGCGAGTCGGCGCGGCAAGCCATCAAGATAGGGGAAGCCGGGAGTAAAACCGAGACAGCGGACATGATAGCGCCCCGACTGATGACATTTCGCCACCTCGTTAGGCGCGAGCCGGGCATGCCGCGCGACGCGCTCGAGATCGAGGGCAAACTCGCGATCGTAGCAAACCGGGATTTCGATTTTGCGAGGCCGTAGCGGTTTTTCCTTTTGCGCGGCGCGTCGTTTGAGCACGGCCCGGATTTCCGCCGTGACGGCGGCGAGATCACAAGGCGACTCGAAGAAAATTCCTACGCTGGCAAACGCTGGGACGATGTCCTGCACCGCGTGGAGTCGCGCTGCTTTGAGCTTGTGGGCAAGCGCGAGATTCTTGCCTAACGAATTACTTCCGCGCACCACCAGGGCCGCATCGCCTAACGGAAGGATTTCCAGCGCCATCTCTGGCTGTTTTCGCCGGTTCAGGAGGTGGAATCAAGCAATCGAGGAAACATCCAGGGCGACGGACGGCCGCTGTTGCGAAATGACTTCCCGGCTGTGCCGATATCAGGCGTCTCGCTAATCAAAAGCTAAATGTTACTCCGGTGACGAGATGATGGGTCAGGGGTGTGACCTCGATGGAGCCCCCGGGAATGTCGAGCGAATCGAGATTCGAATAGGTAAACTTGTATTCGAACATTAATCCCCAATGGCGGGTAAGAACGACGTTTACGCCGGCCAGTGCCTGCACACCCGGGCCATGAACCTGATATTCCTCGTGGAACCGATTGTTCACCTCCGCCTCGACGTGGGGAATCGTTAGGCCAAGTCCCACGCCTGCATACGGAGTGAGATGCCCGAGGAAATCTTCACCTCGCTGCCCGGGCATCCAACGATAGACGATATCGCCCAACGCGTAGTTGAGACCGTGGGAGATACTGAACGATTGGATTGTATCGCTGATCCGCTCGTTGTCGTTCACTCTCCCGCCGTCGCGCCGGCCGGTCACAGCCACCAATTCATTCGTCTGGGCGTACATCTTCATGTGGAAAAATTCCGCGCCGAAGCCCCAATGCGACGCTTCTGAGGGAAACCAAAGTCCCCGGATCCCATAGTAGGGCGGCGTTTCAAAATCGCGGCCTTCAAAGGAGACGTCGTGAAACGTCAGATCCGTTCCGCCACGCTGATGGAGTTCAAGATCGCTATCCTGCGAGATTGCAACACCCGTGAAAATTGAGAACTGCACCTCGGCGCGAAGCGATCCGTTCGAGCTCAGGACGACGCCGAGGAGTGCAAGCCATAAGCATAAACGCGTTCGAAGCATGGTTAAGGCGACGAGGTGACAAGCGATAAAACGACGAGTAGCGCAGTTCGTCAACTTTCCTTAGCGAGGCAGCGGTATTTCCAGGTTGGCGAGTGCGTAGGCCAGGACGGCATTAATGGCTGCGTTCTCGGCGAGCTGCTGTGGATCAATTTTGTCGAGCGTGTCGGCTGCTGTGTGGTGATAATTAAAATAAAAGCGGCTGTCCTGGATCGGGCTAAAATTCGGCACGCCGAGCATTCGCAAGGGATCGATGTCGGCGCCGACCCCCTCGCGAAGTTGCAGCAGCCCCGCGCCAGAGGCGCGCAAAATCTCCGCCACGGGCTCAAGCATGGTCTTTACTTCGGATTTGGCGGCGATGTTGATGCCTAACGGATGGTCGGCGCCTCCGTCGGTTTCGATCGCCGCGAACTGGTTGGCGATCTCGCTCTGATGATCGGCCGCATAGGCTTTGCCGCCGCGCAACCCGTTTTCTTCATTCATCCAGGCGACGATGCGAATCGTGCGGCGCGGATGAAGCCCAAGTTGCCTAACGAGACTAGCCGCCTGCATCGCGACCGCGACGCCCGCGCCGTCGTCAATCGCACCCGTGCCTAGATCCCAGGAATCAAGGTGCCCCGAAACGATCACAACCTGCTCGGGGTGCTCACTGCCCTTCAAATCTCCGATCACGTTGTAGCTTAAAGCATCCGGCAATTGGTGCGGCGTTAGGACAAGATGGAACCGCAGCGGTCCCTGGGGCGCAAGGTGAGCGATGAGATCTGCGTCTTCTTCCGTCACGGCCGCAGCCGGAATCTTTGCGGCATCGGCAGCATATTTTGTCATTCCGGTATGCGGCAGGCGATAACTTGCATTCCCGACGGAGCGAATCAGCGCCGCAACCGCTCCCAGACGGGCCGCAGCGCTTGGCCCGTCACTTCGATAAACAACCGCTTCGCCGTAGGCTTCGCCGCCTCGTCCCTGCACCGCCATTCGCCGGTCGTAGGCATAATTAAACAAGACGATCTTTCCCTCGATACGAGCCTTGCCTAACGAGCGTAACTCGTCGAAATCCCGCACCACCACGACGTCCGCAGTCAGTCCTTCAGGGGGAGTCGCGACACTTCCGCCCAGCGCAGTGAGAATAATCTTCTGGGTCGTGCCGGCTGCCTGACCGGGAAATTGGACGAGCGCAGCGGTCTCTTCGCCTCGCACCCAATGCGGCACCATCACTTTCTCGAGCTGCACGTCGAGACCGAGCTTTTTCAATTCATCCGCGACATAGTTGACCGCCTGCTGCGCCTGCGCCGAACCGCTCAAGCGCGGTCCGATGTTGTCGGCCAGATGCGCCACCTGACGGTAGGCGTAGTCGTTCGTTAGGGCGGTTTGCTCCAGTTTCTTCAAGTCGGACAGCGTTTGTGGCGAATAAAGAACGGGAGTGGGCGAGGGACCCGGTGAGGGCGGGCTCGATGCCTCCGGCACAGCCTGGCCAGCTACGGGAGCGGCTCTGCCTAACGACAGACTAACGAATAATAACGCGGCGCCGCAGAGATTGGCGCGAAGAAATGGAACGCCCATTACGCACTTTGTCAGCAAACCGCTTGATCTCAATCCAGCGTCGAAACAGTCCGTGGTTTGAGATGCGGGTCCGCTGCCGCAGTCCACGCTTCGATTTCAGGCCGGAGTCATCTGCGAACGCGCTTCCAGGCGCGCGTCGCGAAAATTACCGTCGCGCACACCGGACAGAAATTGCGTGCGCGAGAGAAGTGTTCCGCGACAAAGCGGTGATAGCGTGTTTGCCGGCTCGTCCTGTTCCAGGCGGTGAAGTAATTGCGCGAAAATCTTTTTCGGAATTCGATCGCTCTTCCCCGGATAAATGAAACCAAAAAGTATTAAATGGCTGAGCAATACGGGCCAGTCGGGTCCGAAAATACGCAGGAGATGCTCCCAATCCATCGCCGCAGCGCAGTGCCAGAGCAGATGGGCCATGTCCGCGCCATCGTAGCGTTCGCGTTCCATGATATAAGCCTTCATCCAGACAATTTCCTCCGGAGCGCTCAACTGCACGGCCATTCCGAAAACTTCCGCCCGGCGGGCGCGCTCAAACCAGCGGTCATCTACGGCACAGAGTCCGTTGCCCGCGCAAAAGATGATGTCGATCGAGGCGCAATCATCGAAGGCTTTTCCCAGCCAGTGGGGGAAGGTTTTTTTCCGTGCGGTAGCCCGCGGCTTGCAAGACGGCCAAAGTCCTTTCGAAGTCCTCTTGCCTAACGAATAGATCAAAATCTTTCGTGCCGCGCGCAATCCCGGTGTAGACGCAAAAGGCATAAGCACCTCCGAGCAAAAACGGCACCTGCGCCTTCTCAAGGATTTGCATGCTCTGCCGGTAAAACTGGTTTGAAGTGGCATCGGATTCGGGCATGTGCGGCCTTTGAAACTTACTCTCATAAACGGCCGGGCGTGCCGTCTTCCACGGTCACGCGCATAACGGAGCTGGCGAAGGTACGACCAGTAATGGCACTCCAGTTTACAATGTTTCCCTGCCGCTTTTGCGAAAAGGAAATACGTCCTATCGCCTGGTGGAGCTTTGACGTCGCGAGAAACGCGCCAACAGCTTATGTTGCCATCGGATGCGCGGCCATGCCTGACAATACCCTGACTACGCTCGAACTTTCCGGCCTGACGAAATTGCGCAGCGGCAAGGTGCGCGAGGTTTTCGATCTCGGTGAAACGCTGCTCTTCGTCGCGACCGACCGGCTCTCCGCGTTTGATGTCGTTCTTCCGGACCCAATTCCTGACAAGGGTGCGGTTCTAAATCAGATCTCGGCTTTCTGGTTCGAGAAATTTTCCCCGATTCCGAATCATTTTATCACAGCTGACTTCGAAAAATTTCCTTCTTCATTGCAGCCCTTTGGCGGCCAGCTCGCGGGCCGAGCGATGCTTGTTCGCAAGACCAAACCGCTCCCGGTCGAATGCGTCGTGCGTGGTTATCTCGCCGGGTCTGGTTGGAAGGACTATCTGGCGACCGGCGCGGTCTGCGGGCACGAACTGCCGGCCGGCTTGCAACTCGCTTCGGAATTGCCGGAGCCAATCTTTACGCCATCGACCAAGAACGAAGCCGGCCATGATTTGAATATCACCTGGGAGCAATGCTGCGAGATGATTGGCCAAGAGCATGCGAAAGCGGTCCGTGAACGCAGCCTGCAAGTCTACCGCGCTGGCAAAGAGCACGCCGGAAACTGCGGAATCATCCTGGCCGACACCAAGTTTGAATTTGGCCTAACGAATAAAGGAGACCTGCTTCTAATCGACGAATGTCTTACGCCCGATTCTTCGCGCTTCTGGCCGGCCGACAGTTATGCGCCGGGGAAAAGTCCGCCGAGCTTCGACAAACAATTCGTCCGCGATTATCTCGAGACCCTCGACTGGAACAAGACCTACCCCGGACCAAACTTACCGCGCGACGTAATCAGGAGAACCTCGGGTAAGTATCGCGAGGCATTTCGAAGATTGACGGGCCGGGAAATATCCTAGTATCGCCCGTAGCAAGCTAGCTGAGAAGATCGGCCACGAGCGATTTCTCCTCTTTCAATTCGCTAACCGAAGCGTCGATTTTGGCGCGACTGAACTCGTTGAGTGAAAGGTCTTGAACGATTTCCCACTTGCCGCCGTGGGAGCGGATCGGGAAGGAGCTGATAAGGCCTTTCTCGACGTTGTAACTGCCATCGGAGCAGACGGCGACGCTGTCCCACTCTTTGTCAGGTGATTCACTCGTTAGGCTACGAACGGTGTCGACGACGGCGTTGGCCGCGGAGGCGGCAGAGGAAAGACCGCGGGCCTTGATAATGGCGGCGCCGCGTTGTTGTACCGTCGGAATAAATATTTCCTTGAGCCATTTCTCGTCGTCGATGACTTCGTGCGCGCTTTGGCCATTGATCTTTGCGTTGTAGAAATCGGGATATTGAGTGGCGGAATGATTTCCCCAGATGGTCATATTGCTCACCGCGGTCACATCCACGCCGGCCTTTTGCGCGAGTTGCGCCTTGGCGCGATTCTCGTCCAGCCGAGTCATGGCGAACCAGCGGGCATTAGGCACAGATTTGGCGTTGTTCATCGCGATGAGGCAATTGGTGTTGCAGGGATTGCCAACGACGAGGACGCGAACGTCGTTCGCGGCATTCTTCTCGATCGCCTTGCCTTGGCCGATGAAGATCTTGCCGTTAATGCCTAACAAATCGCCGCGTTCCATTCCGGCCTTACGCGGCACACTTCCGACCAGCAAGGCCCAATTTACACCGCGGAAACCTTCGTCGAGGTCGGCTGTCGGCGTGATGTTTTTGAGAAGCGGAAAAGCGCAATCCTGCAATTCCATGACAACGCCTTCGAGCGCCCCAAGCGCGGGTGGAATTTCAATGAGCGAAAGATGCACCGGCTGGTCGGGACCAAACATCGAGCCGGAAGCGATGCGAAAAAGAAGCGAGTATCCGATCTGGCCAGCGGCGCCGGTGACGGCGATTTTAGTGGGCAAATTCATTTTTCCTCCTTAACTGCGGTTGCGGAGAAAGACAATCGTCCGCTCTTTTCGATCGATCGCCGCATCATAAGGAGTTGTCGCCGGAGCGCCGTCCCGTGTCCAAGCTTAGCAATCGTGGTGTGTAATCGGCGTGTCCAGTTGGAGCTCGTGGCCGTGCCGGGAACGTTGAAACGTTCCTTTCGCGCGAGCAGATCGGTAATCATAACGATCGCGATCCATGACTCGCAGCGGAAAAGAGCGTCAAAAATTACTGGATAAAAGTCGCGCAGGTAATCCATCGAGTCGTTAGGCATAAGACCGCTGAACGCGCCGATCCTGGCCAGATCCTGACGCGCCTGATGACTCTGTTCTCCGTCCCCGAGGGCCCTCTGCCACATCGCTCGCAGCGGTAAGTGGTCGTGGGTGGCGAAAGTCGCGACCGAGAGCCGTTCGTAAGCGTGGCCGGGGATGACGTTTCCGTCCGGCTGTGTCTCCCATTGCGGAATCTTGAACCCCGCAATACCTAAGGCTCTCAGGCTCGGTCGAACGTAGGGAGGCACCGTTCCCAAATCTTCACCTACAATCCGGGTCGCGCCCGATTCCTCCAGCAGAACACGCAAGTATTCCTCGCCTTCATGCTGATTCGCGGCGCAATTCTCCCAGTGTTCGTCATCGCGTGGGAAAAAGTGCGGACGACGGCCGCCCGTCCGTGCGAGCATTTCCTCCCCGGTCATCGGCAGGAATTGATCGTTGTGAGGAGGACGCCACGGAAACGCATAGATACGATAAAAACCAAGAATGTGATCGATGCGGAAAAGATGAAAAATTTGTTTCACGCCATCGACGCGCTGGCGCCACCAAACAAAATTTTGGCGACGCATCTCGTGCCAGTCGTAAACCGGGATGCCCCAGTTTTGACCCCACTTCTGGGTAAACTCGTCGTCTTTGAAATAGGGTTCCGGCGGTGCACCTCCGGACCATTCGAGGGCGAACCGCTCAGGATGAGCAAAGACATCGGCGCTGTAATAGCTGATTCCAAATGGAATATCTCCCATCAGCGCGACGCCGCGTTCCTCCGCGAATTGTTTCACTCCGCGCCATTGCTCGTGTGCGATCCACTGGACGTAGCGAAAAAATTGGCGCCGATCTTGGAATAAGGTGTGCTCATCTTCGCCTAACGAGTTTAAATGCGCGCGTGCTTCAGCAATGTTGTTTTGCGGCCATTGGTCCCAGGTCTCGCACTCGCCGCGCTTCTCCATCAAGACGCGAAAGAGCGTGTAATCATCTAGCCAGGCGGCTTCTGCCTGGCAGAAACGTTCGAAGTCTTCGTTCGGCGATTTCGCGCGAAAAACAGCGAAGGCACGCTCGAGCAGTTTCTTCTTTAGCGGCTTGACTATCCCGTACCGCACGTGACTCCGGCGCAGGGCGGCAAGATCGATGTCTGCCGTAACGTCCTCGAACGCCTCATCCGACAAGTCCGTTGGCGACCCCGGCACGAGGTGGAGCGTCGTCGGATCGAGTGCGCGCGAGCTGATCGCGTTGTAAGGACTGTTGTCGCCGCCGGTCTCGTTAATCGGGAGAAGCTGAATAAGACGAAAGCCGATTCGGCACGACCATTCTATGAACTGGCGAAGGCCTTCCAAATCGCCGATGCCGAGATCGGTTTCGGTCCGGAGGGCGAAGAGCGGAGTAAGAATGCCGGCAATCTTTGTTGCGGGAGTCAGCTTCATTTTTCACACAGCGGCCACGACGGGCGCGACGGATGTGCGAGGCTTCTCGATGCGCACGGTGTTTGGGTCCATCGCTGACAACTATGTCGGACTCAGATCCGCCGAACGTTCCAGTCTTCTACAAGCTGGGACGGGATTTCCTTCAGGAAACGCGAGGGCCGTTGAAACATGTCGCCATAGCCGGCGTTAAGGCGCATATGCGGATAGGTAAGATACAGCTCGTCTTTAGCGCGCGTGATCGCGACATAAAAGAGGCGCCGTTCTTCTTCGATTGCGTCGCGGGTTTCGAGCGAGCGCGAGCTGGGAAACATGCCGTCGGTCAACCAAATGACGAAGACGGTATGAAATTCCAAGCCTTTGGCCTGATGCACAGAAGATAGGTTGACCGCTTCCTGATCGTTAGCCTGGGTGACTGCTGGCTCGGCGTCGACATTGCTGATAAGCGCGAGCTGAGAAAGGAATTCGTTTGCGTCTTTAAATTGCCGCGCGAACGCGGCGAGCTGGGTGAGATCTTCCTTGCGCAGCTCGTAGTTGGTAAAATTGGCTCTGGCATAGTCGTCGTAGATCGCTTCCACGACGGACGTGATCATTTCGGTCGGCGCAATCGGCTGGCCGTTCGGCGCGATTTCTTCGAGCGTGTCGATGAGTTGCCGCCATGATTTTTTCGCCCGCGCGCTCACTGGCATCCCCACCATTCGATTACTCCAGGAAGTAATGACCGCGTTCTCACTCAACGTTTTCTCCCAGAGGCTCCAAAGGCTTTCCGCACTTTTGCCACCGATGCCGGGCAACAACCGCACCATGCGTTTGAAGGCAACTTCGTCCCGTGGATTTGCGACGAAGCGGATGAAGGCTGCGACGTCTTTGATGTGCGCCTGTTCAAAGAAGCGAATTCCGCTTGTGATTTGATAGGGGATGCCGCGACGCGAAAGCTCAAGCTGCAACTCGATGGCGTGATAATGCGCGCGATAAAGCACGGCAATCTCATTCAACTCAACGCCTTCATCGCGGAGCTCGAGAATGCGCTGGGCGACGAATTGCGCCTGTTCGCTCCCATCGTTTAGGGCGATGATCGCCGGCTTGAATTCATTCGTTAGGCGAACGGCACTTAGTTCTTTACGAAACTGCTGTACGTTCTGCGCGATGGCGGCGTTTGCTACCTCCAAAATCTCCGGCACGCTGCGGTAATTCAATTCGATCTTGAAGATCTGCGCGTTTGGATAACGTCGCGGAAAGGCGAGGATGTTTTGGAAGTTGGCTCCGCGCCAGGAGTAGATCGACTGCGCATCGTCGCCCACGACCATGACGTTTTGGTGGTCGCCCGCGAGCAGGTCGATGAAGTCTGCCTGAATCTTGTTTGTGTCCTGGTATTCATCGACAAGGATGAACTGAAATTGTCGCTGATAAAAGCCGGCGATCTCCTCGTGCTCCTTCAGCATGCGAAGCGTCTTTTCCAGGAGGTCGTCGAAGTCGAGCGAGTTAGTTGATTTCTTGCGCCGCTCATAGCGTGCGTGCACGTCTTTGATCTGATCGAGGAGCGGGACGAAGTAGGGAAATTTTTCCGCGACCACCTCTTCGACCAATCGCTCGGTGTTGACAACAAAACTGAAAATGTCGGCGAGTACATCGCCCTTCGGAAAACGAATCTCTTTCGGATCGATCCCCGCCCTCGCCACGACGGCATTAAGCAGATCCTTCTGGTCCTCGCGGTCCATGATGGTGAAACCGCTGGAATACCCAAGCGCGCGGCCATGGCGCCGCAGCATGCGATTGCCGATAGAGTGGAATGTGCCACCCCACAGTCCGCTGGCGTCAATCGGCAACAGGTTGGTGACACGCTCAAGCATCTGTCGCGCAGCTTTGTTCGTGAAGGTGAGGAGGAGGATGTTTCGCGGATCAACTCCATTCTCCAGCAGATAAGCGACGCGATAAGTCAGGGTGCGTGTTTTGCCTGAGCCGGCACCGGCAATGACTAATAGCGGGCCCGGTGGCGCGGTGACAGCAGCGTATTGCTGAGGATTGAGCTCGCGCGCGTAGTCGATCTGGATTGTCGCCGCCGACCGGGCGCGCTGCAGCATGTATTCGCGGGACATGTGGGCGATAACGCTGGAGTGTTGGCTTCGGCACTTCAACGAAAAGTTGGGAAAATTGCGCGTCGCTGAAGTTGCCAGACACCATATCCGGCCGTTGTGCGTCGCGTTACTGCGAGGCTCTTGCCTAACAATGCGTAAGACTCATCTCAGCAACCAGACCGTGTCGGCAAATCACCGAGCCCGGTGGTTTGGCAAGGTTACTGCTTTAATAGAGATTATAGAAATTATGGGCCGCTCCGGCGGCTCACCTCTTGCCTATGAAAATCCTTGATCGCGAGCGCGTCGAATTCCTCGTCATTGATGACGATCCGGCGATCACTCAATTCCTTGCCACCTATCTCAGACAGAAAGGCCACACCTGCGCCACGCTGACCGAAGGTTTCGAGACGCACGCCTGGCTCGAGATGCATGATTGCGAAGTGGTAGTGGTTGATCTCAATATGCCGAAAGTCGACGGCATTTCGCTCATCTCTTACATCCACGAAATACGATCGCGGCTGCCGATCATCGTCTTCACCGGCATCGGTTACGAAGAGGAGAAGATGCATGCCGCGTTGCGTGCGGGAGCGAATGGTTACGTGAGCAAGAATCTGCCAGTGGAACAGCTTTATTGCGTCCTGACCCGGGTTCTAATAACCTGTCGACAACGCGCGCGTGAGGAACATTGTCGTCCCGTTCTGGCGAGCGTAGCCTAACGAAAAACAAACAACGTCGTCTCGCCTAACGAGTGAAGACGACAATGGATTTCGCCGAAAACAAGAGTGCTTCGCCTAACGAAGCAAGTCTGGCTTGGGATTACCGTTGGGGTCGCGCGTCCTTCAGAAGTTCACGTAATCCTTCGGGCGAAATAGTTTCCGCGCCACTCGCGCTCGTCGTTTCCTGTTCGAGATAATCCGCCGTCGCCACGATCAGCCGAAAGCGCTCGGCGTATTTGCTCGCGAGACGCTCAATAATCGAATCCGCCGTTTGCCCGGCACGAGAATAAAAAATTTGAATTTCGCCTGGCGCTGCTTCTTGCGAGACAGATGAGCCACGTCCATCGAAAACCACCACCA
The DNA here is from genome assembly GCA_036494545.1 of Chthoniobacterales bacterium. Taxonomy (GTDB): domain Bacteria; phylum Verrucomicrobiota; class Verrucomicrobiia; order Chthoniobacterales; family UBA10450; genus JAICXG01. The sequence continues at coordinate 218,439 of DASXOB010000007.1, forward strand.
CGTGCGTGCCGCTCCAATCCTGATAGTCGCGCAGTTGTTTCACGAGGGCTTCACGGGCCAAAGCGCCCCGACGCTCATGCAGCCTGCGCAATTCAGGCCATGCAAAAATAACGCTGTGGCCGTCGACGACAAGATAATCGGGGCTCACGCCCTTCGACGATAAGCTGGGCCCGGAGAAAAGGAAGAGAGCCTAGCTCGTCGCGCTCGCCTCTACCGCTGTCGGCCCGGTCGCGGAGACGGGGGCAGACGCCGGCGCCGGCGTTTTCTTGACGCGACTTTTCGCCGCTGGTCGCCGCGGGTGATTAGCAGCGACACGCTTGCGTTCAAGGTACGCCTTGCGCCTTTGCCGTTTTGCCCTGACTCGATGCTGTTGGCCCATGCGGCTGTTGCTATAGGCTGAAAGCTGATCGGGCGCAATTTCCAATCCGCGTTGCCAGCGCAATTTTGCTATTGCAAATATTACCGCGCTTCAGCTACAAACGCTTCGACGAGACATCTCGGCGCTGAAGTTTAGACCCCCCCCATTGTGTTTACTCCTCGGAAATTGATCGGGCTTTCCCTGCTCCTCTTAATCGTCTCGACCGTTGTTGGCTTTCTTAACAGGAGCGAGATAAACGGCCGGCGCGCCGCGCTGGCCAATGCTGTATCCCTACAGGAAGTCGCGACCCGCTTGCGATTGGTGAGCGAGCAAAAGTTAAGGGCGCGGGAAAAGGAAGTAAGCGGCTTGACGAACAAGATCGCGACCGCGGAAGCAAGAATTGGCAGCGCCGAGGCCGAGCTTCGAAAGTCGCAAGCCGAGAAAGCGGATCTGGAATCGAAATTGCAGGCGAGTGAAGCGCGGGTGTCCGAGCTGCAAAAACACATTGGAGTCGCAGCCGCCACCGAAGGGTCGGACTCAAGGGAAAACCGCCCGGACAGCAAATTGAAGGCGCAACCTGACGATACGAAGCGCCAAATGGAAACGCTCGAGCACGAGAAAGCCACGCTAGTCGAAAAACTGAAGGCAGCCCAGGATCGCGTGACTGCGATGGAAGAGGAAAAAGTTCGACGCGGATCGCGCGCCCGGGCAGCGGGGATTCACGGTACAGTTCTGGCGGTCAACCAAGCCTACAATTTTGTCGTTCTTAGCATGGGAGAACGGCAAGGCGTGGTGCCGAATTCCGAGATGCTGGTTATGCGCGGCGGCACGCTCATAGGGAAGATTCGCATCTCTTCGGTTGAACCCACCACGTCGATAGGCGATATAATTACCGATAGCTTGGCGCGGGGCGTCCAAGTGCAACCTGGAGATACGGTAGTTTATGGTGGAAATGCCTCTTCATAGTGCGGAGATGAAGCGCGCGCTAGTAGCATTGCTGGGCGCACTTTGCCTTGTGTCGTGCGCGAGTGGGCCCGCGCAACCTTCATTGGTGGGCGATCCCGATGGAGCGCGTGAGTCCTCCATTCCCTGGAATAGGCCGCAGCCTTGGGAAGGTTCGGCTGGTTTACCTGCAGGTATGCCCGGTGGAGCGGGCAATCCGAATCCAAATAATCCGACCTCCTACTAGCGGTCGGGGATTGCTAAATCCAAAATCCCGCAGGGATGACCGCGTCTTTCGGAACGACGATGATTCCATCCCGGATGAAGTAATTTGGGCCGTCCCCGTTCCTGTCTTTGCCTTCCGGCGTAATGACGACGCCATCCCCAATGCGTGCATTCTTGTCGATAATGGCGCGATCGATCACGCAGTTGCGCCCGATGCCAATCGGAGGCGCTCCGGGCGAAGCTTGCGGCGCCGAGCCCTCAAAGTAATCGCCGCCCATGATGACGCTGTTGCGAATGGTCGCGCCGCTGCGAATGATGCTGCGCACTCCTATCACGCTGCGTTCAATGTGCGCGTCGGAGATGATACAGCCGTCGGAGACGATTGCCTGCCGCAAGGTGGCGCCATTTACCTTACTGCCCGGCAGAAAGCGTGGGTGCGTGTAGATCGGTGCATTTGCTTCGAAGAAACTGTACTTCGGAACCAGGTTCGTTAAGTCGAGATTTGCTTCGTAAAAGGCCCGAATAGTTCCGATATCTTCCCAGTATCCCTCAAAGATATAGGCACTGACGTGCCGCTCGCCGATCGCCTTTGGGATGACATGTTTGCCGAAATCGTCCATGCTTCCTTCCAGGCAATCCACCAGCACCTGACGATTGAAGACATAGATGCCCATTGAGGCTTGATAAAGCTGTTCGTCCGGCGCGCGCCCCAGTGATTCCAAGATTGCGGACCCAAGCTTTAATTCATTCAACACCACCGGGTCTTTTGGTTTCTCCTCGAATCGAATGATGCGATGATCCGAACTACTCAGCATGATGCCGAAGCCCGAAGCCGCTTCTCGTCCTACCGGCGTGACCGCCAGCGTGATCTCCGCCCCTGAGCGAATGTGCTGATGTAGCAAAACGCGAAAATCCATCCGGTAAAGCTGATCGCCGCTCAGGATGAGATAGTAATCATAGGGCTTCTCGAGGAAATAGCGCAGGTTTTGCCGCACGGCGTCAGCCGTTCCCTGATACCACTGTGTGCTGGAGGGCGTTTGCTGTGCAGCGAGAATATCGACGAAGCTGGGCGAGAAATTATCAAACTTGTAGCTCGCCTGGATATGACGATGCAGCGACATCGTGTTGAACTGCGTCAGGATGTAAATCGAGCGCAGGCCGGAGTTGAGGCAGTTGCTGATCGGAATATCGACCAGTCGATATTTCCCGCCCAAGGGAACGGCTGGCTTGGCGCGATCTTTCGTTAGGGGAAAAAGTCGCGTGCCCGCACCCCCGCCCATAATAATGGACAAGGTGCGCTGTGTTGTGCCTGGCGGTAATGCAGGAATTTGCGGCATGGGGCGCTCCAGAACTTACAGGAGATTCGCCGCACGGCACAAGCTATGATGTAATCACGGGGCGCGGAGAAGGACGATCCGCGGCATGCCATTGCGGCTTCATTCTGTCTGTGTGCGTGCGCCGCTGTCTCGACCGGGAACTCACATACGACTACTGGCAGCAGAGAGTGTTGCTACTGCAACATGCTCACCCTACAATGCCGGCCATGTGTGGCATTGTGGGATACGTTGGCAGGGCTGAAGCCGGGCCCATCCTGCTCGACGGTCTGCGCCGGCTGGAATATCGGGGCTACGACTCTGCCGGCATCGCCGTGGTTGATGACAACCATGTCGAGACGCGCAAATGTGCTGGTCGGATTGCCGGCTTGACGAAGTTGATGACCGATTCGCCCCCGAGCGGCACCTATGGAATTAGCCACACGCGTTGGGCGACACACGGCAAACCCACCAATCAAAATGCACACCCGCACTTTGACGAGAGCGGCAAGCTCGCCGTCGTCCACAATGGCGTGATTGAAAATTACCAACAGATAAAGGACGCGCTTCTGCGGGAAGGCGAACACCATTTCACCTCCGAAACCGATACCGAAGTGCTCGCACATCTCGTCGGCCAAATCTACGATGAATCTGCTGTCGGCGTGACTGATCCGGCTCGGCACAAGGCATTGCTTGTCGAGGCTCTTCGCGCCGCCCTGCAACAAGTCATCGGCACCTATGGGATCGTGATGGTGCACGCTGATATTCCCGACTTTATCGTGGGCGCGCGCCGCGGCAGTCCGCTCGTTCTCGGAGTGGGCAAGGATGAAAATTTTCTCGCCAGCGACGTGAGCGCCATCGTCGCCTACACCCGCGACGCGGTCTATCTCAACGACTTCGATCTCGTTGCAGTTGAGCGCGACAAATTTGAAATCAGCTCACTTGCCGGTGAGCGCGGCGCTCATGCGATCAGCAAAGTGGAGTTCACCGCCGAGGACATCAAGAAAGGCGATTACCCGCACTACATGCTGAAGGAAATCTTCGAGCAGCCCGGCTCGGTGCGCGACGCGATGCGCGGCCGGCTCAGCCTCGAAGAATGCACGGCAAAGTTGGGCGGCTTGAACATGACTCCGACGCAACTGCGCGAAGCGGGCCGCGTCGTTCTCACCGGCTGTGGCACCGCGCTCCATGCCGCCATGGTGGGCGAATATTTGATCGAACAGCTGGCCAATCTTCCGACGGAGGTCGAATTCGCGAGTGAGTTTCGTCATCGCAATACGCCGATGACCAACGACACGCTCGTTTTTGCCATCAGCCAAAGCGGCGAAACTGCGGACACGTTAGGCGCGTTGCGCGAAAGCCAGCGCAAAGGGTTTCGCACCCTGGGCATCTGCAACAACGTTGCGAGTACGATCGCGCGCGAGAGCGACGGCGGCGTTTATATGCACGCCGGACCGGAAATCGGCGTAGCGGCAACCAAGTCGTTCACCTCGCAGGTCGTCATCCTGACCCTGATCGGCTTATTGTTAGGCCGAATGCGCCACCTCTCCACTGCAGAGGGAACGTGCGTCATCGAAGCGCTCGAAGGATTGCCGGAAAAAATCGAGCAAGTCCTCAAGTTGAGTGACGAGGTGAAAGCCATCGCGCAGAAATATACCCAGGCTGCGGGCGTTCTCTTTTTCGGTCGGCAATGCAATTTTCCCATCGCGCTCGAAGCCGCGCTCAAGTTGAAGGAAATCGCCTATCTCTACGCGGAAGGTCATCCGAGTGCGGAATTGAAGCACGGCATTATCGCTCTCGTCAGGCCGGAGTTGCCTTCCGTCTTCATTGCGCCAGACGACGCCGTCTTCTCCAAAAATCTGAACAACATCGAGCAGGTCAGGGCGCGCAAAGGACCGATCATTGCCGTCACCACCCAAAGCGGCGCCGACAAACTCAGCGGAATTGCGGACGACATCCTGATCGTGCCAGATGCAGAGAATTTCGTTATGCCGGTGCTGACAGTTATTCCTCTGCAACTCTTCGCCTACCATCTCGCGGTCGCGCTTGGTCACGACGTGGACAAACCACGCAACCTCGCGAAAAGCGTAACGGTGGAGTAGGCGAGGATTTCCATCCTGATTCATCACGTCCGGCTCGAATCGTCTACGGCTAATAGCGAATAATGTCCCAGGGCACAGCGCGCAGGATGCCGGAGATGCCGTCGTGGGTGCATGCGAGACTGCTATCGCAGTGCCAGTCATCAACAGTCGCTTGAGGGTCGCACCAGGTATTGTCATCATCCAGGCTCTCGGCGATGTAACACGGCTGTTCCTGGATATTGAGTGAAAGCACCTGACCATCGGGTACCATTCCAAAGACGCCGTTGAGATAGTCGAACTCGTAATCGTTCATCGTCGGTTCCAATTGGCGCCAACTTATCCCGCGCACCTCTCCCGTGACATACGTCTTATCCATATGCTCGTCGGTATCGTTCGGGTTGAAATTGAACACGCCGCTTGGCCGCAGAAACATCGGGATGGGGTTACTTGGGTCTCGGACGACAAAGAGAAAACTCATCCGCTTGTTATAAGATGCCCGGGTTAATGAGGTGGCTTGGGGAGGATCGCTTACCGTCAAGGTAATGGTGGTGGCTTGCGGCGCGCCCGGCGAAGGTAAGGCCAAAGGCGTAATTCTAACTTTGCCATACCCATTGGAATTAATGTTGCCCACCGCGAGATGCGCGGCGTCATTTGGTACTAGATAGGCATTCGACGAGGTCGCGGTCACCGAAAGGGAAGGACCTTGGGTCTCCGCGTCGCTCACGTTGAAGTTGTATTCGGTGTAAGCATCGGGCGTGATATCGGTCTGTTCTTCCCAGTTACCATCCACGCCTGCCGCTTTAGTGTTAAAGGCGGGCGCCGTATTTTTCGGAGCTGCGACATCTTCGATGAAGTTAGGGACATAGGAAGTGTCCGACCTGTTGTGCTGCTGGTCTTCAGCCGCCACCGTGATCACCGCGCGGCCAGTTAGAGAACCCGCGATAGGCGCGTTCATGATCCCAGGCGCGCTCTGCCAGCCGGGTAAATGTGATATCATCTCCAGCGACAACATCCTCGTTATCTGAGGACGCTCTCAACATGTTGATAGTGGGTTCGCCGTTGGCATCCAAGGCATCGTTGTCCCCGGCTTCATTCATGTCATCGACCACAAACTGCACTGGACCATATTTGAATTTGCTCTTCTCAACTGACTCACTCGGGATGGTTGCCAGCAGGGGCGGGTTCATTGCCGTTCCCTTGCGGAGCGTAAAGGAACTTACGCCTTGGAGATTGTCGCTATCGGTAGCAATCAGAGTGACTGTGGCGGCGCCCATACCTCGGGCCGCCGGAATGGTCACTTTGTAGCCGCCAGGGCACTCTGGTTCGCCCGCACACGGGGCGACAGTTACCGTGTCCTCCTCCAAGTCAAAGATCGAACCTTCCCGGATATCGATCTTGGTCATGAAATTGCCGGCTTGTAGAGGGGCACCGTCGGGGTCCCAGGCACTGATATAGACATTGGAAAAGACGTTCGTCGTCCCGTTGATATATTGGTCTGGCGGAAAGGAGAGGACAGGCGCTCTTCCCGCAGCCTCGGTGCGCGCTGCCGAGCTAAGAAGAGCGGCAAAGAAAATCGCCGGGAATGCTGGTGTTGAACTGGAACCAGCCAAACGTGTCCGCTAAGGCGACTTGGGCGCTGTTAGTGCCGCGCCAGGAAGCATCCAGCGCGGACTGCTCCGGGCTAGTCGTCGCGGTGACCCAGTATTTTGTTCCCCTCGTCAGGGTAGGTGCATTGTGCAGTTTCGCCACTGCCAGCTCACATCCACTTATCTGCGCGGTCGCTTTCCCCGAGACCAGCAAGGTGCCCGGCCCTTCCCCGCAGTTGTCCGTGTAGATACTCAACATCACCTGGTTTTGCGGGCAAGTCGTCGGTTTATTCAGGATGATCGCAGCCGAAATGCGCTGTGGCACGCCGGTGCGGATGGCCACAAAGGGCACTGCGAACCAATGGAGGGCACCGGGCGAAGTACAATTGTCCGGCCCACGTTATGTCAAAGCCGCTGGCATGCCCTTGCACCCGAAAAGCTGGAGTGTAAACCGTGAACTGGGTCCGTCAGTCCAATTTTCACAGATATTTTCTCGTGCATGAGCTTATTTCCCCACTTCCAGCGGAGCCTGTTAATCCTACGGAAGCCAGCCGCGTATCTGCAATCAGCCGCGTTTTCCTGCAATCATGCGATAGATGAGCAGAAGTATCATTGCGCCGATGATCGACGCGATGAAGCCCGCAGGTTGCCCGGGTTGATACCAACCAGCCAGCCGGCCGAGATAACCGGCGACAAACGCGCCGGCGATACCGAGCAGGATGGTGATGATACAACCACCCGGATCTTTCCCCGGCGTGAGTAACTTGGCGATCGCGCCGACGATAAGACCAATGATGAGTGTCCAGAGAATTGCGCCCATAATTCCAATACGCTAACGAACCTTAGTCATCCACTGCAATGGTTTTATCTGACGCGGTCAATCTCACAACTGGACAACTTGAGCGCTGTGGATGTCTTCGCTCGTTCCAATCTCGGCAAGCAATTCGGCGCCCGGTGCGGTGTCCAGATTCAGAACAGTCAGCGCACGGCCGCCGGCCTGATTTCGGCTCAGCGACATGCTGGCGATGTTGATGCCGTGCACGCCCAACAACGTTCCAATTCGACCGACCATGCCAGGCCGATCGGTGTTTTCGAGAACGAGTACAACACCACTCGGTCGCGCCTCAACTGGACGACTGTTGATACTTACGATGCGCGCTGTGGCGCCAAAGAACGCGCCCGCGACCGAGATGGTTTTCGCTTCCGCTTCTGCTGTCAGCTCGAGCAGGTCGGTGTAATCGCCCGGGGCGCTAAGGCGCGATTCGGTGACTTTCAAGCCTAACGATTCCGCAAAAGCAGGCGCGTTCACCTCATTCACATCTTCGCCGCCCGCGAGACGGAGGAATCCCTTCAAGATCGCGCGTGTGATCGCAGTAGTATCGACTTCGTTGACTTTGCCGCTGTAGTTAATGTGGAGGTTTTCGACCCGTTTCGGCGCGATCTGGGAGAGAAAGCGACCGAGCTTTTCGCCAAAGCGCAGATGCGGTCCAATGATGGCGAGGGTTTTGGCGTCGAGGTTTGGCAGATTGATGGCGTTGCGGATGGTGCCTTCGAGCAGGGCGGCGCGAATAGCCTGCGCAATCTCGATTCCAACGCTCTCCTGCGCTTCCACCGTCGAAGCCCCAAGGTGTGGCGTGAGGATAAGGTTTGGAATTCCCCGCAGCGGAGAGTCGTTAGGCAATGGCTCGGTCTCGAAAACATCCAGCGCCGCGCCTGCGACCTGACCGTTGCCTAACGAGTTGAGGAGCGCGCTCTCGTCGATCAAGCCGCCGCGGGCACAGTTGATGATGCGGACACCCCGCTTTGTTTTCGTGAGGCGCGCGGCATTGAGAAGGTGATGCGTTTCCGGCGTGAGAGGAGTGTGGAGAGTGAGGAAATCGGCCATGGGCAGGAGCTCATCGAGGTCTTCGATCAACTCGACCTGAAGCGAACGCGCACGGCTGGAGGAAAGGTAAGGATCGTAAGCCAGGACGCGCATTCCAAAGGCGATCGCGCGCCGGCTTAGCTCGGAGCCAATTCTGCCCATGCCAATAATGCCCAACGTCTTGTTGTAAAGCTCACTGCCTTCGAATTGTTTTCGATCCCATTTGCCCGCCTGTAGATTGGCGTGCGCCTGCGGGATTTTGCGCGCCATTGAAAGAAGCAGCGAGAAGGCGTGCTCTGCAGTCGAGATGGTGTTGCCCCCGGGTGCATTCATCACAATCACGCCCCGGCGGGTCGCAGCTTCGAGATCGACATTATCCACGCCTACGCCCGCGCGACCGATCACCCGCAACTTCGGCGCCGCCTGCAAAATCGGCGCGGTCACTTTGGTCTGGCTGCGCACCAAGAGCCCGCTGAATTCCGGGATCAACTTCACCAGTTCCGCTTCGCTTTGCCCCGTGCGCACCGTGACCTCCAGCGCATCGCCGTTCTCGAGCTCGTCGATACCGCGCTGCGCAATGGAGTCGGCGATGAGAATTTTCGGTCGCATTGGTCGTGTAAGATCTATTTAACCAAAGGTTACCAGTCGAATCGAATCGGGAATACCTTCTGAGAAAGAACTGGCGCCCTGTTATTCCTCTGGCAGAAGCAGGCGATAACCGATGCCAGATTCGGTTTTGATCACGGTTGGATTGGCCGGATCGGGTTCGATCTTTTGCCGCAGATGAGTCATGTAAACGCGCAGGTATTGGCGATGCTTCTCGGCTTTGGGTCCCCAGATTTCGCGCAGGATTTGCCGGTGGGTCAGGATGCGCCCTGCATACCTAACGAATAAACGAAGCAGCGCATATTCGGTCGCGGTCAGTTTCACCTCGTGGCCTCGCCGACTAACGGCCCGCGCCGCCAGATCCACAGTCAGGTCGCCGTGCTCAAAGACCGAACCTTCTTCTGCCCCGCGCGTCTTGCGTTGTGCGGCGCGGAGGCGAGCAAGCAATTCCGCCGTGCTGAAAGGCTTGGTCACATAATCATCCGCCCCCGCGTCGAGCGCCTCGACTTTGCCCGTCTCGTCGTCGCGGACGGAAAGAATCAGCACTGGTGTGTCGGTCCATTCACGCAACCGTTTCAGCACTAGCGCGCCCTCCATGTCGGGCAGCCCGAGGTCGAGGAGGATCACGTCCGGACGCCGGCTTGCCGCCTCGACGAGGCCGGCTTGGCCGGCGTCGGTTTCGTAAACCTGGTAGCCGTCGCCTTCGAGCACCAGGCGAAGGAGGCGACGGATTTGCACTTCGTCGTCGATAATGAGCGCGGTGTGTTTCATGCCGTTGCTTCCAACGGCAGCCGCATCGGTTCGCCTAACGGCAGGCGAATCGAAAAACGGGCGCCGCCGGTCGGGCGATTCTCCGCCGTCACCGTGCCGCTATGTGCTTCGACCAACTGCCGGGCGATGGAAAGGCCGAGCCCGAGGCCGCCTGCCGGTTTGCCCGACCCTCGGTAAAATTTCTCGAAGACCTTTGTTTCTTCACCGGGCGCGAGGCCAGGACCGCGGTCGGCCACGGCAAAGATGATGGTATCCTCGTCGCGCATCACGCTGGCGTCGATCGATTCGTTAGGCGGACTGTAGATCGCAGAGTTGGAGAGAAGCGCCACCAGGGCCTGTTCGACCAGTCGGGCATCGACGGAAATGTGTGGCAGATCCTCGCCGATTGTGATTCGCACCGGCCGTTTGCCCAGGCCGGCCTGGCGCACGGCCTCGCGCAAAAGTTCGCCCGGGTCGCACCATTCCCGCACCGGCTGCAACAGTCCCGATTCGAGCCGGGTGGCGTCGAGCAACGTGTCGACGGTTTTCGTTAGGCGTCGGGCCGCCTGCTGCAGTTCGCCGCAGTCCGGCTGCGCCTGTTGCAGGGTGGCGGACATCGCGGCAAGCGGCGTTCTTAATTCATGTGAAACGAGATCGAAAAGCGCCTTTTGCAGTTTTTGCGATTGGGTCGCAACCTGCGCTTCGCGGTTCTCCTGGAGCGCGCGTTCCTTGTGCAAATAGAGCGCAAGTTGCGCGGCAAAGGCATCGAGCAATTCACGCTGCTCCAAAGATAGTGCGCCAGGCAGCCGGACCGCCAACACGCCTTCCGCGCGCCCCGCGGCGAGCAGCGGCAAATGTAGCGCGGGCGAATCCGGCAGGGTGTCAGTCGACATGCCGGCGAGCTGCTTCTTTTGGAAGGCCCAGGCCGCGACGCTCTCGTCCTTCGCCGTCGCCGGGACCGTGCTGGCGGGATGGGGTGTCAGTCCACTCACCCCGGGCAGGTAAATCGTGCTCGGGGCATGAAAAGTTTCCTCGATCAGCCTAACGATCGCAATCAGACCCTGGGAGAGGTCGCTGCTCGCGGCCAGAGCGCGCGTCAGGCGATAGAGCGCGGTCGCACGCGCTTCCCGCCGCCGTTCCACATCCTCGCGCTCGCGTAGTTGCGTCGCGAGATGACCGATGACCAGCGCAACGACGAAGTAGATGCCAAACATCATGAAGTCGGGCAGTTGGCTGATGTAAAAAGTGAAGCGAGGTGGGATGAAGAGAAAATTCCAGAGCAGCGCGCTCAGGCTGGCGAGGAGGAGGGTCGGCCCGCGATGGAGCCGCAATCCCGCGACAGTCACCGCGAGGAGATAGAGCAGCGCCACCGCCCAGTAACCGGTGAAACGAAAGATCGCGAGCGAAACTCCCGTGACGAAGGCCGAGATGGCGATCGCGAGGAGATATTCCCGCCAACCGAGGTCGGCCAGGCTCCGCCGCGGCCGGGGAATTGGTCTTTCATCCGAACGAATCATGTGGATGTCGATCTCACCGCTGTGCCTAACGAGCCAATCGACCGGCGAGCTGCGGCGAAAAAGCCACCGGTTTTTGATTGGTTTGCCGAGAACGAACTGGGTCACGTTATGCTGTTGCGCGAGGCGGAGGAGCGCTTCGCCGACGTGCGTGCCGGGCGTCGAGATGACTTCCGCTCCCAGCTCGCGCGCCAAGGCAAGGTCGCGATTCAATTGCGCCTGCTGCTTTTCATCGGGCGGCTGCCCGGTGTCGATGTTCGCGACGATCCAGGAGGCCTCCATCGAGGCCGCCAGTCGGCGCGTGTAACGGATCAGCTTCTCCGAAGTTGCGCCGCCGCGGACGGCGGCGAGAAGGCGATCGCTGCTCTTCCAAGGCCCGCGGATGCGCTCTTCCTGCATGATATCGCGCAGGTCGCGATCGACATGCTCGGCCACGATGCGTAGCGCCATCTCACGCAGGGCGGTCAGGTTGCTCTCGCGAAAGAAATTTTCCGCCGCAGTCGCCGCGCGTTCGCCGAAGTAGACCTTGCCCTCGGCGAGCCGCGCGCGCAGTTGTTCCGGGGTGAGGTCGATGAGCACGATCTCGTCCGCTGAATCGAGAATCGAATCGGGGACCGTTTCCCTAACGACTACGCCGGTGATCTGTTGGACGGTGTCGCGCCGGCTCTCGATATGTTGCACGTTCACCGTGCTGAAAACATCGATGCCGGCGTCGAGTAACTCGAGCACGTCCTGGTAACGTTTCGGATGACGGGAGCCGGGGGCGTTGGTGTGGGCCAGCTCATCAACGACGGCGACCTGCGGATGCCAAAGCAGGATCGCGTCCAGGTCCATCTCGCCGATTCTCGCGCCGCGATATTCCAGTTCCGCTCGCGGCACAATCGGCAGGCCCTCGAGTAATGCTTCAGTCTCGGCGCGCCCATGCGTTTCGACAATTCCGATCACCACTTCGCGCCCGTCCTTCTGGGCCTGTCGTGCCGCTTGCAGCATGGCGAAAGTCTTCCCAACGCCCGGACTCATCCCGAAAAAAATCTTCAGCTTGCCGCGCGTGGCGGCCACTTCCTTGCGTTTGACTTGCGCGAGAAGTGCGTCTGGATCAGGCCGTTCCGCCTCGCTCATGGAGCAAGGCTATCCTTTGCTCGCAACTGATTCCAGTCCTACTCGGCGGCTTCACAGATCGAGGCCCGCTGGGACATCACGATTCGTCGTCCTTTCGGGGCTGATTCCGGACCCGAGTTTTCGGCGGGGGTTCTTTGTCCTTCCGGAAATAGCAGATCTCCACCAGCGTCGGCCATAGCTCCAACGAGCCCCGGATCTGGCTAATTACGTCGTCAATGATTCGCGAGACATTTTGTTGAAAGAAGTCGGGCTCAAATCCCTGAGAGAGGAACAGTTTCTGTAGTCTGCACGTCGTCGCCCGCGAGTTCTACTGATTGGCGTGTTCTGCAACCTTTTCGGTATCATGCTGCCGGGTGCGGCGCCTTTTTAATAACCTCCCGTGCGACGAACGCTTGAATCGCCGCCGAATAATCCTCTTTGAGTCCCCATGTGTCCCAAATTGTAATCAGGCGCTCAGCGGTAAGCTCGACACCCTCCGGGTACATCTCTCTAAGCAATTTCGCGAGCGGTTTGGACTTTCGAAGATGGAAATAGTAACTCACCAGCTCGAGACTCGATTAGCGAACGCATATTCGCGCAATTCATCCTCCGTTTTCCCTTCGAGCTTTCTCCTTGCCTGCGCATTGGCATACGTGAGCACCAATTTCGGGTGCTCGATCATCGCATCAGCAATCACAAGCCATTCTTCTCGGGTATCGCTGACTAACGAGACGTGGCTTTCTATGAGACGCTGGCGCAATTCCCTGAGGCCAATCATCGCAAGCACAGTAAGGATTACGGTGCAGGTAGGCTGCGATAGTAGTGACATCAACAAGCTGTTTCAGCAGCGGTTCGATCTCAGCGATGGTGATCATGTGTTCACGTATGCTTGGCAACCTCCGCGGCAAGAGCACACCACGCTCTGAAAGCGTGATTTGAGCAATTAGGTCGATTACCTCAAGTAGGCCGTGGGCGTCATCGGTGCCAATGCGCATGCGCCTGCCCGCCGCGAGGAGTAGCTCGATTTGCACGGCGTCTGAGCGGCTGTAGCAGCCTGGGAACTGCGACTTGGGCTTACGAAAGCCGACGAAAGAGGACCTGGATGAATTGTTCCTTCTCCCGCGGGCCAACATAATAAAGCGGGTTCGCGGTCTTCGTCGCTTCGAGCTGCGCGTAATCCTTGTCGTGGTTACCCAGGGTCTCTATGATGTACTAAAAAGTCAGGAGCGCATCGATCCCGGCCGTAAACATCGTCTCATCCTGTGAGTCGTTAAACGGGCGAGTGCTACTGAACGAATGATCGAGGCGTAGCTCGGGCCGCAGGGTCAGGCCTTGAAACGGTTTCGGTACTGTCGGCTTGATATCCAAGCCGACGGTCAAAGCGCCATAGGTGGTGCGGCCGCCGCCAACCGTGCGTGGATCAACTACGGGCTGCCCGCCTAATGACCGCACGGGATCGTGCGGATCGGCGAAAGAGGCAACATAGAATCCTTTGTCGTCCCGCCAAATTTCGCCGCGAATCTTCGCCGCGATTTTATCATTGACGGCGTAGGTAAGATATTGCGCTGCGCCATACCCATCGGCGTCAGCTCCATCATCGCGGGCGAAGTTGAACTCGGTGATCGATGTCCATTTATCCGTGATCTTCCAGGTAACGTAAATATCGCTCAAGTAACGAAGGTCATGATTATTGTCCGGTGTTTCGGGACCGATGTGCGTCGCACCGTTGACAAGGAGCTTGCCGCCATAAAGGTTCAACCCAAGGCCCGCCAGGTAGCCGACTGAGTCATTGTTGTCGTCGAAACTGGTATTCACGCCACAGTCGACGCCGCCCAAGAGATCGAGCCAGCTATTAGCATGCAGTGTTATCAGCGTACCGGTATGATTAAAAGGCACGCCGAAATTAAAGATGTAACTGTGCGAGTAGAATGGGTTGCTGCGCGGATCAATTGCCTCGAAACCAACCGGGGTAACAAACTTGCCCAGCTTCAGGTCCAGACCTCCCTCGGTGATAACGGGGAAATGCAGGTTCAGATAAGCCTCCGGGATATCCGGCTGATAGAGACTGCTGCCCATCGTATGGTCAAGCAATCCAAGCGAATGAATGTAACGCGCGTCAGTTCCAAAAAGCAGCTGAAGCTTGAATCCCCAATCCAACTCCCCCGGTTGTGGCGCAAGAGTCCTTTCCAGATTGAGGGTGATCTGGTTCACGAGCGGCTCATTCGAGCGGTCATCAAAGAACCGGCCGAAGTTCTGTCGGTCGTCCGGGGAAGAGGGATTGGCTGTAATCCCGGCGTCGATCCAGGCCGAGATCTTGAAGCGCGGCTCGGGAGTAGGAGACGGTGAAGGTGACACGCCCGGCTCACCGCCCTGCAATGCAGGTTGTAAAGCCAGGAGAATACTAATGGCGAGAGTTGCTGAACCTTTTACCTTCATAGATAGCGTAGGCGCAGTTGGGGAGTATGTGGCTTCGGCATCTGAATCTTCTCTACCTCTTGCGAACGATTTCATTGAACAGTTCCTCCCGCATCCAGCGCCAGGTTAAGTTGCAGGACGTTGACTCCGGGATCGCCAAGAATAACAAGGTCAGGCTTATCCGTGTGTTGCTCTACGAGTATGCGCACTTGATCAGGCGGAATCCCGCGCGCTTTTGCGACGCGCGGGACTTGCAGCTCGGCATTGCGTGGGCTGATGTGCGGGTCGAGGCCGCTGCCAGAAGCAGTTACGGCATCGGCGGGCACGGGGTCGTTAGGGCCTAAGCCATTTTCCGCGCGGTAGGTGGCGACGCGATCCTTTACCGCGTCGGCGAGTTTCTGGGATGTGGGGCCGAGATTGCTACCGCTCGAGCCTGCCGCATCGTAGCCATTGCCCGCGGCAGAAGGACGGGGGTGGAAATACTTCGGATCGGTAAAGCCCTGGCCGAGGAGCTTCGATCCTTTAATGGTTCCATCCTGCGCGAAGATCAGGCTGCCGTTGGCTTTGTCGCGAAAGAGCGCCTGACCGAGCCCGAAGACGATGAGCGGATAGAGGCCGCAGCAAACTATCGCCAGGACAAGCGTGCTGACGAGGGCGCCGCGCATTTCAGAGAAGAATTCTTTCATAGTTAGGCAAGGCTGAGGCCGGTAATGATGAGGTCGATCAACTTGATTCCGATAAAGGGTACAATGATGCCGCCCAGGCCATAGATGAGCAGGTTCCGTTGTAAGATGGCAAGCGCGCCGATTGCCTTGTAGGCCACACCTTTCAGCGCGAGCGGAATGAGGGCGATGATGATCAGTGCGTTAAATATCACCGCACTTAGAATCGCGCTCGTAGGACTGTGTAGATTCATGACGTTGAGCGGCGCAATCGCAGGGAATGTCGCCATGAGCATGGCGGGAAGGATGGCGAAGTATTTCGCCACGTCGTTTGCGATGCTAAATGTCGTCAGGCTGCCACGAGTCATCAGCATTTGTTTGCCGATCTCGACGATGTCGATCAGTTTTGTCGGGTTACTGTCGAGATCGACCATATTGCCGGCCTCTCGCGCGGCCTGAGTGCCGGTGTTCATCGCCACGCCGACGTCCGCTTGGGCTAGAGCTGGTGCATCATTCGTCCCGTCACCGGTCATAGCGACAAGACGACCTTCGGCCTGTTCGGTGCGAATTCGTTTTAGCTTATCTTCCGGGGTGGCCTCGGCCATGAAGTCGTCTACTCCAGACTCAGCCGCGATTGCTCCGGCAGTTAGTGGGTTATCGCCCGTAATCATGACGGTGCGGATGCCCATCTTGCGCAACTGCGCGAAACGTTCCTTGATCCCGCCCTTGACCACGTCTTTCAACTCAATGACGCCGAGGGTGGCCATGTTTGATGCGACGACAAGTGGAGTGGCGCCGCGGCGGGAGATTTGCTCGATCTCTGCCTGCACAGCCTGGGGAAAGGCGCCGCCCGCTGTTTCGACAAAGGTGCGCACCGCTTCCGCCGCGCCTTTGCGGATGCGATCCAGGGCCTGACTCCCATTCGGATGAAAGTCAACTCCGCTCATGCGCGTCTGGGCGGTAAAGGGGACAAAGGTCGCCTCCAACTCGTGCATCTCGCGGGCGCGCAGACCGAACCTCTCCTTCGCGAGCACGACAATGCTTCGGCCCTCGGGGGTTTCGTCGGCTAACGAACTAAGCTGCGCGGCGGCGGCAAGGTCGTTCTCTGCTACACCAGGGGCGGGGTGAAAGGCGATGGCCATCCGGTTACCAAGAGTGATGGTTCCGGTTTTATCGAGCAGAAGAACATCGACATCACCTGCGGCTTCCACCGCACGGCCACTCATAGCGAGCACATTCCTTTGCAGGACCCGATCCATTCCAGCGATCCCAATGGCGCTGAGTAAGCCGCCGATGGTGGTAGGAATCAGGCAGACAAGGAGCGCGACCAGAACCGGAATGGAGAAAACCGTGGCTGAGTAAATGCCAAACGGTTTCAGCGTCACCACGACAAGGAGAAAGATAAAGGTGAGAGCGGCGAGAAGAATCGTCAGGGCAATTTCGTTAGGCGTCTTCTGCCGCCTGGCTCCTTCTACGAGTGCAATCATGCGATCGAGAAAGCCGCCACCCTTTTCCATGGTCACCTGAATGACAATTCGGTCGCTCAGGACGCGCGTGCCGCCGGTGACCGCGCTGCGATCGCCACCGCTTTCGCGAATGACAGGAGCCGACTCGCCGGTGATCGCGGCTTCATCCACGCTCGCGATACCTTCGATCACGTCGCCATCCGCCGGAATGGTGTCGCCGGTCTCGCAGACAACGGTGTCGCCTTTCTCGAGATCGGTCGCAGGGACTTTATCTTCTCGGCCGTTATGCAGCCGGCGCGCCATGGTCGTTGTGCGCATCCGGCGCAGGGCCGCGGCCTGAGCTTTGCCCCGGCCTTCCGCCATGGCTTCGGCAAAATTGGCAAAAAGGACCGTGAACCAGAGCCAGATCGCAAGCTGGGCGACAAAGCCGCGCAGGCTCGGTTCGGCCGTGAAGATTCCTATAGTCGTTAGGGCAGCGCCGACCATGGTGACGAACATGACCGGGTTCTTCACCATCAGGCGCGGATCCAGTTTCTTGAACGAATCCCCGATCGCCGGGGCTACGATTTCCCAATCAAAAAGTGAGCGAGATTTTGTTTTCATTGCCTAACGATTAAAAGAGTTTCCCACCTTGCATGAGGAAATGCTCAACCACCGGTCCAAGGGTCAGCGCCGGAAGAAAATTCAGGGCGCCGATTAGGAGAATGGTCCCGATAAGTAAAATAAAGAATGTGCCGCCGTAAACCGGGAAGGTGCCGGCGCTTGCCGGCGTGATTTTCTTGCGCACGAGCGAACCTGCCAGGCCAAGGATCGGCACAATCATAAGGAAGCGACCAACCAGCATTGCGATACCAAGGGTAGTGTTATACCAGGGCGTGTTGGCAGAGAGGCCGGCGAACGCGCTCCCGTTGTTACCGGTGCCGGAGCTGAAAGCGTAAAGAATCTCGCTCAGACCGTGCGGTCCGTTGTTATTCAAACCTGCCAGGCCCCATTTGCTTACCACGGCCCAGGCCGAGAAGGCCAGGATATCGACGGCAAGGATAAGCAATGCCAACATCGCCATCTTCACGTCATAGGATTCAATTTTCTTGCCGAGATACTCGGGCGTGCGTCCGACCATGAGACCCGCGATAAAGACTCCCAGGACGACAAAGACGAGCATGCCGTAAAGACCCGCGCCGACGCCGCCGAAGATGATTTCGCCGAGCTGAATGTTGAAGAGCGGAACAAAGCCGCCCAGCGGCGTAAAAGAGTCATGCATTGAATTAACTGCGCCACATGAGGCGTCAGTCGTGATGGTGGCGAAAAGCGCAGAGTTAAAGATACCGAAGCGAACTTCCTTGCCTTCCATGTTGCCGTCCGCAGCGGCGACGCCGAGGTGTTGATGAATCGGATTACCCGCGACTTCCGAGTGCCAGGCCAGAAGAACGCCCGCAATAAACAAGGCCACCATAACTGCCCACACGGTCCAGCCGTGCCGCTGGTTCTTGACCATGCGGCCGAGATAGTAAGTAAGGCCCGAGCCGATCGAAAAGATCGATAGCATTTGAAGGAAATTCGAGAGCGGTGTCGGATTCTCGAAGGGCTGGGCGGCGTTGGCGTTCGTGTAACCACCGCCGTTGGTGCCGAGCATTTTGATCGCAATCTGCGAAGCCATCGGACCCTGGACGATATTTTGTTCGGTGACGGTTTGTTCTTCCATCACCGGGTTGCCCTTCGCGTCCACCGCTGGCTTGCCGTCCTTGTCCACCTTGGCGACTGAGACTTTCATCGGCTCGACCAGGGTGGCTTTGGTGTAGGGCTTGAAGTTCTGGATCATGCCCTGCGATACAAGAATGACTGCGAAGGCGACGCAGATCGGGATGAGGAGGTAATAGGTCACGCGAACAAGATCGACCCAGAAGTTGCCAATTGTTTGCGCGGAATGCCGCGCAATCCCCCTGACGAGCGCAGCTGCAATCGCGATCCCGGTGGCGGCCGAGACAAAGTTGTGAAAGGTCAATCCGACCATTTGGGAGAGGTAGGACATGGTTCCCTCGCCACCGTAGCTCTGCCAGTTGGTGTTCGTCGTGAAACTCGTGGCGGTGTTGAAGGCGAGATCTGGACTGACCGGCCCAAGTCCTTGCGGATTGAGCGGCAGAATGTTCTGCAGCCGCAAAATGGCGTAGGTAAACAGACAACCCACCAAACTGAAGGCCAGCATGGCAAAGGTGTATTGCTTCCAATTGTGCTCCCGCTTCGGATTGACACCCATCAGGGCGTAAGTCAGCTTCTCCAGCGGACGGAAGATGGGATCGAGCCAAGTGCGGCCCTCCGCATCGAGCACGCGCAAAAGATAAAGCCCTATCGGCTTCGTGATCAGCACGAGCGCGACGACGTAGAGAGCGAACTGAATCCAACCTAACAGTTGCGTGTTCATGCGTTAGAATTTCTCGGGCCGGATCATGGCCACGAGAAGATAAATGAAAAGGAGAAGAGCGACGATGCTGACAACGCGTGTTTCCATAAAAGATTTAGAGTCTATCGCAGAACAGCACGTAAAACGCGCTCAGCAGGAAGAAGGCAAAGACGATAGCGACGAAGATCAGGTCATTCATAAGATGTGGATTCGTGGGTCGATCAGAGCCAGCCGTTCAGTGCCTGGATAGTCAATTTTTGCGCCTGTCTGTGCAAAACTTGACGTGAGGTCGAGCCTGACGAGCCGCGTTTCTGCTCGCAAAAACGGGAGTAAAGCCAGTTCACTCCGCCAATCACGATGATGCTCGCTACAATAAATTCACTCATAACTGACCCAACGATGAGCGAAGTCTGGCGGCAGCGTTAATTAAACAGGGACAGGAAAGCGTTAAAAAAAAATTAACGCCACTAGCAACCCTCACTAGCGCGAGAAAAACAGCAGCGCATCGAGCGCGAACACCGGGATGAGAATGGGAAGCGCGAATTTCCAGGTGTAACTAACGAAGTTTGGCGTCGGGACGCGTGCGTGTTCGGCAATGGTTTTCACGAGCAGGTTGGGCGAATTGCCGATGTAAGTGAGCGCGCCAAAAAAAGTCGCGCCTAACGAAATCGCGACCAGCGCGCTGCCATTGGCCGAAATGAATCGGGCCACATGTGACGGGTCGTTAATATCCAAGCCATGAAGCCCAACAGCAGCCGCGAAGAAAGCCAGATATGTAGGCGCGTTATCGAGCAACGCTGACAGAAGGCCGCTTGCCCAGTAAAAGTGCATATCGGAATTTAGCCCAAGTCTGGCGGCGGACCGTTCCATGAATGCGAGGACTGGAATCATGGTCCCGAAAATACCGAGAAAGAGCCAGGCCACTTCTTTGAGCGGCGCAAAAGTAAAGTTGTTCGCCGCGCGAATTCGTTTTGGTGTTCCAAGATAGGAGCCAAGTGCGATCAAGATGACGATGACCTCGCGCAACTGGCCAGGCACGAAAATGAGCGCAGCCAGAAGAGCGAGCAGAAAAATGAGATTGTGCGCGCCGTCGCAACGCCAGGGCGTCGTCTCCGGCTTATGAACGCGCCTGCGGGCGGCTCGGAGATTGATCACATCGAGAATGAAAAACACAGACAGAAGAATGCCGACGGTGAGGGACCATTGCGGCCAGCAATGGCGCAAAGTCCATTCGAACGGCACACCTTTGAGAAAGCCAAGGAAAAGCGGTGGGCCTACCGGCAAAAGCGCGCCACCGATATTGCTGACGAGAAAAATGAAGAAGGCGATGTGCATTGCCGAGGCGCGAGACTTGTTCATCGTGATCCAGGGCCGAATGAGAAGGAGCGACGCGCCGATCGTGCCAATGAGATTGGCCAGCAATGTTCCGACGAGCAGAAAGAGCGTGTTTCGCGCCGGGGTGCTCGGCCCTTTGATCCGCAGCCGAATTCCGCCGGAAACAACGAAGAAAGAACCGACGACGACCATGAAACTCGCATAATCGAACGACGCATGGAGGACTGGCGCCGTTTGACGAAGAGCGAAGATGTAATAACCGCACACCACGCTCGCCAGTGCGATGCAGAGATAATGGTAGTGACGCTCCCAATGGTATTGGGCGATCAGCGGTCCGAAGGTGATCGCCAGCAGCAAAATCCCGAAGGGCAGCATGGTGGCCCAATCCTGTCCCGCAGCGATAAGGTCCAAATTCATTTCGGCGCTCGCTATTTGGAGTGATCGCTGACACCGGTCAACCAAACTCGAACCAAAGGACCGAACGAGGTGGCATTAAACTAAGGGTTGCCCGAACGCTAAGAAGTTAGCAGAGCCATGGTCAACGCCCCAAGGATAGAGCCTGATCGAAGCACACACGCCGCTGGGAGCGCGCCCACGAACGATAGCTGAGATTCCGTCGCGGCAGCGTGATTCGACCGCATAACGTAGATTGGAACGGGCCGCCGCGCTTCTTTGCGGCGACTGGCACACAAGCAAGGCATGCCTCATCGGTCGCGTTTTCTCGCCGCCGGCTTTTCTTCATTCCCCATCATCCGTACGGTCTATGACCGGATCGGCGTGGTCCGAATCAATCACGCGCAGATTTGCAATATTTCCCGACGCGGCGTCTACTCCGCGGCGCAATCACAAGGGCAGCTCCTCGCTGTTGCTGGCGCGCTTTTACTCGTCGCCGCTCACCTCACCTCACGACTGAACACCTCGAGCCCCGCAACAAAAATTCAGCCAGCTTTGGGCGCAGTTTGGTGGTCATTCTCGCCCTTCCGCTTCCGGCCTTCCTGCCAGACGACATAAAGCGCGCTGGCGATGTAGAAGGCCCACACGATCGCTCCTACTAAAAAGAAGTTGTTCACGCTCCATTTTCACCGAGCTAATCCCGCAGTATTAATTGAAGTCGTGTGACAAAGCGTAATGAAATCGTGAACGCGTTCCAACGACCGCGGGGAAAGAACTTGCCAGCCAGCATGGGCCGAATGGAAGTTAGAAACTCTTAGCGATGGCCAAAATTCCTTCTGCAGGTGTGTCCATCGACCACGCGACGTGGATTGGAAGCGCGCCGCCGCGTTGCTCTATGGTGACTGGGGCGCGAGCAAGGCTTACGTTACCGGTCTGGCTTTTCTCGCCGCGCGACGATGCTGACAACAAGCGTTCTATAGAAGATTTTAGAGTCGGTCACAGAACAGCACGTAGAACGCGCTCACAAGAAGAAGGCAAAGACGGTAGTGACGAAGATCAGATCATTCACGACTCGTAGTAGTTGATGACTCAAAGCTAGGTGGCCCCGCCCGGCGTGCCAATTAAACGAACGGCTTGACTGGCTAAAAAAACATTAAGAACGGCAAAACTTCGGTGGGGTACCTACAGGTCCTCTAGGTCAGCGGGTTGCCACAAAACCACGTTTGTCGATCGCCTCCTGGAGCGCGCGAAGATCGTCTTCGCAGCCAGCATTAAGCATTCGTAGCTCACCGAGCGCTAATGACAAGGAGCGGACATTGGAATTGCGCCTCGAGAGAGCAATGAGCTGAGTGTGCAGATCGAGATACTTGTTAAAGGCGGCTTCGCTGGCTGCGACCTGGCGGCGCGCGGCATCGGGGACGAGGATAGCCAACGTCTTGAGCGCATCTCTCGTGGCGTTTTCCGAGGCTGACATTTTCTTTTCGATGCGCGTCATCTCGGCGTCGTCGGCTTCGATAATATGTGGGGCCTCCAGAACCTGGATCTCGCGAACCGCGGCGAGTGCGCTCGCGGTTAGCGCCTTGATATGCCAGGCTTCGTTCGACTCCGCGCCGGAAGCGACCTGTTCCAACGCGACGCGGAATGCTTCGACCGCTTCCTGCGCCGGACCGATCGAGAGCCGTTGCGCCTTAAGATTGGTATTCTCGACTGACAGATCGAGGATCGTGCTATCCAGAGCGCGATACTTCGTGAATCGCCTTTCGAACTGATCGAGCAAGGCCACTTCCTTTGAGAACATCAAATTCTTCAGGATGGTGCGCAGCGCGGCCGCGTCTTTCTGGAGCACATCAATGTTCTGTCTGGCCTGACTCGCAAACGCGTGCGACGCCGCGTCGGTATCGGCCATTACGGCGAGATTAGTTGCATCGGCCACCTGGCTGAAATGAAGGTGTAAGTCCCGCGCGTGTTGCTGCGCTTTGGCCATACGCTCAAGGACGGACTCGGTCCCGTGATAACAGCCGGTGACAGCGATTACCACGATTGCAGTAATCACGGACGCGAGAGAGCGGTGTTGTTTCTTTCGGGTAGCCATTAATTGTCTTGAGAATCTGACTCGCCAATCGCCGCAGGTGGTAATTAATCGAGCTTCGAGAAGCGTTAAATATTCATTAACTTGCCTAGGTGCACTGCGAGCGGAGTTCGGCGCGACTATAGTGCGTCGGTCGACAAACGATAACCAATCCCGACCTCAGTCTTGATCAGACTTGGGCTATCGGCGCTGGCTTCAAGTTTCTTGCGCAAATGAGTGACATACACCCGAAGATACTGTGCCTGGCTTTCGGCTTTCTCGCCCCAAACCGTGCGAAGAAGTTGGCGATGAGTCACCACTTTGCCGGCATTCTGCACGAGGACACGCAAGAGAGAATACTCAGTTGGCGTGAGCTTGATCTCTGCGCCATTGAGTCTTACCTGGCGAGCTCCAAAATCAACGCAGAGCGGACCGGATTGGAAAACCGGCTCGCCGGTTTCCAAGAGCGAGCGGCGTCGCGCGGCGCGAACACGAGCCAGCAACTCCGCCGTGTCAAAGGGCTTGGTCACATAATCATCGGCACCGGCATCGAGTGCGGCGACTTTTTCATCCGGCTCGTCGCGCACGGAAAGGATCAGCACGGGCACGTCGGACCATTCGCGCAAATGTTTCAGCACTTTCATCCCCTCCATGTCAGGCAATCCGAGATCGAGCAGGACGATATCGGGCCGCCTGCAGGCGACTTCGGCCAGGCCAGTCTGTCCGGTTTCGGCTTCGAAGACCTGGTGATCGGCTCTTTCAAGGGCGAGACGCAGGAGACGACGAATTTGCTTTTCGTCGTCGATGATCAAGGCAATTCGGTTCGATTTCATGCGTTCGATCCAATCGTTTCGCCGGCGCGCACTGGGAGGTTGATGACAACACGCGCGCCAGCGCTTTCATTACCGGTCGTCAATCTTGCGACCGGTTCCTCAGGTGATGCAAACGCCGGGCCCGCGGAAGGCAGCATGTCGATCAAACACGAATTGAGGGAATTTAGCACGAACCCAATTCTACCTGCATAAGGCACGCGGATAAAAGAGCTGGGCCGAAGTTTTATTACCGTTTTAATTACTGTCGCGTTGGCCTGCAGCCTAAGCTTACAGTTTGGGATGGAAACTCCATGCCTGAGACAATAACTCCAGCGACTCCGACGGCCGCATCCGCCGCTTCGGATCAGCAAGACGCGCCCGCACACAAGCGACGATTGGCTTTGCTCTGCCTTGCCAGCCTTGGGATCGTCTATGGCGACATTGGCACGAGCCCGCTCTATGCGCTGCGCGAATGTTTCTATGGCGAGAATGCCGTGCCACCCACGCCGGCGAACATCCTTGGCGTGCTCTCGCTCATCTTCTGGTCCTTCATTCTCATCATTTCGATCAAATATCTCATCCTCATCCTCCGCGCCGACAACCGGGGCGAGGGCGGTATTCTCGCGCTCGCGACCTTGGTCAGAGAGGTGATGAATCGAGGAAGGTTCATCTTTATTCTCGGGCTGTTTGGCGCGGCGTTGCTTTACGCCGATGGGATGATTACGCCTGCCATTTCGGTCCTGAGCGCGGTCGAGGGTTTACATGTCGCGACGCCCTTGTTCGACCCGTATGTCGTGCCGCTTGCGATAGGAATTCTTGTCGGGCTCTTTTATTTCCAGTCTCACGGCACGACACGCGTCGGCCGGGTATTTGGACCGATTACGGTTCTCTGGTTTCTATCCATCAGCCTTCTGGGTTTGCGGCAGATTGTGAATGCGCCGGCTGTTTTGGCTGCCGTTAGCCCTTGGTATGGGTTCGAGTTTTTTGTGAACAATGGCGCGCCAGGATTCGTGGTTCTCGGCGCGGTCTTTCTCGTCATAACCGGGGGCGAAGCACTTTATGCCGACATCGGCCACTTCGGGACGCTGCCGATTCGGCTCACCTGGTTCGGCATTGTTCTGCCGGCGCTGGTCTTGAATTATTTTGGCCAGGGAGCCCTCCTGCTTGCTGAACCTGAAGCGGCGGTGAACCCGTTTTTTCGCCTTGCGCCCGCCTGGGCGCTCTACCCGTTAGTGGTTCTCGCTACGGCGGCGGCTGTCATCGCATCGCAAGCCATCATCAGTGGCGCCTTTTCCCTCACCCTGCAGGCTATCCAACTCGGTTATAGTCCACGGCTCAAAGTCATTTACACGTCGGCGCGCATTATCGGCCAAATCTACGTACCGGTGGTGAATTGGGCGCTGATGATTTCGTGCATCGGCTTGGTGCTCGGCTTCGGAACTTCGAGCCATCTCGCAGCTGCTTACGGCGTCGCGATCACAACCACGATGTTGATCACTACGATCCTGTTCTATCTCGTGGCCCGCCGTCGCTGGCACTGGCCGACCATAGTTGCTCTGCCGGTGGCGATGTTCTTTATCTCGATCGACCTCGCCTTTTTCAGCGCCAATATGCTTAAGATCGCCCACGGCGGCTGGTTTCCGATCATGGTGTCGGCGATCATCCTTTTTCTCATGCTCACTTGGCGCAAAGGCCGCAAAATTTTGCGCGCTCATCTGGGGGATATTTGTGTGCCGCTCGAGGCATTGCTCCCGGATTTGCAAAGCAATCGCATCAGCCGCGTCCCTGGAACGGCGGTCTACATGTCTGGCAATCGCTGTGGCACACCGCTCGCGCTTCTACACAATCTCAAACACAATAAAGTGCTGCATCAGCAGGTGATTCTCCTCACCGTGCGCACCGAGGACGTGCCTTACCTCTCGACGCTGGCGGACCGCGTCGACGTCGAGAAAGTCGAGGCGGGCATCTGGCGCGTGCAGATTCATTTTGGTTTCATGGAAAAGCCGGACGTGCCCGCCGCGCTCGAGCTTCTTAAACAAAGCGAGCTGCGTTTTGAGCCGATGCGCACGACCTATTTCATCGGCCGCGAGACGATTCTTGCCACCCGCAAGCTCGGGCTCTCGCCATGGCGCGGCACGCTTTACGCCTGGATGACTCGCAATGCCGGTGACGCGACATCTTATTTCTGTCTGCCGCCTAACGGCGTCGTAGAGCTTGGCGCGCGGGTGGAACTGTAATTATCAGGCAGTTGTGCTCGTGAGATGGGCGAGCACCTCGATCTCGGCAGTTTGCGGGAACATGTCCAGGGGTGTCACGCTTTGAAGCTGAAAAACGGCGGTGAGGTCCGCCAGGTCGCGCGCAAGTGTCGGTGGATTGCAGGAAACATACAAAAGGGTCGCGACCGGATGAGCGCGCAGAATCTCGCGCACCTCGGGACTTACCCCGGCGCCCGGCGGATCAACAATCACAGTCGTTAGGCGTGGATCGGCCTGCGCGAGATGCTCGTCCAGATGCATCGCGACGTCTCCGGCGATGTAAATCTCGCTGTCGCTGGCGTCGGTCTGCGCTGCTGCGATGGCGTGGATATCCCAATCGAGGCCGACAATCCGCGAAAATTTTGCGCGCAACTGTTTCGCGAAAAAGCCTGCGCCGCAGTAGGCATCGATCAGGAGCGAGTCGTTAGGCGAAATCAGCTCGGCGATTTTGTCTGCGAGGAGAAGGGCGACCGGATCATTGGTCTGGCCGAAAACCCGTGGCTCGATTCGTGCGCGCAGCGTATAATGGCCGTCACGCGGGCGTCGCGCACGAAGTTCATTCAAGCCTTTGTTCACCTCCGGGAGCGAGATTGGACAGTGCTCGATATCGATGAGGCGATGGCCATCATGGCGGAAGAATCCAACGATGCCTTGGTCGACATGGACCGTGATCCGATTGCGATACTCATAATTGAGCGGCGAGGGGACGATCGGATGCAGCGGTGGATCGTGGAACTTGCCGATCCGTTGCAAAGCCTGTTGCACCTGCCGTGTCTTCCAATGGAGCTGATGACCGTAGGTCATGTGCTGATAACTGCATCCGCCGCAGCGGCCGAAATACGGACAGCGCGGCGTTGTCCGATGTCGGGAGGGATGAATCAGCCTAACGAGTTCGGCCTGAGCGAAGGATTTTTTCTCTCGAACGACCTGGGCTGCGACACGTTCGTCCTCGATCACGAAAGGCACAAAGACCGCTTTGCCATCGACGCGACCGACGCCTTTCCCACCGAAAGCAATATCTTCGATCGTCAGCTCAATCTCGCGTGCCACGGGTTAATTTGACGAAATCGCGGGCCGCAGTCGAGCCGGCAACGATTCCGGTAAAAGCTCAACTAGGGCGCGTGAAGGGCTCTCACCGAACGATTCCATCAAGCGGATGGAGATAGAGCTAAAAGAAACCAATCATCCCGACCCGGATGTAAGAGAGGCTGAGAGCAACGGAGAAACTGTCGTGCGGCCGCGTGTGCGAATTCACGACCTGCTCCAGCGGCCCTTCGATACTCGCTCGATGGCGACTACCGGCCTGTTTCTCCTGGCCGTGTTTTACACGATGTATTTTGTCCGTTCCCTCCTTCTCCCGATTGTGCTCGCTTTGCTCCTTAGCTATCTCCTGCGGCCGGTTGTTCGCGGATTGGCAAAAATCAGAATTCATCCCTTGCTCGGCTCGGCTTTGCTTCTGCTTTCGCTCGTCGGAGGAATTGGCTATGGCGTTTCGTTTTTGGCCGCGCCGGCGGCGGGTTGGATCGAAAAAGCGCCCTACAGCGTGGAGCAACTGCACCAGCGTCTTCTGCCACTCAAGAAACCCATTGCCCGTGTCGAGCGGGCGAGCGGCGCGATTGAAAATCTCACCGCCCCCACGACCGATTCCGGTCAGAACAAGACTCCCACGGTAGAGGTAAAACAACATCCGCTTTATGAGCGGCTCTACGCGCATACGACGGACCTTCTGGTTGGGCTCGTGACCATGTTGATCCTGCTTTATTTTCTCCTCGCCTATGACGGCGTTTTTCTTGGCAAGCTCATCAAATTGATGCCGACGCTTTCCGATAAGAAGCGAGCGGTGACAATCGCCCACGAGATTGAGGCTCAGATCTCGCGCTATCTCTACACCGTCACATTGATCAATCTTTGCCTCGGGACAGCGGTGGGCACGGCGGTGGGATTGTTAGGCTTGCCCAATCCAATGATGTGGGGCGCGATGGTTGCGGCACTCAATTTTATTCCCTACCTCGGCGCACTCACCGGAATCATTCTAATGACCTTGGGAGCGGTCCTGAGTTTCGACAGCCTCGGCTATGCCCTTATCTTTCCGGCAGCCTACTTTGTACTTGCGAGCCTGGAGGGCAATTTTATCACGCCTTTCGTCATGGGGCGTTCGCTGACCCTCAATCCTGTGCTGGTACTGCTCTCGCTTATGTTTTGGGGCTGGATGTGGGGGATTGTTGGTATCCTGCTGGCGGTGCCGATTCTGGCGACCTTCAAGATTTTTTGTTCGCACATCGAGCCGATGGATCCGCTGGCGGAATTCATAAGCTAGTGTCCCCTAACGAATCGAGACAGCTTGGATTCGTAGCTGCCCAGACATATCGTCTTTCTTGATCCTGCCGGCAGGAGGCTGACTTGCGGTTGACGCGCATCATGATCGAGCCATTCAGTTCTCTTCTATGCCGGCTGCATCCTTGCGCGCGCTTCTTACTCGGGCAATCGACTACGCGGGGTTATTCCCGCCCGCGAGTCTCGACCTGGAGCCGGCGCTTCGGAACCATGCGGAATATGTGCGCACGCCGGAGCATTGGATGCTGGGAGCATTCGTTCTCCCTGTCGGAAAATTTGAGGCAGCGACGCAGCAGCTTTCCCTTTTCGACGCCGAACATCCACTGGAAATTTCCGCCCTCGGGCCGAAGACGGCCGATCCGAGCGTCTTCGCAGCCACTTTGGAGACGATCCGCACGGCGATAGACACGATACAAAATCACGCCGACGGCGCTGCGGTCGTTAGGCAATTGGAAATGCCTTTTCCGGGAGCCGCTGCATTGGATCCGTTAGGCGAAGCGCGTCGAATTTTCAATGAGATGAAACTGCGGGTTTTTCTGGAAGCGCCGCCTAACGAAGCTCCTGCGACCATTGCCGCCCTCGCCGGGAGCGGTCTCGGTTTTAAGTTACGCACTGGTGGCGTGACGGCCGACGCCTTTCCCAGTGGCGCGCAAATCTCATGCTCTCTCGCGGCAGCAGCCCGGCATCGAGTACCGATAAAATTCACTGCCGGATTGCATCACCCGGTGAAACTTTTTCACGAGAGCGTGCAAACAAAAATGCACGGTTTTCTCAACGTTCTCGGTGCTGGCGTCCTCGCTGCGGAACACGGCTGGAGTGAGACGCAGACGGAAGAAATGTTGGCCGAGGAAGAGCCGCATACGCTCGTGTTTGACGATGATGTTTTCCGCTGGCGCGATTGGCGAATTTCGAGCGACCAGATCGTAATCCGGCGCGAGTTTGTGGTGTCGTTAGGCAGTTGCAGCTTCGACGAGCCGCGCGACGACTTGCGCGCGTTGCATCTGTTGGAATTCCACCGTCGTTAGACCGCCACGACAGGCAGATTAGATTGCGACCATGCCAGCACCACTTCATTCGTTCGTCGAACTCTCGCCCGAATCGCATTTTCCGATTCAAAACCTGCCCTATGGAATCTTCCGGCCTCGAGGCGGGAAAGCGCGCGCGGGTGTGGCAATTGGCGATCTGGTCTTGGACATCGGTCTGCTGGAAGAGGAGGGCTTTTTTCGCAAACTCGATCTCGGTCCGCGCCCGGTCTTTGATCACGACTTCCTCAATTCGTTTTTGGCTCTCCGCCGGCCCGCGTGGAGCGGGATGCGGGAAAGCTTGCAGGAATTATTGGCGGCCAGGACCGGCACGCTGCGGGACAATCGATCCCTTCGCGAGCGCGCTTTCCATCGCCAGGCGGAGGTGACGATGCAGCTTCCAGCGCGAATCGGCGATTACACCGATTTCTATTCTTCGTATAACCACGCCTTCAACGTCGGCACGATGTTTCGAGGGCCGGAGAATGCACTCATGCCGAATTGGAAATGGTTGCCGATCGCCTATCACGGTCGCGCCAGTTCGATTGTGCCGAGCGGCGTTGAGGTGCGCCGTCCGCGCGGACAGACGAAACTTCCTCAAGCTGCGACACCGAGCTTCGGGCCGAGCGGGGCGCTCGACTTCGAATTAGAGACGGCGTTTTTCATCGGTCCGCCCAATGAACTCGGGAAACCGGTGCCGATTGCAGAAGCGCTTGATCATATTTTTGGTCTGGTGCTGATGAACGATTGGAGCGCGCGCGACATTCAGACTTGGGAATACCAGCCGCTTGGCCCATTTCTGGCGAAAAACTTCTGTACCAGCATCTCGCCTTGGATCGTGACTTTGGAAGCGCTCGAGCCATTCAAGAAACCACTGCCTGCGCAAGATCCGACACCGTTGTCCTACCTCAACCAGCCTAACGATTTCACTTACGACATTCATTTGCAGGTCGACTTGCAAACCGCAAAAATGAGCGAGCGACAAACCATTTCGCGGACAAACTCCCGAAATCTTTATTGGAGTATGTCGCAACAGCTCGCGCATCACACGGTTGGCGGGTGCAACCTTCAGCCGGGCGATCTCTTGGCGAGTGGCACGATTAGCGGGCCTAACGAGAATAGTCGTGGAAGCATGCTGGAATTGACTTGGCGTGGTGCGAATCCGCTGCAACTGTCGTCTGGCGAAATGCGTAAATGGCTGGAAGCGGGCGACTGCCTAACGATCAGCGGTTGGGGGCAGGGCGAAGGCTACCGAATCGGCTTCGGCGAAGTGAGCGGCCGAATCGTCGACTAAAAAAGGAAAGCCCGTTCACAAGGAACGAGCTTTCCACACACCAAACAGGACAATCGCCAGGCGCTCTTATGGAGGCACCCAGGAGCGAGATTTCTGCAATTTCTCGCGTTGATGTCAAAACTATTTCAGGGGCAAAAGTACTTTTTTTGGACAACGGTGTTGGACGGAAAAAATTTTCGCTGATGATCAAATTTCTGGTTGCGTGGCAAGCAAATTGCCTACATAGAAGGCGCGACTGTGTTTCGATATCTTCTTTTTTTCAGCTGCTGTGCTCTTTCTCTTGCCCAAGCTCGAGCGGGAGATCATTCCACCTCGGAAACGCGATTCGTTTATGTCGACGTGCATGGAAAAGTGCAATCGACCGAGGTTATTTCGCACTTCACCGGCAAGCTGAAGAACCCCTTTCCGAATCTTGATCCGAAGCTGGCTCGCGCTGCCACGATTGCGGAGGAGCGTGCGCATGCTCACTCTCGCAGCTGCTGCTGGCGTTATGTGAAGGAAGCGTTGCTGGCCGCCGGGGCGGTCGACTCGTATCCCAAAACTGAGCTGGCAAAACAGGCGGGTTCAGAACTCGTGCAGCATTACGGGTTCAAGCAGCTGCCGGTAAGCGATCCGTATCAGGCGCCCGTTGGTTCGGTCCTGGTGTATGCTTCGCGCAGTGGTGCAGGCCACGTGGAAATCCGAACGGAGCGTGGTTTTGTCAGCGACTTCCGCGCGGCCACGCCGTCGTCCCGTCCGCTAATTGGCGTCTACGCCAAGGTGGATTCCTCGGCTCGCCATCGTTAGGCGGCTTCTCCCTTAGTCGCACTCAGAACGGCGCTGGGGTGACAAGCAGAAACCAGCTCACCATCACCAGTCCGATGAGCAGCTTGCCGATCATCGTAGCAAGACTGCCTAACAATGCTCCCCAGCTGGCGCGTCCGGCTTCGATAAGGCGTTTTCCGCCAATCAATTCCCCCGCCAGCGCGCCAATCACCGGACCGACAAGCAATCCGGGTAAAGCAAAGAAAATTCCCACGACCGCTCCGAGCATGGCGCCGCAGGCGCCCCAGCGTGTTGCGCCAAAACGCCGCGCGCCTAACCAGCTGCCTAGGAAATCGATCATGTAGGAAGCGACCACGAAAAGAGCGAGAGCGATCAGGCTGAGCCAGCCGGCTCCCTTCTCCGGCCCGAGCATGAGACGATGCAGGATTGCCGCTGCCAGAATGAGCGTCGTCCCCGGCAAGATCGGCAGCACTGTGCCGATAAGGCCGATGGCCATAATAATCAGCGTCACTATCCACCAGAACAGTTCCATGCTGACAAGACTAACCGGCCGTGGTCCCCAGGCTACAACCTTGACAACCTCGCTTCAGTCCACGAGCCTGCGCGTCCACCAATCTTTGCTTCATGGCCAATTCGAAATCCGCCGCCAAGCGCGCCCGCCAAACTCCGCGCCGCACGTTGCGCAATCGCAGCGTCCTGAGCCGTCTGCGCTCGCTCGCAAAAGGAGGCGCCACCAATGGCAAGACGGAGGATCATCGCGCGCTCATCTCAGCGCTCGACAAGGCGGCCAAGCGGGGGGTCATTCATCGTAATGTGGCGAACCGTCGCAAAGCGCGCCTGAACAAAGCCGCGGCGAAAACCGCCGCGCCTGCTTCGTGATTCTGTTCTCTTCGGCCGCGCCAATAAAATCATTACGAGCACGTGGGCAGTTGAAAACGCGATTGCATCTCGCCCAGAAAAGTTGACTTTTTGGCCATGCTTGCTGCGATCCTTTTGGCTTTCCTGACGATTATTTACCGCGTCGCCGCTGCAATTATCGTCCAGCACGGCGGCAGCACGTGGCTTTCTAATTTCGCTCCGATGGCGGCGATCGCGCTCTGCAGTGCGGCTTATTTCCCGCGGAAATACAAATTTGCGGTACCTTTTGGAGCGCTGCTGCTTTCGGACATCGCGCTTGACCTCTATTACCACGTCTCCTTTCTCGAGGTGACAGTGCTCTGCCATTACCTGGCGTTTGCAGTCGTCGGTTTGCTGGGCCTCGCCATTAGCCATCGTGCCTCGCTCAAAACGGTTCTTCCCGCAACGCTGGCCGGTTCTGTTCTTTTCTACTTAATCACCAACGCCTTCTCCTGGCTGACGGATCCCGGCTACGTAAAAGACTTTGCCGGCTTCATCCAGGCGCTCACCGTCGGTTTGCCACAATATGGTACCACGCCTACATGGATGTTTTTCCGCAATTCAATCGTGAGTGATTTGGTTTTCACAGTTATTTTTGTCGCCTGTTTGCACCTCAGCCGGCGAGAAAATGCGCTTTCGGCCGCAACGGCTCGGCCTTTGCCTAACTAATTCCAATGGTTTCGACCGGGCAACGCGACGAGGTCGAGATGCTCGCGATGATGCTCTTGATTCGCCGTTTTGAAGAGCGTGCAAGTCAGCAATATCAAGCGCAAAAAATCGGCGGCTTTTGCCATCTTTACATCGGTCAGGAAGCAGTTGTAACGGGCGCGGCCGCCGCGACGCGGTCGGATGATTACATCATCACGGCCTATCGCGATCACGCGCACGCTCTCGTGCGCGGGACGAGCGTGGATGCCTGTATGGCGGAGCTTTTTGGCAAGGTCTCTGGCTGCTCGCACGGACTCGGCGGATCGATGCATTACTTCGACAAGTCCCGCCACATGTATGGTGGCCACGCGATCGTCGGTGCGCATGTTCCGCTCGCGACCGGGATCGCTTTCGCTTCGAAATATCGCAAGGAGGATCGCGTTACCCTTTGCTTCTTCGGCGATGGCGCGATCAACCAGGGAGCATTTCACGAGGCGCTCAATCTGGCCGGACTTTTCAAGCTTCCCGTCATCTTCATTTGCGAGAACAATTACTTTGCCATGGGTACCTCGGTGAAAAGATCGACTTCGCTCGAGCAGATCGCTGATCGCGCAGAAGGCTACGACATGCCGAGCGAGATTATCGATGGGATGAACTTCCGCGAGGTGCGCGACAAATTGAGTGAGATCATTGCTTCCATTCGCAAAGATCCGCATCCGGCCTTCGTTGAGGCGCGCACCTATCGTTATCGCGGCCATTCGATGTCTGATCCGGCGAGTTACCGAACGAAAGAGGAGCTGGAAAAATACCGGCTTGAGGACCCGATCATTCGTCTGCGTGCGCAGCTCACTCGTGAGAACAAATTGACTAACGAACAATTCGACGCTCTCGACAAGAAGGCGAAAGAGGTGGCAATGGCGAGCGTGAAGTTCGCGGAGAAGAGTCCAGAACCGCCAATAGAGGATCTTTATGCCTATACCTACATCGACGACGGCGTTGATCCGCACCGGATCGACATTTCGACGAAAGCACGCCCAACCAAGCCGGCCAAACGCGCTTCTGGTGAAGCGAGGTCGCGGCGCTCCACTGACGCCAGGGCATCCTCCAACGGAGAAAGCGCGTGAGAGAAATCACCTACCGTCAGGCGCTCAACGAGGCGCTCGCCGAAGAAATTGAGCGT
Source organism: Chthoniobacterales bacterium (assembly GCA_036494545.1). Lineage (GTDB taxonomy): Bacteria > Verrucomicrobiota > Verrucomicrobiia > Chthoniobacterales > UBA10450 > JAICXG01. Next base: position 252,720 of record DASXOB010000007.1, read on the forward strand.
GATCCGGATGTTTTTCTCATGGGCGAGGAAGTCGCCGAATACAACGGCGCCTACAAAGTCAGTCAGGGGCTGCTCGATCGCTTCGGGCCCGAGCGTATCATCGACACGCCGATCAGCGAAAATGGCTTTGCCGGTCTCGGCATTGGTGCGGCCATGGCCGGGCTGCGACCAATCATCGAGTTCATGACCTTTAGCTTTTCGTTCGTCGCCTTCGACCAGGTGGTGAACAACGCGCCGAACATGCTCACCATGTCGGGCGGGCAGTTCAATGTCCCCATCACTTTCCGCGGGCCAAACGGACCGGCCCACCAGCTCGGCGCGACCCATTCGCACGCGACGGAATGTCTTTACGCCAACGTCCCCGGCCTCAAAATCTGCACGCCTGCCACGCCGCGCGACGCTAAGGGTTTACTTAAGACTGCGGTGCGCGACAACAATCCGGTCCTGGTGTTGGAGTGCGAGCTTTTCTATAGCCACAAAGGCCCGATCGAAGATGAAGAAACGGAGCTGCTGATTCCGTTAGGCGAAGCCGAAACCAAACGCGAAGGGAGCGACGTCACCATCCTCTGTTATGCCCAAACTGTCCCGATGGCGCTCAGGGCCGCGGACGATTTGGCTAACGATAAGATTAACGCCGAAGTCATCGATCTTCGTTCGATCAAACCACTCGACTGGCTGGCTGTCTTTGATTCGGTTGCGAAAACGCATCGGGTCGTGATTGTCGAACAGGATCGCCCCTTCTGCGGTGTCGGCGCCGAAATTGCCTACCGAATTCAGCGCGAGATTTTTGATGAGCTGGACGCGCCAATCCAGCGCGTAGCACAGGAAGATGTCCCCATGCCTTACAACGAAGCGTTGGAAAAGGCTGTTCTCCCGAGCGCGGAAAAGATCATCGCTGCGGTCAGGAAAATTTGTTAGGCAGTTCCTCATTCACCGATCAATCGCCACTCTCCATGCCTGAAATCCTGATGCCTAAATTGAGCGACACCATGACCGAGGGAACGCTCGTTAGTTGGAAAAAAAAGATCGGTGACAGAGTCGGTTCCGGTGAGGTGCTGGCAGAAATCGAGACCGACAAGGCGACGATGGAATGGGAAGCGACCGACGACGGAATCTTGAAAAACATTTATGTCGAGGAAGGCGGCAAGGTGAACGTCGGCGATCGCATCGCTTTCATTGCGGGCGAAGGCGAAGAGGGGCCGGAGGCGGATAAGGAAGCAGAAGCCGAACCTTCAGGAACAAAGGAGATCGAAGAAGGCGACGAATATCTCGGCGAGGAGGGAGAAGAGCCGGCGCAGGCGAAGGAATCCGTCGCCGCGAAACGGCCTGCCAAACAAAAGGAAACAAAGAAAGCCGCCGAACCCAAGGAAGAATCAGAGCCAGCTCGCATCAAGGCTTCCCCTCTGGCACGTAAGATCGCGACCGAAAAAGGAATCGACCTAACGAGTCTCAAAGGAAGCGGACCAGGTGGCCGCATCGTGGAAAGGGACGTAGAAGCTGCCGCCGATGCGACCGCTGGTCCCGGGAAAAAGCTGGCGCCTGCTCCACAGATTGGCGCGGGTGAAACTGTCCGCATCAGTCTTACTGGGATGCGCAAAGTTATTGCCGAACGGCTCAGCGCAAGCCTCGGACCGATCCCGCATTTCTATCTCAACATCGAGATCAATGCCGAGCCGCTAATGCGCGTTCGCGCGGAGTTGAAGTCCATGGGCGAAGACGACGATGCCAACAAAATCACGGTCAATGATTTCATCCTCAAGGCCGCCGTCGAAGCCGCAGTTCGCGAGCCCAAAGTGAACGCCTCGTTCGACAAGGATGCCATCGTTCAGTATGGCGACATCAATCTCGGAGTGGCGGTTGCGCTTGAGGAAGGTCTCGTCACGCCGGTCGTTAGGCAGGCGCAAACCAAATCGCTGCGGGAACTCAGCGCGGCGGTGAAGGATCTTGCCCATCGTGCACGCAACAAGCGGATGAAACCGGAAGAATTCCAAGGTGGTACCCTGACCGTGTCTAACCTCGGCAGCTACGGGATCGATTATTTCTCCGCGGTGATTAATCCCCCGCAGGCCGTCATTCTTTCGGTTGGCGCGATCGTTAGGCAGCCAGTCGTGAACGAATCAAGTGCGATTATTCCAGGTTATCGGATGAAGATCGGCCTGAGCTGCGACCATCGCGTGGTCGACGGCGCGATCGGCGCCAATTACCTCAAGGCGTTGCGCTATTTTCTGGAAAATCCGACGCTCCTTCTCCTCTAAACTGCGCCGCACTGCACATTGGGCTATTGGGTTGAAGCAGTGGCGGCCTTTCCATCGGCAGAGACCGCGCCGAAAGCTTCCCCGGGTGAGATGAGATAGAGCCGAAAGCTGCTCATTCGCACATTGCCGAGGCGAATTACCGCGGATTGAGTATCGGCACCGTCACCAACAAAGCTGGCGCGCGAAATTGACGGCGGACGGAGGGTCGGGTCCATCATCGTTTCCATGACGCAAATGTCGTATCGGGTGCCATCGGCCCGTCGGAAGCGGCCTTCCGGGTGTTCAATCTCGTGAAGGTTGCACTCGATCTCTACCCCGCTGGAAAGTAAACTCTTGTTGTGTGGCGCGACGGTTTCTCTCTTCTGCGCGAGTTTTAGCCGGGCAGCGCTCTCATCAGACATGTTTATAGCCTAGAGCATTTGGTCTAAACCCAGGTAGAAGATTCTGCCTTCGGTTCGAAGAACGCTTGAGGGAGCCATCGATCAAAGAACTGGCGCGGACTGACAGCCAAGGCAAAATTGTTGGGCCTCAAGATGGAACGGCCGTCTAACGACAGAAAATTGCGCGTTGGATCATTCGCTGCGCATGCGGCGCGCGGGCTGGTGCGCGACCAGACTATGCGGCGCAAAGCGATGTCCTGGACTGTGATCGTCGCCTTGCTAATGCTTTTTTGCGGGGCGACGTTTTTGGCACCCTGGCTCGATCCGAAGATTCGGCCAGGATGGTTCTTGCTTTACTGGCTGGCCTGCGCCTGGGTGACCGTGACGGTGGTCTTGTTGGCGATTTTTGATCTGCTTGTCGTGCGGACTCAGGCCCGGATGGAACGCCAGGGCTTGGCGCACAAATTGACGGAGACGGAATCGCCTAACGATGCTGACTAACGAATTTTCGCGCGGCGCCGATTTGCCAACGGCCGGCTGGAAACGGCGCGAAAAGATGGAGGCAAATGAGCAGCTGACGCTCGCGCCCTATGCACAAAAATCGAGCGACTCGCGCGGGCGCAAGTTTGCCGAGCCACGGCACGAATACCGGACGGAATACCAGCGCGACCGGGCGCGGATTATTCACTCGCGCGCGTTTCGCCGGCTGGAATATAAAACGCAAGTTTTTCTTAACGGCACAGCGGACCATCTACGGACGCGACTGACGCACACCTGCGAGGTGGCTTCGGTCAGCCGCACAATCTCGCGGGCGCTCGGGTTGAATGAGGACCTGGCGGAGGCGATCGCGCTGGCGCATGATCTCGGGCACGCGCCCTTTGGGCATTCGGGCGAAGAGATGCTGGCGGAATGCATGCGCGAGCATGGCGGGTTCGAGCATAATCGACAAAGCCTGCGGGTAGTCGAGTTACTGGAGAATCCTTACCCGGATTTCCCGGGACTTAACCTAACGAGTGAAGTGCTCGACGGTTTGCGAAAACATGAAGAGCGTGGGTCGAGCGGGAAGGATGAAGCGCGCGAGCTGAAAGATGGCGCCATTCTCGAAGCGCAGGTTGCCGATCTTGCGGATGAAATTACCTACTACAGTCACGATCTGGATGACGCGCTCGATTTCGCCATTCTCGATTCCGATCAATTGAACGGGAGCGCGATCTGGCAACGAAGTCATGCGCGAGTGACGGCACGACATCCGGCATTGTTAGGGGTAGATCTGCACCAGACTATCATTCGCGACATTATCGACCTGCAGGTGCGCGATGTAGTGGCGACGAGCGCGGAAGCCATCGCCACGGCTGCGCCGGCCAATGCTGAGGAGGCGAGGGCAGAACCGGCTCCGTTAATTCGCTATAGCGATGAGTTGGCGGCGGCGAACCGACAGCTACGTGAGCTTCTTTACGCCAATGTCTATTATCATCCCCGCGTCGTGGAGGTGAATTGGCAGGCATGTCAAATGTTACGCGCGGTCTTTGCCGCTTATCTGCGCGAGCCAGAGCGATTGGGCGACGGTGCGGTGCGTCGGATTGAGAGCGAAGGATTATATCGGACGGTTTGCGACTACGTCGCGGGAATGACGGATCGGTACCTCTTGGAAGAGCATGAGCGTGTAGAGGGTGATTTCGACCGCGATTGATCGTTAGGCGCCGACGCTCTCTTCGCGGAGGAACTGGATGAGAAGGCGAAGGCGCTGGTTGAGGTCGAGTTCTTCGAGGAGCCGTTGTCGGCGAGCGGGGTCGCTGATGAAGGTCGAGGCGATGAGGTCGGCGAGCATTTCGGGGTCGGACATTTCGTTGAGGTAGTTGTCGATTTTCGCGGGCAACTCCCGCCCGCTTTTTTTTAAGCGTCCATAGAACTCAAGAACCTTGACGGCAAGGGCATCGGTCTCAACGGTCAGACGGGTGCGTGTCTTGAGCGCCTTAATGCGGGCGATGGGAAAGGGAGTTTCCTGCTCGAACTCGCTGAAACGGACTCGGCGAATGCCTTGCAGAACGAGATCGGATGTGCCGTCGCTACGGCCGACGCAGGCGCGAATAAGTCCGATGGTGCTGACGGGAAAGAAGTCTTCGCTCGTGCGCCAAGGCTCGCGCTCCGGTCTAACGAGAGCAACACAAATCATGCGGCCGTCGTCGAGGGCGTGCGTGAGCATTTTGCGAAAGCGTGGTTCGAAAATGTGGAGGGGGAGGAGAGCATTGGGGAAAAGGAGAACGCCCGTCAGAGGCATGACGGGAACGGCGGCTGGCAGTTCAACTGTCTCAGGCATTACTGATCTCTCTCTTCTATATATACGCTCTTCGGTCGCGGCGGAGTTGGGTGAGAGTCGGCTGACCTTCGGCGATCGGGTCGCCGATAGATCCATAGGCGAGAGCGGAGCCAAGATGCAGGAGTTGACGGCGGGCTTGACGACCGAGTTTTCCAATCCCCATGGCGGCGATTGGAAAGGAGAAAGAGCGGGCCTCGCAGAAAAAATTGATGAGTCGATCGACCTGCTCGGGCGTGTCGGTGCGAACGGCGATCTTGAAAATACTGGGCTTGTATGCGGCCGCGGAATTCGTTAGGCGAAAGAGCTCAGGCAAAGGTGCTTCGCAAAGCTGGTGAATGGAAAGAAGAAGATCGACCTCACCGCGGTGCATTTTGTGGAGCAATGTTGAAAAACGACTGACAGATCGCAGTTCGAGATCGATGAGGGCGGCGTGATCCAGGAAGCGCTCAAACAACTCCCTTCGTCGCGCTGCGCCTAACGAGCCTTGGCCCCCTTCCGCGGGATGTCGCGCGCTCAGAATGAGTGGCGCGCGCAGCCGCGGAATTGCCTGTTCGAGTTCGCCTAACGAATCGTGCAAAGCGTCCAGCCGCAGTTCAAAAAAATCGGGGGGACGCCGCAGACGCGTTGCCCTAACAAGTGCGGCGGACGAGGCGATTACCCCAACGAGACGCGGACGCCAGTGGTTGCACGTATCACAAGAGCGCATTTCGCTTTCCCCACGTTCAACTTTCGATCTGCGCGTACGATTGTCCGCTCTCGCCATGCTAGTTCGCGAACACGACTAAAGACTCGGGTTCATGGTGACCAGTAACGCGTGTTACGTCGCTGCTTTCCTGCCTGCGGATAAGGTCGATCTTCGGTCGTGAGACGAGCTGCGGCGCTTTGGCTTTGGCGGCGTTTCATTCATTATTCGTGGCAGCATTCGCTCGAGATATTTGGCCAGAAGATCGAATTCGACGTTGAGCAGATCGCCCACGCGTAGCGAGGCGAAGTTTGTCTTTCGCCGAGTGTGAGGGACGATCCAGACGACCAGGCTGTGGGGGAGCAATTCGGCGATCGTTAGGCTGACGCCGTTTAGGGCAATCGACCCCTTGAAGGCTGCGTAGTGGGCAAACTCCGGCGCAAGCTCCACCTCGAGTCGGAAATCGGCGTCATGAGAGTCGAATCCCAAAACGCGGGTCGCGCAATCGACATGACCCTGTATGAAATGACCACCCAATCGGCCATGTGCCGGAAGAGCGCGTTCGAGGTTTACCGGACTACCGGCACGGACGGTTCGCAAATTGGTTCGTCCGATGGTTTCCCTGAGCAAGTCGAAGGTGACCTGTCCATTGCGAGTCGCCGTGGCGGTGAGACAGCAACCATTGACAGCCACGCTATCGCCCGGGTGAAGATTAGACGTGATCAGGGAAGCGCCGATGCGTAGTTGCACGCCGCGGTTTCTACTCGATCGCATCCAACGTACCTCTCCCACCTCTTCAATCAGCCCAGTGAACATGTTTGCCAGCAAAGTTAGGCAACTTCCTGAATGGTGCGAATGCTCGAGTTTCCCTGGGGCGTGTTGCTGAACGGAATCGTTAGGAGGAAGGAAGCGACTTTTTAGCAGACACTCGGTCCAAAATCGTCGGAATGCCCAGGTCCAAGGTTCAGCTTGGTTGGGTCGGCCAAGGCAGGGATCAACAAGACAATTTCCGCTGTGTGGCTTTAAAATTGCTCGTTAGGGCACGGCGGAGAACTGCAATGAAGGTCTGACTGACAGCATGGAGGCGACACGGTGAAGCGCAAAGTCGTTCAAAAAAAAATTGAAAAAAATGAAAAAAACGCTTGTCAGGGTGGAATTCTTCTTTGATTCTCCCCGCCAAACCTAACCAAACACCAATGGAGAAACTAATGAGATCACAGATATTGAAAGCGCTGGGATTTCGGCGAGTGGCTATTGCAGCCGCCGTCGCACTTCCCTTTCTGGTCGGGAGCAGCCTGTTCGGCCAAGCTCCTGCCCAAGCACCCGAAGCGGCGCCACCGCCTACCAATGCGGCAGGTTCCGACGCGGGCGCGGCAACAGTCGAACGTATCGTTGTTACCGGTTCATTGATTCCGACTGCCGAAGAGGTCACCGCCTCTCCAGTCGATACCTTGAACACGAGTGACGTGAACATCGCGGGCCCAGCTCCCGACATTTTGACGGTGTTGCAAAAACGCAACCCGGACTTTGTCGGCGGCGGCAACCTCGGTAGCACGAACGCGAACATCGCGAGCGGCGCTACCCAGGGTGGATCGATCATCTCGCTGCGCGGCTTGCCAACCTTGGTGTTGTTTGAGGGCCGGCGTATCGCGGATTCGGCAGCCATCTCCTCGGGCGGATTTCAGTTCACGGACGTGAGTATCTTCCCGACCTCGCTCATCAGCCGAATCGAGGTTTTGAAGGACGGCGCCTCCGCACTCTACGGTTCTGAGGCCGTCGGTGGTGTGGTCAACATCTTCATGAAGGATGACTTTTCGGGTGCTGAGGTTGGTGCCCGGTATGGCTTTACTGTGGAGAGCGGTGTGGCAGAGCGTAAGGCGTATGCGATTGTCGGTGTCGGTAACGACACCACGCACGTTGTGGGAGGTTTCCAGTATTACGAAATCGATCCACTCTTTCAGCGCGAACGTGGTTATTCGCAGCCTGCGATCAACCTGACGACGACCTTTGCGGGTGCTGGTCGCGATAATTTGGGCGGCGGAACTACGTTCTATCTTTTGAAGCCTGGCCTGAATTCGCCTTTTGATACGGGTATCGCTCCCGGCGCGATTGCGCCTCCGGTAGCAGGTTCGGATGGCGCAAATCCGGGACAGTATGCGCAAATTCCACAGGCATATGATCAGGTTCCCAGCCTGCTGCCTCTTTTCGATCTTTCTAAATTGCCCACGAGCACACTCGGCATTGAGAACACGGATGCTTACGGTTCGTTTAATCACCAAATCTTTGGCAAGCAATTGGAGCTTTTCGGCAACTTCATGTATGCGAATAACCACAACTTCAGCCAGTTGAACGCTCAGCCGCTCAGCAACGGTACTGGAGTTATCATTCTGGGCTCGCAGAAGGTCGATCCAGCCACTGGCGACTTAGTTCCAGAAGATCGTGGCCCTCCGGCTGCATTTAATCCGTTTCAGCTATCGATCGACTCTAATACCCTTGGCGGCGATTTCCGGTTGTTTGCCAATAACCGCTATCAGAATCATCCGCGCCAGTTTACCGATGATAGCAATTTCTATCGCTTCCTGCTTGGGATGCGTTCCCAGTTTGCGAAGGATTGGTCGCTGGAAACGGCTGCCTACTACAGCAAGTACAACATCGACTTCGTCAACCAGAATCTGGTGGATGGCAATCAGCTTAACGCGATGATTGCCGGCACGGCACTTGATTTCAACGGGAACTTAATTCCGCCGCTTGATTTCTTCGCCCGTAACCCCATTGGCACTAATCCTGGTCAGGTTACCGCTGCCCAGTTCGGTACCATCTTTGGGAGCAATATTCGATCGCAGAGCTCTTATCAGGAGGTCTTTGACGGCAGGGTCACCGGCTTCCCGATTCATCTGCCAGGTGGTGATGTCGGTCTCTCCTTCGGCGGTGAATATCGTCTTGAGGGATTCAAACTTGTGGATTCACCGGAAATCTTCGTCGGCTCGGTGCCAGTGCAAAACATCGACGTCGGCCGCACTATTGAGTCGGCTTATGTTGAGTTGAGCGTTCCAATCGTTGGACCTCAGATGAAGATTCCAGGTGTATACAGTTTGGAGGCAGACGGCGCTTTTCGTTACGATCACTATGAAGGTGTGAGCGAGGACGCCAAAGTTCCAAAGGTCACCCTCCGCTATCAGCCGATTCAGGACCTGACGTTACGTGCGACCTATGCGAACTCGTTCGTGGCGCCTACGCTGTTCCAGCTCTTCGGACCGGCCTCGTCGGGTTTCTCGCCGACAATCGTTCTTAATGGCCACGTGCAGGATCAGGCTCAGGTTTTGACTGGTCCGAATCCAGGCCTTATTCCGTCCACCGCTGAGTCCTACACTGGAGGTATCGTTTACAGTCCTCACTATGTGCCGGGATTGACCGTGTCGGTCGACTACTTCCGGACCCTCCAGCAGCTCATTGTAGGTACGAATGGCGCCAACACGATTCTGACTAGTGTGGAAAAGCTTGGACCGGCGTCGCCCTTTGCGAACCAGGTTGCCTTCAACAACTTCCCCGGCCAAAGTGGAGCCGTGCCTGTTACTGCACCGGGTCAACTTGATGGTAACCTTGCTTCGGTGTTCTACACGGACCCGCTGGTTAACATTGGCGCCTTCCGCACATCAGGCTTGGACATGAGTGCGCATTACAACCTCGACCTGCATCAATGGGGCGAGGCGGAGTTTGGTGCTAATGCGGTCTGGTTCTTCCTTAACGAACTCAAACGGACGCCGCGGACTAGCTACTACAACATTAGCGCCGTTGACGACGCCGAAGGTGCTGCGGCTGTGCCCGATTACAAGCTAACCATCCTCGGAAGGTATAGCTTCCAAGGCGCGACCCTGGCGTTGAACGCCAACTACATCCCTGGCCTCATTAATGGTGTCGGCCAAGATGCGGAAACGGCAGATCAAGGAAAGTTCCCGAAGATCGGCGATTATCTGACGGTCGATGGAAGACTATCATACGACTTCCATGTTAAGCCGGCAGCTCCTCCTCCGCCGAGTTATTCCAAGGATGCGAAGGACTCCAAGGGCATGGTGGCTGGAACCAGTAGTGCTGCAACGCCCGAGGTCAGCCCATTCGGCCGTTTGGTAGATGGTCTGAGCGTCGCGGTTGGCTGTAACAACATCTTTGACCGCACACCTCCATTCATCGCTGGAGCAAACAGCAATACGGATCTTTCGCTCTATGATCCATATGGCCGGTTTGTCTACTTCGAAGTGTCGAAGAAGTTCTAAGGTCGCCTTAGCAAGAAACAATTAATCGCAAGCGGCCGAGCTGTCACAGCTCGGCCGCTTTTGCGTACACATGTTCAACTAAGGAATCTGCTGGAAGCTCAGATATCATCAGACTGATTTCTTGCTTTCCGAAATTAGTTAAGATCCGAGAGTACCTGGCTTGGGATCGTCCTTGCGGGAGAAGCGAACTGTCCTTAGTGTCCGTCAAATCGGACGATAGACACATGAAACACACGTTACTCGCAATCTTCCTGGTCCTAGGACTTGCCACACTTGTCTCGGCAGATAATCCGACCTTTCCGGGATTCGAGAAGGCGATGGATCCAGCCACCTACCAGAAGGCAGGGCTGGGTAAACTTACAAACGCGGAAAGGGCTGCCTTGAATAGCTTCGTTAGAGATTATGTTGCGACGAAGCAGAAAGACGCCGCGGCTGTTGCGGCAGCGCAGGCTGTCGATCGCGCCGTCAAGGAGCGGAAGGTTCAGCCACCGGACATTATTGAGAGCCGAATCGTTGGAACGTATAGAGGGACTAATCTCCGGACGCTGTTTCGTTTGGAGAACGGCCAGGTTTGGAAGCCTTCGAATTCCGAGATCGCCTCGTCCCCGCCAGTCGAAAATCCAAACGTGGTTATTTATCGTGACATATTCGGATACAAGATGTTTATCGAAGGCGCTCGGATCGTCCGAGTGAAACGGGTCGAGTGAGGTTTCTCCGTCATCAATATCTGAATCTGCTTTTATCGTTAGGCAGTGCAAGACTACTCTGCTTGTCACGGTACGGCTTGACGGCCGGCACTCTTCGCTGGGATTGGAGCTAAATTGATCGCAGAATTATATTGCACGCGGAAAACCTGCGTCGCATATTGAGATTTATGAAAAGAAAAATATGGGGGTGCGTCTTGGGGATCGCCACCATCGGTGGTTTGGGAACAACCGCGATCGCTGGAAACAACGAGCCGCATGTTGCTCAGGTGATTAGACCTCAAAAGGACCGTATAGTGTTGGTCGCAGTGACCGGCAGTCGGATTCCGCAGCGGGTCTTCGTCAGTGGGCATCAGGTCAACAGCGCTGCACCTGTCTATGTGGTTCAAGGGCAGGAATTGGCGAACACCGGGGCAACTTCGGTGGGCGGCTTAATTTCGCTTGATCCCAGCGTTCAGGTAAAGCGGGGCCCGTAGCAGCCCGCAAGGAAATCTTATCGGCCTGAGTTTTTGGCTTAGGTCGGCTTTACGGCTGTCAGCAAACCTAAGCTGGCAGCCAAGGAAGAGTATTTGTTAAGCACCACTCCACGGACCGGCCGCGAAGCCGTAAATTTTGGAAATCTAAATTTCTTTCCACTCAGAGCAATCCCAGCCCAGCAAGGATTCGAGTCGAGCTATATCCTCCCTGTAAAACGCGTAAAGCTGCCGTCTCTCCTCGGGACTTATTTTCCTTTCGTACGCAATCCGATTTTGCTCCCGGTTTTTCACTCTCGCCAGCGGTTTTACCCGAAGAAAACCAAAAACCTCATTTAAAACCTCCAAGGTCCTTCGTCGAAAGTCATCGAACTTAATGACGTGAACCTGCTCTCGCGGAAAGAAGCGAAAGATCCGTTCAATCTGCTCGGAATAAAAGCCGCGGTCGAGGTAGGAGGTTCGACGCAGTTGCAAAGGGGCTACCTTTCTTGCCCGGGTCTTTTCGGCGGCAATCGCTTCGAGAAAACCAAGTTCCTCCTGATTGCGCTCACGATACATGTTCCAATGCGAGAAAGCACGATCCATTGGATTTCGCAGTAGCACGATGAGTTTAATCCCGGAATGATAGTTCCGGATTCGTTCGATGGCGGGCTTCCAATAAGTGTAGATTGGGGTACACGAGCCCGTAACGAAGGCATTGCGCTTCAGGCGGATTCCTTCGTGCAAAATCTCGTAATTAACTTTGCCAGCAAACCGCTGCTCATCGTCGAAAAAATGGCGGCGCGGATGATCAACCATGTGCGCTTCTTCGCTGTGCGCCATGCTGATGTTTGGATGTTGATCGAGATGGTAATGGAGCGCGCTGGTCCCGCCTTTCTGAACACCGGCGATGATAAAATCTAGGCGCTCTATTTTGCCTTTTCTCGATCGAAACATAGTCCTCACTCTGTATTTCCGCTTTCCTGCTCGCGCGGTGCAAATATTAGATCCTTGCGGAGGTCACTCATTCCTTGGGATAGAAAAAAGCACATGACCACGCTCCACCCGCCCTCCATGGTTGAGAATTACCTTATGAATTCCGGGCGTATAATAGTGTCCTTGGTAGGCGGCGTTGAGCTCAAAAAAAATCCGGCCTCCCGGATTCAGGCGTCGCTTCAGGTCGTTCAGGAAAAAATTCCAATCTTGGTCGTCCCATCGCCAGGTATCTTCTCGGCCGCCATGAAAGGCTGTGGCAAACGCAGTGATGAGATCAAACTTTCTTCCGAACTCAGGTAGCCTTGTCTGATTCCTAATTTCATAGATGATGCGGTTAACGCCTAGAAGCTCGACAAGCCGGTCGAAGAGAGGAATGCCACCGACGTCAAGTCCAAGGCCATGATGGCCGAGGGACTGAGTAACAAAAAGAAAGAAGCCGCCGCCGCATCCTAGATCCAATATCTCCAAGGGCTGAAGCCGGTGGAGATTCAAATCCTGCGCGCGTTGGATGTTTTGACGCAAATGCTTTCTTACGTCGAGGTACTTCGCGTAATGGCGCCACAAGCTTGGCGAGTCCACGGGCGGGAGCCCGTAACGTGCCTGAATCTCCTGCAGTCGATTTTGGTCGAGCTGTGCGAACAAGAGCTTGAGCGACACAGGATGCAGCCTCCGCTGCAGGCGACGCCAGGCACGCCGGTAAGTGAGTGGCCGACCGACCTTCGCAATCGATTCCGATAGCTTCAATGATTAACCTTAGCTCCTTGATGGTGATGACAATCTTGAATCTATCATTTTCGAGTCGGGCATCGCCTATCGAAGAAGAAGAAGAAGAAACGCCGGCTGTTTTCCAGATATTTTGTTTCATCTGCTTTTAGTGAGCAAGCCGTCTCATTGAAGCTGGGAGTGGCGCCGAGAAGACGATAATCGCGAGAGCATCCCGCTAGCTTGCGACCATCTACTAGCACCCGAAGGGGAGGTCGATCGAGATCGCTGAGAAGTGTTCCAACTCTCTTACCCGTCAGAGGCCTAATCCACGACCCGATCCGTGCATCAGGCGCGCTGGCACGAAGACTGCTGATTATAGAAATCATAATTAGCTATGATTTTTGTCAGCATCAATCCGTTTGCGCTTAAGCGCTTCTTTTTCTTCCTTCTCGCCGCCATTGGTCTCTCTTGTCTCTCTTGTTTTGGACAGTCTGTCCTTCTTAGCGTGAAGAACACGCCGTATGATCGGCAAATGATCCGAATCCGGCCCTTTCTCAGTTCGGCTCAGGCTCGCCCGACCGAAGATCTTTCGTTGGGCCTGGTGAATCTCTGGATGGGCAACCTGCGCTGCATTCCATATGGTTTCACTCCCCAATGGAAGACACCCGAGGAGACCGAGTCTGGAGCGCCGGCGGACTGCAAGGCAAAAGCGGTCGCCCTTTATGAGCGAATGCAGGCTCACGGGGCGAAAAATCTGCGGCTTGTCATCGGGAAGCGTACTCCCCGAAGCCGCTCGACACATGCCTGGCTAGAATGGGATACACCAACCGCCAACTATGTCCTCGATCCAACATTCAACTGGCGAGCGTGCCGTATTGAAGACTTCAGCCAAGGGGATTACGTGGCGTATTTCGCCTTCGAAGGAGCAAGAAAGTTTCGCGTCGCTCAGACGTCGCTCGTGGCTCAGAATTAGGTCAAATCGCGCCGCGGCTTAAGCGCGGTCTGTTGATCGTTCTTTTCATCCTGGCAAAGCGGAAGTGTCGCGCGGGAATCGTTTGTCCGAGGATACCGCCTGATGAAAAGCGCAGCTGTTGTGATTTCACGCCTTTGGAATTCGAGGCCCACGATGCACAAATGTTTTCGTTGGAAGCTTGGAAGAAATCTTGCATTGTTGGCGAGATTTTGGTTGCCAAGAAACAGGCAATTTTCTAGTCTGATTTTTTGCAGATATGGAAATTATATGAAGACGCCCGCCTTTTCCCGCTGTTCCAAATGGTTCGCCTTCTCACTCATTGCCGCCACGCCTTCGTTCGCGGTCTGCGCTGATGTTGTGCTCCAGAAAGCGCCACCACTTACCGTTCGTCAAGCACCAGCCTATCCGGAAAATTTGGCGCGATATCACTTCGGCGCCGATGTGAAGGCCATGCCGCAAAGCGTCCCGTTAACGAAACTTCAACTGAGCTCGTACTCTCAGGACAACAACACTGCAGAGGCGGCTTTACTTTGCGACGATCCTACGACCGGCTACAAATTGCCGGTCGGCCGTTCCAGCCTTTTTGTCTCTCTAGCCAACATCGAGAACATCGAAAGTCTGTCGTTTCTCAATCGCGGAGCGGTGGGCGACTATACCATCGCCGTGTCCAATGCAGACGTCCCTGCAAATAGTCCGGAATGGCGAACGGTCGGTAAAGGCACGATTGTGGACGGAGCGGTTTCGCCAAGGGTTGGTCCCGGTGAAGCCAAATATATTAAGGTCGACTTTAACTTAACGAGCCCCGGTCGGATCGCGTCCTTTGGAGTATATGCGACCCCGGCGCTTTCTGACTTTACCATGCCGCGGCCGCGCAAAGCGTCCTTCGCCGAGACTTCCTCGAGCTTCGCCCTGATCAATTTCAACTTCAGCGATCTGCATGCGCGGGCGCGCGGGCTGTATGTCAGTTCGGGCGAACTGGATCAGGTTAACAACATGATCGACGACCAGCCGGCAACCGTTTATGATTTTGCCGCTGATGACGCAGCGCCCGTCGCTGTGATCGATCTTGGCCGAGAACGTAACGTCAGCCGTATGGCGGCGATTTACTCGCAACAACCAGGCACCGTCGATTTCTATGTTCTGCGCAGCCTGCCTGGCGATCTTCCCGCCGAGCAATCCAACATGCGGCCAATCTCAAACGTCGGCCAGCTCGTCGATTTGCCCGTCGCCTTAAAGCTCGGCGAACAGGACTTGGAAAAATTGAAGCCGGTCGGTTCGGTCGTGAGTGCCGGTGAAGGCCACGCTTCAATTGACTTTCCGGCGGTGACTGGCCGCTACATCATGCTTAAGTGGCATCCAGCCAGCATGAAGAATGGAGCTTTCTCTATTGCCCAGGTTGCCGCATTCGGACCTTCCAAGGCGAGCGCGACCAAACCGAACGGTGAGGAGCAAGCGGCTGCCTTTAATGACGGCAAGCAGGTTTTCGACGGCAAGAGTACCCTTGATGGTAAGGAAGCACTGGCCGAGGGGCCGGAAGCACTGGGCGAAGGGCCGCCTGCGGAAGGTCCGCCGCCTTCTCTGCCGCCAGGGGTGCCGTTTACCTTTATTCCACAGGTTCCACCGGTCGTCACTCCGGTTAGTCCCTGATCGCCGAACGAACTTCGATTGCGAGGGCCCGCCCGCTGACGTTTATGCGCCGGTGGGCGGGTTTCGCGCTTTGGCGCCGGACAAAGAGAAGGATGGATCTGCCGATTTGAGGACCGTCGGAAGCGTGCAGGCGACGCTCGCTATGTGGAGGCAGCTGGAGGCGGAGTTGGCTCCTGGCCGAGGGGCTCTCCGACGGAATAACGAGTGAACCGCCGGATGACGATGTTTTCACCGATCTCGGCGATTTTTGACGCGATCAGTTCCTTGATCGTCTGGTCCGGATTTTTGATGAAACCTTGTTCGAGCAGACAGACGGTGCTGTAGAATTTGTCGAGTTTTCCTTCGACGATTTTTGCCATCACGTTTTCCGGTTTGCCTTTCACCTGCGCGGCATAGATAGCCCGTTCGGACTCAACCAAAGCGGCTGGCACTTCATCGCGGCTTACATAGAGGGGCTGAGCAGCAGCGATATGCAGTGTGATGTCTTTCACGAAAGCGCGAAAGCCTTCGTTCTTGGCCACGAAATCGGTCTCGCAATTGACTTCAACCAGAACGCCCACCTTGCCTTGGAGGTGAATATAGGAAGCAACGATGCCTTCCTTGGTCGCCCGTGAAGACTTCTTGTTCGCGCTCGCGATCCCTTTGGTGCGAAGGAGCGTTTCGGCTTTGTCTAGGTCCCCGCCCGCTTCGGCCAGCGCGCGTTTGCAGTCCATAAAACCCGCGTTGGTTTTCTCGCGTAGTTGCTTAACGGTCTGAGGATTAATTTCCATGGATGAAAAAAGGTAAGAATTGTTGGTGGAGAAGTTGAGCGGAAACAGAGTCGGAGTCTCGCAACCCTCGACTAGCGACTTCCCAGCTCCGCCGTTAGGCGGACACGCCGGCCATCTCGACTTCTGCACGCAGCCGCGCTTCGCTGCTCGCCGATACGATCGCGTCGACGAGTTTTTGCAGCATCACGCGAATGGCGCGAATCGCGTCGTCGTTGCCGGGAATCGGAAAGTCGATAATCTCGGGATCGGCATTCGTGTCGACGATCGCGACCGTCTGAATGCCGAGTCGGCGGGCCTCATTGACTGCGTTCTGCTCGCGCGTCGTGTCAATGATGATGAGTGCGTCCGGAAGCTGGGCCATGTCAAGAATACCTTCGAGATTGCGCCGCAGTTTCGCCGCTTCGCGATTGAGGGCGGCCAGTTCCTGTTTGCCCATCTTTTTGTAATCGGGCGATGCTTCGATCTGCTCAATGAATTTCAGGCGACCGATGCTTTTCCGAATCGTGCTGAGATTCGTCAAAGTGCCTCCGAGCCAGCGTTGATTCACATAGAATTGACCGCAAGCCAGAGCCGCTTCCTTGACTGCCTCCTGCGCCTGCTTCTTGCAGCCAACAAAAAGAATCTTTCCTCCACGCTGCGCCACTTCCTGGAGAAACTCAGTCGCGCGCTGCAACTGTTTCACCGTCTCATCTAGATTGATGAGGTAGATCGCGTTGCGCCGCTCGAAAATGAAGGGCTTCATCTTCGGGTTCCAGCGTTTGGTTTGATGGCCAAAATGGACTCCCGCTTCAAGCAGTTCGGGAACAAGTTCAACGGTATTTGCCATAGGTAAAAGCCGCTAGCCGAATTGGCACAGCGGGTTGGGAAGATGCTACAGCAGTAGAGATTCGGCAACCGTCAATTTCGGCAGCGAGGATTGAGGCGCTAGGGCGGCGCACGAGATCAACGGCAAGCACAAGTTGACAGTAAAAATTCTATCTCAGTTTGAGCCCAGATTACCACTCGGAATTGCTGTCGCTGATCAATTGCTGAAGTATGGGGAAACGCATCTCACCATAATTCAAAGCGTAGCGAAGATCACCGCCTTTGAAGATCCAAGTTGTGGGAATCCAACTCACCGGCAACCCCTCGAATTGCCTGATGCGACCGGCGCCGCGCGGGCCCGGATCTGCCAGGATTGTCACGTTAGGCCCATTCGCTAGGCCGTAGCTGGCCAGAAGGCCTCGACCGTCATCGCCGCTGTTCCAGACTGAGACGAAGTAAAACTTCACCGTGGGATTGTCTTTCACTGTCTTGGTCCAACCGCCGCTTTTTAGTTCGGATTTGCAATTGCCACACCACGGCGCCCAGAGGTGAACCACCGTGAGAGCGGGAGCTTTGATCGCCTCAGTGACTTGTTGCTCGGCAGGGGATGCACCGCGCGCAATCACTGAGAGAATCATCGCGGCAAAAAGCGCACTGAAGAGATGCTTTGTCATTTGTTTGAATCACGGTGACCCGGTCTGGAGCGACCGATCAGTCGAACTCCGGATTTGATTGCAGCCAACTCGCCTCAGGCTTCAAGCCTTTCGCGATTGCCGCATTGTAAACGCATACAAGTCCACTCACCACGCTTTGCAGGGCCTCGCCATCCTCCGTCTGGTCCTCGCAGGCGGCTTGCTCCTGCTTGTCCAATCCCGGCACCGAAATGAAATGACTTTGCCTGACAACCACCGTGCTGGAGTGAATGCCGTCATACAGGCGGAGCGTAATTCCGACGGGAATATCCCGCAGGTGAAACTTAAACTCCGATCGGAAAGACATCGGCTCGCGAATCGCCGGGTCGGTCATTGCCTCGCTAGTGCTCCAACTCATAAGTGCACAAAACTATAGGCAGCGCGATGGGGGATCAAACTCATTCTGGCTCGCAGTTGACCCCGCCTGAGAACGTTGCTACTTTCCCTCCCTTTTCCGCGGGGACAGCGAGCGAGGAACGCCGCTGCTTTCAAACAGCCAGCCCGCCACCAAGAGAGTCTACACCGATATGTTGCAAATGCAGGATTTGATGTCGAAGTCGATGCGAGACTTCAAGGAAGGCAGTATCGTCAAGGGACGCATTTTGGAAATCCGTCCGCGCGAAGTGTTGGTGGACATCGGCTACAAATCCGAAGGCATCATTCCGATCTCGGAGTTCGATGATATTGAATCGCTCGAGGTGGGTGACGAAGTGGAAGTGCTCCTCGAGCGTCTCGAAAATGACGAAGGCATGGTCGTGCTCTCGAAAGAGAAAGCGGCCTATCGGCAGAATTGGAACAAGATCGCGCAGGTCTTTGCCGGAGACGGACTCATCAAGGGTAAAGTGAAGTCGGTCGTAAAAGGAGGTCTGATGGTCAACATTGGCGTGGAGGCTTTCCTGCCCGCCTCGCAAATCGACATCGTCCCGCCGCGTGACCTCCAACAATTTGTCGGCAACACCTACGATTTTAAAATCGTCAAAATCAATGACGACCGGAAAAATGTCGTTCTCAGCCGCCGCGAGCTCATCGAGCAGGAGCGAAGTGAGAAGCGCCAGAAGTTCCTGGAAGGCGTGAAGGTCGGCGACACTGTCACAGGCACCGTCAAAAACCTCACCGACTTCGGTGCCTTCATCGATCTTGGTGGAATGGATGGCCTCTTGCATATCACCGACATGACTTGGGGCCGACTCGGTCATCCGAGCGAGCTGCTCAAGGTGGGGCAGCAACTGGACGTGCTTGTCCTCGACATCAACAAGGAGAAAGAGCGAGTCTCGTTAGGCCTGAAGCAGACGCAGAAAAATCCGTGGGACCAGATCGAAGAGCGCTTCCCCGCTGGACAAAAGGTAAAAGGAAAAATCACCAATCTCGTTCCTTATGGAGCTTTCGTGGAATTGGAAGAAGGCGTCGAAGGCCTGATCCATGTCTCCGAGCTGTCTTGGACCAAACGCATCATGCGCCCTTCCGACATCCTCACCGTCGGACAGGAAATCGAAGCCGTTGTTCTCGGCGTGAATAAGGAAGAGCAAAAGATTTCGTTAGGCCTGCGCCAGCTTGAATCTAATCCATGGGACGAGATCGAGAAGAAGTTCACTATCGGCAGCCGCGTCAAAGGCCACATCCGCAATATGACTGCCTACGGTGCCTTTGTGGAATTGGAAGACGGCATCGACGGCATGATCCACGTGTCCGACCTAAGTTGGACGCGCAAGATCAACCATCCGATGGAGGTCTTTAAGAAAGGCGAGGAAGTCGAAGCCGAAGTCATCGACATCGACAAAACCAATCAGCGCATCAGCTTGGGTATCAAACAACTTTCCGACGATCCTTGGAAGAACATCGATGAGAAATACAAGATCGGTGACCTCGTTACCGGCAAAGTGACCAAGCTGGCCAGCTTCGGCGCCTTTGTTCAATTGCAAGACGACATCGACGGTTTGGTCCACATTTCGCAATTAAGCGAAGATCATGTCGCAAAAGTGAAGGACGTGCTCAAGGTGGGGCAGGAAGTCGAAGCGCGCGTTATCAAAGTAGACAAAGTCGAACGCCGCATCGGCCTCTCGATCAAGGCCGCAAATTACTCGGAAGAAGAGCTGCGGCGGGAGTCGGAAGCTTTCGACAATTTACGTCCTGGTGAAGACATGGTTGGCTTGGAGAAAGCTTTCGAAGCTGCCGAGGAAGATTACCGCCCCGGCGAGGGCAAGAAAAAGTAGTCGCGTCGCGAGAAGCTTTTTCGGCGGGAGATCTGTTCCGCGACGGATGAGGTGCGGCGTAATTTTGGCGACTTCGCTCTTGGTATTGCCGTCGCGAGACATCCGCAATCTCATCAAGGCCCGAAACAAGCCGATGCAACTTCGCTATCTTTACCTGTTCAGCGCGGCGCTACTCCTCAGTTCGGCCTCCGCACAAACACCCGCTTTCACTCAGGTGATCGTTTTTGGGGACAGTCTTTCCGATGACGGGAACCTAAGGGACCGCCTCGAAGACGCTTACGCCATCAGTTACCCGGGCGGCGATTTTAATTACAGCGACGGTCGCTTCACAAACAGCTCCGACACAGACCCGGCCTCGGACACATACGCCGGCACGTGGCATGAACAACTGGCGCGGGATTTCCTTGGCCTCGCCGCAGCAACGAACAGCCTCGACGGCGGCTCCGACTATGCCTTCGGCGGCGCCACGACAGATGATGGGACGCGCGAGGTCACCGTCATTTCGAACCCCGTTCCTTTTCTCGGCGGCGAATTAACGGTCACGACTGATAACCTGGGCAAACAAATCGACGATTATCTTGCCAACCAAACGATTGATCCCGCCGCTCTCTACATCGTCTGGGGCGGAGGCAACGATCTTTTCGACGACGACAGCACGGACAATGTCACTGCTACCGCCGTGCGCGTAGCGGGCTTGGTCGATCGGCTCGCGCGCGCGGGCGCAGTCTACATTCTAGTGCCTAACGTTCCGCCACTTGGTCTTGTGCCTAACTACAAGGATGATCCGGACACTGCCGCCGCTCTCAATGCCGCTTCCGCGCAATATCGCATTGACTT
This sequence comes from Chthoniobacterales bacterium, assembly GCA_036494545.1. Classification (GTDB taxonomy): domain Bacteria; phylum Verrucomicrobiota; class Verrucomicrobiia; order Chthoniobacterales; family UBA10450; genus JAICXG01. Next base: position 273,415 of record DASXOB010000007.1, read on the forward strand.
TAATGTCCAGCTGGACGCGGAGGTGAGCGCGCTCGCCACCGATGGGATTACCATCAATCTTTATCGACTCGACGTCTATGGACTGTTCTATCGTCTGGCAGCCAATCCGGAGGATTACGGCTTCGTCAATATTAGCGACAGCGCACAGGGTGAAGATGTCGATCCGGACCAATATCTGTTTTGGGATGACATCCATCCCACTACAGCGGGTCATTATCAGATCGCAGTAGCGGCATCGGAACTCCTCGCGGGCACCGCCCAGCCTCCGGCTCAATCGCTCAATCTCTCTGCTCGGTTGGCAGTTGGAACTGGTGATGATGTCCTGATCGGCGGCCTAATCATCACCGGCAGCGAAGCCAAGCAGGTCCTTTTCAGAGGAGTCGGTCCTTCGCTAGCGGACAGCAACATTCCACCGGAGAGTACACTGGCCGATCCAGTGCTCGAGGTTTACCAAGGCGATACTCTAATCATGAGCAACGACAACTGGAAGGACAGCCAGGAAGCAGAAATCGAGGCTACTGGCATTCCGCCGACTAACGACCTCGAGTCATCGATTGTCGCGACCCTCGATCCCGGCGAATACACTGTTATTCTGCGTGGCCAAAACAATGGCACTGGGATCGGCCTGGTGGAGGCGTACGATCTCGACACCGTAGCAAACTCGTCGCTTGGCAACATCAGCATGCGCGGACTTGTCCAAACGGGCGATAATGTGCTCATCGCTGGTTTCATCGTAGGAAACGGCGGCAGCGACACCGTCGTCGTTAGGGCGATCGGACCGTCGTTAGGCGATGCGGGCGTAGCCAACTCACTGGCAAATCCCGTCCTCGACCTCCATGACGCCGATGGAAATTTGATTGTGAGCGACGACAACTGGCGGGACGTGCAAGAAGCTCTCATCCAGTCCACTGGCTTGGCGCCGACGAATGATCTCGAACCGGCAATCATCCGGGCGCTGACGCCGGGCAACTACACGGCGGTCGTTAGCGGCAAGGACGGCGGCACCGGAGTAGCGCTGGTCGAAGTTTACAATCTGCAGTAGTCGGCGCACTCGCGCAGCGAGCGGCTTGCTTGGCCGGGTCTATGATCTGATCCGCCGCCAGCCGGAGCGGAAATGCCAGATGGTGTCTCTAACCCGCCGCTAGCTGGACGGGGGCAAGCGCCGGCGAGGAACCGTCGAGCGCAAGATAGGTGTAACCCTGCAGGCCGCGCTCATAATCAGCCAGGATTTTCATGGCGTCGTTAGGCTTGAGTCGGTCGCTCTTGATCGCGGCATCGACTTGCAATTTTACCAGGCGCAGCAACTCGACCTTATCCCACTGCGTCAATGCCAGTACCTGTCCAATGGTGCTGCCTTCGATGACTTCTTCGATATACCATCCAGATTCTTCGTCCTCATCGAGAAAGACATGCACTTCGGTTACCCGACCAAACAAGTTGTGCAGGTCGCCCATGATGTCCTGATAGGCGCCGACGAGAAAGACGCCGAGATAATAGAGATCGCCTGGAATGATTTTGTGCAACGGGAGCGTTTCGTTTACATCCTGGAGGTCGGTGAACTTACTTATCTTGCCGTCGGAATCGCAGGTAATATCGACCAGAGTACCCTGGCGATCAGGCGGGCTCGTTAGGCGATGGATGGGCATGATCGGGAAAAGCTGACCGAGCGCCCAGTGATCAAGCAGCGATTGGAAGACGGAGAAGTTGCAGATGTATTGGTCGCCTAAGGACGTCTCCAGTTCCTTTACTTCCTCGGGGATATACTTGAGGCCGCGATGCAAGGCGACGATCTGGCGCGCAACTTGCCAGTAATATGCTTCGATCTTGGCTTTCGACTCCAGGTCGAGCAGACCCAGATTGAACATCTGCTGCGCTTCTTCCTTGATCTGTTGCGCGTCATGCAGGGTCTCGAGTCGATTGCCGCGCTTCAGCTGGCGCTTCACCTCTATGATGTCGCGAAGTGGCTTGGGATCGTTAGGCCCGATTTCGATTTTCGATGGCGCGAGGTCTTTCTCGATCGCGCCGAAGGATTCCACCACTAGGACGGAGTGATGCGCTACGATCGCTCGACCGCCTTCGCTTACGATCGCGGGATGAGCGACGCCTTCGGAGTCGCACACTTCCATGATATTGTAGACGACGTCGTTGCAATATTCCTGGAGGGAATAGTTGGTCGAGCTGTCGAAACTCGTGCGCGAACCATCGTAATCGACTCCGAGACCACCGCCGACGTCGAGATAGCCGAGCTGATGACCAAGCTTCGAGAGCTTTGCGTAGTAGCGTGCGGCTTCGCGGACGGCGCGTTTGATCGTTGAGATATCAGGCACCTGCGAGCCGACGTGGAAGTGAACCAGTTTAAGACAATGCGCCAGTCCCTCGGCTTTCAGCATTTCACTCGCGGCGACCAGGTTGGTAGTGCTTAGGCCAAACTTGGCGTGTTCGCCGCCGCTTGTCGTCCATTTGCCCGCGCCCTTGCTGTGCAAACGCACCCGCACGCCGACGTAGGGCTCAATGCCCATTTCTTTCCCGACGCGCAAGGTTTGCTCCAACTCCTCGAGTTTTTCCACGACGATGATAACCGATTTGCCGAGTCGTCGCCCGAGGAGCGCGGTGCGAATAAAGGCTCGATCTTTGTAGCCATTGCAAATGATAAGGCTCTCTGGGTCCTGGTGCATGGCGAGAGCGGCGATTAACTCAGGCTTGCTTCCAGCTTCGAGGCCAAAGTGGAATTGTTTACCAGCGTCGACGATTTCCTCAATAACTTCGCGCAGTTGGTTGACCTTGATCGGAAAAACTCCGCGATAGCCATTGCGATATCCAAATTCCTGCATCGCGTCTTGGAAAGCGCGGTTCACCGTCTCAACGCGGTGGCGGAGCAAATCCTGAAAGCGAATTACAAGGGGAAATCCGAGGCCGCGGGCCCGCGCTTCGTTCACTACTTCGAGCAGGTCAATCCTGCCGCCGCTTTCCTTGAGCGGCTTGGCCACAACGTTGCCGGAACTGTTAACTGAGAAGTAACCATGCCCCCACGCGTCCACATTATAGAGCGCGATCGCCGCATCGATGTCCCATTCGGGCTTCGTCATTGCGCGCAGTGTAGGACAGCGAATCGTAAATTCAATCGGCAGATTTCCACGGAAAAAGGGTCAAACTCTAATGCGAAAGATGACTCGAAGGATTCGCCCCAGTCGACGACCACCCCTGCTTGTTTTTCAAGATCGGTCTGATACGGTTTTCGCGATGAACAAGACGGTGATCGAGGTGCAGGTGCGAGCGGTCCTGCCTACGAGCGGCGGCTGCGCGATCTTTCTCGGAAATCCGGATAAGGTTTTCATCATCTACGTCGACCAAAGTGTGGGAAGCGCGATTACGATGTTCATGCGCGGGACGACGAAGGAACGGCCGCTGACGCATGACCTGATGGGTCACCTCATGACGGCGTTAGGCGCCAAGGTTGAGCGTGTAATCATAAACGACCTAAAAAATGCCACTTACTATGCCCGCATGATCATTCGGGCGGAGAATGAGCTGCACCAAAAGAAGATCGTCGAATTGGATGGCCGACCGAGCGACTGCATCGCGATGGCGGTGCAACAGAAAGCGCAAATCTACGTGAGCCAGGAAGTGTGGGATGAGGTCGACGATATGGGCGACGTCCTGCGAAAGATGGAAGAAGATGGGATCAAGCCCGAAGTTGAACCTGGCGGAGAAGGAGAGGAAGAAGAAGGGGAAGAGTGAGTCTCGCAGCAAGTCCGGGATGTGCCTGACTACGATCAGGAGGCTTTCGGCCGCCGAAAACGGCCGTGCTAGGTAATAAGCTCCGGGTAGTTTCGCTGCGCGACTTCCGTGCAGCGCGCAAGGACGTCGGCCGGCAAATCCATTTCCAGCACTTCTTCGACTAGTGTCTGGCATTCCAGTATCGTTAGACGCTGAACCGCATTTTTCACTCGCGGCACGATGTTCGCGCCCGCGCTGAGTTCGTCCATTCCCAGGCCGAGCAATAAAGGCGTAAATAAGACTTCGCCTGCCATCTCTCCACAAACCCCAACCCAGATGTCGTTGGCATGCGCGGCATCGGCTACCATCTTCAACAGCCTAACGACTGAAGGGTGACTCGGTTCGTAAAGGTGCGCAACGCTTTCGTTCGTCCGATCAATCGCGACCGAATACTGAATAAGATCGTTTGTCCCGATGCTGAAAAAATCGACTTCACGCGCCAGGCGGTCAGCCAGGATAGCTGCGGAAGGAACCTCAACCATGATCCCGACCTCCAAGTCATCTCGAAAAGCTTGGCCCTTCTTGCGCAGTTCGTCTTTGCACTCCTGCACGATTTCCAACCCACGTCGCGTCTCGTCCAAGCCCGAGATCATCGGAAACATAACTTTGACGTTGGCCGCCACGCTCGCGCGCAGGATGGCGCGCAGCTGCGCTTTGAAGATGTCGAGATGGCTAAGACAAAAGCGGATTGCGCGACAACCGAGAAATGGATTTAGCTCGTCGTCGGTTTCAACGTTATCGGAAAGTTTGTCGCCGCCCAAGTCGAGGGTGCGAATAATGAGCGGCTCGGGTGCCACACGTTCCGCCACGCGGCGATAAACCTCGAATTGGTCGTCTTCGCTCGGGAGTGCCTTTTGATTCAGGTAGAGAAACTCTGTCCGATAAAGACCGATACCTTCGGCGCCGTTGGCCAGGACCTCGTCGACTTCATCGGGCAACTCGATATTAGCCGAGAGCACGATGTGTCGGCCGTCGCGCGTCGTCGATTTGGTTTCGCGTAATTCGCGCAGGCGTTCGGCAAGAACACCTTTCTGCTGTTCCAACTCGGCGTATTCCCGCAGTGTTTCTTCACTCGGATGAACAATAAGCAAACCGTGATAGCCATCGATCAATGCCGAGGCCCCCGTCTCGAAGGCGTCGGTTGCATCGTGCAAACCGACGACCGAAGGAATGCCTAACGACCGCGCCATGATCGCGGTGTGCGAAGTGCGGCTGCCTAAATCAAGAGCCAGGCCTCGCACGTGTGCGCGGTTCATGGTCGCGGTGTCAGAGGGCGTGAGGTTGTGCGCGACCAGAATGTGCGGCTCATCGATGGTCAGAAATGGGCGTGGCGATTTGCCTTGAAGGTTGCGAATCACCCGCCGCGTCACGTCCTGGATGTCGAGCGCCCGCTCACGTAAATATGGATCATCGATTTTGCTTAGTGATTCGACGTAGCGACTGGCCACCTCCTGAAAGGCCGCTTCAACATTGCAATGCTCCGCCTCCACTCGGCGTAGCACTTCATCAATCAGCGTCTGATCTTCGACTACGAGGAGATGGGCGTCGAAAATTCCGGCGTCCTTGGCTCCAATCGCTTCCGCAATCTGTTGCTGCATCTCGAGAATTTGCGCCCGTGTTTGAATAAGTGCGTTCTCGAAGCGCGCGATCTCATCTGGGACATGAGAGGGCCCGACGTGATAATGGACTACGTCATCAGATTCGATGGAGAAAACGTAAATGGGTCCGCGCGCGATGCCGGGGGACGCTGGAACCCCTTGAATTCGTCTTTCTTCGTCGCCGCGCTCGCCGCTCATTCGGTGTAACAACCGGAGCGTCGACTAATCTTCGTTGAAGCGCGACTGAATTAATTCTTCGATGTCTCGAACGGCATCCGCAGCGTCAGGGCCTTCCGCCCGGATGCGCAGCTTTGATCCCTGACCGGCGGCAAGCATCATCAGACCCATGATGCTTTTGCCACTGATTTCTTCGCCTTCTTTCGCGACCAGAATTTCGCAGCGATAGCGGCTGGCGATGCGCACGAACATTGCCGCTGGCCGAGCGTGCAGGCCAAGCCGGTTGATGATTGTGACCTCCTTCTCCACTTTTTCGGTCGAATCAGTGGGCGTGCGTCGATTAAGTAGTCCCATTTAGGTGCTTTGCGCGATCATTTGGCCGATCAATTTCTGATTAAACTCCACTGCACTGTTCAGGCCAAGTCCCTTCAACTTCTGATCCATCGCCGCCACCTCGATCAGTCGCGCGATATCCCTTCCCGGCCGTACCGGAATCGTCACATGCGGAACTTGGATCTTTAGAATCTCGTAAAGCTCGCGATCCAGCCCGATTCTATCCATTTCTTCCAACTCCTGCCAATCCTTTAGGGTCACGACGAGATCAAGCCGTTTTTCTGTGCGAATTGCGCCAATTCCGAAAACGGAAACAACATTGATTATGCCGATTCCGCGCACCTCCATGTGATAGCGCGTTAGCTCGGGTGCAGTTGCCATGAGCTCGCGGCCTTCAAGCGATTTGATCTTTGTCACGTCGTCAGAGACCAGGCTGTAGCCGCGCTCGATCAGACCGAGGACGCATTCGCTCTTGCCAACGCCGCTCGCGCCGCGAATCAAGACGCCGATCCCGAGTATATCGACCATGCTGCCGAATTCGGTCACGACAGGCGAGAAATCGAGCTCAAGGGCGATGGTGGCCGCGTTGATGAACTTCATCGTGATCATTGGTGTGCGGAAAACGGCCACCCCAGTTTCCTCTGCAATCGCCAGCAGATCTGGTGCAAGATAAAAACCGCGCGATACGACAACGCACGGAATTTTTGCCTCGCAAAGCGCTCGAAAACGCCGATGACGCTGCGTCTTGGTCAGATGCTTAAGGTAGGATTGCTCGGCGGCGCCAAGTACCTGAATGCGCTTCTCGGCGAAGTAAGTGTAGAAGCCTGCCAGCGCGAGCCCCGGGCGATTGATGGTTGGCTCCCGAATGCGGCGCTCGAGTCCGCCCGAGCCACTTTCGAGTTTGAGCTGGAGATTCTTGCCATGCCGTCGAAAAAAGGTTTCCACGGTGATGACCGGAACGTTCAGACGCTGTCCCGCGACCGAACTGATCGTCTGGATGACCGGCTCTGTGCTCATGGTTGCAAGCCCATCTATCCTGATCTATCGGCAATCGCAACCCGACCCCGACGCGGTATCGTCACCATAAACCTTGAGAATTAGCTGGCATTTCTGATCCTTTCTTGAATATCCAGATAAGTGTGGGCACGGCATGCGTATTCTTGTAATCGAAGACGACGGTCGACTAGCGCGACAGATCACAAGGGAGTTGCAGCGCGCGAATCACGACGCGAGCACATGCAATGACGGCGCCGAAGGTTTGCAGGCTGCCTTGCGTGATCCTCCGGACTTGATCGTGCTCGACATTAACCTTCCCGGAATGGACGGCCTCGCCGTGCTGGCAGCTTTACGCGAAGCGCATTCGACCGCGCGCATACTTATCCTGACCGCGCTGGGGAGCGTGACCGATCGAGTCAAAGGTCTTAAGGCGGGCGCAGATGATTATCTCCCCAAGCCATTCTCCATGAATGAGCTCATGGCGCGGATTGACGCCCTTGGACGCCGCGCATCGACCCCAACCGCTGTCGATTTCCTAAAGGTGGCAGACTTACAAATGGACGTGCAACATCGCCACGTCTCGCGGGGCGGCCGTCAGATAGCTCTTTCTCCGCGGGAGTTTGATGTCTTACAGGTCCTCATGCAGGAGCCGGGCCGGGTTTTCTCTCGCACTGAGTTATGCGAGCGCATCTGGCAGCGGGAACATGAGTATGACACCCGCACAGTAGAGATATTCATCGCCCGGCTCCGCAAGAAAATAGACGTTAACTTTGCGCCACCACTTATTCAGACTTTGCGATATGTCGGGTATACCATTCGGGACCCAGCAGGGTCGCAGAAGGTGACGCCCAGTTAGCAGGCCCGCACGAGTTTATCAGGCTGGAAGATAGATTATCTGAGGGTAACCGCGCTATTACGCAAATATTCTTGCGAACGGTTACGGAGTAAACTCGTGGGCCGCGCCGAGAAATCTTCATCAAGTCGAAAATCGCCCTTGTTTCTATTTACTTTGATCCCTTCGCAACTGACCTTTGCGGCTGACCGGGAAATCGTCCATTCCGCTACATTGGCACTCAGGCCAATATGTTGCTCGGTGTAGGTGTCGCAGCTGGCGACTATTCTGGACCGTCGGGAGCGCTGGTAATTCCAAAGGCGTTTCGATCCGTCCGCGGCCCTGATGTGTTGAACTTCAATAGTTGCTTGCGTGATATTGCGGTCACTCCTAATGGCGCCTTGTTGGCCGTCGGTGCACCGGGTGCGTTCGCCAAGCAGGAGAATGCACTCATCCTGCGCAAGCCCCCGGAGACTTCCCGCGCAATTTTGTTAGGGCAAGAGTTGTCCCAGTCTGTCGACTTGGGGAATTTTGGTAGGTTTTTTGAAGTGCGGCGTTACTGTCCCGGAATCGAACGATGTCGCCGCTCCTCAGATTGACCGTTCTGGCTGGCGTCTCTCTCGCCGTCATGACCGGTTGCACGGAAGTGCCTAGTGACATCGGAGTTCACAAACACCGCTCGGCGACTGCTCGCCCGCGGCCCCGGGTGGTAGGACACCATCCAAGTATCGCTTATTGGAATGACGATCCTTCACTCAAGGGAGCAACGAAGATCCTCATCAATCTCACGACGCAACAGGGATTCTTCTTCCGCGGAAAAGTTATCGTGGGGCGCACGAATATCTCTTCCGGCCGGCGCGACTACGAAACGCCACCCGGGAAATACCGCGTGATCCAAAAAGACGCACACCATGTCTCCAGCGAATACGGTCAGTACGTCGCGCGGTCCGGAGCTGTCCTGGTGCATGACGCCGATATCAATCGGACTCGACCGCCGCGCGGTGCACATTTTGTCGGTGCATCGATGCCGTATTTCATGCGTTTCACCGGCGGCTACGGCATGCACGCCGGTTTTGTGCCGCGTTTTCGCGCTTCGCATGGTTGCATCCGCATGCCTACGGGGATGGCAAAGCACTTTTTCGATGCCGCCGAGATCGGTACGCGTGTGGAAGTCATTGAACCACCGGTTATGGTGGGGCAATGAATCTCGCAGCCGAGCTGCGCAGTTTGTTAGGCGAGGAAACGGTGGCGGCGGATGAGCCGACACGCCTTGCGCACAGCGGTGACAAATGGTTCGCCGCCTACGAACCCGAGGTGGTTGTGTTCGCCCGGAGTACTGGACAGGTCAGCCGGCTCCTGCAATTCGCTTCGGCAAATAGGATCCCAGTCACGGCCCGCGGCGCAGGTTTTGGTTATGTTGGCGGTTGCGTGCCCGCCCGCGGAGGCGTCGCGCTTTCGCTCGCCCGCTTGAATCGGATCAAGGAGATCAGTTTTGAAGACGCCGTTGCCATTGTGGAGCCGGGCGTTATCACCGGCGAACTGCAAGCCGCCGTGCAAGCGAGAAAGCTCTTTTATCCTCCTGATCCTGCGAGTCTGCACGATTGCAGTATCGGCGGAAACGTTGCGACGAATGCCGGTGGACCCCGCTGCCTCAAGTATGGCGTTACCCGTCATTACATCGTCGGCCTCGAAGTCGTCCTCGCGAATGGCGACATCCTTCGGACTGGGGGACGCGTGCATAAGAATAAGACGGGGTTTGATCTCATTGGCCTTTTTGTTGGCTCGGAGGGTTTGTTAGGTGTGGTGACCGAAATCATCGTTAGGCTTCTTCCTTTACCGCCAACCCGCGCCACACTTTCCGCCTCGTTTAACACGATGACCGAAGCGGCCGCCGCCGTGCAGGCAATTTTCGCCGCCGGTTTTCTTCCTGCTTCGCTCGAAATCGCCGATCAATTTACTCTCGAAGCTGCGCGGCGGGATCGTGGCCACGGCGTTATCCCAGAGGGAAACGCCCATATGTTGGTGGACGTTGACGGGCGTGAGGAAACGGTGCGTACCGAATCCACGGCGCTCCAAAACTTACTCGCTGACCGCAAACCGCTTTCGCTTACTGTCGCCACTGGGGAAGAGGGTTCGGAGAAGTTGTGGGCTTTGCGTCGGGAATTTAGCAACTCTCTTCGCGCCACAGGCCTAACGAAACTGAATCAAGACATCGTTGTGCCACGCAGTCGTCTCGTTGATCTGGTCGAGTTTGCGGGCCGGTTACAGGCGCGACATGGTTTTCCCGTCGCGACCTTCGGCCATGCGGGCGACGGGAACATTCATGTTAACATCATGGCCGCGCACTACGACGACATGGCGGTACGATCCAAGGTAGAGCAGGCGCTCGATGAACTTTTCGCACAGGTGCTGGCCTGGGGCGGAGCCATCACTGGCGAACACGGCATTGGCCTGGCGAAGAAACGTTGGTGGCCGGAAGCGACCAGCGAGGTTGCGCGCAACCTGCATGCGCGCCTCAAACAAGCGCTCGACCCGCTCGACATCCTGAATCCGGGAAAATTTGTCGGTTGACACCACTGTTTTTCTCGGCACCTTCCGGCCCTCACTTACGCGCATTTTCGGTCTTTCGACCGATTTTAAATTGGGATGCGCTTCTCCTTCTGCAGCTTGCAGGAGTTCGATTTTTAATGAAACCAGGTTCACTCACTCATACTATCGCTGTTCTCTTAGGATCGGTCTCAGCGTTCTTCTCGCCCTCTGCGCCGGCGCAACCTCCGGTTGTCAAAGCCAAATTGAGCAAGAAACAAAATCAGAATCGGCTGAACGAAGACGTTCTGTTCAAAGTCGATCCTATCACTTCCACGCCGCCTATTTTGCCGAATTCCTCTGCGAAGAGCGACGGGCGTTATCCCTGGAAGGAAAAAATCGTCACGACTGTTTTTTGGATTGGGGAAAACCCAAGCGGGAACAATCCCGTGCCGAACCATGCCAGCAGTTGGGATGCAAGTTGGGCGAAGAGCTACGGTGGATATGACGATCCCAGCCGTGCCCATCGTAGCAACTACGTCCCGGTCGATTTTACTCCACGGCAGAATCCGTTCTACTGCGCCCTGCCTTACAACGACAAGGCGCGTGAAGGTCATCGCCCCGAAGCGGCGCGCGTCGTGCCGTGGTTCAAACAGGCTTATCAGGGTCCCGGCATTTCGGTGTGCAAGGATCGCTGGGTTGCGATTCGCAAAGGTGATCGCGTCGTTTATGCGCAGTGGGAGGATGCGGGGCCATTCCGCACGGATCACTGGGAATACGTTTTCGGTAACGAGCGACCGAAGCCTAACCTCAACCATGGTGCCGGGCTCGACGTTTCTCCGGCGGTGCGTGATTATCTCGGCCTTCAGGACACGGACGTGACGGATTGGAAGTTTGTCGATTTCAGTGAAGTGCCCCACGGTCCGTGGGCGCGATATGGCGACAATAACACCTTTGTCATCGCCGAAAGGAACGGCGAAACGCAAATGGCAAGCGCAAAGAAGAGAAAGGGCGTCGTCTTCGTTCGTTAGGCGAACAGCATTGTCTCTAATTCAGCTTCTCGTCCTTTCCACCTATGCCTTTGCATTCTCGAGCGGCGACGATTTCCGTCTCCGAGACGAGACTCTTGACCGGGCAGGAGGCCATCAGCGGTTGGACGCAGGACGCCTCGCGCGTTCGGCAACAACGGGTCTGAGATTGTGAAGCATGCGTCGACGCCGCGGCTGCGTTTTCCGGATGTTTTCGGCGCGACCGGGGCCTCAGACGGTAGTTTACTTTTGAGCGAAGATGTCCACAGCACGATCTGGCGGGTAAGTTACGCTCGTTAGGCCACTGTTGCTCCGATGGAGCGTGCGATTCATACCTTTGACAACGGCGTCCAGGTTTACGAAGACCAACTCTGGCCGGGGCAGCGCGCGCGCTACGAACGGCGCAACGTTCACGAAGCGGAAGAAGAAGATATTTTCCTTCGCCTCCTACGCCGACTACCGCATGATGGCTGTTACGTCGATGTCGGAGCAGCCATCGGTTATTATCTTATCCTCGCGCGCAAGGAAGCGCCCGGTCTAACGATTCACGGTTTCGAGCCGCTCCAGCGTCACCGAGCCTCGCTCCGGGAAAACCTGGAGCTTAATCGCCTAACGAATGATGATTTCATCATCCATCCGCAGGGCCTGACTTCCTCCGCCGGCACGCATATCCTTCTTGACCGTGGCTACAGCAGCAGGCTCGCCGCCGATGGTGCTAAGACCGCACCTTCGCTCAGCCAACGTTGGAAGGATTTGCTGGTGAAGCTCCGCCTGCGCCATCCCAGAGACAAAACAATTACAATCGAAACCACCACGATCGACGATGTCGTTAGGCAAATTGGTCGTCCGATCGATCTCCTGCAAATGGATGTGCAAGGGTTGGAAGTCGAGGTTTTGAAAGGCGCGGCTGAAAGCCTGAAGACCGGAGCGGTGAAGACGTTCCTCATTGGCACGCACGGGCGTGCTCTTGGTTTAAAGTTGCACGAGGATTGTCGCGAGCGATTGCGGACCAATGGCTATGAGATCGAAGTCGATTTACCCGACACCAGAGATCAGCCGGATGGCATTCTGGTGGCAAGCAAAGGCCTGAGATGATTGATGGCCTGACCCTTTGCCGATAAGTTCTCCCGTGTCCAAGCCATCGATCAAATCCCTCCATCTCGAGGAGCTGCGCCAGCATTTGGCCCAATTGGGGCAACCGGCCTACCGTGCAACGCAGCTCACGGACTGGCTCTACAACAGGCGCGCCGAATCGTTTGCAGCCATGACCGATCTGCCTTCTGCGTTGCGCGCGCAATTGACAGATCAATTCCAGTTCGTTAGGCCGGAAGTGGTCCACGTTCTCGGTTCCAAGGATACAACCCGCAAGTTCCTTTTCCGCCTAACGGATGACAATCTGATCGAATCCGTGCTCATCCCGGCTTCGCCCGCACTTTATGGCGAAACGTCCGACCGCCGCACCGCCTGCATATCAACGCAAGTCGGCTGCGCTTATGGCTGCAAATTCTGCGCGAGCGGCTTGGAGGGTTTTTCACGCAACCTGGAGGCTGGCGAGATCGTCGATCAACTCCTCGCCATGGAGCGGGAGAGCGGGGAAAAGATCGACAATATCGTTTTCATGGGAATGGGTGAACCGCTTGCTAACTTGACCAACGTCCTGCGTGCCGTCCGTATCATCAACGCACCTTGGGGACTCGAAATTGGCGCGCGGCACATCACTATCTCGACCAGCGGACTTGCTCCGCAAATTCGCAAACTGGCGCAGGAACCGACTCAGTTCCGACTCGCCATCTCGCTCCACGGCGCGACGGATGAAGTGCGCAACCGAATCATGCCGGTGAACCGCAAGTATCCGCTCGCGGTATTGCTCGAAGCCTGTGATTTCTACGTCGCGCAAAAGAAGCGTCTTCTTTTCGAATACATCCTCATTGCGGACGTGAATGACAGCGAAGAACAGGCGCATAGGCTTGCCCAGCATGCGAAACGTTTGTCTGCCAAGATCAACCTCATTCCCTACAACACGGTGGACGGGCTTGAGTGGTCGCGTCCTCCACGGCAACGACAGGAAAACTTTTTGCACATCCTCCGCCGCCACGGTGTTGTCGCCACGTTGCGGCGCGAAAAGGGCCACGATATCGACGCTGCGTGCGGACAATTGCGTTTGCAGACTCGCCGGGCGGAAAAGCAGGCTGCAGTTGCCTAACGACGCGCGAATTCGGCCAGCGCGTCGTGGACCCCGGCGATCGCCATCCCGCCTTCGCCAACCGCCGCGGCGCAGCGCTTAATCGAGCCCGAGCGCACGTCGCCAGCCGCAAAAATTCCTGGGACGCTGGTTTCGAGCGGGCCAGGGATGCGCGAGTTGTCTTTCCAAAACGGCGAACCAGCAACGGCCGCGCCCGTTTTAATAAAGCCTTTTTCGTCGCGCGCGACTTCCGGTGGTAGCCAGCTGGTACACGGCTTGGCGCCGATCATGGAAAAGACGGCTGGCGTTTCGACTGTGCGGCGATCGCCGGTCGCCGTATTTTCCAGCTCGACCCCTTCGAGCATTTTTCCGCCCCGCATCTTGCGGATCTCGTTGCGATAGAGAATTTCGATTTTCGGGTGCGACTCGACCCTTCGCGAAAGATAGCTCGACATTGTTCGGCCTAGTTCATTTCCCCTAACGACAAGCAACACGTTTTCCGCCCCTTCCGAGAGATACATCGCGGCTTGCCCGGCGGAGTTGCCCGCGCCAGCCACAATGACGGTTGCGCCGCGGCAAAGCTGACCTTCAAACGCGGTCGCGGCGTAGTAAACGCCGGAGCCTTCAAACTCTTCCCTGCCTTCGGCTTCAAGCCGGCGATAATCGGCACCGGTCGCAATGATGAGGCATTTGGTATGCAGGCTCGCGTTACACCCCTCGATTTGCAGGCAAGCACGATATTCCTCACCGGGGTGCAGAGTAATCGAAAGCGCCTGCGCCGGAGTAGAAAACTTCGCGCCGAAACGGTAGGCCTGAAGTTGTGCGAGGTAGGTCAAGTCGCCGCCGTTGATCCCTGTCGGGAAACCGAAAAAGTTTTCGATCAGAGAAGAAGAACCCGCTTGTCCGCCGGGCGCATAGCTTTCGAGAACGACCGTCTTGAGTCCTTCCGAACAGGCATAGACCGCAGCGGCGAGACCTGCCGGACCGGCGCCCACAATCGTGAGGTCAGTATGGATTTCTTCCTCGCCTTCGCTTGCGAGGGGGCGAAGGAGCCCGGCGGTTTGCGCCACTTCGCGCAAAGAAGGTTTGCGCAGAGGCGCTCCGGTGGGCGTGATGAGCGCGGGTAAATCGCGCGTCGTAAGATGGTGACGTTGCGCGATGACCTGTCCAGTTTCGTCTTCGAAGACGATGAGGCGATGCGGGACATGATTCTTGGTCAGGAAATCGTGTAACTGGCGGCCGTCGCGCGAATCCCGCGCCGCGATCACACGCAGACCGGCAAACTCACGGTCGCGCATGAGTCGTCGCCGCCGCATGATGAAGGCGTTTACGATCGGCTCCGCTACGCCGGGCAGCTCCGCCAGCGCGCGGCGCAATTCGTTTGCCGGAATCTGCAGGATCTCGGCTTCCTCTGATTTGACGCGTGCGTTGGCCAAGGCCGAAGTGCCTTGCAGCATGGCGACGTCGCCGATGAAATCACGTTCGCCCAGCGTGCCCAGAATTTGCTCGGTCTCCTCGCGTTTCTCGAAAACCTCCATCTCTCCGCGCAGGATAACGGTCAGCGGGAGATCGCGCTGGCCGGCTTTGAAGATCATTTCGCCGCGCCGCAGCGTGCGCCGTTGGCCTAACGGTTCGAGTTGCGCAAGCTGGCGGTCGTCGATCTTCGGAAATGCGATTGTTTCGGTGTCGCGATAAAACTGTTCGTCTTCCTCTTCGCTCGTGCGCATAGCCGAAGTTTAGCGGCGGCTAACGACGAAGGTCAAAGTGGTCTAACGTGTCGCCAGACAATCCTCCCGCGCAGCAAAACTTTTTTGCGCCGTTTCTTACTCTGGCCTAGATAGTCGGATGGCCGAGCACGACTCTAACCGCGCTTGGGATGAATACGATTGGGAGCGCTTTCTCCAGCAGCAGGATCGCAAGACGGAGAGATACATGGAGCTGCTCGAGCGCTACATGGATGATCCGCAACGCGACGAGATTGTGGCGCGAGAGATGGGCTGGTCTTATCTGACGGAAAAGACTAGCGAAGACTGGACGGATGAATTTGATACGATGACCGAGGGCGGAGACGCGGAACGTTCGGTCGCGGAGGAAAGCGACTCCCCTTTTGAAAGCTTCGAACAGCATTCGCTCTATCGCGCGGCTTTCAATCTAACAATCTGGATTGACCAGCTCTTCGACGGTTCACCTTTGATGCAAAGCGATCCCGCGGCCGTCAAGCTCGCTACCAACACGGCGCTCGCGGCGGCCAAACTGGCGGCCGCCTTAAGCGACGAAGATGCCGAGGAACTTGGCATGACCATCGCCTACCTAAAGCGTGCCCTTAAAGCTATCACTGTGGCGATGGATGGCGCGGCCCAGCTCGTTGCGGAAACGACCATCGATCCTTCGCAGTATGCCACCCTTCAACAGCGGCTCTTCCAGGTGCGCGACGGCATCATCTCGCTCATGGGCGAATTCCGCGGCGAATGGCGTCGTCGTTTTGGCTCCGAAGGCCTTCGGGGTTGAATGAATCGACCTCCCGTCCGTCCAACATGAACACGGAAGCGACCGCGGCTCAGGCGGATGCCCCGGAGCTCGAACTGGTGCGGCAAGCCCAAATGGGCAACACGGAAGCATTCGATGAGCTTGTGAGTCGTTTTCGTGCACGGATTTTCGGCATGATCTACAACATGGTGCATAACGAGCAGGACGCCTGGGATCTTGCCCAGGACAGCTTCCTCAAAGCTTGGAAGTCGATTGGGCGTTTTCGCGGACAATCCTCGTTTTACACCTGGATTTATCGCATCGTCATGAACGTGACGATCGATTGGCTGCGCAAAAAACAGGTGAAAGGCAGTGGCGCCGAGTTCGACGATACCATCCAGCTAAAAGAGATCGATCCCGCTTCCCGGACGGTGCCGCAGGCAGGCGTCCAGCCGCACGAGCACATGGAGCATCAGGAAATCCGCACACGAATCGAAGCTGCCATCGCCCAACTTTCACCTGAACATCGGGCCGTCATCCTGATGAAGGAAATCGAAAACATGCAGTATCACGAAATAGCGGAATCGTTAGGCTGTTCCATCGGCACCGTCATGTCGCGCTTGTTCTACGCCCGCAAAAAACTGCAGAATCTGTTGCGAGACGTTTATGAAAAAGTTTGAGGAGAAATGGACTGCATGGGTCGATGGCAAGCTGGACGAAGCCGAACGGGCTGAGTTTGAGGCTTCACTCGACGACCGCGCTGCCGCCGAAGTGGAAAAGCAGCAGGCGCTAAGGCTTGGCGCGATCCTCAAGGAACAGCTCCAACCGCGGGCGATGAGAAACGAAGAGTTTTTCAATTACCAACTGCGCGAGCGCATCGTCGCAGAAAGCGGGCGTGCCTCACAACCAACACACGAAGGTTGGTGGACGATTCGTCGTCTGCTCTGGACTGGCGCAACTTCGCTCGCGGTTTTTGTCGTCTGTGCCTTTTTCCTTATGCGGGAAAAGCCGGCGCAGGACCAGTCGCAATACCTGACCCAGATCCTCAACGCCCGCGTGGATCCAAACGTAAGTCCGAATGCAACGGTTTCGATTTTCCAGACGAAACAAGATCGGGTCACGGTCCTGTGGGTCGATGGCCTGAAGTCCCTGCCGTCTGAATACGCTGCGAAGTAACGAATGCGCGCGCGATTTCTCGTTCTGCTCCTGACGCTCACGAGCCTTCTGAGTTCTGCCGTCCGGGCGAGCGAGAACGTCTGGAGCGGATTAGTGGTCGCCACGAACGTGACAAATCCGACGCCGCTTCCGGCGGAAATGCATCGGATGAAAGGCACTTTGGAGCGCACTTTTGGGTATAATCAATTCGAGTTAATCGGCCAGGCGCGCAAAACGCTGCGGAGCGGTGAAGAAAACTGGCTCGCCTCGAGTAAACATTTTTCGCTGCACGTCGATTCGCGCGGCGCGACCCGCGACGGATATCGATTGAAACTGGATCTTTATCAGGACCATCAAGTCTTGCTGGAAACAGACGCAACCCTGAGCAAGAGCAGCCCACTTGTCGTGAAAGGTCCACAAATTGGTGCGGGGCAATTACTACTTCTCCTCGTCGTGCAATAGCTATGTCCGCGTGACTTGGAAGCGCCGCCCCCGTCGCCGCACGATTGCGCAGCGATATGCGCGGCGTTTAATGGCCTATGCGATTTCTTCCTCTGGCGTTTTTTTCTCTTCTTATTTTTTCCTCGGGAGTGAGGGCTGAAAGTAAGTTCAACTTTGCTTCCACACCCGGAAAGCTTCCAAAGGACGTTCGGCCTAACGAATATGTCATCCGCATTCAGCCTGATCTCGAGAGGCTGACCTTCACCGGCGCGGAAACGATCAAGCTCGATGTGCAAAAGCCGGTGATAAAACTGGTGCTTAACGCGCTCGACCTCGAAATCAATTCCGCGTCGCTCGACGACAAACCGCTGCCGAAAAAAGCGATCGTGCTCAATGCCGGGGAGCAAACCCTGACACTTGTCTTGCCTAACGAACTTCCCGCAGGTCAACATCAGCTTGCCCTGCAATTTCGCGGCAAAATCAACCCGCAGGGTCAGGGCCTTTTTTATGCCCGTTACCAGGAGGAGCGGACTAACGAAAAGAAAATCATGCTGGGCACGCAATTCGAAGCGACTGATGCGCGGCGAATGTTCCCGTGCTGGGACGAGCCTAGTTTTCGCGCCCGTTTTCAACTGACCACCGTTGTACCGGACAACTTCATGGCGGTCTCGAACATGCCGGTCGAGGAGGAGACGAAAAACGGTGAAAGCAAGGAAGTGCGCTTCGCCACCACGCCGTCGATGGCGAGTTATCTCGTAGTACTTTGCGCGGGTGAACTAGACACCATTGAGAGCGAACAGGACGGGATCAAGCTGCGCGTTGTTGCGACAAAGGGCAAAGCCGAGATGGGCCGCTACGCTTTGGAGAGTGAGGCGAAAATTCTTCACTTCTACAACAACTACTTCGGCATTTCTTATCCATTGCCGAAGCTTGACCTCATCGCCGTGCCTGGCGGTTTCGGCGGCGCGATGGAAAATTGGGGCGGTATCACCTTCTACGAGTCCGCCCTGCTCTTTGACCCTAAGAATTCTTCCGCCGAAACCAAACAGACCATTTTCGCGGTCGTGGCGCACGAGATGGCGCATCAGTGGTTCGGCGATCTCGTCACGATGGCGTGGTGGGACAATCTTTGGCTGAATGAAGGTTTCGCCTCCTGGATGGGATCGAAGTGCACCGATCATTTCAATCCCGCATGGCACGAATGGCTGCGGCGAAGTGTGCCGCGCGATCCAACACGGCCCGTCGGTTTCCCGAAAGATACCGCGATGCAAAGCGACGCACGCTCGACGACACATCCCGTGCAACAGCCGATCACGACTGAGGCACAAGCCGGGAGTGCCTTCGACGAAATCACCTATCGAAAAGGCATGTCGATCCTGCGCATGCTGGAGAGTTTTTTAGGCGAGAACGTCTTTCGCGATGGCATCCGCAAATACATTGCGACCCACAAGTATTCGAACAGCACCACGGCCGATCTCTGGCAGGCTTTGACCGAAGCTTCGGGCAAACCGGTAGGCGAAATCGCACCTGGCTGGACCGAGCAGCCTGGTTTTCCGCTGGTGAAAGTCTCGCGCGAGGCGGCGACGGTCAAACTCGCGCAGGAACGTTTTACGGTGAACTTCCCGAACCCGCCCGCGCTGCAGTGGCAAATTCCTCTCACCTACGTAACGCAGGATCAGCCGGCGACGAACGGCTTTCTTCTCCGCGATGAAAGGGCAAGCTTGCCTAACGAATTGCCGGTCGATCATGCGATCAAGTTAAACGT
The DNA here is from genome assembly GCA_036494545.1 of Chthoniobacterales bacterium. Taxonomy (GTDB): domain Bacteria; phylum Verrucomicrobiota; class Verrucomicrobiia; order Chthoniobacterales; family UBA10450; genus JAICXG01. The sequence goes on from DASXOB010000007.1 coordinate 292,691, forward strand.
TGAAGATTCAGGCTATTATCGGGTGGAATACGACGACGCTTCGTGGAAACTCCTGGTCGCGCAACTTGGCCGGTTGTCGGAAGCCGATCGGGTGAATCTGCTCATCGATGCCTGGGCACTGGTCGAGGCGGACCACAAACCGCTTTCTCATTACCTCGATCTCGTCAATCAACTGCTGGATGAAGATCAGCTCGGGGTTTACGACCAGGTGATCGACACCTTCACCTACATCAATCGCCTTCTCTCTGGCAACCCGTTGCGGCCGCAATTTCAGCAATATGCGCGCGGGCTTCTGCGTCCGGCCTTCGATCGCGTTGGCTGGGATCCAAAGCCTAACGAACCCTTCCAGCGCGGTTTCCTGCGTGCGTCGCTCATCCGCGGCCTTGGCGTGCTCAATGACTCCGATATCGTGGCAGGGTGTCGGTCGCGCTTCGATCGATATCTCTCCGACCCTTCGGCAATTGCGCCCGATCTGCGCCCGGCGATTTTCTCGGCCGTTGGTCGTTATGCTGATTCGCAGACCTGGGAGACGCTGCATCGGCTGGCTTTGAAAACCGGCAGCGCGGAGGAGAAACAATATCTTTATGACGCACTGGCCAATGCGATTGATCCACGACTGGTCCGCCGCACGATGCCGATCGCGCTGAGCGACGAAATGACAACCAGCCGCGCGGCCTTCCTGCTGCCATTCATCGCACGCCACGGCGAGCATCCGGAGCTGGTGTGGGAATTCGCTCGAGCGCACATGAAAGAGCTGCTCGCAAAACAGGATGCTCTCGGCATTACCGGCTTTGCGCCAGGATTATTCATTTATTTCTCCGAGCCCAAAGACTCCGAAGCCTTGCAGGCGTATGCCAAAGGCAGCCTGCCCTCTTCCGCGGCCAAAGCCGTCGCCAAGGCGGTCGACGAGATTCATTTCCGGGCCGAGTTCAAGCACCGCCTCGCGCCGCAACTCACGAACTGGATCGAAAACGACAATCGTTAGGCAGCGAGAAAAGCCGCTTTACAGGACAACTTTCTTCTCCGGTAGAGGCGGTGGCTCGGTCGACGCGCGACGCGCTTCCAATTCGTCCTCCTCCATCCTCATATGTTGCGCATACCGCCATCCGACCATCGCCTGGCTGATGAGGAAGAAGGCCATGATCGCGATCCACCACGAGCCTTGCAGGAGACCCCACAGTCCCAGCAGGCCCCCGCCGATTAAGCCAGTTCCCGCAGCGATGAAAAGACTCCGAATTTGGCCTAACGGAAACCAAAGGATCGAGCGCAGGATTTGACCGCCATCGAGCGGATAAATTGGGAGCAGGTTGAAGACGAGGAGTGCCAGATTAATCCGCCAAAGCCACAGCAAAACGAGATACGCATTTGGATTCGATTGGATCAAGCTCCCGCTTGCCGCGATGTGCAGGACAAAGGTGAGAATCGGAAGGAGAAGCAGGTTGATGAGCGGCCCGGCCGCGATGCTCCAGAGCATGGCGCCAGCGCGCGGCGGCGGATTAACAAAAGCAATGCCGCCCAACGGCCACAGGACAATGCGATCAGCCCGGCCGCCAACCTGACGGCAGGCGAGAGCGTGACCAAACTCATGCATCGTCACCAAGGTGAAGAGTCCAAGAAAGAGAATTACCGCCCAGAGCGGCGAAGAAAAAACCGTCCGCCAGACCTGCACTTCATAAATGGCGAGCAGGAACCAGGACCAATGAATAAAGACATCGATTCCCGCGACGCGGAAGAGTCGGAAGGAGCCTGCTTGTGTCGGCATGCGAAAGAATAGCGCGCTTGTGTGCGGGTTGCATCAGCGAGCGCGATTGCTCGGGATTTTACGAACGGTGTCGCCGAGAACGCAAGGGCGCGTATGGAGGAGATTTGCTCCTCATCGTTTTCGTGGTCCTCTTAAACCGCCTCCTGCCCAGCTTGCGTCGGCAGCAATAAGCGCATTGGCAGCATGGGCGATTCGTAGAAGCCGTGTTTGCGAAAGAAATTTTGCGAGCGCAGCTCAGGCCGATCGGTTAAGAGGGTGATGCGCCGAAAATTTTTCTGCTTCGCAAATTCGATTGCGTAGTCGAGCAACATCGAACCGTAACCGTGTCCACGATATTCCCGATGGACCACCAAGTCCTCCAACAGAAGAACGAATCCGCCTTCCGCCGTGCTGATGGTGAAGAGCAAATTCATCATGCCCACGATCGAGTGATCGCGTCGCAGCACAAAGACACGTCCGCGATTGGGTTGCTCAAAGATGAGGCGCAGACCGCGCAATTGCTTTTCTTTGTCCGGTCGAAAATCGCTCTCTTCGCTGAAAAGCTCGCCGAGCAAACTGGAAAGCTCGTCCAGGTCTTCTGCGATCGCCGGTGAAATGGACACGTCGCTCATCGGAGATGGTTATTCCATATTCGTTCGCCAATGACAATGCAGTTATGGCTGCGTTGACAAAGCCGCCCTCGCCCCTAGAATAGGCACTCCTTCCGCGCCGGCCGCGGGTACATCCTTATGAAACGCACCTTGCAGCGATCGAAACGGACCCGGAAACAGCAGCATGGTTTTCGCGCCCGCATGAGCACGAAAGGCGGACGCGCCACCCTTGCGCGACGCCGTCAGCGTGGTCGCAAGCGTTTGTTGCCCAAGGGCGTTGAGGTGCATTTCGCGCGGCATACCAAAGCCTAAGGCGGTTGCCGGCGATCACCGGTTCAACTCCTCCAGCGGCGAAGCAAAACCGGTCAATTCGAGATAGCCATGGCCGCCCAGCGGTTTTCCGTTTCGTGTCCCCACGATATCGAAAGCACCTTCCCAATAAGTCAGCGGCGTGAAGACTAGTTCCTGATTCTCGAGCACAGGGCGAATTTCGAATTCCAACGCCATCCGCGGCACCTTCACATGCCAGGCAATTGGATATTTCGCCTTCGTGGTTGGGCTGAGCCAAAACGAGAGGGGCTTCATTTGAAATTCCGCGCTCGTCAAACTGGAGTAGCTCCCGTCCGCCTGCACGATCGTGCCGTTGGAAACAGGATCGATTGAGCCGTTCGTTAGGCGCATTTCGTAAAGCATCAGCTCGCTGCCGTCATCGAACTGCGCCGAGACCCAGTTCCACCCCACCTGGTTTGAAGCGAGTTGATTGGTTGCCCATTCGTGATCGAACCAGCTCTCGCCTTCGATTTTAGAATTCTCTCGCCCGGTCCGCAATGTGCCGTTCGTCGTTAGGCGCGTGATCGAATAGTAATGGGACGCATGACCCGCAGCCTTCGCCTTGCGGCTAATTCCGTTTGACCCGTGAATGATCGGTTTCTTTTGCGGTACGAGATGAAGTTTGACGGCTGCGTCGGCCGCGTTGGCAACCAGATCGAAGGCACCGTCTGACGCCATCTGAATAGTCCAATTTTGAATCCACGCGAGACGCTGCTCGTTGCCGAAGCCAGCCTCGCCGAAGCTCCCCCGACTCACCTTGTCGTAGAAGCGGAACTGTTTTTCAGCCGCGTCGGTGACCGTGAAGTGGGCAAACTTCAAGTCATCGACCACGAATCGCGAAGTCGTCCCTCCGCGTTCGTCAGGCGGTCGAATTCCCTGGCGAAAGAAGGTCAGCTCGTAACCAAACCGCCGGCCGCTTTGATTCGTTAGGTTACCCGTGAAATACCACCACTCCGTTTTGAAGTCGGGATGGACATGATGATCGCGCGGAAACTGATAAATCCACCCCGGCTCCGCCGTTTTCCAATCCGCCCCCAGACAACAAACGGCCAGCGCGAGCATCCACCAATTAGCGATCCTCATTCGCTCCGCACGGCCTCCGCCAAATCGAGCCTGCTGGCTCGCCAGGCTGGCCCCCACGCGGCGAGGAGTGCGGCCGCGATGATCCACAGCGGGGTCACTGCCAGTGACCACCAGGGAAAAGCCAGCCGGATCGTCCAGCCAAAGAAGGCGCGGTTGATCACACCCGTAAGAACAAGCGAAAGGCAAATCCCCGACGCCAACCCCAGTGCGCTCGCGAGCAGACCGATCATTCCACCTTCCCAAAGCAGCAACCGCCGAATTTGCCACGATGATGCACCGATCGCGCGCATTACGCCAAGTTCGCGGGAACGCTCCGTCACCAGTGTCGTTAGGCCGAGAAAAATTCCAATGACTGCGACCACCACCGCGATAGTGCGTAGCACGTAGGTGACGGCAAATGTCTGGTCGAAGATCTGGAAGATGCGCGTGCGCAGAATGCGATTGGAGTAGCTAACGAACTCGCCCGAGCGGCTGAACTTCCGTAAAAAGTCGAGCGCAATTCGCTCTGGATCCGCGTTGGATTTAAGAAAAAGCGCCACGCTGTGCACCCGGTCGTCGTGCCAAAACCTGACGTAGTTTTTCGCGCTCAGGAAGACTGTTCCCTGATCTCGCGTGTAATCATAAAAAACGCCGAGAATCGGAAAGCGTTGCCAGTGTTCGGGGGTTGGCAATTCGATCACGTCGCCTTCCGCGAGATGATAGCGCCGCGCAAAACTTTCCGAAATCAGAACACATTGTTCGCGATAAAAGCGCGGGATGATTTCTTCATTACGCCCTTTGCGCAGCCGAAGATTGCGACGGTTTCGGCCGCTGATAACGGCGACATCGATCGTGTGATCACGAAATGGCAGCTCGACTCCGCGATAAGTGTCGAGTTCTTCCACTTCGGGTCGCGATTTCAGGTACTCGATCGCTTCCCTTGGAACGAAGGAACTGGGTCCCGCAATTTCATTTGCCGCCGGTGCAATGAACAGATCGGCGACCAGCGTTTGTCCGATCCAATCGCCGACCGTTTGGCGAAAGGAAAAAACCATTACTGCAACTCCGACTGTCATCGCGACGGCGGCGGCGAGAGACGCAATCGTAATCGAGTTGCGCAACAAGGTTCGACCGAGATTCTGTGCGGCGAGCCGCAGCTCGATCCTTTGCCTGATGAACGCTCCAAGAAATCGGCTGCAGCTTCTCGTTGCGGCGGGCGCGAGAGTCGAGAATCCGGCAAGGACAAAAAATGCCGCGCCGAAACCGAGCCAGGCCGGCCCTGTTCGCAAGGCAAAAAATGAGAGAACGCCCGCGAAGATCAGCAACGCGATGCCTGCAACGATCCACCCGTGCGAGAGGCGAACTGATTTTTCAAGGCGCGTGCCATGATGCAAAACTTCAACCGGATTCAAGGCCGCGGCGCTGCGTGCCGGCAACCAGGCCGCAGCGATGATTGAGGTCATTCCGAGCAGCAATGCGCTCGACCAAATCCAGGGCGCGATCACCAGCTGCCGAACATTCACCAGGACGTAAAGGGTCGAAATCGTGTCGGTCACTCTACCGACGAGGAACCGCGCGAGCCAGTATCCTCCGACAAGACCGAGTGCGACACCCAGCGCGCCGAGCACCAGCGCTTCGCCCAGAAAGAGAGCGCGGATTTCTCCGCGGCGCACGCCTAACGAACGCAGGATTCCAATTTCAGGCCGCCGCCGCACCACCGAGGCCTCGACCGTGTTGTAAATCAGAAACATTCCGACAAGGAGAGAAACGAGGCTCATTGCTGCGAGATTGAGTTGGAACCCCGAGAGCATTCTCGCCACTTCCTCACTCCGTTGCGTTGGCGGGGCAACGGTCACATCAGGCGGCAGTTCGCGCTGCAAATTGTTCGCTACTTTTTGCGGGTCCGCTTTTTTCGTTAGGCGAAGGGAAATCGAATCGAGAGTCTCGGCGCGGCCAAAAAGCTCCTGCGCCCAGCCGATATCCATGGCTGCAAGATGCGGATCCGCCGCGATACTATCTCGAAGCAAAAAGCCAATCGTCAGCTGTCTGCCTCTGCCGTTAACCTGCACCTCGATCTGATCGCCGGCGTGCAGATGATGCTCTCGCGCGAATGTTTCGCTGACGGCGATCGTGCGCGGCCCGCGCAGCCATTGCTGGAGATCGAAGCGCCCTTCAGCCTCAAAATCGGTCAGGGCGAAAGTGCGGAACGGCTCGTTAGTCAGGATATCGATTCCCAGCAGATCGAGATATTCACCGGGATAACGGGGCAGACCGACAATTCCGCGAACGACCGGCGTCGCAGCACTGATACCGGCCTGGTGAGCGATTTTCGGGAAAAGGTTATCGGGCAGGTCTTCGTTAGGCGCATTCACTTCAAGCTCGGCGCGGCCGGCGACGACATCCACACTTGCGGCAAAGGCGCGGTTGGCGCTGTGGTTTGCGATTTGAATCGCCAGATAAAGCGCAACCCCGAGCGCGACGGTGAGCACATTAAGCGCCGCAAGCAGGGGATGTCGCGCCAGGTAGCGAAGTACGTGCCAGCGAAAGAGGCGGGAGTATTGCGCGATCAACTGGCGAAAAAGAACCTGGAAAACATCGAATGCAAACAGGGACGATGCCGCCACGGCGCCTTCTGGGTAAAGGAGCGATCAACAAAGTTCACGAGCCTAACGATGCTGGTTCGGCCGCTTCGGATGGCGCCCCCCATTGCGTTGAATATCGGCGCGAATCCGCGACAAAGGAGCGATATGACTTGCCTCAGTCGGACGTGACTTGAAGCAATCTCACTGGTTTGTGCCATCCGACACGAAGGTAGCCGCGAGTTTTTGGAAACGTGGGTCGTTCCTGAGCGGATCGAACATCGGATCGAGTCTGAGGAGTGCAGGTGTGAGCGGTAAGCGTGCTGCGAGTGCGCCCTCGGACGGTATCGAGAGTAGTTTCTGCAAGGCGGCGACTGCGCGGTCTGGCTCATCCATTTGCGCGGTCACGCGAGCCAGGATTTCGATCGGAGCGGGGCCATCCACCACATCCTGCTCGAGCGGAACGACGGTCATCGCCTGCTCCGAAAGAGCGAGCGCGGCGGCTTTGTCGCCGAGGCCCGCGTTAGTCAGTGCGAGATCTCCCAGGAGAATATAGTTATCTGGCTGTTCCTTGAGGAACGGCTCCAGCTCGTCCCGCGCCTCTCGCCAACTCTCATGGGCGGCTACGTGGTCGCCAGCGACTTCCTGGGCCCAGCCTAACCAAAAGCGCAGCTCGCCAATGTTATAACCCAGGGTGGGATCAGGCTGGGAAAGCATCTCCTTTAGCCGGGGAATCATTTGGTCAGGGTGGCGCTCCAGGATCGCCTGGTAAACCTGTATTTCCAAGGCTCCGGTGTCGTCGGCAGGAGGGCGCAATGGAGCGAGAAGGGCAGCCGCTCTCGGCAGGTCGCCTTCCGCCTGTGCGATAGCCGCCTCTTCCGCAAGGGTATCCAAGTCGTCCGGCGTGATATCAAGTACCTGATCGAACTTTCGCACCGCGTCGGGGAAACGGCGAACTATCATGTAGGATTGGGCGTGTTGGGTGAGAAGGGAAGCGTTGCGTGGATCGAGTCGCTCAGCTTCGTTGAAGTAGGACTCGCTCCGGTCCCACTGGCCTCGCCGACGCGTCACATAAGCTAGAGATTCAGGTATCAGACTGCTATTCGGCAGGAACTGACGTGCCTGCTCAAAGTAACGCACGGCGGAATCATAGTCCTTGAGACAGGCGTAGTAGTAATATCCCTTGGCCACGATGGCTTCGCCGAGGTTGGGCTGCAGTGCTAGCGCAGCTTGAGCCGCCTGCCCGGTCTCCTCGCGAAGGGCCACCGTCGGTTGCAGAGAGAGGGTAAGGTAACCCAGCGCATCGACGTATGAAAGCAATGCCCAACTAAGAGCAAACTTTGGGTCCAATCGAACCGCTTCTCGAAGATACTTTTGCGCACTAAGAGTGTTAGCGGGCGAGTTTCCCGTTTTCAATGTGTAAGCCAAACCACGCAGGTAGGCATCGTAGGCTTCGGGATTGTCTGTTGGCCTCGCGGCGATGACCTGTTCCTCCTGCCCGGTAAGTTTCGCCCGTAACTGGTCAGCGATAGCTTTGGCCACTTCACTTTCGACAAAAAAGATATCGGTCAGTTTGCGATCAAAGGTTTCTGCCCAAAGGTGGGAATCATTCGCGGCCCTGATCAGTTGCACATTCACGCGCACCTGATCGCTTGTTTTCTGGACACTGCCTTCCAGGAGATTCGCGACACCGAGTTGCCTCGCAATCTCGGATAAATTCTGGGACGTGTTCTTATAACGCTCGGTCGATGTGCGCGAGATCACTTTGAGATCCGCGATCTTTGAAAGCCGGGTAAGAATTTCATCCTGAATCCCATCGGCAAAGTAGGCATTGGATTTTTCTTCGCTTAGATTTTCAAAGGGTAGGACGGCAATCGATTTTTCCTTGGGTGATGGCGTGGGGGTGACGCGGAACAACAAATAAGCAAAAGCCGCGATGACCAGCATCGCTACCGACAGACTCACTAGCGCGAGCGGCTTATGACGCTTGATTTGGCTTATGATAAGTCTGGGACGGAGCGAGGTTTTGGTTTCCAGGTCGCCTTTGAGTTTACGGAGCTCGCTAAGCATCTCCTTGCTCGTTTGGTAACGTTTATCGCTGTTCTTGCGTAAAGCCGTTTCAAGGATGGATTCGAGGGCGAGTGGAACATCCGATACCACGCCGGATAAAGGCGGCGGCTCCGTCGTTAGGATAGCGGCAATGCAATCGCCCGGCGTCTGGCCCAGGAACGGAGGAATTCCCGCCACCATTTCGTAAAGCACGACACCCATGCTCCAAATGTCCGAGCGCGCATCCGCCTTTTGCCCGCGGGCCTGTTCCGGAGACATATAACGTCCCGTCCCTAGTACCAACCCCGGCCGCGTTTGCAGCGCCGTCGTTGGCTCGAACTCTTCACCGTCCAATGCCGGACTTTGTTCAATAAGTTTGGCAATCCCGAAGTCGAGCACCTTCACATATCCATCCGGTCGCAGCATAATGTTCTCCGGTTTGATGTCGCGGTGCACAACCCCGGCTTCGTGGGCCGCCGCCAGGGCTGAGGCCACTTGCACGGCGATTTCAATCGCTGCGTGCAGATTCATCCTTCCGCTAGCAAGGGCTGCGCGCAGAGTCATACCTTCGATGAACTCCGTCGCAATGAAGTGCCGGCCTGCCTCCACCCCGATTTCGTAAACGGTGAGGATGTTGGGATGATTTAAGGCCGAGGCGCTGCGCGCTTCATTCTTGAACCGGCTCAACTGCGTCTCGTCTGCCGTCAAATGCTGCGGGAGAAGCTTGAGCGCGGCTTTGCGGCCGAGCTGCTCGTCGTGCGCAAGATAAACCTCACCCATTCCACCGAGACCGATGAGTGAGTCGATGCGGTAATGACCGATCAGTTCTCCAATCAACGCGTCAGTCCTATCGCTAACCAGAAGCTCGGGAGCGACCTCAAAGGCTGGCAACTCAATGAATGTCTGCGTCCGCTCGTGTGAGTTGAGCAGAGACTTCACTTCGCGGCACAAGCCGTCGTCGCCGTCGCAGGCCTCATCGAGAAATGCCGTCCACTCCTCGGGCGCACGTTCGATGGCAGAGTGAAAGAGATCGTTGACCCGCTGCCAACGCTCCGCGTTCATCCGCTTTCTTCCTCACTCAGCGCACGGTAAAGCCAGGCCTTTGCCATGGTCCATTCACGCTCCACAGTTCGCGGAGAGAGTTTAAGAAATTCAGCAGTCTCCTCGACCGTCAAACCCCCGAAATAGCGCAACTCAACAATCTGACTCTTGCGCAGGTCCTGTGCAGCCAGTCCTTCCAATGCTTCATCGAGGGCTAACAATTCCTCCGACCGCGCTGCGGTCACGAGCGCAGCTTCATCGAGAGTTATTTTCAGCGCGCCACCTCCGCGCTTGAGCGAATGGTGTGCGCGCGCGTGGTCAACCATGATCCGCCGCATTAACTGCGCCGCGGCCGCGACAAAGTGGTTCCGGTTCTGCCAGAGCGGCTTGGTGCTATCGACCAGTCTTAGGTAGGCTTCGTTAAGGATCGCGGTGGTTTGCAGTGTATGACCGGCGCGCTCCCGGCTCATGTAATGGTGCGCCAGCCGGTGCAATTCGGGTTGCACCAATGCAAACAACTTCTCCAGCGCTCCCTCATCTCCTCCGCTCCAGTCACCGAGCAATTGGGTGACCTCTTGTCGCGTGGATGAGGGCATCGTCATAAAGGCTACTCGACGCCGGAAACCCTAACACGAGCGGGCGATTAATACAGCACAGCCCGAGGCGGTTAGAAAAAAAGACGCGCAGTCGTGGCGGGTTCCAGATCGGCTTTCCGCTTTCCCACATACAACCGCCACGAAATCAACGTGCCGGGTAAACCAAAAAGAAAATCAAAACTTAGAAGGAACTAAACCAATGAAAACTACACAATCAGTAACCAACTCAATCATGGTCGCTTTGGGCCTGCTGTCGACGCTCGTCGCAGTTAGCCCAACTGCGCAGGCGCAGGACGCCTCCGTGCCGGCCGTGTTTCAAGCGGCCGGACCAACCGCCGCCTCGATTCAAAGCTCGGTCGATGCTTTCCGTACCGCTTTGGGCGATCCCAACAACGCCAATAATCCAGGCCCGCTCCCAACCGGACGCCGCGAGATCAACTGGGACGGCGGCGATCCCGCCATCCTCGATACGACAGCCCCGGTCACGCCGTTCAACGTGTTTTTGAACACCCGCGGTAGCCAGTTCACCACACCCGGCGCCGGCCTCTCGCAGGCTCCGCCCTCAGGTGGACCCGAGGGCGGCCTGGCTGTGCTCTTCAATAACGATACCTACGGCACGATCTTCAAAACCTTCAGCCCATCGCGGTTGTTCACTCCGGTCGGAAGCAACATTACCGACGCTGTGTTCTTCATTCCGGGTGGCAATGGGGCCGTCCAGGCAACAGTTAGAGGGTTTGGCGCGGTCTTCACAGACGTTGATCAGCCAGATGGCGGCATATCTGGCAAGCGGGGAAACAAGGCGAGCACGCTCATTGAGTACTTCGACCAGGACGGCAAGCAGCTCTTCCGCAGTTTCGTTCCGGCCTCAGCGGGGGATGGCAACCTGTCCTTCTTTGGCATCGTGTTCGACGACGCACGCATCGCGTCGGTCCACATTAAGGCTGGCAGCGTCGCCCCGGGCCCGAACGACGACGAGCGCCATGACATCGTGATGATGGATGATTTCATCTACGGCGAGCCACAGCCCCTTCAATAATACCTAACGAGGATAAGATGAGCTGCCGGGGTAACAAGCATAAGCAGAGTGGATTCCGCTCGGTCGCTGTGCCTCGGCAGCGTCATCACTAACAAAGACTTAACTCAGCACAGAAAACCAAAATGAAAGCCAAACGCAAGCATAAATTCGTAGTCAAAAGCCTGTCACTCCTATCACGGGAATCGCTCTTTGCGAACCGTCTTCAGTCAGTCAGCGCCCTGCTGGCGTTCGTTCTTGCCACAACAACCAGCAGCTTTGCCGGAAGTGCAACCTGGGAGGCTCGGCCGGCCACCGGTAACTGGAGCACCCCGACTAACTGGACACCGGCGACTTCCCCTAACGGTCCGAATGACATTGCAACCTTCGCAACCTCGCGGATGAGATCTGTCGCACCGGAAGGCGCTACAGAGGTTAATAGCATCGTCTTCAACCCGGGTGCGAGTCAGTTCACGATCGCGCTTCTTACGACAACCTTGACCATCAGCGGCACGGGAGTTACGAATAACTCGGGCGTCAACCAAAACTTTGCTCCTGGCCCGGGCGAGATCGACTTCACGAACAGCGCGACGGCGGGCGGTTCCGATGTCGTCTTCACCAACGCTGGTAATGTGCAATTCTTCAATACCTCGACCGCAGGCAACGCTACTTTCACCAACAATGGCGCGGTGAAATTCTTCGATAACTCGACGGCCGGCGATGTTACCTTAAGCAACAACGCCGAGGTCCTATTCCAATCCAGTTCGACCGCGGGCAATGGCACCATCACTAACACTGGGGGCGGCACCGTAATATTCTCCAACGGCACACCCACTGCTGGCAATGCTACCTTTACCAACACTGGCGGCGCAGTTAGCGGAGAAGGTGGCGGATTCATCATATTCAACTCCCTAAACGAGATGACGGGTACCGCTGGCAATGCCACCTTTATCAACAACGGCGGTGCGGTCGGCGGCGCAATCCCCGGCGAAACGTTATTCAATCCCGGCGACGCGGGCGACGCCACGCTGATCGCCAACGGAGGTCTGGGTGGAGGCGGTGGCGGCTTGATCGTGTTTTCTTCCGCTGGCGGCGTTTCCACGGGTGGCACGGCGCGGGTGGAGGTTTTCGGCAACGGCAACCTTGATATAAGTCAGCAAAACGCTTCGGGTCTGACGACCGGCTCGATCGAAGGAGATGGTCTGATCTTTCTCGGAGCGAATAACCTTGCGGTGGGCGCCAATAACCTTAGCACGACCTTTTCCGGCCTGCTCCAGGATGGCGGGATTAGTCACCACACAGGCGGGTCACTAACGAAGACCGGAACGGGCACGCTGACGTTGAGCGGAGCTAATACCTATACTGGCGGCACCACGGTGAGCGCCGGCACCTTATTAGTCAGCAACAGGAGTGGTTCTGGAACCGGCACTGGCGCTGTAAAAGTTAACGCCGGCACAATAGGTGGCAGCGGAGTTATCACCGGCCCAGTGACAATCGGCACTGGGAGCGGCGCAGGAGCTATCCTCGCTCCGGCGGCAGGAACCAGGAAGCAAGCCACGCTTACAAGCCAAGGTGCACTTACCTTTAACGCCAACGCTACCTATAACTATAGCTTCAAGGCCAAGAGCAATAAAACCCGGGCAGATCAAGTAGTCGCGATGGGAGTAACGATCAAAGCCGGGGCGACCTTTGTCACCCAGGGAACAATCCAGGGCGTACTACACCCAGGGCTGGTTCTAATCGTGATCAGCAATGCGTCGGCGACACCAATCAACGGCACTTTTAACAACTTGTCCGACGGTGCGATTCTAACCGTGAACGGAACCAACTTCCAAGCCAACTACGAAGGCGGCGACGGCAACGATTTGACGCTGACTGTAGTGCCATAGTGGTCAAGGTTCGGGGCGAATGCCGAGATAACGTCAGCCGAATGCTTCGGTAGCGCTCTCGCGGTAGTGGTACGATGTCAAAACCGTGCCACTACCGTTTTATTCGCGCGATGCCTTCTGCGTGGGCCACGATCCAGCACGCTCGACTCCAAGCGGCGGCTACCTCAACCGTTCCGCGGCGATGCCCGCGGCTGTTGAACGGAATCGGGAACAGTCGATTCAGCTTCTTTCACATTTGGTGTTCTGGCCGGCCACCTTCATGCCGACGGCGTTGTCGATATTACCAGCATTCAGCTGAAGCGCGCGAGTAGGTGGGACGGGGCTGATTGATAACTCGAACTCCGCTACGACGTCACGTGCGACGGATATATCAATCACGGCATACTAGTGTGACGAGATCGTTCCTGGGTACCTCGTTGCCCTAATTCGTAACGTCAATTCGAAATCGGAAGCCGTTCATATCGGCTCCCGGTGTGGTGAGATTGTTCGTTGGCGAGCCGGTGCGGTCTTACTTTAGACGCCAGGTCGCTGGAGAGCTGATCCCCCATTATTGCTAAGGCCATTGCAAGACCTCGACCAGTCGCGGTTCCAATGACCAGAGCAAGCATACTCTCACTCGCTGCACGCGTAGAAGCCCCGTGGCCGGTGCGGTCGAGTAGGTTCTCAGTGCGTGGATTCGATCAGGCGGCCAGCGTTCAAAAGTTCCGCCTCGCTGAAGGGCCGCCCAACTAACTGCATGCTGGTGACGGGAGTACTTCCATGATGCACGGGAATCGGTATCGCGAGCGCAGGATTTCCAGCAAAATTTACCGCAACGGTATTTTGCAAGTTTATCAGTTGCGCTTCTAAGAGGTCGATTCCGAGTAGTTGCAGGCCAGTGACTGGAAGGCTCAATATGGTTCCCGCAGGATTTTCAGCCACACTCGCCACCGTGTTTTCCAAATTCGATACTCCGGCCTGGGCTTTCAAAAGGTCCAGTTTCAGGCTTGGCGGAATCTTGGGCGGAAACGTCTGAAGGGTCGGAAGGGCGATGAAATCCACCTTCTTGAAGACCTCGCGGAGTGTGCCCTGCCACCTGGTCCTTCTCGCAAGAGCTTCCCGATACGCAGTCGTGTAAGCAATGGCCCCTACGAGGAGGATCGATTTAGTCCGGGCGCTGACCCCCAGCTTATTGCTGTAATGGCGATTACTAATCCAGGCGCCGGCGGCCGCAACGGTAGTCCCATCCTTCTGGGCCTGCTCCCACTTAGCCTTGAAGGTGTCATCCAAGGCGACGACTTGAAATCGTGCCTTGGCTAGCGCTTCATCCACTGCCTGATCGATCCGACGGTCCGTTCCACTCAAGCTGAGCCGCCCAATCCTGATAACTGTGGTCGAAGGTTTGGAGGCGACGGCCGCTTCATACCGTGCGGTAAAGCCATTTTGCAAGAGATCCATTCCCCGAACTACGCCGGCGACATCCTTTGCCATCGGACCCACGGTATCGAGATGTTCCGACTCAACCGGATACACGCCCTTCAGGGACACAAGCCCGAAAGTCGTTTTTAGACCGACGATGCCACTGCACGCGGCAGGGACTCGGACGGAGCCGGCAGTATCCGTTCCAAAAGCGACGTCTGCCAGACCGCTGGCCACGGCTTCCGCTGAACCACTCGATGAACCTCCCGGGATCAACTTCCGCCAACCATCATAGGGGTTCTTCGGAGTGCCGAAATAGTCGTTAATTCCGGAGGGAGCGACCGCAAATTCACTGAGGTTTGCTTTCCCCACGATCTGGACGTTACGACGCCGGGCGATGTCCAAACATTCGGCATCGCGCGCCGCTGGCGGACTGGTTTTGGAGAGATATTCGGAACCAGCAGTGGTGACTACACCCTTCACATCGATGTTATCTTTGACCGCCAATCTCAAGCGCTGATCGTTCTTGGGGGGCGGCCAGTAGGCGATGAATGTGGGACGGAAGGAACTGCCGTTCGGCGCAGAGCATGCGCCCAAAACAAGCATCAAAGAAACGACGTGGCCCGCAATAACGCGGCAAGGACCATTCATGATAGGTGCGCCATTTTAGGCCCGCCTCTTCGGCAGTCCAGCGGTTCCACGTCCGGACCGCGAAACCGCACTATCTCTTCTCCGGTTAGGTTCGCTCGGGTAAAACGCACGGGACAACAAATGAAGGCGGCCTGGGCGGCGGGCTGAATTTTTGGGTTCAGCTCCGCGCGAATAACAAGATTCCCTAACAGTTGGCGTTCGGATTAAGTCCGATCCCACTGCCGAACCAGCTACCCCCAGCCTCGAAAGCATCATGATGGGAGGTCAGCGCGGTCTGCACCACATCCCTTTGCCCCTTTCGAACAAAATTGGGGGGAACTTTATCATTTGGCGGGTTTACCCGAGTCGCTATCAGACCTCATCGCCGCTCCCGGCAGCTATCCTCTCTTCCCGGCTAGGCGTCCGCTGACCACGACGACATTCAACCAAAACGGCGGATTCTTACCTTCTCGTTCGTCTGTGAGTCCAACACGCACATTCTTCTCCAAGGTGCCAATCTCTTTTCCTATCTCTGGGGCATCCAATAACTTCGCAGTGGCAGATGTGAGATACATTACTCATACCGGGCACATGAATCGGCGCTTTCTTCTCGCTCGTGAGCGAGGCATTCCAGGCTGCTGCTGCTTTTTGGAAAACCGCGCTCGGTGCGTCTTTGGACTTGGCCTTGAACTCGATCAATTGAGGATTCTGCTGGCTGGGATACTTGAACCAGCCCCATTCCACCGAGGCATAATACACACCTTGCTGATTGCCTTCAGTCGCCACTGCGGCTGACTCGAACTCCTGCCCTTGTTGGATTGTCGTCCGTGAAATGAAATCCGATCTCGGTATATTTCTTTTTCGGTTCGGGACCGGCGAGGCTGTCGCCACTTTCCTTCTTCATGCCGGCAAGTGGCGTCCGGCTAGAAGGCCATTGGTCGATGTGTGAGCCTTGCCCGACGCTGCCACGACGGTGTCTCTCGAGTAAAGGCATGCATGGCCGTGCTTCGAATTACCCCCCAAAGCTATATAGTAAGCCGCTCGTGATGTCCTCCGCGTGATCAGCGGCACACCACGGTTCGACCCGAAGGTAACTACACGAACCAGCACATCAATCTTAGCACAATTTATCCGTTCGCCGTAAAGGGGTGGCGCTTGAAAAATCGATACCGTCACCGATTCGTGGGCTAGCTGACTAAAACATATGCATGAATTCATTGATACTGCGGTGGAGCAGTTTGCCCGCGATCATACCGAGCCCGAGAGCGATCTGCACCGCCGGCTGCGGGAGGAGACTTATCGAGTGATGGACTCGCCTCAGATGCAGGTCGATACCATCGAAGGCTGTTTTCTTAAGATGCTCGTCCGCCTCAGCGGTGCCCGCACTATCCTCGAGCTCGGAATGTTCACCGGCTACAGCTCGCTTATGATGGCCGAGGGCTTGCCGAAAGACGGCCGGCTTATTACCTGTGAGATCGATCCTAAAGCTGAAGCTATCGCGCGGCGTTACTTCGCCGAGAGCCCTTACGGAGATAAGATCACGGTCCGTATGGGACCTGCCTTGGAAACAATCAAAACGCTATCTGATCCGCTGGATCTCGTCTTTATCGACGCGGACAAGCCCAACTACTCCAACTACTACGAAGCCACCCTCCCCCTGCTTAAGCCCGGCGGCCTGATCATCGGCGACAATGCCCTCTGGAGCGGCAAAGTGCTTGATCCCCAAGATCCCGACGCTCACGCGCTTGTGGCCTTCGACCGGATGGTTCAATCCGACCCGCGCGTTGAGAATGTCTGCCTGACCGTGCGCGACGGAATGATGCTGGCTTGGAAACGAAGCTTATGAGACTTCGCCGCCTGGCGTCCGCTTTTCTTCGATCTGGATTGGCAAGAACGGAGAACACAAAGCGCCGGGAGTAACCCGACCTCTGGCTTCCATTGTTAACTCTGACCGCTTTCCAATTTCAGCGTTTCATTTTCCGAAATTTTCTTGAGATTCCCAGACATCTCGACTTCTCAACGCCTCAACAATCTCCTACTTTCATCCCATGAAATACCGAAAGACGCTGCTGCTCCTAACACCGCTGTTATTCGCAACCCTCGCCGACGGTCAAAGCGCTAAAAGCTCTGCCGCACCGCAATCGTCAGCATCGAGCACCCCTTCCGCTCCTCTAACCATCGCCTCAGCGATCGATCACGAGATCTCGCTTGTAGAGAAGGAAATCGTTGACGCCGCCGAAGCGATGCCGACGGACAAGTTCGATTTCTCCCCGGAAAAGCTGAACATTTCTGGCAGCGACTACAAAGGTGTACGCACCTTTGGCCAGCAACTAAAACATGTTGCCGCCTCGAACTACTTGATCTGGTCGCCGATCACCGGCGAAAAAGTCCCCGACACCGTTAACGACGGCAAAGGTCCGGACAACATGACAGCCAAGGCGGACATTATTAAGTACCTGAAGGATTCCTTCGCGTTCGGCCATAAGGCGGTAGCAACTCTAACCGCGTCGAACCTTGTCCAGCCGATTAGCTCGGGCAGTGGCAGGCAGACCACTCGCCTGTTCCTGGCAACGTTCGCCCCCGCTCACGCCTTCGATCATTACGGTCAGCTGGTCGAATATCTCCGGATGAACGGTATCGTCCCGCCCGCGAGTCGCGGGCAGTGATCTTCGCTCTTCGGCGTCTTCGTTCTTCCTGATTCGTGATTCATAATTTGTAATTCGATAACGATGGCGCTTACCATATTGCCCGGAGGCACCTTCGAGCTAGCCGATGACTTGGTCGTGACACGCATGGGTTATGGCGCCATGCAGCTTGCTGGCCCGCATGTGTTCGGACCACCAAAGGATCGCAACGCGGCAATCGCGGTTTTACGTGAAGTTATTAACCTCGGAATTACCCACATCGATACCAGCGATTTTTACGGTCCGCATATCACCAATCAACTGATCAAAGAAGCACTGCATCCGTATCCGGCACACTTACAGATCGTCACCAAGGTCGGTGCACGGCGGGACGCAGAAGGAAATTGGCCGAGAGCGCTCGCACCCGACGAGCTCCGGCAAGCCATCGATGATAACCTCGCAAACCTCAGGCTCAATGTCCTTGATGTGGTCAATCTGCGGGTCGGGGGATTCGATAAACCGGAGGCAGGATCGATTGCGGAACCGTTCAGTGTCCTTGCCGAATTGCAGAAGGAAGGTCTGATTAAGCACCTTGGAGTAAGCAATGTTACCGCCGAGCAAATTGCGGAGGCGCAATCGATCGCTCCGGTCGTGTGTGTTCAAAACTTCTACAACATCGCTAACCGTCGGGATGATGCAGTGATCGATTCCCTTTCGGCGCGGGGAATTGGTTACGTGCCGTTCTTCCCGCTCGGTGGTTTTACACCGCTGCAATCCGAAACTTTGTCGAACGTCGCTACTCGCTTAAATGCCAAGCCAATGGGTGTCGCATTGGCGTGGCTGCTTCAACGGTCGCCTAACATTCTGCTCATTCCCGGAACATCATCAGTGGAACACCTGAGAGAGAATGTTACTGGCGCTGGCCTTCAATTGCCTGATGAGGCAATTAAGGAATTAAACGCTATCGCCGGCTAAAACGTCTGATAGGCTTACACTTCTTGAGATCGTTCGAAATTTCGGCGATTTGCACGAGAGCGGTTCGGAGATCTTCAATAATTTCGGCTGGGAGGATATCGGAATCGGGGCCTGGTTAGCTTAGCCTTCGAGCCTTCGAAACCATGGTGGGTAAGACCGAATTCATTCTGATTTGTCTTGTTGCCGTCGCATTGCTTGCGATTGTCGCTCGCAAAATCCGGATCCCGTATCCGATCCTCCTCACGCTCGGTGGTGTGATGCTCGCTCTGGTCCCGGGCCTTCCTGCCATTCAGCTCGATCCTCAGCTGGTTTTTAATCTGTTTCTGCCACCGCTGCTTTATCCGGCAGCGGTTTATACCTCCTGGAGAGATTTCCGTGCGAACCTTCGCCCGATCCTGTCGTTGGCGATCGTTCTGGTCTTGCTAACGATGACGGCGACTGCATCCGTCTTCCATTACCTGGTCGGGTTACCCTGGGCGGTCGGTTTTGTTTTCGGCGCCCTCATCTCACCGCCGGATGCAGCCGCAGCGCTTGCCGTGACGAAAAACCTGCGCGTCCCCCGCAAAATCATAGTTATCCTCGAGGGAGAAAGTCTCGTAAACGACGCGACTTCTTTCATCTCTTTTCGTTTCGCTGTTGCTGCTGTTATGACCGGCAGCTTTTCGTTAGGCCATGCGAGTTTGCAGTTTCTCCTCGTGGCCGCCGGTGGTGTCTGCGTTGGGCTTGCCGTCGGCTGGCTGGCGACGCAAGTGCAAAAGCGGTTGGATGATCCGCCTGTGCAAACGATGTTCTCCCTCCTTACGCCCTACGTCGCCTACTTCAGCGGTGAAAAGCTGCACGTCTCCGGGATTCTCGCAGTTGTTATTGCCGGTATTTATTATGGGTGGCGAGCACCGCGAATTTTAAGCGGGCGCATGCGACTGCAAGCGCTGCCTGTCTGGGAAATGGTCACGTTCATTCTCAACGGCGTGCTTTTCATGCTCATCGGTCTTCAACTACCGCAGGTCATCCACGCGCTCGCTCCCGGTTCGGCCCTTCGCGTCGCGAATATCGCGATCTTCGTTTTTCTCGCGATGGTGCTGGTTCGCTTTGTCTGGATCTTCGGGTCCACCTATTTGCCGCGCCTGTTCAGCAGCCGCAAGAGCCGCGCTCCGTGGCAACACACAGCTCTAATCGCATGGATCGGAATGCGCGGAGCCGATTCGCTTGCCGGCGCCCTGGCGATTCCGTTTCTCCTGCCCACTGGCGACCTATTTCCCGGACGCGACCTCATCCTCCTGCTCACGTTCTGCGTCATTTTCGCCACCCTCGTTTTGCAAGGTCTCACTCTGTCCCCTTTGATCCGCCAACTCGGAGTTGTGGATGATCACGTTACCGAAAAGGAAGAGAGACTCGCGCGTCTGCGGGCCAACGAGGCGGCCCTCGCTCGTGTCGAAGCAATAGGATCGTCGGATCGGACGAGGCCCGAGACAGTTGAACGCCTTCGTTCAGAATACCTCGATCGTATCCGCCAGCTGCACCGTGAAGCGCCGCACGAAAAAGGCGTCCGCCGCTTATACTCGCCGGACTTTGAGGAACTGGCCCGCGAGGCGCTGGAAACGGAACGCGACACCATCATCAACCTGCGCAATGAAAAAACGATCAACGAGCAGGCCTTTAGGCGTATCCAACGCGACATCGATCTGGCCGAAGCCCGACTCCAGCAGAAGGATGATATTTAATGCCGGTGCTCGTTCTCGATTGGCTCAGCCTCGCCATCACCCGGCGTTCGAAATGTCAAAATGTTGAGGCGGACCCCGTTCACCGACGCAGCTTTACCGAGTCTTTGGTTTTTGCTTTGCGCTTTGCGAAAAATGATGCGGCGGAGCCCATTCATAACCGGGGCTGTGAAACAGATATGCCAATCGCTCTGATCAATGGGCGGAGATGGCGAAAGAACTTCGGCGTTGTGCAACGAACTCGGATGCGTAATTTCCGGTCTTTCAGGGGTTCAATGTTAACAGAGCGCAATTTTGTCTACCAAATCTGAGGCCCAGTTTGGCGTAATGAAAGGACGAGTTCGGTCAACATTCACCTGGGAAAATGGTAGCACGCACCGCTAGCTCAATTGGCAGAGCAAGTGACTCTTAATCACTGGGTTTCAGGTTCGATTCCTGAGCGGTGCACCACTTTCCCGTTTGGCGGCGCGGTTCGAACGAGTGAAGAATCGTTCGGGTCTATTCAGCGCCAGTCGGTTTTTGCGAGTCTAAGGCACAATATAATGAAAAGATCGATCCCAGTTTCTGTTTTTCTTATCCTGTTTTCGCTTCTCACCGCAGATGCGCAGGACACGCAACAGCGCGGCCGCCGCGGGCGACAACAGCGGCAGGGGCAGCAGCATCGGCAGGAGCTCTATGGAGACACGCTTTACGCCACGGCCGATGACGGCACGCCTTTGAAATGGAAGGTCTTTCCTGCCGCGGGACCGGGTCCGCATCCGGCGGTCCTGGTGATCCATGGCGGCGGGTTTGTCGCCACGCCTGCGAGTCCGAAGACGGTGCAGACCGCTCGTGATGCGGCCGCCGCCGGTTTCAATGCTTTTCTGGTCGATTATCGCCTGGCGGCCGCGCGCAATGCGTTGCCCGAGCAGAAATCGGCTGGGCGATATCCGGATCAGACTAACGATCTGAAGCAGGCGGTCCGAGCGGCGAGAAAATATTCGGGAGGAAATGGCAAGGTCGGCGCGATCGGTGGCTCCGCCGGTGGTGCGCACGACGTCTATCTCGCCGCCACGGGAACAAAAGGCGACGATCGGCTCGATGCGGCGGTAGCGCTTTCGGGCGCCTACGATTTTACCGACCCAGGTTCGTTAGGCCATGGGAACTTCCGGAGGTTGGTCATGAACTACGCCGGTTCCTCCGAGGACGAATTGCGCAAGGCATCGCCCATTACCTACGTCGATGCATCGGTCTCGCCGCTCTACGTGATTGCCTCCGATGACGAAGCGATGCCGCCCCAACAGTTTCCGGACCTCATTCGCAAGTTGAAAGAAGTGGGCGCGACGAACTTTAGACAACTGTGGCGCACGAACAGCCAACAGCATGCTTTCTCTTATTGGCCGGAAGTAAGAGATCAGGCGCTTGACTTTTTGAAGGAGAATCTGGCCGAAGGAGGCAACGCGGCGAAAGCGCACGAGACGGCGGCGCCTCAGGCTTCGGTCGCGACAAGTCCCGCGAGTCGTTAGGCACGATCGCTATTTCGTCGCAAAACAGCCGGCGCCTTTCAGCGGCTCCAGGTCGAGATATTGTTGCGCGATCGGCATCCGCCGACCGACGCCAAAGGCGCGCGTTGTTACTTTGATGCCCGGTGCGGCCTGAGCGCGCTTGTATTCGTTGAGGTCGACGCGATGTTGCACCCAACGGACGGTTTTTTCTTCGAAACCACGGGCGATGATTTCACTTCCGCTCAAATTTTCTTCGACGTAGAGCTGCAAGATTTGGTCGAGGATGTCGTATGGCGGCAGGGAATCTTGATCGACCTGGCCGGGCCTTAACTCGGCACTCGGAGGTTTCTCAATCGTCGAGGCGGGAATGATCTTGCGATCGCGGTTGATCCAATGCGCGAGCTGATAAACAAGAGTTTTTGGCACATCGCTGATGACAGCCAGACCGCCGGCCATATCGCCATAGATCGTGCAATAACCAACCGCCAGCTCGCTCTTGTTACCGGTCGTGAGCAGGAGATGGCCGAACTTGTTCGAGAGCGCCATCAGGATCATGCCGCGGAGGCGCGATTGCATGTTTTCCTCGGTCGTGTCTTCCGGCAGACCGGCGAAGATTTCTTTGAACTGCGCTTTGAAAGCGACAAAAGAGTCTCCGATCGGGACCTGCAAACAGCTAATCCCAAGATTGCGCGCGAGGGCAAGGGCGTCATCGATGCTGCCGGGTGAAGAATAAGGACTCGGCATGGAAACGCCGACGACGTTGTCTTTGCCTAACGAATCGGCGGCGATAGCTGCGACCACCGCGGAATCGACTCCGCCACTCAGCCCGAGGACGGCCGATTTGAACTTGCATTTTGCCAGGTAATCGCGCACGCCTAGCGACAAGGCGCCGTAAAGTTCTTCCATTGTCCCGGGAGCCTCGAGCGCGAGGGCCGCAGACGAATCGGTCTCGACCACCGCTTCGGCGGTTTCAAAAGAAGGCAACTGCGCGATCAAATTGCCATGGCGATTCAAAGCGATCGAGCTGCCATCGAAAATCAACTGATCGTTCCCGCCGACGGCGTTGCAGTAAGCGATCGGACATTGGTGTTCGCGCGCGAGGGCGGCGACCATCTCGCGGCGCATCGCCAGTTTGCCCAGACCGAAAGGCGAGGCGCTTAAATTGACGATGATCTCCGCGCCCTTCTCGACGAGCGCGCGTGCCAGTTCCAGCTGGTAAAGCGGACGGGGGAGATAGGCCTGCGTCCAAATGTCTTCGCAGATCGTGACCCCGATTCGGCGACCGGCGACGGAAAAAATTTCTCCACCATTCCCCGGTTCGAAATAACGATCTTCATCGAAAACATCGTAGGTCGGGAGCAAAGTCTTAAAGGTTTTGCGGATCGGCTGACCGCGCTCGAGCAGTGCGGCGGCGTTGAAGAATGGTTTTCCGTGACCGTCGTTGCGATCGACATAGCCAACGAGAAGCGGGACTTCACCGATGCAGCTGTGCAGGCGCGCGATCGACTCGAGATTTTGTGGAACGAAGCGCGATTTGAAAACGAGATCCTGCGGTGGGTATCCAGTCGTCGCCAGCTCAGGTGCGAGAACCAATTCGGCCCCGGAATTTGCCAGCCGCTTATACGCTCCCAGGATTTTTTCAAAATTGCCACGGAGATCGCCGACGGTGGGGTTGATTTGTGCGAGGCCGATTTTCATCCTTGGGCAGATTACCTGCCGTCGAAGCCCGAGCAACGGATCGCGCGGGAAAGCCCGTTAATGACTGACGATGGAAGGGTCTTTCTTACGATAGCTGCCGTTGAGAGCATCGTCGGCACCCTCAACAAACACTTTGCCCCACATCAGGAGAGAAGCAGCGAAGAATCCTGCCACCATGCAGAGAATCACTTTCTGGAAAAAGGTCGCATGCATCCCGGCTGAGAAAGAGAAGCAGAAGCGGTGCCAGTATTTTGCAGCCGATTCTACCAGAAACCCCACTGGCCGGTCGCGGTAATCCAAAGACCCAGTGCGAGATTAGTCAGGCTGTGCGCTGCCACGCAGGAGACGAAGCTCCTGGTTCGATAGGCGACGAGGTTGTAAAGCGCGCCGCCGATGAGCGCTGCCGGCCAGTCGGCCGTCGAATGCGAAAAAGCAAAAGCAAACGCAACGACGGTGAACGAGAGCCAGGAAAAAGCGCCGAACGGAACCGCATCGAATTTCTCCGAGATCAGATAGCGGAGTAGAAATGATCGCCAGAAAATTTCCTCCACCAGCGGTACGACGATCACCAGGCGCAGAAAGCGCAGAACAAGGGTGAGCCAATAAAGCGCCGGTTGCGCCGTTAACGCGTTGGGATTGAAGCCAACGAGCCTGGCATTGAAGTGAAGAAACTGCTGGGGCGTGATCCAGAGAACGAAGACGCCGAGCGCGATCGCCGTCACGAAAAACGGCCGACGCAAGACTTGAAAGTTGTAATCGCGCCAAAAGAAAATGAGCATCGTGCCGCAGACCAAGGTTTGGAGCGGATAGACCCAGAACTCCGGCGCCGCTCGCCAAAGCGAACCGTCGGACGTTTTCACCAGATCACCGAGACCGAGCAAGAGAACGAAAGTCAACATCGGGAGGATGTGCGCGAGCAGTTGATTCTTTCCAGAGGCGTCGGAATGATTCATGTTCTTAGCCGGAAACGCTTGTGCACGAATTCGCATCACATTTTGCGCGATCGTGACCGCGAGACGGTGGCGAGTTCATCTTGAGGAAGCGAAGGAAGGAAGGAATCTTTTGCCATGCCGAAGCCCGAGCCACCGCCGGATTCATCGACCGACCCTGATGCTTTGGCAAAGGCCGTCGAGATGGAGTTGATCAGCAAGCGCGCCGCCTGGGAGAAAGCCCGCGCTCGCCGCGGGCACTGGCGGGCGCTGAGTCTGCTCTTCCTTTTTCTCATCATCCTGGGTGCGGCGCTTGCCTTTTTCTATTTTTTGCCGGATCTGCGAAGCCGGGAAGAAGAGAAAGGACGGCCGGCGAAAACGGAAATGGATCGTTAGGCAGAGAGCATGGGAAAGCGACTGGCAACGTTTTGCGCGATGTGCGAGGGGTGATGCCGGTCGAGGCAGGGCGGATATTAACGATGGATGCACTACAGATCGTTCACCTTGAACCGGACGATTTCGACGCCGAGCGGGTGAGAGCGGAATTAAAGCGCGCCGGCATCGATGGCTCCCTTATCAGACTGCGCACAAACGAGGAGTTAGAGCATGCCATCGCGGCGGGTTCCGTAGGCCTCGTGCTTTCGGAGTTGAAGGGTCCGAACTGCGACGGTCTCCGCGCTCTCCGGACGGCACGAGAAAAGCACGTCCCGTTTATTTTCGTGGCCGGCGACTATGACGCGGCTGAGATCGGGGAAGCTATGCGTGGGCACGCGAACGATTTTATCTGCAAAAGGCAGCTGCCGCAGCTCCCGATTGCGGTGCGCAGGGTCGAGGAGGAAATCCGCGCGCAACATGATCCGCGAGGCGTCCGCCAGGAGCCGGTGGGCTACGCCGAGCTGCTCGACCTTGCTAATGACGCTATCGTCATTTCCGACGCGGCAGGAAGAATCTCCTATTGGAATCGCGGGGCAACGCGTCTTTACGGTTGGTCGCGTGAGGAAGCGATCGGCAAGGATGTACACGCCCTCTTGTGCACTGGCCCGCCGGAGAAACTCGCTAAGGTTTTGCGCACGCTCCAGCGTCAACAACATTGGGAAGGTGAGATCAACCAAACGCGGCGCGACGGTGTGGAAATTATCGCATCGACGGGTTGGACATTTCGAGGGACAGGGCCGCACGCGTCATTGCTCCAGCTGAGCATCGACGTGACCGATCGTTTCGAAGCGCAGGAAGCGCTGCGGCGGAGCGAAGAACGCTATCGTCGTTTCGTGGATGAAGATCTCACCGGAGATGTAATCATGAAGCCGGATGGGTCGATCGTGACCTGTAATCCGGCCTTTGTAAGCATCTTTGGCTTTGATTCCATTGAACAAGCACGCGGAGTCAATTTCCTTTCCCTCCTGCGCAAGAAAGAAGAGGGGACGCACCTTTTAGGGCGGCTGCGGCCTAACAAGAGCGCGGAGCGCCAGGACCTGGAGATGCGGCAGCGCGATGGCGGCACAGTCTATATCGCGGCCAAATTTGCTGGCACTTACGATGAGAACGGCCGGCTGAAGGAAGTCAAAGGTTACCTCTACAATGACACAAAGCGAAAGCGGCTGGAGCAGCAGCTAATCCAGGCGCAAAAGATGGAGGGCCTGGGCGTGCTCGCAGGCGGGATAGCTCATGATTTTAACAACATCCTCGGCATCATTCTTGGTTACACCACCAAGTTGGAAGACTGGAAAAAGCATCCGGAGCAAATGCCGGAGGCGATCAAAGTCATCCGAGACGCCGTTGGGCGTGGAGCTTCTCTCGTCCAGCAGTTGCTCACTTCCGCGCGGCAGACCGGAACGCAGTTTGCCCCGCTCGATCTCAATGCCGTCGTGCAAGAGCTGGAGCAGATGCTCGCCGCCACTTTTCCCAAGACAATTAACTTTGTGCTGCGTCTCGAGCCGAACCTTCCTCTGACCAAAGGCGATCGGGGTCAGTTGCACCAGGTCTTGCTCAATCTCTGCGTTAACGCGCGCGACGCCATGCCTAATGAGGGCGTAATTACGCTCGAGACTGGCGTTGCTGCTGCAGAAGAGCTGCGCGATTCCTTTAGCGGAGTAGAAGCGGAGCGCTACGCCTTTGTCCGAGTGCGCGATACGGGTATCGGTATCAGCAAGCGGATCAAGCCGCATATTTTCGAGCCGTTCTACACGACGAAAGAGCGCGGAAAAGGAACCGGACTGGGATTATCTGTTGTCTATGGTTTGGTTAACAATCACCGCGGCTTTGTCCAGGTCGACAGCGAGCCCGGGGAGGGCACAACTTTCACCGTCTATCTGCCGCTGGCTAGCGCCTCCGATCTCGCGCGCGGGCAGGGTGATGGCGAAGGTAAACCAAGGGATCGGGCGCGCACTGTCATGTTAGTCGAGGATGAGGAGTTATTGCGCGAGCTGGGAGTTATGATGCTGGAAGGAGACGGCTATCGGGTATTGGCGGCGAAGGACGGCGTCGAAGCGATAGAGATGTTTGAGCGCCATGCCGATGAAGTCGGACTTGTCGTCTGTGACCTTGGTCTGCCACGTATGGGCGGGCGCGACGTCTTTCTGCGCATGAAGGAGATCAAACCTGGTGTGCAGGCGATCGTCGCCAGTGGTTACCTCGAACCCAGCATTCGCAACGACATCCTGCGCGCCGGCGTGCTTGATACCGTCCAAAAGCCTTATGACTTCCGTGACCTGATGGAGCGTATTCGTTCCATTGTAGGCAGGCCGCGAGCGGAGAACGAGTGGCAACCGCAACTTTTCTGAGAGGCGCGCTTCGGCCGGTTCTGGTTGATTTGAGATACGGACGATGAGTGTAACTCATCCACAAAATCGCACTTCCCTTACTCTCGGGTGGGAAGCTGCCCGGGCCAACCTGGTTCCAGCGCTTTTCATTCAAGCGCTCATGCTCGCGCTTCTCATCGGCTATTACCTGAGTCCTGCACTTGCGGATTTTCTGGAAAAGGTAGCCCTCTTCAAACTGCGCCACGGGTTACTCTTTGTCATTGTCGCAGCCGCCGCCGGCGGCGCGCTCTTACCGGAGTTATTCCTGATTCTTTTCTTTCAAGGCGGACGCGTCAGGCAACGAAATGTGCGCAATCTTTGCTTTACGATTCCGATCTGGGCATTTGACGGCGTCCTGGTTGATTTGCTTTATCGGAGCGAAGCCGCCTGGTTCGGGAACACAGTCACATTGCCTGTTGTGCTGGCGAAGATCTGTGTCGATCAGTTTGGTTACAATCCACTATTTGCGGCGCCGTTCGGCGTCCTTACTTACGAGTGGAAGAACAGCGGGTTCAGCCTTGAGTCGTTAGGCCGGGGCTTCACCTGGGCACACTATCGCGACAAGGTCATCCCCACACTGCTTGCAACATGGGCAGTCTGGATTCCTCTGATGGCGATCATTTATTCTCTTCCGCTCGTCCTTCAATTCCCGCTCTTTAGCCTTGCCCTGACCTTTTGGGTTTTGCTTCTTACCTACATGACTAATACCTTTGCCTCGCGGAGGCAGGACACGCAGCTTGTCTCAGCGGTCACACCGTCTCCGATCGTCGAAGCGATTTCATGAAGTCCTACGAACTCTTTGAACATATGTCGCCGGAGCTTGCGAGCGAGATCCTGAGTTACTTGCAAAAGGAACAGACGCCTGTCTTCAAAAGCGTAGTGCAAGGCGTGGCAACGCAACGCAATCTGCGACCTGTTTTTATCGAGCGAAAAGCACCTGGCGAACGCTATGCCTGGATTAAGACTGCGCTCGCCCGCAAAGCCAACGAAACTTTGGCAGCCCATCTCTTGCAAGCCTGGCTGCTTGGGGCGCAAACGCCGATGCTCTGTCAGTTCCTAGATTCGTTAGGCATCAAACACGACGAGGACGGCACGGTCGAGCAACTGCCTGACTCGCCGCCAAAGGAAGAATTGGGCAAGGCCATCGATCAACTTCTGACGAAGTATCCCGCCGAGATTGTGGCAGTCTATCTTCAAGCCTTTCATGATATGGATAGCACGATCAGCTGGCCACCGTTGGGAGAAATCCTGGCGGAGGATGATCGGCTTCGGTTGAAGCCTGCCGGGTCTGACTAAAGAAAGTGCTCGAGAGCCTGGTGCACTCCGGCGCCGAACTCTCTTCTCGCCACGTAGCCACCCGCGTGCTGAACAGCCTCCTTTACCGCATCGATCGCATTAGCCGGGCAACCCGGCATCGCGGCAAAACTGCCATCGAGCATCGAGATATCGTTATGATGATCGCCCGCCGCAAAGATAGCTTCCCGTGATATCTGAGTGAGACGGGCCAGCTCTTGCAGCGCCGATCCTTTGTGATAATCAGCGTGACAAAACCGCAGGTAAATGGTGTTGCGCTGGTAATGAAATTTCGGTTCGCCCGTCCTGGCGCGGTCGATGAAGCCTGTTAATCGATCCATTTCCTCTTCACTGGCGGCAATAACTCCCGCCGGCGCATTCGCCTCGTAAATGACGCGCGCCCGGGTTTGGCGATCGACATAATCGATCACTTCCGCAAGAATGGAGCGAGTGGAATTGAACAGTTCGGCGTGCGCGCGCGCGCACCGTTCGTTCCAATCTCCGTACGGTTCCCAGCCGCTGGCCGTGGGACGAAAGACATCTCTTTCACTCGTTAGGATAAAATCGGGCTGGAAGGGAAAACGAAGGTCTTCCAAACCTTCTTCAAGCAGGCGGACGGAGCGACCGGTGTTTATCGCCCAGATGGCGCCGTCGCGTTGCAGCTCGCCGATTAAGTCCATGCAAAGGCGATCGAAAACCGGCTCGCTCGTGTGGGAAACAAGCGTGCCATCGAAGTCAGTGCTGATGAGCTGAATCTGCGAAGGCATGTGGCGGCGAATTTAGGATACGATCAAGCCTGCGCAACGAAGCGCTCCACAAGGAGACGCTCTCAGACTGAAAAGTAACAACGCCGTAACCTTTCCAAGATGGTGGCATCGACCCGCATACTGCTCGAATGCGCCGACTGAGGAAGAAAGGAAGATCGAAATGAAAACAAACCAAGTAAAGATCAAGACCCGGGATGGATTGCTGGCGGTGGTCGCTGGTCTCGCCTTGATCGGCCCGACCACTATCAATTGCCGGGCTGAACTGTCGCCCGACTGGGTGAGCCGCGTGCCGGTTGGCACTGCCCTAGGGGCAGGACCGGCTGGGATTTATGTCGACCCCGACGGAGTTTCGTACATTACGGGCATTTCCGGCCCGTCATCGAATACCGACATCACGACGGTTTCTTTTGCGCCGGATGGCTCGACCCGATGGTCGAAAACATTCAGCAGCGGAGGGTCGAAGGCGGATCAAGCGCGCGGCATCACAAAGAGTGCGGACGGAATTCTCTACGTAGTCGGCAACACTCCCGGGCCGGGTAACTTCGCCAATGTCCTCATTCTGGCTTACGACGCCAACACGGGAGCGTTGCTCAAAACCATCAGGTACAGCAGCGGGCCGGGCCTCTCGGAATTCGGGGCCTCGATCGTGACTGATTCCGCGGGCAACCTCTACGTAATTGGCGGCACTGTCGGCGACGGCCCTGATGTGATGACGCTGAAGTTCGACAGCGCTGGCGCATTGCAATGGCGCAAAATCTGGGACGGAACGGCTTTCCCACCCCTCGACCAGGATGCGCCGGTTAAAATCCTCCTCGATCCCGCCGGGAATGTGCTTTCGTGCATCACCGGCTACATGGCCGGTGGTCATCCCGATTATGTGGTGGTGAAATACGCCCCGATAAATGGCGCGACTTTGTGGGAAGGAACCTTTGGGGTAAGTGGCGGCGATTTCCCGTCCGACATGGAGATCGATGCCGCGGGCGATGTTTATGTGACCGGGATCGGCATCGACTTCATCGACAAATACAGCACGATCAAACTGCGCGGAAGCGACGGAGAGTTACTCTGGCAATCTTACGATGCGCTAGGCTTGGATCACAGCTCGAGTGGGTTGTTTCTTGATAACGTCGGGGGAGTTTACATTACCGGCGCGAGCGACCCGGACGGCAACGAAGGAAATTTCAACGACGACTTCTTTACCGTAAAACGCGACGCTGCGACCGGGGCGCAACTTTGGACGCACACCTACGGCGCATCTTGTGTGGGTTGCTTCGACGTCCCGTCGGATGTGCGAGTAGACGCGGATGGGAATGTCTTTGTCGCTGGCATCACGAGCTCTCCGCCCTTCAGCAACGAAATCATCCTTTTCGTTCTCGACAGCGCGACCGGGCTGGAGACGAACCGCGGCCTTATCTTCAACAGCGGCGCGGAGATTCCGCATACCGGCGCGCTACGCTTCGACGCCGCGTTCAATCTCTTAGACGGAGGCTACATCTATAATGCCAACACCGGTGCGGTCGATATGACCGTAACCAAGTGGATGTCGCTGGTCGCGGCCGGCGGAGGCATTGCGTGCGAAGACGTGGCTTCGTTCCAGGCACGTTGCAAACCGGCTGGCGGTGGCGGCAATCGCCTGCAGGCTCGAGTCGATCTAACCGACGCCCGTCATAATGGCGAGCAGGTAACGATCACGATTGACGGGGGGCCGATGCCGGTCACGATCCACGGCCGGCGAGCCGAATTGTCGATCCAGGGGCAATCCGGGTCGCATACTTTCGAGCTGACTGATCCGGCAGGTTGCTTTCCTCCGATTGTGAGCGAATGCAATTAGCGGGTATGAAATCAGCCTACGAGCTGGCGATGCAGCGACTTGAGAAGAGCGCACCGACAATCAAGCTGACCGACGAACAGAAAGCACAAATTGCGGAAGTTGATTCGCAGTACAAGGCGCGAATCGCCGAGAAGGAATTGTTTTTGAAAGGCAAGATTCGCGAGGCGCAGATGAGCGGAAATCTTGAAGAAGTTGAAGCGTTGGAAAAGCAGTTGGCGACTGAGTTGAGACGACTTCAGGCAGACTGCGAGGAGAAGAAAGAAAAGCTGCGCGCCTCCTTCGCGAAGTGACGGGCGCCGAGCGATTCTCTTTGCCAAGCGAACTCCCTCCCGTCTAAGGTTGCGGCCCGCGTTGCCATGTTTGCGCTTCAACCTGAACTCAAGATTTTTTCTGGATCGGCGAATCGCGAACTTGCCCAACGCATTTGTACGGGGATCGGCGCGCCCCTAGGAAAGGCGATGCTGAGTTCGTTTCCTGACGGTGAGACCTACGTCAGAATCGAGGAGAACATTCGCGGCCGCGATGTTTTCATCGTTCAGCCGACCTGCCCCCCGACCAATGAGCACCTGATGGAGTTGCTCATCATGGTCGACGCTGCGCGCCGGGCGAGCGCGGATCGGATCACAGCCGTCATCCCTTTTTTTGGCTATGCGCGCCAGGATCGCAAAGACAAACCGCGCGTTCCAATTACGGCCAAGCTCGTCGCGAATCTTCTTTGCGCGGCCGGCGTCAATCGCGTTCTCACGATGGATCTGCACGCGCAGCAAGTGCAGGGCTTTTTCGATATTCCCGTCGATCATCTTTACTCATTGCCAGTCTTGATTCCGTATCTCCGGCAGAAGCTGACCCGCCAAACTGTGGTTGTGTCGCCCGATGTTGGCGGATTGAAAATGGCGAGCGCCTATTCGCAGGCTCTTGGAGCGAGCCTCGCGATCGTGGCCAAGCAGCGCAAGAGCGCGACCGAAACCGAAGCACTTTACCTGATCGGCGAGGTGGAGGGACGCGACGTGCTTTTAGTTGACGACCTGACCGAGACAGCCGGCACACTCACCTCTGCGGCCACGTTATTGAAGCAAAATGGGGCACTCGACATCTACGCCGGCGTGGCCCACGCGGTTTTGGCCGACGTCGCAATCGAACGGTTGCAAAAATCCCAGATTAAGGAATTAATTACGACCAACAGCACGCCGGTTCGCACCGTGGAGGGTTTTACCATCACGGTGCTTTGTGTCTCTGAGCTGCTCGGGGAAAGCATTAAGCGGATTCATAAAGACGAGTCCGTTTCTTCGCTCTTCAAGATCGACGACGGCGCGCGCTAGGAACTGATTAAGCCATGGCTAAACAAGTTAAACTCTCGATTTCCCGACGCACCGGCATTGGCCGGGCCGCGGTTCGCAAGATCAAGGCGCAAGGGTCCGTGCCTGCAATTATCTACGGCGCCAAGCAGCAGCCGGAACCCGTGCAGGTTTCCAGACGCGACATTTCACTCATGCTCAGTCACGCTTCGGGCGAAAACATTCTCGTGGAGTTGGCGATCGATGGTGAAAGCAGCAGTCGGCTCGCGCTTGTCCAGGAAGTGCAGCATTCGCCCGTGGGCGGCGATATTCTGCATGTCGATTTCCACGCCGTCTCGATGGATGAATTGATCGAGGCCGATGTGCCGCTCGAAGCGACCGGGACCCCTGAAGGCGTGAAGACTTTCGGCGGCCTGCTCGAACAAAGCCTGCGCTCGCTCGAGATCGAATGTCTGCCAAAAGACCTGCCAGATATCATTACGGTAGATGTCTCGAACCTCAATATTGGGGATGCGATTCACGTGAAGGAAATTCGATTGCCCGAAGGTGTGACCACGCGCATCTCGCTTGAGCTAACCGTGTTCTCGGTGGTGGCGCCGACGGTGGAGGAGGAGCCTGTGGCAGCGGAGGGCGAAGCCGCGGCTGGCCCGGAGGTGATCACGGAGAAGAAAGAAAGTACGGAAGCAGGTGCGGCTCCAG
Organism: Chthoniobacterales bacterium; assembly: GCA_036494545.1. Lineage (GTDB taxonomy): Bacteria > Verrucomicrobiota > Verrucomicrobiia > Chthoniobacterales > UBA10450 > JAICXG01. Next base: position 325,740 of record DASXOB010000007.1, read on the forward strand.
CGGCGACGGCACCAGCGAAGGAAGCCAGGAAGTAGTGTCCGCGTCCTGAGCCGGAGCGGAAGTGAACGAAATTCGTCTGGTGGCCGGTTTGGGGAATCTTGGACGGGAATACCTGCGCACACGCCACAACATTGGGTTTATGGTGCTCGATTGGCTCGCGGCGGAGCGGCAACTGCCCTGGGAGTTTTCAGACCGCTGGAATGCGGGATGGGCCAAAAGCGACGTCATCCTAATGAAGCCTGCCACTTACATGAATCGCAGCGGTGAAGCGGTTGCTGCGCTGGCCAATTTCTACAAGATCGCGCCGGATGAAACGCTCGTCGTGCTCGATGACTTTGCGCTGCCGCTCGGTAGGCTGCGTTTGCGCGAGCGGGGCAGCGCCGGTGGTCATAACGGACTTGAATCAGTCATCGAACATTTTGGAACGGAGTCCGTGCCCAGGTTACGCATTGGCATCGGCTCGGCTCCAATCCAAGGCGCGACCGATTACGTGCTCGGCCGATTTTTTGAAGAAGAGCAGCCAATCCTCAAAGCCACCATTCAGCGCGCTGCCGACGCGGTGAAGTGTGCCATCGACAAAGGCTTGATTGCTGCGATGAATCAATTCAACCAACAAGCAGAAGAAAAATGAGAAATCGTTACGAAGCGCTCCTCGTCCTCAATACGCAGGGCAAGGACGACAACCTAAAAGATATCGTCGACCGCCTGGAATCCGAATTTCAAAAGGAAGGTGCCCAGATCGAGCAGGTCCAAAAGATGGAGAAGAGGCAGTTTTCTTACGTCGCGGGGAAACTGGACGCCGGCTATTACGTCAACTTTATCTTCCACGCCGACTCGCAGCTGATCACCAAGCTGCGCTCGAAATTCAAGCTCGATCCGGAAGTCTATCGCCAGTATTACCAGAAGCTGCGCGAGAAAAAAGAATCGCAAAAGAAAGTCGCGGCCGCGGAGTAAAATCGGTAGAACCGGCCTATGGCCAATTTCAATAAAGTGATGTTGATGGGAAACCTGACCCGGGATCCCGAAATTCGCTACACGCCCAAGGGCACTGCGGTGGCCGAGATTGGGTTGGCGATTAACCGCTATTTTTCTGGGGAGAACGGCGAGAAACGCGAAGAAACAACGTTTGTCGACGTGACTCTATGGGGACGCACGGCTGAGATCGCGGGGGAATATTTAAAAAAGGGACGTCCGGTTTTTATCGAAGGCCGGCTTCAGTTGGATAGTTGGGAAGACAAGCAGTCAGGCCAAAAACGCAGTAAGCTACGCGTAGTGGGTGAGGGCATGCAGCTCATCGGCTCGCGCGGAGGCGCTGGCAGTGCCGAGGATTCCGATGAAGGACCGCGCGCTCGCGCGAGCAGCGGTGGCGCGCGTTCGTCCGCACCGCCCAAAAATGCACCGCCGTCCGAACCAGACGACGACGAGATTCCGTTCTAACTGTCAACCTGCCGTAGGCAGGAATATCCCCTCGCAGTAATCGGCTTTGAACCCCAGAACATTTCCCACGCCGGTAGTCCGACCGATGAACAGCACCGAAGCCTGCATCGCGCTCAACATGATAGCGAAGATGGGGCCGGTGCGGTTACGGAAGCTGCTCGAGGTTTTTGAAACGCCCGAGCGAATTCTCTCGGCCAGGCGCGACCAATTGCGAGCGGTGGATGGCATCGGTCATGATGTCGCCGAAGAAATCTCGAACTGGGAAAGCAGGATCGATCTTGCCGGTGAGCTACAACGCATTCGTGACTTCGGTGCAAAAGCAATCACTGCCAGTTCGCCGCTTTATCCGCGGCAACTGCGCGAGATCCATTCACCGCCAATCGTTCTGTATATCTGGGGAGAATTGAGCGAGCGCGATCAACATGCCATCGGTGTCATCGGCTCCCGCCGCACGAGCCATTACGGGTCGGAGTGTGCCAAGAAGCTTTCGTATCAGCTTGCTTATGCTGGCCTGACAGTAATCAGCGGATTGGCGCGGGGAATTGATACCGCCGCTCATCAGGGTGCGCTCGCCGCGAAAGGTCGCACCATTGCCGTGATCGGCGCCGGCTTGATGAAGCTTTATCCGCCGGAAAACGCCGCGCTCGCGGAAAAAATTCGCAACGGTAACGGAGCGATTGTTTCCGAGTTCTCGATGGAGGTCGAACCCGACCGCCAAACCTTCCCGATGCGCAATCGCATTATTAGTGGCTGGAGCCACGGCATTCTCGTCGTCGAAGCCGGCCTGAACAGCGGCGCGCTCATCACCGCTTCACAGGCGGTCGAGCAGGGCCGGTCGGTTTACGCGGTTCCGGGTCACATCAACATGCCAAGCGCGCATGGGTCCAACCGCCTGATTCAGCAGGGAGCCAAACTGGTCATGGACGCGAGCGACATTCTCGACGACCTGCAAATTCTCCTCCCGGAAAAGCAGAAGTTCGCAGAAATGCCTGCCCGGCCATTGCCGGAGCTGAGCAACGAGGAGCGCGAAGTGTATGACTCTATTCGTGCGACGGAAACGCCCATCGATGACATTACCCGCGCGAGTGGGCTGCCGACCGGAACTGTCTCATCCGTCCTGCTCCGCCTCGAATTGAAGCACCTCGTGAAGCAATTGCCGGGCAAACACTTCGTAAAACTTTCATAGGTGATCATCGTTCTCCCACTCCCGGCCCCGCTTTTGCTCCTGTTACTTGCAAACCACGTTAACGAGGTCTAGTTGGCAGCCTTCATGCCCAAAACCCTGATCATCGCCGAAAAACCAAGCGTCGCGCAGGATCTGGCTCGCGCTCTCGGCAAGGTGCCGAAAAAGGGCGACCACTTCGAGAACGACGAATACGTCATCGCCGCTGCCGTCGGCCATGTCGTCGAGTTGGAGATGCCCGAGGACATCGACAAGAAGAAATACGGTTTCTGGCGTCTCGAAACGCTCCCCATCATCCCGAAGAAATTTGGGCTCAAGCCGAGCGCTGATTCAAAGGATCGCTACAACCTCCTAAAAAAGCTTCTCCATCGAAAAGACATCGACGCGGTGGTGAACGCCTGCGACGCGGGCCGCGAGGGAGAATTGATCTTCCAAAATCTTTACGAGCTCTCGAAGTCCAAGCTGCCGGTAAAGCGCGCCTGGATGCAGACCATGACAGCGGAAGGGATTCGCGAAGCCTTTCGCACCTTGCGTGACGGCGCTCAGATGGCCGGACTGGCCGACGCAGCGCGTTCGCGCAGCGAGAGCGACTGGCTCATCGGGATCAACGCGACGCGTGCTGTCACCAAACGCATGTATGGCTCGCGCGGCGGCAACGTCGCAAGCGTTGGCCGTGTGCAAACGCCGACGCTGAGCATTGTCTTCAACCGCGAGTTGGAGATTCGAAACTTCCGATCGCGTGACTACTGGCGCGTGACGGCGCAGTTCGGGATCGCAAAAGGAGTTTACGAGGGCGTTTATCAGCGTCCCGATTTCCGAAGGAACGAAGGCGAAGATCAGGATCGGATCGACCGCATCTGGGACAAAGCCGCAGCGGACGCGGTTGTGGCCGCCTGCGCTGGCCAGCGGATGGCGGACGTTTCCGAGGAAAAGAAATCGTCCACGCAGGCATCACCGCGTCTTTACGACCTGACGACTCTTCAGCGGGAAGTGAACAATCGTTTTGGTCTCACCGCGCGGCGCACCCTCCAGATCGCCCAGGCGCTTTACGAAAGGCACAAGGTGATCACTTATCCGCGCACCGATTCGCGCGCGTTGCCCGAGGATTACGTCACCACCTGCCAGCAAACGTTAGGCAAATTGGGCGGCGATCTTGGCCGGCACGGTAAAACGGCGCTGACCAACGGTTGGGTTCGGCCTAACAAACGCATCTTCAACAACGCCCAGGTTTCCGATCACTTCGCCATCATCCCTAATGGCTCCGAGCCTAAGCATCTCGATGAGATGGAAAGCAAGGTCTACGACATGATCGCCCGCCGTTTCGTCGCGACCTTTTTCCCAGCCGCAGAGTTCGACGTCACCACCCGCATCAGCAAGGTCGCGCAAAAGCATGAATTCAAAACCGAGGGCAAAGTCCTCACCTCTGCGGGTTGGCTGGCGGTCTATGGACGGACAAGCGTGGATGAAACGACCGACTCGAAGGCCTTGCCTGCCCTAACGAGTGAAGATGGCCGCCAGGCGAAGATGCTCTCCGCCGAGCTGCATTCGGACGTCACGAAACCGCCGCCGCGTTATACGGAGGCGACGCTGCTTTCCGCCATGGAGCGCGCGGGCAAACTGGTCGACGACGAAGAGCTCGCCGAAGCGATGAAAGAGCGCGGCCTCGGCACCCCGGCAACGCGAGCCGATATCATCGACGAGCTGATCAACAAGAAATATCTCGAGCGCCAGCAGCGCGAATTGGTCCCGACCACGAAAACCGAGTCGCTGCTCGCCTTTCTCTCCGCCATCCAGGCCGATGCCGTGACCAAGCCCGACATGACGGGCGAATGGGAGTTCAAGTTGCGCGAAATGGAACACGGGAAATTTTCGCGTGGCGAGTTCATGCACGAAATCGAAGAGGCAACCAGACGACTGGTGGAGCGGACAAAAAACTTCGAAGAAGACGCGCTCGCGCAAGAGACCGACATCCCTTCACCGACCGACCAAAAGCCGATGATCGAGACCTTGCGCACCTACAAGTCTCAGGACGGCGCACTCGTCATTTACAAGGTGATGAGCGGCCGCAAAATGGAAGAGAGCGAAGTCCGCGAACTGGCGAGCAAGGGCGAGATCGGCCCGCTCGATGGCTTTATTTCCGCCAAGACCGGCAATCGCTTTCCGTCGAAAGTGAAGATCGTCGACGACGAGAAAAATCCGGGTCGCAAAAAAGCGGAGCTGGATTTTGGAACGAAGGTCGACGTTAGCGCACTGGTGCCTTTCTGGACCGATCCGGCAACTGGCGCGGAACTCTGCGAAGCGCCGACGAATTATGTCTTGCGCGAACGCGAGGGCGAAGGCTGGAAAGAAACTTTCAAGGTCGGCCGGATGATGTGTCAAAAGACAATCACGCGCGAACAGGCAATCCAGCTTGTCACACAGGGCAAGACAGATCTGATCGAGAAGTTTACTTCCAAGAAAGGTCGCCCGTTCGATGCTTTCCTCGTTAGGCAGGGTGGACGGATCACCTGGGAATTTCCGCCGCGCAAACCGCGCGAAGGCGCGGCCAAAAACGGAAAACACGCGCCGCGCAAAGCGAAGCCGCCGGTTGACCTGACAAAGGCGCTCAAACTGAGTGAGAGCAAACTGCACCATGGCGATCTTTATCAAACGGAGGATTCCTTCGTGGTCGCGAAACCAGAGCCGAATGGCTCGCCGCGGGTGGTGTTTCAACTGAAGCGCAATCTGTGTGGCAAAGAGATTTCGGCCGAAGACGCCGAGCGTTTGGTGGAAACGGGCAAGACCGGTCTGATCGAGGGTTTTGTCTCCAAACGCGGCTCGAACTTCAGCGCCTATCTCACCCTGTCTAAGGATAAGAAGAAAGCCGAGTTCGAATTTCCGCCGCGTTAGCCTAACGAGTGTAGGTGAAGCGAACTCTTAGTCGACGTCAAGGTTGCGCCACTCACTCCATTCTTCGCCGTTCCAGCGCTTCTGGGCTAGCTGGTAATCGTGACCACGGACAAAGACGTCGATCCGGTTCGGTCCCCATGAGACTGCCCCCGGCGCCGAGGTGAGACGGCCGCCAAGGTCGCGCCAGTCGCTCCAATCGTCTCCATTCCACCGCTTCTGGTGCAGGTGTCCATCGTCGCCCCTGACGAAAACGTCGAGTCGATTCGGACCCCAGGATGAGACGGCCGGAGATGAAGTCAGTTTACCGCCGAGGTCGCGCCAATCGCTCCATTCCTCGCCATTCCAGCGTTTGTGGGCGAGCTGGTGATCGTGGCCGCGAACAAAGACATCGATCCGATTCGGTCCCCAGGAGACTGCGGCTGGCGCGGAGGTGGGCCGTCCGCCGAGGTCACGCCAATCGCTCCATGCTTCGCGGTTCCAACGCTTCTGTTTCAGATGTCCGTCTACCTGCGCAAAAACATCGAGGCGGCCTAATCCCCAGGAGGCGACTGCCGGAGCTGACTCCAGATCACCGCCCAGGTCGTCCCACTCGGTCCACATCTGCCCGAGTAGGGCCTGCTTGTAAGCCAGTTTGTTTTCAAAGCCGCGGACAAAGACGTGCAGGTCAATTTCGAGAGGGACCAAGCCAAGTCCCCAGGCAACCGCGGCCGGCGAAGAAGTGATTCGTCCACCGGCCACTTCTTTCCATGGTTCCCAGTTACTTCCATTCCACGATTTCTGCCATAGATGGTTATTCTCACCCGTGGCAAAGATATCGAGGCGGTTACGAGCAAAGGATGTCACCGCCGGCGCGACGGAGAGGGGATCACCCTTATCACTCCATGGGCTCCAGGGATAGAAGGCGATGATTTGTCCCGCCACTGGAATGCCGCGGGAGATGTGCTTCCAGGTCTTACCCGAATCGAGGGAGCGGTAATAGTTAGAATAAGCAGCCGGCACGCCCGGGCCCGCGGTGTCGAATGTCTCGCCCGAGATATCAGCGACCTCGAAATGCAAATGATCGCCGTTCGGGTTATGACCTACTTCGACAATTGCGTCCCGGAACGCGAATGAAGGCTGCGAACCGAGCGGAAGCGTTCCGTCGTCGGCGGGAGTGGCGCCATGGGGGAAATATTTCTTATAGTAGCCTTCGTTTAGATGCATATAGACCGCCCGCTCCGCTGGCGCGTGATAGACGCAAGCAGCGGCTTCCTGCGCAGTGATGACTCTGCCGGCGGCGGCCGCGAAGATCTTGGCGCCAAAGGTGGGACCGTTGATCCGGGAGCAATCCCAGCAGAACGCGGCCGTTCCATTATGCGAGTTGTCCGGGTGCTCATAGCCTTGATTCACATGCCACCATTCCCCGGCCGCAAAGGGCGGTCGCGTTTGCACCTTGGACGGTCGAATCTCCAGCTTGTCCGAGTCGGCGGCATTATCTCGATTCTCAGAAACGTCTGTGTAATGGACCGGGACCGGATGATCGGCGAAAGAGTTAATATATCGGGGAATATCCGCCGCGGTAGGAAGAGTGACTGGCCGCGATAGGACTGGAGGTTCAAACTCATTGTCGAAAGTGTAACCGGCGAGGAGACCATCCTCATCCCCGTTCAGGTTATGAGCCTTGGATAAGTCTCCTATCTCAGCGTTAGTCAGCGCTCGACTAAAGATACCGACGTCATCGACCAGTCCATAGAATTGCCAAAACTGGGTATCATCACTCACTCCGGTCGTGCGCCGTCCGATCCGCAGCGGGGTAGTGCTCGATGGTAATCCGGAGCCGGGGACAGTCAGCTCGTCAGAGTTAAAGGCAGTAAGTAACTTACCGTTCAAGTGCACCCGCAGGGTGTTGCCATTTCGCACCACCGCGAGATGCTGCCAGGCGTTGCGATATCCTACCGGCCCGCCCGTCTCGTCGGTAAATCCCTTTACCTCATAAACCACTCGAGTGCCACCTGCCTGGACGAAGAGCATGGAATGACCCAGCACGCCATCATTCCCGTGACCCCAGCGATAATCGCCTATACCGATCGCGTAGGTGCCCGATCCGTTTTCCGCCAGGAGCGGACCGGCCACAGAATAAGGATGCTGCGGCATGAAGCGAACAACCACCGTATGATTGTTGGCGAAGAATTCGCCAAAGGTAAGATCCAGATCGGCGTAACCACCGAAACCTATAGCCAGCGCGCGCCTCGACATATCATTGCCCTTTCGTTTGTTAGGTCCTGTGGGGAAGCCTTCAAATTCTTAGCCCGAAGGATACCACGCGTTCTCTCGCCAGAATGCTCGCAGCTCGGCGTTGTCGCCGCGGAAAATGTTGCGCTCCGCTTTGGGGATGTTAGCGACCGATTTCGGATACATGCTCCGGGGCCGCAAATCGCATATCCCATCGCCACAGTATTGCCACAGATGCCAGCCGCTCCAAGGCGCTGTATTCCGCGGCTCCTTATGATAATTGGCGATCCAGAGCCAGCAGCGCGAGAGTATCTTGCGATGCGCTGCCGTGGCGCCGTTGAGCATCTGTCGCAGCCGGTATTCGCTGCCGTAAAGACCCGGATACTTGCCTGTCCGCTGCTTGATCCGCTCCACGAACGCGACCGCCTGGGCCACGCTCATTGAGCCTCCTGGGTAATGACCGTTTTTTTCGAAATCTAGGACGAGCAACACACCCGAGCGCGGTTTCGCCGGATCTTCCAGCCGCGACGGCAACTGCGCGTCCGTGACAGCATCCAGGAAATGATCGGCCTGTCGGACAGGGCTGGTCCCGTCGCCAAAGTGGTAAGCTCCCCATAACAGGCCGGCTTCGAATGCGGCTCGCTGCCGTTCAGCGTATCTCGAGTCGCGTTGCAGACGCGGGAACGTCGCCTCGTGAATGATGCCGGCGACGCCCTCCTTCTTCATCCCGGCAAAATCCGGCCGCATCAAATCGTAATGCGACATATTCACCACGCTGTTTGCCCCGAGCGCGCAGGCCGGCAGCAGGAGAAAGAGCAACAGTGCCCGCATGGCTGAAGTCTTTCTCATGATTAACAGAATTCCAGAACGCCAATTGAGTCGGCGGCATTTAGCTTATGAACAACCGCACTAGGCAGCAATAGGACCTTGGCCCAACTTTTTTGCTTCCATTGATCACAACACGTTTGCATAGCTCGCTTCGGAGAAGGGCTGGTGTATCAAATTTGCGCGCAAACCAGCGATTGGAACGGGCGCAGGAAGCGCTCCCGCGGCTGCTCTATTTTTTCAATCGAGGTTTAGTTTGAACAGCCCGACGAAACCTTTGCACTCGCGGAATAGAAGACGGCGCGGATTTTTCAGGACCCAGCCACATTGACCAGGAAACTTCCATCTGACGTCAGGAGATGTTACAAAGGCAACTTGGGCAGCGACTCCAAATCGTTTCGCTCCGAGTTCTGGGTTAGAGGTTTCTGATTCACGATCTGGCACATTTCATCATATCTAGAGTTCTCCTTTGAAGCTTTGTCGAGGATTTAAGAAACGAAGCATCTTGAGTTGGGCGTCGGTTCTTCCTGCTGGTTGTGTCGATGGTAAGCTGTGACCCTTGATTCGTTCCACAAGATGGCTTGTCTCGGTATTTGACGTCAGAATGCCTCATTCCGGCTAAGGATGCATCGTATCAACTGTCGATTGGCTCACGTTTGAAGTGGCTTGCACAGGCACTGAAACAACAGCAACACGTCGCCACAAATCTTCCGAACTACGATCCGAGACGAAGGTGACTATCGCCAAATAAGTCCCTGCTTCCAGTACAAACGAACTGGTTAGGTGATACGCCTCTCCCGGCTCAATCCAGAAGTCGGTTGTCCCGTCATCAGCGCGGAATATTCTCAGTAGGTCCGACTCCAAATCGGCGCGCTTCGGACTTTTCTCGTGATCGTCTACAAACCAAGCCACCATATCACCACTCTTCAGCTGATCCGAAATCCGGCGAACGAGCAGATCGCCTCCGTAAAGCACTACTTCGTCTTTGTCCGTGTAGGCTGGCCGGATCTCCCGGTTTGCCCTAATTGCGACGTGACCGTTGTTTGCGAGAGTCACATCGAACGTGACCAGATAGGTGCCGTTGTTGTTGTAAGGTATAGAACTGGACACAATGTCAATCGTCACAGCGGTCTGCCCCTCTCGCGCTATATAAAAGTGAAACACAGCCCAAACGCCCGTTCCTACAATGGCAACGGTTGTTGCCCACTTCGAGATTGCTTCTGCACGGGATACCCACCATGGCTCTTTTTGTTCCGAAATGTCTTTCTGATCGTTGGGGATTGCCGGGAACGCCGCTTTTCCCAGCGCTTGCTTTTCTGCGGGAGTTCTTTGCGGGCCGCCCGTACCGGTCGGCTCCGAATCTTTGTCGGCCTTGTCGCTCATTGCGGGATCGTCATGCGCGATGCTTTTCTATTCTACCTGGACAAACGCATAATCAGTGTTTTAAATCATTAGCGATCGCAGCAAACTGGGCTATGGCGGCTTGTAGGTCTTCTACTATCTCGGCCGCTATCACGTCGGGTGGTGGAAGATTGGCGTTGTCTTCGAGGCTCTCATCCTTCAACCAGAAGATGTCGAGGTTGAGTTTGTCGCGCTTGAGTAAGTCTTCGTAGGTGAAGTTCTTGAAGCGCTCGGCTTCTTTTCGCTTCTGGCGATTCTTTGGATAGTAACAGGACACGAAGTCGTCGAGGTCGGCGCGTTTGAGCGGATTTTCTTTGAGGGTGAAGTGTTTGTTGGTGCGCAGGTCGTAAATCCAGAGTTTGTCCGTCCACGGTCTCTCGGCGACAGGTTTGCGGTCGAAGAAGAGGACGTTGGCCTTGACGCCTTGAGCGTAGAAGATGCCGGTGGGGGTCGCAGCAAGCTGTGAATGTCCGATTGCTTCAGTAGCTCGCCGCGTACAGTTTGCCTTCCCAAGCCATGCAAGGCAGTAGGGCCCGTGTCTGAATTGCGCTTGAGCAAAGGCATTCGACGAGCGCCGCCTTCGAAGAGCACGTTGTCGGGGCCAACGATGGACGCCGTGCTTCACGGGTGCCCACCATGTCCAGGCTGTGTCTTCGTCAATATTTGTTTGTTTGATCCCGAAAATAAAATGCAGGTTTTTTCTTGTAGCATCGTCTGGCGATTTCTAATCTGAAGCCGCGGGGGCGAACAACAGAAAACTAGTGAATATTGATCTCACCAAATTGGTCAGCACAGTCAAAAACACGCCTATCCAAGCCAAACTTGCTGCGATTGCGCTGGCGATCGTGGCGCCGATTACGCGCCATCAGGACCTGCGAATTGTGCTGCCACTTGTTGGCATCCTTGCGGTGATAGTTTTTTGGCTGATTGGTCAAACACCACGTAGGCATTAGGATTTCAGTGCGGCTGAGGCTGTAAAAAAGAGCAGACGATCGCATCGGCAGGCGTTTCGGCCCAGAGTGGCCGCGCGACGGCGCAGTTCAATAAGAAAAGGGCTGCTGATTTGCACAGCGGTGGCCGGAAATCTTCGGGATGCACGACGAGCGATTGTCGCTCCTGCTCGCCTTCTTCGTTCGTGATCAAGGCCGCACTCTTTTTTCCGAATGGCGGATTGGTCAGCTTCATCTCGTATTCACCGTGCTTGCCGACAAGTGCGTCCTTCACCATTACCGGCATGTGCGTCGCATCGCTCCCGCCGGTTGAGAAGCTGGGACCATTGCTCCTTGGCGATCAGCTGCCCGAGCGGCGCTTAACGTCCACGATTGGGCTCTTCGATTACTGGTTGTGGTTAGGCAAGGTCTTCCGCTTTCGCTCCTATTGGTACAGGTCTTTCCAAGCGGCGATCTCGTTTTCAATTACATATAACCGCGTGCTAAAATCATCGGGATAATCACGCTCGGCTTTCAATTTAATAGTGTGCATTATTTCCCCGGGCACTTCCGGGGAGGCAAACCTCTGGAGTGTTCGCCATGCTTCCACTTCGTTTTCGATGACGTATAGCCGAGTCGAGAAGTCTTCGGGACAATGCGACTTTGCCTTATTGGTAATTGAGCTCAGGGTCTTAGGAGGGATACCGTGCGCCACCAATTCCTGAAGCTTTCGCCACGCCGTCAATTCCGTATCAATGACGTATTTTCGCGTCGAGAAATCGTCGGGATAGCTTTTTTCTGCCCGGGCGCGAATCATCGCTCGAACGTCGTCAAGTGTTTCCCCCTCCCGTCTCCCGTCTTCAGGTTCTTTGAGCGCACTTCGTTCCGTGAGTGTCATGCCGAGAATATCCAATATGTCCCGAAAACCGCGATTGTAATTCGGGAATAAATCGATCCAATGAAGTTGTCGCAGCCGCTCATGCTTCGGAGAAGAACTATCAAGGCGAACCGGAACGAGGAAAATCTGATCAGGCGGGAACTCGGCCAAGATTTCAAGCGCATGAGCGAGCTCCTTCTGCACGAAACTTCGCTTGTTGACCGAATGCTCAGAAATCAACGCGATGAAATGGGTAGACGTAAGAATTGCGTCGCGGATTGCCATTTCCCAATTCTGGCCTCCACGCAGCTTCTCAACGTCGAGCGACGGGCTCGCATCCTATCGATGCAAGATCACAATAAATTCGGCGCGCTGTTTCACCGTCTTCTCGCGCATAGCTAACGAATGGCGCAATCCTTGCGTGTGAAGCGCTACTAGCCGTAGCTTTCTCTAACATCGTGGCAGGTTATCTCCGTTCTTTGTTGCCCAATGTTTTCGTCGGTGTTCAAAGCTGCTTTGACCCAATCGAATCGGTGCCGGGTTCTTCGAACTGGGACGCGCTCTGAATCCAATCGCTTTACGATAGGGCTATCTCGTCAATGAAGTGGGTAACGTCGCGATCAATGCGGCGGCGATTGCCAGTCGCTATGTGTCGCAATAGTTCGATAATCTCTGCGTCGCTCAGTCCAACTATCAGGCCTCTGCCATCACGGTACGTATCCCGACACCGCTCCGCGAAGAGGGAGCGATCTTGAAAGCGGCGACAACACAGCAAGCCGAAAGTGCCACGATTAACACCGAATCGGCCAGCAAGTTGGTCGAGCTCCGGGTTTGCGATTTCATTAGTGTAGTTTTTGCATTCGATAAAGATGTATGGACACGAAACTCTACGAACGCGGTGTAAGGTTTCAAAGGCGCCGTCGGTTGCAGAGTTGCTCATAACGATGTCAATGCGTTTTCGGCCTTGATGAATTTCGCGCTCTTTGGCAGGTGTCACTAGATGGGGAAAGAAAAGAAACTCGCAAAGTCCTATCATCAGAGAATGATAAGAACCGGCAGCCCCCGCGCCAACCGCGACGCTTACAAGCGCCTGCTCTAACGATAAAGCTAGCGCTCTCTCGCTCGCTTCCTCGGGCAAGAGGGCGAGGTTTTGCTGTTCGAGTTGTGCCAGATGCCGACGGTATTCTGTCAGCACTTCTGGGTGATCTCGAGCAAACGCAGCGATGTTTGCTTTCGTACACGGATACGTCTCGGCAACGGCTTTCTTGGTAACTCTTCGTCGACCATTTCGCAGCGTTTGAACCAAGCTACTGCCTGCGTTTAAGTGCTCGGTCTGTAAGTAGTTCAAGATGAAATGTTGATAAAACGACTGCTGATTGTAGGAGAACGTGTATCTCGCGATGAGTTTGGGCACTAAGACCAAGGGTCGACCATCCGCTTGAGGCAATGGGAAGTAATCCGATCTCCACTGATGCGATTGCGGATCGTAGTATGGTGGCAATGGAAGGTGTACAGTCGGGATTTCGTGCAGATCGCATTGTTCGTTCGTGTAGATCGCGAGCTTTCGCCGAATGATATTAGTTGTGAGATCGGAGATTTTGTCGCGACCGATACCCTCGACCATGAGTTCGCATTCTTCGAGCGAACTAATAGATCCTGTTCGCACGGCTGACGATCTCGCCAAGGATGAGAGGAGATCCTCCGCCTGCATGTTGCCGATTCCAGCGCCTTGGGGGCGACCACGTGATAGACCCAGTCGAGTCTCGTTGGGCTCACGCAGATGACTCATCACCTCGAGTGCTGCAGCGTGCTCATTTGATCGTATTAGGTTTACCACACGCTGAAAGAAAGCGACGATGATTTGATGAGCTTCTTGAGACCATGGATCGGGCCGTTGTGAGATTGCGAACGGATCAACAAACAGAAAATTGTCCCGACCAACATCAACATCGACGAAGTCCAGTTCGGACTGGCTTTTACCTAAATTGAATACCTCGGAGACTCGCATAGTGGTATCGGTTCCTAGCTTTCCGGAGCCGGCAAGCTTTGACTTAGCGGGTCCGTATAGCCATCACCTAGTGATCTCTCGACGAAGGTTCGTGTTTCACTGTCAGGAATCCACAGATACGCACCCTTTAGGGGCCGCGTCAGCAAGATGCGATAAGCTTTGACTAAAGCCGCGAGTAGCTCTGTGCGAGCGGGGCCAAAACCCAACCTTTCGCGTCTGGCACGATTGACGAGATCTTTAATTCCAGATTCGTAAACTGACCCGGGGTCAACTTGCCAGCGCGACCCGCGCCACATGAGGTCATTGAGCCACAAGACTCCAACGTAGTCGTAGTCAAAACCTCGGACTGCATACGGGCAGCCAACTTCGCATAAAGGGTCTTCAGCCATGCGAGTTCCTTGCGCTGCACGAATAAACGCTGTGTAATCGGTACCGCGAGGGACGAAGTTCCACACTCGCGACCAAACCTGCGCTGGGTCGTCGGCAGTGTAGCTTTCACAAAAATCCTGCATACTTGCTGGCAGGTCGTGAGGCGCAGTAGCTTCCCTCGTTTTCCACTCGCGCGAATATGAAGAAAGCAAACGCGCGGAATTGCCCTCCTGAATACGCGCGCGCAGCGCGGCCTCCAGCTTAATCGGCGTATTGAACACCTGAAAGTCAAAGCCCCATATACCTGGACCACGTTTGACATGATAATCGAAAGCATCTTCAGCTGGTCGTGCAAGAGACGCATTAGGGTTACGTGGGAAACTGATGACGTTCTCCGGCGCGTCGGGCGCGGGCAGGTTTCGCCAAGCGCTTGCGTGCACTTGGTTCTCGCCTTCAGAATTTCCCGCTAAGACCGATTCTAGCCAGGTGACGTATTCAGCCGATCCGGCACAACGAAATTGTGCCCCTTCAAGGCTAATAAGCTCAGGCTCTCCGGCACCTAATTCGCGTGACCAAGCTGTGATGTCGTCGATGGTCGTGTTCTCACGCTGTCGGAATCCTTGTGCCGGGTCGAGAAGGAAAACCGCTAGTTGTGAAGCACGGATTATATGGTATGCCTGCGGCCCTAGGCCTGTAACAAATCCGAATTGTCCAACGCCTCCGGTGCGTTCCGGGTTTATTAGACCGTGCGCCTCATCGACTATCGTAACCAAGTTCTGTTCGTCCCGTGATGCATCATGGAAGGAAACTCCCAAGTCGCGCAGAATCTTTAGGTTTGCCCGCCATTGCTTCGCGTCTCGGAGGAAGTCACGCCCGTATGTTTCTCGAAGTTGGCCGAGTCGCGGAGGTGTAAGCGGAGTAAAGATTGTTGCCTTGCGAACGAGGCCTTGCCCCCCTTCCTCTGCTAACTCGTCAAATATCGCAGACCAATTACTATTCTGACTCTGTGAAGTTGTTGTGAAAACAACATCACCTTCTGGGAGTCTTTTGTCGGTGACAAGCGATGCCCAGAGTCGCGCTGCAATCGCGGACTTACCCGAGCCAGGTGGTCCTTTTACGATCACAATGCGCTTTTTCGGTTCGTTCATGGCGCTTTTAAGGAAACACTCGTCTACGACTGCCTTGCAGAGAGCGAATGCGCGGCGCTGATTATCGAGCAATTCAAATGGCGTGCTTTCCGGATCGAGAATCTGTGCGCCGATCTGTGCTACGAACCCGCGTTGTTGGCGATAGCGGCCCGTCGCAAAGCGTCTCGCAAATTCTTCGTCCGGTTGAGTCAGTCGGGTCTTGAAGAAGCTGGGAAACCGCTTATCAACATCTTCGATCGCAGTCGTAAAGATGGGATAATCTCGTGTTAGCCTCTCGTTAGGTGCAGAAGTGTAGGCATGAGTGTAAAGCTGATGCGTAAATAGCACACACCCGTGGATCGTCGCTTCGCCTTCCATGGCAGAATGGAATCGGCGGCAATATTCGGTGTAACCGCGAACTTGATCGGATGGATGTAACTCCTGCCGGCCATTTCGATCAATTAGACCTTCTGCTTTTCCTGGTCGATCGGCTGCCGTTGTCCAGTCTTTTAGCTCGATGATGACCGCAGCCGGAGCGCTTTCGTAGCGTCCGAGCAAGACGACATCTGCCCAAGACGAAGCGGCGGGCATTTGATATTCGAGAGCTAGGTTTCCTCGACTGCCGAAGAATAGATGGAGCGGCTGAAAGGAGGAAGCTTGGAACGCGCGGCTCAATTGAGTTAACGAGCTTTCCCAAGCTTGCGCTTCCTCGCTTCCGTATCGCCCAGTTTCTTCCTGAAGACGAGAGATCAACCCAGTGCTATCGCGGGCAACGCGTTGCCGGAATTCTTCGATGGTGATTAGCATGCGAATAGAACACTGTCGTACGCGCTCAACGTGCGGACCGTTACTTGTTGACAGCGCGGTACGCGCGGTTTGTCTCCTCGTGTCGATCGGCGCCGCGGGATCAGTGTTACAGTCCTAAAGAACATCAGGAAATGCAGCGTGGAGTAAAGGAGCGTTCTAAAAGAAAGAAATAAGAACGAGAAGAGTGAAATTGGGTCACAGAGAAGGAAAACGTCTGATCAAGATCAGAAGTTTGGCCAATTTTCAATCCAAAGTTCTGTCCGGCAAGACGCTGGACTTAGCGGACGCCCTCCCGGCGCGAGAGATAGATGGAATTACTGATTCCAAGGCGACTGAACAGGACCGGGCGCGCAAAAATATTAAGCAATGGGAGCAATTTCTTTCACGCTGCGCTTCTCTTGTCTGGACGGTCTTTGTTACCTGTTTTCGGCAGCGGCTCGCCAGTGAGGAGTCGCCAGAGCTTGTGATTGATGAAGATGAGCTCTGTGCCGCGCTTTGTTGGGACAACGAAGCCGGCTTTCTCCAGTGCGCGCAGATATTTTGTCGCGGTCAGGCGCTTGGCGATTCCGGCAATCTCCACAAAACGGATTTTGCAGTAGGGCTGTTCGAAGATCAGCTCGATGAGTTCCTTGCTGAAGACTGGCTTCGGTAACTTCCGTTTTGCGTCAGCCAGAGTTTCGGCCATGAGATCGCGGATGCCGTTAATCGTTTCCGTGGTGCCCTGGGCTGTCTTTTCAATCGCTTCCAGCATATAGAGCAACCAGCCTTCCCACTCGCCGCGTTCCGTTACGGCCTGGAGGTTGCGGTAGTATTGCGGCTTGTGCTCAATGATGAACCGGCTCAGGAACAGGATCGGGATCTCAAGCAATTGGTTCATGATCAACTGTAGGATGATCAGAATCCGGCCGGTGCGTCCGTTGCCGTCGAAAAACGGGTGGATGGCTTCGAATTGGTAATGGGTCACGCCGGCACGAACGAGCGGGTCGAGGTCGGATGAGGAGTCATTGCTAAACTTCTCCAGGTTCGCCAGTTTGCGGCGCAGCAAATTTTCGCCTTCGGGCGGAGTGTAAATGACTTCTTTGGTGTTCGGATTTTGGAGTTTCGTTCCGGGTAAATTGCGAATGCCGGCTTTGTTTTCCTTGATGATATTGACGATATCGATGGCCAGATGAGTGGAGAGAAATGGATGCTCGCGAATGACATCCATTCCATGCCAGAGCGCATCGCGGTAATGGAGGACTTCCTTGGCGTGCGGGGAAACGTCGGCGCTATCTCCGTTGGCGGCGACGCCGCGAAAAAGTTCGTCGTTGGTGGTGAAAATGTTCTCGATCTCGGAGCTGAGTTTTGCCTCCTGAAGCGCGAGGGTGTTGAGCAGAATTGTTGGGTTTGGGAGACTGTGGGTTCGACCTTTCAGCTCAGCCAGGGCACGGCTGGCGCGGGTCGTGGCCTTGAGAACTCGGGAGGTTTCGAGTTCCGCTTTGGGCGGTAGGTCGGGAAGCTGATTAAAAGGCTTCCCGGGGTTGAATTGCATGCGGTTTATACATTAGCAGGACTAAATGCATAAAAAAGGATCAGAAATATACATTTGGTCGTTTGAATGCATGCGGCGCATACATAGGGGCGATATTTGATGTTCTGCCCGCGCTTCAAGGTCACAGTTTGTGATCCTGGAAAAACGATTGCTTCCGCGTCCTAGAGCTCATCGCAATTTGCGATGAGTCCTCCAACTTTGGCATCGCAATTTGCGATCTCAAAGAGTCGAACTCCTCGCCCGTAAGCTGAAACATGAAATCGATGCGCAAAAATTTTAAGCAATGAAAGCAGAAATGTCTTGCACTCGTTCCTGCTACCATTTGTAGTGCAGAAGGTTCTCTGTAACCACACCATGCGCTGTCCGAAGTGCGGCAATCGCGATGATAAAGTGATCGATTCGAGACAATCGCGCGATAGTTCCAGCATCCGGCGCCGGCGCGTTTGTCTCGCGTGTTCCTTCCGTTTTACCACTTATGAAGAGATCGAGCGCAGCGATCTGCGCGTTATCAAACGCGATCGGCGCCATGAGATTTTCGATCGACGCAAGCTGGCCAACAGCGTCGCGAAAGCCTGCGAGAAACGCTCGATCAGTCTCATGACTCTTGAGCAAACGGTGGACGATATCGTGCACGAAATCGAAACCGGCGGGCGCGAAACGACTTCATCAGCGATCGGAGCGAAGGTGCTCGAGAAATTGCGCGAGCTTGATGAGGTGGCTTATCTCCGCTACGCGTCGGTCCATCGTCATTTCGACGATGTCGAACAATTTGTCGACGAGATCCAGGCGCTCGGTCGTCGCATTCGACGCAACGCGCAGCAGCCCGAGCTGTTTGCCGAACCAACGAACAATGGTCGCGTTTAAGGAAGAATTTCCCTATCTCCAATCCGAAAGTGGGCAGCTCTTCGAGTTCAATCGAGACTGGCTCCAGGCCGCGATTCGACAGGCAGCCGATCGCGCAGGTTATCCGAGTTGGTGGCTAACCGAGCATGTGACGGAAAGCATTGCCTTCTATCTCCGGCTGCGAACGGATGAGTCGGTGGTTGCCTTCAGTCAGCTCAACCAAACCGTGCGCTACGTCTTGAAGGTTATCGGTTACAAGGAAATCGTTCCGCACTTCAAACCGACGCCGCCGCCGATTTCGCTTTCGCTTTATGAAATCGCCGAAGCGGCCGGCACCGGCTACGAGCTGGCCTTTTTCGATCTGCTCGAGAAACGAATCGCGGCGATTCTCAGGACGGGTGTGAGGGAAATGCACTTCTTTGGTCTTCAACCCTCGATCAAACATCTGCGGGGCGCTAAGGTCTGGACCCGTTCCTGTGATGCGTTGCGGGAAGAAGTGACCTGTTTCATTCGCGAAAAAATCTGTGTCGGCGCCGGGGCGGTGGAATTGAGCTGCTCGATTCGATGACGATCTTCGAGAAAATCGTCGCACGCGAAATTCCAGCGAAAATCGTGTCAGAAGATGAGGACGTAATCGCATTCTACGACGTGAATCCGCGGGCGCCGGTGCATGTGCTTATCGTGCCCAAGCGCGTGATTCCGCGGCTGTCAGAGGCGAGTGAATCGGATCGGGCCTTGCTGGGGAAATTGGTCCTGACGGCAGCGAAGGTCGCGCGCGACCTGGGAGTGGAGGAGAGCGGTTATCGTGTCGTGATTAACAGCGGCCCCGATGCGGGCGAAAGCGTACCGCATCTGCATGTGCATTTGTTAGGCAAGCGTTCGCTGGCCTGGCCGCCGGGTTAGTTCAGCAGTCCTTTACTCGTTAGGCAGAATGAAACTGCAGTCGAACTCTGCCGTCCAATGGTTGCGGACCACGCGCTGCAAATGGCTGCTTCTCGTGACCGTGCTTTGTCTGGTGCTGCGGGAAAACTACCCGTTCTCGCACTTCCCGATGTATTCCTCCTTCTCGAATGAAACCTACTTCCTCTATCTCACGGATGCCGCCGGCCAGCCGATCGCGACCACCCGCCTTGGATTATCGAGTTCTACCCTAAAGAAAATCTTCGACCGGCAACGGCGGAGCAATCTCAGGAAATACCGCACGGCGGATTCCGCTCGTTTTCGACTGGCTGACCAGGCGGCCGCGCAGTCAGTTCTCGAATATCTGGATGGTCTCGCAGCTCATGTTCCGTCCGCAGGAAAGTTGCTTCAGGGTGCGCGGGTTCAACGCGCCATGGTGCGTGAAAAATCGGGCGCGGTCGCGCTCGAGACAGAAGCCCTGGCTAAACACCCATGATTGCGTCGGAACCGATCCCGCGCTTCGCGTTCTATGAACGGCTGGTGATGCGGGTTCTTTTCGCGTGGATTGTCTGGCGAGCCACACCGGCGGCACTGGTCGTCAACGGTATTCCGGCGCCGAATGGAATTGCGCGCGTGATGGATCTTCATTTTCTACTCGAGCCGCATTCCTTCGCCCTCTTGCAAATGCTCCTGGCGGCAGCGCTGATCGCGTACGTGTTGCGATTGTTCGTTTTCCTTTCCTTGCCAATCGCGCTCTTCGCGAATGTTACGGCGACCGCGATTGTGAATTCTCAGGGCGCGATCCAGCACGCCTTCCAAATCGTTTCGCTCGTTCTTCTGGCCCAAACTACGGCGCATTTTTACGGACTCTGGTGCCGCCGAAGCGGTGATGCGGGCGAAGCGCTCGAGGATCGGACAATCTGGTGGTCGCAGCAGACGATCGTCGCCGTCTATCTGGTTGCGGGAATCACAAAGGTTCTTGTGACCAAAGGTCTTTGGCCCTTTCAAGCGCGCTGGATCGGCGTGTCGATCACCAAATCGGCCTACCAGATGTTCTACGACACGCTCAGCCAGGCTGATCTGCGGCAGCAGCTCGCCGTGGCCAACTTTGCCGCTGCACACGGCTGGCTGATCGCGCTCCTGGCGGCGTTCGGACTTCTGCTTGAACTCGGCTCACCGTTGGCGCTGATCAATCGTACCTGGGCGGCGTCAATCGGCTTGGCGTTGATTGGCTTCCACGTCTCGCTCGATTACGCGATGCGGCTCTCCTTTATCTACAATCAGTGGCTGCTGCTCATCTTCCTGGTCAACCTGCCGTATTGGATGATGACCGCATTTCGGCGATTCGTTAGGCGAAAACGCGCCGTTGCACCGTAAGTGCGGACATCAGTGTCAGAGTCAGCGCTGGGCGTTTGCCATCGCGTCGGCGACGTCTACATCCCCATGATCTGATAGCCGCCGTCGACGTAGATTACCTGGCCGGTAATTGCGGCCGCGCCATCACTGGCGAGGAATAAACCGGTTTTACCGAGTTCAGCCGGATCGCAGCTGCGCTTAAGCGGAGCGCGTTCCTGGTAATGCTTCAACATCGAGGAGAATCCGCTGATCCCACGAGCGGCGAGCGTTTGCACCGGCCCAGCAGAAATGCAATTCACCCGAATTTTTCTAGGGCCCAAATCATAGGCCAGGTAACGGGTGCTCGCTTCAAGACTGGCCTTCGCCACGCCCATGACGTTGTAATGCGGAACGACCTTTTCCGCGCCGTAATAGGTCATGGCGAGGATGCTGCCGCCATCAGTCATGAACGGCGTGGCGGCGCGGGCAAGTGCGACTAACGAATAGGCGCTGATATCATGCGCGGTGCGGAAGGCTTCGCGCGAAGTGCTGAGGAAATCGCCTTCCAGCGCTTCCTTTGGTGCAAAAGCGACGGAATGCAAAAGCAGGTCGAGCCGATCGGTCTGGCTGCGGACGTTGGCAAAGAAAGCCTCGATCTCCTCGTCTCGTGATACGTCACACGGATAAATAGGCGTGTCGGCACCGAATTCGCTCACCAGTTCTTCGACGTTCTCTTTCAGGCGTTCGCCCTGATAGTTAAAGATGAGACGCGCGCCCGCCGCCGCCCAGCCTTTGGCGATCGCCCACGCGATGCTGCGCTTGTTAGCAACGCCGAAGACGACACCGGTTTTGCCTGCAAGTGTTTGGTCCATCATAGAAAACGACTGTAGCGGCTTTGCTCTTCAAGGAAAGGCCACAGGATCGCCCGCGACAGGCGGTCAGGGCAAATCGTTAGGCAAAATTTGAACCGCAGAAGCGTTGCTTCGCCCGCGCAGCGCGCTCATAATGCGACATGAAAGTGAAGGTGATCGTGACGCCGAAGGAAACCGTGCTTGATCCGCAGGGCGCGGCGGTGCGCGAAGCAATGCAGCATCTGGGGTTTAGCGCGGCGCGCGACGTCCGAATCGGGCGTTATCTGGAGATCGAACTGGAAGGCGATGCAGGCGCTCACGAGCCCAAGCTGCGCGAGCTTTGTCGTGAGCTTCTTTCCAATCCGGTGATCGAAGATTACCGACTGGAAATGCCTAACGAATCGAAATGAAGTTCGCGATCGTTCAATTTCCCGGCTCCAATTGCGATCAGGATTGCCTTGCCGCGCTGCGCGGGATCAAGGGGATCGAAGCGGACTACGTCTGGCACAAGGAAACCTCGTTGCGCGAGTGGGACGCGATTGTTTTGCCGGGCGGATTTTCCTACGGCGATTACCTGCGTTGCGGTGCCATCGCGCGTTTCTCGCCGATCATGCGCGCGGTGGTCGAGGACGCCCACGCGGGCAAGCTCGTCATTGGAATTTGCAACGGATTTCAGATTCTTTGCGAGGCCGGTCTTCTGCCTGGTGCGTTGGTGCGCAATCGCTCTCTCCACTTTGTTTGTGACATGGTGACGACCCGTGTGGAAGTGGCGGATACGCCATTCGCGCGCGGCATGCCGGTTGGCACGTTGCTGCGGCTGCCGGTCGCGCATGGCGAGGGTTGCTATTTTGCCGGCGAGGCAACACTGCGCGAGCTAAACGAGCGACAGCAAATCGTCCTGCGTTACTGCGACGCGAGAGGGAATATCACGCCTGCGGCCAATCCAAACGGTTCGCTCGAAAACATTGCCGGGATCTGTAACGGGGCAGGCAATGTGTTTGGGCTTATGCCTCACCCAGATCGGGCGTGCGACGAGCGTCTCGGAAGCGCCGATGGGGCGCGCATTTTCCAGGCGATGCTTGGCGCGGACGCGACCAATCGCGCCGCGGCTTAGAACTTTGCCAGGACGGCTGAGTGTGCTGGTGCTTCAGCGCGATCTTGCCAGCTTTGTTACGCACAGAATGTTAACAGTTGTGTTACAGAAATGAACACAAATTTCCGGCTAAGAAGCGGCCTTCCCTAGGAGAGATCGACCCGGCACATACAATGCTAAAGTTCCGCACAACCTCAAGTAACCTATGCTAATACAAAAAACGCTTCACATGAGTCAGTCGCTGGAAGAGTGCAAGAGTCGCCTCGCCAGCATTCATTCCTACCGCCGACATCTCGCGATGGTTACCAAAGCCAGCGTGACGTCGTCCAAAACACTTGATTTCGGCTTTCGTGGGCCACTCGGTTTCGAGGGACATACTGTTATCTCGACTCTGGAGAGCGATCAGCCCGAACAAGTGGCTTTCGAGTCGTGGGGTGGAAATATTGATCTGATGGGCCTGGTCGAGTTCGAGGAAGTGCGGCCAGACTGCACCGAGGTCTCGATCGCGTTGTATTACGAAATCAAGAACCGGTTCTTCGCCTGGCTCGACCGGCGATTCGGTTTTGTCGACGCGTTTTTGACCGCAGAACTGCGCAGCCTGCGCGCTCACTTCGAAGGAATTGCGGCGCCGGTACCGGAGCGCATACCAGTCTTTGCGGTGTTTGAACCTGCATCAGCCTAACGCCTAACGAATTCTCCATTAAGGAGCGCGGATCCGCATGACGGGCCGCGCTCTCTTAATTTATGCGAACCGCTCGGGTCTTATCCAGACGCAGGACATCACCGGGCTGCAAAGTTATCTGCGCTTGCAGGTCCGAAATTTTTTCGCCGCGCAACTGCACGCTGCCCTGCTCGACGAGACGCCGCGCTTCGCCGCGCGACTTGGTCAGACCAAAGGTGGCGTAAGCGGCAACAACCAGAGCCACAATATTGGGTTCTCCAGCAGGCGCTTTAAAGGCCGGAAGGTCTGCCTCGTCGAGACGTTTTGCGCTGAAGCGGCGCTCCCATTCGGTCGCTGCCTTTTCCGCGGAGTCCTGCGAGTGGTAGATGGCGACAAGCTCGCGCGCGAGCTGTTTCTTGGCTTCCATCGGATGCTGGCCGGCAGTCTGCGCGCGCCCAAGGAGGAGAAGATAGTAGCGCGCCATAAGTTCGTCGGAGACGCTCATCAATTTGCCAAACATGTCGTTAGGCGAGTCCGTCACGCCCACGTAATTCCCGAGGCTCTTGCTCATCTTTTGCACGCCATCAAGACCTTCCAGGATCGGCAAAAGAAAGGCGACCTGTTGCGGCTGGACTTCCTCTTTTTGCAGGTCTCGTCCGACGAGAATGTTGAAAAGTTGATCGGTGCCGCCGAGCTCAACATCGGCCTGAATCTGGACCGAATCCCAGCCCTGCATGATGGGATACTGAATCTCGTGGGCACCGATTGGTTGTTCCTTTTCCAGGCGCGAGCGGAAGTCTTCGCGTTGCAACATTTGCTGCAAGGTCACGCGGCTGTTGAGCCGAATGACGTCGGCATAAGACATTTTGCCTAACCAGTCGCCATTATGAACCAGGCGGGTGCGATCGGGATCCAGGACCTTGAAGGCTTGTGCGCGATAGGTATCGGCATTTGCCATGACCTGCTCGGGCGTTAGTTGCGGTCGCGTGGCGGAGCGTCCGCTCGGATCTCCGACGAGGCCAGTGAAATCGCCAATGATGAGGATCGCTTCGTGGCCGAGATCCTGGAACTGGCGCAGCTTGCGCAGCACAACCGTGTGACCGAGGTGGAGATCGGCACTCGTCGGATCGACGCCGAGCTTAATGCGGAGTGGCCGGCCTAACGACAACTTGTCGTGAAGCGCTGCTTCACTGATGATTTGGGCCGCGCCGTTTTTCAACAGCTCGAACGAATCTGCTGCGTCCATGCCGCAAAGTGCGTCAAGCTGAGGTTGCTTCAACCTTTGTGCGAGAATTGCACTCCGCGACGATTGATGAAGACCGCGTCGCCTACTCGTTTCGGTTCAACAGCTCGCGCACTTCGTCGATCGTCAGGGGATGATCTTGCTGGCTCAGTATCTTCTGCCGCGTCCCCTTGGCGAGGAAGGGCCGGTCACCCTCGGCGTATTCGCCGCCCTTGATCGTCTTCTCTGCGTCGTGTGCGGTGTCGGCGAATGAGCTCTTCCTTGTCGCGAATTGCGTCCCGGCATACCTGCTTTCGCCCTGAGTTACTGCGACCAGTTCGCTTTGCGAAGATTTTTTTGTCCCAAATTTCCGGGCGAAGAATTCGCGGATACCAAGGAAGCTTTTGGTGGAGTGCTGTTCGCCGGTATAAAACACTTTCGCGTCAAATTTCTTGTCGAACGGAGTGCCGTCCGCCGCGACAAACTTCTTCTCCTGCGCGGAATTGACGAGCGACATGTCAGGTCGCAAGAGCCGATCGATCAATTTGTGCTCCTGCTCCTGGGCGCGGACGGCGCCGACAAAGATTGTTAGGGAAACAACCACGCAAATCGAGCGCATTGACGCCAATCCTGCCGCAGGCCTTTCGCGGTTGTAAAGAAAAAGTGCAGCTGTGGAGGGGCCTTAGAATCCGTTCAGCGCGCTAAGCAATCTGCCAGCGTGTTGCGGCGGCGGCACTTCTCCGCTCAGGATGGCGCGCGCCCCGACCGGATGCCCGTAATAGCGGTCGTTGGCCGTCTTTTGGGTCGCAATGATTGCGCCTTCAAGCGAGATGCCAGCAAAAAGACCTTTACTGCGGCTGTAAGTGTAGACCGCTGCCGTGGTGGTGACGGCGCCCTGAAGATCGCGTCCAACCGGGCCTGCGGCCGCGCTCAAATCGGCGCCAAGTTTCACATTGCCATCGCGCGAGAAAGCGCGAACCGCAGCGTCATTGTTCAAGACGAAAATAAAATCCGTCAGCTCCGCGCCGATCTGCAAGCCCCAGCCAGCGCCGCCGAGACCAATGAAAGATGGACCCGACCAGCCGTTTCCGGTGCGCGCGACGAGCACGCCTTCGCCGCCTTTGCCGCTTACAGCGAAACCAACCTTGAGAACTCGAATGATTGCCAGACCTCGGGCGTTGCTGATGATGCGCTGTGGGATTTGACCTTCCGGCATCTCCCGAAAGTCGCGCACGATTTTGGCCGACTGGTTCACGATTTCCTGCTCGGTGAAGGCGCGAGCTGAACTCAGGGCGAGGCATGAGACAAGGAGCAGACCGACTAGTGTTTTCATCTTAAAGGATGTTTCGCCGGCCGTGCGGCGGGCGGTCGCATGTCGCGCTCCCTCATTTTCTTCGACGGCTGTTAAACTGTTTCGGCGGACGATCGCGACTCGTTAGGCGGCAGTCCCTGTTTCTGGCGCGTTGATTCGCTGATAAAACAGGCGTGGCGGTTCGGGTTAATCCCGGAACCGTAGCGGTCGGCGTACGCCTTGGTGAATTCTGCCCCGAGGAGAAAGATGGTCGTTGAGTAGTAAACCCAAACAAGAATAAGGATAAGCGCTCCCGCGGCGCCAAAGCTTGATCCGATGCTGCTCGTCCCGAGATACAGGCCGATGAGGAACTTACCGAGAGTGAAGAGAATGGCGGTGACGGTAGCGCCGATCCAGACGTCTTCCCACCCGATCTCGATATCCGACAGCACTTTGAAGATCAGCGCAAATAGAAGCAGGACGACGACAAAGCCGCCGGCGGCAGTGAGGGGTCCGACAAAACTCGGGACAGGCAAATAACCAGTTACAAAGCTGTTTACGCTTTGGAGGACCGCGCTCAAGAGCAACGAGATGATGAGAAGAAATCCGACACCCAGGACCATGGAAAAGCTGAGGAGGTATTCTTTTACGGAAGAGATAATCCCCGCGCCTGGCTTGAGCTGCACGCCCCAGATGGAATTGAGCGCATCTTTGAGCTGACCAAAAACGCCCGACGCACCAATCAGCAGCGTTATTACGCCGACAACGGTGGCAAGGATGCTTTTACTGGTGTCGCTCGACGCTTGAATCAGGGTTTGGATTTCCGCGGCTCCTTTCGAGCCAAGAAGCCAGTTGATCTGTTGGTAGACCTGACCACGCGCAGCCTGCTCGCCAAATACCAAGCCGGCAACCGAGATCGAGATGATGACCAGCGGCGCCATGGCAAAAATGGAGTAGTAGGCAAGCGCGGCGCTAAAGCGCAGAGCGCGATCTTCCAACCAGCCGTTAAAGGTCTGCAAAAAAAGCGGACCCCAGGACCGGAGCGGATGAAACTGTTCTTTTTTCCCCACTGTCGCAGAGTCTCTTAGTCGAGCGCGTGATGTTGCATAGACTCAACAAGAAATGGAATCGATAATCGACCTACAGAGCGACGCATATTTCATGAGCGAGGCGTTGCGGATGGCCGTGCGCGCTTTCGAAGCCGAAGAAGTTCCGATTGGCGCTGTCGTCGTGCGCGCCGGGCGGATTATCGCGCGGACTTACAATCAGGTTGAACTGCTCAAGGACGCGACAGCGCACGCCGAGATGCTAGCCCTGACGCAAGCCGAAGCGGCCGTGGGCGACTGGCGGTTGAACGAATGCGATCTCTTCGTGACCAAGGAACCGTGCCCGATGTGCGCGGGCGCGCTCGTGCACGTACGGATGCGCCGTGTGATTTTCGGTTGCACCGATTCCCGTGGCGGCGCGGCGGGCGGCCTGCTGAATTTATTGCAAAATCCTTCTCTGAACCATCAATGCGATATTACCGCTGGCGTCTTGCGGGAGGAATGTACAAGCCTTCTGCAAAGTTTTTTCCAGGCGCGGCGCGCAGGCGAAGCCGGAGCTTCGCCGTCCTGAAAGTTGGAAGGCGGCGCGCATTTATTTTCACTTGCAAAGCGGCAAAGGCGGATCATAATCGCGCTCCTCTGAGCCGCCCGGACTTTCTTCAGAATTGCAGATTGTTTGGGGGGTTTGGAACCGGAACTGCTCTTTAAATGGTTGGCGCGAGGGGCGCTTACTTTCAGATGACTTACGGTCGACTTACTTTCGGGAAAGGGGTTGAAACCATCAGACCTTCGCGCGGTCTCAGCATTTTAAGGCATTGAAAACACTCTTCATTCATTCGCTTATTGTTGTTTTGATCGGGATCGTTACTCGCGCCGCGTGCGCCAGTCCGCCGCCGGTGACCGAGCAGTTCGGCACGGCTTCCGATGGAACACCGTTGCACTGGATCGTCTATGCGCCCAGTGGCAGAGGGCCCTGGCCGGCCGTCCTGGTAATTCATGGAGGCGGCTTTTATAAAAATACTCCTGACAGCTCAGAAGACTCAGTGACCTGTGCGCAAGACCTGGCGAACGCCGGCTTTATCGCATTTGCCAATGAGTATCGATTGGCCCCTCCCGGCAAGCTTGCCGGTCAGGTGTCCGATGGACGTTTTCCAGATCAGACCAATGACATAAAGCTGGCGGTGCAAACGGCTCGAGCTGATCCGCGTTGCAATGGCAAAGTCGGAGCAGTGGGCGGTTCCGCGGGTGGGTCTCATGCCTCCTATGTCGCTGGAACGGGCACAATCGGCGATGATCGGGTCGATGTAGCAGTCGATCTTTCAGGAGCACACGACTTCACGGACTTTAATCCTGGTAAGGATATCCCTCTTTTTACCAGTAACGTAACTAACTATGTCGGTGTAACGATGGACGATACTGCCGCCTTGCGGGCTGCTTCGCCAGCCTGGGTGGCAGACAAAGACACTGTGCCAATGTTCCTCGTGAACACGATCCAGGATGCGATGCCTTATGCGCAGCAGCCCGATATGGTCCAACATTTGGACGCCCTGGGAGTGACTAACTATGAGGCGATCACTTTTACAGGGACCGATCACGCTTTTGCCATCTGGTCGACGGTAAAGGACCAGGCAATCCCGTTTCTTAATAGCGTTCTCTCCGGCGCCGCTACTCCTACACCGACACCTACGCCTCCGATGGGAGATACAACTAAGAAGCTGCTCAACGTATCTACCCGAGGAAATGTGGGAACCGGCGATAATGTTTTGGTGGGTGGCTTTATTATTACGGGCGACAGTTGCAAACGCGTGGACTTGCGCGGAATAGGTCCTTCCCTGCAAACCGTTGGAGTTAGCGGCGCGCTGGTTGATCCGGTTTTGCAATTGTATGACTCTGCGGGAGACTTAGTGGAATCAAACGATAACCGTGTCTTGATTCCCGGTATCCCGAATCCGTTGCTGCCAACCGACTCGTCGGAATCGTTTCTGACTGCTTTTCTTCCGCCAGGAAGTTACACGGCCGTCCTTGAGGGAGCGAATCTTGATACTGGCGTCGGCCTGGTGGAACTTTATGATACCGATCCCGCCAATTCCGAGGTGGCCAATATCTCGACCCGTGGAGTCGTAGGAACGGGTAATGCCGAGATGATTGGTGGCTTTATTGTCGGTGGCAGCACGCCAACCAGCGTTATCGTGCGCGCTCTTGGTCCTTCTTTGGCCGCTGCTGGAGTGACAAATGCTCTGGCCGATCCCGTGCTAGAGCTGCGTGACGCTAATGGCAATCTGATCGGCCAAAACGACAACTGGCGTTCCGATCAGGAACAGCAGATTATTGCCACGACGATTCCGCCGCCTAACGATGCGGAAGCGGCCCTTGTCGGAACCCTTGCGCCAGGCACCTACACCACTTTGGTCTACGGCAAGAATTCCGGGAGCGGCGTCGCGCTTGTCGAAGCTTACGACCTAAGTACCATCCCGTAGCCATTGGCTGCCTCGCAAGGATTCGAACCTTGACAAAGAGATCCAGAATCTCTCGTGCTACCGTTACACCACGAGGCATTACAGAGGACTGAGACCTAAGCCCTGCTCACCCTTTTGCGCAAGTGCGCCGTCCGCCGCTGAGCAGGATTTCCTGAAAAGTCGAAATCGTTAGGCAGAAGTCGATTCCAACCCGTCCGACACGTATTCTCGATCGCGCTGTGCCGCCCGTTCGGCTTCCCTGGTTGCCATCAAGCGTCGCAAGGCAATACGAGCAGGATTTGTGGCAGCCATTTCGCCATAAATGCGACCTGAGAGAAGGTCAAGCGAGGGGACCTTGTCTCGCCAGGTCATGATGCGCTGGAAAGCGAGAGGAAATTCCCAGAGCACGCCGATGACATCCTCGACGACCTCGTTCCCCTCATCGAAGAGATGTTCGAGATCGGCAAATGGATTGCCATTGGTTTTTGTTTCGCCGGAGAGAAGTTTCGCGATCTCGTCAGCGGCAAACTGACCTTCCTGAATCCCGAAGTAGACGCCGTAGGCAAAAATCGGATCGGTAAAGCGGTGCGCGTCGCCGATGCAGATGAAGCCTTTGCCCGTGTAATCATAGACGCGATAGGAAAAATTCGGGATGGCGTGGATTGGTTCCCGCGGAGTCAAGTCCGGTAAACGCGAGGAAAGTGCCGGAGTCATGTGGCGACATTCCTGCAGAAACATCTGCTCCTTGCTCAGGCGTGCTTTCTTGAAACGTTCGGTGGGAAAGACTATGCCGACGCTGGTAAGCTCCTCGCTTACTGGAATGAACCACGACCAATAATGTTTCTCCTGGTAGAAGAGTAGGGTGTTACCAGGCTGCTCGTGCAGTTCGGGACCGTTGTCGCGAATCGTATTCGCGAACTGGGTGAAAAACGCAACTTGCTTATCGGAATGCCCAGGGACCTTGCGCCCGGTCACGCGGTGATTAGCGAGAAAGGTAGCGCTGCCGGAGGCATCGATTAAAACCTCCGAGTAAAGATTCTCTTCCTTGCCTTCTGAGGTGCGAATCTTCAAGCCGACGACAGCATCGTCCTTACGAAGTGGCGCGATGGCGGTGGCTTTGATCCAAATCGCGCCACGCTCAACTGCGGCGTCAAAGAGAATCTTGTCGAAGCTGCTTCGCATGACGTTCCAAGTCGAGTTAGGCACTTGTTCGTTCTTTTCGTTGCGTCGGACCAGACCAACCCAAAACTCGTTCTTGCCGTCAGGCCCGTAGAAGATCGCGCCATGCTTAACCGGATAACGCTGCGCTTCAATTTGCGGGCCGAGGCCAAGATCCTTTAGGGCAATCGCGGTCGCGCCGGTGAGAGATTCACCAACATGAAAGCGAGGATGATGATCCCGCTCGATAATTATCGGTGTAATGCCGCGCCTGAGAAGATACAACGCAGTACCGGCGCCAGCCGGACCGCCGCCGAGGATGATGACAGGGTGCCTCTTTTGCGACATGAAAGACTAAACAAAAGACGAGAGTAATGAGGGTGCAATTCTTTCGTCATGCGAGTCAAGGGATTTTGCTGCCTCTCTTTCACGAGGTAGCACCTATTGATGTACGTCGCTTCTACTTATAAACCTAAGCTGCAATCGGAATTAATATTCTGCCCGTAGATATCGCCACCGTCGGACCGTCCATCGGTCCAAACGGCGAGTGCGTCTCCGGTTGCGCTGGAGAAAGTAAGATCGAGCCGCGATTTCGATGAGACGAGTGACGAGACGGCAAACGGTTCACAGATCAACGTTCCGTTCTCATCCAGTCGTGCACCCATAATTGTATCCTGAGAGAATGCCGGCTCGGACGACCAGACAACCAAAGGACCGGTGGAAGTGAATGCGCTCGTCACGTTGATCACCGCCGAAGAGGTGAAGGGTTGAACGACAACCCCCGTCGGACTCCATTGTGCCGCTCCCGTGGCATTAAATTTTTGACCTGAAATTCCCTCATTTGTTTGTGGACCTTCCAGAATCTCATCCCAGAACAGATACGTGGATGAAGTTGCGCGATCATAGGAGACGCTGGGATTGACTTGATCATGGGAAGTGTCGGTCGAACCGAGCGAACCATTATGTGGGAAGGCTTCGCTGCCATCAGTGAGAATGTGTTGAGCGCGGGATTGAAGCGGGTCGACTTGATACCAGCCGAACACGGCGCCTCCTGCGCCATCCGTTACAAAAGGCGGAAAGTTTCCGAACTGTAGCGAACCCCCGTCGAAAACCGCGACATGATTCGAGCCCCAGAGGAGGGCGCCCGTCGTGTCGAGTTTATTCGCCAGCAGATGTTTTGGACTGCTGAAGCCCGCCGCGGAGACCCACGAGACGATGACGGAACCTGCATCGCTGCCATGTAAATCAGCCAGCGAATAGGTAGATCCCGCTGGGGCGGTGAGAGTAACGCCGTTCGGACCCCATTGCGGCACGCCACCTCCACTCACTCTTTGCAACGTGATGTTGTTACCGTTGATCCAAGCGATGACAGCAAAACCATTGGAACTGGCGGCGATCTTCGGATTGCCTTTGAAATCGCTGCCGGTGCCAAAATGAAGTCCATCCGTTTTCCATAGCTGGAGCCCTTCGGGACTTATCTTTGCCGCTGTAACGACCGTGTCCGGTGGGTGGCGATCGTCAAGAAAAGCGAGCAAGGCGTTCCCGCCTCGATCCACGTCCAGGCCATAATCCTGAGTCGAACTCATTCCGAGATCGGCGATCCGCAAGCCTTTGGCTCGCCATTGCCTGACGCCATTTTCGTCGAGCCGCTGCAGGAAAACGTCGTAGCCAAAGGGTGGATGGCCGCTGGGATCGTTATCGAACCAGCTGACGTAAGAGCCGCCATCGGATGTGGCGCGAATTTTCGGCTGAACCTGATCATCTGGCTTTTTGGCGATGGCCAGATTAACCATCGGATCTGAACTCCATTGAGCAAAGGCGATGGACGAAGGAATAAGCGCACAGAGTGCGAGGGCGAAGAGCGATTTTGTCATAGGTAAATTTGCTTCGAGACGAGAAAAGAAGGCTATCAGCTCTGAGAAAAGCAACTAGTGAAAAGTTTGCCTAACAAAGACGACGAACGAGTTGTCGTGATTCGGCGTGGTGATTTCGTTAGGCAACCAGTGCTTGCGACGCGCGACGCCGAAAACTATTCTTTGCCCAAGGGCAAAGTTGGGTGCGACTGCGCCCTTCCGTCCTCGAACTTGGCCCGCTCCTTTTCTCCCGCCTCCTGGGACTCAACGAAACGCAATTGAGCCTTGTCGCGCTGGTCTACAAATTTTGCGATGACAAACATCTCCCGCTATTCGATCTGAAGGATTTCAAGAAAGTCCTCGAATACATCACCGGCACGATCACTCGTTCGCTTCTCGGTGCCACGGGCGTACGCGGGCGGAGTTATCGTTAGGCGTTAGGCGCGTTTCAGCGCATGGGCCCGCAGGTCTTCCAGCGAGACGAATTCGAGCGCAGAAGAATGCGTCGCCTCCAGATCGACCGGTGGCGCGACGCCACGATCAAGCGCCTGTTTCCAACGCGAGACACAGACGCACCAGCGATCACCCGGCTGCAATCCCGGAAAACCCCATTCCGGATGTGGTGTCACCAGATCGTTCCCCATCAGGACTGAGTAATCGAGAAAATCGCGGGTCATTTCCGCGCAGACTGTGTGCAAGCCAGTATCCTCGGGCCCGGTGCGGCAATAACCGTCCCGATAAAAACCAGTCGCGGGATCATTGCAGCAAGCGCGCAGCTCCGTTCCGAGAACGTTGGTTGGCATGGGCCATTCTAGCGATCGCAGCTGTCTGCTCCACCGCAATTTCGCCGACATGCTCGCGATGCGAGGTTGCGCCATGGCGACTTCACCTCTGTCATCTTCCGTCATTGCTTTATGGCTGCTGCCGCGGGAGCCCGCGGCAACATTCTGCCGGCAAACTATCGAGCGTCTGGCGCGGCAATATGACGCGCCGGTTTTTGTTCCGCATCTAACACTTGGAGTTGTTGATGATCCTCCGCGCTCGCTCGAAAATACTCTGCGCGAGGCGATTCAGCTTCGTCCTTGCGGCGTTTTCTGGTCGCCCTTTTACACCAAGACGTTGTTCGTTCGCTTCCAAATGACGCCAGCGTTGCAGACGCTTCGCCAGTCGTTAGGCCTGGGCGGCCAATACGATCCGCATCTCAGCCTGCTCTATCACGATCTGCCTGCCGAGGAAAAAGCACGGCTTGCCAGCTCTCTGAAGCTTTCATTTCCGATCGCGGAGTTCGATCGCCCTGTCGCCGTCCGGTGTGCCAATCCGACGACGTCGCGCGCCGATATTGAGGCTTGGCAAACGCTGCTTAAGGACGTTTAAATTGAGTGGAAAACGTCTTTCCACAAGCGATCGCCATCCCGATGTCACTCTCTTGGAATAAGTGCCTGCCGCCACCGCTCCCACAAGATACGGGATGTTCGTGCGGCGATCCGGCTAAATTTGGTGCTCGACGTTTCGCCAAGAAATGAACATGAAGCATCCAAAGATTGTCTTTATTCCGATATTTAACCTTGTTAAATAGTTCGAGCGATGCTAGAAAACATGTTTCGCAAATCCCGGCCGACCCGAACAGCTGGGACCCTTTACCTTTACTGCACCTCTTTTGTCTTAACTCATGAGAAACTATATGGCCGCTGAAGATAGCGACTCCGGTATCAAGATTTACCTGCGAGAGATTGGGCAGATTCCGCTGCTCACCCCGCAGCAGGAGATCGAGCTGGCCGCGAAAATCAAGAAAGGCGACAAGGAAGCTCGCGCCTTGATGATCCGGTCGAACTTGCGCCTCGTCGTGAAGATTGCTCACGATTACGCCAACCTGGGTTTGCCACTGCTCGATCTCGTCTCCGAGGGCAACATCGGCCTGATGAAGGCCGTTGAGCGTTTCGATCCCGCCAAGGGCGGCAAGCTCAGTACCTATGCCGCGTGGTGGATTAAGCAGTCCATCAAGCGTGCCCTGGCAAACCAATCGAAGACGATTCGTTTGCCCGTGCATCTGGTCGATAAGATTTCGAAAATGCGCCGTGTCTCACTCCAAATGAGCGAAGAACTCGGCCGCGAACCGACGGACGACGAGCTCGGTGAAGAAATCGGTATTGCCGCTGGCAAAGTCTCGCAGCTCAAGACCGTGTCGATTCGTCCCGCGTCCCTCGACGCGCCGATTAGCGATGATGACTCAACCGAATTCGGCGAGATCGTCGGGGATGAAGATGCGCAAACGCCCTTCGAACTGTTGCGCGATAAGAATCTGCGCAATGAGGTCGGAGGCTTGCTCGACGTGCTCGACGATCGCGAACGCAAGATCATCTTTTCCCGCTTTGGACTCGACGGCGGCAAGCCGAAAACGCTCGAAGAAGTAGGTAAGAAATTCGGGGTTACACGGGAACGCATTCGGCAGTTGCAAAACATCGCTCTTTCCAAACTGCGCCGCGCGCTCAGCAAAAAAGAGCGTCCGGTCGATGTCGAACTGACGGCAGAAGTTTAACGCAGCTTTTGCCTGGCGACTTGCAAGGCGCGGATGGAAGTCCGCGCCTTTTTCTTTTGCAAGGAATTGCCTCCTTGGGATCATCTCGAGCTGGCGTCCAGCGAAGAAACGAAGCAGCGAGGAGGCGAAGCGACTCCCAAAGCTTTCACCAAGGGTGTTTCTGGCGGTGGAGAATGTTGGTCCAGGAAAAACGGGTCACGCCGCTTCGCTTTTTCGGTCGTGCCAACTCCGCCAGGCGCGGCGGCGTTGCCAGCTCGAACCCCGGCAGGTTGAGCGAAAGATTGGGGTTGTAATAAGGATCATGCAGCAACTCCGCACCCCACTTCAGCTGCATGTAGGTGGCTTCACTAACGAATTGCTCCTGTTCCGCCCGGGTCGGCTGATGGCCGCGCGAGGCTGACTCATGGTGGATGAGGTTGGCGTAGGGCGTCCAGACGTTAGGAAAACCGGCCGCGAGGAGCCGCAAACAAAAATCGATGTCGTTGAAGCTGACCGGTAAATCGATCTCATTCATTCCGCCTAACGAATCGAATAGCTCCTTCCGCACCGCCAGACACGCGCCGGTGACGGCCGAAACGTTTTGTTGCAAGAGTGCGCGGCTAAAATATCCGCCGCGGCCACGTCGCTGGTTGGCAAAGACATGGCCCGCAACTCCGCCCAGCCCGAGAATCACTCCCGCGTGTTGTAACGTGTCGTTAGGATACCAGAGCCGGGCGCCGACCGCACCGACCTGCGGGCGAACGGCGTGACTTACCATTTCGCGCAGCCAATCGCTTTCCACCGCTTCGATGTCGTTGTTCAGAAAAAGCAGAATCTCGCCACCTGCCGCCGCCGCACCGGCGTTCGTTAGGCGACTGAAATTGAAATCGCCCTCGTCACGCACCACCTTCGCTTCTATCGTGCGCAGATATTCGTGCGTTTCCGGCTCGATCGAACCGTTATCGACAATGACGAACTCAACCGGTGCGTAATTTGTCTGCTCACGAATGCTCGAGAGGCATTTCTGCAAGAGTGCGATCCGGTCGCGCATCGGAATAATAATCGAAACTTTCGGCGTTAGAGTGCCTAACGAATAACGAACGCGATGCGCCTCCCTGTTTTCCGGGCACGGCTCGACCTGCGCCTCAATCCCGCGGCGAGTGAGATGTTCTTCAATCGCCCGGCGGGCCGCACTGGTGGCGTACGGTTTCGCGTCTGGGACCGCGGCGACGCTGCCGCGCGCCATTCGCCAGTGGTAGAGTAGGCGCGGGATATGCCGGATCTGTTCCGGCCGCAAACGCTCGAGACAGCGCAGGACAAGATCGTAGTCCTGCGACCCATCAAAGCCCTCGCGAAATCCGCCCACCTCGCGCATGAGGTCGGTCCGATAAACACCGAGGTGATTGACGAAATTCTGCGCCAGAAAAAGCTCAGGGTTCCAATCCGGCTTGAAATAAGGCGTCGAACGGTTCCCAGTCGCGTCGATCTTATCTTCGTCCGAGTAAATCAAGGCAGACTCCGGAAATTCCGCGGCTTGGAGTGCGACACGCGCCAGGGCGTCGGAGGCAAGCACGTCATCCTGATCGAGCAGCGCGCACCACGCGCCGGTGGCGAGACTCAGCGCCGAGTTCGAGCAGGCGGCGATATGGCCATTGTTAGGCCGGAAGATGACTTTGATTCGGCGATCAAGCTTGGCAACCTGTTCAAGCCAGGGACGCACTTCGTCTTTGGTCGACGCATCGTCAGCCAGGCAAAGCTCCCAATGCTCGTAAATCTGTCCTCGGACGGAGTCGATTGCCGTTTCGAGGAGGGAAAGTTTGGGATTGTAAATCGGCACAACCACCGAAATCAGAGGCTGCTCGCGCAGTTCGCGAATCTGTCGGCACAGGATCGTTCTGTCGATGCGCCCGTAATGCTGCAACCAGTCGTGGTACGAAGACGGTCTGCGCGGGCGGGCCGCTCGCGGTTTCGCCATGTTCATTCGTTAGGGGAAGGTCTTCGCTGCGCCGATCGCTTCCTCGACGACCTCTAGGAACTCTCGTCCGAAACGTTCGAATGTGAAATGGAGCTCGAAAGCTCGACGTGCCTCGGACTGTAGACGCGCGCGCAACTCCGGCTCGCGCACGAGGCGTGTTATCGCGTCGGCCAGAGCCGCGTCATTTCCGGCGGGAAAAAAAATGCCCGCGTCTTCGTTCGCAAGATGTTCGGCCACAGCGCCCACATTCGTGCTCAAAATCGGCCTGCCCAGAGCAAGCGCCTCCATCAAAATCAGCGGTCCGGTTTCATCGTGTGAGGCCGAAATTATGATGTCGGCGTCACGAATGCGCGCGAGAGCTTCTTCGTGCGGCGTGCTCTCCTGGTAGGTAAGATCGGAAAATTCGCGCGTAGCCGCCCGCAGACGTGCCGTCAGCTCAAGGTCATGCGCGCGCCCGATGATGTCGAAGCGCGCCCGTTCCAAGACGTCGTTAGGCAAACGCCGCAGCGCATTCAGCAGGACCTGTTGGCCCTTGCGATACTCAATCGTACCGAGAAGGAGAAATCGAACCTTTTGGTCGTCAGGCTCAGGCGACGGCCGAAGCGACAAATTCATCGGATCGGAAATGCCGTAACCGACAATCCGGATTGCACGGTTGGTGAACGGTTGATAAACCTGCGCGCTTTTCGTGTCCGGCGTGATAATAAAGTCCGCCAATCCGAGCGCGGCGCGCATCTTATCGTCCTCGCCCAGATAGTGCTCGGCCACACGCCCTTCGTGAATCCACCAGATGTGCGGAATGCCTGCGGCCTTGGCTGCCCGAATGATTGGCGAACCGAAGATCGTGCTCGCGATCACGCAGTCGAATTCGCGTGCGAATTGAACGAAGGAACGATGACCCGTGAGGATGAGCGGATCGACCACCACCGGCATGCCGGCTTCGACATATCTTTCCCGCATCGGTCCGTCGACCGGCGACATGACGGTGATGAAATGGCCGAGACCGCGAAGCCATTTTGCGAGCTGGAGAAGAATCAACGGCGCCCCGCTCCAGCTCAGATCGTGCGAGACCAGGAGGAGATCGCTACGACTCTCGCCGTGCCAGATTTCGTTAGGCGCCCACATCGCGATGGGCTCGGGCGAGTCGGCATAAATCCACTCACGGATGTGTGGCGGAAAGTAGGGATCGTAGCAGGTCTCTTGCGGCCAGCGCTTGAGAAGAAAGATCGCCACTTTCTCCTGTCGGGGCAGCGGCGTAAATTCTTCCTGCGCGCCGATGGAAACGTGCCCACGGTGACGCATCGTGACAAAGGGCGTGTAAACACAGCGCATAGCGGCAGCGCGGATCTTGAATGAGAGATCCAAATCGGAATGCGCGACCGGCACGTTGGTCGTATCCCATTTTCCGACGGCGAAAAAGTCTTCGCGCCGCATCGTCAGGCAAGCGCCGGAAAGAGCGGAGACGTTGCGCATCGATTGCGCGAAATTCACGTAGTCGGTCGAATTGTCGTTCCATTGATGACAGGCGGTGCCGACAAAACCGCGCACGCCAGTAACGAGACCGGCGTGCTGAATTTTGCCCGTGTCATAAAGCATCTTTGGCGCAACCGCGCCGATGGCTGGGTTTTCGAGCGGCTCAATCAGGTTCTCGATCCAATCCGGCTGCGCGCTCTCGACGTCGTCGTTGTAAAAGATAATGCGATCGCCGGTCGCCTCCTCCGCGCCGTGGTTGCATTTGTCGGAGAAGTTGAAGGTCTTGTCGTAGCGCACGAAGCGGAAGGGTGGTTTTTGGGGTGCGATGATCTCCAACTGATTGGCGAGCGCGCTATTCGTAACGAGGATAACTTCGTAATCGGGGTAGGAGGTCATCTTCGGCAACTCTTCGACGAGGAACTTGCTGCGCTCCGGCGAATCCGTCGGAACGATAATCGAAACCTTCGGCCATTGCCTGATCGTTAGGCGGGCGCGATTTGCCGCCGGATATTCAACGACCTCGGCGGCCTGCGCGCGACGTTCCATGGCGGCGGCCAGCGCAGCGAGGTTGGTTTTACGTGCGTTTGGTTTTCCACCGATTGATCCGGAGGCCGGATGCTCGCGCCAATGATAAAGAATGTGTGGAATGTGCACGATTTCGCGTGCCAGTTCGGTCGCACGGAGGGCGAAGTCGTAATCCTGGGAGAGATCGAACTCCGGACGGAAGCGCCCAACCTGCCTAACGAGATCCTTCCGATAGACCGTAAGATGGCCGAGATACATGAAGGAGAGGAGGTATTCGGGGCTCCAGTCGGGTTTGAAGAAAGGGGAGTGCCGCTGGCCCATTTCGGTCAATCGATCTTCGTCACTATAAAAAATTTCAGCGGCCGGATTTTCCGCAATTGCGCGTGTCAGCTCGTAAAGGGCGAATGGCGGCAGCCGGTCGTCGTGGTCGATACAGGTCAGGAAATCTCCCGTCGCATTCGTTAGGGCACGATTTGTGTTTTCGGCCACCCCGAGGTTGGCTGGCAGAAATTCAACTCGCAGTCGTGCCTCCTTCGCTTCCCAACTCTTGAGACATTCGATCGCGTCTGGGTCGGTCGAGCCACCATCGACAGCGCAGATTTCGAAGTTGCCGTAAGTCTGCGCGACGAGAGAACTGAGCAGATCATTTAGGAAGTCGACCGGCGTATTGTAGGTCGGAAGAAGGAGGCTGATTTTCGGCTGCACTCGCAATGCGGCCGAGAGCTCGCGCTGGCGTTCGAGGGCGGGCGCGTCCGGCTCATGGTCGGCGATCCACTGGGCATAACGATCGATCACGACCACCTTTTTCTTCTTCTGCGGTGCGACCGGGGTCCGCTCCTCGGGTTTGAAAATACGGTTCACCTTGCCCGGGATGCGGCGCAGCTCGCGCAGGACACGGGTCGGGATGGATCGTTTGGCTTTGTGCTCGTCGGCTTGCGCCATTCCAAAGCAGCGCCCGCGTTTACGGCAGGCTTTCCGGGCCGCGTTCAGGATGAGCTTCTGCTCCTTCACGGTAGCCTTCAGTTGCTTGCGTTCGGCGCTCAGGGTTTCCCCGCGCACGACCCATTGCCTGAGCTGTTCGGCTTGCGCATCCATGATGAGTTGGGCCTTGGCGCGGTCGCAGCGGAGCGAATCGAGATCGGAACGCAAATGGCTCAATTGGGCTGCCTGTTCGTCCATCGTCTCCTGCGCTTTCCAGCGGTCTTCGAGCAGTGATTCGAGCCAGATCTGGCGGGCGGAGAATGCGGCCAGATCGGCCAGCGCCTGGGTGGAACGGGCCTGCGCGTCGATGCGTTGCACCAGGAGACCGTAGAGATCACGCAGGCTGCTTCCAGATTCGTTAGGCATCGTTAGGCTGCGAAAGAGGAGTGAGTCTGCCGCATGAGAATGGTGCGGCCAGGAAACCCCGAGTCCGCAACCCGCCTCCAGTTCGACTGTGACGCGCTCCCTCAGCCAGCGGT
Source organism: Chthoniobacterales bacterium (assembly GCA_036494545.1). Taxonomy (GTDB): domain Bacteria; phylum Verrucomicrobiota; class Verrucomicrobiia; order Chthoniobacterales; family UBA10450; genus JAICXG01. The sequence continues at coordinate 365,991 of DASXOB010000007.1, forward strand.
GCCAGGCCGTTGCTGGGGAATCGTCGCGTTGAAGCCCAATTCCGTGGACCAAAACGATGCTGTCGCTCGAAAGGACCCGTTCCCAGCTTTCCAGATCCTGCAGGATCTCTGAACCAACATCGCAATCGTTGATCAGGAGCAGATCAACCCTTCGCTCTGTAAGATCGTCCCGCGGCGAAACCGTGTCGTTAGGATCAAGCCGGGCGAACTCGCGATAGTTTTCCGCGGCATACCGAACGCTTTCCCGCCATGCATCATCGTCATCGCAGGATTGGAGGCCTCGCCAGACGCCGAGGCACTCACTCGTTAGGCCGCCTTCTTGCACGGCCTGGCAAAGGGTGAAAAAGCCGTCCCCATCGCCCAGTCCCAGCACGGCGATCCGTTTCGGTCGCACCGTCCTCACGAGATCGTAGAACAGCGGCAGATAATGGCGGATTTGCCCGCCATGATAACAGCGCGGTTGAAAGGCGAATAGGCTGGGCAAATTCAGCAGGTTCATTCGGCTAGCGAACGCATCGCAATTGCACGCAATCGACCAATTGACGTCCCGCCTGAAGATCGCTCACGATGACGAGCTGGTCGTTAGGCGCGATCAGTTTCTTTTCACGCAGGTGAGCCTCGGCCGCTTCGATGGTCGCGTTCGGATCATCGGTAAACTGGAGCTGGGCGGCAAAGACGCCCCAGCAGAGGGCGAGTTGGCGGTACACGTGTTGGCTAGGCGTAAAGGCGAAGACGGGCGCGTACGCGGGCCGCAGGTTTGAAACATAGCGCGCCATTGTGCCGTGCCGAGTAAAGACCATCAGCTTGGCTCGTTGCAGCGAATCAGCCAGCGAAACCGCCGCCGCCACTATCTTCTGCCGGGCATCTTCCAGGATGGCGTCCTTGCCATACCCAGCGCCGCCGCTCCCCTCGATCCGGAGTGCGACCCGATCCAACACCTTTACGCACTCCACTGGATAACGCCCGCTGGTCGTTTCGCCGGTGAGCATGATCGCGTCTGCCTGTTCGAAAACCGCGTTGGCAATATCGGTCACCTCCGCGCGGGTCGGAACCGGATTCTCAATCATTGATTCGAGCATTTGCGTCGCGACGATGACTGGTTTGCCGATGCGCAGACAGCGTTTCACGAGCCGACGCTGAATAATCGGTAGTTCCTCCATCGGGCATTCAATGCCGAGGTCGCCGCGCGCAACCAGCAGCACGTCGGTCGCCCAGATCATCTCATCGATCACGCGCACAGCACTTTGGCTTTCGATCTTCGCCACTACCGCAGCGGCGCTGCCACCTTTGCGCAGAAGTTTGCGCAGTTGTGCGAGGTCTTCCTTCCGACGGGCAAAACTGAGCGCGACAAAATCAACTCCCAGTTCGATGCCCAGAGCCACATCTGCCAAATCCTTTTCTGTCAGCGCGGGCAGATTCACGTCCACTCCCGGCAGATTAATGTGACGCCGCGAGCCGAGCCTGCCCGCGGTGAGGACGGATGTGCGGATGCGGTCGTCCTTCTTGTCCAGGACCCGCGCTTGGAGGAGCCCATTGTCGAGCAGGATGATATTTCCGACAGCGACATCATCGATCAGCTCATCGTAGTTAACCGTAAGCGAGTTCGGTTCCGTGCTCCGCGCTCCGCGCACGGTGATTTCAAGAATGTCGCCGACCGCCAGATGCAGATCGTTAGGCAGGACACCCGTGCGGATTGCCGGGCCCTGTGTGTCCATCATCAAGGCCACGTTCCGCTCCAGCTCACGCGCGATCGACCGTACCCGCGGCACGATTTCGCGCACCCACTCGTGCGCGGCGTGGCTCATGTTGAGACGAAACACGTCCACGCCCGCGCGAATCATTTGTTCGATGATGGCCGAGCTCTCGGAGGCCGGACCGAGCGTGCAGATGATTTTGGTCTTACGCACCGGCGTGAGAATTCCGACGCGCATCTCTTTTGCAAGGCGATTTATCAGAGGTCGCAGCCGCACCAACGTTGCGCGATGCCCCCATGGAGCATTCAGTAAGCGCGTGCATCCTAGCTCATTCGATAAGATGGCGGACTTCGTGCAGAAATATCTCGAGCCGCGTTGTGAGGAACGGCTCGTCATTCTGGACCTGGGGAGCCGGGACTATAATGGAACTTACCGCCAGCTCTTCGGCAGGGCATCCTGGCACTATCTCGGGCTTGATTTGGAAGCAGGTCCGAATGTCGACATAGTTTTGCATGATCCTTATCGCTGGCAGGAGATCGAGTCCGGCAGCGCGGACGTGATTGTCTCGGGACAGACTTTTGAGCACACGGAATTTTTCTGGCTCACCATGGGCGAAATTGCGCGGGCCTTAAAAACCGGCGGCCTGGCGTGCGTTATTGCGCCGTCGGCAGGCGACGAACATCGCTATCCGGTCGATTGCTGGCGGGTCTATCCAGATGGACTGCGTGCCCTGGCTCGTTATGCCAAGCTCGAAGTTCTTGAAGCCTGGACGCAATGGGAAGACCGCCCGCAGTATGATAACGAAAGCAATAAGTGGCATGACTCGGTTCTCATAGCACGTAAACCTGAAACAGTAATCAATCGTAACCCGATTCGCTGGTTACGGCTCTTTCGCCGTCAGCGAGCTTGCTAACCGCATTCTGGTCGCGGAGGTGTTGCCAGGACAAAACCGGGCGGTTCCAGCGACAGGTTACGGTTATAAAACGGATCATGCTGTAGCTCGTTCCCCCAGCGCTCCTGCATGTAGTTCGTTTCCTCGGAGCTGGGAAATGTTTCGCTCGCCGCGTCCGACGAGAGAACCAGATTAGCGTAGGGCGTCCAGATGACTTGAAGCTTCAGCAAAAGAAGGCGCAGACAGAAGTCGATGTCGTAGAAATGACATGGGAGACTGTCTGCATCGAAGCCGCCGAGCCTTTTGAAAACATCTCGTCGCACCGCCAGACAGGCGACCGAGACGGCAGATAGGTTTTGTTGCAGCACGCCGCGATTGAAATAGCCTGGGTGAGATCGCGGAAATCCAAAAAAGGCCGGGGCCGCGATCCCGCCAAGCCCTAGAATAAGACCGCCATCAAGAACGGATCCTGTTGATGAGCAAAGACGTCCGCCGGCCGCTCCTACTTCCGGCCTCAAGACATGGCTGACAAGCTCCCTTAACCAGCCATCTTCCGCCTGACAGACGTTGGCACCTACGAAGACAAGAATCTCACCGTTTGCCTCCTGCGCAGCCAGGTTAGCGCCCACGGCGCCTGGCTCTGCCGGAATGATCTCGATCTCAGGGTAGTCATTTTCCCGCCGAAAGACATCCTCGTCTTTGCTCCCGAAAAGAATGGTTACCTTTGGTCTGACTGCGGGCAGGGAATAGATGACTCGATGTGACTCATCATTTTCTGAGCAAGCTTCTGCTCTCGCGCCAATTTCGCTCCTGGCGAAATAGTCGTTCAAGGCGCGCCGTGCCGCATGGCGCGCGTGCGGTTTGGCGTTGGGTTCATGGGCCAGACTGCCTTCGATCATTCGCCAGTGATAGAGAACCTTCGGGATATGTCGGATTTGCTCCGGACCTAACCGCGCCACGCAACGAAGCGCGAGGTCGTAGTCCTGGGACCCTTCGAAACCTTCGCGAAATCCACCGATGTCATGCAGCAAAGAGGTTCGATAGACGCCCAGATGATTGAGATAGTTCTGAGCCAGGAATAGCTCTGGATTCCAGTCCGACTTAAAAAAAGGATTGGTTCGTTCACCAGCGGCATCAACGAAATCCTCATCTGAATAAATCAATTGGACCTCGGGGTGATGAACAATCGCGCTGGCGACTTCGGCAAGAGCGTTTTCCGCCAGGAGGTCGTCCTGGTCCAGGAGCCCGCACCATTCGCCTGTGGCCAGGGCAAGAGCTGAGTTCGTACAAGCAGCGATCCCGCCATTCTTCTCGCGAAGAACATATCGACAGCGCGGCTCCTTTTGGCTGAGGGCTTCAACAAACGCTCTAACACGATCGCCACTTGAATGATCGTCTGCCAAACAGAGTTCCCAGCGCGGATATAACTGCCGGCGCACAGATTCTATTGCCGCTTCGAGAAATTGGAGATCGGGATTGTAGATAGGAATGAGGATAGATATAAGAGGCTGCTGTATAAACATGCGCACCTCCCGGGCGAGCGCTTCTCGGTCTCGCGCAGTGAGGGTGGCATATCTGGCAATCCACTCGGAGTAAGTCATCGATCGCGTTGCAGACTTTCGATGAGAGAACTGAAGGTATCGCCTAGCCGACGAATAGAAAAAGACGCGACAAAGGTCTCAGCAGCATTCTTGCCTAAGGTGGCCAGCTGGCTTGGGCGTTCCAGGCACTGGGTCAGGGCCCTCGCGAGCGCGGTGCTATTTTCAGGTGGCACCAGAATCCCGTTCAGGTTGTTCTGGAGCCATTCATGAATACCTCCAACATTCGTGCTGATGATTGCTTTGCCCAGACTCATCGCTTCCAGAATCGCGATCGGCATCGTTTCATCGCGCGAAGCGGAGACGAGCACATCAGATCGCGTGATAGCTGTGAGGGCATTGTCGTGCTCGAGCGCGCCCAGAAGTTCGACTTCCGAAATCGCGGCAGCTCGCCGACTCCACATCTCATAGAAGTCCTTTTCCAGGACGCGCCCTGCCGCGCGAAAAACAGCTCGCTGTCGGATGTCTGCGGGGATTTGCGCGACCGCCTCGAGGAAAATGTCCTGCCCTTTGCGTCGCTCATAACTGCCGAGTAAGAAAAAGATCATTCGCTTATCGATGCGAGATTCACTCGGCAAGCGTTTTGGCGCGGGAATTCCATAAGGCACGACCTCAATGGCGCGTTGAGTAAACGCACGGTAAAGTTGTGCTGTTCGATGAGTCGGCATAACCAGTCGGTCTGCCAGCATGAGAGCGGGTTGTATCGCTGGATTCTGGGCGAGCAACTGGTGCGCGACCTGGCTCTCGTGAATGAACCAGATTACCGGCACCCCAGCTTCATGAGAGGCCTGAACGGCCGACCACATGACCAGGGTATTCGCAATCACAACGTCAAAATGACGACATAACTTGGTCATCTCAATCAGCCTTGGCGGCGCGGCGAGATCGACAATCGGGAAAACCTCCGTACCCATTTGGAACAAGAGCGTGGAAATGGGTCCGGACTCCGGCGCTCCCAGCGGAGGAATCGCGGCTGCTATTTCGTACCCGCGTGCGTGAAGTTCGGTAACAAGATGATAAAGCTGTATCGGCGCGCCACTCCAGCTCGTTTCATGAAAGAAAAACAGAAGACGTGCCGGCGCAGAAATTTCCATGCGGTGAAACCTTTCCTGCAGGTTAGCGTTGCGCCATGCAGATCATTTCGTATCCTTTCAAGTTGCCGGGCGGAACGAGACTAACTTTCCCAGCCACTTATCAATGAAGAAGCATCCAATCCTCCGAGCGCTACCCCTTCTTAGGCCGCTTGTCAAAAGAGCCGATAGAGTCGAGCGCGATGATTTCCAGGGCGGGCAGGCGATTCAAAGACTAAGACCTGATTTTCGAAAAAAGGAAATCTTTCTTCGGACTTAGGTCGGGCTATTGATGAGCGAGCAATTGTTTTTCTGCTGCGATCTCGCCCGCCGGGATCCTGCCAATGATCGAATGATCCGTCTCGAAGGATGGTGTTTCGCCACCTCTGACGTCCGAGGACTATATTTCGAGCATAACGATATCGGCTATGAGGAGCTCCCGCACCGCTTTTCCCGACCGGATGTGGGTCAGGCTTATCCTTCTTATCCTCAGGCAGCACATTCCGGATTCCGTCTTACGACTGCCTCCAATTCTCTGCCCGATCACCCTAACTTGCTCGTGAGAGTTGAGGGCAGCGTGCATCGTGTACCGTTGAACCTGGCCACACATGATGTCCAGACTGTCGAATTGAGTGACAGGACTTTGCTCGATCGAAGTGATCAGGTGGTTCGCGAGCTGGACAGTGCCGGGGCGTTGGAAGATCGATTCCTACGATCGTTAGGCAAGCTACCCGGCCTGACTCTTCGCCTCGATATTATCAATAAATGCAATCTCCGGTGCGTGATGTGTCATTTCAGTGACGAAACGATCTTCAAGCGGCCCACCAGGCAATTGACGGCCCAGGAGTTCGAACATCTCTTCGATGAGATCGGTCCGTCTGTTCGCCACGTGGTTCTTTCCTGCGGTGACGAGCCGCTGCTTTCGAGACATCTCCCCGCCATCCTTACGTATCTCGCGCGTGAGCATCCGCACGTTCAGGTCGAGTTCTGCACTAACGCTATGCTGATGAATGCCCAGGTCCGCCGTCTAATTATGGAGACGGGGGTGGCACGACTCCTTTTCTCGATCGACGCGGTAAGCAAGCCATTACTCGAGTCGATTCGCGTAGGCTGCCGCTACGAGCAGCTGGTCGGAAATATCATGGCGATGCGTCATTTGCGTGACGCTTGTGGAGTAACCTGGCCCGCCTTTGTCTTTAACTATGTCATGATGAATCGAAACATTCACGAGGCGCCAGCCTTCGTCACCATGGCTCACGACCTGGGCGCGGAATCGATCGACTTCCGACATATGGTGCCAATCGGGAATAACTTTCCTGCTGGGGAGGTTCTTTCAGATCAGCCGGAAAGGTATAACTTCTTTCGCGCGCAAATCCTGGCAGAGTCACGACGCCTCAACGTGCCCGTTTATCTTCCACCTCCCTTTGTCGGCACGCATGACTGGGTGCCGTCGAGAGATGAATCATCGGTTGATTGGGGTGACTTTAAGCGGGTTCGTCCCACTCCAAATGACGAGACCGGCCAAATAAGCTTACCGCCCGGACACAAATCCTGGCTGGCGTGGGAAGGGTCGGTGGCCGAGGAATTCGCGACCACATTTTGCAACCGGCCATTCTCCGAAATCATGGTTCGCGACCAGACCGAGGTCCTGCCATGTCCGTGGCATGAGAAAACGCTGGGTTATTTAAATGAGGGAAAGACCTTGGCCGAGATCTTTCACGGCGAAGCATTCCAACAATTGCGGCGGAACATGCTTCGCCCAGAGGGAGATCCGGCCTGCGCTAACTGTCCAATAAAATCACAGCACTTGCCAAACGCGGCCAGCTAGGGTTAACGGACAGATATGTCCGCGTTTGCCGATGCCCTTAACCTGCCATCGCGGCATTTCGTACCGAGACAATATGGGTTAGGCGCCTGGACGGAAAATCTCTATTTCGCCTACGACTTAATCGCGCAACTAAAGCCTGCCATTTTCGTCGAGCTTGGAACGGACCGCGGCGAGAGCTACTTCGCCTTCTGTCAATCAGTCGATGAGAATCACACTGGTACCCGGTGTTATGCGGTGGATCATTGGCGCGGGGATTCGCAGAGCGGCAGTTACGAGGAAAGCACCTTTCTCACGGTTGAAGCTCACAACCGATCACATTATGCCGACTTTTCGGCCCTGCTTCGCTGCACTTTTGATGCCGCCCTAAATAAGTTTGCTCCCGAAAGTATCGATCTCCTCCACATTGATGGACATCACACCGAGGACGCGGTGCGCCATGACCTCGAGTCCTGGTTACCTAAGCTGCGGCCCGGCGGAATTTTGCTCATGCACGACGTGACCATGCGCGGACGTGACTTTGGGGTGTGGAAGGTATGGGGAGAACTGACTCATGCCGCTTGCTCCTGGACTTTCCCGCAACCGCCCGGTCTGGGAATATGGGAAAAGCCGCCTAGCCGACCGCTGCCTCCACTTTTGGAAATCCTGCTGCGCGGTCCTGGCGACCAAAGAACCAAATTACTCGACTATTACCGCGAGTGTAACACCGAGTTACAAGCACGAATTGAGCGACATTGGCGAGACGGAAGCATTCGATCCGCGCCGATGGCGGGGGAGACAATCATTCAGATATTCTGGTCACAAGGCGGCGGCTTTTCGGAGGAAAATTCAAGTCACGCCCGCATTGGCCATGAGTCTTGGCGCGACGTGTCCATCACATTGCCCTTCACTGAGCCGATCAGTCATCTCAGGATCGATTTTCTCTCTCCCCTGACAACCATCGAGATCGCAGCCATCGGCGTTGCAACAACCACCGGTAACTTACTATTCGAGGCGGCAACTGCGAGGGAGTTCGAAACGGTTAGCCTTTTGGGTGATTGTAGAAGAATTTCATCCCACCCACTAACCCTCGAAGTCACTGGCATCGATCCGCAGCTTCATCTCCCAGCCTTTAGTGCGCCGTCTGGCCAAGATACGGTGTTAGTTCGAATGAAATTACGAGTGTCGTGTACGTCTGGTCAGACTAATGACTAAGGGCACGATTCGCCTCCGTCGAATCGACGTATTGCGGGGGATAGCAATCCTAAGTGTGTTCCTGCTTCACTGGTACGGTGCCTCTTTTGGCACGGATCACCTGCGGTGGAATGGGCTTGTTCGTGACTTCGCTTCCGCTCCAAGTGTCGCCTTTTGGTGCTTTTATCCGCTTAGTTATGGCTGGATGGGAGTGTCTTTATTCTTCGTTATCAGCGGCTTTTGCATTCACGCATCCACTTTACAGGCTGGAAACCTGTGCGTCGGAAAGTTCTTCTGGCGACGATTCTGGCGAATATGTCCTCCTTACTTTGCCTGGCTGGCCTTCTTTTTCTGGCGCGACGGATTGAGCCTCGCGACGGATGAAGGCCGCACTCAGCTCCTTTCTCACCTCCTCCTGATCTACAACTTTAATTCCACCACGATTTTCGCGATTAGCGCTGCTTTCTGGAGCCTGGCGGTCGAGGCGCAGCTCTATCTTCTGTATCCTTTGCTTTGGCGAATCCGGACCCGCTGGACCATTTCCGCCGCGCTTTATCTCACTCTTGGGCTTAGCCTGCTGTCGCACCTGGTGGCGGCAATGTTCTTTACCGATTGGAACGAAGATCTGCCCGGCAATGTCTGGACGTTTCCTACCATGTTGTGGTTTGACTGGACGCTCGGAGCGGTTTTGGCAGAAGGATTTCTCTCCGGCCGGCGAGTCTTTCCACGCTCGGTCTTTCTCAGAGTCACAGCGTTTGTTTCCGTGGCGGTTTCCCTTCTCTTTAAACCGACGGAGGCCTTGACCTTCTCTCTCTCGTCCTTTGCCATCGCTTTACAGGTTGAGTCCTATCTCTGGTCTGAGTCGCGGGAGAAGGTCATCGAGCGGCTTCTTGTGCCACTGGGCCTTTGCAGCTATTCGTTTTATCTGCTGCATTATCCTTTTGTCGGCGAATTATGGCAAAAGATTCCACTGGCGCGCGGCTGGCAGGAGCCGTGGCACTCCATCGCCGTCTTACCAATTATGTTTGTCCTGCTCTTCCTTGCTTCTTATCTCAGCTATCGCGTCTTGGAGCGCGGAAGTATCTATCTCGGGCGAGTTACCTGGCCGTCGTTAGGCAAGAGCGCAATCAGCAGTCATGCCGCACCCTAGGCTGAAGTCGGCTTCGAGGCAGGCTCGCGCAAGGGTCGGGAGAGATCGTCCTTCACCCGGTCGAGAATTCCGTTCACAAACCGCCAGGAGTCGGAGCCGCCAAATTCCCTCGCTAACTCAATCGCCTCATTAATCGAGACGACCGGCGGTATGTCGTCGCGGTAAAACATCTCATAAATTCCGAGGCGCAAGACGTTGCGGTCAACCGCGGAAATGCGGCGGAATTCGTAATTCTCGCAATAACGCCGGACGCGCTCATCGATCTCTGGCAAATGGATCAGCATACCTTCGATGAGTGGTTGGGCGAACTGCTGCACGGTGGCCTTCGCCGGGCACATTTCCCAGAACTCCTGAATTGTTTCCGGACCGTCGCCGCCGTGGAGATCGTGCCAAAAATGATATTGTAACGCGGCGCGGCGCGCAGAATGACGTCTGCCCATAACTACCTGCGAATCCTGGCCATGATATTCGCCATCTCGAAAGCAACGCGTGCTGCTTCGGTGCCGCGATTGATTTTATTTCCGAGACAGCGCTTTCGCGCCTGAGCTTCATTCTTAAGACTTAGCACGGCATGAATGACAGGCACGCCGTGTTGGAGTGCGATCTGTTGCAGGGAATGAGTTACCACGTTGCCCAGGAATTGGGCGTGCGCCGTTTGCCCTTCAAGGATAACGCCAAGAGCGATGATGGCGTCGACGGCTTGCTTCTGTGCGATCTTCTGCACGACCAGCGGAATTTCGAATGCGCCCGGAACGCGACGCAGACTAACCGTGGCGTTGGCTGAAAGCGCCCGTAACTCTGCGGTGCAATGAGTTATCAGGCCCTGGACATACTTCGCGTTATACTGGCTGGCGACGAGCACAAACCTGCGCCGAAGGTTGAAACCTTTTGGAGGAGGAGAAGGTGATTGTGACATGTCGATGGAAAGCGATTAGAGCAGATGACCCATCTTCACGCGTTTGGTCTCAAGGTAGCGAGCATTGTGCGGGTTTGGTTCGCTGCGGATTGGCACCTGTTCGACCATCTGAATGCCATAACCTTCGAGACCCACGACCTTCTTCGGGTTATTGGTTAGGAAACGAAACTTACGCACGCCAAGATCATACAAGATTTGGGCGCCGATTCCGTAGTCGCGCAAGTCGCTCGCGAAGCCCAACCTGGCGTTAGCCTCGACGGTGTCGAGCCCTTCCTCCTGTAACTTATAGGCATGAATCTTGGCCGCCAGGCCGATGCCGCGACCTTCCTGTCTCATGTAAACCAGCACTCCGCCTGCTTCGCTGATCTGGTGGAGCGCCGCGTGCAATTGATTGCCGCAGTCACAACGACGGGAGCCGAAGACATCTCCCGTCAGACATTCACTGTGCACGCGCACGAGCGTTACTTTGTTCTTCGAGATTTTCCCTTTCACCAGGGCGAGGTGATGGGCGTTGTCGATCGTCGAGCGATACATATGAAGAACGAAATCGCCATAGTCGGTCGGCAGTTTTACGACTTGCTCACGCACGATGAGTTTTTCGCGGAGGCGCCGATAAGCAATCAGGCTCTGAATGGTGCAGATGCGCAGCTTGTGCCTTTGCCGAAATTGCATCAGCTCCGGCAGACGCGCCATTGTACCGTCATCATGCAGGATTTCACAAAGAACACCGGCTGGCTGTAGACCGGCAAGACGTGCGAGGTCGACCGCGGCTTCAGTGTGACCGGCGCGCCGCAATACGCCGCCTTCCTTGGCGCGGAGGGGAAAGATATGACCCGGTTGCACGAGGTCGTTAGGCCCGGATTTCAGGCGCGCGATCGTCCGAATAGTGGCGGCTCGATCATGCGCGCTGATTCCAGTCGTCACACCTTTTGCGGCATCAACCGAAACCGTGAAATCGGTCCGATACATTTCGCGATTTTGCACCACCATCCGCTGCAATCCGAGCTGATCGGCACGTTCGGCAGAGATTGGCACACAAATGAGTCCGCGCCCATGCATCGTCATGAAGTTGATCGCCTGTGGAGTAGCCTTTTCGGCAGCCATGATCAGATCGCCTTCGTTCTCCCGATCGGCGTCGTCAGTTACGATTACGATTTTGCCCGCAGCGATATTTCGCAGGACGTCGTCAATAGCATCGAACTGAAAGGCTTCTCGCGCCTGAATGATCACGCAGATACCATGGCGTCGCGCGCTACGCTCGGCAAGAGCCCTTGGGATTAGCGGAATCGGGACGGGGCCGTTCTCCAGCGGATTCGTTGCCAGGGCTGTCCTTCCAGTGCCATCTTCGATTACCTCGGTGAAAAGCACTCCGTAATTGCCTATCGTCGTGACGGGGTCAGGCAATCAGCCGACCAACCAGTGATTTGCTCGTCTGCTCAGGCACCTGGCCCAAGGCGGAGTTTAGATAAGAGCGACCGCCGCGAAGAGCCAACCCCTCGGCGGGAATCTCATTTAGTGACGGCGTATTCTTGTGCCGTTTGTCGTCGAAGTATTCCGCTCCCGCGCGGCGCTCAGCAACCAATCCGCCGCCCGCCGGGTTAATTCTGCGCCATTCGTTAGGCCAAGTTTTTGTTTGATCCGTTGCCGGTGAGTTTCGATGGTCTTTACGCTCACTTGCAGCTCACTTGCCACCCGTGAAGTGCCCAGTCCACTTCCAATGAGGCGAAAGACCTGTAGCTCGCGGTCGCTCAGGCCATCGCATTGGTTCCGCCGGGTCTCGACCGAACCGGCGGCGAGCATTTGGAGAAGTCCGCGCGCCACACTGTCGCTCGCGTACAATTCGCCAGCCGCCACTCGTTGTAAGGCCAAAAGCACTTCCGTAGTTTCATCTTCTGTCACGATATAACCGCGTGCTCCGGCTTTGAAAGCTCGCTGAATGGAAAGGGAATCCTGGCGTGCCGTCACGACCAGCGCCCGCGCCGCAGGATTCATCTTGCGAAAATCCTTCAACAACGAAAAGCCATCGTCGTGCCGAAGTGTCAGACTTAGAATGACCAAATCCGGTGTCAGTTCATTGAAAAGCCGCCGTACGACCGGAGCTTCACCCGACTCTCCCGCAACCCGAAAGCGCGGCGATGATTGCACGAGTTTGGCCAGGGCAAAGCGCATCAACGGCGCGTGATGCGCAATCAAGACCGACAATCGCTTAGGGGAACTCATACGGTTCCTAGTTTCAGAAACTGGCGGACTTTTTATCAGTCGGCGAGCCTGTTGCAAAGGAAAATTTTGTGCCGGGAAAGATCGTTTCCTCGCCAAGAATGCCCCAACGATTCCCCGACATTTCTGTCGGGTCACTGCACTGCTCTGGATGGGTGCTGCTTCAGTGGACTGCCCCGATGGGCAACCGCGTCCCGAACTGCTCTCATAGAACTCAGAGGGCGATCCTTCCAAATCCCACCGATCCCGCACCGTCATGGCGAACATCAAGATCAGCGTCATCAACTCCAGCACGGTCCTGAGTAATGACGAAGTCAAAGCCGTCGTGCCGGCCTTGCAAGAGCAGGTTAGCCGCGATTTCGCTCCGGCCTGGGGAATCGATGCCGATCTCATCTTCGTCGCCAAGGGTCGTAAACCGTCGAAAACGACGTGGTGGCTCATCATTCTCGACAACTCCGATCAGGCCGGCGCCCTCGGTTATCACGACGTGACTAGCGAAGGACTTCCCATTGGAAAGGTCTTTGCCGGATCCGATATGCAATACGGTTACAACTGGACTGTTACCGCCAGCCACGAATTACTCGAGATGCTTGGAGATCCCGAGATCAACCTGACGGTCTTTGTCCAAGAGACTGACTCAACCGGCATTCTCTACGCATACGAGACAGCCGATGCCTGTGAGGCCGACGAGTATGGCTATAAGATCGACGGCGTTCTGGTCTCCGATTTTGTCTTTCCGGCCTGGTTCGATGCGACCTACAAGAAGGGAACGCAGTACGATTTTCGCAAAAAGATTAAACGACCGCTGCACCTCTTGAAAGGTGGCTACATCGGAATCTTCGACGTGACCGCAGGCGGCGGCTGGCAACAAAAGACCGCCGAGAATCTGCCTGTTGCCTATAGCGCCCGGCCGCATGTCGGGAGTCGTCGCGAGCGTCGACGCATTCCAAAGGATCAATGGCTCAAGAGCCGTCTAAACGCCGGAGAACGCCACAAGCCTGGGAGTCACCCTAACGTCCGCGCGCTCGCCTTTGTCCATAGCATCCCCTCGGATTCGAGATAATTGCCCTACGGAGATAACCAGTCGTCCTATGCCAGATTTTGATGCTCAAGCGATATCCTTTAACGCTCAGAATGCGCTGCTTTTGGCTCGTCTTTGTATTGCCGCCTACCAGGATCAGGTGGAGGCCCGCGCAACGGTAAATGGGCTGGGCTTGCCCGGCTTTATTTGGATCGATCTTACTCAGCAGTTCGAGGACGTTTACGCTATCGCTGCCAGCGGGCCCGGTTTTCTCGCGCTGGCCTTCCGGGGGACGAAAGACCTCAACAACTGGATGACCGACCTTCATGCAACGCCGGTCAGCTTTCCCTGGATTTTTGAAAGCGGTCCCGAAGTGGGTGCAATCCACGCCGGCTTCGGTCACGCCTTGCGCGATGCATGGGAAAAAATCAGCGCCGCCTTGACCAATCTCGTCCCGCCTCCGGAGCTCGCACCCGACCAGCCGCAGCCGACTTTCTGGATCACGGGTCACAGCCTTGGTGGCGCGCTCGCTGTTATGGCCGGAGCAGCCTTTTCCATGTGGTCGAAAGCGCCACTGCGGCCGGTGAACGGCATCTACACTTTTGGCCAGCCGCGAGTCGGCCTCTACCAATTTTGCGGGAACTACGATCACTCGCTACAAAAGAAAACCTTCCGTTTCGTGAACAACAAGGACTTGGTCCCACGCGTCCCGTTTCGCGGTTTCGACTACGCGGATCTTGGGCAGATGATCCATTTTGACGCCAACGGCCAACCGCAACTACAAAGCGTCGAGTGGAGCAATTTCCTTTCTCGCACCTTCCAGAGCTTCAAGGACTTCTTCGAGATCGCCGGACATGTCGCCCCCGATGTAGCCGATCACAACATGAGTGGTTACGCCAATTTGGTGGAGACTCACCAGCAAGCCCTTGATAACCTTTTTAAGACCCCCGGAACATAACGATTGCTTATAGAAAACTCCCGGCACATAACTCTCACCCTGATAGTAGTGCTAATGAAAAAGCTACCATTACTCATTCTTCTTGGCTTGGGTGCTTGCGCAGCGCCTTCCAACACCGGCCTGACAAAGTTCCAACAAGATCTTAACCAGTTCCTGGTCAGTCCGGCAGGGCAGGCGGTTGTGAATGGCGCCGAGGCCGCAGCCAATAGTGCGATTCAGCAATACGTCGCCACTGGAAAAGTAGGCGGAAAACAAACCGCGCAAGCTGCGGTCGCCGGCGCCACTGCGCAGCTTCGCACAACCCAGACAACCGGCACGGCCGCTCAACCCACCGCCGTAGAACAGGCGGTCAAACAAGGAAGCGGTGTGGCCGCTATTTCCAAGGTATTAGCGCCGAAGGTGGCCAAGGTGGTGGCCAATGCCGCGCAACAAAACAAGGGTGTTTCGCCGGACGTTGTGAATGAAGCAGTGGCGCGAGGGTTGGATCAAGCGGTCGCGAAACAGTGACTCAATAGCGAAAGACGATACTCATCGCAATTTGTGGAACGACTACGTAAAACAAGGCAAGGTATTGACCCAAGAAATTTGCCAAAGAGACGCGAACTTCGTCTGCGTTGTGCCGTATTCAGCTGTAGAACACCAAGTCGGATGATCGACACACAACGAATATTGCCATGAGAAGACTGTTGAATCCACTTATTGCTCTGATTTTCACGGTACTTTCCGGTTGCAGTACTATCTCCACTTACGATCAAACTGCCTACCAAAATGCCACGAATGCGAAGGCTGAAACTTTCGCGCTGATGGATAAGGCGACCAATTCGTATTCCTCGCAGGCAAAGGAGATCCAAGCTCTCCGTCTCACTCTGAGCAAGGCCTATGAATATGACAAGGGTCGCCCGTTGAACCAAATCACAGTTGAGATGTGGGAGGTATTGTTAGACCCAAGCCGCGACTTGGTCGGAGGATTCCTTCGAGATTGGGAGGCAGACCAAACTGAATCGAAGACATTTGTTGACGACAAGAAAGAGCAGATTGGAGAAGCATTTGATGTGATCAGCGGGCTCGAAAGCGCCAAAATCAATTCGAGCGACGCAAAACAAAAGGCAGATTCTGTTAAGAAGAAAAACCCACAACACACAGACAGAGCAAGAGGACATTAAAAAATGGCAAGCATCGATTGGACTGGCATAGAGACGCAGACCAAAAACTTGGCGGAGACTCTGCTTGGGGGATTTATCCAACAAGCGGTAAGTGATGCCCGCGACTATAAGGAGAAAGCCGAAGACAAACTTAACAAGTGGGTTGGTCAAGCGCGGGCAGGACAAATAACAGGTAAGAATCTTGCCAGCTTGATCCGCGGCGAGGCAGACTCGCGGAAATGAAAGCGCTCGAGCAAGCGGGAATTGCTCAAATCGATCTGGACAAGTTCATAAACGGTTTCCTACAAATTGTTATTGATGCCGCGGTTGCAGCAATACCATAAAAAGCGCTGTTATGCGTGGCAGGCCATGTTTCAATCTAGCTGCCTGGAAGTTGACTTAACCGTTCTATCCGGATCGAACAGTGTTAAAACAACTTGATACTCTTATCGGCTTCGCGGTCGTCATGTCTGTGGTGAGTATGCTCATCATGGTGTCGACGCAGGCGATTTCCTCGTTGCTGGCGCTGCGCGGCAAAAACCTTCTCGATGCCTTGCAAGCGCTCTTTACTAGCCTTGTGCCGAAGTTGGACCCAAAAAAGGCAGCGGCCTTGGCAGACGTCATTTTGAAACGTCCGATCATTTCCGATTCGTCCCTCTCACTGAAAAATAGTTGGGTGCCGGAGAGGTGGAAACTGGCCACGGCGATCCGTGCCGAGGAGTGCCTGGCGGCGATCAAGAAAATCGCGAGTACCGACGAGGATCAATTGAAGCAGGTGCTGGACTCAAAGGCGCAAAGCCAGGTGCCGGCTGCGCAAGCCGCGGCGGTCAAGGTAATTGAAGCGCTCAGCTCTTCGGAGGCGAAAACAGGGGTAGAAGAAGTGCTAACTGCGGTAAAAGCGATTGTTCCCACCGGCGCAGGTCTCGACGCAGTGCAAGCCAAGGTGAGTGCCTTAGTCGCTCATGCCGGGAACGGCGGGCCACCGGACGGCGGGCCGCCATTTGACGTAGCAAGGTGGCTCGCGCGATTCCAATCCGTTCAAGATCGGGCGAACCAGTGGTTCACAGTCCACGCCCGGATCACGACGGTAGTGTTCGCGTTTGTGGCGGCGTTCATCTTACAGCTAAATACTTTCGACCTTTTCAGCCGATTGGCGAACGATGCAGATCTTCGCAACCAATTGGTGAATCTCTCGCCTAACATTCAAAGGCGCGTGGACGAAGCGTTGAATGTGAAATTTCCCGGGACGGTTTATGCTGCCGCACTAAAGGAATTGAAAGCAAAGGGCGAGATTAGCAGCGACCCCAGCGCTGTCCCGGCAGAAAGCGACGCCAGTGCCCGACAGTGGCTAACCAGCCAAAAGGTGACTGCCGCTGTCCTAACTGATTACGAGAACATGGTCCAGGAAAACGCGACCGCCCGAGCCAGGGATGCAAAGGAGGAATTCAAGCAAATGGTTGGTCTTTATGACCAGACTACGCTGCAACTTATTCCCGAGAACTACCCGCTCGCCTTCGGTGGCTCTCCCCCATACATTCATAACATCCGCGGCTTTCTTGGCTTTACCGGCCAGCTTCCCGGCAGGGCGTTTTTCGGTATGTTCGCCTCAGCGATGCTTTTGTCGTTAGGGTCGCCGTTTTGGTTTAATCTTCTCAAAAGTCTTGCCAGTCTGCGCTCCTCTGTGAGCGAGAAGATTGATCAGCAAGAGAAGCAAAAGACAGCCTAATAACATGTCACCGAGAAGAGGATTCGTCTGTGCGACCTGGTTAGCTATCGCGAGCCTGGCATGTGTTGCCTGGGTTGCGTCTGCAAATGCACAGGCGCCAGTCTTCATCGAGGACTTTGCTTTTGACTCCGAACAAGGAGCCGCCCGTATCGAGGCGGTGACATGCGGAAACGACACGGGCGGGAAACGCGCTGGGGGTTGCGTGGCCAAGATCGGCGATGTTGTTAGTCTTCAGCTGCGGAATCTGTCGGGTTGGTTGGAGAAGCTAAAAACAGACAAGGTTATTACAAGCGGTGAGGCCGGCGACGCGCTCGTGATAGAGCAACTGCCAAATATGCGGCTTTTTATTGGTGGCCATCTGATGAGAACGCTCCAGCCCACAAGATACACCAAGGACGAGCCGAGCTGGTATTTGGATAATCTCGCACAAAGTAAGGAAGCGCTTGGTCGGGCCTGGCTGGAATTTGCGTTAAAGCGCGAGCCGGCAAACAAAGAGAGTCGAGCCGACTGGGACGAGGTTTTAAAGACTTCGGGCCTTTCTCCCAGGATGCCGCTAGCGCTGGGCATCTATAACGCAAACAGAAATACAGCCCATATCATGGCGTTACCTGTGGGAGAAAATACGCCCGATCCGCTTTTAGAATTTCGCTTCCAGCGCATTGGATGGGATTGGTGGACAATCTCCGGGCTTATTCTGCTGGTAGCCGCTGCCATCGTTTTTTTCTACCTGTCGGTCCGTTCTGGAATGGTGCGCGATACTAACTGTCCCGTGCGCGCGGATGGTCTGCCGCCGTTTAGCCTGGGCCGTTGCCAGATGGCATTCTGGTTTTTTCTCGTTATCTGCGCATTTTATTTCCTCTGGTTGATCACAGGCCGCGGAGATACCGATACCATTAATAGCACGGTTTTGATCTTGATCGGAATAAGCGCTGGCACTGCGCTAGGATCGGCCATCGTTAGTAATAATGAAGTAGCTGCCAGCGCCAGTGCCGGTCAATTTACGGCAAACAGACCGCCTCTTATCTATCCGGAAGAGATCAACAAGGCGAAAGCGCTCCTGGCTCAGGCGAAGATGGCCAAGGATCCCGTCGGCATCCAGAATCAGACAAGCGAAATCGCAAGATTAAAAGCCGAACTAAAACTCTGGCGTGCTCAGCATAGAATCCAATTCCTGCTGGATCTCCTCAGTGAAGAAGATACCAGTGCAGGCAGCGATAGAGTTATTACATTTCATCGCTTCCAGATCGTTGTCTGGACACTTATCCTGGGAGTCATCTTTGTCTCCGAGGTTCTCACAAAGCTCGTCATGCCGACATTTGATTCCACGCTTCTTGCTCTAATGGGGATTAGCTCCGGAACATATCTTGGATTCCGGGTTGCGAGCAAATGACATTCCGTATTTGCGACCTCACACATCTAGGCTTCAACTATGGACCCGAGAAACAAATGGCTGCAGCAACATTCGTCCTCACTCATTCAGCCTGGGTCCGCGTCCAGTTCGAGAATCACGATCACTATCTTTGCATTTCATTCGCCGCCCCAGAGTGACCAGCTTGGAGGAAAACCAATGTCACAGGCTAAGTATAATCAGCGCACCGACACTAATATTAACGGCTTGCAGCCAGACTTTGCCGATCGAGTTCGGCAATGGCTGGCGGAGGCCCGCCGACAGGGGCTTAACCCATATATCCATTTCGGCGCGCGCAGTATCGAGAAGCAAAAGGAGCTGCATGATGACTTCGTTAACCATGGCGGTCCGAGGGCGGTCGCTCCTGAGCGCAGTTACCATTGCTATGGACGCGCTTTTGACTGGGTCAATATCAGCGATTCGGACGGTGGCGATGATGGGCTGGACTGGGATAACGACCGAGCTTACACAAAGGGCGAGGAGCTGGCACGCCAGTTCAAGATCCGCGGCATTGGCGCGGGAGATAACGATCATCTCCAAGACGAGAACTTCCCGACTTTTGCTGACTTACGGCAGAGCGAATTCGGACAGTTTCCGTCTACCGCCCTGGTATAACTGAAGGTTTTGGGAAGTAGAAGGCTAGGAAGCTAAAGAGACAAGACTGGAGTTGAATATTATGAGCAGAATTATTGGAACTATCGATGGCAGCGACATTGTGGAACAGGATGACAAGAGCGTGACGTTCACGTCCGGCGCCACGCTCGATGGCGACGGGGCGAATGGCCAATTTGGCGGCGATCCCTGTTATGCGCCGGAGGGCTGGGGAACGACGTTGGATATCCTTCGCAACGCAGGACACCCGGGCAACTGGTACGGAGTGGTAACAGATAACGGGAAGAAGACGGGTACTCCAATTATCCAGAAGACGGGTGATCCTTGCCCGGGTACTTATGTCTCGGCCACATCGCTCTTTCTGCGCGACGCGCAAGGAAACCACCTCCCCGATTCATCACCGTTCAAGTATGTCGACTCCGCTACCGTACCATTTATCGTCGTGCCGCCCGCGATCATCAACGGGGTAGCTGGGATCGTGATGGGTTGTAAAGCTATCGTTACCAATACGATCAACGGCAAAAGCGTAGATGCCGTCGTTGCAGATGGCGGTCCTACGGATCATCTGGGGGAAATTAGTGTCGCCTGTGCCAAGGCGCTAGGAATTGGGATCGGAGCGCCGCATGCCGCCAACGGCGGAGGCGTAGATTCATCAACGATTCGGTACCAGTTGTTTCCCGGAGTAGCGGCCGAGGTGAATGGAGTTAGCTATCCGTTGCAGCCTAGCTAATCGTTGACATTTCCCTCCAGGAAGCCGATTACGGTCGGAATGAGAGCAAGAATTGCTGTCTCGGCCTTATTCTTGGTCTCCGGAAGCCTTGCGACGGCAGAGGTTCCGCAGCCTCCCGCGCCGCCCGAAGTTAAATGTGAGATTGTCTATCATTTTCGCGAAAAACTGGCGGACGTTAAGGCCGGGGGCAAGGAATACTCCGCGCCGGCGACACGGAAGGAGCTACTTCCACAGCCGACCTCCATGCTTCAGGGAAGGAAGGAAGTCCAGGTCGTGAAGGGGAAAGCGCGGAGCCTTCCCTTTCAGTTCACGATCAGGTGGGTGTTGACTAATTCGAAGGGCATTTCGGAGCTTAGAATTATAGCCGTCGATACTGGCGGAACACCTGTAGTTGGATTCCCGCAATCGGTTGAGAAACCATTCGACGATCCGGACGTTTCAACAAGGACGTTCGAAGTCCCCCTGACACACAAGCTCGAGCAAGACGTCGCGAACAAGTTATTGAGAAAGAATCAGGAGCTAACGCACGTCGATCTCGAGATAGCATTAAAGCGGTGATCGTTCCCGTAATCAGCCGCACCGTTTTAGCCGTCGTACATCGCGGGTTGCTATTCGTTAGGTGAGAAACCGAAAGGAAATGAGCAGCAGCCAGTCATGAGGTCTAGTGACCTGCTTTTCTTCTATCTCCCTCCGGTCTTCATCCGCAACGTAACGATGGCTTTACCATTTTGGCGTTTACGACTTTGTCACCCTTCTCGGTGGCTGCGGCGACGACATAGGTATGCCGCTCCCTTTCACGTGTACTGGGTGCCGTCGTCGCGCGATCGAGGCCGTCGCTCTTCCGCACGCTGGCAGCACTTGCGTCCCGCCCGCCATCTGCATCGTTGAGATTGCCGTTTTTGGCCGTCATTTGTATGGTCGTTCATGACGCACGCGGAGGTCGCGGCAGTGGAACGAATAGCGACGCTAAGAGCAAGAATCGGGGAGCATAATCGGCGCTATTACGATGAGGCGGCGCCGATAATTTCGGACCGGGAATATGACCAGCTTTATCGTGAGCTGATTGATCTCGAAACGCAGTTTCCGCAGTTCGTTAGGCCGGATTCGCCCACCCAGCGTGTCGGCGGCGCACCGCTCACAGCGTTCTCGCAGATCACGCATCGCGTGCCGATGCTCAGTCTCGATAACACTTACTCAGAAGAAGAGGTCGGGGCTTTCTATCGCCGAATGACAAAGCTGTTGCCTAACGAGAGGATTCCGGTGGTGGTGGAACCGAAAGTCGATGGAGTGGCAGTGTCGCTGCTTTATGAAGACGGGCGACTGCGATATGCGGCTACCCGCGGCGACGGGACAACGGGCGACGATGTTACGCAAAATGTTCGGACGATTCGCTCCTTGCCGAAACAGTTGAAAGGGAGCCCGCCGAAAGTTTTCGAGGTTCGCGGCGAAGTTTTCATGACAAAGGAAGGCTTTGCGAAACTCAACGCGGAGAGAAGCGAAGCCGGGCTGCCGGCCTTTGCGAATCCCCGCAACTCCGCGGCCGGGTCGCTCAAACAACTTGATCCGGCGATCACCGCGAGGAGGCCGTTAGGCATCGTCCTTTATGGAATTGGCGCAGTGGAAGGAATAGAACTGACGCGTCATTCACAGCTCTTTTCGTTACTGAAGAAGCTCGGCCTGCCGACGAGCGAGCGTTGGTGGATGGCGGAGTCGCTCGAGGAAATTCTGAGCGCGATTCACGAGCTGGAAAAGGTGCGCCACGATTTCATTTACGAAACCGATGGTGCGGTAGCGAAAGTGGACGACTTCAGACAGCGCGAGTCGTTAGGCACGACGGCCAAGGCTCCGCGCTGGGCGATAGCCTTCAAGTACGAAGCGGAACGAGTCGAGACGACGTTGCAGGATATTCTTATCCAAGTCGGACGCACCGGGACGCTCACTCCAGTTGCGGCGCTCGAGTCGGTTGTCGTGAGCGGCAGCACCGTCTCGCGCGCGACGTTGCATAACGAGGAAGAGATCGCGCGCAAAGATATTCGAATTGGCGACACGGTAGTGATCGAGAAAGCGGGTGAAGTCATTCCCGCAGTCGTCAATGTGCGGACGGATCTGCGCACTGGATCAGAGAAGAAATTTCGAATGCCGAACAAATGTCCGGTTTGCGGCAGCAAGGTGGTGAAAGACGAAGGCCAGGTGGCAGTCCGTTGTGTCAATGTGCAATGTCCGGCGCAGCGAAGACGGCGGATCGAACATTTTGCTTCGCGCGGCGCGATGGACATCGAAGGGTTGGGAGAGGCGATGGTCGAGCAGCTCGTTAGGCATAATTTGATTGCGGACGCGAGCGACATTTACAACCTCACGAACGAGGAACTGGTCGCTTTGGAGCGGATGGGCGAAAAGAGCGCCGCGAATTTGCTTGGTGCGATCGAACGAAGCAGACGGCAACCGCTTTGGCGGCTGCTTTTCGGCCTCGGCATCCTGCATGTGGGCGTGAGTGCCGCGCGAGCGCTGGGGGAACACTTTCCCGATCTCGACGCGCTAATGGCGGCGACAGTGGACGAGTTGCAACGAATTCCTGATGTGGGCGAGGTGATGGGAAAAAGCATCGCGCAGTTTTTTCGCGAACCGACGAATCGCGAGATGATCGAAAAACTGCGGAAGGCAGGCTTGTGCCTAAGGGGTGAGCCGAAAATGGTCTCGCCTAACGATTCCAAGATCAAGGGGACCACCTGGGTTATCACCGGTACCCTGAGCAAACCGCGCGAGGAGATCGCCGAGGAAATCGTCAGGCAAGGCGGCAAGGTGAGCGGAAGCGTGAGCAAGAAAACCAGTTTTCTCCTCGCAGGAGAGGAGGCGGGAAGCAAGCTGGAGAAAGCGAAGAAGCTCGGAATTCAAATCGTTGACGAGGCCGAGTTTCGTAAGCTGTTTGCGACCTAGCGACGCAGAATTGCGGATCGTTCTTTTCGGCTAAATCGCCCGCGAAAGAAGAAGAACGATTGACCTAACGGGAAATGATTCGTCAGGGCGTTTTACTTGTGGTGGAGTTGAGCCGAAGCGGCACGACGGAATTATTGGTTGGGCCGAGCGCCATCGCTCCAGCCTTAGTCGAGGCTGCCTGGACGCTGAAGGTCAACTTTTGATTCCCGCGCATCACGGTGATGGGAATGTTGTCACCGGCGCTAATGAAAAACGAAGCGTCGATTACGTCTTCAGGCTGATGCACTGGAACCTTGCCAACCTGCAAAAGGATGTCTCCAGCATGCAAACCCGAGTCTGCTGCCGGTGCGTCTTCGCCTATCTGTGTCATTTCCGCGGTTGAACCTGCGACAGCGTTTTCGGCCTGCTGCACATCGATACCGATCCATCCATGACGGGCCTCGCCAAACCGCACGTAGTCGCGGCGAATTTTTTCGGCGGCGTCAATCGGTAGCGCGTAACAGGCTGAGCCGCTATCGACGCTGCTGACAAGAATGCCCACAACTTCGCCCTTGAAATCGAGAAGCGGTGCGCCGGCTTCGCCACGTTGAGTGGCGAGGTTGACCCGCAGATGCATGGTGGAGAAATAACGGCCCAGAAATTTCCGATCAAAACCAGCGATCATGCCGAAGCTGGGCGACTCGGGTAAATCCAGCGGATAACCGATCGCAACGACCGGAGTCGCCAAACCAAGCTCGGAGGACCTGCCAATCGGGAGAAAGGGCGTGGCCGCATCGATCTTGAGCAAAGCGACGCCGCTGCGCAGGTCGGCCATCAATTGCGTCGCGTGATATTTTTTGCCGGCAAATTGGACGGTAAAATTGTCCGCCTCGCCCGCGACGGAATATGAGGTGTAGATCGTGCCGGTTGGATCGATGAAAAAGCCTGTGCCGGAAAGCTCGCTGTGCTCGTCGAGAGCGTGAATCTTGACCACCGCGTTCCCGCAATGCTGGAAAAGAGCCGCGACTTCGCGACTAATCGCTCCGGCGGTATCTTCCTGAGCGCGCGAGGGCACGGCACTCAAACTAGCGGCCGCGATGAGACTAACGAAGCCGGTCAGACGCCCGCGAGACAAGGACGAGCGTCGACCCCGGCTAAAAATTGAAAGACGGCTCATAACTCACAGGCAGCCGGTCGAGCACGTAACGCGGGGGTGCGGCTCGGTGAGTGTAGGCGCTTTCATTGACCTGCCGGGAAAGATCCGGGCCGAGACTACGGACACGAATCGGTGCACTGAGGGTAAAGTTATCCGCCACGCGTTGGGCTGAGAGTTGCTCAACTACGCTTGGCTGCTGCGCCGCGACAGCCGGGCCCGTTTCAACCATAGCCACATTCGAATCTGGCGGAGCTTGCGAAACCTTAAACGTAATCACTACGGCACAAATCAAAACCGCTGCCGCCGCGGCTGGCATGGAAGTAAGCGATGGAATGTTGAGGCGGAAGAGCGAATCGGAAATCCGCTGCCACAGCACGCTCCAGATCGGTTGACGCAAAAGTTCGTCGCGCTGGCGGCGATGAAATTCGTGCAAAAAATCTTCGAAGTAACCGGGCGGCGGCTGCTCGTAGCGTTTTAAGCGAAGCAATTTGCCGATTTCGTTATCGTCGAAGTTTTCCATGCGTGGCGAGTGCTAACCAACGGGGTTTTTTCTGAATTCGTCCAGATAATTTTGCAGTTGGCGATTCGCGTAGAAGAGGCGGGAGCGCACCGTTCCTTCGGAAACCCCAAGGATTTTGCTGATCTCAGCGTGTGGCATTCCCTGGATGTGAAACATGGTGACGACTGCCCTGTGTTCATCAGACAGCTTCATCATCGCCTCGTTCAATCTTCGCTGCAGCTCTGTCAAGTCAGCTTCGCGCACCGGGCTGCTCGTCGAAGTCAGCTCGATAAATTCCTTGTCGTTTTGGATACTGGCATCCACATCATCGAGACTGAGGTGGTAACGGCGGCCGCGCTTCTTCAGGAAGTTGAGCGTCATGTTGACCGCTATGGTGTGGATCCAAGTGTAAAACGAGGATTTGCCGCGGAAGCCCTTGATCGCGCGATAAGCCTTCGCGAAAACATCCTGCAACATGTCGTTCGTGTCCTCGTGGTTCGAGGTCATGTTGTAGATCAGACCATAAAGGCGCGGGGAATATTTGATCACGAGTTCGTCGAAGGCCGCGGCGTCGCCCGATTGCGCGCGGGCGACGAGCAGCTGGTCTTCATCGGTTCGCGGTTGATCCATCGCCTCGCGGCTACGTTTAGCACGCGTCGGAGCGGGCGACGACAGCAAATCGGAGAGCCGACGAGGGGCAGGTAAGGCGACCGCAGGCGTCATGGTCAACTGCGGCGATCGCGCACCGAGAGCAACCAAAGAAGGTTGCCAAGGGTTGCGATGAATGCGGCCACGTACGTCCAAGCCGCGGCGTTCAGCACCTGGTTCACTCCAGTAGCTTCCTTCCCCTGCTGAATAATGCCCATCTGTTGCAGAATGATCTTTGCACGATGTGAAGCATCGAACTCCACCGGCAGAGTGATGAGTTGGAAGACGAGGAGCGCGAGATAGCAATAGATACCAATCGTGATAAGCCCGGTGATGTGAAAAAAGAGACCGCCGAGAATCGCAAATGGCAGAATGCGGGACGCAATGCCGGTAAGCGGCACAATCGCCATGCGCGCCTTGAGCGGCGCATACGCGCGTGCATGCTGAATGGCGTGACCGGTTTCGTGCGCCGCAATGCCGAGGGCCGCGACCGACGGAGTGTTGTAAACATTGCTCGAAAGGCAGAGCCGTTTCTTCGTCGGATCGTAATGATCGCCGAGGTAATCGTTGATCTCGAGTACTTCGACGTCACGGATGTTGGCGGCCTGCAAAATTTCACGGGCGGCTTCCGCGCCGGTGATATTTGATGTGGCACGGATTGCGCCCCATTTGCGAAAAGCTCCGCTCACTCGGAATTGTGCCCACAAACCGATGATCAGCGGGATGCCAATAAGAATCAGGTAATTCGACGAGAAGAGCCCGCCGTAACCATAGGGTGCGTACATGTGTGGTTGGAGAAAAGTGTCCTCGGATTAGACGCTCGACTGCATTCCGCGTTCATTTTCCCGCTGGTGCTCCTGGACGGGCATGGTCGCCAGGCGACAAACGGTGGCCTGCTTATACCTCCAGTCGATTTTCAAATCGCGAGAGCATGCGAATGCCGTTTTTTGTAATCGCGACAACGTCTTCGGTCCGGACGCCGCCAAGTCCGGGGTAATACAAACCGGGCTCAACCGTCAGGACCTGTCCGACTTTGAAAACGGTTTTCTGAAAACGCGGATGCTCATGAATTTCGAGTCCAAGCCCATGACCCGTGCCATGAAAAAATCCCGTCTGCCGTCCTTCGCGTACTTCGGTAGGATAACCCTGATCACTAAAATATTTTTTGATCTCCTCATGCAGTTCCAGGCCATCGACCCCGGGTTTCATTTTCTTGAGTGCGAGCGCCTGACCTTCATTCACAGTTTCCCAAAGTCGCCGCTGCTCGTCGCTCGCCCGCCCGCGGATAATCGTTCTCGTCAGGTCGCCGTAGTAACCGCTCGCGGCGGAGCGAGGGAATATATCGAGAATGATCAGGCTATTGGCCTTCAACGGTCCATGCCCGCGCTCGTGGGGGTCGCACGCTTGATCGCCGCCTGCGACAATTGTGTTCGCTGGCAATCCGCCGGCGCGCAAAACCGCCGTGTCGATTTCCGCGCGCAAGATCTCCGAGGTCAAGTCAGCGCCATGCCATTGAAGCTTCTGCGCTTTACCCGGCGTCGATTGTTTAATTACTTCAATCCCTCGCGCCATGCCGGCCTCCGTGATTTCGAGCGCCTTTCGCATCAGTCGCAATTCCGAATCCGACTTCGCTTCCCGTTCCGGCCAAAACAGGCCGTTCGTCGGTTGCAGCCGGATGTTCTTCGCTTCCAACTCGCGCGCATAACCCAACGGAAAGTTCGCGGGTACGATCGCCGAACGGACTCTTCGCTTCGCCAGGAAATGGGCCAGCACTTTTTCGTAGGGCGGCGCCTTTCTGCTATTGCCCTGCACCTCCTTCTCGAACCGGCTGTAGGGTAGAAATTCGTCCGCCTGCGCCTGTTTGCGGCCGCGATCGATCTCGAGATCACTCAAAACCAGAATGCGTTTGCCTTTCTGCTCGAGAAAAACAAAGGGATCGGGAGCAAAGAACCGCGTGGCGTAAAGCATGTCGGCATCGTTCTCGCTCGCCGCGACAATCAGGCGGGTTTTAAGTTTAGTGGGTTTCATATTTGTAGAACGGGCGTAGGACCTGCCTTGGACTTTCGGCAACCCGGAAGGTTTGCCCTCCGATCAATTCCTTCGCACTTTCAATTGCCGGCGCAAGATCCAGTGCAGGAGCGTTAGAAGAAAAAGACTCGAGGCAACGAGGATGCCGGTGTTGAATGTGAAAACGCTGATCGATTCCCCAAAGTAGCGTTTCTGTGCACCGAAGAAAACGTTGGGCTTCCCACCTCGCCGATAGTCGTTTTGCTCCATCTCCGCGTTTGCAGTCAGGTCGGAAATTTTCTGGTTCTCGTAAAGCTTTTCAGCCGTGACAGGACCGTTCGCATCTTGAAAGGCACTGCGGTTGAAAGTCATTTTGCCGCTTAGGACGCGATCGATAAGCGTAAGGTATTGACCCAGCTCGCGGGTATCGTTCGCAGCGACGCCGGAAAGGACGGCGAGGGCTTCCTTTAAATCGTCGAGCCGTTTCTCATCCGCCGGCTGCGATTCATGCCGCGCAACAATTTCATCGATCTGGCGTTGCGCCTCATCCTGTCTTTTCGTTAGGGGATTGAGTTTTGCCTGCGCTACGACCAGTTCCTCATAAGACCATCGCATGGCAACGAACTCGCAGATGAACGGCACCTGTAGTCGACTGTCCATTTTTTTCGCTTCGTCACGATCCGGATGTTCGGAGAAGAAGCGGGCGAGGGTGTGGAGAAAATCGAGATTGCGGTTCATGTCCTCGTATTTGATGAGCGCGCCGCCCATGATGATCTGGGGAATGAGGACGAGCGGCACAATGTTGGCCGCGGTCTTAGGATCGGATACGAGGGAAGAGACGATCATCCCTAACGAGACTCCGCTCATCGCGGTCATAAAAACGATTGCGAGGTAAGGCCCGAACATGCCGCGGATCTGGAGGACATAATTGCCGATGACAATAAAGAGAACGCACTGAATGAGCGCGAACACGCCTAACGATGTCACCTTGGCAAAGACGTAATAAATCAGCCGGACGTTAAGATTCCGTTCGCGCTGCAGGATAACGCGATCGCGTATGATATCGTCAGCACTGTTGGTTAGGCCAAGGAACATCGTGACGATGAGGGTGAGGAAAAGGAAAGTCGGGATGTGGTAGGCGGAAGCGAAATCGTAATGACCGTTATCCGAATAACGCAGGATGGTGGCGATGAGAAGAGCGAGCACCGGCGCGACACCAATGGTGATAACGAGGTTGGCGCGGTTGCGCATTTTGCTCGTGAAGGCGCGGCGCATAAGCGTGCGAAGCTGCGTCCATTCATCTCGCCAGCGAACTTTCTCCCGACGCTCGTTGGCTGGCGCCGGTGGCGCTGGAAGCGTGGGATCATGCCGCAGCGGAACGTGCTTAACGTCCTGGATGAGACGAAAGGCCTCATATTTGTCCCGCCAGAATTCCGGCGAATAACGACGCGCCGGGGTTAGCTGCCCGCGGTTGTTCTCCTCGTAAATGATATCGCCACTCAGATCGCGCAGCGGTGTTTCCAGCACGTCGAAGATGAATTCCGGCCGCGTCGTCCCGCAGGATGGACATGCACCAAGATCTGCTCCGAATTGATGCTGATGTTCCGCCTCCGCGAAGTATCGCAGCATGTCGGTCGGAGTGCCGAAGAAGACCAGGCGCCCGCCCTTATCAAGGAGGATCGCCTTGCTAAACATCTGGAAAATTTTCGAGCTCGGCTGGTGGATCGTGACAATGACGATTTTGTTGTGCGACATGCCACGAATAATCTCGATGACATGCTCCGAATCCTTCGAGGACAAACCTGAAGTCGGTTCATCAAAGAGGTAAACGTCGGCGGAGCCAATCATGTCGAGACCGATGTTGAGGCGCTTGCGCTCCCCGCCGCTCAAAGTTTTTTTCACTGCGCTGCCGACGATGCTGTCGCGACGCTCGCTCAAACCTAGCTCGATCAACTTGCCTTCCAGGCGCCGTGTGCGATCGCGCCGCGAGAGATGCGGCGAACGAATGGCGGCGGCGAACTGAAGGTTCTCGCCGATAGTAAGGTGCTCGTCGAAGGCGTCATCCTGTGGGATATAGCTGACGTAACGCTTGAGGGCGTCGAGGTTTTCGTAGAGCGGCTGGCCATTTAGCAGGATCTGGCCATGCGACGATTGTAACTGTCCGCCGAGCACTTTGAGCAGCGTGCTTTTTCCCGATCCGCTCGCACCCATCACACACACCATTTCGCCGCGACTAAGCCCAAAACTGATACCTTCGAGTGCGGCCTGATTGTTCGTGAAGCGGTGGTTGACGTCGACCACCTCGAGCGTGCGAATGATGTTGCGTTCTTCCTCGATGATTCGCTCGGAAAAGTTGCACCGCAGAAACTGCCCGACGTCGATGCGGATGGTGTCGCCATCTTCCAGTGGCGCGGTTGTGCGCACGGGCGTCTCGCCGACCATAATGGGCCGATCGGCCTCGAGAACTTCAAGAACGCCGACGCGTTTGTCGTAATCGCAGGATATTTTGAGCAAGACGTCGCCCGCAGTGCCTGGAGAAAGAAGAATATCGTCTTCTTCGAGCAGACTCGGGTTGTTCGAGACGAGATATTCCGACTTGGAAGCCTTAAGTTGAAATCGGCCGCCTAAGGCCCGCGCACGTCGGCGCAGATCGGAGAGGTCCATCTCAGTGTCGTTGTGAAAAACGATGCGATCGTCGAGGACTGCATCGACTTCCGTATTGGCCTTAAGCGGGACCCCGTTAAGTTTGGCGCGCACGTCGCGCAGCGCTTTTACATGAACCTTCAAGCCGAAGGTCACTTCGAGCGCACTTTCGCGCGATCGCGAGCGTTCAAGTTCAACCTCGTCAGAATCACGGTTGACCCGCACGAAAATTTGCGGGAGCGAGACGTTTTTCTTCGCATTGAAATACGTCGCGAGGTCCTGAAACGACAGTACGTTATCGCCGATCAGGACGCGCTGGCCCGAATAAATTCGGCAAAAACCACCACGCACCAATGGCCGCCCGCGTACCGAAACCGGTTGCGCACTGTAGTTCTTGAGAAGGATCAGATCATGATAACGAAAGGCGAGCAGTCGATCGTGCCCCGTCAGACTTTTAAGGATGACGTCCGATTCGCCGTTAGGCCCAAACGAGATCGTTTCCAGAGGCGATGCGCCGCGTTGATAAATCTGCTGGTCGGAATCTTCGGAAGCGTTGAGCTGATAGACGATATCGATTGCTTGCGCCGCCATTCCAAGCTGTGACATGAAGGAGTAAAAGGCGACGACCTGATCCTGCTTTAGGCCGGCCTGCGAAATGAGGTCGTAAAGCTGCACGCCGAGCATAATCTTACGATCGGGACTAAGAGAGGCCGCCAGCTTTTGC
Organism: Chthoniobacterales bacterium; assembly: GCA_036494545.1. GTDB lineage: Bacteria > Verrucomicrobiota > Verrucomicrobiia > Chthoniobacterales > UBA10450 > JAICXG01. Next base: position 396,713 of record DASXOB010000007.1, read on the forward strand.
GCCATGGCGGAGAGATCCTGCTGTTCGTAGAGCGCCTGCCGGAAAAGTTTTCGCAGTTCGGAATAAACTGCCTCAGGATAATCGTAGCGCAGAAAGCCTAACGACGAATCGATTTCCTCCTCCAACAAAACGCCGTCGGCCTTGGAAAAACTCGCCAGCACCTGAATGAGCACCGGGAGAAGGTTTGGACCCTCCGCCACGCTGCGTGGTTTACGCATCGCCCTGCGCATCCAAAGCTGCCCGCGCCTCCGAAGTCGGTAGGCAAAAGGAGTCACGCGCTGGACAGCCCGATCGATTCTATCTGCGATATTTGAGACCGTTTCCGACATTAGATGGCAGGAGCGAAATTTATTACGTGCGGCGGTAGGTGCAACGCGGCGGCCCGAGTCCTGCTATTTTGCAATGCCAGACGCCTCATGATACTTTTCGCGCTCGTGCTTTTCATAGCGTAGCATTTTCCATGGCTCAGCCCGATCGCAATTCGCAGAAGGATAGCAAAAGAGGCGGCGACCCAAACTTCAATTGGCGCGGCGTGATTCTTTTTGCGATCGCCTTTGCCCTCATCGGTCTGGCCCTGCTTTTCCGAGGCAGCGCAGGCTACGGTACGGAGGAAGATGTGCCTTACAATCGGTTCCTCGAATTGCTCGCGCATCATCAGGTCGTGAACGATCCCAAGTTCCCGCTTCGACTTGTGGTCGAAGAGGGCCGGCCAACCCAGACGATTCGCGGTGCTTACACCCGGGCGGGCGTTGGCAACTCGCCCGAGCAGCAGGTGCCATTTCGCACCACGATTTATTTGAATTTCACGACGGATCTCCAGGAAAAATTGGCGGCAGCAAACATGCCTATCGCCATCCGGACGGAGTCGAATTTTCTGGCTCAGGCGGTGGTCGGCTTTATTCCGATCGCGCTTTTCCTGTTAATTCTCTATTTCCTGTTTCGGCAGCAAATCCGTATGGCGGGCAAGGGTGCCCTTAATTTTGGGAAATCGAAGGCGCGCATGCTGGCGCGGGACAAGAACAAGATCACCTTCCGTGATGTTGCCGGTGTCGAGGAGGCGAAGGACGAAGTGCAGGAGTTGGTCGAATTCCTGCGCGATCCGAAGAAGTTTCAGAAACTCGGCGGTCGCATTCCCAAAGGAGTGCTCCTTGTTGGTCCGCCTGGAACGGGCAAGACATTGCTCGCCCGTGCCATCGCGGGTGAAGCCGACGTGCCGTTCTTTTCCATCAGCGGCTCTGATTTCGTCGAAATGTTTGTCGGTGTTGGCGCGAGCCGGGTGCGCGATATGTTTGAGCAGGGAAAAAAATCCGCACCCTGCATTATTTTCATTGATGAGATTGACGCGGTTGGCCGCCATCGCGGTCATGGAGTCGGCGGCGGGCACGACGAACGCGAGCAGACGCTGAATGCGTTGCTCGTGGAGATGGACGGTTTCGATACGCAGGAAGGTGTGATCATCATTGCCGCGACTAACCGGCCCGACGTGCTCGATCCGGCGCTCTTGCGTCCCGGGCGTTTCGATCGGCAGATCACCGTAAATCTGCCTGACGTTAAAGGGCGCGAAGAAATCCTGCGGGTTCATGCCAAGAAAGTGAAGCTAGCCGAAGGCGTCGATCTGGCGGTGGTGGCGCGCGGAACGCCCGGCTATTCGGGCGCGGAGCTGGCTAACGTGATCAATGAAGCGGCGCTGCTGGCGGCCCGCCGGGGCCTGCGTGGCATCACGCTTGCCGAATTAGAAGAGGCGCGTGACAAAGTTCGCTGGGGCAAAGAGCGCCGTAGCCTTGCCCTGAGCGAGAAAGAAAAGACCAACACTGCCTATCACGAAGCCGGGCACGCGCTCCTACTTGAGTTACTCGAGAACACGGAGCCGCTGCACAAAGTTACCATTATTCCTCGCGGCCCATCATTAGGCTCAACGATGTGGTTGCCACTGGAAGACAAATATACCCAGCGCCGCAACGAGCTTATCGACAGTCTTGTCGTGAGCATGGGCGGACGCGTCGCGGAAGAGCTTGTTTTCGGCGATGTGACCAGTGGCGCGCGTGGCGACATCCAGATGGCGACGCGGCTTGCCCGCAAAATGGTCTGCGAATGGGGCATGAGCGAACACATGGGGATGGTCGAGTACGGTGAACACGAGGACTATGTATTCCTCGGCCGAGATATTTCGCGGGCTCGCGATTACAGCGAGGCGACCGCCGAACAAATCGATCGCGAAGTGCGGAAGCTGGTGGACGACGCCTATATGCGCGCGACTGATCTCCTGAGCAAAAACCGCGATAAATTGGAGACGATTGCCAAAGCGCTTTTGGAGTACGAGACCCTCGATGGCTCGCAGATCCGCGAAATCATCGAACACGGTCAAATGTTGCATCCGCCGGGTCCGCCTTCCAAGCCAGGCGACACGAAACTGACTCCCGAGAAACCGCCCAAACAAGTGGTGGTCGCTCCCGATGTAACTCCTCCGCTTCCGGGAGGCCTGAGTGGCGCCCCGGCCTAGGCTAGGATCACCGCGTCTCGTTTGCTTGTCATTCGTCGAAGACAATAACGTTGGCAAGGGGTGTAGGCTTTGGACCTTCCGTCGTTCGCCTAAGGATTCAGTGCGGCGAACAGGCGAGACGAGTTTGAGTGTCCGTCGCAAGCACCCGCCTTCGCTGTGCGCTTAGGATCGCCATAAGGCTACAACAGTGGTCTGCCCTGCAGCTTGAGCAGAAGATGAGTCTTTCTAGTCCAGCGGATACGCGATTTACTCTCGACGCTGTTTTTCGACCAGAGTCTTGAGCTGACGCTCCATGGTCTTAAAAGCGTCGTTGACGACTTTGCTCAACGGTTCGTGCATCTCGTGCTCGGCCTGGCGCTCGTCGGCGACTAACTCATGGCCAGGCGGCACGGTAACATCGATTCGGACCCGGAAAGGGTTGCCGGAATGTTGCGCGTGGTTGGGATGCTCAACCACGACATCGCAGCGGCTGATGTGATCGCAGAAGTGGTCGAGACGAGCGGCTTTGCTGCGAATGAGGTCGTCGAGTTGCTCTGATTTCTCGACACCACGATACGAGATTTCCACAGGTAATTGCATTCGCCAGTATAGGCCGAAAATCAGAGTGGCTGAAGGGAACGGAAATGCTCAGTCAACTTTGAGGGGTCGGTCTTGACGAGGTCGGATTTAACGTGCTCCACCACGCGATGCTGCAGCGATGCGGGGAGCAACTCTGTGACTGAGCTGTGAATCGACGCTGGTGCGGCAAAGGACCACCCTTCGGCCGCTTCACGCTTCACAACTTCAGCGATGTGCTCAGCCAGTTGCTTGCAGATGCGACGATCGCTTTCCGTCTCGAGAGCGGTGCGCTCCGCGATAGCGTTGGCGTGGCGGGCGCTGCCATCGCTGACGGCAAACCGACCAGCCTGGTCAGTCAATTTTTCATCGTAGCGACCATGGGCGTCGGTGATCTCGAAAGCCTGGACCAATTGCAGAGTCACCCCACGATTTGGTGTCTCGTTAACCCGATAAGCTTTTACTCCGCCGCGGTCGGCGACGACGATGAGTGAAGTAAGTGTCATGACATATCTAGCTTCGCGTGTGGCGAACGATTTGCGCTCACGTTTCAGCGGGCTTCTTTTGCTCTTCGAGAACCGAAGGCGCTGTCGCTGGCGTCTCGGTCCTGGGCACACTGGTGTGGGGTGCCTCGAACTGACGTTTCTTCCACGATTCGTGACGTGCCTGGGTGGTAGAACCTCCGACGAGCTTGAGTAGCATCGAAGCTCGACCATTGATCTCCACTTCATCGCCAGCGAGGTGGTTCTGCGGCTCTTCGCAAAAGCCTGCTTCCGAGGCAGTGTCGAGAATCAATTGCCACGTCACCACTTCCTGCCCCGGCAAAACGAACTGAAGCGGCTCGTGATGCGCATTGATCAGGAGAAGAAATGTCTCATCGCGAATCGGATCGCCCTGGAAACTCTGCACATCGATCGAATCGCCGCTTAAGAGCATTCCCAGGCACCGAACAAAGGGCGAATTCCATTCCGAATCGACCATCTCGTTGCCGCCGGGATTGAACCACATCACATCGCGGATCTCCGACCCGCGAATCCGACGCCCCTGGAAAAATTTCGGACGCCGGAAGACCGGGTGCTCGCGCCGCAGTTGGATCAGACGCTTGGTAAAATCGAGCAACTTCTTTTGCTCATCGGTGTGTTCCCAATTAAGCCAGCTAATCTCGTTATCCTGGCAATAGGCATTGTTATTCCCCTGCTGGGTGCGGGCCCATTCGTCGCCTGCAGTAATCATCGGCACGCCCTGGGAAAGAAGGAGCGTGGTGAGGAAGTTACGACGTTGCTGGCGACGCAACTGGTTGATTTCGGGATTATCGGTCGGCCCTTCGGCGCCATGATTCCAGGAATGATTATTGTTCTCGCCGTCTCGATTGTCTTCGCCGTTGGCCTCGTTGTGCTTTTCGCTGTAGCTGACGAGATCGTTCAGCGTGAAACCGTCGTGCGCGGTAACAAAGTTGATGCTGGCGTAAGGGCGTCGGCCACTGTGCTGATAGAGATCGGGACTCCCTGTCAGGCGGTAAGCCAGCTCTCCGATCTTGCCTTCATCGCCTTTCCAAAAACTGCGCACGGTATCGCGGTATTTCCCATTCCACTCCGCCCAGAGAACGGGAAAGTTCCCGACCTGATAGCCGCCTTCGCCCACGTCCCATGGCTCGGCAATGAGCTTCACCTGCGAGATGACCGGGTCCTGGTGAATGATTTCAAAAAAAGCATGAAGTTTGTTTACGCCGTGCATGTCGCGCGCCAAGGTCGAGGCGAGGTCGAAGCGGAAACCGTCCACATGCATCTCCAGCACCCAATAACGCAGACTGTCCATGACCATCTGAAGCGTGCGGGTATTGAGCAGATTTAGGGTATTACCGGTGCCTGTGAAATCGAGGTAGAAGCGCGGATCCTCCGGCATGAGCCGGTAGTAGGCCTGATTGTCGATCCCGCGAAAGCTGAGTGTTGGGCCAAGATGATTGCCTTCGCCGGTGTGATTGTAGACAACATCGAGAATCACCTCGAGGCCGGCAGCGTGCAAGTTGCGCACCATCGACTTGAACTCGTTTACCTGGCCGCCCAAGTCGCCGGTGGACGAATATTTCGAATCGGGTGCAAAGAAGCCGATCGAGTTGTAACCCCAATAATTCGTCAGGCCTCGATCGACCAGGGCCGTGTCGTTGATATGGTGATGCACCGGAAGCAGCTCGACCGCGGTGACGTCCAAGTCTTTCAGGTACTCAATTGCCGCCGCGCTCCCGAGACCGGCGTAGGTGCCGCGCACTTCCTCTGGCACTCTTTGGTTTAGTTTCGTGAAGCCCTTAGTGTGCAACTCGTAAATGACCGAATGATGCAGGGGCGTGCGAGGCCGCCGGTCATCGCCCCAGTCGAATGAGTTATCAATTACGACGGCCTTTGGAATTCCCCACGCATCGTCGCGAAAATCCCGCGCAAGGTCCTGGCCGTCGCCGCCCACGACATATCCAAACATTTCGTCTGCCCAATTGATTCCGCCCGAGATCGCCTTGGCATAGGGATCGACGAGCAACTTAGAGCTATTGAAGCGCAAACCACGGTCTGGATCATATGGGCCAAAAACGCGATACCCATAGAGCTGTCCCGGCCGCACATCCGGTAACATGAGATGCCAGACTTGATCGGTGTGTTCCGTCATCGGGATACGGATATTTTCCTGGCGAGCGTCAGGAGAATCGAAAAGACAGAGATCGACAGACGCTGCCGCCTCAGAGAAAACGGCGAAATTCACACCGTTTCCGAGCCAGGTGGCGCCAAGAGGGTAAGGATAGCCCAGCCAAACTTTCACAGGAGTCATAAAGCGAGAGGTCTATCCCATTCGGAAACGAGAAGAGCAAGGGATGGGGAAAATTTTCCGTCATAACACGCACTCTGCACCGCGTTGCTTGCTACCGGTGTTTCCCATTGTAGGCACTCCGCTCTGCATAGCGGCCACGATCGAACTGATATTCCCGAAGGATCCTCGCATCTGTGGAATGCCTGCGATCGCAACACTTGATTGGGCGGCCATAAAGCGCCCGCAGGCTTGGGACAAACCGTGTTCGCAGATGACCGGGCTAGTGGGAGACTTGGGTCGCGACCGGAAACAGATTAGTCGGCCACACATAGGCCCATGTGCCAAAAAGCGCGCCCGGAATCCCCTGCGGATTGCGTGACATCCCTCCCAATAGAACGGTTTTGCCGTCATCGGGCCTATACACAAATCGATAATACTCGGCCGAACTCTTGGGCATGTATCTATCTGGAATGAGATTCTGATTGAAAGTATGATAACCAAGTGGGTTGGTTGTCTTACCGATGGTAAGTCGATAACACCCCTCGGCCGAACCTGCGGGCCCCGTGCAGTCAGCGCCACCGCGAGCACCCGTCATAAAAATAGTCTGCCCGTCGGTAATGGTCTGAAATAAGTCAGCTACACCGTTAGATCTCGGATCCGACGGGTCGACCCCAAAAACCTCTACGGCAGCTGGATTATTGGAAGTCATAGATCGGACAGTTTTGCCATTTGAGTCGACGGCCCAGAACTTGCCATCCGACCTTTTCTTGATTTCGACGCCCCACGCGGTCGTATCCACGCGTCGACGGCCTACCAACTCTGATTTTATCCTATCCCAATAGATATAAGCTCTGTTCTTATAAGCCAACAACTTAGGGACGCTCGCGCTATAATGGTACTTTCGATCGTCTCCGCCTTCAATAACCACGTTGGTCCGCGCGGTGTCGAGGACCAGGTTATTATTCAACGGGCCCATGCAGCTAGCAGCGCGATTAATGCCCACTCCGCTACATTCAAAGGCTACCCAAATCTCATTATCCCAAGCCATCACTTGAGCATCGTAGGCGTGCCGAACTCTTTCACCACCACTAATCGAGACGAGCCCGTTCCTGGTATCCAAAACATCGTGAATGTAGTTCAAGCAGTGATTCTGCCAATCGATCTGCGCCAGGACCAAAGACCAGGTGCCACGACAGCCATGGCTCAGTGATCGACCGATACAGTAATCGCCGAGGCTTGGGTCAAACCCAAACGAAACGGAGTTGCATCCAAACCCAATGACTTTGAAAGAATCGTTCCTATTCAGGATGCCGCCTGGCTTGATTCCATCAGGAATCCACGCAGAATCATCACCGGCTCCGTTAGCCGCGGCAACGGTTCCTGCAAGATGACCAAAACCGAGGAGAGACATGACGAAAACCCCGCGCAATACTTTCCACGGATTTCTGTCCACCGGGACTAATTAGTCGCGTTTTCGCCGTGATCAACATTTCTTTAGCTATCGGATTGTGTAAGAGTGCCGCTGTCAGGGAATGGTTTTCTGACCCGTGGGCGAACTGGGCTAACCGGGAAAACGTTCGATAGCATCGCCTTTTCCTTGTATTACCAAGGCGCACGGTATCCCATAAGATTGACTTAAAAGCGAGGACCGTTGGTGAGGAAGGAGCTCAGGCGCATGGCAACTGGCTCTTCCGTCATGAGGGAGCAGAGCGAATTGACGACGGAGGCTCCAGGGGAAACGCGTGCATAACTTAACTTACAAGATTTGCCTGGAACCAGGCATTATCTTCTGATGATCGGAGGAAAGAAGTAGCCTGGGTATCGAGTTATCAAAATGAGGCCCTATTTCTTACTCTTGATCTCTAGCTTGCGATACAAGGTCGCCATGCTAATACCCAAAATGCTGGCAGCCTTTTCGCGGGAGCCTTTGAACTTCGCCAGAGTCGCTTCGATATACTCGCGTTCTTGTTCCTGAATGAATTCGTCGAGAGACTTACCTACTTGCATGGCAGCACGTGATTTCTTGGCAGCGTCCTCATTGGCATGTTCTATGATTTGGGGCGGAAGATCGTGCGACATTATCATGTTGTTTTCGCAAAGGGCGCAGGCGCGCTCAATCGCATTTTCCAGTTCGCGCACATTGCCGGGGTAGTCGTAGCGGCAGAGCAGTTCGACCGCTTGAGGGTCGATCTTTTTGGGCTTGCCCCCAGTAAGGTTTGCCTGCTTTTGCAGAAAATGATTCACAAGCAGCGGGACGTCATCGAGGCGGTCGCGTAAAGGCGGCATCTCGACCGGGATGACAGCCAGTCGGTAGTAAAGGTCTTCACGGAAGGTGCCGTCGTGAATTTTTGGCTGCAGTGGCTCGTTCGTCGCGCCGACGACCCGCACATTGACCGGGACGCTCTTGTTGTCGCCGACCCGTCGCACTTCGCGTTCCTGCAAAACGCGAAGAAGCTTGGTTTGCAGCGAGGTCGCCATAGAGTTGATCTCATCGAGAAAGATGGTACCGAGATTGGCTTCCTCGAATAAGCCGCGTTTGTCGGCGACGGCCCCGGTGAAGGCACCCTTCTTATGCCCAAACAATTCTGACTCGAGCAGATTCTCCGGCAGGGCGCTGCAGTTGATCGCCACAAACGGGTGATGCTGCCGATTGCTGTTGAAATGCAGTCCGCGCGCGACCAATTCCTTGCCGGTGCCGCTTTCACCCAGGATGAGAACTGTGCTGTCGGTGTCGGCGACCTTATTGATGAGATTGTAGACGTCCTGCATCTTGCGGCTGGAGCCGATGATGTTTTCAAACTTGTATTTGTTCTTCAGCTCCTTACGAAGGTAGGTGTTTTCCTGACGCGCAGATTGAAACTCGAGTGCGCGCTGGATGGTCATTTGCAGCTCGTCAATCTTGAAGGGTTTCGGCACGTAACCGTGCGCACCCATTTTCATGGCTTCGATCGCGGTATCGACCGAAGCATAGGCGGTAATCAAAATGACGAGTGTCTGCTTGTGGTTTTCCTTTACGTGACGCAGAACGTCGAAGCCGCTCATCGATTCCATCTTCACGTCAGTGATGACGATGTTTGGATCAATTGTTTCCATCTGCTCGACAGCCTTGGCAGCGGAGCTGAAGGGGAAAACTTGATGCCCTTTCTCGCGGCAGAGGGTGACGATGACTTCCACCATTGCCGGCTCGTCGTCGATGATGATTATCTTGGCCATATTCTCAGGGCGGAGAATATTTCAGGAATGAGAAAAGGAAAGCCAATTATGAGAACCGCGCGGCTAGTTGGTGGTCGTCGCCAGGCAACCGGCTGCCATCATCGAAGGCACCGCTTGATCCCAGGCAATGATTTTCTCGAATAGGTCACCGGATTGGTTTGCGATGGGTAGAGCGATTAGGTCTGCTTGAAGCCCGGGTGCAATCTTCCCAAGGCTTCGTTCCTGGCCCAACGCCCGTGCCCCGTTGATCGTCGCCATCTCCAGGATCTGTTTTGGCGTGAGCCACGGGTGCGTGTTGCGCACGGTTTGCATTTCTGCGAAAAGGCTAAGCGAGGAATTGCTCGCGAGACTGTCCGTCCCAAGAGCGATATTAAAGTCCAGCTCGCGCAGGCGGCGAAGCGGAAATGGTGAATGATTAAAGTAACGGCCGCTTCGCGGACAATGTGCGACGTGAAAGCGTGGCCCGGTCTCCAGTCGGTCGAAATCTTCTTCGGTGAGTTCGTTCGAGTGAACTACGATCCAGCGTTCGTCGAGGATGTTCATATCGAGCATAATGCCGAGCGGGGTTTTGCGCTTGCTGCAATCATCCAGCGGCCGGCCGAGACTACGCAGGAGATCGAATAAGGACCCGCTGCCGTGGCGGAACATTTCCATCTCTTCGCGCGACTCTCCCAAGTGTATCGTCAACGGCAGATTGCGTCTCCGCGCGATCCGCGTCGCAGCGCGCAGCAGCCGCGATGAGGCGGTATAGGGGGCGTGAGGGCTCAAACCAAAACCACCCGGCCAATTCTCCTTGCCTCGAAAGACGGCAAGCGCATCGTCGATCATTTTATCGATCGCGCCCCGGGGTTGGACATCAATCAATTCCGCGAACCACCAGGTGCGCAACAATGGGCGCGGCATTCGCTCGAGAAGATGCGGCAGCGATTCGATGTTCGCGATCGTCGTCGTGCCCCAGCGCCGCGACTCGGCAAAACCCGTTGCGATCGATCGCAAATAGTCATCATCAGACAGCTGCCGGCGCAGGTGATTGATCTGTCGGATCCAATCTGCGAAGGAGCGCTGCGGCGCGATCATCCCACAAAGCGAAGTAAAGTCGAGATGGCAATGCGCGTTAATTAACCCGGGGAGGAGCACGACTTCGCCGAGATCCTGCAACTCGCCACCACTCGCTTTGATTTCTTGAAATGGCCCGACGGCGGCGATTCGATCCCCTTCGATGGCGACTGCGCCGTTGTCGATTGGCGGTCCGGTCATCGTGACGATGGTATGGGCGCGAAAAGTCGGCATGGATGGAAATGTTGAAGCGGCGAGATTGCCTTATCGCTTCAAGCTTACTGGCTCAATCCTGCTACGCACCGTCTCGCGGGCGTTAGCGACAAAAAGATTGCATGCTTCCTGGCAAAGCAGCGGTATCACGTTTTCGCCGCGGCTCGTTTGATCAAGCGGCGCAATGAATTTGTCGAGCGGCAAACGCAGTGACGGGCGAGCGCCGCTGGCGTCGCGTGGCCAGAGGATGGTGCGCAAACAGCCTGGTAAGCCCCCGTACGATCGGCAAAATTGGCCAACGGATACATCGATTTCTTGATCGGAAATTTTAGCAGCGGCCCTGTAGATGCCGCTCTGGCGATTGAGCGTTTCTCGCAAGGGAGTCGTTGTTAGCCGATTTGCTTCCCAGGCGGCGAGTGCGGCCAGTCGCCCCGGATAAAAAAGATCAAGCGCCAGGCGCAGCTCAGACAGATCATTCAATTCCAGCTTCCAGCCATGACGAAGATTTGGTGCGGTTTTGAGCGGCCGATAATTTTCATCGTCATCGAACTTCGCAAGTTCGGCGGCATCGTTAGGCGAGGAAAAGATTTCGAGATCGAGACGCGCTCTGTCTTCATAATGGAAGAGGGCAAATCCATCGCCGGCCTTCGTTATCTCGATTTGACCTATGCCGGTCGCGCCGGCGGCCAGCCAATCCGACAACACCCGCTCAATGCGCGGGAGCATTCTTCTTCTTCGGCTTCTTTGACCCGTTCTTGGCTGCCCCGTTCTTGTTTGTGCACAGTCCGCGCGCCATTACCACCGCAACGTGCTCAAGGAAGTCTCGATCATCCTCTGTAAAGGCGTCACGTTTCTCGCTATCGACATCAATCACTCCGAGGACTTGTCCGGTCGATTCGCTCTTGATCGGTACGACGATTTCCGAATTCGTGGTCCAAAACGCCGGTAGCCACCGCGCGTCCTTCGAGACATCGCCGACAATGAGGGTTTCTCCCGTTTCCGCGACTGCGCCGCAAAGCCCCTGGCTCTTCGGAAATCGTGGATAAGCGGGCGGCTCGTTGCCGGTGCTGGCGGCAATGACAAATTCGCCGCGCTCAATTTTGTAAATGCCGATCCAGCGATAGGCGCGTTCGTTTTGCACCATTTCGGCTGCAGTCTTGAGCGTTCCGGGCGCTTTCGGGGCTGCAAGTAGAAAAGCCGCAAGATCCTGCAAAAGCTTGGTCGAATTTGTTTTCACGCTGACCCAGAGACAACCTTTACGAAATTGAGCTGAGATCAAGCGCGGCGCGATCGAAAGCCGCAGTTTGCTGAAGGATGATTTCGATGAAGGCCGCCTCCGTCCCAATGGCGTTGGCGTAATAAAGGCGCCTCCCGTGAAGCTGGTGCGGATTGCGACGGAAGATTCCGCGCTGCCTGGCGGCCGCCGTGATTTCCGGCTCGATTCCGAGTAAAACCGGAATGTCCTGATAGCTGTGCAAGCCATCGGAGATAAAAAACGGCACCACGATTACGTTTGGGGTCGTCGTCAAGTGCAACCACTCAGAAATGAGCGGTGGCTCTTCCATGTAAGCATTCTGGACGAGAGCGTAGCGGCCAAGCCTGGCTATCTTTTCCACCTCGCGTTTGGCCGCAAGCGCGCTGTTGTCGTTCAAGGCGGTTCCGTGTCCGACGATCAGCAACGTGGTTTCAGCATCTGGCGCGTCCGGCGCAACTTCGCGCGCACGTCGCAGTAAGAGCTCCGTCACGCCCGGATGATTTCCAACCGGTTCGCAATATTTCCATATTTGACCGGACGACCGCGTCGTTAGGCGACCATTCAGTTGCAGTTCCCGGGGAATGATGGTCTGGGTAAAATAACCTTCGCTGATAAAGTTTGGCACCACGTAAACCTGCCGAATTTCCGAGTCGTCGAAGAGCAGCAACGCGTCGCGCAAGCTCGGCTCTTCTTTCCAGAAGCTGCAAGCCACCTCGCGAAACAACTCTTGGTCCCGAATCGCTGCCGCTTGTGCAAGACTTGGGGCGCTCGAGTCGGGATTGACGGTCGACCCGTGGCCGACAATGAGAAGCGCAGCATCGGATCGCAGTGACATCTTCCGAAGTTATCAGTAGAGACGGTACTCGTTGAATGGCCCTGCGGTCAGTCAGTCCGATGTTTCGTCTTCTTCTTTCGATTTTTCTTCATCCCCTTTCTCACCGTAGACCTGCCGGAGAATGGAGCCAATCATGGGTGCGGCGGCTGAGCCGCCGTGGACGGTGCTGCCAACATCGCCTTCGTAAAGTGCGGCGAAAGCATATTGCGGGTGATCCGCCGGAACGAAGCCAGCGAACCACGCTGCAGTGCGTTCCTTTTCTTTCGGGCCCCATTGTGCAGTACCGGTTTTTCCGGCGACAGAAACTTTATCCAAGCTCGCCTGGTGCGCTGTGCCAGCCGGCGCGTTAACTGCGTCCACCATGGCTTTGTGCAGTTGTTCCATCGCCACCGATGACGCATCGATCGTCTTCTTTGCCCGCACCGAGTAGGCAGCGACGATTTCGTTCCCGACCGTCTGCACCTGCTCGACGAGACGCGTTTGATAGCAGGTTCCGCCATTGGCCACGATCGCGATAGCTTGCGCCATTTGCAGCGGGGTGACGAGCAGGTCGCCCTGGCCAATCGACATATTGGCGATGTCACCGTTCAGGATCTTGCGGCCATGCGTCGCCTTCATATATACGTCGTTAGGCAAACGACCCTCCGCTTCACCGCGCAGTGGGATTCCGCATTTGGCACCGAAGCCGAGTTTGGTTGCCCACTCCAGAATCGGCTCGGCGCCCGTCTCGATGCCGACTTGGTAGAACCAGGTGTCGCACGATTCGGTTAGCGCCTGCACAAAATTGAGCGAACCGCGATCGCTGTGCTTCCAATTGTGGAAGGTCACATTGCCAACGTCCAACGCCGGCACGCACTCGTATTGATCCTGCGGGCTGATCGTCCCGCTCTCAAACGCGGCTAGTCCGACTGCGACCTTGAAAGTCGATCCGGGCGGGTAAGCCGAACGGTATGCACGCGGCAAGAGCGGAATATTTGGGTCGCTCTGCAGCTTCTTGAAGTCCGCCGCTGAGATAGAAGGAATGAATTCGTTAGGGTCAAAAGTTGGCCACGAAGCGAGCGCAAGAATGTCGCCATTATTTGGATCCAAGATCACAATCGCGCCGCGTTTGGCACGAGCAGCCAGCGCTTTCTCCGCCATCTCCTGCAAGTGAAGATCGAGCGTCGTAACGACGTTATAGCCCGGTACCGGCGGCTCAACGATACGCTCGGAAGTCTTATGACCTTCGCGGTCAAAAGTGACCTTGAATTTTCCATGTCGCCCGGTGAGCATGCTATTGAAGGTTTGCTCGAGTCCTTCCCGGCCCTCGGTTTCCGGCCAAAGCACCTGGCCGTTTTGCACGATGCTATCGGCATTGCGACTCGTCCGGCCGGTGTAGCCGATAACTGCGCCTGCGATGCTCTTGTTTGGATAGAAACGCAGGTAAATCGGCTTGAGAGAGAGGCCCGGCGGAAGATCCGACTTTAGCGCATTCTGCTCGGAGTCGCTCAGGATCTGTGCAATCTCGAAGGGGAGAAACCCGCGGTTGCGATAGTGTTTGGCGATTGCCGCGTCGGAAATGTCGAGCTTGCGATCAAGAAGCTTTTCCGCCATACGGATCCGTTGTCGCGCATATTCGATCGCCTTCGGATCGGAAAAATCGAGCGGACTGGGGAAGTCGACCGTCAGGTTGTAACTCAGCTTGTTTTGCGCAAGAGGAACGCCGTTGCGATCCGTGATCTGACCGCGCGGCGCGGGAATATCAAGAACATAGGTACGGGCGAGTTTCTGCGTTTCCCAAGTTGGCTGAATCATTTCCTCCGCCGGTGTCGGCGTCGGCGTCGGCGGTTCCTGAGCCGCGACCATGACCGGCGAAAGCAAAAACGCCAAAAAGCGGCAACACCAAAGAGCCCGGACTTTGGGCAGGAGTATTAATCTCAAACGTCTTCGTATCCCAGTTACGTGCAGTGACTCACGGTCCAAATTTCTCAATGCCGCTGCAAAAAGCGATGCACATCCTCAGCCAATTTTTGGCCTATCCCTTCCGTCGATGCAATTTCTTCGACACTAGCCTTGCGCAGTCTTTGTACCGAGCCAAACCTGCGTAAAAGCAAATTCTTGCGGTTCTGACTCACGCCGGGACAATCGTCGAGAACGCTTTCGCCGATCCGTTTTTTCATGAGCAACTGGTGATAGGTATTGGCGAAACGATGCGCTTCGTCCCGAATGCGCTGCAGCAGGCGCAATGCACCAGAGTCTTCCGGCAGTCGCAAGGGCATCGGACGGCCCGGTCGATAGATTTCTTCAAATTCCTTGGCCAGCCCGATGATCGGCAGATTGTGCAAACCGAGTCGTTGTAATTCGCGACAGGCGGAGGAGAGCTGGCCTTTGCCGCCATCGACGATAATGAGATTCGGCAGCCTAACGAGTGGCCTAGTGTTCTCTTGATCATCAGATCGAACCGAGATAGCGCGACGAGAAACCTCGTCGTTCGATGTTGATGGGATGTCCCCCACGGACAAAGGGATCGGCGTCAAAGGCTGGCCGTAAAATCCCTCACGGTCGTTTGCCACTGCAACGCGAGAGTTCAGGCGGCTGATCGCCTCGCTCGGATTCTCCTGCGAAAACTCCGCCGTTTCCAGATTCGCTTCCCGCGCTTGCAGGAGCACGCGCGAATACCGTCGCCTAACGACTTCAGCCATGCTGGCAAAATCGTCCTGTCCTTCCACCGTTCGGATGCGGTAGCGCCGGTAGTTGTTCTTGTCCGGCACGCCGTCGCGAAACGAAACCATCGAAGCGACGACATGGGTCGTGGAAATATTTGAGATGTCGAAGCACTCCATCACCCGCGGCAAAGCCGGCAGTTGCAGCGCATCCGCCAGCGCTCGCACGTCTGCCTGCGGATCGACGGTGCTCGGCAAGCTATGCCGGGTAAAGCGTCGCATCGGCCTGGTCGTGCGCCGCAAATCCTCCAGCATATTGCGCAGTTCGGCGGCCTTTTCGAAATTCAGCTTCTCCGCTGCCTTGCGCATCTCTTCCTCGAGCGCGGCCATCAATTCACGCGAATGTCCTTCAAGAAATTCCGCCGCTTGCGCCACACGCTGGCGATAGGTGGCGGCGTCAATTTCGCTCAGCCGCATGGGAACCTGATAGGTCGACGATTTCAATTCGCGCTCCGTCGGCGCGCCGCGGCCGAAAGTCAGCACTCCAAATTTCTTGCGCATGAAGTTAAGGGTCTGCCGCAGCGCGCCGGCGTGCGCGTAAGGCCCGAAATAACGCGCGCCATCGTCTTTTTTGAAACGTGCCAACCGAAACCGCGGCCATTCCTCCGTCTCGTCCAACTTCACTACGAGAAAGCGCTTATCATCGCGAAAGGAAATGTTGTAGCGCGGCCGGTATTCCTTGATCAGCTTCCCTTCGAGGAGCAAAGATTCGGGCTCGCTCGCCACGGTGTGCGTTTCGAAGTCCCAAACGGCATCGAGCATGGCGCGCGTTTTCAGATCCGCTACCGCCAGCTTTGATGGCATGAAATAGGAACCGACACGTTTGCGAAGATCGCGCGCTTTGCCCACGTAGATCACGCGTCCAAAGCGATCGCGCATCAGGTAAACCCCCGGTTTGTGCGGCACTTCGTGGACTTTTCTGTTCAGGTCAGGCTTTTCCTTCGACAGCGACACAGTCCTGAGAGATTACTCGCGAATGTGGGATGTCGCCATCGTGGGGGGCGGTCCGGCCGGCGCAAGTTGCGCCGCGTTCTGTGCCATGAGCGGCGTCCGAACTCTTGTGATCGAACGGGCGAAATTTCCCCGCGAGAAGGTTTGTGGCGATTGCCTGAATCCGACCTGTTGGCCGGTGCTGAAGCGGCTTGGCGTGGCAGAAGAACTGCGTGCTATGCCACATGGACGGATGGTGCGCGTCAACTTTATCGATCTTCGCGGGCGCGTTGCGAGCGCGCCGTTGCCCGGTGCTGACAAGGCGCAGATTGCCATCAGGCGCAGCATCTTCGACAAAATCCTCCTGCGTCGCGCGCAGTCGTTAGGCGCGGAAGTGCGCGAGGAGGCAACACTTGTTGTCGTTAGGCGCGAAAACGAGAGCTGGTACCTCGAGGCGCGGAATTTTTCCGAACGCGCCAGACTGCTGGTCGCGGCGGACGGACGCAACTCGACCGTCGCCCGTCTTCTCAAACTGATGCCAGGCAAGGGCCCGGATCGCGTTGCCCTTCAAACCCATCTCCCCTTGCCACTCGGCTACGACAACCAAATTGTGATGCAGTTGTTGTCCGAAGGCTATTCCGGCGCGGCACCGGTCGGAGAGGAGCTCCTGAATCTTTGCCTGGTGAGTCGGCCTAACGACATGTCGAGGGTGAAATCCTGGGCAGAGGACAAATTCGCAATCGCGCCGGATCATCACTGGCGGGCTATCACCCCGCTCGTTCGCGCTGCTCTGCCAGCAGGACGACCCGGATTATTTCTCGTCGGCGATGCTGCGCGTGTGGTTGAGCCTTTTACAGGGGAGGGAATCTATTACGCTTTGCGTTCTGGTGAGCTGGCGGCGGACGCGATTCGAACCGGGAATCATCGAGATTACGCCGCCGCGCATCGCCGGCTGTATCGTGGCCGTCTTTGGATCAATTCCCTGGCGCGGCGTGCGGTAGAACATCCGCGTCTCACGACATCACTACTTGCTTTCTTACCGAACGAAAAACAGGTGCTGCGCTACTTAACGGGAAAAGTCGTGCGGAGTGTCTGATTCGCGGCTTTGACCGTATTAGCCATCAGCATCGCGATCGTCATCGGTCCGACACCGCCGGGCACCGGGGTGATCGCGCGGGCTCTTGGCGCGACTTCGTCAAAAGCCACATCGCCCACCAGGCGATACCCTCGCGGGGACGAAGGGTCCTCCACGCGATTGATCCCTACATCAATTACCACGGCTTCTTCGCGTACGTGCTCTGCCCTAACGAATCGTGGCTGGCCGATAGCAGCCACAACGATATCAGCCGAACGAGTGATCTTCGCGAGGTTTTCGGTGCGGGAATGCACCACCGTAACAGTGGCATCGACTCCTTTTTGCATGAGCAGAAGCGCGAGCGGTTTGCCGACGATCATACTGCGGCCGAGTACCACGACATGTGCTCCGCTGATTCGGAAATTGCTCTCCTGCAGCAGGCGGAGGCACCCTAACGGCGTGCAGGGCACAAAGCCGCTTGGATCGCCGACGGCGAGCTTGGCAACGTTGATTGGATGAAAGCCGTCAACATCCTTCGCCGGGTCGAGCGCCCTCACGACGATCGATTCGTCAATGTGCTTCGGTGGCGGCGACTGAACCAGGATGCCGTGAATTGCAGGATCGCGGTTGAGCTGCTCGACGCGTGCGAGTAACTCGCTCTGGGTCGTCTCCGAGGGCAGCTCGAGTTTAACCGAATGAAGTCCAAGCTCGCGACACATCTTGTCTTTCGAGCGCACGTAGGCACGCGAAGCCGGATCGTCGCCCACCAACACGACCGCCAGTCCAGGGGTAATAGCGTGAGACTTGAGCGCCTCAATCTGGCCGCGCAGTTGAGCGTATACTTTTTCGGCAATGATGCGCCCGTCGATCAACATGGATTTCCTGCCCAAGCAAGCGTCTTCTAGCGGTGCTCAAGCGCCGTCGCAAATTTTCCGTTAGGGCAGAGTATGGGATAAGAATTTAGGGGAACGCCGGTCGCTCGTCTGTTCCAAGAAAGCTCGCTTCGCGGCGTGTAAGGGTCGCGGTGAGTTATTCTCTCATCGTTAGGCGGAAATTGCTTCATCGCATCCGGACCATCTCGAGCATGGCGTTCTGCATCCGCTCGCGTTCCAGCTCAAATTCCTCTTCCGTTGATGTCTGCGCCGCGCGGTGCGGTTTTCCGAAAATGACACGGACCTTGGCGAAGGGTTTTGGCAGGATGAAGCGATCCCAACTGCGCAGTCGCCAGCAACTGGAGTATTCCATATTCACCGGGACCACCGCGGCGCCTGTTTGCTGTGCAAGATAGACGATGCCCTGACCCAACTCGTAGGCCGGTCCACGCGGACCGTCGGGCGTGATGACGACATCGCGGCCGCTCGCAATCACGTCCGCGAGCTGACGCATGGCACTGGCGCCCTTGCGCGAGCTTGATCCCCTCACGACTTCATAACCGAAACGCTCGACCAGATCGGCGAGGATGGCGCCGTCGCGACTCGTGCTGATCAGCGCCGCGCCTTGCCGCTGTGGCAGGTAACGCTTGAGAACGAACGGGAAAAGGAGGAGACGATTATGCCAGAGCGCGCCGATGTAGCGCTCGTTAGGCGACGTATTGATAACATCGGCGTGGTCTTCAATCTCAAAGCGCAAAGTTCGCGCCCAGATTTGTAATAGATGGTATCCGAAGGCAACCAGCCAAGGGGTGCGCCAGCCCTCCATTTTCAACTTTCGGAAGACGCCTGGCCTTCTTCCTGCCAGCGAAAGGCGCGCGGATTCGACAGACCGATTTGATCGAGAATGCGCCAGACCACAGTGTCGACAACTTCGATGACGGATTGTGGCCGAGCGTAAAAAGACGGGATTGCCGGAAGGACAATGGCACCTGCTTCGAGGAGGGTTGTGACGTTACGTGCGTGGATCAGGCTCCAGGGAGTTTCGCGCGGAACGAGAACGAGTTTGCGGCGTTCCTTCAGAAATACGTCGGCGGCGCGAAGAAGGGCGCTGTCACTCGAGCCAGAAGCGATACGGCCCAGCGTTCCCATTGAACAAGGAACAATGACCATCGCATCGAAGCGCGCTGAGCCGCTGACGAATGGCACGTTAAGGTCACTCTCGGCGTGTTGTCGGACAGCGGCCGGGATAGTGAGCTGGTCGACTTCGTGTTTCGCGACCTGTTTGGCGTATCCGCTCATGACCAGGTGCACTTCGTTGGTCGAAGTGTCGATTTGATCCAGTAACCGCTGCAGATAGATCGTGCCGCTAGCTCCGGTCGCGGCAATCACAACTTTCATTTCGCGCTATAAGAACACAGGACGGGCGCGCACTCTAGAACGGAAGTGAGCTCCGCTGGTTGGAAAATCTTTTAAAGATAGCTGGCGCTTTTTAGCTTTGTCGTCAGGTCGATGTGGCGCAAGAGGAGCTGTCGGTAAAGCTCATGTGACTCTTTACTCGGCTCGAGGCGTGCCTCTTTGTCAACGACAACAAGGTCGTCGACCAACTTTTCAATGCTCAAGGGTTTTCCTTTCACCTGACAATATGTCCACGCCGCCTGAATCGCAGCACCAAAGGCGGCGCTTTCCGTGACTTTCAAAGTTACCGTCGGAAAGCCGAGAGCATCAGCCACGATCTGACGCCAGATGCGACTCTGACTTCCGCCGCCGGTAAGGCGAATCTCGTTGGGCACGATGCCGAGATCCTGAAAACGCCGCATTCCAAAGCCTAGCCCAAGTGTCACTCCTTCAACGACGGCGCGCGCCATGAAATGGGGCTTCATGTTTTCGATCGTCAGGCCATGAAAAACTCCGGAGCCTTTCGGCAGGCGCGGTGTGCGTTCGCCTTGCAGGTATGGAAGGAAAAGAATTCCACCCGCACCTGGCGGAGCCTTCGCAACAGCCTCGTCCATGGCCGGAAAATCCCAGCCAAAAAGCGCGCGTGTCTGCTCAATCGCGGCAGCGACATTCATCGTGCAGGTGAGCGACAACCAGTGGTCTGTCGCATCGCAGAACGTCGCCACCTCGCCTTTGTGGTCGATCACCGGTTCTTCAACGAAAGAGAATACGATTCCTAAAGTGCCGAGGCTAACCGTCACGATGCCGGGCCGAATATTGCCGGTGCCGATGGCGCTCATCATGTTGTCGCCGCTGCCAGCGCTGACAAGCGCGTCATCTGCCACGCCCCAGCTCTCGCGCAACAAACTGCGCAACAAACCTGCCGGTCGTCTTGAGGAGCGCAACGGCGGCAATTTCAACGCCAGCTCCGGGTCGATGAATCTCAAAGCCGGTTCGCTCCATGCGCGTGTTCGCACATCCATGAACCCCGTCCCGGAAGCGTCGCCGTATTCCATCTGGCGTTCGCCGGTAAGCCAGAGGTTGAGGTAATCGTGCGGAAGAAGCACAGTCGTTAGGCGGGCAAAATTGGCCGGCTCGTTTTCTTTTAGCCAAAGCAGCTTGGGCGCGGTGTAGCTGGACGACATTGGGTTGCCGATCAGTTCGATCAAGCCTTGTGAACCGCCGAACTTTTTGTTGAATGCCTCGCATTGCTCCTCGGCCGAGGTGTCGGACCAGAGTTTCGCCGGTCGCAGCGGTAGGTTGGCCTCGTCGAGCGCGACCAATCCCTGTTGTTGCGCGCCGACGCCTATGGCAGTGAGCTCTTTTCGGCGTTCGCCTAACTTTTCAATGCATTCCGCGATTGTGGCCTCCGCGGCGTCAATCCAGATTTGCGGATCCTGTTCAACGTGGCCCGGCGGCAGACTTTCAATGGTCTCGTAAGTTTGCTGCGCGCGCGCGATGACTTCTCCTGACTCGATATCGAGAACAAGAGCTTTCGTGCTCTTGGTGCCGCTATCGATTCCGAGGCAAAGCATGGGAAAATTCTGACCACGAATACCGGAATTGGAACCAAATCCGAAATTCAAAATTCAAATGAAGAGAAACAAAGCCGCGTTTGAGCATTGTTGGACCCTGGCAACCATTAGCAAATCGGGCGTGTTTCGAATTTCGATCTTCGAATTTCGTGCTTCACTCTACCACGATGATTAAAAGGCTTTTGCACACCCGCTATCGTGTCAGTGACCTGGAAAAGACTGTTTCTTTTTATCGTGATGTACTGGGCCTGGAGGAAGTGCGCCGGCATACTTCGGGCCGCGGCTCCCAGCTTGTCTTCATGAAGGCACCGGGCAGCGAGGAAGAGATCGAGCTTTGCAAATACGACAAGAGCGGTCCCGTCTTGGTCGGTCCCGACCTGACTCATCTCGCTTTCGAAGTCGATAACCTCAATGAGTTCGCCAAGAAGGCAGCGGCCAAGGGTTACCCGCTTTCCGATGGTCCACATCCTCACGGTGATGGTGGCGCGATTGCGTTCATTGACGCACCAGAGGGTTATGAAATCGAATTGATTCAGCCCGGGAGGGGTCGTTAGGCTTGCCCGGGCGCAGCTTTTGCCTAATTATCGAGCGATGATTCGCCGAGCCTTTGCGCCGATCGGTTATCCCCTGACGATTGCGCTTGGTCTGCTCTGCATCGCCGCGTCCAAGCCGACCCATCATGAGGTCCGGCGGGCCACCCCCGCTGGCGACGATGACGAAGTCGCGGTCGCGTATCAGACGCGACCGTTCGACAGCAGCGTTGTGCCAAAGACGCGCGCGGCCTCGGTGCTCGTGGAGGACGCGCGCAGCGGCGAAGTACTCTATGAGAAAAATGCGGACGAAACGCGGGCGGCGGCAAGCACGCAAAAATTACTCACCGCTTTGATCGTGGCGGAAGCGGGATTTCTCGATCGGGAGGTGACGGTGGAAGCGGTCGACACGATGGCAGAGCCGGTACGTTTGAACATCAAACCGGGGGAAACCTATCAGCGAATCGATCTGCTGCGGGCTTTGCTGGTAAAAAGCCCTAATGACGTCGCTCGATGTCTGGCTCGCGACGACGCGGGCAGCATCGAATTGTTCGCGGAAAAGATGAACGCGAAGGCGCGCGCGCTTGGCGCCATTCATTCCAATTTCGTAAATCCAAACGGGCTGCCTATCCCTGACCAATACTCGTCCGCGCGCGATCTTGCCATCATCGCCCGCGCCGCGTATGCGAACCCGACTATTCGCTCGATCGTTTGTCTGCCGCGAATTGTTTTTCGTTATGCGAGCGGTCGGACGCGGGAACTGGAGAACACCAACAAAGTCCTGAAGCGCCTTCCGTTTTGTAACGGCATGAAAACCGGCTATACCGAAGCGGCGGGCCATTGCCTCATCGCCAGTGGAACCATGCCCGGACGCGACATCATCGTTGTCGTGCTCGGCGACAGTAAAGGGCGCGTTTGGGAGGATGCGTCCGCTCTGCTTTCCTGGGGATTGAAACGGATGTAGTCTCGCCGCTGCGGCGCGTGGACATGAACGAGCTTTTTCAGGAGCAATTGCAGGCACTCCGGGCGCGTTCCTTGCATCGCAAGTTGCGCGAGATCGGCACGGCGCAAGGCCCGGAGGTGAAGATCGTCGGGCGACAGTTGATCAATTTTTCTTCAAACGATTATCTCGGGCTGGCGGCTGATCCGATCCTGCGCAAGGCCGCGGTCGAAGCGATCGAAGAGTTTGGCATCGGGGCGGGTGCCTCGCGTGACGTCAGCGGCACACAATCGCCGCACGTTGCTCTCGAAAGTGCGCTCGCGAAATGGCAGCGCGCTCCAGCCGCGATTTCGTTCAGCAGCGGATACGCGGCATCGTTAGGCATTTTGCCCGCCCTGGCTTCGAAGGATGATGTCGTGGTTCTCGACAAGGCTTGTCATGCGTCGCTCATCGATGGAGCTCGTCTCAGCGGAGCGACGCTGCGTGTGTTCCCGCACAATCATTTGGGTAAACTGGAAAGCCATCTCGAATCGGCGCGCCGCGAATCTCCCGAATGCCGTATCGTGATTGTGACGGAATCGATCTTCAACATGGATGGCGATCGCGTCCCGTTACAGGAGCTGATTGAGCTGAAGAAACGCTTTAACGCTTTCCTGCTCCTCAACGAAGCGCACGCTATCGGCGTAGTCGGTTCGCATGGCCGCGGGCTTGCCGCCGAGCTTGGTTTGGAAAACGACATCGACGCTCACATGGGCAGCTTGAGCAAGTCGTTAGGCGTGAGCGGCGGTTACGTTTGCGGCCCGCGAAGTTTGGTCGACTGGCTGGTCAACCGCGCGCGTTCCTTCATCTTCTCGACCGCGTCCCCACCTGCGCTGGCGGCGGCCGCGACGGCTGCGATCCGGTTCCTTCTTTCGGAAGACGGTGAGACGCGTCGGAAAACGCTTTGGCGCCGAATCGTCCAACTGCGCAGGCTACTTCCGGAATCGGAGGAGTCGTTTGGCAAGCCCGGCGCGGCCATTATTCCATGGATGGTGGGCGAAGAGGCCCGTGCTCTTGAGATCGCCCGCGCTTTGGGCAAGGAAGGTTTTTTTGTTCCCGCAATTCGTTATCCGACGGTTGCGAAAGGGGCGGCGCGTCTCCGCATCACGGTCAGCGCCGCGCACAGCGCCTTGCAAATCGCGTCGTTAGGCGGCGCGATCGGGAGACTCGCTTACCAGGCCTAACGAGTAAAACTAAGGACCCCCGGCAGCCGAAGCACGCAGCAGCGGCGACGGCATTAAAGCGGGATTCGCGATCAGATCCGCCGGACCTTCGGCAGGAATATCCGTCTCTGCAGGCGGCGCCGGCTCGGTGACCGGGTTGGCCGCATAAGCGTTGCCTTTGGAGTCGGTAACGGTGGCGCTCGTCGGGGTGGTCTTGACCGTCGTGCAGGAAGACAAGACGGCTGCGGCGAGCAGGCCGAGGGCGAGTTGTGTTTTCATTTTCGAATCTTCTTATGAGGGCGAATTTCATTGCTCGCCCGAACCGTTGCTATAATTACTATATTTCGAGTGGCGGCGGCAAGCTTTGTTTCGCCGTTTTTTATCGCGTCGTCGCTGCAACCGAACGGCACGACGATGGGTCACATTTGGAAGGGACGAGCGGCGACTTTACAAAAAACGGCTCAAAATAGGACGGAGTTTTTCCTGCGTCGCGACAGGCCAAAGGGACCGATCGGTCACTATGGCAATATCGAGCGCCCGGTGCTCTGGCCAGTCCGGTTCCCTCGGAATGCGTGGAATGGCTGCGGCCAGAATCCTTTTTGCGGCCTCGGCATTCGCGAGAAGATGTTCAATCACGGTCTGTGCCGAAACCGGTTCCTCTTCTGTTTTCCAACAATCGTAATCGGTTATCATCGCCATGGTGGCGAGGGCGATTTCGGCTTCGCGCGCCAGCTTTGCTTCCGGCAAATTCGTCATGCCGATAACGTCGAAGCCGTGCCTGCGATTCAGCTCGGATTCGGTTCGGGTGGAAAATGCCGGCCCATCCATGTTCACGTAAGTGCCACCGTTGTGGACGCGCACGCCTAACGACGTCATGGTCTCCGCCAGCAGCTGCCGCAAAGGCGTGCAGATCGGCTCCGCAAATGTGATATGGGCTGCAATACCCTCGCCAAAAAAAGTGTCTTCCGAGCGCCGGCTCGATCGACCGTAAAACTGAGAGGGCAACAGGACGTCGCGCGGCGCGTATTTCTCCTGCAGACTGCCGACCGCCGTGACGCAAATAATCCAACGCACTCCCAGCAATCGGAGCGAGTAGATATTGGCGCGGTGATTTAGCTCGTGCGGCAGAAGGCGATGCCCGCGTCCATGCCGGGGCAAGAAGTAAACATTTCGGCCGGCAACTGACCCTCCGGTGATCACATCCGATGGAGCCCCGAACGGCGTCTCGATCCTAAACTCTTGTGGATCGGAGAATCCTTCCATCTGGTAAAGCCCGCTTCCGCCGATGATGCCTATGGCTGGCTCGCCCGTCGTCATGCGCGTGGCGATTATCCAGAAGGGAACAAAATAAGAAAGCGATATTCCTCTCTGGAGTGCGGTCGCCGTTGGTGGCAGATACTGCCTAACGATCCCGAACGGGCGTGGAATCTGGCGAAGGACCTGAGTTCGTATATTGTTGCCGATTCCAATGCCCAAATTTTTCATCAAGACGTATGGCTGTCAGATGAACGAGCGCGATTCGGAACAGGTCGCACGCTCACTCATCGACCGCGGCTACGAAGTCGCGCCTAACGAATCGGAGGCGGATGTGGTGCTCCTCAACACCTGCAGTGTGCGCGATATGGCGGAGCAGAAGGCGTTAGGCAAAATGGGAATGCTGGGACGGACGGCACGTCAGCGGCCGGAAGTCGTTTTTGGTTTTCTCGGCTGCATGGCGCAGGCACGCGGAGCGGACCTGTTGAAACTCATGCCCCACCTCGACCTTGTCGTCGGGACACAAAAATTTCATCGCGTTGCCGATTACATCGACGGACTGGTAAGGAAAAAACGACTGCGGAACATGGACGACCCTCGCTTTTCCATCGTCGACACGGCGGAGGAGGAAGGCTCACAGGAAACCATTCGCGAACACAGCCTGCGGCGGCGACAAGCGACCGCGTTCGTTTCAATCATGCAGGGATGCAACATGCATTGCACCTTTTGCATTGTGCCGCGCACGCGTGGCGCGGAGCGGAGCCGGGCGCTCGCGGAGATCGTTAGGGAAGTGCGCGGACTCGTCGCGCTGGGCGTGAAGGAAGTCACGCTCCTCGGGCAAATCGTGAATCTTTATGGGCGGCATGAATTTCCAAAGCGCGACGGAAAGAGCCCGTTTGTCCAATTACTCGAGGCCGTGCACGAGGTCGAGGGGCTCGAAAGGTTGCGTTTCACCTCGCCGCATCCGATCGGTTTTCGCGCCGATTTAGTCGGTGCTTTTCACGAACTGCCAAAGCTTTGCGAGCACGTTCATCTGCCGATGCAGTCAGGGTCCGATCGAATTCTTAAAGCAATGCATCGTACCTACACTTCAAGAAATTATCTTCGTCTGGTCGACCAGTTGCGCAATGCGCGACCGGATATTGCCATAACGACTGACATTATTGTCGGCTTTCCTGGCGAAACGGACGACGACTACGCGCAGACGCGCGCCTTGGTGGAACGGGTGCAATTCGATAACGCATTTGTCTTTCGCTACTCACCGCGCAGCGAAACGCCCGCCGCAGAAATGACCCGACAGGTTGACGAGAGAGTGAAGGAGGCGCGTAACCACGACTTGCTCACGCTGGTGGACGCGGCGGCTAAACGTGCCGGCGAGCAATTGGTCGGACAAACCGTGGAGATTCTTTGCGAAGGCCGAAGCAAAACGAACGCGGCCAGGCTCAGCGGTCGGACGCGTAGCAACAAAATCGTGGTGTTCGAAGGCGATGAGTCGGACGCCGGACAGGTGGTGAATTTGGAAATCGTGCACTCAACCGGCTTCAGTTTGACCGGAGTGAAGGGAAGCGCACCCGACAGTTGTCATTTCGCGACGATGGGAGAACTTCAGCCGCCCATCGCGGCGAACTCATGATTTACGACTTTTCCTTGCACGCTGTCGGGTTGGTTGCTGGAACGATCCTGATTCTGCTCAGCTTGCTCGCTTTTTTTTCTCCGGTGCAAAATGTTCTTCCGCATTTTCCGCGGTCGAAGGTTTCCGGAGTAGTGCTCCTTACGATTGATCTCATCTGGAGCTTCTGGCTCCTGGCCACGATGGAGATGGGCGAGTTTTCAAACTTCCGGCGTCCGTTGCTCATCGCGTTGCCGGTCGGGTTTATTCTTGTTTTGCAATTTGTGAATGAATTTCTCGCAGTGCGCGCGCTCGGCATTCTTTGTCTGCTCGTGGCTGAGCCGATACTGGACGCGGCATTTCTGAAACCCGAAACGAGCCGTCTGCTGGTCACCGTGCTGGCATATCTGATCATTGTTGCCGGGCTCATTTGGGTAACGATGCCGTACCTGTTGCGCGATCAGATCAACTGGGGCACGCGAGATTCCACGCGTTGGCGGTTGATCTCCGGGCTGGGCTTTGTCTTTGGAGCGGCAATTCTAGTCTGCGCTTTTGCGATCTATTGAGGCGGATTCTTGTCATCCGCGGCGGCGCAATCGGCGATTTCATACTCACGCTTCCGGCGATTTGCCTGCTACGGGACGCCTTTCCCGCGGCCCATCTCGAGATCCTGGGGTATCAGCATATCGTTAGGCTGGCGGTACTGAGCCGCTATGCCAATGCAATGCGTTCGATCGAGTACGGCCCGCTCGCCAGCTTCTTTGTACCCGGTGGAGAACTGGCGACAGAGTTAATCGAGTATTTCGCGAGCTTTCAGCAGGTGGTGAGTTATCTCTTCGACCCGGATGAGATTTTCGCAAACAATCTGCGGCGGGCCGGGACGCGAAATCTGATCGCGGTCTCGCCCAAGATAACGGATGGCGAATGCGCCGCCCGCCAGTTGGCGCGACCGCTGAAACAGCTCCGACTTTATCTCCATAATCCCGGTCCGCGAATTTTGCCTAACGATCCGAGGAAGGTCGATTGCAACCTGATTGCGGTCCATCCTGGAAGCGGCAGCGAACGGAAGAACTGGCCTTTGGAAAGATTCGCGGAGTTGGCAACGCTGCTATTGGAGCGCCCACAGACGCGCCTCCTGCTCATCGGAGGGGAAGCGGACGGGAGGCGTTTGGAGACGTTGCAGAGAAACCTGCCTAGCGATCGAGTCGAGCTGGCCCGCAATCTACCGCTGGCCGAGCTGGCGAGACGAGTCCGCGATTGTGCCTTGTTTTTAGGACACGATAGCGGGATTTCGCATCTTGCGGCAGCGGTGGGCACGCCCTCGGTTTTGCTTTTCGGTCCGACTGACCCGGCGATTTGGGCCCCGCAAAATCCACAGGTGCGAATCGTGAGGGCGCCCTGCCTAACGATGGAGGGAATCGGGCAAGCGGCCGTGATGACCGCGGTCAGGGAATTGAGCGCGATGTAATAGCGCGCGACGGGAGACCTGTGGAGGAAGCCAGGCCCTGGCTTACGAGCTAATCCGCATCGGCATCAGAACGTAGAGGAATGGGCTTTGGATCTTGATTACACCTGGACTCATCTCGTCGATTAGGTCGAGAAAGATTTCGTCCTCCGTCAGGTTGCGCAGCGGCGCCATCAAAAATTCCGGATTGAACGCGATGGAAAATTCACGGCCCTTGTAAGCCACCGGCAACGATTCCTTGGCTTCGCCGACTTCGGGCGTGTTGGCAGTGATGTCGATGTTGTTTTTGGAAAAGTTCAGCTTGATTGAATTCGATTTGTCACTTGCGAGCAACGAGACGCGCTTGAGCGAGTTGAGCAATGTTTCGCGCTCCAGCGTGATACGCTCCTTCGACTCTGACGGAATAACCTGCTTGTAGTTTGGGTAATTGCCTTCGATCAACTTCGAAACGAGCAGCGTGTTGTTGAGATCGAATGCGATCTGACCGCTGCTAACGCTCACCCGAACGTCGCCCTCGTCGCCGAGCAATCGCTGCAATTCCGTCACCGCCTTTGTCGGCACAATAATATCGGCTTCATGGCTACGCGGAAATTCGAGGTCGATATCTACCATCGCGAGGCGGCGACCGTCGGTGGCGACAAGGGTGAGCTTATTGTCTTTAAAGCTGAAAAGAACGCCATTGAGGACGTAACGCGTTTCGTCGGTCGAGATGGCGTAGGAGGTTTTGCGTAAGCTGTCACGCAAGTCCTTTTGTCGAATCGTGACAATCTTCGAGTCATCGAATTTTGGCAGCGGCGGAAATTCTTCCTCAGGCAAGCCGAGAATTTTGAAGAAACTCTGACCGCTGCGAATGGAGGCGGCATTCTTGCCGTCGATGTCGAAGGAAATTTCGCTCGAAGGCAGCTCGCGGATAATGTTGAAAAGCCGTCGCGCCGGCAGGGTCGTGGCGCCCTCTTTTTCCACCTGCGCTTCGAAACCGCCGCGCACCCCAACGTCGAGATCTGTTGTCGTTAGGCGAACTTCACTCCCATTGGTTTGCAACAGAACGTTGGAGAGAATCGGCAGGGTGGTGCGGGTGCTGACGACGTTCTGAACCTGTTGCAGACATTCGAGAAGCTTCTCTTTCGTGACGCTAAATTTCATGTAGGCGGAATGGAGTCGTTAAGATGTAAGGCTTCCGTTTTTATCCGGCAACCGCAAACTCGGTGATCACACCTCAGCGTTGCAGCGCGCTGTCGATGAACGAAATGGTCTGCCGAATCCTATCCTGCTCTTTCATTCGCTTCTTCACCAGCTTGCAGGCATGCAGGACCGTGCCGTGATCGCGACCGCCAAAGGCTTCGCCGATTTCGTTGAGCGACGCTTTGGTGAGTTCGCGCGCGAGATACATCGCGACCTGGCGCGGGAAGGCGATGTTGGCGGGACGTCGCTTGCTCGTCATGTCGGCAAGACGCACGTCGAAGTGTTCCGCGACCCGACGCTGAATTTGATCGATCGTGACCGTGCGCCGCGCTTCTTCCTGCAAAATGTCCTTCAGCAAATGCTCGACGACTTCATGCGTCAGTTCCTTGCCACTCAGGGAAGCGAACGATGCGACGCGCATGAGCGCGCCCTCCAGGCGCCTAACGTTCGTCTTGATGCGATCGGCGAGGAACTCGAAAATCTCGTCGCGCAATTTAATATGAAGGGTGCGGGCCTTCTTGCGCAGGATGGCGAGGCGCGTCTCGACGTCGGGTGGCTGCAACTCGGCAGTGAGTCCCCATTCAAAACGCGAGACGAGCCGATGTTCGAGATTGGAAATTTCCGAAGCGGGCCGGTCACTCGAGAGGACGATTTGCTTATGTCCGTCGAAGAGGGTGTTGAAGGTGTGAAAAAATTCTTCCTGCGAACGTTCCTTGCCTCCGAGGAAATGAATATCGTCGATCAGGAGCAGATCGGCCTGGCGATAACGCTTCCGGAATTTGACCAGATTGTTGTGCTGGATGGCATCGATGAATTCATTGATAAACAACTCGCTCGAGAGATACATCACCCGAGTGTTCTTGCTTCGCACCGCGATGTATTGACCGATCGACTGCATGAGGTGCGTTTTGCCCAGACCGACGCCACCATAGATGAAAAGGGGGTTGTAAGTCTTGGCCGGCGATTGCGCTACGGCAAGGCTGGCGGCGTGCGCAATTTGATTGTTAGGCCCGACGACGAACGACTCAAAAGTATTGCGGGGATTTAAGCCCGCGGTGTTAGTCGAGCGGCCTGCGCCCGTTTGCGATTTTGAAGAGGCGCTCGGCAACGGCTCGACCCGTGCTCCGACGTCATAACTTTCCACCGCGCAAACAAACTTGACCGCACGCGGTCCACCCAGCGTATCGAAGATCGCGGCCTGCAGAGCAGGCATGTGATTACTCTCAATCCAGAATTGATAGATGTTGTTCGGGACAAGCAGAGTGATCTCGTCGTCGGTCGCCCCCGTTAGCCTTACAGCGGAAAACCAGCGCTTAAAAGTGTCCGCACTGACCTGTGGTTTAAGGGAAGCAGAAAGTCTCGTCCAAAGTTGGGCACACTTCTCGTCCATGGCGACTTGTTAACAGCGTTAAATAATGCCCGCTGCAAGGCGAGAAGCTGAAAAAGTGAAGCGGAACCGGCGCGGCGTCGCGAGATGCGGCGCGAAAAAATCGGGTTCCAGAGGGAAAGCGATTAGGCGCAAGAGCCCTCGCCACGAGGGAGAAACGGCTTTTAAGCCGCTGACGGGCGAAGAGATCCCTTTGGAAGGAACTGTAGGAGTGCCAACCCACGAGCAGCTCTTTTTTTTCTTCATACGATTGACTTCAGTATCGGCACTAACCTTGTTCACATCTTGTTCACACCCGGTTCTTTTGCTCCCGGCCTGCGGCGTCAGATTAGAAATCGCGGCCTCACGGCTCAAGAAAAAATCGGAACTTTATTTTGCTTTTGCGCACAGAAAATTCTTGACGAAGACAACACTCTGGCAGGTTCGATTTTTGCAAGGAAAGCGATTTTTTCGAACGTAAAAATGTCGTTAGGCGGCCAGAGAGGCGAATGTTGCGGAACGAGAATTTTCACAATTTGGTGCGGTCATCAGGGGCGCGAAAATGTTCGCCAAGCTGCTGTTTTGCCCGAGAGTCGGAACGTCACGCAGGATGAAAAGGGTTGGAGAACGGAGTGATCTACGAACAAGGGCAATTACTGGCCTAACGATCTGTTTGCTTGTGGCGCTGAATGGCTGTCTGCCGCCGCCAACGTCGCCCACGGTAACGCATGTCGTGCTCCTCTGGTTGAAACATCCCAAGCGCAACTCTGACCGTGCGCAACTGGTGCACGCCGCGCAGTCACTCCGCATGATTCCGGGCGTTCTGCGCGTGGATGTTGGGAAGTCAATTCCGCAGGTCGATCCATCTCAACGGAAGGATTTCGATCTCGGGGTGGTGGTCACCTTTCGCGATCGCGCGGCCTTGCAGCGTTACGAAGAGGATCCCCGTCACCTGGAAGCGATGCGGCACTATCTCGGTCCGCTCGTCAGGCACTACGAGGCTTATAATCTGGACGATCGTTAGGCAAATATGCGCTTCTGGCCGGCGGTCACGGTCGCCTTCTTTTTTGCAG
Organism: Chthoniobacterales bacterium; assembly: GCA_036494545.1. Taxonomy (GTDB): domain Bacteria; phylum Verrucomicrobiota; class Verrucomicrobiia; order Chthoniobacterales; family UBA10450; genus JAICXG01. Next base: position 428,302 of record DASXOB010000007.1, read on the forward strand.
TCGCTTGTTTGTCGGCAGATGAAATTCCGCCGCCCTTCGGTTTTCGTTGGAATGATTCCGCCAACCGGGTCGAGAAGGTGCTGAAGGGGGCCAAGGCAAAAATCGTCTCGCGTAATGAGATCAATGGCCTGGAGGTCTGGACGGTGGAAGGATTAATCCATCCGGGCTTGAAGCGCACACTTTTCAGCTTCAAAACCGGGCTGCTCAGGCAGGTGGAACTGCAATATGAATATCCCGATTGGACGCTCGAGCATTACAACAGCCGGATGGGCGAAGTGCGTCGCTATTTCGATTCCAAGTATGGCACCGGGCGACTGATTTCGCGATCGCGCGACAACGACAGCGACATTATCCAGACGCTCGTCGGCTATCAGTGGGTGGTCGGGAAATCCGCGCTGGAGTTATTTTATTTCTCGGCCCAGAAAGAGCCAAATGTTTATCGGAACATTACCGTCACCTATAAAGCGATCTGAGCGTTCCCGGATTAGCTCCGTGAAAAACTGGCATCAACTACTGCGAGCCGATTAACCGGGGATCTCCTTCAGCATCTGCTTGTTAGTCGGGAATTTTTTCGCGAACATCAGCAAGCGCTGAATCGCTTCGTCCGGTTTATGTCCGGCGAGACCACGGCGGATCAGATTCACCTTTTCCAGTTCCCAAGGCTCGAGGAGCAATTCCTCGCGGCGCGTGCCGGAAAGGAAAATGTCTACCGCGGGATAAATGCGCAGGTCGCTGATCTTGCGATCGAGCACCAACTCCATGTTACCGGTGCCTTTAAACTCCTGGAAAATCAGTTCGTCCATCCGGCTGCCCGTTTCGATGAGCGCGGTTGCGACGATGGTTAGGCTTCCGGCCTCCTCCGTATTGCGCGCTGCGGCGAAAATCTTGCGTGGCTGTTCCATAGCGCGCGCGTCGATGCCGCCGCTCATGGTGCGCCCGCCGCCGCCAAGGGCATTGTTGAAGGCGCGGGCGGTGCGCGTAATTGAATCGAGCAGGATGAAAACGTGCTTCCCTGCTTCAACCAACCGCTTGGCGCGCTCGATGGCAAGTTGGGCGATACGGGTATGGCTCTTGATGTCGCTGTCGTTCGAACTCGCCATGATCTCGGCGGTCGGGCAGGAGCGGCGGAAGTCGGTGACTTCCTCCGGACGCTCGTCGACGAGGAGGATAATGAGTTTCATCTCGGGATGATTCTTTGTCACCGCGTCGGCGATGTGGTGAAGCAAGGTTGTCTTACCAGTGCGCGGTGGCGCGACGATCAATCCACGCTGGCCTTTGCCCAACGGCGTCATCAAGTCCATGATGCGCGTCGTATAACGATCCGGCACCGTCTCCAGCTTGACGCGCTGGTTTGGATTGATCGTGGTCAGTTCCTCAAAGGGCCGAAGGTCCTGGTACTTTGTCGGCTCTTCGTCGTTGATCTTGAGCAGGCGGGTTAGTTGCGGGCCGCGATTCCCGCGCCGAGTTTCCCCATAAACCCACATGCCGTCGCGCAACTGAAAGCGCCTAACGATCTCCGGGGTGACAAAAATATCGTGCGGCGTCTGGACGAAATTACGCTTGGCATCGCGCAAAAAACCAAAGCCTTTCCCGGAAATCTCGATAATCCCTTCGCCATATTCCGGTTCGCGCGGAGGTTGGTCGCCGTTCTGATGAACGCTGGAAGAATGGTCGCCCGATCTCTCGGCGCTTTTGCCGTTTTCTTCCGTTGCCTCCACAAACTCGCCCGCGTTTTCGCGCCGGCGTTCCCCTTCCTCCCATGGTGGATCGTTTTCCAGCACTTCCGGCGCGCCAGCGCGAGCAGGCTTTTCGTTTTCACTCTCATTCATCGTGCGAGAATCACGTCGGCGACCGGAGCGTCGCCGCGAGGATCGCCGCCGGCGAAAAGGCGCGTTCGGTGCCTGCAGAGGCTGGTTTTCCATTTCTTCGCTCATAGTTAAGATTGCTCGGGAGCCCACATGACGGACGATGTCGGCTCGCAGTTAAATCAGGCTGGCAGTTTGGCCAGCAGCTCCTCGGAAATATCTAAATTGGAATAGACGTTTTGAACGTCGCTGTCGTCTTCAAGGCTGTCGCAGAGGCGCAGGACCTGGAGCGCAGCCGCCTCGCTGGCGACATGAACGGTCGTGTCGGGAATGAAAGTAAACTTTTGCCCATCGAGGGTAACGCCCGCCTGTTTGAGCGCTTCAGCTACGGCGTAGAGCTGATCATGGGCAGTGAGAATAACATACTGGTCCTCCTCCGTTGTCAACTCTTCCGCTCCGGCTTCGAGCGCCAATTCGAAAAGTCGTTCTTCTTCAATCGCATCTCGAGCCACGGTAATCTGGCCCTTTTTGTGAAACATGTAGGAAACGCTTCCGCTCGAAGCGAGGTTGCCGTCGTTTTTTGAGAAAATGCGACGAATCTCAGCCGCGGTCCGATTTTTATTGTCGGTCGCGGCTTCGACAATCAAGGCCACGCCACCGGGCCCGTAGCCTTCGTAGACGATCTCTTCGAAATGTTGCGCATCGACACCTTCGCCGGTGCCGCGTTTGACCGCGCGATCGATGTTATCGTTAGGCATACTCTGCGCTCGGGCTGTCTCGATCACGCTGCGTAGACGTGGATTCATAGTCGGATCGCCGCCGCCAATGCGGGCTGCAATGCTGATCTCTTTGGAGAGCTTGCTAAAGATTGTGCCTCGCTTGACGTCGAGCGCGCCTTTGATGCGCTTGACCTTGGACCACTTGCTATGTCCCGCCATGAAACGTGGGGATTTGGATAAATTGAAAACCCTTGGTTGCTGGACAGACCGGTACTGCGTGGGAAGCGGAACCGGGATGCCGCCCCGGAGAAGCCGAGGCGGAAACAACCAACGCCCATTGAATCGCAAGCGCGGAATGTTGTCAACCATCGGCGCACAGTCATGCATCTGCCCGCCCTTTCCTCGCGTCTAAGTTCTTGTGAACCCGAAGCGCCAGCTTGCGCGCAGCCACTTCCGGCGTCTCGTGCCTCTGTCGTGGCTGTATCTCCAACCGGTCTCCCACAAGACGAAAACAATTCCAAGATGGCTAAAACCGACCCGCAGCCTGGCCGGGAGGACGACGCTGCTCTTGTTACGAAGATGAAGGCTGGAGACGAGCAAGCGTTCGCGGTTTTTTACGACCGGTTTGCACCCGGTGTTTTTTCCATGATTTACGCCATTCTGCGCGATCAGAAAGAATCGGAGGACGTGTTGCAGGAAGCCTTTCTCCAGATGTGGAAACGCACTGTCACTTACGATCCTGCGCGCAGCAGCCTTTTCACATGGGCGGTGATGATTTCTCGCCACAAGGCGATCGATCGCTTTCGCACGCGTCAGCGGCAGTCACGCCTGATCGATGCCGCGCTCTTGGAGTTGGATGAGCGCCTAACGAGTCCGGGCCAACAAGAAGCAGACGATCCCTTTGCCCGCAGAGATGAACGCGAACGGGTGCGGGCGGCGCTCGCCCAACTCGGCGAAGCGCAACGCGAGGCCATCGACCTCGCCTTTTTTGCTGGTCTTACGCAGACAGAAATTGCAGAGAGATTGGGAGCGCCGTTAGGCACGGTCAAAGCACGCATCCGGCGCGGACTACTCGCGCTACGCGAGATGTTGGGGGGAAGGTCGCCGTGAACGAGCAAGTGCAGGAACAGGCATCGCTTTACGTCTTTGGTCTTCTCGAAGGTGAAGACGCCGCCGTTTTCGAACGGCGACTTGAATCCGATGTCAATTTGCGCGCATTGGTTGACGAACTGGATGCAACGGCGGCTCGGTTGGCGCTGACTGCGCCGGTACACTCGCCTCCGCCGGAGTTGCGGTCACGGATTCTTTCCGAAATCAGGAGCAACAAGACGATTGCCTTTCCACGTCGCAACGCGTGGGTTCCCTGGGCGATCGCCGCCTGCTTAGCACTAAGTGTTTGTTACCTGATCGCCGAGCGTGCCGGTCTGCGGCATCGCATCAAACGGCTGGAAGAGCGCGATGTGCTCGCGCAAATTCAAATCGCTTCGCTTAGCTCAAAACTCGAAAGCGCGCCCAATGCGAATGCGGTCGTCGTTTGGGATGAGAAGAAACAGCGAGGTATACTTAAGATCACGAGATTGCCGCGCAATAGTGAAGACCACGATTACCAGCTTTGGCTCGTCGACCCGCGATACAAGACTCCGGTGGATGGCGGCGTCTTTCATGTCACAGACGACGGCACCCAGAGTGTGTCGTTCAAGCCCGCCTCGCCGGTCCGGGAAGCGAAGGGTTTCGCGATCAGTCTCGAGCGCAAGGGCGGAGTGACCAAAGCGGAGGGCCCGATTGTTTTGTTAGGGAAATAAGACGCGGCGGTTCAACCATGAAAACCCCGGCACGACTCATCGCCATCTTCATTGCAGCTCAGCCCGAAGAGCTACCGCGTTCGGTGGACAACGTAAGAGCTATGGCAGGCAAAGGACTGGAAGGCGATCGTTATGCGGCAGGCATCGGCACATTTTCGAATTATCCAGGTAAGCGCGATGTAACCCTGATCGAGTCAGAAATGCTGTCGACTTTTGAGGGAGAAACGGGCAAACGCCTCTCGGCCGCGGAATCACGGCGTAACCTCCTCACCCGAGGTGTGCGGTTGAACCATCTGATCGATCGCGAATTCCAAATCGGTTCGATCCGACTACGGGGCTTGCGATTGAGCGAACCGTGCACGCATTTGGCACGTCTGACGCAGCGAGAAGTTCTCCCCGGTCTCGTTCATCGTGGTGGGCTAATTGCCGAAGTCTTATGCGACGGCGTTTTAACAGTAGGCGATGAGATCAGCGAACTCCCGCACGATGGGGATCATCAGCTGATAGATAAGTCCTGAGCGCCTCCTTTCCACCAGCTCGGTGTGCATGATCGCGCTTTGTCCGGCTAGTTCGCCGAAGCTGACGCGATGGCGGGCAGCTAGATTCGTTAGGCTGATGCGGGCAAAGTTGCATCATACGGCCGAAGCAGGCAGAACAATTTGTGAGCGCGAGCGCAGTCGGTCCTGGAATGGTCGTTGTGGTCGGCGGAGGCCCGGCTGGTTTGCGTGCTGCGGAAATAGCGGCGGCGCAAGGTGTACGGGTGGTGCTTTGCGACTCCCAGCCGGCTGTGGGAAGAAAGTTTCTGATTGCTGGCCGTGGCGGTTTGAACCTGACCCATAGCGAGCCGGTGGAAAATTTCCCTGCGCGTTATCGGTCGGAACCACAGCGTTGGGAGGATCTGTTGCGTGAATTTGGACCGGAAGCTCTCCGTCGCTGGGCGCACGACCTGGAGGTAGAAACCTACGTTGGGACGAGCAAGCGCGTCTTTCCACGCGGGCAAAAGGCGGCCGCGCTACTTCGCGCGTGGACACAGCGGTTACAGCGAGCCGGGGTCGAAATTCGGAACCGAGCGCGCCTCATTTGCCTAACGAACCGTGCGCCTTACTGGCAGCTTCAGTTTGCAGGCAATGAGCCAATTCTTGCCGCCGCGGTTGTTCTCGCATTTGGCGGCGCCTCTTGGCCCGACACTGGATCGGATGGACGATGGCCTGCGTTGCTCATGTCGCATGGAATCGAAATCGCGCCGTTTGTGGCGGCGAACTGCGGTTGGAACGTCGCTTGGCTAGCCGCGATTCGGGAACGAGCAGAAGGATTGCCCCTCAAGAACCTCAGCGTCCGCGCCGGCCAGGAGGTGGTTTCGGGCGAGCTTCTAATCACTCGCTATGGCTTGGAGGGCGGGGCAATTTATCGCCTCGGTCCGATCCTCCGTGCCATGAAGTCGCCCGAGCTCCAGGTCGATTTCAAACCACAGGTGAGCGCGGAAGCATTGCAAGCCCGCGCCTCGAATTTCAGGATGCCTAACGAATGGTTCGATGCTTGGAAACTCAGTCCCGGGACCCGGGTGCTCTTGCAGACCTATTTCCCTAACGAGTGCCTCAAGCGGGAGGCAGCCCTCGCCCGGGTAAAGGAGTTCCCGCTGCGCCTGCAGGGCCCGCGTCCGATTGCAGAGGCAATCTCGAGCGCGGGCGGTGTCTTATGGAAGGAGCTGGATGATGAGCTCATGCTGCGCAAAATGCCGGGCGTATTTCTGGCTGGGGAGATGATCGATTGGGAAGCGCCCACCGGGGGCTATCTGCTCCAGGGATGTTTTTCGACCGGCACAAAAGCAGGTCGGAGCGCGGCCGATTATTCTCGGCGAGTCCTCACGGTCCAACGACAATAATCTCTCGCCGAGCGACGGCGGAGATTGCCACCCAACGAGAGCCTAACGACACGCCTATCCGACCCAGCTCTTCCAGCGTTTTCGCAGCGGTTTGACGTAGTCGTCCACATCCACGTCCTTTACCCGCTCGATGCCTTCCTTCACTGCTTCGGCGGAATCAGCATAGCCGCGTTTCACGGTTTTCATGAAACCCGGTAGAAAAGCCGGCGTAATTGAGCTCCAGTCAAACTCCCGTAGAGCCCGCTTGAGCGAGACTGAGGGCTCCTCGGGTCGCGAGGAATAACGAATTGCCAGTCCGATCGCCAGGCCCAGGGCGAGCGCGCCAAGGACGGTCGGCACCGGATTTTCCCGCAGGAAAAACTCTGTTCGCTCCCGCACGACGACTGCCTTCTGGCGGGTCTGACCCCAGGTATCGGAAGCGGCCTGCGAAAACTTGCGCGCCCCTTCACTCAAACGCTCCTGCGCACTGCGCGCGGGCAAATCATGACCAAACTCGGTTTCCGACATCGGATCGTTCAAATTGTCTCCGTTCGAATCTTTCATATCTTTAGTTTCGCACGGAACGGTGGTTTTGCGCCCTTCAATTCGCAAGGTTTGAAAGAGGCGGCATCCATCCGCATGTTCGAGCACGAAGCAGGTTTGAATAGAAACCCAGGAGGTAAATCATGGCCGACGAAACGACGAGCAAGAGCGACGAGGCGGCTAAGCTGAATCTGGCCGCAGAAGAAGCTTATTGGCGGGAACATCACGCCGCGCAGCCGCACGCGACCAAAGAAACAACTTATGAACATTTTGCCCCGGCCTATCGCGTCGGCGCGGAGGCGGCAGCCAAATATCCCGGCAAGGCGTTTGACGAAATCGAGGACGAGATCGCCCTTGATTACGAAAAGCATCAAGTCGGCTCCGCGTTGCCTTGGGATCACGTGCGCGGCGCGTCGAAGGCTGCCTGGTCAAGGTTGAGCGGCGTGACTTCGCCGCGCGATCCGTCACGCGGAATGCGCGGCGGTATCTAGTTTCGATCCCTCACGTTGGGCGAGGGGTCTTCGCGTCACCTCCATTCATGTTTCGGATAGCGGCGCTGGAGCTCCTGTTTGATTTTGGGATAACTATCGCGCCAGAAAATCGTCAAATCGTCGGTGATCTGGATGGGCCGATGATTCGGCGCCAGCACTTCGATCCGCAACGGGAAACGTCCCGGCCCGATCGTTAGGCGATCATTTATGCCGTACAGGTCCTGAATCCGCGCCGCAATGGTTGGCGGCTTGCTCGGGCCGTAAACAATTTTGGCATTCCGCCCGTTAGGTAGTTTGATCCGCTCGGGTGTGTAGCTATCGAGCGCCGCATGTTGGGCCTCGCTCAGCCACGTCCGCAGGACGTGGACAACCGGCCGCTCTTTGATCTCTTTGTAGCTCGTCGCGCCCTGGCAAATCTGCTCGATCAAGAGCAAGCGATCGCCTTCGCCGATGGGCGGCAGTTCCAGCTCGGGAAAGGCTCTCGCTGCAAAATCGAGCCGAGCAATCCATTGCTCGACGGTGTGATCCCATTTCTTGAGTGGACAGTTTCCGGCCAGCACTTCGCGAGCGAGCAGGGCAGCCGCTTCCTCTGTCGGCACATTTTCCGATTTTTTCTCCGTTAGAATGAGGTCGTGAAAGAGAGTGGCCGTCCGTCCAACGACGCGGCGAAGAGATGAGTCATAGTTTAACTCCGTTTTTTCCTCGATCGCTTCGGGGAAGAATTCACGGAGCCATTCTTCCTTAATCGCCGTCGCGAGGGTGAGCAGGACCTGGCGCTCGCCATCGCTCGCTTCGATCTCGCGGATTTCCGACGCTGTCAGCAGCCGCGCACGATGCACCACGCTTTCGCGGGCCAGCACTCCGCGCCGTCGATGGACGAGGGCGCAGCGGAGTGTCCCCTGGTCGAGACGCACTGCGACCTGATCAGGGAATCCCGCCAGCACACAGCGTGCGATCGCCCCGGCCCGGCTCGCGTGTTCCTCCAAATCGAGACCTTCGTCGCGCGCGATGGAGAGGAATTGTTCCCAGAGCTGGCCCGCTTCGCGCGCGGCGCCCGCATTGATGCCGAGTTGCGCACAACGTCGCGGATCGAATCGATTTTTTTCCGCAAAGCGAAAGGCGCGCAGCAGGATGAAGAGATCGGATTCATCGTCGCTTCCGAAGAAGTTTTCCCGCTCGGCCCGCATTTCCTTTCCGTCGATCCGTCGGAGCAGATTGCGACCCTGGGTAAGCACCGCAATCAGTGCGGCGCCGCGGACGCATCGCTCGTCGTGAGCCGCGAGCAGCATGCGCGCGTAACGCGGGTGCACGGGGAATGCGAGCATGCGTTGGCCTAACGAGGATAATTTTCCACCGACTATCGCGCCAAGATCGTGCAGCAGTTGTTCGGCTCTCTCGAGCGATTTTGGGTCGGGCGGTTCCAGCCAGCGGAAGGCGGAGATCTCGTCAACTCCACTCGCCTTCAGAGTCAAAACGACCTCCGCGAGATCAAGCCGCTTTACCTCCGGCAGTTCCTGTGGCGCGCGTTCGAGGTGTTCGAGTTCCGTCCAGAGACGCAGACAAAATCCGGGCGCAGTGCGGCCGGCGCGACCGGCGCGCTGATCGGCCGAGGCGCGGCTAATTTTTTCGACAAGCAGCGTATTGATTCCTCTGCGTGAATCGTAGCGCGCGATTCGGGCGAAGCCGCTGTCGATCACAACCCGGACGCCGTCAATGGTTAGGGAAGTCTCCGCGACATTGGTCGCGACGATCGCTTTTCGCTTTTCGTTAGGTGCGAGGGCCGCATCCTGTTCCGCCGGTGGCAGCTCACTGTAAAGTGGGAGGGCTGCAAATTGGTTGCCTGCCCGTGAGGCACGGATGGCGGAGACGGTACGGTTTATCTCGTACTTCCCGGGCATGAAGATTAGCACGTCGCCTTCTGTTTTCGGCGCGAGCCGATCCAGTTCGTCCGCTGCAAGTTCCCACATGGAGTAGCTGTCTGCGCGCACCGGCTTTTCCAGGTATTCGATCGCCACCGGATGCATCCGGCCGCTCGAAGTGAGGACAGGACACGGAGCGAGATATTTTTCCAGCTTGTCCGACTCGAGGGTGGCGGACATGACGATGAGCTTGAGGTCGGGACGCTTCAGTTCCTGTAACTGCAAGGTGCGCGCGAGAGTGATGTCGCCGTAGAGATGGCGCTCGTGGAACTCGTCGAAAATGATTGCCGCTACTCCGCGCAGCTGCGGATCCTGCAAAAGCTGGCGAAGGAGAATGCCTTCGGTAACGAAGCGAATGCGCGTTCTGCCGGAAACAACTTTTTCGAAGCGGATTTGATATCCGACCTCATCGCCCAAACGTGCACCTCGCCCCAGGCGACGCGAGCGGCCAGGAGGCGGGTGGCGAGTCGGCGCGGCTGGAGGACGACAACTTCCCCGTCGCCGAGCAGCCCGTGGTCGAGCAGCATCTGCGGAACCTGGGTCGATTTTCCAGAGCCGGTCGGTGCTTGCAGGATCAAACGGGGTCGTTCGCGTTTTAGCCTAACGATCTCGTCTTCAAGCTCGTAAATCGGAAGCTCATGGGGAATCATGGCGCATCGTCAGGCGCGGAGATCTTCGATGAAAGTGTCGATCGCGGTTTCGGTCGTGTTCCACGAACACATGAGTCGATAAACGCCCGGCAGGAAAAAATTCTGGAAATTCCAGCCGGCAGCGTGAGCGCGTTCTACGACGTCGTCCGGCAGCCTAACGAAAAGCGCATTCGCCTCCCGCGAGAAAATGAAATCGATCTGACCGGTGGCGCGCAGTTTCCTCTCCAGTAAAGCTGCCATCGCGTTGGCGTGGCGGGCGTTCCTTAGCCAAAGATCGTTCGCCAGTAACGCGGACCAGGGCGCGGCGAGGAAACGCATCTTGGAGGCGAGTTGGCCGCCTTGCTTCAGCCGATAGTCGAAGTTTTGCGCCACTTCGCGATCGAAAAACACAATCAGTTCGCCCGCTGCCAGGCCGTTCTTGGTTCCGCCAAAGGAGAGAACATCCACGCCACGTTCCCACGTGATCTCACGCGGCCGGCAGCCTAACGAGGCCACCGCGTTGGCAAAGCGCGCCCCATCCATGTGGAGACGAAGCGAATGCTTCCGGGTAAACTCCATGATCGCTTCCAATTCGTTAGGCGAATAGATCGTACCGGCCTCGGTTGCCTGGGTAATACTAAGCGCGCACACCCTGGTGGAATGCACATCGAGATGTTGCCCCAGAATCGCTTTCGCTTCGTTAAGGTCGATCTTGCCGTTCGCTCCGCTGACAGGCAGAAGCTTTGCACCGCCGGCGAAGAATTCCGGGGCGCCACATTCATCGGTTTCAATGTGGGCCCGCTCGTAACAAATCACGCTCTCAAATGGACGACAGAGGTGGGCGAGGGCGAGCGAGTTTGCAGCCGTGCCATTGAAGACGATGAAAGTTTGGCAATCTGTCTCGAAGACTTCGCGCACCTGCGCCGAGACGCGCTCTGTCCAGCGATCAGCCCCATAGGAGGCTTCGGCTTCGTGATTTGCTTCCTGCAAGGCTGCCCAGGCCTCCGGGGAGATTCCGGCAGTGTTATCGCTCGCGAAGTCGTTACGCAGGCGCTGCGACATGAAAATCTTTCATAATCGACAAGGCATGGCCGCGCAACTGGCCTAACGACGCGCATGCCCCTAACGAATCTAGGATGCAAAGAGGTCTCTTCCGGGAAGCAGAAAGCACTGCGCCTGGTCGGGAGTGGTCCTGGTCTAACCACGCCAGGGACCTCCCGCCAGGCGACTCACCTCTACCTTGCCAACCTAGCTGCAACCACGCAGCAAAAAGATAATAAAGAGGATCGGAATGGGCACTCCGAGCAGCCAGAGGAGAATGTAGCCGGCCGCGCCAGCTTCCTTGATTCGTTGGGAAAGTTTCATGAGGTAGTTTCTTGGTCTAACTTTGATTCGCAAGAGATGACGTTTTTGGGCGTGTCGGCGCGATTGGAAACCACGCCTTTGCCGAAAGCCGCGCCCCGCCTTATTTTTTGCCTTATGAGCGCTCTCCAAGCCGCCATCGAACGTCGCGGCCAACAGATTTTCGACCTTGTCGATCAACACCCCGAATCCATTTTCACCAAGGCCGGTTTCTACCAAAAGATGATGGCTTTCTCCATGCGCGACGAGACCTTCAAAGTGCAGATGTTTCGCTTCGTCGACGTGCTCGCGTCCCTCCGGCGTTCGGGCGACATCGTCGAGCATTTGCGCGAATATTTTGCGGGGATGGATGGCTTCGTTCCGATGATGCAAACGGGGTTGCGCGCCGCCGGTATTTTTCCCTGGCTGACCGCTTACATTCTGCGGCGCAACGTTTCCGGCATGGCGCGGCAATTTATCGCTGGGAAGGACGGCACTGACGTGATGAAAACGCTGCGGAAGAAACGCCGACAAAAAATCGGCTTCACTGTCGATTTGTTAGGCGAAGCGGTCGTGAGCGAGAGGGAAGCGGAGGAATATGCGGCTCGCGCGATGGAATTGCTTGAGACTCTGGCGCGTGAGACTCGCGGCTGGACGGATTCGTTAGGCAAGAACGTCGAGCTGTTTCCGGTGGTGAATCTTTCTCTCAAGATCTCGGCTTTTTATTCGCAGATGGATCCGGCGGCGCCGGAAGAAGCGGTGGCGCATCTCGCGCCCAAGCTGCGACCCATTCTGCGGCGGGCCAAGGAGCTCGGGGCTTTTGTCAATTTCGACATGGAGAGCTACGCGCAGAAGAACAGCACGCTCGATCTCTTCAAACAGCTTTTCAGGGAGCCGGAGTTCGCCGACTGGCCGCACGTCGGCATCGTCATCCAGGCTTATCTGCGCGATGCCGAACGCGATTTGCGTGACCTGATTGAATGGGGTCGTCGACGCGGGACGCGTTTCGCCGTCAGGCTGGTGAAGGGTGCCTACTGGGACTACGAGAAAATTATCTCGCAACAAAACGGCTGGGTCTGTCCTGTCTTTCTGCAAAAACCGGAGAGCGACGCCAACTTCGAAACCTGCACACGCGTTCTGCTCGATAACGAATCCATCGTCACCGCGGCCTTCGGATCGCACAACGTGCGCAGCATTGCGCACGCGATGGCCTACGCGGAAGAGAAAGGAATCGAGAAAAGCCGTTTCGAATTTCAGCTCCTCTATGGCATGGCGGGGCCGATCAAGCGCGCGCTCGTCGAAATGGGTTATCGGGTTCGCGAGTATTCGCCGGTCGGCGAGCTGCTGCCGGGCATGTCTTATCTCGTTAGGCGCCTGCTTGAGAACACTTCCAACGAAGGTTTTCTGCGCGCGAAGTTTTCCGAAAACCTCTCCGCGGCGCAGTTGCTGCGCGATCCGAATGACTTAGTCACGATTGGCGCGCGCATTTTGCCGCCGGTCGAAATGGAGCCAAGCCATTATCACTCGGCAAATGGCGACCGCGAAACGCCGCCGGGCGATACCTACGAAAACGCGCCGATGGTTAATTTCGTCCATCGCCAAAATCAGGAGCGTATGCGCACCGCGCTTCGGGAAGTGCGAAGCCGTTTTGGCAGGAAATATCCGCTCGTGATCGACGGCGAAAAGGTCACCACCGGGAAATGGATGTCGTCCCTTAACCCGAGCGCCCCTAACGAGATCGTAGGCGAAGTGGCGGAGGCGGGAATTCCCGAGGCCGAGCGCGCGGTTAAAGCAGCTCGAGCCGCTTTCGATCATTGGTGCCGCGTTTCGGTGGAGCATCGCGCGCAGTTACTTGAGCGGGTGGCGGCGATCATGGAACGTCGGCGTTTCGAGCTTTCCGCCGTCGAGGTCTTTGAGGTGGGCAAACCATGGGAGGAAGCCGATGGCGACATTCGTGAGGCGATGGACTTTTGCCTTTTCTATGCCCAGCAAATGCGCATCCTCGGCCGGCCACAGCTCACTCAGCATGTCGCGGGCGAGGAGAACTATCAGCATTACTGGGGACGTGGCGTAGCGCTCGTCGTTGCACCTTGGAATTTCCCGATTGCGATCCTCTGCGGAATGGCCTCCGCCTCGTTGGTCACGGGCAACGCGGTGATCATGAAGCCGGCCGAACAATCAGCGATCTGCGGTGCGCTGCTCATGGAGATTTTTGAGGAAGCCGGCGTGCCGAAGGGTGTGCTTAACCTCCTCAATGGCGACGGTGCGGTCATCGGCGAATACCTCGTGAATCATGAGCAGGTCGACCTCATTGCCTTTACGGGATCGCGCGAAGTGGGTCTGCACATTTGGGAAGCAGCCGGTAAGACTCAGCCTGGGCAGCGCGAGCTCAAGCGAGTGATTTGTGAAATGGGCGGCAAGAACGCCATCATTGTCGATTCCGACGCCGACCTCGATGAGACAATCGTCGATTCGATTTACTCCGCTTTTGGTTACCAGGGCCAGAAATGCTCCGCGCTCTCCCGACTCATTGTTTTGGAAGAGAACTACGATCGTGTGGTGGAACGCCTTCTCTCGGCGGCGGCCAGTTTACGCGTCGGCAAACCGGAGACGCCCGGCATTACGGTCGGGCCAGTGATCGATGAGACGGCCTACAAGCGGATCCTCGACATGATCGAGGTTGGAAAAAAAGAGGCGACTCTCGCCTATCAGGCGAAAGATGTGCCTAACGAAGGATACTTCATCCCGCCGACTATTTTTACCGATGTTTCGCCTAACGACCGTATCGCGCGCGAAGAAATCTTTGGGCCAGTGCTGAGCGTAATCAAGGTGCGCGATCTCGACGAAGCGCTCGCAGTGGCCAACGGCATCGACTACGCGCTTACGGCTGGCTTCTTCTCGCGCAGTCCGGCCAACATTGAGCGGATCAAAGCCGAGTTGGTGGCGGGAAATGTTTACGTCAACCGTTCCTGCACCGGTGCGGTGGTAGGTCGACATCCGTTTGGCGGCTTCAAAATGAGCGGCGGCGGCACCAAGGCCGGAGGGGGAGATTATCTTCTGCAATTTCTCATCCCGCGCATTGTGACGGAAAATATCATGCGGCACGGCTTCGCACCGGAAGAAACACCGCTCTACCGCGCCGAGTTTCTCGCCAGGCAACCCGGGACGACAAACGTTGAGAAGGCGAGGGGTTGAATGGTCAGACGAGGAAACGCAACCATGCTTCTCGCGCCAGCTCGTCAGGTCAAGAGCCCGTTTAGTACTGCAGAATGCGGATGACCTCGTGGATCATCATGATGACGGGCCAGGCGGCCACGAGCGTGATCAAACCAAGGACGGCAGCTTCGATTCGAAAGCTGCGACTGGCATCGGCGCGCAGAACTTCCTTTGCCAGAACAGTGAAGTTCGGGCGCCGCCACGGCGAGCCGTCTCCTCCGAAAGATCCCCCAGAACGGGGAGCCTGAAAATGAAACTCGCCAGCCAGAAGTAAGCCGCGTTGCTGGCTGCGGTGCTCATAACGCGAGAGCGACCGAACGGAAGCGAGTCCGAGCTGGGGCTTCATCATTTCTCCTCAAGCATGCGCAATGCCGAAGAGACCGAAGCTATAAATTCCGACCACGCCGACACCACCAAGAACTTAGTCCGAATCGCCATCTCGTCCAACTGGAGTCGATTTTTGATCGAGGCACATTTCGGGTGGCATGTAAGGGAACTGAGGTCAGGCGTCAGCTCGCGGTAGCGCGATTCGACGAGTTTGTCGACGACCATGGAGTCTGGGGCGCGAGGTGGTATTGCCGGTTCAATTGTCGTGTCGCGGTTGCGGCAATTTTTTCCACGATTTTGAGACGCACGACTTCCGGGCTTTCGTGCCAGACCGGTTTGCGCTGAAGACGAAGCGCGCCACTGTGCGCAACGAGAAGACCCCAGCCCAAAGGTACTTCCGCTTCGCGCAGGAGTTCGTTAGGCAACACCAGATAAAGAAGATTGGCGCAGCAATAATGGGCCAGTCGCTCGAATTTCCGGCCATCGCGCAGCTGGTTTTGCAACGTGGTCAGTTCGCGGATGACCCTGCGATAGCCGCAGTGTTCGATGGCCGCGAAGTCCCAGTCGTCCCATTCTGGAAAGAGCGTCTCTCCAGTGCGCAGTGTCGGATAATGTACGCGGAGATGTTTCTCCAAAATCTGCTGGCGACGATAGACGGATTCGAGCCGTGCGACCGTTCGTGGGCGGCGGCAATCGTCGCGTCGGAGGTCGGGAGTTGATTGTTTGCATTCGAAAACTGCCGTGTGGCCGAGGGCACCGCTGCGTCGCGGACGATACGCAGCTACGTCGGCGCGGTAGCGACACTTCGGCAGGGAAACTTCGAAGGCGGCAAGGCGGTAGCCGTTTTCCTGGGCCCATAAAAAGGCGAGCTGTTTCAGCCCGCGGTGCGCGGCGGTCTCTCCGTGCTTTGCCGAAGTAGCCTGCCAAACGCCGTTTTTTTCCGAAACAGGCGACGGCGTTCGCCGCTCTTCGCCCTGGCGTGGAACTGACTCGCCTAACGAGTCAGCCATTGTGCCAGCTCCCGCGCCCAGTAGGTGACAATGAGATCGGCGCCGGCACGTTTCAGGCCAGTCATGATCTCGACCACGGCTTGGCGTTCGTCGATCCAACCTCGCTCGGCGGCGGCTTTGACCATCGAGTATTCGCCGCTGACGTGATAAACGGCGGTCGTTAGGCTAAAGCGCTCGCGCACTCGCCAGAGAATGTCGAGATAAGGCAGGGCTGGTTTCACCATGATGATGTCAGCGCCTTCCTCGACATCGAGGGCAGCTTCCCGCAGAGCCTCATTGCCGTTCGCCGGATCCATTTGGTACGTGCGCCGGTCACCAAACTGCGGCGGGCTTTCTGCCGCCTCGCGGAACGGTCCATAAAAGGCGGAGGCGAATTTGACCGCGTAGCTCATGATTGCAGTCTGATCGTAACCGGCAGCGTCGAGCGCTTCGCGGATCGCGCCGACGCGTCCATCCATCATGTCGCTGGGCGCAACGATGTCGGCGCCGGCGCCGGCGTGCGACAGGGCGGTCTTCACCAGCAGTTCCACGCTCTCGTCATTCAAGACGTGAAAGTGATCGCCATCGATCCGTGTGACGCCGCAGTGGCCGTGGCTCATATATTCACAAAGACAAACGTCGGTAATGACGAGCAGATCGGGGGATTCCGCCTTGATTGCGCGCACCGCCTTTTGAACGACGCCTTTTTCCGTGTAAGCGCCGGAAGCCTTGTCGTCCTTTTCGTGAGGAATGCCGAAGAGAATAACTGCCCGGACGCCGGCGTCGGCCGCATGTTTGGCTTCCGCGGCAATCTCGTGAGGCGCGAGCTGCTCGACGCCTGGCATACTACCGATCGCGCGGCGCGTTGCGATCCTTTCGCTGACGAAGAGCGGAAGGATGAAATCGCGTGGAGTGAGAGTAGTTTCGCGCACGAGGTCACGGAGCGCGGCGGTACGACGGAGACGACGTGGACGACGAACCAGGTTTCTCACCTGCGGAGGGTAATTGAAGCCGATAAATGCGGCAAGCTCACCCGAGGACGAGATGACAGGATCCTGTCTCCAGTGTTTGTTGGCGCTCGTCATGCGGCGATCTTTGCCTAACGAGAAGTGCAACTATCTGTTGATCGACGTGAGCAACTCGTTCACCAAACTCGCCTTCGCCACGAAGGAGAAGATATATCCGCCGGAGCGGATTGAGACGGCAAAGCTGAATGTCACGCGCCTAACGAAGGTTTTTCGAGGACACGCTCTCGATCTGGTGGTCGTTTCTTCAGTCGTGCCGAAGAAGAACACTGTTATTCGCAGGGCGGCGAAGAAACTTTCGACTCTCTTCGTGAGCGCAAAATGCGAACTGGGCGTTGGGGTTGATTATCCTGCTCCCGCGTCAATCGGCGCGGATCGATTGGCGAACGCGGCAGCAGTCGCTGCACTCTATAGCTCGCCGGCGGTGGTGGTGGATTTCGGAACGGCAGTCACCTTCGATGTTGTCTCGACTCAGGGTTGTTACATCGGCGGTGTGATCGCGCCGGGTCTCGAAGCGATGACTCGCTACCTCTATAATCGAACCGCTCTGCTCCCACAGCTCAGTCTCGCTGAACCGCGACGGGCAGTTGGTCGCTCGACCAAGGGTGCGATGATGTCGGGCGCAGTGTTTGGCTATCGCGGTCTGGTGAAGGAGATCCTGGCGAAGATTTCCGCGGAAGCCTTTCGCGGACGAAAGGCAACGGTGATTGCAACTGGCGGCTATGCAAGGCTCATCGCGGCGCGACTTCCGGAGATCGATGTCGTGCATTCCAATTTAACCCTGGAAGGTTTGCGTGTGATTGCGAACCTGAATCGTTAGGCAAAGGAAAAGAACGATGGAGAGGAGCGCGATCGGGATCGACTTTGGCGGAACCTCGGTGAAGCCGGGTGTGGTCGCGGAGAGCAGGGTGGTAAGTCGGATCGAGCCGTTGCACACTCAAAATTTTCAAGGCCACGATGCGTTGCTCGCGGCGATTCGCGTCGCGGTTGAGGAGTTACGCCGGCAACATCCGGAGGTGGCAGCGATCGGCGCAGGCTTGCCCGGGATGGTCGACAGCATCAAGGGCCGCGTCTGGCAGCTTTCCAATGTTGCGGGCTGGGAAGATGTGCCGCTGCAGGCGCTGCTGGAGGAATGGACCGGTTTGCCTGCGGCCATCGAGAACGACGCAAAAGCGATGGCGTACGCAGAGTGGAAATATGGAGCCGCCCACGACGGCGTGAACGTGGTTTGCGTCACGTTGGGTACGGGTGTGGGCGGTGGGCTGATCCTTGAAGGGAAGTTGTATCGCGGCAGCTGGCTTGGGGCGGGAGAGATTGGGCAGATGACGATCGATCCTCAGGGTGTTCCAGGTCGGTATGGAAATCTCGGTGCGCTGGAAAAATATGTCGGCAACCGCCAAATCGCGGAGTGTGCGCAGGCGCTTTACCGCGAGGCCGGCCTAACGAAAACGCCGGACGAATGTTCGCCGCTCGCGCTCGAAACGGCGGCCAAGGCCGGCGACACGATTGCGCATAAAGTCTGGTCGGAGGTCGGTTTCGCGATCGGAATTACGCTCTGCGATGTTATCTGGCTGCTAAACCCGGATCGGATTGTCATCGGCGGCGGAGTGGCGCACGCCGGCGAGTATCTCTTCGGACCGATCCGGGAGGTGATCGAAGCGCGGACAATGAAGATTTTTCACGAAGGCCTGACAATCGTGCCGGCGAAGCTGGGGAACGATGCTGGGATGATTGGCAGTGGGGCGCTGGCTCTGGAGAAGGCGACGAAATTATAGCGCGACTGGCCCGCCTGCCGAGGAGGGAAGCTGCGAAATGGAGTGATCGCCTTAAGACGGCCTAACGATTTTCTGGCTAATCAAACGCTCTTCGTCGAACTCGAAATAACCCTTGAAGTGCTCGCCGCGTAGAAGGAATGGCAGCCAGTAACGATCGCCCGCCCACATCTCATCGTAGGGAATCTGATCGAGCTCCGTCCAGAGCGGGACTGCCTCCGGGGTTTCGCGCGGCTCGCCTTTATAATTGTGAGCAAGGAAGACCGTGCAATGAACACGGTTGCCGTCGCGGAATTGGAAATGCAGCTCGCCATGCGGCCGCGCGCCTAACGGCATGATGTTGAGTTCCTCCAGAGTCTCGCGGAGTGCGGCCGCGAGCGGTGTTTCTCCCGGGTCGATCTTGCCGCCTGGTCCATTGATTTTTCCAGCACCGAAGCCGCGTTTTTTGCGGATAAGGAGAACTCTTCGCTTCTGCACGATGAAGACCAGATTTACGCGGGTGCGTGGTTGCCAGGTTGCCCAGTCGATCATGTCGCCCGATAACTTCTTCTTCGGCGCCGGTGAGGCGGGCACAAAATCGATAGAATGAAAATGGGACGACGTGCGATCATCCTGCTGCTCTTTTTCGGTTCGTTAGGCATTTCGTCAGGTGAGAACGTGGTTGCCCCAACGCAGGCGGAAATTGAGGCCATGTATACCGCGGCGTCGCAGGAAGTGAATGCCGGAAATTACGGCGAGGCGCTGAAAAAACTGGATGCGATCGACGCCCGGCAGCCTGAGGTGGCGGTAGCAAAAAATCTGCGCGGGGTCGCTTTGATGCGAATGGGGGAGTTGGGTCTGGCGGAAAAGGCGCTGCAAAAAGCGAAAGAGCTCGATCCTGATCTTTGGGAAGTCCGATTCAACCTGGCCGAAGTTCCATTCCTGCAAAAGAACTGGTCAGAAGCCCGCGATCGTTTCGAAACGCTGGCAAAAGTACCTAACAAGCAAAGGAATGTCGCCACGGCTGATCTGATTGAATTCAAAATCTTTCTTACCTGGCTGCTACAACACAAGGAGAGACAGACTAACGAACTGCTCCAGCGCCTCAAGGCTTCCTCTGCCAGTCCGGCTTATTATTGTGCGCGGGCGGCGTTAGCGTTTCAGCAACAGGATATAACCGAGGCGCGGGTCAATTTGCGCGCCGCGGAGAAGGCTTTTCCGCCACTGCAGACAAAGCTTTTTCTCGAGTCGTTCTACGAGATTGGCTGGATGAATAAACCGCAAGGTTCCGTGCCGGTGGCGTTGGAGGCGATGTCGGAAGCTGATCGCGTCGCGGCCGCGCAAGGCCACCTTAAGGAGGCCGAACAAGCCTATCGAGAGGGCGGTTACGACGAGGCGTTGCAGTTACTCGACCAGGTGGATGCGGTCGCGCCGAATCAGGCCGCAACCTACAATTTGCGTGGCGAAATTTCCCTCGCGCAGGGAAAGCTGGACAAAGCTGAGTCCTTTTTTCGAAATGCGCTGACGGCCGATCCGCAGTTGGAGGAAGCGCGATTCAATCTGGCGCAGATTCCATTGAGGAAAGGCGATTACGAGGCGGCGCGCAAACAACTGGAAGAGTTACAAGGTGCCGGCTCGGGCGTAACTGGCCGGCAGCATGTGCGCGAGCAGCTGATTCAGTATGAGATATACCTCACCCTTTTGCTCCAGGATCGCGATGGCGCGGCGCAAAAAGCAATCGAGCAATTCACGATGACAGACGAAACCCCGGCTCTCTACTACGCGCAGGCTGCGTGGGCTTTCAAACATCAGAACCCGCGCCAGGGGAAGAATTGGGTGGCAAATGCGGCAAATCTTTTTTCACCGGAAGAGAATCGGATTTTCGCAGCGCCTTTAAGCGATCTTGGATGGTTGGGCAACGGCGCGACAGTCACTCCAACACCGACGGCCACCTTCGTCCAAGTGAGTCCATCGCCTGCCGCGCAACCAGCGCCGTCTTCAACGCCTGAGAAATCTTCAACAGTTGTGACAGGTGACAATGCTGGCGCTACTCCGGCAAAATCACCCGCGATAAAAAAAGTTGTGCGCGAAAAAGGCGAACGAAAACGCCGAGGCGAATCAGAACAATCTAGCGTCAGCGATGATCACAAAACGACTGCGAAGTCTAAGGAGGAAAGGAAGCCGCGCCGGAAAAGAAGTGCGTTGAAGGAAACCTCGCCCATTCCTAGCCCAACGCCCGCCGCCACTCCCGAAGTAACGCGAAAACCACCACTGCAACAGTTTGGAGAGACGGTGGTGCATGTCTTGATTTCCCCGTTCCGTCACCGAGCTGCGAGAGAACCGAGCCCGGCGCCTTCACCGAGCTCGACAATCGCGCCGCATCCTGTTCCCTGACTTGGAGCGCAGAATTAAAACTTGTCATCCTTAATTAGTCGCCGTTTGATGCGCGCTGTGATGACGATTCGAAAGTTCATGGGTATCGTCCTCCTGCTCCTGACTCCTTTCGTTGCGCTCGGCGCCACCCCGGAGAAGTCGGAGCTGGAAGCGACGTACGACAAAGCATTTCGCGCGTTTGACAGCGGAAACTATGACGAGGCACTCAAGGCTCTCGATGCGGTCGATAAACGTCAACCGGACCTGGCTGAATCGCTTAACCTGCGGGGCGTGGTCTATATGCGCCAGAAAAAATATGACAAAGCTGAGACGGCTTTGCGCAAGGCGATTTCGATCGAACCAAAATTTTGGAACGCCAGCTTTAACCTCGCCGAAATTCCCTTTCTGAAAAAAGACTGGCAGGAGGCGCGTAACCGCTTTGAGGCTTTGGTCGCGGGCGAGAACCAAAATCTGCAGCCGGAAACCGGACAGCTCATTCAATACAAAATCCTCCTCACCTTTGTCCTTCAGGGAAAAGAGAACACGGTCGATTGGATCATGAACAAGTTCGAATCGGCGAAGGACAGCCCGGCGCTTTACTTCTCGAACGCCGCGCTCGCTTTTCAGCACGATAATCAGAAAGAAGCGAACGAATGGCTGAGCGCGGCGAAGAAACATTTCTCCGAGCCCTTAAATAAACTTTACGCCGAATCCTTTTACGAAATCGGCTGGATGCAAAAGCCGCCCGGTGAATCGCGCGCGGCGATTGAGATCACTTCCGCAACGGAGCGCGCTGAACGCCTGAAGGCAGACGCGAAGGCCAATTTCGAGAAAGCGGAGCGCGCTTTCGAACAGCACGATTTCGACGGTGCCCTAAAGTCTCTCGATCTGGCGGAGGCGGCTGTGCCTAACGAAGCCCCCTACGATAACCTGCGCGGCGAAATCCTGATGGAGCAAGGCAAATTCGACGAGGCCGAGGTCGTCCTGCGTAAGGCTTTCACCGCCGATCCGAAGTTCCGCGAAGCGCAATACAACCTCGCGCAGATTCCTTTCAAGAAGGGCGAATACGCCGAGGCGCGCGATCGGTTCGAAGCGCTCTTTGGGGAGACGCCCGGAGACGACAAAAACCAGGCGTCGCAACTGATTAAATACAAGATTTTTCTCACTCTGCTCCTGGACGGGAAAGAGAACGAGGCCCAACAGCTAATGGATCAGTTCAAGTTTACCGGGGACACGCCGGCGCTTTACTATGCGCATGCCGCCTGGGAATTTAAGCATGGCCATGAGGATGAAGGGAGCGATTGGGTCAGTTCTGCGCGCAAGATCTATTCGCCTCCGCTCAACTTGGTTTTTGCCGACTCCCTTTACGACCTCGGTTGGCTGAAAAAATCCGGCGAGGAAACGTCGAGTGTTACTCTGGCGCAGGCCGATGCCTCGCCGGCCGGGCCAACTCCTGCAATGCGACTCGGCCAATCGGAATCATTGCCGGCGCCGGGAGCGCAGAGTTCAGGAGAGAGTCCTGCCGCTACGGTGAGTTCCACTCCCGCTCCGGCCGGGGCCTCGCCGGCCGCGACGACTTTCCCGGTGGTGGCGGCGGCCAAGGCTCCGCCCGAAGAATCAATTTCCTCCAAGGTTGGCGCAGCCAAATCTCCAGTGAAAACTCTGCCGAAAACTGCCTTTCAGCGAAGTCCCGCCACTGCCGCGCCAACAAAGGCACGAGGCGGTTCGTCTACGTGGGCCGAAATCGGCGATCGGATGTTACGTCCTGGTACTTTGTTGGCTGGCAGCGTTCTGTTGGCCGGCATCTTGCTTCTCGTTTGGCTCGTAGTGCAACAAGCCCGTCGCAATCTTACCGCAGTTCCCGCCTATCAGTCCCCCGGCACCCAGGTCACGAGGCCTGCTCTTAGCGACGAGGAGGCATCTCAGCCGCGCGGCCAGCACAACGCTTCGCGCGATCTCGTGTCAACTGGCCCGCCAAAACTCTCTCTCAACCTGAAAGGTAGCGAGCCTTCTGTCCGTGCGGCTGTTCTGCCATCCACGGCACGTGGCCTAGCTGCAGCTGCAAACGGGCCGGCTGTTTCGCCTAACGAATCGACACAATCGGAAGCGGAATCGCAAAAACCCTCCGAGCCCGCACCATCGGATCGAACAATTATTCCCCCCGCTTTACCAGTGACACCCGCGCCCGCTGTGGCCAAGCTACCGCAGCCGCCCGAAAAGAAATTGGAGGTCGAGCAAGCCCCCTTGCGCGACAAGGAAGAAGTTTCATTGCCAGCGGTCGCCGCGACGGAAACGGCCGTTATAACGCCGATCGCAAAGAGTTTCGAGAAAACGGAAGCCGCTGGCGAGAAGAGTGATTCCGCCGCGGCGGAAGTTGAGACGGCCGCGCGCAAAGAATCTGACCTCCCGCAAACGTTCACAAAACCGGAGTCCAAAAAATTTGAACCTGAAAAGGTCGAGCCGGAATTGGCTAAGCTGGCGGAAGTCGAAGCCACTCACGCAGAAGGTGAAAAAGTTCAACCAGCCGAGGTTGAGCCGGTGAAGGTTGAGGCCGCGAAAATTGAAACTCCAATAAGCGAACCTTTAAAGGTAGAGGCTGCCAAAGCCGAAGATGAAGCGGTGAAGGAAGCCAAGACCGAACCGGAGGAACCGTTCGCAAAAGAACCCAAAATCAAGACGGGCTTTCCGTTTCCGGTCGAAGAAGAAGAGGAACCGGTTTTCGCCGTCGAGGAACCGATCGGTCAGGGTGCGCCTGTGCCGGAATTGACGACCGCGCTTGCTCCCGAACCCGTAATCTCCGAACTGGCGCAACCCGAGCCGGAATCGCCGCTCGAGCTGATTGAACCTGAGGAGGAAGTCGCCGCACCGATTGCTGGTCGACGACCCATCTACTCTCCCATTGAAACTCCATCGTTTGCTTCTAAGATCATTTCCACTGAATCCATCCGTCTGCAGTCAACTACACCAGTAATCATGCCTGAAACCACCATCACTCCCGCGTCCGTTCCTGCCATGCGTCCTGCTCCGCCGACAGTGTCGGTGCAACAGCCCGTGGGCGGAATGCGCACCACTGTGCAACTTACCTTCTCACTTGAGATCGCGTCCATGCAGCTCACGCCCACCTTCAAAATGAGCGGTCTCCAGCTCAAGCCAATCTCGCGCGTTGTCTCAATGCGCCTGGCGCCTTCGCAGGACCCGCAACCGCCAATGAATCTGCAGGTCACTTTCGAGGTGGCGAAGATTGAGCTCACAAATGGCGCGATTGGTACGGTTCGTCTGCTTCCGTCAATCCAGCAAAAGCCGGCCGTGCTCACGTCGCCCTCTTTTTCGATTACCGGCCTCGAACTGGTTAGTCAGGGCGCAGCGCCCGTCCAGTTGACTCCGACCCATCAGGAACAGGCTTCGGTCCATCTCACAGCGGAATTTCAAATCGCGGCAATCGAGTTTACGCCGCTCTTCGAGATCGCCACCATCGTCCTTAACTCGACCTCGAAGAAAGTTTTCATGCAACTGCCTGGTTCGGGACCGAGCTCGATCGACAGTGCTCCGGTCTTCGAGATTGAAAACGTCCAGCTCGGCGGCAGCAACGAGCTGGATTTGATTCAGGTCGCGCCCAGCGGCGGTCTCCGCGCCTAACGATCGCGGCGCCGTCGCGCCCTTCCTTGCCGAGGCGGTGGTGTTTTGAGTGGAAGCCGTGCCAGCGGCCCAACCATGTCGGGCCTAACGAAAGTGCTTCCAGTTAAGCGAACGTAGTTGTTTGGGCAAAAACTCTCCGTCCCGCCTAACGAGACTGCCGTCGAAATAAATCTCTCCCCCGCCGTAATCCTGGCGCTGAATGTTCACCATGTCCCAGTGCACCTGACTGCGATTGCCATTATCGGCTTCCTGATAAGCCTGGCCCGGCGTGAAGTGGAACGATCCGGCAATCTTCTCGTCAAAAAGAATATCGCGCATCGGATGCATAATGTAGGGATTACAACCTAACGAAAACTCGCCGACGTAGCGCGCCCCTGCATCTGAGTCGAGCACCGTATTTAGCTTCTTTGGGTTGTTGCTCGTCGCCTCGACAATTTTTCCATCGCGGAAATCGAGGCGGATGTTATCGAAAGCCGTGCTCTGATAAACCGTCGGCGCGTTAAATGTCACGTGCCCTTGAACGGAATTTCTCACCGGACAACTGAACACTTCCCCATCCGGAATGTTGCGGTCCCCACCACAAATAATTGCGGGAATTCCTTTGATGCTGAAACGCAGATCAGTCCCCGGACCCTTGATCTGCACCTTGTCAGTTTTTTCCATGAGCGTTTTGAGCGCCTTCATTCCAGGCACAAGCTTGCGGTAGTCGAGGGTGCAGACTTTAAAGAAAAAATTCTCGAAGGCTTCGGTGCTCATGTTTGCGAGCTGCGCCATCGCGGGTGTCGGCCAGCGCAGCACGACCCATTTCGTTTTCTGGACGCGCTGATCCTGCAAAGCCCGCATCTTTTTCGCCACCAGCTTCATCTTATCAATCGGGACGTCGGCCAGCTCGCTGATGTTGTTGCTCCCACGGAGGGCGATGTAGGCGTCCATTTTTTTCATGCGCGCCATCTCGTGCGCAGCTGCGAGATCGAGCTGTTTGTCGCTCGCTTCCATCGCCAGTTCGCGGCTGACCTGCGCTCGGTGGATTTGGACGAACGGTATGGCCTTCGCTTTTCGTGTGGCGCGAATGAGCGCAATGGTCATTTCTTCCGGTGCGTCGAATGATTCGATCAGGACTCTTTCATCGCGTTTCAGGCTCGTGGAGTATTCGACCAGGAGAGTGGCGAGCTTACCGAAACGGGCGTCTTGCATAGACGTTTATCATTCCATTGCAGATCAATGATGCAAACCTTCGCCTCTATGGAGCAACTGCGCGGCAAACGCTCCATCGAAATGATCGCGAAATGGCAGACTTTCTTTGCGGGTCGTGAGGCAAAACTCTGAACGTTGGGCGAGAAAGGACCGTACGACTTCGTCATTTTCCTCCCGCTCAACGCTGCAGGTGCTGTAGACTAATGATCCGCCGGGCTTTAGTAGCGGCGCGACCGCGCGCAGGATGGTCAGCTGCTCCTGCGCCATGCGCGCAAAATCGTCCGGTCGCAGACGCCAGCGCAGGTCGACGCGGCGGCGCATCACGCCGGTGTTGGTGCAGGGCGCGTCGAGCAGGATTTTGTCGAATGATCCCTCTGCCAAACCGGCCGCACGAACCGAAAGATCGTTCGTCCAGTCGCAAGCCACGATGCGCGCATTCTTAACTCCCAGCCTAACGAAATTTTCTCGCAGCCGCTGCAGGCGCGATTCTTCGCGATCGACCGCGATCAGAATCCCTTCGTTAGTCATCATTTCGGCCAGATAAGCCGACTTGCCGCCCGGTGCCGCACACGCGTCGAGGACTCTTTCCCCGGGGTGCGGCGCCAGCAGTTCGCAGGCGATAGCGGTGCTGGGATCCTGGATATAAGAGTCGCCACTTTGCGCAGCGGCGACGGGATAAGAAAGGGCGACAAAGTTCGTGCTGTCGGGAAGAAGGGAGCTTTCAGGATAAAGTTGCAGAAACTCTTCCGTGGTCAGTTTGAGCCGATTCACCCTCGCATAAACCAGGGCGGGCTGATTGTTCCAGCGGCAGAAATCCAGCGTCGCTTCGTCTCCAAACGGTCGTGCCCATCTCTCGATGAGAAACGCCGGTTGCGAATATCGCACCGCGATCGATTGGGTTTTCGCCAGGTTCGTTAGGCTAACCTTTTCGCGGAGCGCGCGGCGAAGAACAGCATTGATTAACCTGCGGGTCCGCGCCGGAGCCAGTTCGACCGTTTCAAAGACCGCGGCGTGCGGTGCGACCTTGAGCACCATAATTTGATAAAGGCCGAGCCGCAGAAGATCGCGCGCAGCGGCTTCGAGTGGATCGGAACGGAGGCGATCGATCCAGAAATCGAGCAAGGTCAGGTTCCGCAGGACTCCATAAAAAATTTCAAGGGTAAAAGCGCGATCGGTCACGCCTAACGAACTGCCTGCCATGAGATCACTGGCGATAGAATTGGCAAATTCGCGGCCTTTTCGCCAGCGAACGAGAGCTTCAAGAGCAAGCGAGCGCGCCGAGTTCATAAGAGGCGCGCTCCAAACGACAGTTGGCCCAACGAAGTGCGGCACCTGGAAACGAGCCAGGACTCGAAAGCGCGCACTTGATGTCGCTAGGCAGGTTTGTGCCGCGGCCGGCCGATCGAGGTGTAATGGAAACCGAGTTTGCTCATCGTTTCCGGGTCGAAGAGGTTGCGCCCGTCGAAAACGAGCGGCGTATGCATTTTGTCGCGCACTTGCGCGAGATTGACGTTACGGAATTCGTCCCATTCCGTCGCGATCACGAGCGCTTCCGCCTCCTCGACCGCTTCGAGTGCAGTGTTCGTTAGGTGAGCTTCGGCAATTGCTTTTACCTGACGCGCTTTTTCCATTCCTTTGGGATCGTAGGCGGAAACGTGTGCGCCTTCGCGCAGCATCTCGCTGACCAACTCGATGGCGACGGATGACCGGATATCGTCGGTGTTTGGCTTAAAGGTCAATCCCCAAACGGCGATCTTTTTGTCGCGCAAAACCCAAAGTGCTTCGCGCACCATCCTGAGAAAACGATCCTTCTGCGAGGCATTGA
Source organism: Chthoniobacterales bacterium (assembly GCA_036494545.1). GTDB lineage: Bacteria > Verrucomicrobiota > Verrucomicrobiia > Chthoniobacterales > UBA10450 > JAICXG01. Next base: position 455,748 of record DASXOB010000007.1, read on the forward strand.
TGCGCTGCACTTCCTTCAGCAGGTTGAAAGGCACGCCGAGCTGCTCACTGATGGTGATGAAAGCGGCAATGTCTTTTGGAAAACAGGAGCCGCCGTAGCCAATTCCGGCGTTGAGAAAATTGCGCCCGATTCGCCGATCCATTCCGATACCGTCGGCCACTTTTTCCACGTCTGCGCCGCTCGCTTCGCAAATCGCGGACACAGCGTTGATGTAGGAAATCTTGAGTGCAAGAAAGGAATTGGCGGCATGTTTAATTAGCTCTGCGCTGTTGATGTCGGTCACCAGAACCGGGGCCATGAACGGTTCGTAAACCTTTGTCATCAAAGCGATCGCGCGCTCGCTTGAGGCGCCGATCACAATCCGGTCCGGCTTCATCAAATCCGCAACGGCGCAGCCTTCGCGTAAAAATTCCGGATTGCTCACGACATCAAACTCGGCGCCATGTTTGTTGTAGCGTTTGATTGATTCCGAGACTTTCTCGCCCGTCTTTACCGGCACGGTGCTCTTGTCCACGATGACGCGATAGTCGGTAAGGACGCCGGCAATCTCGCGGGCGACTCTCTCAATAAAGCTGAGGTCGACGCTGCCGTCTGGCTCCTGCGGCGTGGGCACGGCGATGAAAATTACCTGACCGTGATCGACACCTTCTTTGATGCTGCTCGTGAAACGCAGGCGTTGCGCGGAGACGTTGCGGTGCACGATCTCTTCCAGCCCCGGCTCGTAAATCGGCACTTTGCCGTGCCGGAGCGATTCGATTTTGCCTTCGTCGTTGTCGACACAAACGATGTTATGCCCGACGTCAGCGAAACAGGCGCCGGTCACGAGCCCGACGTAACCGGAGCCGATAATTGAGAGGTCCATGAAGTTTTAAAGGATTCTGCTTTTTCAGCTTTGCGCCCTGGTCTACTGCCCTTGATTGGTGCCAGCCGGGTCAAAGTTGGCATTGAGCCCGAAACTCGGGAAGGCTTTCAAAGTAAAGCTAAGCAGAACACCGTATTCCTTCACTCCATTATTGTCGCGCACGATCGCGCCTAACGACGCCACCCAGCTCGTTAGGTCCCGATAGATCGCGTAACGCTGGTATTCAAGCAGCTTTGTCTCTGCTTCGTACTGTTCGGTGATACTTACGCCCCAGTTGTCGTCGATGCGATAGTAGCCACTTACGGTGTAGAGACTGCTGTCAACGAAGAACGGATTGCCCTGCAGGTAACGATGACTGAACCCGATCCCGGTACTCGCTGTGGGTTTGAAATTAATGCTGGTGTTAACCTCGGTGAAGCCTTTATCGAAGAGCGGAAGCTGCGAATCGATCGCGAGAGTCGCCCAAGGCACCGGAGTGAAGGTGAGCTTGTTAAAGACATTGGAGTAAGGCGTCTTATCAAACGGATTGTCGAAGTTAACATCGAAGTAGGTTTCAAGCTCAAGCCAGCTGACTGTGAGATCGTCACGCCGCGTTTGGAGACGGTTACGGACGCCGATGCGCGCGATCGACCAGTTATCAATCGCGTCGATGGAGGTGAATTCCGGGAAATCAATTGGATTAAGCTTTGTCGTAGGCTGCGCGCGATCGAATTGTAAGATCGTGGCCGGGTCGATCGTTGGCGAGGAAACCCAAGAATAGTTGACATAAGGTTGAATAATGTGACGCAGACCATCGAGCCCGAGGAAGCGCGACTGTACATCATCCCAGGTGCGGGAAAGCTTGAACGAGGCTTCAACGCCGGCATTAAAGATGGTGCGGAGGACATCATGACCATAGTTGAGCGGCGGTCCTAATAATGGATCAGTCGACGGATCGGGAAGAGGAAACTCCGGCGCCAGCGGGTTAGGGTTCGGAACAAAGGTGGAACCGGTAAGATCCTCTGAGCGGCTATAGTAAGTCTCTCGCACTCCTACCCTGGGCACGACAGAAAGGAAACCGAAGTAGGTGTTAGGATATGAAAACTGATGAAAGGAATCGAGACGCAACGCATCATAATCCTGAAAGGGTGAGAAGGCGGGAAAGTTTCGCCGCAAATCAGCAAAGCTAGTTTCGCCTTCGTAGAAGATTGGGCCGCCAAAGAGACCGTGGCGCTTGATGTCGAGCGCTATTTCCGGCAGGCGTTCGGTGGTTTCGAAAAAGGTGTTAAGCGCGAATCGTGTATCCAGGGTCGCGGTGTAAAACGGACTTGTTTTCGTTAGGGCAACGACATTGTCCGGCTCGGGATTGATTTGAAACTCGGTCGGAAAGAAATCTTGCATGACAAAGGCATCGCTCAGCTTGGTGATGTCCGCTGTCGCCTCAATCGTATCCGTAATCTGAGTGCGATCTTGTAGCGTGAGTCGATAACGGCTGGTAGGTGTACCCTCGCGTGGTAGGGAAGTCCGATTCAGATCGGGGTTTTGGTCCTGGATGTAATAAGTGTTGATCCTGGCCACGCTGTCGTCGTCATGTCCGTAGTGAATTACCGCATCGAAGCCAATCGCGGGGCCGCGCCGACTGCGATAATCCAATTTCAAGGTAGCGGTCGTATGCTCGCCTATCGGGAAAGTGATTTGGCCCAGGAGTGAGGGTCCCCACGAGCTAAGATAGGCCGGGGCAATGAGATAGCTGAAGGCGCGATCAAGAGACTGGTAAAGATAAGGCCACCAAAAGACCGGCACCTGCCCAATGTAAAAGGTGACGTTGCGAAAGATGACTCGATCATCGGGATAAATGCGCGTGCTTTGCGCGTTGAAATGGAAATCTGGCTGAGAAGAATCATGTGTCGTAAAGCTGCCATGTTGGACGGTATATTCTTCGTCGGACGAGCTGGTCACGGTCTGTCCCGACATGAGATATGGGTAATGGCCGGTGCGCATGGTATTGGCGGTGATGGCCTTTGTATCGACGTTGTAGGTGGCTTCTTCAGCGGTATAGAAAGTGATTCCGCGATAAATGCGTACGTTGCCGCGCAGGTAAACGGTGTGCTTCGCGGTGTCATATTTGGCATAGTCCGAGTAAATGTCGGTGTCCCCAAAATGAATCGCGACGTTATCCCGTGCGGTAGCAATGCCGTTCTCGTAAGTCGTAGGGCCGGTGGCGTTGATCTCGATCGGCAAGGCGCCAGGTCCTTGCAGTTCTTCCGCGGCCGTGCAGCTAATAATCGCGGCTACGAAGAGAAAAAAAAAGACCGTCGTCGTGCGCATGCGCGGACGGCGAAAGTAACGGCGCGGCGAATTGGTTGCAAAGGGAAACCGGAGAGAGGTAACGCAATTGCCGGCAGAATTTAAGGCTGAGCGCGGGCTCGCAAAGGGTCGGATGAGCTTGACCATTTCAGGTAGTGATCCCTGACCGAGTTCAACACAGCCGTCAGCTCTTGATCGAAAGTTCGCCATGCCCGTTTCCGTTTGCTTCGACCCGAATTCGCCTTTTACGTCCGCAGAACACAACCGGCTACCTGTTGATTGAGACCGCAGGCAGTCACAATCGCACGTTGCCACGGCTTTTGGCGGTGGCCGCGTGCAATCGACAGGCAGGATTCCGGCGCATGCAGGAGAGGCGGCAGCTCCTGTTTCCGCAGGGCCAATGCCGCGCAAACGAGCTGCCACATTGCCCCCGCCGCCACCCCTTCGCCCAGCGCAGGCTTCGGCGTGTAAATCGCGGCGCCAGAAAAATATTTTTTCGCCGCCGTCATCTCGGCGGCGTCCACAAATGTCCCATTGGCACTTGCTATCATCAGGTCCATTTCACCTTCGCGACGCAGTTGTTCGCAAATTGCCTCCAGTTGCCTAACAAGTTTATTTTGCCGCGCGAAACTCCCCCCAGGATGAACCTTTTCCAAAACTAACTCTCCTTCTCGGGCCAGCACGACTGCGCCCGCTCCCTCGCTTAGGATCATCCCGCGCGGTTGCGGCGCGAAAGGCTCGATCGGTGGAGCAGCCCGTAGGAGCCGCCATTTGCGATACGCGTCGCAGAGTAACCAATCGGCCTCTTCCGCTCCCACCACGAGACACCGGTCCAGCTCTGGGTTCGCCATCAGGTCCTCTGCCATCTGCAGAGCCAGCATGGCAACAGCGCCATCGCCCACCAGGGTATAGCTCGCCCCCGTAATTCCGAGGACGGCGGCGAGATGACTGGCCGGCGCGTTGAAGACGGTCTCGGGGAAAAGCAGCGGACTCGCTGCGGCGGCGCCTTCCTGCACGATCTCGTGATAGAATCGTTTCGTGTAAACGACGCCGCCATTCGAGATCGCAAACACCAGCGCCGTTCGCGCCGCACTCGATTCATCCAGGCTCAGATCGGCGTCACTCAACGCATGCAATCCCGCCACCACTGCAAAGCGCGAAATCGCGCTCGACCGCCGTAAACGTGGAAGCTGCGCCGCATCAGCCAACGCGGCCGGCGGCACATTGAAAGCGAGACAACTTTTCTTGCCTAACGAACTCTCAAGCATCGCGGGCTCTGCCTCTGCGCCGGCGCGCAGCTGCCCCCATACTTTATCCAGCCCACTCCCGAGCGGCGTGACCCATCCCAAGCCGGCCAGGCGTAAGCTCATCTCGCGTGTGCCTGGATGACGATGGAAGCGTTTGTTCCTCCGAAGCCGAACGAATTGGAAAGGGCTACGCGTGCCGAGGCTGGGCGAGCTTCGTTCGCCACAACATCGAGATTAAACGCCGGATCGGACACGCGGAAGTTAATGTTGGGCGGGAGAAATCCTTCCCGCAGCGCAATTATGGTAAAAACGGCTTCGATCGAGCCGGCTGCGCCTAACGAATGGCCCATCATGCTCTTCGTGGAGCTCACCGGGACATTTCCAAGGAGCTCCGTGATTGCCTTGCCTTCCACAGCATCATTGAATGGAGTCGCCGTTCCGTGCGCGTTTATATAACCGATGGTGTCCGGCTCCAGATCCGCACTTCGGAGCGCGCGTTCCATTGCCTTTCGCGGTCCAACCCCGGAAGGATTCGGTTGCGTGAGATGATGATTATCGGTCGAGATGCCGTAGCCACTGATCTCGGCCAAAATCTCCGCTCCGCGCGCCTCCGCCTGCGCCAGATTTTCGAGCGCGAGCAACGCCGCTCCTTCTCCGAGGACAAGGCCAGTGCGGGCGGCATCGAACGGCCGGCATTTCTCTGGGGTCGCTGCCTGCAACGAGTCGAACCCGACGAAAACCAGCTCCGAGAGCGCATCGTAGCCGCCGGTCAGCACCCGATCGTACCGACCGGAACGAATGCATTCAAAAGCATGCCCGATCGCGTTTGTCCCGGAAGCGCAGGCGTTGGCGATTACCTGGCAAGGACTTGTTAGGCCAAGAGCTGCCAGGGCATCCAGCGCTGCTTTTTGCGGCGGATAATTGGCGATCCAACGCGGAGCCTGCACCGCGGACGTGCCGCGCCGTTGAAGAGCGCGATAGTATTGTTCGCCGAAACTCATCCCGCCGCTCGTCGTCCCAACAACCGTAAGCTGGGGACCAAATCCTGGCGCCTGCTCCAGCAGATCGGTGAGAACGGCAATCGTCATGTGCGAGGCACGATGCAACCTGCACGCCCGAGAATCGTTAGGCAAGACATCTGCTAGCAGGCGATCATCCACCTGTCCCGCGGTCGTGCACCGGCATTGGTCGACCGGAAAACGTTGCATTGGCGTCACGCAATCGCGCCCTGCGCGCAGCGCCTCCGAAGTCATTGCCAGGCCCCGACCGAGGGGGCTGACGATCCCAGCTGCCACCACAGCCACGCGGCGCGATTTCCTTAAGTCTTCCCCAGCCATGCCGCCAATGTTAGCCACGGATTCCCGGCGATGCCATGTTTGTTCGGGACAAGGCGGTCATGAGATCGAAGTGATGCCGAAACGGTTGGGAGCATTAGTCTTTTCCATTCGAGAAAACTGTCTCATGACCGCTTCTTTATTCTGCTTGCTTTGATTTGCGACCTCACTTACATACCGCCAGAAATAGCGACCACGGCCCTTGGTGGATTGTCAGTTGAGTTTGTTCAGCGACGATTTGAAATCCGCTTGGCGGAAACAAAGACCGAGCTGCATTTCCATCAGTCATCAATCAAATGGGAACTAAACTCTACGTAGGAAATCTTTCCTTTAATACCACCGAGACCGATCTTCAGGACCTTTTCGCCCAGGTCGGACAAGTCAACGAAGTCATGCTCATGCAGGACAAATTTACCGGCAAATCGCGCGGCTTTGCCTTCGTCACTATGGGCAATGAAGCTGACGCGCAGAAAGCGATCACTGAGCTAAACGGTAAGACCGTCGAAGGCCGGCCGCTTACCGTGAACGAGGCGCGCCCGCGCGAACCACGCGCACCCGGAGGCGGCGGAGGTCGCGGATATGGTGGTGGTGGTGGTGGTGGATATGGCGGAGGCGGTTACGGTGGTGGTGGGTACGGCGGTGGTGGTGGTGGCCGTCGCGACGATCGCCGCCGTGGACACTAGCTCACACACACTTGATTCTTAAGAAGAACGCCCGGGGGAAACTCGGGCGTTCTTTATTAGCCAGTGAGTTAGTTGCGTGTCCCTTGTTTGCAAAACTCAGAGGCTGTAAAGGTATTCGGGTGCGTCGGCGCAGTTCCTAGAGAATCGCCGAGATTAACGAACACGGCTCCGCGCAGGGCTTAACGACAGCCGAGCAATTCGTAGGAAAGAATACTCAGGCAATAGAGGGCTGCAGTTTCCACCCGCAGAATGATTGGTCCTAAAGTGAGCGGTGTACAGCCGTGCGAGCGCGCAAACGCGATCTCCGCTGGCGTGAAGTCTCCCTCCGGCCCGATAACCATGAGCGCGCTGGCCGGCCTGGCGCCATTGTGAGTCTGTGCGTAGTCGGCCAGCACTTTTTTTAAATGCATCGCACCCGGTTGGAGCGAGCCGATGAGCCGCAACTCGAAACTGGTTTCAAGCTGGCAGAAAAAATCCTCCGGTGAGCGCGGGAGGTACACTTGCGGGAGCCAGTTTTGGCCGCACTGCTTCGCCGCTTCGATCGCGATGGTTTGCCACTTGGCTTGTTTTTGCATTGCACTGTCTGCGTCGAGGCGAACTACGCTTCGCGCGGAGAGAAGCGGGAAAATTTCTGCCGCGCCGATCTCGACCGCTTTCTGCACGATCAGATCCATGTTTTTCGCTTTTGGGATGGCCTGAGCAAGGCTGAGCCGAGCACGCAACTTTGGCGTCAGTGTTTCCTGCAGGATGCGCAACCGGACTGTTGCACCGTCGAGCGCGCTGATTTCGGCCGTGGCTTCGCGGCCGCGACCGTCGAATACTACCAATCGCTCGCCCGCTGTCAGCCGCAGGACATCGCGCGCGTGGTGTAACTCTGATCCAGTAAGCTTGGCGGCTGGCCAATCGTTCGGCGAGAGATAAAATCTGTGCACAGTTTTTTGTGGGGAAAATGCTCCAGTCGCCAGTTTCGGAAACCAAAAAAGCTGAACAACCCTAGCGAAAGAATTCTTTCGCGCGCTCGAAGAAACTTCGATGCAGCGGCGCATTGTCTTCACCGCAGAGGGCGGCGAATTCTTCCAGCTTCAGGCGCTGTTCGCCGTTGAGGTGTGTTGGCACTTCTACGAGCAGACGCGCGAAGAGATCCCCGCGTTCGTGACTGTTGACATGCGCTACACCTTTGCCGCGCAGGCGAAAGCTTTGGCCGCCCTGCGTCCCTGCCGGCACCCGAAGGCTCGCCTTGCCCTCCAAAGTCGGAACATCCACTTCACCTCCTAGTGCCGCGGTTGCGAATGAGATCGGGACTTCGCAAAACAGGTTATCGTCCTCGCGCTGAAAAATCGGGTGTTCTTTTACATGCACGACGATATAAAGATCGCCCTGTGCGCCTCCGCGGATGCCCGCTTCACCGTTGCGGCTCGAGCGCAGGCGCGAACCGTGCGCTATACCGGCTGGCACTTTAATCTTGATACGGCTTGTTTTTTCCGACCGGCCTTCGCCACTGCAAACATCGCACGGACGATCGATCACTTCGCCGAGACCGCGGCATTGCGGGCAAGTTTGCGAGACTTGGAAAAATCCACGCGAACTAACGACCTGACCGCGGCCGCGACATGTCGGACAAGTGACGGAGCGCGAGCCGGGCGCAGCGCCGCTGCCCTGACATTTCGCGCAGGTGTCGAGCTTGCGCACTTCGATTTCTTTTTCCACGCCGAAGGCGGCCTCTTCGAGCGTGATCTGCATGTCGTAACGCAGATCGCTCCCGCGCTGACTGCCGTCGGCCTGGGCGCCGCCGCCAAAAAACGTCTCGAAAATTCCACCGCCTCCGCCGGTGCCAAAAACTTCGCGGAAGACATCGAACGGATCGTGAAAACCGCCACGTCCGCTGCCTTGCGCGAAAGCTGCATGTCCATATCGATCGTAGGCCGTGCGCTTATCCTCATCGGCCAGGACATCGTAGGCTTCGCCGAGCTCTTTGAACTTTTCCTCAGCGTGCGGGTCATCGGGATTCTTATCGGGATGATATTTGACCGCGAGCTTGCGATAAGCGCGCTTGATCTCCTCGCGGGAGGCGGTTCGCTCGACGCTCAAAATTTCGTAGTAATCGCGTTTACCTGTCATCGAAAAAGAGATCGTGGTTTAAGCGGCGAAAACGAATGGAAAATATCAGATTCTTTCATCCGAAAAATCCGCGAGATCGCGCAGAGAAGCTATTCGTTAGGCCCGCTGGATACAACGACGGTGGAAGGACGGAGGAGGCGGTCCTTTAATTTATACCCGCGGCGCATTTGCCTAACGACATGACCTTCCGGAACAGTTTCGTTAGGCTCGTGCGCAATCGCTTCGTGCAAATTAGGATCGAACTTCTGTCCTTTGGCGTCGATCGGTTGCAGGCCGTTGTCGCCCAGAAAATCGACAAGTTGTTTCAAAACCATGCCCATCCCGGAATAGATAGGAGAGTTTTCGTCCTCGCTTTTTGCTGCGGCGAGGCCGAGTTCAAAATTATCGATAATCGCCACCAACCGCTCGAGGAGTGAACTGTTGGCGTATTTGATGGCTTCCTCCTTTTCGCGCGCGGCGCGTTTTTTGAAATTTTCAAAATCGGCCTGACTTCGCAGGGCGAGATCACGGAAGCGATCGAGATCGGCCTGCAAACCGGCCATTGGATCTTCACTCTCTTGGTCATCGCCCGTCGGCTCGCTCGTCACGGGAGCGGGATCGTTCGCCGAAGCCGCCGGGTCGTGAGGCGCAGAATCTTTTTCCAGCTTCCGAGATTCGTTAGGCCGAGGTTCGTCGCTGATCGGAATATGGCGGCGTTCAGATTTCGGTTGCTTCATGTTTTTCGCACTACAATCAAAGTGATGTCGTCATGTTGGGGATGTCCGTTAGCGAAGTTGCGGACATCGGCGGTGAGGCGGTTAATGATCCCCTGCGCACCCTCTTTTGCGCTTGCCCGAAGGGTTTGGGTCATCCGTTCCGGTCCGAACTCTTCACCATCGGGATCGAGCGCTTCGGTCACTCCGTCGGTGTAAAGCACCAGGCAATCGTCGCGTTCGAGAGGCACGGAGAGATCGCCGGTTATCCTATCGAACACGTCTCCACTGTCAATTCCCAGCGCCATGCCGGGCGGCTTCAACACTTCGACCTGGCCAGTCGCGGCGCGATACAGGAGCGGGGCATCGTGACCGCCGCGCGAAAGTGTCGCCTGGTTGTTTTTGTAGTCGAGAATGAGGTAGGCCATGCTGATGAACATGTCCTCCTTGATATCGGGATATAGCTGCCGATTGACCTTTCGCAAGACCTCCGCCGGCGACCGCGCAAGCCGCGCCTCAGCGCGGAGAACGCTGCGACAGATTGCCATGATTAAGGAAGCCGGCACACCTTTGCCGGAGACATCGGCGATGACCACGCCGAGCCGATCATCGTCGACTTTAATGTAATCGAAGTAGTCACCACTCACCTGACGCGCCGGAAAATTCACCCCCGCGATATCGAAGCCGTCGATCTGCGGCGGTTTGGAGGGCAAAAGGATCCGCTGGATGTCGCGTGCGATCTGGAGGTCGTGGTCGAGCCGTTTCTTTTCGTTCGCCTCCGAATAGATGATGGCGTTGTAAAGCGCGAAGGCCGATTGTTCGGAGATCGATTTGAAAACGATGAATTCGCTCGGAGAAAAAGGTGGGCTCATCGGCCCGTTCGCAACCGCGAGCACACCGAGATTTTGTCGGCCGTAAAGCAGGGGTGCGACCATGACGGATGCGGTGCCCAAGGCGGTGTCGCGCAATTTCGACAGCTCCGGCGCATCGGCCAGATCCGCCAGCAAGACCGGCTCGCCCTTCTTCCAGACGCGCCCCACGAGTCCTTCGTCAGCATCAATCGGATGCGAGCGGAGATAACTCTCAAGGGCGGTCGGCATGGTCGCGGCTTGTTGTAAAATGGCGTCGGGCACATCGACCAGCGGCGGACAACCCTTGGAGAGAAACGTGGGTGCGAGTTTTGTGCCGGTGCGATCAACAAGATAAAGCGCACCGCCATGAGCATCGAGAATGCGGACCGAGCTTTCGACAATAAGACGGTGCAGATCGTGCGGCCGAATGACATCGCGAAACGCTTCGCCCAAACCATGTAGGAAATCGAAGACGAGACTCTCCTCGACTTGAATGGCTTCATTCGAACGTTCAAGACCCCGGATGCGCCAGCGCTGCCGCTGATAAGTCAACAGCCAGCCGAGCAACGAGACGACAAGCAGCCCGAAAAGAAAGAATCGCATTGGAGCCGAAGCCGAACTACTTCGCTGGGCTCTCTTGACTGAGATCTTGCTTCAGATATTCGAGAACGTCCTTGAAGCGGGTAACATTCTCCGGACGCGCCTCGCAGAGCGCTTCGTGGGCTTCGAGCATTGTGCTCGTCTGCTCGCGCTTCGCTTCTTTGCCATCGTGTTCCGTTTTATCGAGCGCCTCACAATGCGGTGCGGACGCGCCATTCGACTGAATTTCGAAGATCTGATCGAGTCCGAGACCCGAGAGCAATTCGCGACTGCGTTCGCCGCAATGGATCACGCGCAGGTGGCCTTGGCCCAGCTCGCGGAGGCGCAACGCCATGCCGGCCATCGTTCCCATGAAAGTAGAATCCATCATCGCGCACTCCTCGAGGTCAAAGATAAACTCGCGATAACCTCTGTTCACCATCTCGCGGCCGAACTCCTTAAGGGTGCCGCTTTCCAAAAAGCTGCCCCGGCCCGCCACTCGTACCCAGACAACCGGGCCGTTGACGCCTACTTGAATAGAGGAGTGCACGACTAACTAAAGATAAAATTTCGGTGAGGACTGTCAATCCGGCGAAGCGGTCGGTCGCATCCTCAAAAGTTACCTGCCGGGTGTATTCTCATTTCAATAAGCGACACGACGTGTGAAATCGCGCAACCCCGCCTTGCGAAATAGAAGCTAGCACGAAAGACGACAGACCGCCTCACTCCCACAGATAAGATCGAGTTGTTGCAACTATTCTGCCATTTACGATGAGCAGGGCGCGCCACGCAATGACGCGACCATCGTCGAAGTAGTCGTCGCCGATGACGGCAAACTCAGTGCGATGATGCCCGCGTGCGTGTGGATAAAACGCTTCGCGCGCTTGCACAAAGATGTGCAGTTTTTCCTGCCGATATTCAAGCCGGATTCGTACGTCCGCATTGCGACGCGCCACCCAAAAGAAATCAAAATACGTCCCAAATAACTGATGTTGATCCAGAGCCGTGATTGCGCCGTAAGCGCGGTAATATCTTTCGAAGCTGACGGATGCATCCGTCTGCGCGGTGATCCGCGGCGGCATTGGATCGAGGAAGTATTCCTTCGTTTTGCGAAACTCGAAATTTTTGTCGAGCGCTATTGGTAGCGGCCGCGGCTTCTCTACTTGATAGGGCTTGGGCGAAGGCGCCGCGCAACTGGCCAGGAAAAGGCAAAGAAGCGCCAGCGAGATTCTCACGACGCGAGCATGAAACGAGAGGAGCGGCACAGTGTCAATGAGCGGGGTTACTTCGGCTGGGCAGCGTTGTTCGCACGCTTTCCAGATTCTCGCTAGCTTCCGGACGTGATCCGAGTGCAGTACGAGCGCGGGGTATTTTTGCCGGAAGGAAACGTCTGGCTCGATCCCTTGGATTCCAAACCCTTCGCCTTTGTTTCGCATGCGCACAGCGATCATATCGCACCCCACGGCGAGATCATCGTTTCGGAGCGGACTTCACGGCTGATGCGTGCCCGATTGCCGGGCGAACGCAAAGAACATGTTCTCGATTTCGGAGTTCCCACGACGGTGGATGGACTCCGGGTCACCCTCTTGCCTGCGGGCCATATCTTCGGTTCTGCGCAATTTTTTCTCGAAACAAGAGCCGGCACGCTTCTCTACACTGGCGACTTCAAACTTCGGCCGGGTCGCTCCGCCGAAGCGGCGCAGTGGAGACGGGCCGACACTCTTATCATGGAAACGACTTATGGCCTGCCCCGTTATCGTCTCCCGCCGACTGACCTGGTCGTGCAACAAATCGTCGCTTTTTGCCACGAGGCGCTGGCGGACGGGGCGGTGCCAGTTCTGCTTGGGTATTCGTTAGGCAAAGCGCAGGAGATTCTCTGCTCGCTTGCCGAAGCAAATCTGCGCCCAATGCTGCACGGTTCAGTCTACCGTATGACGCGAATTTACGAGCAGTTTGGTCAGTCGTTCTGCGAGTACGATCGCTACGAGGCCGATGCGGTAGAAGGCAAAGTGCTGATCTGCCCGCCCAGCGTTAATCGCTCACGCATGATCCAGCGCCTAACGAACAAACGTGTCGCGATGATCAGCGGGTGGGCGGTCGAGCCAAACGCGATTTACCGTTACCAGGTCGATGCCGCCTTTCCGCTCTCTGATCACGCTGACTATGCTGATCTCCTGCGCTACGTCGAACTGGTAGAACCGGAGCGCGTCCTTACCTTGCATGGGTTTGCCGCGGCCTTTGCGCGCGACCTGCGCGAACGCGGTATCGAGGCGTGGCCGCTCACAGAAGAACATCAGCTCGAACTTGCTTTGAAGACGCATCCCGCTTTGGCTGGCGCAGGCAGGCTGCGTGGTACGGACGATGTTCCACCGCCGCAATCCTCCCTAACGCCTAACGAAAAAGCCGGCGCGGGAGCCAATCCATTGGCTATTTCAGAGTTCGATATTTTCGCGCAACTGGGCGAACAAATCGCCGCCACGCCGGCAAAATTGGAAAAGATTGGTCTGCTCGCCGACTACCTCCGTACTCTTGCGCCCAATCAACTTCGCACTGCTGCTATTTTCCTCACTGGGAAACCGTTTGCACAGAGCGACCAACGCACTTTGCAAACTGGTTGGGCCATCATCTACCGGGCGCTGCTTGTCGCGAGCGGACGAACGGAAGCCGAGTTGCACCGCATCACGAGCAGTTACGGCGACGCGAGCAAGTCCGCGCTTGAAGCTCTCGAAGGCCGCACCGTTCCCGAACCCTTCTCCTTGGGCGGAGCTCACGCTTTTTTCGAGCAACTGCACAAGACGCGCGGCCCGACCGCCAAGACCGAACTTCTTCAGGCCCGTCTGCAAAAACTCTCACCGTTGGCCGCTCAGTACCTGGTCAAGATTCTGACCGGCGACCTGCGCATCGGCTTGCGCGAGGGGTTGGTTGAGGAGGCGATTGCCCGCGCCTTCGGTGTCTCGCTCGAAGAACTGAAGGAAGCCCACATGTTGTTAGGCGACGTCGGGCAGACCGCGCTCCTCGCCTCAAGTCGCGAGCTCGATCGCGCGGAGCTGACCCTTTTTCGGCCGATCAAAGTCATGCTCGCCAGCCCAGAGCCAACTGCGGAAGCGATTTGGGCGCGCTTTGCGACGGAGGCGCCTAACGACTCGGTAGTTTACTTGGAGGACAAGTTTGATGGCATCCGCGCCCAGCTCCATCGGGACCGAGACCGCGTCGAGCTTTTCTCGCGCGACCTGCGCCGGATCACCGACCAATTTGACGAGATTGCTCACCATGCACGCGCCTTCGAATCCGGAGTGATCCTCGACGGAGAAATCATGGCTTTTGAGCATGGGAAGAAGCTGACGTTCTTCGATCTACAAAAGCGCCTCGGGCGCAAAAATGAAAGTGCCGATCTCTTCGACGCACCTTCGGCCGATGTGCCGGTGGTCTTTGTCGCTTTCGATCTCCTTTGGCTCGATGGGCGCTCGCTTTTGCGCGCGCCGTTACGCGAGCGGCGGGAGTTGCTTGGCGCCCTAACGATGCCGAAGCACTTCCAAAGAGTGGAGATCTTTCCGGCGCGCTCAGCCGACGAGATCGAGGCTGCTTTCCGGATGGCGCGCCGGCGCTTGAACGAGGGATTAATGATCAAAGATCCGGAAAGCCCATACACTCCGGGGCGACGCGGACTTTCGTGGTTCAAGCTAAAAAAGGAGCTGGCCACGCTCGACGTCGTGGTGGTGGCCGCCGAGCTGGGACATGGCAAACGCAATCATGTCTTGAGCGACTATACCTTCGCGGTATGGGACGATGAAACTGGCCGGCTGCTCCCGATCGGCAAAGCCTACAGCGGCCTAACGGATGTGGAAATCGGGGAGTTAACGGAGCACTTTCGTCGCAACGCGATCCACGATCGAGGACGTTATCTCGAAGTGAAGCCGAATGTTGTTTTGGAGGTTGCCTTTGATTCCATCCAACCAAGCACCCGCCACGCGAGCGGCCTTGCCTTGCGCTTCCCGCGCATCAAAGCCATCCGGCGAGACAAAACGGTGGATGCAATCGACACCCTCTCCTACGCGCGCAAGTTGGCGAAGGAGACTCGTTAGGGCGTCGCGATATCCCTCTCAACTGCTGTCTCCGGACAAGTGCATTCGGCGCTGGAGAAGCTTTCGCTCAATTTCATTTTGCCTGCTTAGTTTGTGTTTTTGTTAGGCGGTTGCTGGGGAGGAGTTGCCGGTTCAGGTGCAGGAGTTCCCACCGGCTCCATCTTTGCCTTCGACACACCGGGAGCGACAGCTCTTCCTGGCGTGGTCCGCGTGGAGCGATGCGAGTCTGTCCTGTCCACTTGCTGCTGGATCTCACTGTTACGTTCGGAGTCCGTTTGTTGTTTTTGGCAGGCGCCGAAGACAACGCAGAAGAACGTCAACAGCTCGAAAAGGAAAACTCCCTTCATAATCGATGAGATCCAGCCTCGTCTGCTGCGATTATTCAACGGTCCCCAAAGGGCGAGCGATTTGTTAATGTTCGTTTGGGGCAGGCATGGGCGATTCACCAGGCGCGGGAACAATGGTAGTCGTAATTACCTTCGATCGCTGACCATTCTTCCATTGTCCATAGCCCGCGAGGAAAGCGAAAACGACCAGAATCGCCAACATGAATTTTAGCCCGCTCCCCGGAGCCCGCGTAATGGGGGTAGATTTCTCCATTGCGGAATATGAACGAGAGCGTGGGTTATTCCACCCGTAAGGCCGCAATTGCATCCATGACTTTATGGCTGAGGCGGAAATAGACGTCGCGGTTGCTGCCTTGCAAATCAGCCTCTGTAAACCGAAGCGGCTCGCCCACCACGATCGCGATCGGATGAAGACGCAGTCGTCCTCCGCCACGTGGCAGGGCTTCATGCGCGCCAAAGATGCGCATGGGTACAACGGGGGCGTGCGTTTTCGCAATGACGAATCCGAGCCCGGGCTGCGGCGGCTGCAGGTTGCCGTCGAGCGTGCGGGAGCCTTCGGGAAAAACCAGCACGCAATGATCGTCGCGCAGAATGCGAATGAGAGCCTTGAGCGCGCTGCGATCTCCGCCTTCCTGATCAACCGGAATGACATTGAGCCTCGGCAAAAGCCAACCGAGAACCGGAAGATCGAGGAGCGTCTTACGCGCGAGAAAATAGATCGCCCGTCGACAAGCGATTCCCGCAAGCGGCGGATCGAGATAGCTTTGGTGGTTCATTGCCAGTATGACCGGACCTTCCTGAATGACACGGTCGGGATGGATGACGCGGAAGTGGAAGAGAAGCTTTCCAACAAGGCGCGTCAGATGGTAGACGGCGAAATACCAGGGGTTCACTGCGCGATCGCCAGGCCTTTGAGTTTCAGACGGCCAATGATTTCGCCGACCACGCCGTCGATCGTCAAACTCGAGCTATCGATGACATGAGCATCATCGGCGATAATGAGGGGCGAAGCGCGCCTGGAAGAATCAGCTTTGTCGCGAGCACTAATTCGATCCCGTAGACCCTGCGCCTCACGTCGGCGGAGGCGGATGTCGGGCGAGGCATCGATGTAGAATTTGTAGGGCGTATCGGGGAAAACAACGGAGCCGATATCGCGGCCTTCCATCACCAGATCGTTCGTTAGGGCATAGCGCCGGAGATGATCGACCAGAATTTCTCGCACGCGCGGCACGCTGCTGACTAACGAGACGTTGTCATTCACTTTGTCCTGGTGAAGGAACGGCTCGGGATCGAGGTCGCCGATGAGGAGGATGGAATCGTGGTCGCGCAGTGTGGAGCGCAGGGCCGCTTTCTCAGCCAACTCGACGATCGCAGTGTGATCGCCTAACAGGATGCCGCGCTCGAGCGCGAGCCAGGTGATGGCGCGATACATCGCGCCGGAATTTACATAGACAAATCCGAGCCGGCGGGCCAGCTCACGTGCCACGCTGCTCTTACCGGAAGCAGCCGGTCCATCGATCGCGACGATGGTGTGCGCGCTCGCGGTCTTCATCGCGTCATACGTTTCTGGCGCTACTCCTCCTCGACTCGAGCAGGCGAAAGCGAGCTAATAACCGGCGTGGTCGTGCGGAAGCCCTTCGGGTTCGCGATTTCGTTCAACATCTTTGTGAAACCTGGATAGGAAGTTGTGACGCAGTCGACATCCTGAATGACGGTCTCGCCTTCGGCAAAAAGTCCGGCGATCGCAAAAGCCATCGCGATGCGGTGATCGCCGAAACTCGAGAGCCGCGCACCATGGAGTGGGGCGCGTCCATGGATCTCCAGGCCGTCGCTCAGCTCGATGACCTGCGCGCCCATGGAACGTAGATTGTGCGCGATGGCGGCGATACGATCACTTTCTTTCACACGCAACTCCTGCGCCTGACGAATAATGGTTGTGCCGCGAGCAAGCGCACCGGCGACGGCGAGAATAGGCAGCTCATCGATCAGCTGCGGCACTTCTTTTCCCTGGATAACTGTCCCTTTGAGGTTCGCGCCGGTCACTTCAACTATGCCGCGCGGCTCAACATGTTCGACGTCTTCGACTGCCTCACGCACCTGCACACCCATCCGCACCAGCACGCCTAGGAATCCCGTGCGGGTGTCGTTTAACCCAACGTCCCTAACGAGAATGTGCCCTCCGGGTTGTGCGGCGGCGGCGACCAGCCAGAAAGCGGCCGAGGAAATGTCGCCCGGGATGCTGAAGTCGCGTGACTCCGGAATGTGATCGCCAAAAACGCTTACACCTTCATCGTCCTTGTGGGTGCGAACGAGGAAATAATTTAGCATCAGCTCAGTGTGGTTGCGGGTCGGGAGCGACTCTTCCACGGTCGTTTTGCCCTTCGCGAAAAGACCAGCGAGGAGCAGGCAGCCCTTGAGTTGCGCGCTCGCGACAGGCGGTGCGTATCTGATTCCGCGCAGCGCCGCTCCTTCAATGCGCAAGGGTGCAGTTTCGTTGTCGCCTTCGGCTTCAATTTTCGCACCCATCAGGCGAAGGGGATCGAGGATGCGTCCCATCGGTCGTCGGGAGAGCGAGCCGTCACCCACCAGCCGGCTGTTGAAGGCTTGTGCGGCAAGGATGCCCGCAAGGAGACGCATGGTAGTTCCCGAGTTGCCGCAGTTGATTGATTCGGCAGGCGCAGTCAGCTTGCGCTTCTTGCCATGCACGATCAAAACCTCGGGCTCCGGTTGCTCGATCTTGATCCCGAGCGCCTGCATTGCGCGAACAGTGTTCAGGCAGTCGGCACTGGGCGAAAAGCCGCGCAAAACGCATGGGCCATTAGCAAGCGAAGCAATAATGACGGCACGATGCGAAATGCTCTTGTCGCCCGTGACGGTGATCTCCGCTTCAATGCGCGGAGCGCGTTTTATCCGAAGGTCATCCATGAAAGCAAAGAGCGCCGCCTGCCAGCTGAGCGTCGGGCGAGGAGAAGAATCCCAAGTTGCGGACAAATGTCCAGCCACCGCGTTCGAGCCAGAACCTGTTCAGGCCGAAAACCCCGGGTTCTGAAAAATTCAGTTCGTTAAGGAACGAGAAAGATTTTATTCGTGTAGGGGTCGCGCACTTCTGTGCCCGGCGGAAAGCCGCGTACGTCGACGTAGCCCTGGTTAGGCGCATAGGGACTGGTGACAAAGCCCGGTTTGTTAGGCACAGGAATTCCGTAGGGGATGTCGCCCTTGGTTTGCTTGACTGCGCCCGCCGTTGCTGTTTCGGGGGAAGGTGAGGGCTGCGCAGCAGCCGTGTTTTCTGCTGGCGGCGGCGGTGGTGGCGTCGGCTGTGCAAAAGGCTGCTGCACGGGCTGATATTGCGTCTCGGTTGGCGGAGGGTAGGTAGCCGCATGGCGCGGTGGCGGCTCAGGTTCGGAGCAGGCAGCAAGAGCGAGGGCCGTTAGAAGCGCGAGCGAGATCGGTCGTTTCATAGCAATGGCGGCAGGTTGGACAGGTCTGTCAGTGTTCTAATTCATTCGCTTGGGAGTGACAAAGGGTTTTTGTTTTGTTCACCGCCACGACAAACATCCCATAAATATACAAATTCCTGGTGTCTTCTTTCCGAATCATAAAAAATGGAGCCTGAGCGAGAGAGTATTTTGATCGTGGATGACGACCATGCGAGTCGGAGAATGCTGGCGCGAGCGTTGACCGATTCGGGCTATGTCTGCCACGAGAGTGCCACCGGAGCGGAGGCGCTGGAAAGCCTGCACGCGCAAACGCCCTCGCTTGTTCTGCTCGATTTTCACATGCCGGAACTTAATGGCGCGGAAGTGGTCACCCGTTTGCGGGCGGAGAAAAATGCCGAACTCGCTCAAGTACCGGCCATCATGCTGACGGGCGATGGCGGGGAAGCAAGTGAACTGCGCTGTCTCGAAGCGGGAGCGAATGACTTCGTAACCAAGCCGATCAATCTCGCGGTCTTGCGAGCGCGGATTGAAACACAGCTCCGTCTTCGATCGATGCGGCGGCAGTTACAGGAACAGAACGACGAGTTGGAGGCATGGCGCAAAAATCTGGAACGGGATCTGGCGGCGGCGCGCCTCACCCAGCAATCACTCATCCCGCATAAGCCGCCGCAGCTGGAGAGTTGGGAGGTAGCCGCGGTTTATCGGCCGGTTATTCAAGTGGGCGGCGACATTTATGGCTGGCTCCGCATGAGCGACGGACGAATCCTTTTCTGGATTGCGGATGCGACTGGTCACGGCGCGGCGGCGGCGTTGCTCACCACGTTGGCAAAACTCCTCTTCCACCACGCGAGCGCCGAAAATCCACGGCCTTCGGAAATCATGGAGGCGGTGAATAACGATTTGCGCAGTATTTTTGGCGCGCGCTCTTTTATGACTGCGATGTGCGTGGCGCTCGATCCGCTAACTGGCAAAGCGAGTGTAGTGGGCGCCGGCCATCCGCCCTTGCTCGTGATGCGCCAGGGTGAGGCGGCCGAATTGATCGTTTCCGCCGCGCCGCCATTAGGCTTGCTTGAGCGTTCAGAGTTTGCGGAGACGACCGTCGAATTGCTGCCGGGCGACGGATTTTTTCTTCATACCGACGGACTTTATGTTTCTTCCGGGCGCAACGCGGCCCGCTGGACACCGCAACGTTTGCAAGGGCTGCTGGATCGGCCTAACGAAACTGCGGAGGCGCTGCTCGCGCGAATCTTGCAAACCATTGCGCCTAACGAAAAGGAGCCATTGGCCGATGATCTCGCCGCGCTGGTCGTACGTCATGCCCCTGAGAAAATCTTTTCCAAGGGAGAAAATTAGTGTTGCTCTCCTGCAGCCCAACGATTAATCAGCGTCTATGCCCAAAACCACAGCCAAAAAAACGTCCTCAAAACGTAAGCCGAATGCCGCCTTCATGAGGCCGGTTCAGCCGGATGATAAACTCGCCGCGGTCGTCGGTTCAAAGCCACTGCCGCGCTCGGAACTCACCAAGAAGCTCTGGGACTACATCAAGAAGAATGGTCTGCAGGACAAAAAGAAACGCACGCAGATCAATGCCGATGAAAACCTGCGACCAGTCTTCAACGGCAAGAGCCAGGTGAGCATGTTCGAGATGACGAAACTCGTCTCGGGTCATCTGCGCTAAGGCCTCGTTTTGGGGAATCTGTTTCTGCCTCGCGGATAGATGCGGGGATTCTTTGACTTGCCCGCGAACAGTCTACCCTGTTCGCGGGCGCTCGCGCACACCGGCGCCGGCGCATCTCCAACCCACGCTCTCTTGCACGAAGGGCTTCTCTCGACGACCAGTTAGGAGTGAAAATGTTTCGTCTCCTTTCATTGGCGTTCGCGCTTTCGTTGGCCGCTCTTTGTTCTGCGCGAGCAGAGGCAAGCTGGCTCTCCGACTATCATAAAGCCCAGGAGGAAGCGAAGACCAGCCACAGGCTTTTGCTCATCAATTTTACCGGATCCGACTGGTGCCCGTGGTGCCTGCGATTGCATCGCGAGGTTTTTTCCAAGCCAGAATTTGAGGATTACGCGAAGAAGAATCTCGTCTTGTTCATGGCCGATTTCCCGCGAGCGAAACCGATAAGCGACGAAACGCGCCGACAGAACGAAGAACTCGCGCAGCGTTTCGGGATCGAGGGTTTTCCGACGATCGTAGTCCTGAATGGCGACGGGAAAGCAGTCGGGGTGCTCGGTTACGTCGCCGGAGGTCCAACCGCGTTCATCGAAGAATTGAAGAAAATTCCGAAGAGCTAAAGTGGGCTTGTTGGGACGATTATCCACTCGTTAGGCGAATTGATTCTTTCTTGAATCGAACCGTTCCTAACGAATTGCAGTGGACTCAACGAGAGTCTTTTCCAATACATCTGCCAGCTCACGGCGAGTGAATGGCTTTGCCAGGGCACCGCGAAATCCGTAGGAAAGGAATTCCGAGAGAGCCGCTTCGTCGGAGTAACCGCTGCAAATAATCGCTTTGACGTCCGGATCGATGCTGCGCAGTCGCTCGATCGTCTCGACACCGCCGAGACCACCTCGCACCGTGGCGTCGAGAATCACGGCACGAAAGCGTTCGCCTTTGCGCGCGGCGCGCTCGTAGATTCGGACCGCTTCCGAACCATCCGGCACCGCGGTGACTTCGTAGCCCATCGTGCTAAGCAATTGTGCTGTCAGTTCGCGAATGGCCGATTCATCATCCATTACCAAGATCCGATGCTGGTTAAAACTGAACGTGTGATCGTTAGGTTGATGAGAATCGTGCAGGACGTTACCGGTCGCGGCCGGCAGATAGAAGGTGAAGGCCGCGCCTGCGGATGAACTTGCTTCCAGATGAAGGAAGCCACCGTGCTTGCGAATGATGGAGTAGCCGATCGCCAGCCCAAGACCGCTCGACGACGACTTGGTGGTGAAATAAGGATCGAAGATTTTACCCACGACAGGCTCCGGCACTCCTGAGCCCTGATCGCGGATTGTGACCTTGATGTAACGACCTGGTGCAAGCGGCAGGCCATTTTTTTCGCCGACTACGACATTTTCCGCGCCGACGCTGATGGAGCCGCCGTTAGGCATGGCCTCCCGTGCGTTGAGCATGAGGGCGCTGATGACCTGCTCGATTTGGATGGCGTCGACCTCCGCTTTGCCGAGATGATCTTCAATTTCGATCGCGGCGCGCAGGTTTGAGCCGTGCAAGGAAAAGTCCGCGGCGTGCTGGAGCAACTCCGCGATTGAGGTGATTTTTTTTAGTGGAGCGCCTCCTTTGGAAAACGTGAGCAACTGGCTCGAGAGCCGTGCGGCGTGCTGGGCGGCCTGGCCAGCTCGGGCGAGATACGAGAGAAGATGTCCGCTCTGGCTGGGGGCGTCGAGCTGAGCGAGGCCGATGTTACCAGAAATGACGGTGAGAATGTTGTTCAAATCATGGGCAATTCCGCCGGCGAGTGTGCCTAACGACTCCAGTTTGCTCGTCGTTAGGCGTTCTTCTTCCGCCCGCTTTCGCTCCGTGATATCGCGGAAGAAAACCGACATGCCGCCCCCGCTTGGATACGAGTGAACTTCAAACCAGGATCTGCCGTTCTTGTCGTGCGCTTCGAATTCAATCACGACCTGTTCGCGCATGACGCGGCGATAATTCTCTTCGAACACCGAGCCATTGAGGTGTGGAAATCTCTCCCAAAGATTTTGCCCGAGCAGCCCTTCGCGTTTCGCACCCAACATGAGCTCGGCCTCGGCGTTGAGGTAGGTGAAATTCCAATTGGTATCGACCGCGAAAAATCCGTCGCTGGTTTTTTCCAAGATGTCCGACATCCGTCGCGCGGAATCCTGGAGTGCAACCCGGCTTTGGTTGCGCTCCTGCAAACCGCGGATGTGACTTTCCGCGACGGAGAGGCGAACGCCGAGGCGGCGGGCATCGAGCGGTTTCGTTAGGTAATCGTTCGCGCCCGCGGACAACGCGCTCTCCAAATCCTCCGGGTCGGCCCGAGCGGTAACGAGCAGGATATAAACTTCGTCACCGTTAGGTTGCGCCCGCAGATCGCGACAAAGCTCGACACCGCTCTTACCCGGCAGCATCCAGTCGAGAATAAGAAAGGGAAATTTCTGCTCCGCCAGCTCAACCTCTGCGTCTTCCGCGGTGGCGCAGGCGACCACCTCGTGCCCGCGCTTTTCGATCAAGCGACACAGGTTCCGCCTGCTGTCGGGGTGATCTTCGATGAGCAAAATCTTCATGAACCTCAAAAACCCTTCCCCACATCCGCAGAGATTGCATAGGGCCAGCTCGTGAAAGTGCCAGCATGGCCCGGTTCCGCCTCTCTCAGAGCAGGATGACTGCCACGATGATTCAAACTTTCGAAAATTATGTCATCATTTGACGCAAGGAAGCGTCGCGCAGCACCTCGCTCTCTTGCGTTGAAGGGCCGCTCTGCTAGGTACTGGCGCAAATTCCGACTTCGTGAAAATTCCACATCTCCCGTTCATTCGGCTTTTTTCTTTCATTCATTTCGTATCGCTCGCCCTCGCCGGTTCTCTCGCCGCTCAAACACCTGTGCCATCTGGACAGGCGGACTCCGGTTCGTCCTCGCCTGCACCGGCATCGAATTTTGTTCCGGCGATTACCTACAGCGCCGTCCATGTCGAGGGTCCGTTCATTGCCATGACGTTCGATGACGGCCCGGACAAAAAGCTGACGCCCGAGTTGCTCGATATTCTTGCCCAGCACCATATCCACGCGACATTTTTCGTTATTGGTACGAACGCCCAGGCGCATCCTGAAATTCTACAACGTGCGGTGCGCGAAGGCCACGAGATCGGTAATCACAGTTGGTCTCATCCGGCTTTTGCCAGGATGTCAGATGCAAAGGTGCGCGCCGAACTCGAAAAAACGGATGAGGTTATCCGCAACGCGCTCGGTGGCCGGCCGGTCCTGATGCGGCCGCCATATGGCTCGATCACAGCCCGTCAGAAACGTTGGATCAATGAGGAGTTCGGCTATCGCATCATCCTGTGGGACGTAGATCCGCTGGATTGGAAACGGCCGGGCCCGGCGGTGGTGCGGGATCGGATCGTTAGGGCGACGCGACCTGGCTCGATTATTCTTTCCCATGACATCCATCCGGGAACGATCCAGGCGATGCCGGAAACGTTTGATCAGTTGCAAGCCAAGGGATTCAAATTTGTCACCGTCTCGGAGCTCATCGCGATGGGTAAACCGATGGCGCCGCAGGACGATCGTGCGGCTGAAGGACCAGCGCACGTGAGTTCAACTCCGCAAGCCACGGCGACCATCTCACCTTCGCCGTCGCCTTCGTCCAGCCTGACGAAGCCCTAGCGGCCGGCAATGGTTGCCGATCTCTACCTGCAGTTTCGCAACCGCGCCGAAGCGGCCCTTACCAGTCTGCTCAAACTTGCCGCCGACATACAGCGTGAGCCGCAGATGCTCGACACTTTGCAGAGCATGATCAGGGACGTGCGCGAGCCACTGCTCTTCGTCGTTGCCGGTGAGGTGAAAGCGGGGAAGTCAACGCTTCTAAACGCCCTTTTCGGTCAGGAGTTTTGCAAGGTGGATGTATTGCCTGCGACCGACCGCGTATACATTTTCAAATACGGCGCCCGCGAAGCGACGGTCGATGTTTCGCCACAGATCACGGAGCGCCATCAGCCGATCGGGTTCTTGCGCGACTTTAACATTGTCGATACACCCGGCACCAACACGATGGTGGCTGAACATCAGACCATCACGGAGAATTTCATCCCGCGGGCGGACTTGGTTCTTTTTGTTTTCTCAGTCGTCAATCCGTGGGGTGCATCCGCTTGGGAGATGCTACGGTTTGTCAACCAGCGTTGGCTGAAGAATCTTGTTTTCGTTTTACAACAAACCGACCTGCGCGAGCCGAGCGAGATCGCGGCGATCGAACAGCATCTGTGCGAGACCGCCAATCAGCAACTTGGGTTCGCACCGCCAATCTTCGCCGTCTCCGGGCGAAAAGCATTTCTCGCTCGCACGAGCGGCATAGATAAGGAGCGCCTTTGGCAAGAAAGCCATTTCGCCAGGTTTGAGAAGCACATCAGTCAGATGGTCGATGAATCCAAACACGGTCTGCCCAAGCTGCTCACCACCTGCCAGACCGCAGCAGTGATTCTTTCCGACAGCGCCGGTCGCGTGCGCAAGATTCTGGAAACGATTGTGCGTGACGAAGCTCAATTACAACGACTGGAGGGAATGCTCGCTGAACGCAAAGAGCAGACGCTGCGACAAGTGTCCGGATTTTTGCGAGGCATCGAACAGGCTTGCCGCCGGTGCGAAGGCGAGGGACAGCAATTGCTGGAACGCAATCTCTCCTTCTGGCGAACCTGGCGGCTGATCCTCGGCAAGGCCGAATGGCAGGAGAAATTCCAAGCCGATCTTGAGAACAAGATGCGGGAATTGATTCAACCGCAGGTCGAGAACGCGCTTCAACTGCTTGAGACCGATCTGCGCAGTCTCTGGCCACAGCTGCAGGATACAATGGAGAGCCAGTTCAAGGGCAATTCGCGCCTAACGATGAACCAGACAGTACCTGACTTTGCACGGCAACGCCGCGAACTACTGCAGTTGATCGAGCTGACGCTGGTGGAACGGATCGCCGGTCGCGGAATGGAGGCGGAGCTGGAGCGAATGTTTCGCGAGACAGCTACCTGGCTGCGGTTGCCGGCGGGCGTTGCGGCGGCTGGCGGACTTGTCGCCATCATTGCAGCGATGACGAGCGCCGCCGTTGCGGACGTGACCGGAATTGTCGCGGCCTCCGCCGCAGTAATCGGGTCGATTGTCGCTTTGGGCCGGCGACGAAAAATCCTGACCGAATATCACCGTCAGATGGAAACGAAACGCGAAGAATTGGTCGCCGCAATCGAAGCTCAGCTTCGTCACGCGGTTGATCTTTTCTATGCCGAAATCGGTTCGCTGTTTCAACCGTTGCGCGCCTTCTGCGTTTCGGAACACAAGCGTTACGACCCGTTGCTCGATCGCATAAAGGAAATCGAAAAAACCCTCGCTCAGCTTAGCGGGGAAATGCAGCGTAGCGCTCGCCTCTAGCGGAGGCTACTTCTTAGCCTTGGTCTTGCTCGAATACTCCTCGGCCAGGCGCTGTTCTGTCTGCCTTCGTGCAATCGCGAAATTGTTGTTGTCGCCGTAATTCCGCCATGGACCAGGAGACACATCGCGCACGTCGACAAATTGCCAATCGTTGATCGATAATGGGCCGAGCCCGAGATAATCACGAACGGCCGGTGAAACGTCGAGGCCTGCGCCGTGGTTGAGATTCGGCTTTGGCCGTTCATTGCCGAAGACGTACTGATAATGATCGGTGCGAAACGGTCCGCAATCTTCCCATTGCGCAAAACAGACCCGGCCACCGTGCCGGATTGCGATCCACCGGTCCCGGCAAACCGAATGCCCTTGTTGAACGAATGCCTGCCGAAACCACGGCACCACCATCGGTGCCTCGGGTTTGAATTGTCCATGCGAGACATCGTTGTAAGGCAGCGCAACATAAAACGGATTCTGCCGCGGAACGAAAGCGATTGGGATATAGTCATGCCGGCGTGACGGCTCCGGATTATCGTAGCCGCCGTAGCTGTGGCTCCATTCCGGATCCCAGGAACTCTTGTGGTTAGGCACAGGGTTGTTGGCGGTCGGTTGTTCCCCAATCCAGAAAATTGTCGTTACAATGTCGGTCTTCCATGGATACCGCGACGTGGAGAAACGAGAAGTCGTCGGTACGAAAACCTGCGGCTCGACCTTAAGAAGGGCCTGCGCTCGCAACTTCATGGCATAACGAGCAAAGTCAGCGCTGCTCTCGTAAGGGGATTGGGCTTGCGCCGTCATCGCGCCGCCAACGATCGTGAGAGCCAGAATTTTTACGTATCGCGTTAACATTTCGCTTTTCGTTCTAGTCAGGTTGCTTGCGCAGGCAAGCGAGTTTCACGGAACCAACTCTTTAGCACGATTCGTTCCCGCAACCGCTATTCGCGGCTGAGCAAAGTCTCCCGACGGAACAGATCATCACCCATTAGCGGATAATCGGTCGTAAAATGCAAGCCTCGACTTTCCTTACGGCTCAAGGCCGAATCGACGATCAAGGCGGCCACAGTGGCGAGATTGCGCAGTTCGAGCAGATCAACATTGACCCGGAAGTTCCAATAGAATTCCTGAATCTCGCGCAACAGATTGCGCAGACGAGCGCTTGCCCGGTGTAAACGCTTGTCGGTGCGCACAATCCCGACGTAATCCCACATGAGGCGCCGGATTTCATCCCAGTTGTGATAGATCACGACCAATTCGTCGACATCCTGTGCGTCGCCCGATTTCCATTCCGGCAGTGAAATTGCGCCGGCTGGATGGGCAGGCGGTCTTTTGCGAGTGAGCGCTTCGGCTGCGCGATGGGCCATCACGAGGCCTTCCAACAGTGAGTTGCTCGCCAGTCGATTTGCGCCATGCAAGCCAGTGCACGCCACCTCACCGATTGCATAGAGGCCGGGCAAGCTTGTCGCTCCATCAATGCTCGTCTTAATTCCGCCGCATTGATAATGCGCCGCCGGCACGACCGGGATTGGCTGCCTCGCCATGTCGATCCCCCAGCGCAAACACATCTCGTAGATGTGCGGAAAACGCTCCTCCAGGAAGTCACGAGGCTGATGCGTGATGTCGAGGTAAACACATTGCGCACCGGTGCGTTTCATTTCGGCATCAATCGCCCGGGCCACGACATCGCGCGGGGCGAGCGAACCTCGAGGATGCGCTCTCGCCGTGAAATCTTCGCCCTTGGCGTTGCGCAAGATGCCGCCTTCGCCACGCACTGCTTCGGAGATAAGAAACGATGTGGCCTGCGAATGAAAAAGGCAGGTCGGATGGAACTGGATGAATTCCATGTTGGCGATGACCGCGCCAGCCCGCCAAGCCATCGCGACACCGTCACCGGTCGCTACCGCAGGGTTGGTTGTGTATAGATAAACTTTTCCGCAACCACCCGTGGCGAGGACGAGCCGATCGGTCCGAATGGTTTCCACCACACCTCTGGCCTCATCGAGAACGTAAACTCCGAGGCAATGGTCTTCCGTAGCAAACCCGAGCTTGGCCGCGGTAATCAAGTCCACTGCCATATGGTTCTCGAGCAATTCGACATTAGGCGAAGCCGCGGCTGCGGACAGGAGCGTGTTCTCGATCTCAAAACCGGTTAGGTCGTGGACGTGTAGAACTCGGCGTTTCGAATGGCCACCTTCCCGACCAAGATCGAGCTCGCGATGCCCCTCGACATTGCGCTCGTCGAAGTGCAAGCCGAGCTCCATCAATTCGCGGACTCGCTCTGGTCCTTCCTTGACTACCGTCTCAACCGCGAGCAAATCGCAAAGACCCGCGCCGGCTTCGAGCGTGTCGCGAATATGAAGGTCGAAGGAATCCTCGTCACTCGTCACGCACGCCACACCGCCCTGTGCCCAGGCGGTGCTCGAGTCTGCTCCTTTGCGTTTGGTCACGACCGCCACACTGCCGCGTTGCGCGGCTTTGAGAGCAAAGGTCAGCCCGGCGATGCCGCTGCCGATAACGACGAAATCGAACTGCTTCATCCGAGCAAGATGTTATCGATCAGGCGCGTCTTGCCGAAAAAGACTGCGACGGCAAGAAGCGAGCGCGGCTCAATCGTTAGGCGGGGTTGCAAATCGTCCGCTCCCACGATTTCGGCATAGTCGATTCGGGCAAGCGAAGCCGATTCAATTTTTCGCCTGACAACAGACAAAACGATCTCCGCATCTTTTTCCTCCCTCCTCGCTGCTTCCAAGAGCGCAGTCCGAATTACCGGCGCCTGCGCTCGTTCTTCCGCACTGAGATACTGATTGCGCGAACTGAGAGCGAGACCGTCGTCTTCGCGAATCGTTGGGCCGGCGATAATCTCGATCGGGAAATTCAGATCGCGCACCATGCGCCGGATGATTGCCAGTTGTTGAAAGTCCTTTTCTCCAAAGACGGTCGCGTCCGGCATGAAGAGGTGAAACAACTTTGTTACCACCGTGCAGACACCGCGAAAATGTTCCGGCCGGGAGGCACCACAAAGACGCTCGGAGAGCACCGTCTCTTCGACGAAGGTCGAGCGATCTTCGAAATACATTTCGTTAGGGGATGGACGAAAAATAAAATCGACGCCTTCCGCGCGGCACACTTCTTCGTCGGCCGCCTCCGGCCTCGGATAGCGCGCGAAATCCGAGCCTGGCTCGAATTGCAGCGGATTCACAAAGATGCTTACCGCTACTTCACCCTTCGGACCGGCGTTCGCTCGTCCAAGTCGAATGAGCGAGACATGTCCGGCATGAAGCGCGCCCATCGTCGGCACCAGCACACGTCGTTTCCTCTGCTCGCGCGACAAACG
Source organism: Chthoniobacterales bacterium (assembly GCA_036494545.1). Lineage (GTDB taxonomy): Bacteria > Verrucomicrobiota > Verrucomicrobiia > Chthoniobacterales > UBA10450 > JAICXG01. The sequence goes on from DASXOB010000007.1 coordinate 484,687, forward strand.
AGTCAATTCCGTCACGCTGGTAACGATTTTCATTAATCCAACCAAATGGCTTGTCGGGCAAAAAGGAAGCGGCGATGTCCAAAATTCTTCCAGCCAGCGGCTCGCGCCAGATCGCCAAATTCGCGAAATGAAAAGGCGCGCTCCGCGGAAACGCGGGCATCATTGCGCGTCATCGCTTCGCGAAAAATTGTGGCGGTGAGTAGATTGACGCCCACCTTCATCCACCAACTGCGCCGTAGGTCGGCGACCAGGACTTTCCCGCGCGAAAGAGCCTGGATGTGTCGCAGCAACTTCACGGCGTCATCTTCGCTGAAATGATGCAAGGCGAGCGAGAAGAGAACGATGTCGTAGCAGCCGTTCTCGCCGAAATGATGAATGTCCGCGCAGTGATAACAAATATCGGGGTATCCTACGCTCAGCTGCCGCGCGATCTCGATGGTCGAGGCTTGAAAATCAACCGCGTCGACCGCCACTTTCGCTCCGCATTTACGAGCGAAATCTACCACCAGACGCGGAATATCGCCTGAGCCGGTAGCGAGATCGAGGATCGTGAGCTGATCGTTAGGCCGGATCCAGTGGCGCAGAAAGTAACCAACCAACCGATAGCTGCCGAAGTAGCGGTTGAGCGCTCGCAAATTACCTAAGTCGGAGTGCAGCTCGGGCGAGATCGGTTGCGGCCGATCCATCCATTCCTGATCCGAGGGATTGAAACGGCGCTTCATGTCAATGAGAGGACAAGCGATAAGTGACCCGTGACGAGCAAACTCTCCCGTCACTCGTCACTCATGATTCGTCCTTCAAGAATTTCTGCCAGGATTCCGGCAGCGACGCGTTTTCAACATCGCTCGCCAGCCGCCCCTCAAATTGGGGTTGGAAGGAAGTACTCGTTCCGTAAACCATGATTAAATCCTCTGAACCTTCCACTCGAATGCCGTGGGCTACACCCGGCGGAATAACGACGGCGGCGTTGTTCGGTCCGCGATAGTCGTCGCCGTCGAAAAAGAGGCGCATCGTTAGGCGCGGAAGACCCGCCCGTGCCTCGCGCAGGATCATTTCCGCGCGTCCCTGGATGAAAAACATGACGTCCCACTGTTCCTCTTCGTAGCGGCGCAGCGAGTAGTTTTGCGGTTCTTCGACAAAGATGCGCCGGAACCAGTCGTTAGGCGAAATGTTTGCCGGAACGCTCGGCGGATGAATGTGAAAACCTTTCGCCGTTTGAGTAAACATGCGCGCGCCGGCCCATTGCTGCGGCCAGAGACCGATCTTTGCCAATGGTCCCTCATCCCGCCGCGCGAACTCGCCGAAGATGCCGCGGTGTCGCTGGGGATGAATCGTCCGCGAAAAGATTTCCACCCCGGGAATCCAGACACGCGCCCACTCGGGATCGGACCGGTCCGCATTCGCCAATTGCCCGGCCTCGATTCCCACCCCGGCGATGCGTTCACCTAACGATCGATGACGGTAATCGCGCTCCGCGAGAGAAGCGCGCGTCTCTGGATCGAGAGCATGCCAGCGGTCGGATCTAGTACTCATTCTATTTCCCTAACGAAAAGTCAGCGCGTTCGCGTGAAAGATTGGGATTGTAGTAAGGGTCGCGTTCGAGGTATTCCGGCCACCGTTCCCGAATCACGTCCGTCTCGAGGGCCTCGATACTCCGTCGCCGCGACGCCGACTCATGATGATACAGCTTGGCGAATGGCGTGTAGACAATGAGATAACCGGCGCGCCGCATCTTGAGACAGAGATCTACGTCGTTGAATGTAACCGGCAGCCGCTCCTCGTCGAAACCGCCCACCTCTTCGAAGACTTCGCGACGCGTCAACAGACACGCGCCGGTCACCGAGCTGTAGTTGCGCGTGACTTGTAACTGTCGCGCCACGCCCGGCGCATCGGCCGGAAAATGGCGAAAGGCATGCTCGGCGATACCGCCTACGCCGAGAACGACTCCTGCGTGTTGCACAGTGTCGTTAGGATAAAGCAATCTCGCCCCGACCGCCCCGACTTCACGCCGTTGCACGTGTTCCGCCATGACTGTGAGCCATTCGCTGTCGATCACTTCGACATCGTTGTTCAGAAACAACAGCCATGGGGCATGAGTTTGTTCGACCGCGAGATTGTTAAGCGCGGAGAAATTGAAGGGCCCATGAAAATGGAGCAGGCGATGCTCGAAATTCCGAAAATATTCGCGCGCTTCTTCCGATTTACTTTCGTTGTCGACCACGATGATCTCGTAATTTGGATAACTTGTCTTGGTTGTGATGCTATTGATGCAACGGGAGAGAAGATCGATCCGATCGCGCGTTGCGATGATGATGGAAATTCGCCGTGTCTCACGCAACTCGCGTTTCACCCAATAGGCGTGCGTTTGCCAATCGACCGTGACGTGACCGCGTTCGCCGCAGCGTTGGAGATGATTTTCGATCGCACGTCGGCCAGCCTCGAGGGCCTGCGGTTTGCGCCGAATGTTATCAGAAGTCGAAGTCTCGCTCCGCCGCCAATGGTAAAGAATGCGAGGGATATGGTGAATGCGCGTCGTTAGTTCGGTGACGCGCAGGAAAAGGTCGTAATCCTGGGCCCCGTCGAACTCAGGCCGAAAACGTCCGGCCTTCTCGACGATCGCGCGTCGGACTGTCGTGAAGTGACAAAGGTAATTGTAGGAGAGCAAGAAATCCGGTGACCAATCGGGTTTAAAGAGGGGAGCGTCGAACCCTTCGTCGGTGATCTTGTCTTCGTCGGAGAAAACAAGGTCGATCTCGGGATTGGTCTGGAGATATCGTACGACCTCGAAAAGCGCGTCGGGCTCAAGAATATCGTCGTGATCGAGCAGGCTTATCCATTCGCCCCGCGCATGATCGAGGCCGGCATTGGACGCGGCGGAAATGCCGCCGGTGCTTTGCCGTCGGACAAGAATGATGCGGGGGTCGCGACTCGCCGCCTGCAACAGCAGCTGGGTGGTTTCCGGCAGGATGCTGCCGTCGTCGATTAAGAGCAGTTCCCAATTTTGGTAAACCTGCCCCAAAACCGAATCGATTGCCTCGCCCAGCCAGGTGGCCGGCGTGTTGAAGACGGGCGTGATGATACTGATGAGCGGGCGGTAGGCGAAGGTACGGGATTCTTCGCGGGCTCTCATTAGACCGTCGGCTGACGGACGGCGCGCCGCGAGCCATTTCTGGTATTCGTTAGGCGAAATTCGCTTTGGCTTTGTCGGCGGCCGGCCGAATTGTTTGCGGACCTCGCGAACGAGGCGTTGGGGAAGGCGATAAGGTGCGAGAATGACCTGACCGATCTTACGCTCGGGCGATTTGCGTAGGGCGTGCTTCTCGGCTTTGAGCTGTTTCAGGTCGCGCTTGGCCTGTTTGAGTTTGAGCACCTTTTCTTCAAGCCGGGCAATATGACGATCAGCCGCTTCCAGCTCTGCCATGCGAGTGCGCAAAGTGCGATGGAGCCCACGCAACTGCGCATTCAGGCGTGCGAAACCGGTCTCGACTTCAGGAAGGAGCACGTCTACCGAGGCACTCTTTTGTCGCGTGAGCCGAATCGCACCGGAATCGATCTCGACGATGTCACAATCGTAGTTGGGGAAGAATCCGTAGTTGCCCAACTCCAGGACCAGTTTGGGCCGGCGCTTGGAAACGTTTGCGCCCGCGCCTGGCATCAGGACCAGGTTATCTACCAGCGTGGTTAGGCGCTGAAGGATGGTGTCGTCGTCGGAGGATTCTGCTTCGGGAGGATAAAACCAAATCGCAAGATCGAAGCGGGGAACGCCGGCGTTAGGGTGAACCGCCTCCAGTTCTGTGATCCCTGTGCAAGATGTGCATTCGATGCCGAGTCGGGCACGTTCCTCTGTAAACTCTGCTGCTTCGTGTCCTACCAGGAGCAGACTGGCAGGTCCGAACTTGCGCGCGATGAGACGCGCAAAATCCGACCGGCTGCTGGGTAAGAGAGGTGGCTGCACGAGGGGATATTATAATGATTGCGGCCGCTCGCAGGCAAAATTACGGTGCAGCCGCCCGCGCTGCTCACGCGCTCTGCTCTCGGCATGTTCGATTTTTGTGTTTACCTCTTCTATCGCGCTGCCCTGGCGCTGATCGTCGCGCTGCCTTTGCGGGTTGTTTTCTACCTTGGAAAATCGCTCGGTTTTCTTGCCTGGCTATTCTTGCCTAACTATCGCGCGCTCGCGCGACGCAATATTGAGATCGCCTTCGGAGACGAGAAATCCCCCGCGGAAAAGAGCCGCATCGTCCGCCGCCACTTTCAGATACTTGCCGCCAACCTCCTTAGCGGAATGAAGCTGAACGCCATGCCTCTGGAAAAAGTCGTGCCGCTTGTCGAAACAGAAGGGACAACGGAAGTGCATCGACCATTGCGGGAAGGTCGGCCGGTCGTGCTTGTGCTCAGCCATCTCGGAAATTGGGAGCTGTTTGCGCAGATTATGCCGCATTATTTTGGTTACACGCGCCTGAGCACGGTTTATCAGAAGCTGGAGAATCGCTATCTCGACCGGTTCGTTAGGCAGCAGCGCGCACGCTTTGGCACCGGGCTTTTCGATCGCAGTGAAGGCTTTTCCGGGGCGATTCGATTGCTGCGCGGTGGAGGGATGATCGGCATCCTGAGCGACCAGCACGCTGGCGATCATGGTATGTGGACGCCATTTTTTGGCCGTTTGGCGTCGACCTCTCCGCTTCCCGGCTTGCTCTGCAAACGAACCGGCGCCGCCCTGATCGCCGCCTCGCTCTTCACCGCAGGTCCGGGGAGATGGCGCATGACTTTTAGTCTTCCGGCCGATTTGCCTGACGACAGCGTGGAAGGGCTCACGGCGAAAGCCAATGAATTGATGGCGAACGAAATCCGGCGAGCACCGGAAGACTGGTTCTGGGTTCATAATCGCTGGAAAACGCCGCGCCCGAATTTCCTTCTGAGCAAGTACAAACGAGGGCTTTATCTGCCGCCAACGATGCGACCGGAAGCGCTAAAACGGTTTCGCATCCTTATTCGAGCGAGTAACTGGCTGGGCGATAGCATCATCAGCATTCCAGCGGTGCGCGCGATCAAGCATGGCCGGCCGGATGCCCACGTCACGATACTCGCACCGGCGAAAATCGCGGAAGTCTGGCGACTAGTGCCGGAGGTCGATACGGTATTGTCGTTAGGCAACAAGTCGCTTCTGGTGGCGACGAGGAAGTTGCGAAGCGGGGCGCCGTTCGACGTCGGAATTCTTTTTCCAAATTCGATCCGCGTCGCCCTGGAAATGTGGCTGGCCAGAATTCCGCGCCGGGTTGGATTCGCGGGGCATCAGCGACGCTGGTTGTTGAATCAGGTGGTGCGCCCGGCAGATCGGAGGGGTCCGCCGTTGCATCAGGTCGAGCATTATCTCGACCTGGCTCGTTCGTTAGGCGTGGATGCGAGAGCAGGCGAGATTGCGATCGATAAGCCAAGCGCCACCGCGGAGCGCATTGGGCTTTGCCCGGGCGCAGAATACGGCCCGGCCAAGCGGTGGTTGCCGGAACGTTTTGCAGAAGTCGCGGCGGCGCATCCGGGCGAGTGGGTGCTCTTCGGAACAGAAAAAGATGAGCTGATCGGAGCGCAGATCGCCAGCGTCCTTGGCGATCGCTGTCTTAACCTGATCGGAAAGACAACGCTCGCACAGTTGGTCGAGGAGCTGCGAAAATGCCGGCTGCTCTTGTCAAACGACACCGGGACGATGCACCTCGCGACGTTGCTCGGCGTTCCGGTGATCGCGATTTTCGGCTCAACCGAACCACGCCTGACCGGCCCACTGGGGACGCGCAGTCGAGTCGTTAGGCATCAGGTGGAATGCAGTCCATGTTTTTTGCGGGAGTGTCCGCTTGACTTTCGTTGCATGAAAGCCGTCGGAGTGAAGGAGGTGGTAGAGGCGTTGCACCGCTCTGACCACAACGCTTCGCTGCCATGCTCAATTTAACGAATTTCGCCAGGAATCATACCTTCATCACTTCGGCGTCCTTGCGCTCGAGGTGATCGTCGATCGATTTGACGAAGCGATCGGTCAGCTTCTGAATCTCATCTTCCGTGTCGCGCAGTTGGTCTTCCGTCGCCTCACCGGCTTTCTCCATTTTCTTCGCCTCATCCATCGCGGTGCGGCGGTTGGCCCGGACGCGGACGCGCGCTTCTTCGGCCATTTGTTTGAGTGATCTTACGAGATCTCTGCGTCGCTCTTCTGATAACTCCGGGATTGGCAGACGGATAACCTTGCCGTCAACCAGCGGAGTGATTCCGATTTTTGATTCTTTGAGCGCTTTTTCGATGTCGCGCACGGTCGAGGCATCGAAGGGTTGCACGACGAGCAAACGCGGTTCGGGCGTGGTAATGAGGGCGAGCTGCTTTAGTTTCATCGCCGAACCATAGGCCTGCACGTCGACGTTCTCGACCAAAGCGGGCGAAGCCTTGCCCGTGCGCACACTGGCGAATTCGTGGATCATGTAGTCGACACTTTTTTCCATCGCTACTTCGGCTTCGAGGAGAATTTCTTCTGCGGTCATAAATTGATCCAGAATGAAGCCGCCGGACGATGATGCGCAATCGCTAATCCGACACCAGGGTGCCGATCTTCTTTCCGAGGACAGCGTCGCGCACATTGGTTGGCTGGTGCATATCGAAAACAAGAATCGGAACTTTGTTGTCCATGCACAGGCTGAAGGCCGTCGAGTCCATGACCTGAAGCCTTTTCGTTAGGGCTTCGCTGAAGCTGATCCGCTCGTAGCGCTTTGCGTCCGGATAAATCTTGGGATCGCGATCGTAGATTCCGTCCACCTTTGTCGCTTTAAGAATGACGTCGGCGCCAATCTCACTGGCCCGGAGGGCTGCGGTGGTATCGGTGGAAAAATACGGATTGCCCGTGCCGGCCACGAAAATCACGACGCGCCCCTGTTCGAGATGACGAATCGCGCGACGAAGGATAAAAGGCTCGGCAACATTCTGCATTTCGATTGCGGTCTGGACGCGGCTGGGGATGCCGCTTTGCTCGATCTCGCTTTGCAGGGCGAGGCCGTTGATTACGGTGGCCAGCATGCCCATGTAGTCGGCGGTCGTGCGATCCATTCCGCGATTGCTTGCGGGCAGTCCGCGCCAGATGTTTCCGCCGCCGACGACGATGGAAAGCTCAACGCCGAGATCGTAAACTTCCTTCACCTGACGCGCGATCTCCTTCACGATTTGAGGCGAGATCGTTTCGCGCGCCCCACTTTCGCGCAGGGCTTCGCCGCTCAATTTTAAAACAATTCGTTTGTAGGCCGCGGTGGCTTGTTCCATTCGGCGGGGATGATCGATCAGAAATGAAGATTTGGGGAGGAAAATCCGCGCAGAAAATCCGCCGCGCTCATTCGGCGACGGCCTTCCAGCTGGACTTCCTCCAGGCGTAGAAGACCGTGACCAGTGGCAACGAGGATTTCCGACTCGTTAGGCCGAATCACGCTGCCGGGTTTGGCAGAGGCCGCCTCGTCGATCGCGGCAGCGCGGAAAATCTTGAGATGGCGCGGTGTTGCGGACTGAACGTGGAGGAGTGCGAACGTACCGGGCCACGGATCGTAAGCGCGGATTTTCCGCTGGATCACTTCGGCTGATTGGCTCCAATCGATCGACCCCGCTTCACGGGTCAGCCTGGGAGCGTAAGTAGCGCGTGCAGTATCCTGGGGCTCACGGGGAGCGGTGCCTTTCGTCAAGCGATCGAGGGCTTTCGTTAGCGCTTCCGGGGCAAGTTGAGCCAGTCGATCATGCAACGAACCACCGGTTTCGTTAGGCGAAATCGTTAGGCTTTCATGCCGAAGAAGGTCGCCGGTATCAAGGCCTTCATCCATGTACATGACTGTGATGCCGGTTTCGAAATCCCCTGCCGCAATCGCGGCTTGAATGGGCGCCGCGCCGCGGTGGCGCGGGAGGAGTGAAGCGTGGAGATTGAGACAGGTGATCGTTGGAATCTCAAGCACACTTTTGGGGAGGACCTGACCATAAGCCATAACGACGAGTAGATCTGGGGCGAATCCGCGAAGTTGCCTAACGACTTCGTCATGGCGAATGCGCGTGGGCTGCAGGATTGGGATCGACGTTTTGGCCAGGGCGGCTTTGATCGCCGGCGGCCGCAAGCGTTGGTTGCGGCCGGCAGGTTTGTCGGGCTGGGTCACGACCGCAAGGAGTTCGTGCGTCGGCGATTCGCGCAACATTTGCAGCGTCGGCAGGCCGATGTCGCCTGTGCCGATAAAGATAATCCGCATGCCGCTCAGGGCAGCAAACTTTGTGATTGTGCCGTCCGCCGCCTGCGCCGCGACGCAGCCTGCGCCATCAGCTTGTCACCGGCAGTGACTTCGCGTTGGCCGACGGAGGAAGCGCAGCCAGTGCAAAGATAATCGTAAATCTCGCGGTCGGGCAGAATGAGCAGGAGCCGTTCACGAACCGGCATGGCAGTCCGGCATTTCTCGCAATAGAGGCTCGAGGCAGTGAAACTCTCAAACTGCTGCTGCATGCGTTCCGTTGGCGACTGTCGAGAGAATGTTGTAGAGGACGCGCGCGGGCGGCTGGGTTGCATCGACTAGCTGCACCCGATCAGAATAATAATCGAGCACGGGTTTCGACTCTTTTTCGTAGGTTTGAAGACGGCGGTGGATTACTTCCTCATTGGCGTCGTCGAGTCGATTATCTTTCAAGGCGCGCTTTTTCAGGCGGGTGAAAAGCTGAGCGCGATCAGGACAGGAAAGATGAAAGACCTTCTGGACGTCGATCACGTCGTCCATGATTTTGGCCTGGCCGACGTTGCGCGGAATTCCGTCCAGCACCAACACGTCGATATCTGGTTTAAACTCGTGTGCTTCGACTGCGGCGTCGATGTGGGCCCGCCAGAGCTCGACCGTGATTTCGTCTGGCACGAGCTGGCCTTTGCTCGAGTAATCGAGGAAAGCGCGGCCGACTTTGGTCCGGGTGTCGAGAGTGCGAAAGACATCACCGCAGGCACAATGGAAAAAGCGCGGGATCGAGCCTAACGAACGACCCTGCGTGCCTTTGCCGCTGCCAGGCGCGCCAAAGAGAAGGTAGGTGTGATATTTCATGGCCAGCAAAGTGTCCTCTTATATCCGAAAAACGCGCGCGCGACAATCGGGGAAAACCGGAAGGGACATGGGGAGAGCATCGGCCAAGGCGTTTCGCAGCCCGGCAGGTTGGGAAGGCCGCGCTATGAACCAGCGCTTTCGGAGGGAAGAACGTTGACCCTGCGGCCGGCGCGATCGAAACGCACTTGTCCGTCGATCAGCGCAAAAATGGTGTAATCGCGGCCCAGGCCGACGTTCTTGCCGGGGAGGAATTTGGTGCCGCGTTGCCTGACAATGATGTTGCCAGCGACCACGCATTCGCTTCCAAATTTTTTTATCCCCAGTCGCTTGCTGACGCTGTCGCGACCGTTCTTGACGCTGCCTTGTCCTTTTTTGTGAGCCATGAATGAAGTTAAGAGGTTGCGGAACTTGACTATTCCGCTGCTTCCTTGACCGCTTTCTTGCCCTTGGAGTCGAGCGTGATGCCGGTGATTTTGACACGCGTCAACTTGCGGCGATGTCCGACCGTGCGGTGATAACCTTTACGGCGTCGATATTTGAAAGCGATCAGCTTTTCGCCCTTACGCTGTTCCACAACTTCGCCGCTCACGGTTGCACCTTGCACCGCGCCGCCGTGCGTGATGTTGTCGCCGTCGGTATGCAGGAGCACTTCATCGAAGGTGAGTTTCTGTCCCGCCTCTCCGTCCAGTCGGTCAACGTCAATCGTGTCACCCTCCGAGACGCGATACTGGAGTCCGCCCGTCTTAATAATTGCGTAAGCCATAGCTGTGGGAAAAGAGCGGGAAAGTCACACGATCGCGCAGCTTTGACAAGCGGAAATCCGGCGGCTGCCAACACTGGAGGAGGGCGGGACCACATGCGGCTCCGACTGGTGTCTCATAAGAGATCGAACAGCCGCTGCGCGACGGCGATGAGTCCCAGCCCGCCGGAAGGAAAGAGAACCGCTCGGATGAACGGTTGTTCGCTCAAAGGAGCGAAGGCGCCCTTTCTTAATCCGCGAATCTCAACCATCAATTCTTCCACCATCTTGCGCTTCACCTCGTTGGTGAAGGCACCGAGGCGAAGTAAGGCAAGATTGCCCACGGCCACGGCGCGCAATTGTTCGGCCGCGCGGTGCAAGTAGACCGCGCTGCCCAGGGCCCAGGCAGCGTTAATTGAAAAGACGATGAGCAGGCTTGGAGGCCACGACCAGTTATCGAAAAAGGAAAATCGTGCCATGATCATCAGCGTGAGCACAATAAGCGGATACCAAATCAAACGAGCGACCACCTCGGTGCGCTGCGCGACGAAAAAAATCTCGTTGTAATCAGAGAGCTCCTCTTCGCGGAGCGGCGGCGACCGGCGACATTTTTCCGCCACTTCGTGGCCCCAGCGTGTGACCTCGCGGGCAAATAGGCGGATGAAGTTACTGTTCAATTGAATGGCGTCGACCACGTAGAAGGAAAGGATCATCAAGCCGATAACCGAAGCCAAAAGAACGATGGAATCGAAATGGAAAGCGACCTTGCCGCGCGCCGGGGTCACCGGCCCAGGAAAAAGAGTAAAGAAAAAGATCGAGAAAGCGAAGTAGAGAACAAAGAGAATTCCGATGCGGATAAAGCGAGGCCAGAATTTGTTGCGGCGAAGATAAGCATGCCACGCATCCTGCGCTGGAAATTCATCTTCCTGTCCGGGTCGCTCGTTAGGCCGCAATCGCCAGAGCTCGATGCCAAGGCCGACATCGGTCCAGCGAAAGGGTCTGGGCGACAGCGGTTCGAGACAGAAACGCTTCTCAATTTCGCGCTCGTTTGCCCGTAGATCCCGGCCGGATTTGACCATGAAATGGATCGCGAGCATGAGCGCGATAAGGCGCAGCATCTCGCTCGGCCAAATGCTAATCCCGGCGAAGAAGGCCAAAGGTTCGAGGCGCGCCCCATCGCCTTGCGCGAAGATTGCCACCGCCAGCACAATCAGCGGAGAACCGCACACCACCCAGAAAGGCGTGCTGTTGAGAACGTTCGCCAGGCGCTGCGGCGTAGTTCCTCCGCCCGGCAGACGGCGATGGGCATTGCTCGCGCTTACCCAGCCGACAAGGAGCGTCAGAAAAAATGCTGCTCCGGCAAGATGCCAGAGAACGGAATCGGAATACAACCAATCGCGAAACCAGGTTTCGCGAGTAGGCAATGGCTGCTGGTTATCGATCTCCCAGGGCTTGCTCAAATCATGCGCGCCATCACGTCCGAGCTCGAAGATTCGCGGTTGTTTCGCCAGTTGCTCCGCCGTGGCGGGATCGAGTCGGCCAGTCGCCACGAGTGTGCTGACAAACATTGAGGTTTGCGTGCTGTCGCGAAACGGGGCGACACGCTGCCGGCGCGACAGAAGAGGCGCCTCATTTCCAAAAGGCGAACCGATAACGAGGTTGTGAGTGTCGTCCAGGTCGTCGCGTCGCTCGAAGTGAGCATCGTAGGTGTTGGTAAAGAAAATCGCTTCCGGGAATTCCGGTCGCAGCGCCCGCAGGATCATGAGCTTGTCGTACGGATCGGAACCCAGCAGGCCGATGGCTCGAATACCGGGATCGCCCGCGAGATGCCAGTGGTGATTTTGGGCTTGAAGCAAACCGGCGAGCCGCCGCAGATAATCCGCCTGGTCGAGACCTTCCGTGGCTTCGACGACTTCAGCTTGCGACTGATCTTTTTGCGGTCGCATCGGTGTCTCGCGCGCGATATCGCCGGGAAGCTGGCCATCGATCCCGCGCAAATATCGGTAAGTATGAATGCGTCGAGTCGCGCCGCCACGTGGCCGAACGTCTGTCCGTTTGCGCCGGGCCAGGATCTTATCGACCCCTTCATGGTAAGCTTCCGCAAAGAAGGTTGTGCCTAACGACCGGCCGTAGGGCGTATCCCATTCCGTGAGCAGGATGACGTCGGGCAGCCCGGAAGTTGGTGGAGGCGACGCTCCCGGCGCCAGCGTGACTGCGGCCGGAGCCACCGGAACATGCCGAAGCCTTAACTCCGCGATGAGTTGACGCAGAACGAGGTCATCGGTCGCAATTGTCCGAAAAAATTGCAGACCGCCGTGATTCTTGGGCACGGAACTCTCGAGCAAGTGTTTGATCGACGTTTCAGTATACTGGCTGGGTTTGTCGACCTCGTCGGGATCATGGAGCAACGCGCTGTCAGCCGCGGTGGCGCGCGGGGAAATAATCGTTATCCCTTCAAGCGACTTTCCGGCCTTCTCAGGTTGCCAGGTCGGCGCGCGGACCTCGCGGACCATCGCTTGCAATGCAGTCGAGTTCTCCGGTCCGAGCAATTTCACGTCGACCTGCTGGCGAATGTCGCCCACCAAAAGATCGAGCAGCCGAGCAAAACGCTTAAGGGGATCTGGACTAAAGCTTGTCGCGGGCAACCAGAGCACAACGACGCTATTAGTGCCCGGAGGCGAATCGAGAGCTTCACATTCTTCCCACGGAACAAGCAGAGTGGGATTAGCGACCGAAGTTTCGAGATCGACAAAGTGATCGTCGGGCAGTGGCCAAAACGATGTCACATAACCGATGTGCTCGGCATCCTTTGGAACAAAGCCACTTTCACTCAGACCCTCGAGTACGGCGTGCCGCGCCCGCAGGCGGGCTTCGCCCTGTTCGCTGTAGGGGCCGGCATCCAGCATGACGCCGAGAAGAAGAAGACGATGACCGCCGGAATTCGTGACGCGATCATGCAGTAGTTGGACCAGCACACTGATGTCGTAATCCTGTGCGCGATTCTTGGGCGACGCGCCGCTGCTCATCTCCGCGAGCAAGGCCGATTTCCGTTTTTGTGCGACCGCGATTGGGTCCTGCCAAAGACGCGCATCGACGTCCTGGTGTGCGGCAACCGGGAGCGGTTTTTCGGCTGGAACAGATGGGCGCGTGCTTATGAGTGGGCGAACCTGCACCACGATCCCAGCCAATGCGGCCAGCACCGGCAACAAAGTTCCCCAGGGAATCTCGAACTTCGGTTTTGTGTCTTCGCTCACAGGGAGCCCGGCTGGCGCGATGATGCCGAAAGCCGAAGGGCCAAAGCAAACAAAAATTACCCAGGCGCGGCCTCTGATCGACAAAGGCTAGACTCTTTAGCTGTTCAGAAGTCCCGCAATGATAAGAGTGATTTCGCCTTTCGGCGGGTGGGCGGTGTAGTGCGCGAGTAACTCGGCGGCGGCGCCGCGGCGAAACTCCTCAAACTTTTTCGTTAGCTCACGCGCCACGCAGATCGATCGCTCCGGCATGATCTCGACACAGGCCGCGAGCGTTTTCGTTAGGCGATAAGGCGACTCGAAAAAGACGGTCGTCTCGCTGCGCTCCCTCGCGGCGGTGAGCTCTCTGATCCGTTGCCCGCCCTTTACCGGAAGGAAGCCCCGATAAGCGAACTCCTCCAGATCGAAGCCGGACCCGACAAGCGCCGTCGGAATGGCAGAGACACCCGGCACAATCGTAAATGGCAGGTCACGCGCGAGGCATTGCCGGATGAGGCGAGCGCCCGGATCGGAGAGTCCGGGCATCCCGGCGTCGGTAATGAGCGCGATATTTTCGCCCGCAGCCAGCCGCTCGCATAGCTCGGCGGCGCGCCTGGCTTCGTTGTGCTCGTGGTAACTGATTAGCGGTTTCCGGATCTCGAAATGCCGAAGCAAATTCGCGGAGTGGCGCGTGTCCTCCGCGGCAATGAGGTCGACTGACTTCAGAATCGAGAGCGCACGCAAGGTGATATCTTCCAGATTGCCGATTGGCGTGCCGACGACATAAAGCATAACCGGTAAGTCTGAGCGTCCTTCCGCCAGGAACCGGTTAGACCTTATTGGAGACAGGGCTATGAGGCCATAGAAAAAGGCGGCCGTGGCTTCACCTCTGTGATCCCGACGGCGGGGAACGGTTGGCCGAGGCAAAAAGGCTCAAATCACTCATCCCCACGTTGGGGAAGACAACAAAGAACTCGAAGCTGTCGTCACCACGATCGCCAAACGACCAAGCGCGACTGGACCGCCGCGCGATCACAAAAAAACAAAACCGGGAGCCGGTTTGGACGGCTCCCGGTTTGAATTTCTAACTTATCCTACCGGTTAGGGCAGCGAAGTGCCAATCAGGCCTTTGACGACCGTCCTGTCACCCTGGTTGATGAAACCATCATCAGTGACGTCGTATTGGAAGTCAGTGCTATCAACCGGACCGCTATTATGGGAGTGGTCCGCCACCGCCTGAGCGTCGGTCGCATCGACCACGCCGTCGAAGTTCACGTCACCCTGCAGAATTCCGTAGCTGACGGAAGCCGAAGGCAGACTATCCGATCCGCTCGTGATGTCATTGACCGTAACGGTTACGTCCATGGCGTTGCATTTGCCATCGTACTGCACCGATACGCTGTTGCCGTGAATCGCCGTGCTCTTCACCTTGCCGCAGCTGGTGGTCGCACCCGAGATGGAATCAACCGCCTCGGAGAAGGTGAAGATGACCAACTGACGCTGGCTGCCATCACCCTGACGATCTTCGATACCGGAGCCATCGCTTGGCAGGTTGATACTGAAGTTGCCGGAGGCTTGATGATTCTTGCGTGAGACTGCGCCGGTCAGCGTAAGACCGCCGCCGCCGCCGCTCACCATACCGTTCACGCCCATGGAGAAGTCGTGGAACTGCGAACCGGCCGTGTTCGTCGGAACGAAGAAGACGCCGAAGAGATCGCTATCCCAGAACGAATTGGAGTTGTTACCGCAAGGCGTTCCGATGCAATTGGCGCCGCTGGTCGTCGAATCGAAGGAACGTCCTCCGTCCAGACTGCCAATCGGTGTCACGTTCAGGAAATACGTGGCTCCATTACCATCCAGGTGCACGTTCAGGCCGTCGACTTCCACTTGGAATTCGTCGAAGCCAAAGGCATTGTTGCCCGTCGGTGTGACCACTGGCGCCACTGTCGTGCCGCTTGCCACGATCGTTCCGCCGTTACCATTGGATACGCCCGAGCGAATTTCCCAGGTCGCGCCTGTGACCGTCGTGCTGATCAGGTCATGGGAGAAGACCGAATTGACATCCCAGCCCATTGAATCGGGCACGTTGAAGTCGTCGTAGATGTGCGAGTAGCCCTGGGCAAAGGTGTCTTGTTCGTTCGCCAGGCCATCGACAAAGTCGAAGTCGCCGTTATACCAGAGAGCGCCGGCTGGCGTCGTGGTTGGCGTTGGAGTCGCAGTTGGTGTCGGCGTTGGGGTTGGAGTGATAGTGCCGGTGTCGCCACGAATTCCCCAGTTACCCGGAAGCCCGAAATCATCGATCAGGCCCAGGAAATCATTGTTACCAGGGTTGTTGATATCTACATCGCTGCCGTCGCTCATGGCCGCGATCCAGCTCCGCCGTTGGAGTGTGCTATTCTCGTCGAGGCCTTGCGGAAAGTTCTCCGGCCCGTTGTTCATCGGCGTCAGATCGCCGATAAAGAAGCTGCTGTAGGCGCTCACGTCGACCGGTGGACTAAAAGTGTAGACCACGAAGGTGTCTGTGCCGGCACTCTGAATCGTGCCAGCAACCGATGCTAACAGTGCCGCGTCGCTTGGATTACCATCGCCATTCGGATCGCTCCAAACGGCAATCGTTACAGGCGTACCGTTAAGCGACGGATCTGGGAAGAGTGGCGTCCCCCACGCTACCTCGACTGCCGAGATCGACGTCTGACCAGGAATGACCTGGAACTGGTTAAACCAGAGCGACTGGAAGTTTTGCAGGCCATTACCGAACCCGACGGAATCTTCCATGCTTCCGTCATCGAGGACATAAGTCGACCAGATCTTTTTGATTGTGTGCTTCCCCGCCAAGCTTGCGGCGGCGAACGGCTTATGCGACTGACCTTTGTTGTGTTGCCTCACTGACTGCACCTTGACCCGATCTCGGGCCTGTGCACTCAGCGTGATGCATGCAACGAGGGCAATCGTGAATAGACTGACCTTCTGCAGGGTTGGATATTTCATAGGCGCTCATTGGGGTGATTTTCAGTTTTGATGTCAAGCTTATTTCGAAGTTTTTTCCGATTTTTTTTGCCACCGCGCCGCCCCGAGGCCCAAGAACGGGCGTGGCTTATGATTTACGCCGCGCGATTCAGGCTTCGGGCCCAGTTCTCCCCACAGGGCAATCTTCTTGGCGACCGCCCTGTCCAGAGAGGGATTTTTGGGGTCAGAGCTTACTATCGACACTGCTGAGCAGGTGGGAAACGTAACTCGGGCTGCCCATCCTGAGGCGTTTTGCGATCCAGCGCCGTCTCATTGGGGTTTGCCTGCGCAGCTCGCGTGCGATCTCCACTTTCATGGGATGACCCTTGGGTTGCGCGGCCAGGTCGATCTCGCGCCAACGAACCGCCGCCAGCGCTTCACCGATCAGCCGTTCCGCCAGGGCCGCGTCGGTTTCCGAGCGCATGCTGGCTTGCTCCGCGGCGCGACCGGGCCGCGAAAGCTCTCGGCTATCCGGGAAACGAAATCTTCCGCGCCCAACTTCCAGCGTCGCAGTAGCTCCGCCTCACTAGTCGCGGGACTCATGCGAGGTATTCATCCGGCGTGCAAATTCCCGCCGGGTTCGAAGGCTATCCCGCTCTAACCGTGCTCACCCAGAAGCCTATCAACCCGCAACCAGCTCGGGCGCAAGCGCGGGTTGCAATAAGCCGGATAACTACTCCAGGAGTAACTCTCCAGCTTCTCCGCCCCGGTCACCAAACCGGCCCGCGCGGGATTTAGGTGCACATAGTCACAAGCCGCTCGCAGATAGGAGGAGGAGCGCTCGTCGATAAGTTGCGCGCGGGAATGTCCGCCGAAGAGGTAAACCCCAGCGCTGGTGCTGGCGATTGAAGCGCTGGGTCGAGTGCCGAGAAGCCATTTCATGGCAGAGGTCAGATTGGGATGCGGTGTTTCGATGACGAGGTGAGGTTGGTTGCCCATCAGGCACCAGGCATGAACCTGCCAGGCGGTCCTTTGACAGGTCCGTTCCAGGCTGTGCAGAAAGTCCTCTCGATCGCAACCTTCGAAAGGGATTGCTTCGCGGGCATTGCCACGACTCATGACATCATAGATAGCTCCGGCATATTCGACGCGTAGGGGGCGAGTCACGCTCGGCGATCCGTGCTAACTCACAAAGCCAGTGTCAATAGTAAGCTCTGACCCCGATTAAGAATCTCGGAGCTCTTAGTGGCACACCCGCCGCGGCAAAGGCTAGCTGGCTGGGCGTTCGGGATTGACCGGAAAATGTTTGTTCTTGAGGTGTTCGGGAACGCGCTTTGTCTTTTCGGCTTCTATCTCTTCCGTGGCTGCGCCCAAGGCCTCATAAGCTTCGCGATTCTTCGGCGCGCGACACATATAGGCCGTGGCGTGAGCCAGAGGAATTCGTGCTTCCGGCATGCCGACAAACTCGACCGCTTGTTGAGCTGCAATCGCGAGCGGCAAAGCTTCTGGGTCCGCCAGACCCACGTCTTCACTCGCGAAGATAACGATCCGGCGCGCAATGAATCGAAAGTCCTCGCCGGCGTGCAACATTTTGGCCAGCCAATAGATCGCGCCTTTCTCGTCGGACGCGCGCATGCTTTTGATGAAAGCGCTGATGGTGTCGTAATGAGCGTCACCCGCTCGATCGTAGACCACGGCCTTGGTCTGAATGCTTTCCTCTGCAACCTGAAGGGTGAAATGAATAATCCCTTTCTCGTTAGGTGGGGTCGTTAGCACGCCGATCTCGAGGGCATTAAGACATTTGCGCGCGTCGCCATCGCTGAGTTTTGCGAGATGACGTTTGGCGTCGCGATCCATCTTCACCTGGTAATTGCCTAATCCCCGTTCCTTATCTTTTAAGGCGCGGTCGATAAGTATCTCGAGGTGTTCGACGCCTAACGAATCTAACTGGAAAACCTGCGAGCGCGAAACCAACGCGCTGTTGACATAGAAAAAGGGATTGTAAGTCGTCGCGCCGATAAGCCGCAGGTTGCCGCTTTCCACGTCGGGCAAAAGGATGTCCTGTTGCGCCTTGTTAAAATGATGGATCTCGTCAACGAACAGGATCGTCTTGCGACCGGCCGTGCGCAGCCGATTTTGCGCCGCGGCCACGACCTTGCGCATCTCTGCCACATTACTTTCGACTCCGCTTAAGCGTTCGAATGTGGCCTTTGTCATCTCAGCGATGATCTGCGCGAGGGTTGTCTTGCCACTGCCCGGCGGACCAGAAAGGATCACCGACGGCAAGCGATCGGCCTCGATCGCGCGCCGGAGCAGTTTTCCCGGAGCAAGGATGTGTTCCTGGCCGACCAATTCCTCGAGCGCGCTCGGCCGCATACGGCTGGCGAGCGGGGCAGCGGCATCCGTTTCGCGCGGAGTTTCCGGCTCAACGCCGAAGAGATCTTGCACAAGAGAGAATAACGAAGGCCGTTGAAGTTGCCAATTGCTTGACCAAGAGAAAACGGGCCCGCATTCTAAGACATGCAAACAGCGCGAGCCGGCCTGTGCAATGACAACTCTAAAGGTTCTTTCCGAAAAGGTGCTGCGTCATGAAAAGGATTCTTGTTCCGGTTGATTTTTCTCCCGCGATGGAAGGCGTTCTCGCGACGGCGCGTGAAATGGCGGAAGCATTCCAAGCCGAGTTACATCTCATTCACGTGCGCGAGATCGCTGCGTTGCCGGTGTTTCCTGCCGCCACAATCGGATATCCGGGTATCGGAATGCCGGAAATGGGTTTGCCCGGCGCGCAGCAAATTGATCCTGCGGTGTTTGGTTCGCAAGCTAATCCTAACGACAGATCTCGTCTCGATCGTCTGCAGGACGAACTCTCGATCCATGGCCGGCCCTGCTTCGCTCACGAACCTGAGGGAGCGGTCGTCGAGGAGCTCTTGCGCGCTGCGGACGCGATTCGCGCCGATCTAGTCGTTATGGGTTCGCACGGTCATGGCTCCGTTTACAATTTGCTCGTGGGCAGTGTCACCGAAGGTGTCTTGAAAGCTGCCCGCAGTCCTGTTCTCCTTGTGCCCGCGCCCGCCGAGCGAAAGTAAGTTTTCTCTCACGGCGGGGAGACAACGACGCATTACCACTGCCTTGCTTGTCGTGGCAATTGCCGGAAGGTTCCAGGATCATGGTGCTTCCAAAGGACTTCATTTGTCTCATCCTGTTTCTCAGCGTCAACCTTGGCCTGACGGATGCCGGCTTGCTTCCTTTTGGCACGGTGTTCAAGGGCCACGACCAATTTGAGCGACTGGTGCAGGAAGCCCGCGCGCAAGACTGGAAATCTCTTCCCATCGGCGAACGTACTGCCACCGTGGGCCGTGACTTAGTCGGCACTCCTTATAAGTCCTATACCCTTGAGATCGACGACCAGATTGAAGCGCCTTCCGCTAACTTCTATGGAATGGATTGCTGGACCTTTTTCGAAATCTCGCTCGGCTTCGCCCGCATGCTACAAGATCCAGAGCAGTCGTGGACGCCAGAGCAGCTCTTGCATTACATCGAGCTGGACCGTTATCGCAACGGCCACTGCACCGGAGCCTATCTTTCACGTCTCCATTATCTCGAAGACTGGTTGGCGGATAACGACCGCCGTGGTCTGGTTGACGATCTTACCAAACAACTGGGTGGCGTCAGCGTGAGCCATGCTGCCCACGAAATGACCTATGGTTGGCGGCACTATCGCTATCTCAAGGCCAATCCGAAGCTGTTAGATCCGTTAGGCGAAATGGAGGCGCGCGTGACCGCTCGACCGCTCTACCAGATTCCGAAAAACAGAGTCGCTGGCATCGAGTCGAAGTTAAAAAGCGGCGATATTATTGGAATCATTTCCCGCGATCGACCGGGCCTTTACTCGACTTCACATGTTGGTCTGGCTTACAGAACGAACGATGGTGTTCTTCACTTCATGCATGCCTCCTCGCCACATAACTATGGCAAGGTTGTTGTTGACTCCCGGCTCTCCAGTTATCTGACTCGTTATCACAGCGACACGGGAATTCTCGTCGCCCGACCGCTCAAGTAACCATAAGTTCCTTCTGCGAAAAATGCGTCCGCAAGGACTGGGGTTCACTCGTAATCCCGCATCTCCCTCACCACGCGCGCCAGTTTTTGCACGGCTTCTTCCGCATCAGGACCTTTGGCCTCCAAGGTTGCAGCAGCGCCGCAGTCGAGATTGGCGCGCATCACGTCGATGAGGCTAAGGGCGGAAAAGCGGCCCGCCCTGGTTATGAGCCAGATCTCGGAGCGAAAAACATTCGCGTGCCTGACGAACTCGGCGGCCGGGCGGGCATGCAGGCCGAGTTCATTGAGAATGGTGACTTCGCAGCGCGCCTCCTGGCCATTCATTGGCTCGTGCCCCAACGACGATGCAGAAACCGCTCCACCGGCGCGAAGACTGTCTTATCGGCGAGCAAACCGATCAGCACGATGATAAACATGATCGCAATCACCTGGTCCATTGCATTCAGCTCCCGGCCATAGTGCAAGAGCTGGCCAAGACCAAAACCGGTAAGGATGGTAACAAAAATTTCTGCCGCCATAAGCGAGCGCCAGGCGAAGGCCCAACCCTGTTTCATTCCGCTCACGATAAACGGAAAGGCAGCCGGCAGAATGACCGTCAGCCAAATGTGAAAACCTTTCGACCCCATCGTTAGCGCGGCTCGACGATAAATTGGCGGCACATGGCGCACACCTGTGTCGGTTGCGATTACCACGGACCACAAAGTTCCCATGACCACGACAAAAAGCATCGCAGCTTCGCTTTGTCCAAACCAGAGAAGAGCGAGCGGCACCCAGCAGACGCTGGGCAGAGTCGTCAGCCCCAGGGATAGCGTGCCAATCGTGTCGTGAAGAACATTCCAACGAGCAGTCATTAAACCGAGGGGAATACCACCTACCAAGCCGATCACGTAACCTATCAATAAACGTCTCACGGTGATAAGAATCGCACCCCAAAGTGTGCCGTCGCTTACAGCTGTTTGCAGATATTCAATCACCTTGACCGGCGAGGGGAGCAGAACGGGCGACCATATTCGCGCCCGAACGACTAAGTCCCAGATTAATACCAGGCCGGCAAAGAATAGGATGGAGAAGATGAAGCGTTTCATTCTGCGATGTGTCCGTTTCCGTTTTTGAATCCCTTGAGGGAACCAGTGATGCGAGTGGCGTATTCCGCCAGATGAATACTGTTAATGTCGCGCGGTCGCGGCAATTTGATAATAAACTCCTCCCGAATACGCCCGGGATGAGGCGAAAAGAGCAGGACGCGATCGCCGAGGCAAGCCGCTTCCCGCACGTTGTGAGTGACGAAGATGATCGTCTTGCGCCGGCTCTCCCAGATGCGCTGTAAATCGCCGTATAACTGTTCGCGGGTAAGTGCATCGAGGGCGGCGAACGGCTCATCCATGAGTAGCATGCGGGGGTTAGGAGCGAGTGCACGCGCGAGCGCGACACGCTGTTTCATGCCACCAGATAACTCATGGATATTGGAACGTTCGAACTTGGTCAATCCGACCAGCTCCAAATAGTAGCGCGCTACGTCCTTACGATCTTTACTCGTCAGGTGCGGCTTCATTTTTAACCCGAAGAGTACGTTCCCAAGGACATCGAGCCAGGGAAAGAGAGCGGATTCCTGGAACATCACAAGACGCTCCCGACCCGGTCCGGTCACTCTCAATCCATCAGCTGTCACAGTGCCGCTGTCCGGCTTTTCCAAACCGGCAATGATATTGAGTAGCGTCGACTTCCCGCAGCCGCTCGCGCCGACGAGACAGACAAACTCCCCCTCACCAACCTGCAAGCTAACCTGATCCAAGGCCTGGACAGGTCCGGTTCTGGTCTTAAAGCTTTTTGAAACGTTCTCGATGTTCAATTTGCTCGGAGGCAGAAATTGCAGCTCCTCCCTAACGGTGGTACTGGCGCTGGCGGGTAATTCGAACGTGTGAGTTACGTACATGGGTTGGAAGGTAGGAGTTAGGGTCTTTAGTCTAAGGTGAAGCGATAAGCTTGGAGGTGTCGGTGGACCCTTTCGAGAAACCGGCCTCCTTGGAGTCGCGCACCGCTTTCTGCACAAGGCCAGGCGACACTTCGTCGGTCAGATTAATGCGTTGCAAGGACCGCGAAACGCTGTCGGCCGCAACCTCGGTGCGCGTCTCCGCTTTCAGCTCGTTAACTAACATGCTTTGCGCTTCGGCCGGATGGGCTTTTATCCATTGTGTCAGCTCCTTGTTGGCCTCGGCGATCTTCTTCGCCATATCCCTGTGGTCGTTAAGGAATTTTGTACTCGAGATCAGCCAGGTGGTGATGACGTCCCGATCTTCGAGAAAGACTTTAGCATTCGCCTCTTTTTCTAATCGACTTACCCACGGCTCTACCGTCCAAACGGCATCGACGCCACCGCTTTGAAAGAGAGCTAGTTGATCGGGATTGGCCGTGGGGATAACCAGGACATCGCCGCCGGTCTGAGTGACTCTGAAGCCCTGCGCCTTAAGCCAGGCGCGACAGGCGATATCCTGAGTATTGCCCAGCTGCGGCGTGGCAATCTTCTTGCCGCGAAAATCCTTCGGCGAGTTGATCCCTCCGTTGGGCTTTACGACCAGCGCGGCTCCTCCGTCAGCGGCCCCGGAAATGACTCTGATTTCAGCGCCGTCGGATTTGAAGTGGGCGTTGAGGGCCGGCCCGGTGCCGACATAGGTTACGTCCAGGGAGCCGGCGAAGACCGCTTCCATCGCGGAAGGGCCCGCATTATAGGTAAACCACTGGACGTCGACATTTGGCCCTAGCCGTTGCTCGAACCATCCCTTGCCTTGCCGGCTAAAAGCATGTGCGATCACGCCTTGTGCGTGAGTCACATTAGGGAAGTGTCCGAAACGCACGGCAACTTTGTCCGCCGCGTGGGCAGTCGCCAGGCTGACAACTGCTGTGCTGAGTGATGCAATGAGTCTGAGTTTCATAAGTATGCTTAGTTTGAGTTAGAAGTTGAAGGTGGTCATAAGGAAGCCGAAGTCGGCATCGGATGAGGGGCCTGTGTCGCTTAAATAGGAGCCGGCAAAGAAATGGGCGTAGCCTGTTTGAAACTTAACGAACTTGTTTAGTTCGTAGCTGGCAATAAGGTCGAGTTCGTGTCCGGCGAAATTACTGGCACCGATCTTGCGAACATCGCGACCGTCGGGAGTCTTGGTGCGCAACGTCGAGATGCCATTGGAACGAAACCAAAAGTCGTGAGTATCAGCCAGCCATAATGCATGGTAGTGAAACTCCAGATCCAGCTTCTTGATCGGTTTAACGTTCAACTGCACGCGAAAATCGTGCATGTTGCGCCAACCGAACTCATCCATTAGACCATACTTATCGTGATTCGAAGGATAGAGGTTTTGAAATGACTCCGAATCTCCATCGTTCGGATTGTGATCACCACTCGCGAAATCGTATTCCAAGCCCACGCGCGGCTTCCAAGCCAGGTCCTTCCAGGTGTAACCTCCGGAGACCGCGACCGCGAATGCATTTAAATCGAAGCTCTTGGAATTGGTATCTGTCTGGAAGACCTCGCCTACCTCATAGACAAATTCGCCGGAGTAATCCCAGCCCTTGAGGGCATCGGAACTATTCTTCGTGCGTACACCGATCGCAGCAAAGCGAGCTGCCGGACCGTTGGAAGTGCCTTGCGGATCGATCTTATTAGTTGGGTCGAGGTCCGGCTGGTTATCTTCCTTGTCCCGATAATAGACGTAGAAGTCTATCGTGCGCTTCAACCCGTAATCGGTTGAGAAGTAGACGCCGCCAAAGTTGTCCGCGGAATCGCTCGTATTGAATTCATGGCGCTCAATTTGCACCGGGCGCATGTAGAAGGCTTCAACCCAGAAGTTATATTTGTTTTCGTAGCGGAGCCGGACAGCGTCGAAGGTGCGCCCGAGGTTGTTCCATTTTGAATCCGCTACCAATCGGCCATCGCCGTAGGTGATTGCCTGACGTCCGAGTGTTAATTGCAGATTGCCATTCTTCAAGTCACCCAATGCGATATAAGCCTGGCGCAGGTCGAACTCGTCATCGCCTTCCGCCCCGCGAATACCGGGGATGTTTGCGCGGTCCGAAAATCCCTCACGTATATCCTGAGTCTGTCCGTAGACTTTCAGCCATGAGACTGGCTGAATGGCCAGGCCTAGCCGAAAGCGATTAAGGAGCCAGGAGTCATCGTTGTCGTCGTTAATCGAAGAGTCGAAGTCGCGGGTGTTCTCCCGGATTTCGCCGCGCATGCGCTCTTCAATGTCAAAAACGATGCGGCCATCCCAAAAGCTCAGGAAGTTCGTATCGTTTGTTTCCTTCTTAGTCTCAGCAGGTGGAGCAGACGATTTGTTGTCGACCTGTTCGCCTGCTCTCGCGGCAGGGTGCGCAAGCGACAAGATAGCTATCAGTGTAAGGTACCGAAGGGAAACAGTATGGTGGCAGGATGGTTTCAACATGGACTGAAAAAACTAAGAGCGTCTTCCGGCGGTCCGGTGCGATGCTCGATCGAGTTGAAGTGCCTCCAGTTTGTCTGGTTGGTTGGTTAAAGAGTCGTCGCGGTCCTCAAAGCGCACCTTTTCTGTCCGCTCGATCTGGGTAATCTTCGAGTTGTGGACTACGATTTGCACAGCGCCGTAGCGGAGGGACTCCACCTTTTCGCGAACAATCGAGAGCCATTGCGGCACATGAGATAAGTCTGTCTTCATGAATCGTGTGCCTAGGTCGATGTTTGCTCGAGCGGCAAGATGTCTTCGAGAGGGAGCGGAGTCGCCGCGAAAGGCACCGTAATCTTGTCGCGGCGCATCTTACGGAGCGTGATTTCCACGACCTGCTCGAGAGTTACCCGATCGAGAACGCGGGCAATTGCGTTGCGAACGTCCAGCATGAGCATGCGTAGTCCACAATGCGCTTCATCCGGGCAGGAACACCGTCGATAAGCTGTCCGGCTTACGCAGGGAATGGGGGCCAGTGGGCCATCCAAAAGACGGATGACGGCACCGATCTTTATGCGGGCGGCCGATTTGGCCAGGGAATAGCCACCGAGTTTGCCTCGCTTTGTCTCGACGTAGCCGGCGCCACGCAGTTGGGTCAGAATTTGCTCAAGAAACTTGACGGGCAGCTTCTCCTTTCCGGCCAACTCACTCACTTGCAGAATTGGGCGACCGAGTTCCCGGGCGATGCCGAGATCAATCAGGGCACGAAGAGCGTATTCACTGCGTTTAGAAAGATTCATCTCTACTTGTTTAGTGGAGTTTGAATACTCTACTAAAGCAGTAGGCTTGTCAAAGGACTTCTTCGCTCCAGCGAAGCTTGGAAAGCGCAACATGGCCGTCTTACTCCCTTTGCTTTCAATCGACTGCTTCGATGTGCCGGCGTTGCGTTCTTCGCGACCTCATCTCCATATCCTTGAGCGAGCGCAAAAAGGTGCAGAGCCAATCCAGGGCGGCCACCGCGTCGGGACCTTCAGCTTCCAGGACAAAAGTGTCTCCGCAATTTAGTTCGGCCAATACGACATCGATAATCCGGTCGGCCTGATAGCGCCTGCCATTCGCGTTAATCGTAACCGTGCTCTCGAAGCGCAGAACATGGCGAACAAATTCCGTTGCCGGACGGGCGTGAAGACCTTGTAGATTTCGTAACGTCACCTCACGGCTGGCTCGGGTGACCGGCGATAGAGAAGGGCGGATGTTTGACATAAGAATTGTCAGCGAGACAGGGACAAAGCCATTCTTGGTGTTACCGCCCTTCGGCCGGGCGATGGTCGGACGCGTCCACGAGCAGCCGGTCTACCGGGGCCGCGCGTGGTGGGCGCAAATACGTCTTGCCACAGCGTTACACTTGCGATGCAAGCGAGGAGAATGGGCAACCCGAATAACCAACCAAGCAAGACCTGAAAAACGGCGAAGGCTTCTTTCAGCGCTGCGAGAACCGAGGGTGAATTCGTTTCGGCAAGTATTGTTTTCATCTCTAGTAAATCAGTAGACAATTCAAAGTCTACTAAATCACTAGAGTTGGCAAGCAGAAATTTACAAAAGTTTTTGCCAAGCTTGCTGCCGGCCGGCGGACGCCTATTTCGCTGGGGAATTCGGCTTGGAAACGTAGTCGAAACGAGGATCGAGCCTTCTCATTGCAGCACTGGCAAAGGCCTGATCGTCAGGAGAAAGGTAATCCTCGAACCCGCCTATTTTGCCCCGCCGGACCTTGAATGACTCCGGGTCCTGCGCGTCGCCCGCGCGCAGAATCTTTGAATCGAAGCCGCCAACGCTTTCCAATTTTTGCATGTGCTCGAAATCGGAGAACGTGAGGGCGTGGTCGAAAGCTTTTTCGCTAATCGTTTCGCCTAACCAACGAAAAAGATCGCCGAAGCCATTCGCCGGAGCCTCGCGCAAAGACTCATAGCGCAGGAGCAGAAAATCCGGGCGACTTCCCCATTCTGCGAGCCAGCAATTCATCACCTCGATCATCGACTCGATTCCAAAAGCCGGATCGCGAAGAAGCTCGCTGGAAGACGTTCGCCTGAGCTTTTCCGGGGTTTCCTTCGTGCGCCGAGTCAGCTGAATGTGAAGCGAGACAAACGCGTCTCGTGGATCGCGTGCCAGGAGGATGACTGGGAGACGATCGCGTTCCCGTTTCGGAATGAGATATTTGCCTCGAACCAGATCCCAGCGACGAGCCTTGGTTCGCTGCTCGAAAAGGTCATGGGTATAAATGACGCGCGGTGCACCGTATTTTTCTGGCTCGAGGGTGAAAGGTCGGCCCACCTTTTCACAGAAGTAGGCGCAAAGAAATGTGCGAACCCAGGTGCGCCCGCTTTTTGGAATCGAAACGAAGAGAATGTCGCCCCCGGAGAGTTGCCTGGCCCGACTGCTCACATTCCATCGCACAAATCCCTTCACGGCAGTTCAATCGGCGTTCCTCGTTGAGCTCGCAAGGCGCGTTTCAGACGTGCTCGTCCCAGTGCCCGCCGCAATCTTCGCTGCCACGGTTGCGGCGAAGATAGCGGCCGGAAAAAAGGCTCGATCCTAACGTGATGTTCGTGGCAAAGCGCAATCGCCTCCGGCATCCAGAGGCCGCGAGAAATGGCGGACATCAGGTACGGAATCGGCGTGTTCTCGCGTTGAAGGTAAGAGAGAATTTTCATTCCCTGCGTCCGCGCGCTACCGCGAGCCTCGAAATCCCAGGCGCTCTCGCCCGTGCGCAGAATGCTTTGCAGGGCGCTTCGTTTCCAAAGCGTGACTTGGCAGCGCGTGCGGCCGTCAGAGTCCGAAGGTACGAAGCCGTAACGGTCGTTGATCGGCTGAAACCCCGGCACGAGCGGAAGGCGCGCCCGAAAGCAGAGCGAGTCGGCGTCAATCTCCATCGCGTCGCCAAAATCCTGAGCCAACTGCGCGCTTTGAACCGGCGCGGTCAGGAAATAATCCTCTTGCACATAGAAGATGTAAGGATTCTCTATCTGGCTAAGTGCGGAAAGAAAGTTACTCGACCAACCGCGATCCGGACCAACGCGTAACGCACGAATACGCGACGAGTGAACCTCGAGTTCATTCGAAATGAGAAAAATCTCCAGCGGGCAATCCGGCCAGAACTTTCGAAGAAAAGCATCGAAAGGTCGCCAGGCATCAAAGAATGAGTCGCAACTCGAAACGATCACGGCGACGGACTCCTTGAAAGCCATTAGCGGTGCCATGCGCAATTGCTCTCGCACCGTCACGCTGGGAGCAAGAACTTTCGGACGAACAATTTGTTCGTTAGGCAGAAACTTCGTCTTGGTAATCGGAGTGCAACAAGTTCTCGCATCTCGAGTGGCGCTTTTTCGAAAGCCAACGCCCCGCTCAAGTTAGTCGGCGACAAGACCTGGTTCATGGGCACGTTGTCCACCTTTCTGATATTGTTAGGCACGGATCCATAGTTCTACGCCAATCCACGCGTGAGTTACCTAACAGCACTGCCCGGATCGCCAAGGTTTTCGAGGGGAGCAAAAAATACTCTTTCTTACTTGCGCAAGACCGCTAACCCAAGCGGCGGGACAGTGCCATCCGGCAGGCCCAAGTTATAGGGAGTGTGATTCTCGGCCAGAGTGCCATCGCCCGCTACGTCGAACACATGAAGCAGGCCGTGCCGATTAAGAACATAGAGAAAGGTCTCGGTTGGATCGAATCGGACATGGGTTGGGTAGGGTTGCGTTCCGGAGAGCTTAAGATGCTGCAGAAGAACCGGAGCGAGCGGATCTGTAAGATCATAGACACTTACCGTTCCGGAAGGAGTTTCAGTTATATAGAGCCGTGTGCCATTCCGGTTCGTCGTCGCCCAGCAAGGGGCATGTCCAGGATCGTCGAGGCTCTGTACGAGCGACAGGTTATACTGTGTGTCGTAAGACACCACATTGATTAGGCGCGGAACAGGTACAGTTACATAGAGGGCATTGCTTTTCGGGTTCAGCGCGCCGCCCCCATTCTCGGCGTCTGTAGGCAGTGAGCTCGCAAAGGTAATCTTTCCTGCGCGGGAAAGGCGGCAGCTATAGATGGCATCTCCGGTAAAGAGAATGCCAAAAAAAGACTTGGAATGTCTTGGCAAGAGAAACTGCCACGGCGAGCTGCCTACAGGCAAAGTTAGCGTGGAATTCGGGTTCCAGGTCGGAATTCCGGTTGAGTCAACCCGGAAGGTGGTATAGTTGGGCGCGGTCTGGGTTTGGAAAGGATCGGAGTCCTTGTTGGCAATCATCATCGTGGCGACCCCTGTTCCCGCCGCGTTGTCTACGTAACTGATCCCTGCCGGTTGTGTGCCATGAGATGGAAATGGCGACCCAGGAATGAGAGTCAAGCTGCCACCTGCATTCACGGTGAATCCAGAGAAGTCATTTGAATGCCCATTAGCGACAAACAAAAGAGTTCCTTCAGCGTTGATCGCCAATTCACCATCAGAATCCCATTGAATGTCTTTGAGTAGATTGCCGGTTCCGGCGACTCCAGTCCCTCCAGTGGCAAAGGGTGATCCTGCGACAGGAATCAGATTGCCGGCGCCATCATTCCTAAGGGCGATCACCGCATTCTGTCCGGGAATGTTAATGTTGGCGTTGATATAAACGAAACTCGGTGCGCCGAATGTCGCAGTAAGACTCCAAAGCGATGCCGAGGTCGCGCAAAGAATTAGCCGGATTATTGCTACGTTCGAACTTAGGGATCTCATACGTGTCCTTTCATTAAGTTGGCCGGCGGCCTTGGCTAAGGCGAAGAAGGGCAACGCGGCGGTGTTCAGACATCCGATTGAATCGACGCCTTTTTGTCAAGCTTATATCGTGGTCAGCTGTGGGAGACGGAGCGCCACCTTTGGTGGAGAAATGACTTTCTTTGTCGACCCGAGTAGAGATCAGCGCAAACCCCCGGCGGCATCCAAGGGTTGAGCGCGCGGCTTTGCTTCCAAACCGTTGTGGGCACGAAGATGAGGATCCGATTGGTGCGCGCACCAGCGGAAAAAGGTTTGTGAACTATTCACCAGATCACGCGTTAGCGGCGTGGTCAGGGCCCAACGGAAGCCGCGCCGCACGCGCCCGAGGCCTCGTTCCGTGAGCTCGTCTTCTTCCCTGACCCATCGTGCACGCACTAGCGCATCCTTACGAATCGGGACTTCGAAAGTGTAACTATCCGCAAGCTCGAAGATTCGGTTGGCGGCATCCTTGGCGTCGAGGGTGCCGGCTTCCACCGCTTCTACCGCTTCCACCGATTCCCTGAAGAATTCCGCATAGTCAGGATCTTCAAAATCGCAGAAGACCGGATTCTTTGTTGGGCCCTTAAGACAGGAGGAATCGCCGGTCCGCGTATAGTCACTCATGCCATTCATGAGATGGAATTCCGCGAGAAAGGTGCCGAGCCCAAAGACACGAAGCCAGGCATTCCAAAGATCAAAGTCATTCCAGGAGATAAAAGAGCAGTTCACAAGATTGTCATTGTAGTCGAGGACCAACTGCTGCTGCGCATCGATCGAGCGAAAGGGCTCTTCGTCGAAGTTATCAGTCTTGAGGGCTTCGAGTAAGGGATCGAGCAAAGCAGAGATAACCTCCACCGTGTTAAACATGCCGCGAGAAAAAAGCGGATCCACAAACCCCGAAGCGTGTGACATCAGGCAATAGCGATAACCAGTGGTCTTCTTAGATGAATACTGCAAACGACCGGTGGAGACCCAGGGGCGAACCGCCTTAGCATGCTCGAACTGCTCGGCGACACTCGGATAACGCTGTAGAAACTCGTTGAACTCTTGTTCAGCCGATATTTCCGGCTTGGGATAGCGACGTGGATCGATCGTCAAGCCAACACTAATGATTGGGTTGGTCGAGAGCGGGTTGTTATTAAAAGGAATAACCCAAAACCAACCCCGCTCGAAGCAATGATGCAGGGTGCCGTTGTGATAGGAGATCGCCAGAGGATTATGCGCATCATCGAATGGCGGGACGTCTACCATGTGAGTAAACAGCGTCCGCGAATGATGTTTGAGACGAGTAGGATTCTCCCGCAGATTGAAACGCTCCGCGAGAATGCTCCGATAGCCCGTGCCGTCGATGAGATAGCGGGCGCGGATTTCCTCACCAGCCGAGGTTTGTAGCCTGACACCGTTGGTGTCGATCTCGATCCCAGTCACTCTAGTCTTCTGACGTGGGACTGCGCCGTAGTGTACCGCCAGATTGTGAAGATAAGCGTCGGTGTCCTGACGGAACCAATGGTTTTCGTCGCGCGCGGCAGTTCCGAATTGAAGGCCTTCTGTCGGGTTGTAAGTCTGGCCCGGGCGATGGTAGACGTAGCCAAAGTGGCGCTTGATCCCGCAAGTGGCGCAGACGCGCTTCGCCAGGCCCTCGGCGTCAATCAGGTCATCCAGCTCCGGAAGGCCGTATCTTTCGGCCAGAAGAGAAATGAGCAGAGAAGTGTGCGGGATGGTCGACTCCCCAACGGCAAAGCGCGGATGCTGTTCGCCATCGATCAGGACGACGCTCACTCCTTGCTTGGCCAGGATGATAGCGAGCAAAGAACCTGACAGTCCATTACCAAGAATCGCAACATCGAAGTCGTGTTTTGTCTCCTGCAGTATCATAGATTCCTCCGTCGTTAGTGTTGAACGAGTGATGCCCCCCAGGAGAATCCCGCGCCGTTGGTGACGAGCATAATAAGGTCGCCATCTTTGATCTTGCCCCCTGCGAGCGCGTCCACGTAACCAACCACCATGTCGGTTTCCTGCAGATGCCCGTGATGCATGTTCTCCGTGGAAACCTTCTCGCGAGGCAGGCCAAAGGCCTTCAAGAAAGCGTTCTGATCCCAAAGAGAAAAGGTTGGGTAAACAAAGTAATCGACGTCCTGCATTTTCTTGCCGACTTGCTTGAGCACGCCGAGCATCACCTTGCGGAACATAAAAAGATTAATTGGGATTAGCTCTTTGTTAAACCGCTGAATATCGCCGCAAACGTGAAGCCAGCGCGGATACCTGCCGCCGATGTCCTCGGCCTTACGATTGTGAATGCCGGGAATAACCCACATGTCGTGCAGCCTCCCTACGGTCGCGACTTCCACTCCCAGAATCCGGCGCGTATCCATGTTTTTTCTTAGGAGCACTGCGCTGCCGCCGTCTGAAACGACCGTAATCGGAAAGTAGTTATGGTTGAGGTCAGGTGCCTTATCCCCGGCAACAAGTAGTGCCGTATGGTATCGGTCGTGGGCCGACATGAGCGAACACGCGACCTTGAGGGTGGTTTGATAACTTGCGCAACCACCGGTGTTGATCGCGGTCGTAAAGGCTCGGCTGGCTCCAATTGCTTTTTGAACCTGACCCGCTGCCGACCATGTCGGCGCAACGTAATCCTCGGGGATACTGGTGAAATCGATGATCAGATCGATTTCGTTGGGATCGATCCCTGACTTAGCCATCGTAATCTTGGCGGCCTTTACGCAAAGGTCAGTGGCGGTTTCATTTTTTGCCAAATGCAAAGCATCGATTCCGATATCCTTTTCAAAGTCGACATTAGCATTGAATATTTCCGCAGGCTTTTCTTCATCTTCAAAGATCTGCGACAAGCTCTTTTTGGTAGCAGGGAGGTAGTAGTTTGCCTCAAGGATGCCGACGTTGGCGTTCATAACTCGATCGGGGATACTTGTTCTTAATAACGTAACAGAGTCGTCGCCGCAGTTGCTCCCATTCCATGGGACACAGCAAGGATGTAGTCGTTTTGCTTTACCTTTCCGCTCTCGACCAGCGAGAGATAATTGAGCGGGAAGTCTGAGCCTTGAAGGTGTCCGTGCAGTTCACGATTGGTCGCGCACACTTGCGAAACCTTGTTCTCAAAATTCTTTTGTAACTCTGCTTCATCCTGGGCAGAGATATTTGAACAAAGCACGCAGGCAACGTCCGAAAGAGATAGTCCAGCGCGAGTCAATAACTCGTCACTTATTCGCCGGAGCGTTTCGGGTTTTAGAGAGGAGTCATAGCGAGCCTTATCCAGCTGCATCCGATACAGGTCAATGTTGTCCGGATGGGCCAGCGAACCGCCCGGAATGTAGCAAACGTCGTGATTGGCTCCGTTCGACCAGAGCTGGGTGTCGATCACCACACTACCAGGCGCGCCGCGTTGCAGGACGACCGCACTCGCACCGTCGCCCAATACCGTAACCGGATCCTCCGGATTGAGAACCCGATTGCCAGGGATCGTGGTGTCACCGGTAACCAGTAAGGCGGTCTTTAGTTCCTCATTTTCGGACAACATTGCGGCTGCTGAAGTCAGTGCGACCATGAAATTGCTGGAGCCGCCGCCACTAAAACCGACAACGAACGACTTCGCGGCGCCTACCTCAGCCTGCACCTTATTGCTCATGTTCCAAACCGGCACGAGATACTCCTGTGGCATGATGGAATACTCAACGACCACCTTCACCGTTTGCGGATCAACCTTGGCGCGCTCCAGGGCTTCACGACCGGCGGCAACGGCCATGTTTGAAGCTGTCTCATTGACCGCACCCTTTTGGAGGTGAACCTGTTTAATTCCAAGTCTGGCAGCGATTTCGGGACTGTAGTTTGCCCCTTCCTCGCGAAAGAGATCCTCGACCGAGCATTTGGCCTTTGGCACCTGACATGACGCCGACAGAATTCCAACCGCTGATTTCATGGGCTCTTTCTCACGCCTGATCCGTAACGCGCAACAACGAGGGTTTTGCAATCTCCATGTCATCGGCCGGCAACGAAAATGTCAATCACCGAATCAAATTGTGCTCGACAGGGACCCGAAATCCCTAACAAATGCCAAAATGACAGCGAATAATTTGAGCGCGCCATTTGGGGACGTAAAAGAGATGGTTCGCGCATTCGTCCTCGAATACGCAGCGGGTCGAGGCGTCACCGAAGTGCAGGATGACGAACCTATTCTGACCAACAATATCATCGATTCGCTTGGTTCATTGCGGATGATCGATTTCTTGGAAACAGCTTTTCCACTGACGATCGAAGATACCGATATGCTTCCGGAAAATTTTCAGACCCTTAACGACTGCGAGATTTTCATTAATCGAAAGCTGGGAATGGGTGCCAATGGTTCTGAAGAAGGCCCCGACGCTCCCAACCTCGCGACCATGCCTGCCCACGAGCCGGCTACCCACTAAGGCGCTTCTTCCTTCCGAATACCAGCTCCGGCGCAGGCGGCGGCGATATCGGGAAATAAACTTACCCTGCGGTTTCAGCTTGCGCCGCGGATCGGTCTGCAATCCCACCACCAGGCCGTGGCCACATTGCTCGCAGGCAGCGCATCTTACATTGCGTTGGGAAACGAGTGACCACTTTGGAGAACTCCCGCAGCAAATGAGTTCCAATCGCCTGCATGTTCGGCGACCGTTGAATCCATTCTTGCGGCACCGGGGTACCGACGTGAATGGTAAATTTCCAAGTGGAGTCTTCCGTGATCATGCACGGTATAAGCTTAGCTCCGGCCATTTGTGCCAGGTTAATTGCCCCAGTGGCCATGTGAAACAATCGGTCTTCGAACGGAATATCGGCCATTACGCCTCGATTGGGATCGACCATCACGAGTAGTCGCCGCCCCGGTCCAAGAATTTTGCGGATGTTCGAAAAGCGCGGAAAAGGGGTCAACTCGCTCGCGAAAATGAATACAGGTATATCGGCTGGCGGACTCAGTGAATATTGATAGTTGGTCAGGCTTTTGAGTGCTGCAGGCGGATCCGCGCGCACGCTCGTCGTGCGGATCCCATAAGCGCGCAGCCAATAGGGCAGAATCTCAAATGGGCCAAAGTGAAGCGAAGCCAGGACGATACCCCGATCATCCTCCGAGGTCTCAAGCAGACTGCGATCACCGTCAAAGCGACACCGCTTCAGCCAGCCCGGACTGGTGAGGCGATCGGGCCACATATAGATAAGCTGCGAATGATAAACACCAAGACTATGCCGGAGAATATAACGCCAGCGCTTCGGACGCCATGATTGGGGGAACCGATTCCAGTGCACCCATGGCTTGCGTTCACGCACCTGCATTAGGTCCCAAGTGGCCGCGAGAGGCCATAACAAGAGGCTGAACAGACGCTGCGGCAATGTCCGCTCGCAAAAGCGGACGAAATAGAAGCTTCCCCACCCAACTCCTAGTTGGACGCAGGTGATCAAGTTCCTTACCGCAGAACTCATCCCACGAGGTTATTAAGCCGTCGGGACTTGGTCGATTAAATTCCCAACCGTTGATGAGTACCTGAACCAGTCTCACTCACAGAGGGCACAGCTTGGCTTGTATTCGAAAGAGCGCGACCGCCTCTCTATTCGGACAATCCGAAGGCGCTCTTACTGCTGGCAACGCGATCTCGCATTCGTCAGCACAAGCGTCGGCCGAGCAGTGCTCTCGCAATAGGGTCCCGATATTATCGTATCGAGATCTCGATTCGATCTATCTTTGACTAACATCACAAAACCTTCTTCAGACTTGCCATCAAGAAAATTGGAATGCACTGAGTCGCCCAATTGGACAGCAAATGGCTGACACAACATCAGCCGCGCGCAAAACAACCTCACTCTTGGAGGAAACTTCGTTTTGGTGGAGGCGAGGGGAGTTGAACCCCTGTCCTAATTGCTCTCCCCACAAGCTTCTACATGTTTAGCCGATGACGATTTTTAGGAGATCGGCCGACAGCATCAGCACCCGCCGTTCTCCGAGTATCCACGTAATCCATTCATCACCCGGCGCGGTCACTCCGCCGTGTAATCAGCCTGCTGTCCATGTCGCCGACCGTAGCAGGCGTCCAGTCGACGACATCGCAGTCAATTAAGCCGCGAGAGCGAGATCTTGGTGATCTGCGTTTATTTGTTTTGGTTCGGTTATTAGCGAGGCCAACGAACCATCCTCGACATGCCGCCTGTGCTTCAAACCATCAGTCGAAACCAGTACGCCCCCATTTTGTCTGCGAGAGAAGCGAAGTTTAGATCAAAATCAGGAAAAATTCAACCGTGGCGGCGAGCGCTTTCTAAAATCGGGCGTTTTTCCGTCGAAAGCGGAGGCTTGACTCCAGGAATGTTTACTTACTATTCTCGCCCCGGTTTGAACGAAACAACCACCACATTTCCAGCGGGCGGCGCTTTTATGACAACGCATTGGAGCGTGGTGAGCGACTTTTCACTGAAACAAAGCGAGCCGGATCGGGCTCAGGCCGCGCTGACGCGGTTATGTCGAGATTATTGGACGCCCTTATATTGGTTCGTTAGGCGACGCGGTTACGGGCACGCGGACGCCCAGGACCTGACGCAGGGGTTCTTTGCTTATCTTTTTGAAAAACGATCGTTCCCTGCCGCGGATCGGACTCAAGGACGATTCCGCACCTTCCTGTTGGTGCTGCTGAAGCGTTATCTTGGGGCCACGCGTAACTATGAGCGCCGCGAAAAGCGCGGCGGCCGCGAATCAATGATATACCTTGATAGTCATGAGGCGGGTTCGCTCGACCAACTCCGCGACAATGCGCTTGTCATCGGCGCGCCATCGGACGAAGAACGGCTTTTTGAACAGAACTGGGGCGCAGCGCTTGTGCAGCGTGCGATGAGTGCCCTGGAGACGGAGTATTCTGAGGGACAAAAGGCGCGCATCTTGGCTGAGTTACGGCCCTTTCTTACCGGTGGAACAGGTTTACCGACTCATGAGATGGCAGCAGCGCGTCTCGGGGTTCCGATCGACACGTTTCGCAGTTATCTCTTCCGATTACGCGCACGATATCGCGCCCTGCTGCGCGCCGAGGTCTTGCGCACGGTCCCGGGAGAACAGGACATAGATGACGAATTGCGGTATCTCTGCCGCGTTTTAGTCGCCCATGCCTAACGAACAGCCGGAAGCTTGTGGTTCGTACCATGTCTTCACCGCCGAAGAACTCGACACTCTTCTGTGAGCAATGTGGTTCTCCCCTGTCGAGCAAGCGGGGTGAGAGGCAGTGCCTCAACTGTCTGCTTACGGGCGGGATCGTGTCTAAAATCGAGGAAGAGTGTTCGCCTAACGACGCGAGGACTCGATTTTACCAACATTATGAAATTCTTCTCCGCTCGGATGGATCGCGCTGGGAACTCGGCCGAGGCTCGATGGGAGTTACCTACAAAGCGCGGGACATTAATCTCGATAGCCCGGTTGCACTCAAAATCCTTCGACCCCGAATCTCGGCGCGGCCCGAAGCGCAGCGCCGTTTCCAAAGCGAGGCTCGGGCGGCTGCCAGGTTACGTCATCCCAACGTCGCCAGCGTCTTTCATTTCGGTGTAAACAATCTTTTGCCGGACGAGTCGACGGCAATGTGCGCCGAAGGTGCAGACTGCTTCTATGCCATGGAATTCGTCGAAGGCGAAACCCTCGAGGCACGTCTGAGCCGCAAAGGTCCACTTACTGTTAAGTGGGCCTTGGAGATAGCCATTCAGGTCTGTCGAGCCCTGGCGGCCGCGGAAAGACTTGGTCTCGTGCATCGCGATCTAAAACCTTCCAACATCATGCTTGCCACGGAGGAGGAGAGCGCATTTCGCGATGGCCTGCCGCGAAAAGTGGGCGATGCCTGGGTTAAAGTCATCGACTTCGGTGTGGCACAACTTGGTGATCAGGCCGCGCAAGCCGGCAAAAAGTTCGTTGGTACATTGGCTTTTGCCAGTCCAGAGCAAATCCGAGGAGAAGCAGTTGATATGCGCTCTGACCTGTACTCGTTAGGGGCAACGCTTTGGTATTGCTTATGTGGAAATATTCCTTTTCCGGGGCGCTTGCCGCAATATACGAATCCGGTTCCCGACCAGCCTTTGGACAATGTGCAGCTAATGGCCCGCAAGGTGCCGCAGTCGTTCCTCTCACTTCTGCATCGCCTTCTGGCGTCCAATCCCGCCAAACGCCCTGCATCGGCAGCGGAGTTTGTGACGGTGTTGGAGGATTATCAGTCAAAGATTTCTCGTCCTTCGACCAGGTTAATGCCAATGCTTCAACGGCCTTTTGACCGGTGGGCGCTTGCCATTAGCAGTCTGGCTGCCGCAGCCGCCATGATTACGCTTGTGGCAGTTATCCCTTCGAAGCAAACGCGCGCGCAAGATAGATCGATCGCTGTCTTACCTTTGCAGAACTTGCGAGGCGACCCGGCTAGCTCGGTCTTCTCGGAAGGGTTGGAGGATGACATCATCTCACGACTAGTTAAGATCCGAGACCTCAAGGTCATTACTCATCTTAGTTCGTCGAATTATCCGGCGGACGCGCAACGGGACCTTTACGGAATTGGCCGATCGCTTGGTGTTCGCCACGTTCTTTGTGGAAGCTTCGACCGTGTTGGAAATCGAATCAGCTTGCATGTTTCACTCCGTGACACTCATGATGGTCATGAAATCTGGTCACAAAAGTATGATCGGACGCTCGCGGATGTCATAACTCTACAGGGTGAATTGGCCAGCTCAATCGCCACTGCCCTCAATGCCACGCTAACTCCTCAAGAGACCATGGATGTTCGTGAACGATCCACTGGTAACCCGGACGCCTATGCTCTTTACTTGAGGGGTCGCAAGTTCGACAACAGGCCGACCTTTGCTATCTCTGATAACGAAGAGGCTCAGGCACTGTATGCTCAGGCGATCGCACTCGACCCTGGCTTTGCTCTGGCGCACGCGAGGCGCGGCGCCGTCCTGGCCTTTCTCTATTGTTTTCGTGCTCCGAACGAAGACTTGAAAGTGGCTGCCTACTCCGAAGTGGAGCAGGCTCTTCGGCTGCGGCCGGAGCTCGGCGAGGCCCATTTGGCGAAGGCTAGCTGCTTGTATCATATTGACCGAGACTATGACGGCGCGCTGGCCGAACTGAAGACCACCCAACGCCTTTTGCCTAACGATCCCGAAACCGATAGTATCGCTGCCTACATTTACCGTCGACGTGGGCAGTGGCGGGAAGCGCGTGCTGCCCTGCAACGAGTCCTGGATCGCGACCCAAAAAACATGACCTACGCGGAAGAGCTTCACACGACAGGTTGTTTTCTGCGGGACTGGAATTTTGCCGCAAAATACATTCGTCTGGCCGAGTCGATCGCACCTCGCACCGACTTGCTGAAAGTAGAACGAGGCTTGGTCGATGTCCGACGAGACGGCAACCTGCTGCCACTGCAGCAGATCTTCGCCAACCTCAAGTCGTACGGAGACCCCGAGGGCACCCTGGCGTGGATGCGGTGGGATGCAGCCATGCTGGCGCGCGATTTTGCCAGCGCGCAGGAGGCGCTCGACGGATTTCCTTCCGAGACACTGCCCTCAGTTTTAAGTGCTCCTGTTCCGAAAAGCTATCTCAAGGGTTGTATCGCCCTGGCATCGGGTGATCACGAGAGCGCCCGACAGTTATTTGAGATAGCGAGGCCAATGATGGAAGCAGAGTCTTTGACCCATCCTGAAAGTGATGTGCGTCATGCGAGACTGGGACTTCTCTACGCTTATATCGGACGCAGGAATGAGGCGATCCGGGAAGGGAAACGGGCGGTTGAATTGAAACCCATATCAAGAGATGCAATCTATGGGCCGGAACAGCTATGTAACCTTGCTCTTATCTACGCCTGGGTCGGCGAGAAGGAGAAAGCAATATCCATGATAGAAGGATTGCTACGCGAACCCGGCGCCGTCTTCTTTTATGAAGCAAGCATGAGCTGGTGGGAGTTACGCTTACGTTGGCAATGGGATCCCTTGCGGGATGAACCTCGTTTTCAAAAGATTCTTGCTGAACCGGAACCGCAAACCAGTTACTAGCCATAGGATGTCTGCCTCGACTGAGAACGCAATTGTTGTTTGTGAACAATGTGGAGCACCGCTACGGAATGCCGACGTACCAGGAACATGTCTCTACTGCCTTCTCAGCACCGGAATCAGTCAGACTGACGAAGCAGATATAAGAATGCCGAACGATAAAAGCAGTCGGCGGTTCCAGCACTATGAGATCCTTGCGCGCCCGGATGGTTCGCCTTGGGAGTTACGGCGAGATCCTATCGGGATAACCTATAAGGCGCGCGACATTAATCTGGGCATCATCGTCGCTCTCAAGGTAATTGATGCCCACCTTTCCGGACGTAGCGAAGTGCGGCACCGCTTTTTGACCGAAGCGCGTGCCGCGGCGCAGATCCTACACCCGAACGTCGCCCGGGTCTTTCACTTTGGGACGGTCAATAACCAGTCCAGCGCTTCACGAGAGCAAGGATCTGGTGATTGCTTTTACGCGAGAGAATTTGTGGAAGGGGAGTCCTTGGAAGAGCGCGTTAAGCGCGCGGGGAGATTGCAGGTGGAGTGTGCTCTGGAAATCACTCGCCAAGTGGCAAAGGCGATCGTTTCCTCGGAACGTCGCGGCTTGAGCCATGGCCAGTTACAGCCCGCCAACGTCATCCTGGTCAATTTCCGCGAACCTGGCGCGAGTGATCACGGAAATCATCCGTGGGTAAAAATTATCGAGTACGGGCTCGCTGGACTCCAGACGGAGAAGCCAGAGAGAGGAGCCCATGAAGAGGCACACGATGGTGAAGCTCCGTTCCGGAGACGTTCGGACATTTACTCGTTAGGTAGGTGTGTTTGGTTTGCTCTTGCAGGTGAGAGCTTCGCTGGTGATCTACCGAGGGCAACATGTCTTTCTCGGCTCATTGAGTACGGGGTTCCGGCTAAGATTTCAGTGCTGCTCGCGTGGATCCTGGCCGGCGATGATGTGCGGTCGCCCACGCCTGGGATAGAACTGATCGAAGAGATTGAAGAGTTCCAGCGCCACAACCGACGCGAGCGCGCTCGGGATGTTCCCGCGCAGCGTTGGACAATCGCGGCAATGCTGGCCGTCTTGGCTGTGTTGGTGGCGATCTATCTCGCGAAGCGGCCCCCGGAAGGC
The DNA here is from genome assembly GCA_036494545.1 of Chthoniobacterales bacterium. Classification (GTDB taxonomy): domain Bacteria; phylum Verrucomicrobiota; class Verrucomicrobiia; order Chthoniobacterales; family UBA10450; genus JAICXG01. The sequence goes on from DASXOB010000007.1 coordinate 525,061, forward strand.
ACCGAAAAGTCAATTGCGGTCCTTCCGTTTCGAAACCTAAGTCACGATCCTGCGAATGCATTCTTCGCCGAGGGTGTGCAGGACGATATTTTATCGCGACTGATTAAGATTCACGATCTCAGGGTCGTTAGCCGACTTGGTGCGGCGCAATATCCCGCCGATAAGCCGCGCGATTTGCGCAGGATTGGACATGCCTTGGGAGTGCGGCACTTACTCGAAGGCAGTTTACGACGAGAAGGAGATCGAGTGCGTCTGCATGTTTCACTCGTCGATAGTCGCGATAGTCACGAGATCTGGTCGGAAGGCTATGACCGTACTTTGGCGGACGCAATCAACTTGCAAGGAGAGCTAGCTGCGGATATAGCGGATGCGCTGGATGCCACCTTAAGTCCGCATGAAAAGGTCGACATTCGGGCGCAGTCAACCACCAATACCGACGCCTACGTCCTTTATCTGCGCGGACGAAATCTTGAGCGTAGCCCGATTTTTCAGATAGCGGATTATGAAGCCGCTCAGGCTCTTTATGATCAGGCGGTGACAATCGATCCGCAATTTGCTCTTGCGCATGCTAGGTTATCATCGACACTGGGTTTGCTTTACCGCTTCCGAGGGCCCAACACCCGACTAGCAGAACGAGCCCACGGTGAAGCGGAAAAAGCTTTGCGCTTACAACCGCAGCTTGGGGAAGCGCATCTGGCAAAAGCCCTCTGTTATTATCGAATTGAGCGCGATTTTTCTCGCGCCTTGCCCGAGCTGGAGATCGCAAATCATCTCTTACCTAATGATACGGAAGCGGAAAGCATTATCGCCTATATTAAACGCCGCCAAGGTTGCTGGCGCGCCGCACGTGGTGCGCTACAGCATGCCAGTGTTTCCGACCCGATTAACCGAACATATCAAGAGGAGCTGACTGGCACTGCCATGCTTACGCGCGATTGGAAGAGTGCATCGCAGTATATCGATCGTGCCATCAATATCTCTCCTACGATAGAGCCGCTCAGGATCGAACGGGCTCTCATTCATTTCTGGCGGAGTGGCGACTTGGCCCCGCTGCAAGATATATTTTCTAAGCCCTCTTCCTACGGAGACTCGGAAGGAAACTTTACTTGGGCGCGGTGGGATGCCGCTATGATGATGCGTAACTTTGACGAAGCGCAATCTGCCCTCGATGAGTACCCCTTCGAGACACTGCCCGCGGTGCTGAGTGGTCCGATCCCCAAGAGTTACCTGCGCGCCTGCGTGTTCCTCGCTCGCGGCGAGGCCAGTCAAGCGTGGAAGATGTTCGAGATGGCTCGACCATCCATGGAAGCAGAAACACGAGCTCATCCAGACGACTCGCTTCGTCATGCACGGCTCGGCCTGCTTTATGCCTACATGAATCGGAGTGCGGATGCAGTTCTTGAGGGTCGGAAAGCGGCGCAATTGACACCTATCTCGCGGGACGCCCTTGATGGCCATCAACGAGAATGTAACTTGGCTTTGATTTATGCGCGCATCGGTGAGAATGATCGTGCGATCTCAATGGTAGGAAGGCTCCTGCGTCAGCCCGGCTGCGTTTGCCCACTGAATGAGGCGACGCTCGCATTTTGGGACCTGCGTGTGCGCTGGCAGTGGGATCCGCTGCGAAATGATGCGCGCTTCCAGCAAATTCTTGCTGGGCCAGAACCCGCCACGATCTATTAGAGGTCACGCAGTTCCTTGCTTACGTGCCGGGAGGTTCCGGAGTGACATTTTTTCTGCAATGTCGCAGGAATTTTGCGCATGGAACGAGGTAGAGACACTTCGTTGTCACGTACCATGTGGCTAGTCCCCGCGTCCCAGAACACAATGGTGCCTGAAGGTCCCAGGCCTTCAGGCACCAACGGCCTTGCGTGTTCAGTCGAACTCGTTTACTAGGCAGAAATATTCGCCATCCTAGGCGCGGGCTGGGTCGTGACCGATTCGAGATGGCTTCGCCAGAGATGAAGTGGGAGAAGACCGATTGCCATGAACGTAAGCTGACCGGAGCAAAAGACGATCAGCCAAGGGAAAGCGCTCTCCATGAAACCGTAGGAATGCAAGCCAATACCAAGCATATTGACCCCAAACCACGACCAGCTCGTGACGATGTTCCCGAAGACCGCCAGGACCATGAGACCGCGTTGTCTGACAAGGCCGCCCCAACGTGCATGGAGGATAATAGCGTTCCACAAAACAATGAGGAGCGCCCCGTTTTCCTTCGGATCCCAACCCCAAAAGCGGCCCCACGACTGATCGGCCCAGATGCCGCCAAGGATAGTTCCAACGAAACTAAAAAGCGTGGCAAAGCAGACAATGCCGTAGACCATGCGACTGAGCGAGCTCGCAGTCCGGCGATCCAGTGAAGAAGTAAAGACGCCCCTAACAATGTACGTGAGGGCGAGGAAGCCAGCGAGAAAAGTCGAAGCGTAACCCAGGGTCACACAGACAACGTGGGTCGCGAGCCAACCATTGGTATCGAGAACAGCGCGCATCATCTCCATGGTGTCGCCATCCATCGAAAGGTGATGCGCGATGAGCAGCGTAATAAAACCAATGATGGAGGCGGTAGCGCTCCCGATTCCGTTGCGGAAAAATCGTTCGAGAAAAATGCCTAACAAGACCGCACCCCAACCAATAAAGACCGCCGAGGAATAGAGATTAGTTACCGGTGGTCGCCCTTCGAGATACATGCGCGTGACCAACCCCGCCGAATGAATGACGAAAGTGACGACAAGCAGCGCGAAGGCATAGCGACCCAGCGTTTCTGGCCAAACGAGCCACGAGGCACAGGCGAGGATGAAAATGAGAACGTAGATCACCATCGCGCTGTAGAAAGGTTGGAGCTGATTGAAGATTGATTCGATCCTTGCCTTAAAGGCGCGTCGCGGCAGGTCGCGCTGCAACTCTGCCGAATAGTTATCGAGCACGCGATTGAACCCTCCCGGATCGTTCGCAGCGTAAGCCGTTGCCATGCCGGCCCAGGCGTTCACTGCCGGATTGAGTTTCCCGTCCGCGAGAAAGTTGAGCAGGCTCTCGCCCATTTTGCGCCATTGCAACGGATCATCGTTAGGCGGAAATGGCGGGATGGCGAAGAAATATCCCGTCTCGGCAAGGAAACCAAGACTTTGGAGCGCCTCGGCCGTGATACCGGTGTCCATGGGCACTGGCGAAGGGTGAATGTTTTGCACCAGCTCGTCGATCTGTCTCTTGAAATCGACCGTGCCCGTAACTTCCAGCGAATTAGAGAGCCGGTGATAAAGGGTCAGCCGTTCGAAGAGCTTGACGATGTCGCGCTGGAATGGGGAGCGCAGTTGCGTGTCCACCTTTTCCGCCAGCGCTGCCTGTTGCTGAACCTCCTGCAAGTGCGGAATAAAGTCACGAAAAGAAAAATACTTTCCAGCATCCGGCTTCCAACCCAGAGCAGAAAGGGTTTCCGGATTCCGAATGACAAAGACTTTCCGCAAATCGGCTTCATCCTGCTTCATCAGGACCTCCGCCAGCCAGTCGATCGGACTCAGCGTTCCTTGCTCGGTCTCGAGAGTTTGTTTGCCGTGAATGATGAGTAACGAATTCCGAGCCACGGTATCGAGCGGTTTGATCCGGCCGTTTAAAAGTACAGGCAGTCGGCCAAACTTCTCCATCTCGAAATTGCCCTGACGATCGTGCTGAAAAAGGGGCGAAATCGCATAGAGCAAAGCCGCCGCCATGACGAGCCAGATAATGATTGGGCGTTTCATCGCGGCCGTTTCCTAACGAATGCGAAAAGATGCATCGAAAATTGTGTGAGCAATCCCAGCGCGACAAGTCCACAAGCAACGTAAGGCAGGACCATCGCGGGATTTTTCACCACCTGTAAGATGGTTGTCTTATCATTGTTGTCGAAACCTGCTTGGTAAAAGGTGAACCCGCGATAACGCAGTGGGTCGTTCATCGAGATGAGCACTTCGCGATTTTCATTTCGCTCCAGATCGACCAGGCGTACACGACTGGAGAAGTTCTTAGGAATATCGGTCCCCGCATAACGATCATGCGCGAAGTGCAGCAAAGTAAGTGCAAACTGCTTGTAGAACCTCCGCTGCCGCATCACGAGTGAATAGGTGTGACCATTTAACTCGAATGACTGAAGATCGAGAAGCGCGTTGGAGACAAGCCATGTGCCTAACGAACCTTGCAAGCCTTCCAATTCAATGAAGGCGGCGCTCAAATCACGCTCATCGTCGCGTACCGTGCGCGGTTCTTCGCTCACGACAACCTGTTTCCCAATGCCAACTGTCGCCGTCGAGGGAGGAGGCTGCGACGCTTGCGATCGCATCACCAGGCGCGAATTGGGCATGAACTGTCGCACTTTGATCGTAAACGGCAGAGTCGGATTTTGAATCATGCCTTCACGCGCAAGAACGGCTTCGGGAATAGAGACGATCTGATCGTAATCCGGCGCGGTCGAATCAATCACCGCCAGTTCGACTTCCCGCGGCGCTTCGGAATAAGCGAGGGTCTGACCTTCGTCGATACGCATCTGCGTCTCGCGCGCGAAGAGTCCCGTGAGTAATTGGCCGATCAAAAGCAAGATGACACCGAAGTGCAAAAGGATGATGCCGAGCTTCTTTTTTGAAAATTGAAAACGCGTCGCGTGCGCGGCGACCAAGTTCACAAGCAGGACAACTCCCAGCAGATAGCCACCGGGAAGAATCGGAATTTTCCAGCTCACACCGGGCGGTGACCAGAAGACGAAAAGACTCTGAAAGTAACGCGCTTGCACCGCGTGGATCCCGAGATGGACCTGCGCCAACGTCCCTAGGAAAACGAGCAACATCCCGAGCCCGAGACAAACCACTGTCAGTCGCAGCGAAGCGAGCGCGCGAAAAGGCGCAGGTAAAAAATAAGAGTTGGTCGTGGCGGCGGTCGACATCTCGTCAGGGAAATTTCAGGCTTTGAAGAAAGTTGGTGAAAGCGCTTTTTTGCGATTCCACCGCCGCGTCTTCGCCAGTCATCTTGATAAACCAGGAACGATCGTTCTCGTCGAGAATCGCGGCGAGGATCCGCTGTTTCTCGTGCTGATCGCCTATCGGCGCGTCGCTTACCAGATCGACCACCAGAAAATCATGGCCATTGGCTTGCACGCGCTGGGCTGTTTGCGCCAGCGCATCTTCGTTAATCGGCGCAAGGTTCACCTGTCCTCGCCAACGGTTGATGTTGGCGAGATCGCCGCCTGCCATTCCAGGGAGCGAGACGACGGAAATGTCGGTCTCCTTCCCGTTAGACGCGATCGCTTTGAAACTCGCCACGCGCATTGGGGAGAGTGGTTTCTCCTGCCAGTCGGGCGGCATGGTGTATTGCAAAGGCGTGCCTTGCGATGCTTCGATTGGCGGCGGAGTCGGCGCGTTCGTGTTGCCACCGCTATTGGTGCTGAGCGATCCGGAGGCGGGAGCGGCGGCACTCGTCGCTCCTTCGCCAATATGCACACTTCCGAGAAACTGTTTAAAAACCTCACGTTGTGACTCGACGAGTGGATCCGGTCCCATCATTTTAAAAAACCACGTCTCTTCTACGAGTGGCAGAATTCCGCCGAGAACGCGCGTCTTCGTGCCGTCGGCAGTGATTGGTTGATCGCTCACCAAGTCGACAAAAAACATGTCATGTCCTTCCACCTCTGTTGGGGTGCCGGCCTCCGCTTCGTTCGAGATTGGCGTCAGCTTCAGTTGATTACGCCAGCGATTGACATTTGCGAGCACACCACCGGCAGCTTTCGGAAACGAAATAACGGAAACGTCCGCTGTTTTCCCGTCAGAACCCCGAACCAGGAAGCTCGCTTTGCGAAATCCTGAAGCCGACTGTTCCTGCCAGTCCGACGGCGCTGTCCAATGTACTTCGATCGGTGATGCGGTACTCTCTCCGGCTGGCAGCGAGGTCGACTCGGCCTGTGCTTCCTTCGGAATGCGGTAAACCGTGATTTGCGACTCATCGCTGCGCCCGCACGCGGCAAGCGCGACGGCAACTAAAACCGGAACCGCTCTTCCCGAAAGACGACAAACAAGCGAAAACAGCTTCAAGATCAGAATGCGAAGGACGAGGCGGGGGCGGCGAAAGTCAAGGAAGATGCCACCTCTACCCATCGCGCAAACGCCTTAAGCAGCATGTGCCCCTTCCGACGAAGCAGGCTGCTGCCGTCTGCAGCTTTATGGCCGTGCCTAACCCGCAACTGTCCTAGACTCCACCTGACTCCTGCCCGCGACCCCTAGCGATCCATTCTTCCGTTCCCGGAACCGGAGAGTCGGGTGCCCAGAGCGGAGCGCGCTCCGGATGGTAGCGAGAACCAATTGGAATCGAATAGTCGTCGGCATCGTATTCGCGAGTGCGGTTGAGTAACTTGCGGAAAGACATGATCGACTGCGAAGGCTGATGCTCGAAGGGGTAAATGCGCCCGGCAAAAGCATCAGTCATTTGCTCGACATAGCGAGAATGGACGAAAGTGGCAAAAGCGAAGGGTTGTTCCCAAAAGAGATCGATCATGTCTTCCAAGTTATCGATTCCCTGCTCGCAAATCATCTGGTGTTCTTCAAAAGGGTTGTCCTTGCCATCAAGCTTACCCTCGAGATACTGGCGCACGATTGGCGCGGCTTGCTCCGCTTCGCGCATGGTTACCGTCACTCCGAAGGAAAAGATCGGATCGATAAAACGATGAGCGTCGCCCACGCAGATAAAGCCTTTGCCGCAGAAGCCGCGCACCTGATACGAGTAGTTAGGGATGACATGCACCTTTTCGGCTAAGTCTAACTTAGGCACGCGCCGACCAATTTCGGGGTTGATGTTGAAAACTTCGCTCCGGAAATATTCTTCCGGTGTCTGTTTCTTTGCCACAAACTCTGCCCGCGGCGTGACCATGCCAAGACTCACTACGTCCTTATCGATTGGAATGAACCAGCCCCAATGAAATTTCTTATCGTAGAAGATTAGCGTGTTGTCCTTAGCCTCGGGGCCTGAAGTACCCGGCCCGCGGATTGCACCGCGGACATGACTGAAGAAGGCCACCTGCTTATCATAACTTCCAAGATACTTCGGACCCGTGACTTTCTGGTTAGCCAGAAAAGTCGCCTGCCCGGAGCAATCGAGCACTACCTTTGTTTCAATATCTTCCTCTTGGCCGTCGGGATGACGAATCCGAATGCCGGTTAAGGCTCCATCTTTTTGCAAAGCCTTGATAGCTGTGCCGCGCAAAATTTTGGCGCCGCGCTCAACCGCTTCATTGAGCATCATCTTGTCAAACTCGCTCCGGCGCACCTGCCAGGTAATATTATCGTAGAGATTCCAATTCTCATCCCGAGAGGAAACTTTCACATACCATGTGGTGGCGGCATTGGTTCCATAGACGACCACGCCATGCTTCACCGGATTCTCCATCGCGGTCATTTTCTCTTCCAGACCGAGCCGCCGAAGGACTTGGGCCGATTCACCGGTGAGAGATTCGCCGATATGAAAGCGGGGAAATTCCTCCTGTTCCAAAATAGTTGGGGTAATTCCCTGCCGAAGTAAAAACATGGCAGCCGCTGAGCCTCCAGGGCCGCCGCCGATAATAAGGACGTCAATTTTCATAAATGGTGAATGAGCTTCCCGTTTGGGAAGCGGCATGCGGCGGCGACGAGGAGAAGGAAAGAATTTCGAATTCTTCGGGTCCTCCGCTAAGTTGCTCTCCAACTCTTTTCTTACAATTCTGTCAATCTGGCAACCGAATTTGGTGTCAGACGCCAGAACGTAACCCTGTTGTAACCTGGAGGAGCGTGCCGCTGCTCGCCGCGGGCAACCGCTGTTCGTAGCACGAGTTGCATCGAGTCCCAAACAGTGCAACTTGCTCGTCCGCTTCCGCCGAGCTCGCCGGATCGCGAGAATCGCGGAAGCGCTAACATTTAGATTACATTCTGCTGTTAATGACGACTGCTCCCTTGTGGGCCGTGCGCCGGTGTGTTGAGATCATGCCGCACGCGAGATGCGGAGATTTGCATTAAATGGCACACAGCCTGCCGATAGGGACTAATTGAGCCAAGCGAATGAAAACAAACGAAATGACTTCAAATTCCAATGTCCTGATCATCGGAGGCGGGCCGGCAGGGTCGGCGCTCGGGTGCTACCTCTCCAAGGCAGGGATCAAGAACACCATCTTCGAAGCTGCTAATCACCCGCGACCACACGTTGGCGAGTCGATGGTCATGTCCTCAGTGCGCGTCTTCGATGAAATTGGATTCTTGCCTGTCTTCGAACGAGAGGGATTCCCGCGCAAATACGGTGCCTCATGGCATCCACCAGTGACCAAAGGTCAGGCCGATATCTCTTTTGATGAATTTCCTCAGAAAGGGATTACTCAGCAATACACCTATCACGTCGACCGGCAAAAGCTTGATCTTCTCCTCTTGAAACATGCGGAAAGTCTCGGCACCCGCGTTTACCAGGGTGTCCAGGCAAGCGAAGTATTGTTCGATGAAAAGAATTTTGCACGCGGCGTCCGACTTCGCATTGCTGACCAGGAAATAGAGGTGCCTTCGCGAATGGTTGTTGATGCCACCGGCCGCCAGACTTTGCTTGGCAAACAGCTTCGTGTGAAAAAGAATGATCCAATCTTCGATCAATTTGCTGTTCACGCCTGGTTTAAGAACGTTGAGAGAGGTAAGGAACCGTCGACAGACTACATTCATATCTATTTCCTGCCTGTAGAACGAGGCTGGGCCTGGCAAATTCCGATCGACAACGAAATTACCTCGATGGGAATCGTAGCGGAAAAGGAAGTCTTCAAGAAGGGGCGTATGGCACCGGGTGAGTATTTCCAAAAGTATGTCGATTCCAACCCGGACCTTAAGCATGCAATGCGCAACGCCGAGCGCATCAATGACTTTAAGTTAGAGGGCGATTATAGCTATAAGATGGATACGTTCGCCGGCAACGGGTTCGTCCTTATCGGCGATGCTGCTCGATTCGTTGATCCGATTTTCTCATCCGGAGTTAGCGTAGCTCTCTATAGCGCTAAATATTCTTCTGAGCGAATCCAATACGCCTTCGAACACAATGACTTTAGCGAAGCCGTGCTGAAGCCTTACGAGAAGAAACTTCGGTCTGGGACCGAGATCTGGTATGAGTTCATTCGGCTTTATTACAAGCTCCTGCCGCTCTTTACCAAGTTCATCGAGTCCAAGCAGCACCGCATCGAAATACTAAGACTTCTCCAAGGCGAAGTCTTTGACCGCAGCGAGGTGCCGGTCCTGGATGCAATGCGCAAGTATATCAAGGTGGTCGAAGAAACGCCTAATCACGCCTTCGCCCCGATGCTTACAGATATTCCGATTAACTAGGAGCATCTTCTTTTCGGCCTGGTGAGCAAGGGCCGGATCGCAGTTTGGTCGTCGATCGGGGTTTCGTTCAGCCGCCATATCGGCAGAGCAGATAGCAGAAACAGAAAGGGACCCTTGCTAAACCTAATCGGCGACGCCAGGCCTATTCTGCGTCACTCTCAGAGCTAAGGGTCACGCTATAGAGTGATGCCACGAGCTGCTCACCGTTATCTCATCGTGGTGGGGCTGTGCCTTCTTGGTGCAGGATTTATTCTTTATCTGGGCAACCAACGCCTGGCTCCGCAGCTTTCTCCTGGCGTTAGCGTTAAGCGGAGTCCTACAGTCGTCCAGGCGAGTCAGACTTCACTGGAAGTGTCAGTCGCGCAACGCCTCCTCGAGAACGCGGCCGATCCGCTGGGGCGGTTTTTCCTTCAGTTAGTGGTGATTCTTGTCGTCTCAAATCGGATAGGCCGACTGTTTACTCGGTGCGGTCAACCGGCAGTTGTCGGCGAAATGATGGCTGGAATCTTGTTGGGACCATCACTCTTTGGCTTTCTCGCTCCGAATATCTTTCACTTCGTCTTTGCCGCTTCCTCCTTGGAGCCATTGCGATCGCTAAGTCAGGTTGGCGTTTGTCTCTTCATGTTTGCAGTCGGGCTAGAATCGGATTGGACGGAGCTGCGGAGCAAAGCCTCAACGGCGATTCTTATTGGGCATGCCGGCATTGCTCTCCCAAGCGTCCTTGGTGTCGGCCTGGCGTTTCTCCTTTATGACAGCCTCGCCCAATCGGGCGCACGCTTTATTGATTTCGCGCTCTTCGTCGCGATCTCTATTAGCATCACCGCCTTTCCGGTGCTCGTCCGTATCTTGCAGGACCGCAGGATTCTTACGACGGCTTTGGGTCAGATTGCGGCCGCCAGCGCTGCGGTAGGAGATGCTACGGCGTGGGCCTTCCTTGCCTTGATTGTCGCCCTTCCGAAGTCAGCTGACTTTAAGAGCGCCGGAGTCTGTCTGTCTTTCGCGGTCCTCTACGTTGTCGTCATGTTTGTCCTGGTCCAGCCAAGACTGCCCAGGCTGCTCGGCGAAAAAGCCCTCGAACTCTCCAAGCCGCCCAAAGGTACGCTCGCAGTTGTCGTGTCTTTCGTCCTCATTTCTGCGCTAGCGACACAGCTACTGGGAATTCATGCTTTGTTCGGAGCCTTTCTCGCGGGGTTAGTCATGCCGAACGTGGGCAGCTTCCGGGAAAAGTTGGTGACACGTGTGGAAAACCTCAGTTCGGTCTTTCTGCTTCCGGTCTTTTTTGCCTTCTCTGGTTTACGAACCCAGGTAGGCCTTCTTCAAAGCGGAACGGACTGGGCAATCTGCGTCTTAATCATTGCCGTCGCCATCACTGGCAAGCTGGGAGGTACTGTCATGACTGCACGCATGGAAGGAATGAGTTGGCGTGAATCGCTCCAACTTGGAGCGTTGATGAACACGCGTGGATTAATGGAATTGATCGCCCTGAACCTGGGCTATGAACTTCACATCCTGTCGCAGCGACTCTTCAGTATGCTGGTGATCATGGCTCTGGTCACGACCATTATGACCGGACCTCTGCTTTCTCTCTTTGAAGAGAAACGGTCGGCAGCCTAATCTTCTGACGACTGCTTATTCGTCGGTCCGATGTCAACCACAAACTGGCGGCAATAGTGAAAAGTATCGCTTCCCAAGAAACCGGGGTGGGTGCTATAAAATCCATAGACTTTACAGAAATGCAGATTATTTTCCGGGTTCGATTTTTTCTGCTCTTGCTTGCCGGCGTCGGCTGCGCGGGCGCGCTGGTCTTCAGCGCTTTTCTGCCGCGGAAGGTGATTCTCACCCCAACGGACAACGATCTCGTTGTCCTCAACGGCTGCGTAATTTCCGCCTGCAATTATCTCGCCGTTCTGGAAACTCAGCACGGCTTGGAGAAAAATTTCTGGGCCAAAATCCTGCTCGTTCGTTACAAGGACCATCCAGCCGGTCATGCTTACTGCGTCTGGGAAACGGCGGGCACGATTTATGGATACGATCGCAACGCGGGCTCTTTTCCGATCCCCGTCTACACACGCGAGCCGAAGCTGATCGCCGGGATTCTAGCGAAAGGTTTGTCAAAAGCCCTGAACGAGCCGATGAAGGTCTCCTACGCCGAATTCGTCGAACCCCGATCCAACATTTATAAATTCTAGCGCCGGCAAAAACAGCGAAAAGACGGCGCGGGCCTACTTTTGCTTGCGTAAACGCGTGGAAAATCGCTTCATTTTGATATGAAGATTCTTTCTCTGGCCTTATCGCTAGTCCTCTGCTTTTCGGCGTTTGGTGCGAGCCCGGATGCCACGGCCAAGATTACCAAAAACGAGGCCGAACATATCGCACTCAAAAAGCACCGTAACTCGAGTGTGACCGCCGCCCAACTGGAGACGGTCGAAGGAAAACTGGTTTGGTCGGTTGACATCACCGGCCGGAAAGGGCGGCATGTCAGGCATGTAACCATTGACGCGATGAGTGGCCACGTCCTTTCCGAGAAGAAAAGCTGATTGTCAGGCCAGATATCCTGGCCAGGCAAGAAGCCTCATTTTAGGTTCACTTTTTGCCCCAGATCCGTTCCAAATAGCTCACCCGGCCAGACCCGACGTGGTAGGCTTCGAATTCGGCCGGATTCTTCAGGTAGTATTTCTGATGATAATCCTCCGCAGGATAAAACGGCGAGCGAGGCAGAACTTCCGTCACGATCGGCTTATCGAATCGGCCCGATTCCCCGAGCTTCTCCTTCGAAACTTCAGCGATCTTTTTCTCCTCCTCGCTCCTGTAATAAATTGCCGCCTGGTACGAGAGTCCAATGTCGTGAAACTGCCCGTCGGCCTGGGTGGGATTGATGTTGCGCCAGAAAATATCGAGCAATTGATCGTAGGAGATCTTCTCCGGATCGTAAGTCACCTCAATCGCTTCGCGATGCTGAGTCTTGTGCGCCGAAACAAGATTGTAATTGGCCGTCTCTTTGCTTCCGCCGGTGTATCCGACGATTGTTTGCGTAACGCCTTTGGCTTGATCGAATGGTGGCTGCATACACCAAAAGCAGCCGCCGGCAAAAACGGCGATTTTGGTTTCGGCCTGCGCCGTGACGGCGAGGATGCAAAGAGTGAGAATGAGTAAAACTTTGTGCATGGCTGTTTCCTAGGAATCCAATGAACGACCAAATATTCCAAATTGTTTTGGACGACGACTCGGAGACCAGGGAAGAACGCGACGATGCGCCGCGCTTTCCAGATATCGAATTGATTCCGCAAGATTATTTCGCGCCCCTCGATCTGGAAAAAATCTTCGGACGCAAGGCAATCCTCGAAGTCGATCTTGGTTGCGGCGACGGCGGCTTTGTGGCCGAGTTGGCGGCAAAATTTCCAGAACGCAATTTTTTGGGAATCGAGCGACTCGGCGGCCGCGTCCTGCGCGGATGTCGCAAGGTCACTCGCCTCGGCGTGCAAAACGTTCGTTACCTTCGCATCGAGAGCGGTTATGCCGTCCGGTATTTGCTTGCACCGGAATCCGTCGATGTTGTCCATCTGCTCTTTCCTGATCCCTGGCCGAAGAAGAAACACAAACGCCGGCGTATAGTACAGCCGGCGTTTCTCGAGGCAATTCATCGCATGCTCATTCCGGGCGGGCGCTTCCGCATCGCGACAGATCAGGAGAATTATTTCTCTGTGATTCGTGATCTAATTCCGCCACAGCTCTTTGCTCCGAACGCGCCTGAGCCCAACGAAATTTTCCCGCTCACGACTTTTGAGCGGCACTTTGTACGAGAAGCTTCACCGATTTACCGGCTTGATCTGCGCAAGATTTCGTGACCGAGGAAACTGGTCGCGCGCCAATCGTCACGAAAGAATTCCAATTGCACCGCACCGGTCTCATCCTGACGAAATAACTTGATCCCCCGCTCTTGCACCATCTTCGCCCAATCATCGGGAATCCTTTCACGGGTGGGAAAATCCACCGAGGTCGCCACGATCAGTTGCGGTCGCACCGCCTCGAGAAACGCGAGTGAGCCGGACTGTCCAGTATAATGCTGACCTTTGATCAGGATATCGCTTTGCAAGTCGTTAGGCTGCGCAAGCAGGGCACGTTCAGTCACGGGTCCGCTATCCGACACGAGCAGCACGCGATGCCTGTTATTAATGATTAGCTGCACAACCAGCGCAGCGTCATCGGCCGCTAGTGCCCGAATGCCTGCGGCCGGGTAAAGTACGCGTGCCTTCACTCCTCGCGAGAGCGTGAAAGTTTTGCCGCGGATCGCGAGTTCGCGGTTCTTCGGATTAACAAAAAGCGCATGATGCACGCTGGAACGATCCGGTGCGGCGTTGTCGATCACGCGGCGCGGATTGAAGTCTTCGATCACCAAACGCGCGCCGCCAATGTGTCGGGCGTCACCGTGACTCAGCATCAGCCCATCGAGGCGATTGATACCGCGCGCGTGCAGATAGTCGCGCAGCATATTTTGATAGTCGCGCGCGCTGGCGCAATCGAATAACCAATCGCAGCCGTCCGATCGCAGATGCACCGCCGCGCCCCCGCCTGCATCCAGAACGGTTATCTCCGCGCGAGCGCCAGATGGCCAATGCGGCCGCTCAACATAAGCATGACCACACGGCAGGTGGGCAAGTACTTGGACAAGACCGAGAATCAATTTCGCCAGACTCCAATTGGCATTGTTGAAAATAAGCAACAAACCGGCGGAAAACGCTGCGGCCAGGAGAGACATCAACACCACCGCCAGAACACAAAATGCCACCGGGACGATGAAGAGGTTGGCGAGAAGCGAGATCGGGGTGATGAGGTAGAAATACCAAATAATGAATAGAAGAGATCCGATCCAAGCCGCGCTTGAAACGGCGATGCCGCTTGCCAGCCAGCGGTAGGTTTGCTCAAGGGTTCGACGGCCACGACTCACAAGACTGCGTGGAAGAAACGGGTCGGTCTCCGCCGGCCGCAGCAACCCGCGAAAGAGCCGATCACGAAAAATCAAGATCGCGCCCACGACGGCAAAGGAGAGTTGAAAGCCCGAAGTGAAAAGCTGGTTCGTATCGCAAGCGAGGATCACGACCGCCGCTCCCGCCAGACTGTTGATCGCGAGCATCGGCCGATCGAAGAAAATTCCGCCTAACAAAAAGGCGGCCATGGTCGCAGCCCGCACGCTTGAGACGTGAAACCCGGTGACCGCGGAATAGAAGTAAAGACAGGGAATAATTGCTGCGGCGGCAATTGTTCGAGGTAAACGCAGAAGCGACGCCAAGATCCAAAGCAGTTGCGCGACGATGCCAACGTGGAGACCCGCGACCGCAAACAAATGGAGTGTTCCAGTTTGCTGAAACGGTTCCTCAATGTCGTTAGGCGCGTCGTGCCGGATGCCGAGCGCCATGCCATCGATTAGCGCAGTGACCTCGGGCGAATCCTCCAGACCGCGATTGAGCGTCGCGCGCATCCAGCGGCGCGCTCGCGTTGCCATGCGCCTAACGACATTTCCTCCTCCGATCTGGAGAATCGAAACGTCCTCGGGGTAACGAGCGAAGATGCCCAGATAAATGTCGCGTCGAGCGAGGTACGCGCAGAGATCGAAGCCACCGGGATTTCGTGCCGGCGGAATCGGTTCAATCGTGCCACGCAATCTGAGTTCGTCGCCAAATTGCGGCATCAACTTACAACGCACACGCACTATCGCGCGACAGGCTTCTCTCCTGCCTTCGAGGTCAATCGTCTCCAGCTGAAGATCGAAGGTCGCATACTCGTTAGGCGCAACCTTAGGCTCGCTGGCCGTCATCCCAGTTACCGTCACCTGTCGTGCGCGGCCACCAATTCGGGTTGCCAACCCCCTACCTGGCGAATCGCTTTGCTGCCGGAGGTGCAAGCTGAAGAAACCGCTGACGACCAGAAGATACGTCAGCCAAATCCTTGGCCAGAGCACGGCCACGAGCGAGATTAAGGCGATCGTTAGGCAAAGAATCAGGAGCGGCGCTTTAACGAACTCGGCGAGAAGGATTCCGCCGCTCGCACTTAACGCCACTCCGAGGAGCGGCTGCCGGGGAGAACATGCCGGCTTCATTAGCTTTCGTTAGGCCAACAGACTGTTGGCTCCTCATTCGCCGTCGCCAGCCTGCAAAACGATTGCTTCGCCCTGCTTCGTTCATATGGTTGGGCGACCGTG
The DNA here is from genome assembly GCA_036494545.1 of Chthoniobacterales bacterium. Taxonomy (GTDB): domain Bacteria; phylum Verrucomicrobiota; class Verrucomicrobiia; order Chthoniobacterales; family UBA10450; genus JAICXG01. Next base: position 540,592 of record DASXOB010000007.1, read on the forward strand.
GCGAGACCCTTTTCCCGCAACAGACGCAGCAGTGTTATCCGAACCGGCGCGGAGAACGGAAGCGAAAAACCGACTGTGCGCCGTAGCGTCGGGCTCAAACCGGGACTCGACTGGCACAAGCGCAATTTTCTCACCGAGGTTCTCATCCCTTCACTTTTTACCAAACGAAGTGGTTCGCGCGCCAATCCGCTTTTTCCAAAGGTAAAGCCCGGCGGAATTTGCATCACTTGGATTGGGCATGCGTCGTTTCTCATTCAACTCAGTGGGATGAACGTCCTCATTGATCCCAATTGGTCGATGTGGCTGAGCGTGATCAAGCGGCTTAAGCGCCCCGGTCTGCATATCGATAATCTCCCGTCGATCGATACCGTCCTCGTTACGCACGCGCACTTCGATCATCTCGACCGGCGGACCCTCCGGCGTGTCGCGGCCGATCAGCCGATTGTCGTTCCGACCGGTGTCGGAAATCTGGTCCACGATCTCGGATTCAACATCGTTCATGAGCTGGATGAATGGCAGGGCGTCCAGCTGGGACCGCTCAAGGTTTCGCTTACGCCTTGTCACCATTGGGGGGCGCGTATGTTGCACGATCAACATCGCGGTTTTGGCGGTTTCGTCATCGAAGGAGACGAACGCTCAATTTTTCATTGCGGCGACAGCGCCTACTTCCCGGGCTTCAGCGAAATTGGAAGGCGTTTCCCGATTGAGATCGCGCTCCTGCCGATCGGCGCCTACGACGCACCCAGCAAACGCGAAGTGCATATGAATCCGGAGGAAGCGGTGCAAGCCTTTCTCGAGCTCGGCGGTCGCATGCTCGTGCCGATGCATTACGGCACTTTCAGACTTGGCTTCGAACCGCTTACCGAGCCACCACAGCGTCTGCTCTCAAGCGCGCGCGAAAACGGCGTCGAGAACAAGGTGTTGCTGATGACGGAAGGCCGACCGGTCGTCCTTTAGACATTCCGGCGCTTGAATGGCAAGATTTCGTGGCGCGCCGATTTGTTAGGCGCGGCAGGTGTGGGCGGAATCGTGCTCCTCTTCTGCGCGTGCCTGCTCTGGCACAATCCGCAGCTGTTTTGGAACGACGATTACGAAATTTCCATTCTGCCTGTTTTCGCCGACGTGGCGCGAAGTTGGTCAAAGGGGCAATGGCCGCTACTGAGTCCCTGTTCCTGGGTCTGCGGCAATCTGGCGGGTGAATTCCAATACGGCACCTTCTCGCTTTTTGTTAACGCGCTCATCGTTCTGATCTGGAAATTCCCGCTTGCCTTTGCGCAACAGGCGGCGGCGCTTTCGATGGCGCATCTTTTTGTCCTCGGCGCCGGCGGTTTCCTGCTGGCGCGCGGGCGAACTCTTTCGCCGCCCCTCGCCACCATCGTCGGTCTGGTCGCAGCCTTGAATGGCTGGATCATGTCTTGGGGAGCGACGGACTGGTTTGGTTCGTTAGGCGCATTTGCCTGGCTGCCATGGGCGTGGTGGGCGATGGAGCGCGCCACTGAGACGACGCGTTCGAAGTGGCGTTTTCTGTGGCCGCCGCCGTTCGTCTATCTAGTCGTGACCGGTGGATTTCCTTACACGGTTGGAATGATGCTGCTGGTGGCAGTCTGGCTGGCGATAAAGTCGTTGGGTGAGACTCAACGACTCAGCTCAATCGTTCCGCTGTCGTTAGGCGTGGCGCTCGGTTTTGGACTCGCCGCGCCCGCCTGGCTCGCGCTGATTAGCTATGTGCACGGATCGGCCCGTACTACGCAGCTTGATCCTGGTTCTCATTGGCAATGGATTGTCCCGCCCACGGCTTTGCCGGGACTGATTTATCCCGGGTGGACAGTGAACTGGTTGGATTTTGCAAATCGTCTTGCTCCGCACGCGGCGATCGAGCTGGCCTGTGGCACCGTTCCGCCTCTCGCGTTGCTCGCTGCTCTCGCCTTTCGCTTCCGCAGCTTCGTTAGGCACATGAAATGGGAGTTGGGATTGCTCGCGCTCGTTCTTCTCCTTTCCATGTTGCCGACGGCGGGATTTTTTCGCTGGAGCTTTCGCTGGCTGCCACTACTTCACCTCGTCCTCGTGCTCCTAGCGGCCAAGGCCTTGGCGAGCTTTCGTCTTCCGCCAGTAGTTAACTGGCTTCTTGGCTTGAGCGTCTTTGCTTCGCTGCTCATTACCTACCTCTCGCTGCCAACAAATGTCGGCGTACCGCGTTATCCTTTCTCCGCCAGCCTAACGAATCCGCATCCGCTGGATCCTACCCGCCTTTACCTCAGCATTTACCCGCCGCCGGAAAGTGCTTATCGGCTGGAAAATCATCCCGCGCCGGTTGGTCAGATCACGCGCCCCGGCAGCAGCTCGATGTGGGCGGGCCTACGCTTTGTTAACGGTTATAGCCCAGTCCGCGCAGCAGGCGTCGGAAAGGCATTCGCTTTTTGCACTCACGGAGAAATCGAACCCTCCATGGCGGATTATCTCGTCGGCCGGCAGGCGGGAAAGTCGGGCTTGCTCGCAACAATCGGGGTTGATGGGATCATTATCGCGAAGGAATCGACCGCGCCGCCGCCACCGCCCGAAGAATGGACACTCGTTTATTCGGGCGCGGAGGGGCGAGTTTATCATCGCCGCGGCGGAGCCTATCCCGAGCTTCGCGCGCTTAAGTCGCTCGATACTCTGCCGAATCAAGGACTGGGGAACGCGACGATCTCGCTCTGCGAAAGTTCACGTCTTAGCCTTTCCGCAGACGTCGACGTGCCAGAAGACGAACACACTGCCGTTCTGGCTCTCGCCCGACCATTCTTTGACGGCTACCTGGCGAAAATCGGCAACGAACGCCTAGCCGTGACCTCATATCGTGGATTGATTCCGACCGTCAGTCTCCCCCCGGGAACACACGGTCGCCTAACAATCAGTTATCGTCCTTGGTGGCTGTTGTCAGGAACAACAGTCGCCGCGATCAGCGCTCTGATTTATTTTCTCTGCCTATCGAGCTGCCGGCTTAGCCTAACGAAAGCAAAACGGCTCGCCTAGTAAACGTCGCGCCGATAACGCTTGTCGCTCTTGAGCTTTTCCACATAGGCATTGGCTTCCTCCACGCTCAGTCCGCCCTGTTGCTGGACAATCTGGCGCAACGCAGCGTCCACATCTTTCGCCATCCGTTTGGCATCGCCGCAGACATAGAAGTAGGCGCCCTCTTCGAGCCATTTCCAGAGTTCGCCGGCCGAGCCCAGCATGCGGTGCTGCACATAAATCTTGTGTGCCTGATCGCGCGAAAAGGCTGTGTCGAGCCGGGTCAGCCACCCGTCCGCCATGAACTTTTCAAATTCTTCCTGGTAATAGAAATCGCTCTTCTCGCGTTGTGCCCCGAAGAACAGCCAGCTCCTGCCGCGCGCGCCCGTCACCTGGCGTTCCTGCAGGAAGGCGCGAAAAGGAGCCACGCCCGTTCCCGGCCCGACCATGATAATTGGCGCATCACCATCTTCCGGCAGATGGAATTTTGATTTGCTCGGAAATATCGGCACCGGACACTCAGCGCAACGGTCGCCGAGAAAGGTCGAGCAAACGCCTTTGCGTTTTCGGCCATGGCTTTCATAGGTCACAACGTCGATGATGAAATGTACCTGGTCGGGATAGGCCTTCAAGCTCGAAGCGACGGAGTAGAGACGCGGCTGGAGTTTGGCCAGCAAACTAACGAACTCGGCCGGTTCAAACCTGGCCGAAGGATGTTCGATGAGAAAATCGATCGTCTCCATTCCCCAGAGGTAAGTATCGAGATCTTGTTTGCGTTCTGGATCGAGCAACTCGGTAAGAAGTGGCGCGGCCGAAGCCCGCTCGGCGATGGCGCGCAAAATCTTTGGCGTCGGCTGAGTAATGCTGTAATCGCGCAGGAGCGCTTCACGCAAAATGGTCTCCGCACCCTTATTGTTAGGCACGGTTTCGTCCCCTTTTGCGCCGAGTGTCGTGAGGATCTCATCGACCAGGTCCGGGCAGTTTGTCGGATAAACCGCAACCGATTCGCCGACTTCGTAACTCAGGCCGGAACCTTCGAGTGTCAGCTCGAAATGGCGCGTGTCCTTTTCGGAATCAGGCTCGTTTAGACGGCGATTGACCAGCACCCTCGAGGGAAAAGGATTGGCGCGGGAGTAGACGGTGGCGACAGCAGATTCATTAGGCATGGGCGCAAAAAGATTGAAACTCCGGGGGACCGGGAATGTTTTCACAAGAAAGGCTCAAGCGCGAATGCGGATGCGAAGCAAACTAAAAAGCGCTATGCCAAAGGAGTTCCCGCATCGAGCGCAAATCGGGGTCTTTGCGCGCGATCTCGCGAAACGTTTCGTCCATTCGAAAGCTGATTTCGAGATTGCGCTGTGCATCGTGCGTGTGACCGAGGAGCGCTTCGTAACACCCGAGATTGTAATAGTAAATCGGCTCGCGCCGTAAAGCCGGCGGACCTTTGAGCAACATCTTGCGTGCGGCCGCCGTGCGCCCGAGCTGATTCAAGCAGAATCCCGCGTGGAGAAATCCCGCGCCGCAATCAGGCGCGACGCGACAGAGTTTGCGGCTGAGCGTGAGCGCGCGTCGCCACGACTTGCGCATCATGAGATGGTGCAGCCGGAGTTGCAGCACTTCCGGACGATTTTGAGCCGCTTTTGGGATTGCGTTCAGCTCAGCAATGGATTCGCGATCCATCCCGAGCTCCGCATAACCACACGCGCTGCGCAATTGCCATTCGAGCCTCATCGGCTTTCGAAAAAGCAAATCGCGGGCCCGAGTCATTCTTTTGCTTACATTAACGCTCTTGCGCGTCGCATCGCGTCGTGGCCGAATCATCATGCGCTTTCCGAGCGGCGCTACCCTCAGCTAAGGCAAGTAAAACAATTGCTTCTCGAAATTGTTCCTGCGAAAACTAAAAACGGCCGCATGATCCCGCCATCTCCCAAGGCCCCAGGCAGATGCAGTCAGGAAGTTTTCTCATTTCTTCAACTGAGGAAAACCCGTCGAGCGTTGGCCCGCTCAAGAACATTTCGGAAGCTACTGGAAAGAGGAGCAGAACAACCATGAAGATCGCCTTGCTCATATTGTTGGGACTTGCGACTGCCGGCTGGGCTTTCTGCGCGCAGGAGATCGTTCCGCTTATTCCATCGGTTAATGCCGTCGTCGACAACAACCAAGTCGAGGCGGACGCGCCCGATGTCATTTTTTCCAATCTGGCCCGCACGCCGGGCGACACGTTTAACAGTCAACCCGGTTTTGGTTTCACGGTCGCGGGCAAGGATGTGTTGGGCGAGACGGAGACGTGGCAGGCCGTCCGCTTTGTTCCAACGGCGGACACGCAGGCCAAGATTTTGAAAGTTGCTCCAGGTTATGTAAGCGGAACAAAGCGGGTCAACATCGGGCTTTACAATAATAGCATCTTAAATGAACCGGGTGGGCCGTTACTTGGTGCTCAGGGCAGCACGACCCAAATTCCAGATGATGGCGAGTGCTGCCGCTTGGCCAAGGTCACCCTCAATGATCCTGGAGTGACCCTGGCCGCAGGTACCCCTACTGGCTGGTCGTCAGCCCAGACAATGTAAATGCACCGGATTTCCGCGCTGCTTGGCACTTCTCCTACCTTGCTCAATTTGGTGACACCAGCCCGCCGGACTTTCCGTGGCAGACGGCTCCAGGGGCCTGGCCAGCCGCTCAAATCCAGGGAAGCAATTTTCAACTGCTCGCTCAAGTCAAGTTAGCCAACGCAGATTCCCGATCTCGGCGAGTGTTGCGAATTGACCAAAGTGACGCTTGCCGGCACCGGGTTAGCCTTGGAAGCCAACACGCGTTACTGGCTGGTTGCAACAACAGATGACCTGAACGCTCCCGATTTTATGGGCGTCTGGCAAAACTCCAGCCTCGCCATCGGAGCGTATCAGAAACCGGAGGAAGTCCAAAATTGGACCGGTGAAACAGGGGGTTGGCTTGCGGCAGAGATTCGCGGCACAAACCCTTAAGAACATACCAACAGAAGAACCCCAACACCCAGAACATGAAAACAGTTCTCTCGTCAGCATTTCAACTTCTTACCATTCAAAAGCCTGCTTATTGCCAGGGTCCGTTACTTGCCCTTGGCCTCGGTCTCTTCGGCACTCTCATAGCTCTGAGTAACGCTAATGCATTGAATCATCGTCCGTTGGTCTCATGGATACCTAACGAAACTGTTACAGTCTAAGGCCAGGGCTTCCAACCCAAATACTTTCGGATCATCGATTACGACGGCCTTGGGATTCGCTCGCATGAAGTCATCGGATTCGACCTTTTACAACCTCGCCGACGTGAAGATCATGCCTCGCACTTTGCAGTCAGACTACGATGCCGGCTGTGCGAGTGATGGCACCGGCTATAAGGTTACCTTTGTCACCATTCCCGCGAGCGATGGCGCCGCCACTGTTACGATCAAAGCAGTGCAGACCGGGACCGGGCTGACTGGTTCCACGTCGTTTACCCTGCGACGAGATACCTGCAAAACACAGGCACCTACGCTCGGCAACCTGCCTAACGCGTCGCTCCGTCGACTCAACTACCAACTGTGCCGAGTTGCCTTGTTGAGCTACTCGCAACGTTAGAGAAGCGCTTCGAGCTCGGTCAATCGGCGATCGAAAAGTCGCAACGCACTTTCAACCGGCACGGGCGAAGTCATATCGACTCCTGCTGCGCGCAAGGTCTCGATTGGAAATTTCGACCCGCCAGATTTCAGGAAACCCATATACGCATCGACCGATTCTGGCGCGCCTGAGAGGACGCGCTCCGCCAGCGCGATGGCGGCTGAAATCCCGGTCGCGTATTTGTAAACATAAAATGCGCTGTAGAAATGCGGAATGCGCAGGCACTCGAGGTCAAGCTCGGCGTCGAGAACAAACTCAGGGCCAAAATACGTTTCGAGTAACTTGTGATATTCGCTCTTAAAAACATCCAGCGTGAGCGCTTCGCCGCGCTCCTCAATCGCATGAACGACCCTCTCAAACTCGGCAAACATAGTTTGCCGGAAAAGCGTGCTGCGAATGTCGTCGACCTGTCGATTGATGAGATACGCGCGCATCTTTGGATCGTCGGTCTGTTCGAGCAAATGATGGGTGAGGAGTTCCTCGTTAAAAGTCGAAGCCACCTCCGCGAGAAAGATCGGATAATCGGCATCCTGATAGAGCTGGGTGCGTTGCGAAAACCAACTGTGCATCGAATGGCCCGCTTCATGCGCGAGAGTGTAGACGTCGGAAAAAACGTCGCGCTTGTAATTCATCAGGATGTAAGGCGGCGCGCCATAGCTCCCGCTGGAAAAAGCGCCGCTGCGTTTGCCTTTCGATTCGTAACGATCGCACCAGCGTCCGCGCAGACCTTCGCCTAACGAGTGGACGTAATCGCTGCCTAACGGCGCCAGCGACGACAGCACCATCTCGATTGCTTCATCGAAGGAAACATCGGTCTCGATTTCCGGGACGAGGGGCACGTAGACATCGTAGTGATGCAGATCACGCGAGCCGAGGACGCGTCGCCGTAGCTCATAATAGCGATACAGCGGTGATAGATTTTGCCTAACGGCAGCAATCAACCCGTCGTAAACCTCAACCGCGATGTCATCCTTGAAAAGCGAAGCCTCCAGCGCCGAAGGGTAATTGCGAGAGCGCGCCCTAAAGACATCCGCCTTTACCGAGTAAGCGAGCGCGGAGGCGAGAGTGAACTGATGGTCCTGAAACTCCGCATAGAACTGATGAAAAGCCCGCTTGCGCACCTCGCGATCGCGCTTCACGAGAAACGAGCTGAAGGAACTCTGCGTCAGCGGGCGCTCCTCACCTTTCTCATCGAGCAGGAGGCCGAATTTCATGTCCACATTCGTGAGCTGCGAGAAGGCGTCGTCGTAGCCGTCGAGCGCCGAACTACCGAGCGCGAGCAGCCGCTCTTCCTTTTCTGAAAGCACATGAGGTTTCATGCGGCGAATCTTGTGCAGCGAAATGCGCCACTCTTTCAGCGTCTCGTCGTTGAGGTATTGCGCGAACTGCTCATCCGGGATGGCTTGGATTTCCGGAACGATAAAGGCGGTCGCTTCGCCAATCGTAGTGAGCAGATTCTGCAACTGAGCCATGCGCGCGAGGTACTGCGGATTCGCGCTATCCTCGGCAAGTTGGAGCGACGCGTAGTGATAAACGCGCTCAATTTTCAGATCGAGCGTCTTCTCAAATTCGAGCAGCTCACCTAACGACTCCGCCGATTCACCCACCTTTCCTTTCCAGTTCGTTAGGCGAGTAAAGGTCGCTTGAATCGAGGCGAAGTCTTCATTCCACTTCTCGGTGCTCGCGAACAGCTGGGCGAGGTCCCATTTGTCGGCTTCAGGAATCTCGGCGCGGCTCAGAATTTTTGTTTCGTCCACGCGAAGTTCTAGCCGGACTCGGTGAACCCGGCAAACGTGAAACCGGCTGAGATTACGCCCTCGGGGCCGGATTGCTTTGCCCTACCGATCCGAATCGCGACCGAGAGCGCGCTTTATTTCTGGAATCGTCTTCTTGTAGCGGTCGAGGATGGCAGGCTCGGTTAAATTCACGTCGTTGAGATAGGTTTGCATGGCGAGAGCGAGGCCGCGTGGGTTTTCGGCCGACGCTGTTGCAGGGGTGTAGGCGGAAGCGAGAAAGCTGTTTTCCAAAGTCTCAAAAGACGTCTGCCGCGTGTAGACCTTGGAAATGTCGAAGGCCAGATCGGGCTGAAGGTAAGACAGGGCCTGGGTGGCAATCGCGAGGTCCCAGGCAGTATGCTCGAAGATAACCGGTCGCAGTCCCTGAAAGTGAACTTCCTTTTTGTAGCGGTCGTTGGTCGCGGGCTGGTCGCTTTCGAGAAATCGGCCCAGCTCGCTCACGAGAGTTTCATGATACTGGCGGTATTGCTCTATCGCCTGCGCGTTTACTTGCATTTCCTCAAGGAAATTTCCCAGCGCGGCACGAGCCTGGGCGCGATGCTCGCGCTCTTCGTGCCAGTTGTTTGCCCAGAGGCCAAGAAAAACGCCAACGCTAATGAGGAGCACTTCAAAAACCAGCTCCACGAATTTCCTGCTGCGTTCTTTTCGACCGAGGCTCATTCTATGGAATCATCGACCAGGTCTTCTTGTCATTTAAAGCTTCGAGCAACTCCCGCGTCGAGTTCTAACGAGGGCAAATCTTGCTCCCTAACGAAATCCCGCTTCGCCTTCACGATGCAGTTTCGGGCCCTTGGCGATTAGCTTCTCGCGCGCATGGTTGACTGGGATCTGCGGGCAACTGTCGATCCACTGCTGCCCCTCCGGCGCGACAAAGTGAACCGCATTCCGCAGCACCTGCCTAACGACAGGATGATAATAGATAGGGTAGGCTTCGTGGCCGGGCCGGAAATAAAAAATCTTGCCGTTGCCACGCTTCCAGGTGCAACCGCTGCGGAAAACTTCACCGCCTTCAAACCAGGAAATGAAAACAACTTCGTCCGGCGTCGGGATGGCGAAGGGTTCGCCGTACATTTCCGTGTTTTCGATTTCAAAGGAGCGATCGATTCCGCGCGCGATCGGATGTCCGGGATTGCAAACCCAGAGCCGCTCGCGCTCTCCGGCTTCTCTCCAGGTGAGCGAACAACTCGTGCCCATGAGGCGTTTGAAAATCTTCGAGTAATGCGAGGAGTGGAGCGCGATGAAGCCCATTCCCTGCCAGATCCGTTTGACCACCTGATCCACGACCGCGTCGCGCACTTTGCCGTGCGCGGCGTGGCCCCACCAGACAAGGACGTTCGTTTCCTCTAAGACGCTTTTCGTTAGGCCATTTTGCGGCTGTTCTAAAGTCGCCGTCCGGACATCGAGGCTACGATCCGCGCGCAGACCATCCCCGATGCAGTTATGCATGCCGTCGGGATAAATTTGCCTAACGAGCGCATTCGTCTGTTCATGCACGTTTTCTCCCCAGACGGTGACATGAAGTTTCTTTGGCATGGATTAATCATGAATCAGGAAAGCAGAAAGGCAGGAAGATTTTCAGGTGGGTTTGTGTGGGCTCCCAGGATTCATGATTCGCTTCATTGCTGGCCGCCCGGCGATTGTCTTCATCGCGTTCGCGAGCAGTTCCCGGCCAGGTGAAACCTTATGCCAGGGCGAGGCTCCGCTCGGGTGCGGCAACGGCACGAGATCAAAGACGTGATCGCCTCGATGGATGACAAACCTTCGTCCAATTACGGATTCCAGTTTGTCGCATTCCATGAATTGCGATATCGCCAGTTTCCCGATGGGAATGACCAATCGTGGCTTCAGAAGTTTGAACTCTTTTTCCATCCACGAGGCACAGTTGCCAATTTCTTCCCTATTCGGCACGCGGTCGCCGCCCCCCGGTGCTTTGCCGGGAAAACATCGAATCACCGCAGCGAAGTAAACACGTGATCGAACCGTCGCTTCGTCGAGCCCGCAATATTCTTCGAACCAGCGGAAGAGGGTCTTGCCCGCTGTGTGAGCAAAAGGTCGCTCGAGCACCGGCTCGCGGATTCCAGGTGCCTGGCCGATCAACATGACCTCACTCACAATCGCCCCACCGGAAACCGGCGGTGGTACCACCCGAGGACAACGCCGACAGTTGCGCAGGCGTGTGACATGCTGCCTTAAGTGAAGCTCAGCGACCGGTCGACTTATCGACTGTGCCTGTAATCCAATCTTTTCGGTTTTGGCTGGCGACTTAGTCATAGCCCTTTGGCTCGGAGAATGCGGCGGAAGCTGTCCTAATCACGCGATTGGCCGTGGTATTCACCTTTTCTTACGCTATCGCGCAACTGTTAATTGGTCGGGAGCAGGTAATCATGCTCTTTCATCGACCTTGGGACATCTCAACCTTCGATGTGCTGCTAACGACGGAAAAGCGCCATTAGCAGGGTTAGAATAAGACTGAGGACGATGCAGGTAACGATTGGGAAATAGAGACCAAAGCTGCCCCTCTCGATTCGAATATCGCCAGGCAATTGGCCAAGCCACTTACCCCCAAACCCACTCCATAGCAGAAGGCCAATGACTAGTGTGAAGCCACCGATGATAACTAAAAGTTTCCCGACTTCCGGCACGAATAACGATCAGTCGAAAAAGTCAGGGGAGCAAATTGCAAGAAAGCTGACCGTCCAGAATTCGCCGCCTTTTTGCAGACTTTATCGGATACATAGTAAATGCTGTCATCGCTCAGGTCGTAGGTGTGGGGAGGTATTCCGGTGAGCTACAGGCTGACTTAATGGTATTGTGAGCTGGGACATCCAGTTAGCCGCATTGGGTAAGTCGCTCAGCGCGGCCATTGCTCGGGAGTAGTTAGAACCGGAGTAGTTAAGTCTGGCTGACGAAACGATGTAACATTGCGCATGAGATACGCCAGGCAATAGCCGGAGCCAAACGCGAACAGGCCGTCAAGACCAGGCGAAAGAGCGGCAGAAACGTTCAGCCCTCGAACCTGGTCGCGACGAGGGTGGCGTTGTGGCCGCCGAAGCCAAAGGAGTTGTTGAGCACGACCCGTATTTTTTTCTCTCGGGCGACGTTCGGCGTGTAGTCGAGGTCGCATTCTGGATCGGGATTTTCCAAGTTTATCGTGGGTGGAATTTTTCCGTCGCGCATGGCAAGGGCGCAAATTGCCATCTCGACCGCGCCAGCGCCGCCTAACAAATGACCGGTCATCGATTTGGTCGAGCTAATGGCTAAGCCATTCCTGGCGTGCCCGCCGAAAACGGTCTTGATCGCGCGAGTCTCGCAGATGTCGCCCAAACCCGTGGAGGTGGCGTGGGCGTTGACGTAGTCGACTTCGTTTGGCGCGACCTGCGCGTGATCGATCGCCATCTTCATCGCTCGCGCCGCACCATCGCCGTCGGGCGGCGGTGCTGTCATGTGATAGGCGTCGCCCGAAAGTCCGTACCCTGTAAGTTCGCACCAGATCTTCGCGCCTCGCGTTTTGGCATGTTCGAGTTCCTCAACCACGAGCACGCCGGCACCTTCACCCATGACGAATCCGTCACGGTCCCGATCGAATGGGCGCGAGGCGCGCGTCGGTTCGTGATTGCGCGTGCTTAATGCTTTCATCGCGCCAAAGCCCGCAAGGCCGACCGGAATAACGGACGATTCCGCGCCGCCAGCGAGAAATATATCGGCATCGCCGAATTTGATGATACGCCAGGCTTCGCCGATCGCGTTGTTCGACGTGGCACACGCCGTCACGATGCACATGTTGGGTCCGCGTAGATCGAATTCCATCGAAATGAGGCCGCTCGCCATGTTGCTGATGAGCATTGGAATAGTAAAGGCCGAGACGCGCGATGGCCCCTTCGTCTCGAGAATGGAATGCTGGTCCTCAAGCGTTTTCAAGCCGCCAATGCCGCTGCTGACAAGCACACCGAAGCGATTGCGATTCACCTTTTCCAAGTCGATCCCACTGTCGCCGATCGCACTCTTCGCTGCTGCCATTGCGAGATGGGTGAATCGATCCGTCCGCTTGTGTTCCTTCGGATTCTTGAAGGCGGCCTTGGCATCGAAATCGCGCACTTCACCGGCGATGCGCGTGTCGTAGTCGGTTGTATCGAAACGGGTAATCTCACCAATGCCACTGCAGCCTTGAAGCAAGTTCTGCCAAAAGACTTCAAGATCGCTGCCTAGCGGAGTGACGACTCCGATACCGGTGATGACGACTCTGCGGTTCATCTCAAAAAAGTGACTGGTGACAACTGACTAATGATGAGCAGGGAAGCTGCGATTCACGGCTACTTTTCACCCATCAGTTGTCACTTGTCACTTGCTAGTCATCGACTACCCATTCCGACGCTTTGCACAGTCTGGAAGAGCTTGCCCTCCGTTTTGATCGAGGGTGCGATAATAATTTCGGTTTGTTGAAATTCGGGCAAGGTCCGAGTGCCGACATTGCCCATGCAGGTAGTAATGGCACCCACGAGGTTCTGACTGCCGTCGTCGACCTCGGCCGGGCCGAACAGAATTTGCTTCAATGAGCCGGTGGCGCCGACTTTTATGCGTGTGCCGCGGGGGAGATTGGCATGCGGTGTTGCCATGCCCCAGTGGTAACCGTTGCCGGGTGCTTCATACGCTTTGGCAAATGCACTACCCACCATGACGGCGTCGGCGCCGCACGCGAGTGCTTTGCAAACGTCGCCACCTTTGCTCATGCCGCCGTCAGTAATAATGGAAACGTAGCGCGCCGTTCTCTTGAAATAAGCATCTCGCGCCGCTGCGCAGTCGACTGTGGCGGTGACTTGCGGCACGCCAAGACCAAGCACGCCGCGCGAAGTGCAGGCGGCGCCTGGACCAACTCCCACCAAAACTGCCGCCGGACCGCATTCCATGATCTCAAATGTGGCGTCGAAGCCGACAGTGTTGCCGACAATTACCGGGACGCGCATCTCACCGCAAAATTTCGCGAGATCGAGCGACTTATATTCGGAGGAAACGTGACGCACGGTCGAGACGGTGCTTTGCACGACAAAAATATCCGCGCCTGCCGCCTGTGCGATAGCACCGAACTTTTCCGCGCTTTGCGGGATCGAACTGACCGCCGCCGGTACGCCAGCATCTTTGATCTCGCGAATGCGCGCCGCGATCAAATCTTCCTGGACGGGTTCCTGATAGATTTTTTGAAGCAGCGCTGTGACGTCAGATTTGTCCGCTTCAACGATTTTTTGCAAAACTTCCTGCGGGTTTTTGTAGCGCGTCTGTACGCCTTCGAGGTTGAGCACGGCGAGACCGCCGAGTTTGCCCATGGCGATGGCAAACTTCACATCGACTACACCGTCCATTGCGCTCGCCAGGATCGGGATTTTGAATTTTAGCGGTTCGGCATCGTGGCGTTCGACCCGCCAGGTGATGTCAACTTCATTAGGGTTAATCGTCACTTTTCCCGGCACGAGAGCGATCTCGTCGAAGCCATAGGTGACGCGTGCTTTGCGATTGCGGCCGATCCACATTCCCATGATTAAATACGATCCAGTTTAAAACGTTCGTTCAAGCTACCGCAGCGCGGACAGCGTGGCAGGAGCGTCGAGGTTCGGTCTTCAAACTCGAAGGCGCAAATCACACACCGTAGCCGATAGCGCAGGGCGCGTTGCTCGCGGCGCCGACGGTTCCACTCGCCAAATATCCAGAGGAGAAAAACCGCCGCAAGAAAAAGCAGCAGATAAATCGTAACCAGGGCGCCGAGGCTGACCCGGATCACGGCGCGTGCTCCGCCGGGCTGGGTGGCAATTGGAGGTCGGTCCCGAAATCGAAGCTCGCTGTCGCCCAGATGAGGCTGGAGTAGTTCGTTAGGAGATTTAGCGGCTGGAAGCGGCAAAGAGCTAAATACTGGCGCGCTTCTTCGTCGAGCGCGGAATCGCCGGTGGATTCTTCGAGGAAGATATAACGAATAATGCCTAACGAATCGACCCCGATCCGAAAGCGCGCGCTCTCCGGAGCTTCGCGCAGTGAGGCTCGAAATTTCAGGGCGGGATGTATCACATCCCGATTAGCGAGGTTCTCGGAGAAACGGAGCGTTGTCGGGGTGGGGGGCAATGGCAGGGAAGATTTTTCCCTCGTGGCTGGCACCGGGGCGGGTGGAGCGGCCGAGGGAGCGAGTTCGAGCCTGGGCGATGGCGGCGGTTCCTTTAAGCGCGGTGGGACGGCACGATATGAAGGAACATGCGGCAGTTTGGGTAACTGATAGGCTCGCGCCTCCGGAGGCCGCTGAGTTTGGGAGGCGAGCGCGGGATCTTCCGCTGCGAGCCAGTCGAGAAAAGCGTGGCCCTCGGGAGTTGTCGCCGTGATCACGCTCACTTGCGCTGGCGGCGGAAGTAATGAGATCGCGGGCGGATAAACGACCTGAAAGAGGTAAAAACAAAGTGCGTGGAGCGCGACAGACGCAAGCAGAAATCCCGCAAGCGCGACCTTGTGATGTCGCGGCCGTTCCCAATGAAAAAGAAGATCGCCCTGTGGCTGACCGTAGCTCGAGGCAGTCATCGCCGTGGGTTGGTGGCGAGCGCGACAGAACTAATTCCGCGTTCGAGAGCGGCATTTGTTACCGCCATCACCAGGTCGTAGGAAACCGTGCGGTCCGCCTTGATCACGATGGAACGACCTTCGCGTTTCGTTAGGTCGAGCGCGGGTCCGAGCTGATCGAGAGTTATTCTTTGGTCGCGCAAATAAATTACCGGACTTGGACCGCCAGTGATACTGATGATTTGCTGGTTAGGTTGCGGTGCGAGGGTAAACCCAGAGAAGGGAACGCTGACTGAGATACCCGGCTGCAGGACAAAATTGGAACTGAGAAGAAAGAAAAGGATCAGGAGGAAAATCACGTTGAGCAGCGGGAAGAGATAGAGCCACCCAAAGTTAATGCTGGTTGTGCGCGAGAGCTTCATCTCTCGTTAGGCAAACACAGGCTTCTAACGGTCGAGCCGGCGTTCGGCGCTCTTTTCCTGCGCCGGCTGGAAGCTGATGATCTCAGCGCCCGGTGCGCGATCAGTCAGCATATGCACCACTTCGATGCCCGCGCGTTCCATGTCGTGCATCAGCGTATTCACTCGCGAAGAGAGGTAGCTGTAACCGACAAAGGTGGGCGCTGCCACCACCAGACCAGCTGCCGTGGTGAGAAGACTCTTGTAAACCCCGGTAGCCAGCTCCGCGACAGTCGCATAGCCGCCATTCGACGAAACCAGCCCGAACGCCTCTATCATTCCCACGACCGTGCCTAACAATCCAATCAGTGGAGCGAGATAAGCGAGAGTCGCGAGGACACCGAGAAAACGTTCCAGCTTCGGAACCTCGAGCTGCCCCGCTTCTTGCACAATTTCGCGCAGCTCAACTCGAGGCGCCTCGTGCCGGATGATCGCAGCGTGAATGACGCGCGCCACCGGGCCGGGCGTGCCGGCACATTCATGCAAAGCCTCCGCGAAATTACGCCGCTGCACGAGATTGGAAAGTCCCTGCAGGAATTCCCCGACGTGGATCGTAGCGCGGTGGAAATAAAAGAGCCGCTCGGCGAACACGGCGATCGAGATGATGCTGCAGACCAAAATCGGCCACATGAGCAGACCACCCTTCTGGATGTAATCGATCATGCGTTGACCTCATAACTCTTCTCTCCGTTTCTGGCAAGTAGAGAAGGCCTAACGAAAAAACTGCGCGCCTCGTGGTCGCGGCCGTTCCTCACTTTCCGGACGCGACGCGGGGTCGCCGCGGCTTGCTCGTTCCCGAAGTCGCCGGAGTGAAGCCGGGAGTTGTGGACGCTGTTTTGCAATCAGGACGGATAGCCTAACGAGTAAAGGCCGGATGGCCACCCTAGGGTCGCGTGTGGACCGCCGATGACTTCTTCGGTCTCGCGCGGCCGAGGAGGTCGCCGCTCCCGTCGTAGATCGAATAGCCGGCAGCATGTCCGGCAGCGTCGTAACTGTAGACGATTCTGCTCCGCACGGAACCGTCTCTCGTTAATTGAGTTTCCCGCATGAGCCGTCCCGCGGGATCGTATTCGTAGCGCGTCTTGAAACGCAGATCGCCCTTCGGCCCAAGGACTTGACCGCTCTTGTAACGGCCGGCGCCATCAAGGTCGTAGACAATCTTGCCACGCGTCTTGCCGTCGGTGCCGCTTGTCGCGGCGAAAGTTTGATGGTTTGCGATGTCGGTTTGATAAACCGTTTTTGAACCATCGTCATTGATTATCACCCGAACGAGAACCTCGTTTTGGGCCGATTGCGCGAGAGCGGCAGCGGCCACAACAGAAAAGCCAAAGAGCGTGAGGGGGTAGGGGAAACTCGCCAGCATGCGAAGAGGGCTCATTTTAGGGAGGAAAAGAAAAGTGAGCAAACCCTCATTTATTAATTGACCGGGAAAAAATCGAGTGGTTTAAAGTGGGGTGATGTGGAGCGATTTGGATTGCGCGCCCTGTCTATGACGACCGCTTCAGGAAATTCGGTTTTTTATGCCGGCGAGTTTCGTCATCAAATCGATGACAAAAATCGCGTCACCGTACCGTCGCGTTGGAGGCGCAACAGTTCCGGTGAGGATCTGATCATGGTGCCGGAAGCAAACGGTCAATTCCTCGTCGTAATGCCGCCTAACGAATTTGAAAAAATCGGCGCCGCCGCCGAAGCAATGGAGAGCGTGTCCAAGCGCGATCTGCGAATTTTTTTGCGCCGGCTGCATTCGCAGGCGCAACACGGATCATTCGATAAGCAAGGCCGCCTTCTCTTGCCCGACGAGTTTTGCCAAAGCCTCGACCTTAAGGACGAGGTCGCGCTCGTCGGCGGCCGCGGGCGTTTCGAGATTTGGAATCTGACTCGCCGCGAACGCGCTCACGTCGACGAGCATCCCACTTACCAGGCGGTCGCAAACATGATCGGACTTTAGAACAAATGGACGCATTGTTATTCGACCAACCGGTCCGGCTCGCGACCGGTGCGTTCATGATCGAAGAGGAGGCACAGGAGATGGAAGATGCTGGCTATCATCGCCCGGTGCTGGCGAGTGAAACGATCGAGTTGCTCGCGCCCCGGCCCGGTTCGCTGATTCTCGATGGGACTTGCGGCGGCGGCGGGCACACCGAGATGCTTTTGCACGCGGGCGCGGATGTGGTGGCGCTCGACCAGGATCCCGATGCGCTCGAGTTCGCAAGCGCGCGCCTAACGAGCTTTGGCAGCCGGGTTACTTTGCGTCGCGCCAACTTTCGTGATGCGGAGCGTGTTCTCGATGAACTGGGCGTCTCGCAAATCGGTGGCGCCCTGCTCGACCTCGGCGTTTCCTCGCGCCAACTGGAGAATGCCGATCGCGGTTTCAGTCTCATGCGTAACAGCCCGCTCGATATGCGCATGGATCCGCGCCAGGAATTGACCGCCGCAGAAGTTGTCAACAGTTACAGCGAGGAAGGACTGACTCACATTTTTCGCGCATTTGGCGAAGAACCGGCCGCGCGCCGCATCGCGAGTCAACTCGTGAAGCTGCGCAAAGAAACGCCGTTTCGTGAAACGCTTGCGCTCGCCAAAGCGATTGAAAAAACAGTCGGTCGCCACGGGCGACGACATCCGGCGACGCAAGTTTTTCAGGCTCTACGCATGGAGGTGAACGACGAACTTGGGGCGCTCGAATCCGGGCTTATCGCCCTAACGAAGCGCCTCGAGCCCGGCGCTCGCATCGCTGTCATCACCTTCCATTCGCTCGAAGATCGGCGCGTGAAAAATTTCTTTCGCGATCGCAGCCGTGAATTTCTTGATCGTCCTGAGTGGCCTGAACCGCGGCCGAATCCAGATTTCTCGCTCCGCGTCATCACTCCGAAACCTGTCGAACCGGATGCAAGTGAATTGCGCGCCAACCCGCGCTCGCGCAGCGCGCATTTGCGTGTCGCCGAAAGGATCGGATGAATCGCCCTCGGCACCGCAAGAATTTCAACCCGATTGATGCACCTGCGCTCGCGCGCTGGATCGTGATCGTGACCTTTTTTGCGGTGACCGGCCTGAGCTACGTGTATCTCACCGTCCAGCTCCATCACCAGGGAGTGCAGCGCCACGCACTCGAGCAGGAATTGGAAGCCACCCGCATGCAAAGCGAAGACGCCAAGGTGCAGATCGCAGCGCTCACCTCGCCTGCCGCCCTTCAGCGCCGACTGAAGGAAGGCTATCTGAAAATGGTTCCGATTGCGGAGCAGAGCATTGTTAGGCTAAACGACAGCGCCCGACCAATTGGAGAAGATGAAATTCGACCCGTCGCCAATCGGGTCGCGACGCGCGGAGGCACTCCGTGAGATGGAATAGCCGCACACGCTGCGCGATGATTTGCGTCTTCTTCACGCTTCTCTTCAGCGTCTTCTCCTGGCGGCTCATCTATCTCCAAATGGTGCAGCACGATTACTACAGCCGCATCGCCGCCGAAAAGAACATCGGCCGCAACCTCATTCCGGCCGATCGCGGCACGATCTACGATAGCGGTGACGAAATTCTTGCCCAGAATGTCCCGGTCGCGACCATCGTGGCCGACGCGACTCTTATTAATAATAGCGGCGCTCTCGTGCCGCTGCTGGCCGGTCGGCTCAAGCTTTCGCCTAACGACATCCAAGGCAAACTCGCCAGCGGCCGACGCTATATCGTGCTCAAGCGCGAGGTGCCGGAAGCAGATGCGCGCTCGCTCGAAGCCGAACTCGGCAAGGAAAAATTGCGCGGCGTTTATTGCGAGCGCGGCACCGTCCGGGTCTATCCCAACGGCTCCATGCTTTGTCATGTCATCGGGTTCACCGATTTCCATCAGTGCGGCATCCAGGGCGTCGAGAAGACGATGGATCAATATCTGCGGGGGGAGGACGGTTATCGCTATATCGAGCGCGATGCGCAAGGTCGCGAAATCGTCCTCTACCGTGGTCTGCAACACGATTCACGTAACGGCCTCGATGTTCACCTAACGATCGACTTCCATCTCCAGGGAATCGTGGAAAATGAGCTGGACGCCGCGGTACACGAGTATCATCCGGAAAAGGCTACTATCATTCTGATGCGGCCGCAGACAGGCGAAATCCTCGCCATGGCGAACCGGCCAAACTTTGATCTCAACCTCCGTAACGAGGCCAAGCCAGAACAGATGAAGAACCGCGCGATCATCGACATGATGGAGCCGGGTTCGACCTTCAAAATCGTCACCGCCGCCGCCGCCATCAACGAAAAGAAAGTGCGGCTCGACAGCATGATCTTTTGCGAGAACGGCGTCTGGAATTACGGCGGTCGTCCGCTGCACGATCATGGCCACAAAGGCTACGGCGACCTGAGCGTGCAAGACATTCTTGTTCATTCGAGCAACATCGGCGCGGCCAAGATGGCGTGCCTGTTGGGCGAGATGAAGTTTTATGAATACATCCGGCAATTCGGCTTTGGTGATCGCACTGGAGTCGAACTGCCGGGCGAGATCGGCGGCGTGATCCATCCGCCGAGGAGCTGGAGCAAGATTTCCATCACCCGAATCCCGATGGGCCAGGAAGTCGGCGTTACTCCCTTGCAAATGGTGGTAGCGATGTCGGCCATCGCCAATGGTGGGAAACTGGTGCAGCCACGCATCGTCAAGTCAATCGTTGACGATCGCGGCAAGACGATCAGCACGCTGAAACCAACTATCGTTAGGCAAGTCATCTCGCCCGGGACCGCTGCGCAGATTGCCTATGCTCTGCGCGGCGTGGTGAGCAAACGCGGCACCGCGGCGGAAGCAGCCGTTCCCGGCTATGTCATCTCGGGCAAGACCGGTACTGCGCAAAAGGCCGCGCCCGGCGGCGGCTACGAGAAGGATAAATATGTCGTTTCCTTCAGCGGTTTCTTGCCTTCGGAGAATCCGGCCTTTGTCGGCCTGGTCGTGCTCGACGACGCGCACACGAAGGAACCTTACCTGAACTACGGCGGCACAGTCGCCGGACCTATCTTTTCCCGCGTTGCGCAACAAGCGGCGCGGTATCTCGATCTTGAGCCGCATGAGGAAATTGGGACACCCGCTACGGCCGGACGAGTCGCCTTAACTAATGCCAGTCGTTAGATTCCCGCGCCTCGCGTGTCCACACCTCATGCAGCTCAAACTTCTCGCGGAATCAACCCAGACCCGCGAAATCGTCGGTCCACTCGATCGCGAGATCGACGGCATCTTTTACGATTCGCGCCGGGTGCAGAAGAATGGGCTCTACGTGGCGATGCGAGGGGCCAATGTTGATGGCCACCAATTCACTGAACAGGCGATCGAGAGAGGCGCGGCGGCGATCGTGGTGGAACGCCCGGACTCGCATTCCCGAGCGACCTCGATCGTGGTCCCGGATAGCCGCATCGCGCTGGCCGATTTGGCGTTCACCTTTTTTAAGAAACCGGCCTTGCGACTGAAAATGGCGGGCGTCACCGGTACTAACGGCAAGACGACGACCACATTCCTCATCAAACACATCTGCGATGGTGCCGGTTTGCGCAGCGGACTCATCGGCACGGTGCGTTATGAAATCGGTGAGCGCGTTTTGCCTGCCACCCGCACAACTCCCGAGTCGCTCGACGTCCAGGAAATGCTGGCCCAAATGACCGTTGCGGGGTGCAAGGCCGCTGTCATGGAGGTTTCCTCGCACGCCCTGGCTCAGGGTCGGACGCGCGGACTCGAGTGGGACGTAGCCGTCTTCACCAATCTGACGCAGGACCATCTCGATTTTCACCAGACAATGGCGAATTACTTCGAATCAAAGGCGCGGCTCTTCATTGGCCTAACGAGTCAACCCAACAAAAAGAAAGTCGTGGCCGTCATCAATCTCGACGATCCATACGGCGAAAAGCTCATAAGCCGCTTGGGAAATGATCTTCCGGTCGTGACCTACGGTGTGGGTGCGCGAGCGGATTTCCGCGCTTCCAATTATCGAGCTGAATTTAGCGGTACCTCCTTCCAGCTCGAAGCACGCGGCAAAATATATCTCGTGCGCGTTCCGCTTATTGGACGCTTCAACGTCTATAATGCGATGGCTGCGCTCGCGGCGGCAAACTCGTTAGGCGTGAGTCTGCGCGAAGCGGTCCTCAGCCTCGCCAAGTCCCCCCAGGTGCCTGGTCGACTCGAAGCCGTGCCAGCCAAACGCCAGTTTCAGATCTACGTCGACTACGCGCACAGCGATGACGCCTTGCTCAACGTGCTCAAGACGCTGCGCGAGCTCGGCCCGCGCCGACTCATCGTCGTCTTCGGCGCAGGGGGCGATCGCGACAGGCAAAAGCGACCGCTGATGGGCCGTGTGGCCGATCAAAACGCCGACTTCAGCATCATCACCTCTGACAATCCACGCAAGGAAGACCCACTCGGCATCATCGCAGACGTCAAAAAGGGATTTCGCTCGAATAGTTTCGAAACCGTTCCAGACCGCGCGGAGGCGATCGCCCGTGCCATCGCCCTGGCCCAACCGCGCGACATCATTCTGATCGCGGGAAAAGGTCATGAGACCTACCAGGAGTTTGCCGATCACACCATCCCCTTTGACGATCGACAGATTGCCCTTCGCGCCCTGGAAAATCGACCGCTGGAATTCTGAGATGCGCCTAACGCCTAACGAACAAGCTGCCGGCACCCATTGTTACCCAGGCAAACTGTCGGCCATCGACAATTGCCACTCGCGGCCGTCTTAGCATGAACTCACTCTCGATCGACCAAATTGCGCGGTTTGCCGAAGCCGGTAGACAAAATGGCCATTCCGGCATGCTCGTCACGCGCTTGAGCACAGACTCGCGCACGACGCAGCCGGGTGATCTCTTCGTCGCGCTCGCCGGAGCCAATTTCGACGGTCACAAGTTCGTCAACGATGCTTTTCTGCGAGGCGCAATCGGCGCGGTAGTGGAAGAAAAATGGAGCGGCAAAACCCCACCCGACTTCGTCCTCTTGCGCGTCGTCGACACGCTCACCGCCTATCAGCAGATCGCGGCTGGCTATCGCCGCTCGTTAGGCCTGAGAGTCGTTGCCATCACCGGGAGCAATGGTAAGACCAGCACAAAGGATTTTACCGCCTCCGCGCTCGCCCGCCGTTTTCGCGTCACCAAGACTGAAGGCAATTTCAACAATCATGTGGGGCTCCCCCGCACCATGCTGGAAGCGCGTGGGGAGGACGAAATCGCGGTGTGGGAAATCGGAATGAACCATCCCGGCGAAATCGCGCCGCTCGCCCACCTCGCGCGACCGGATGTCGCCATCATCACCAATATCGGCATCGCGCACATTGAATTCATGGGCTCACGTGAAGCCATTGCCCGGGAAAAAGGGGAACTGGCGGCCTCGTTAGGGCCTAACGGCACTCTCATCCTGAATGCCGCCGATGAATTCGCTGAAACGATTGCCCAGCGCAGCAAAGGCCGCGTGATTCTGGCCGGGATTAATCGCGGCGCTGTGCAGGCGCGCGACATCGTGCAGAGATCAAGCGGCGCGGAGTTTGAAATTTCGGAAGGTGCCCATCGCTGCCACGCTGTTCTGCCTGTGCCCGGGCTGCACATGGTGCAGAACGCGCTTCTCGCAGTCGCCGCCGGCCGCATTTTTGGACTTTCGCTGGAAGAATGTGCCGAAGGTCTCGCCTCCGCGCCACTGGCAAAGGCGCGTCTGCAGATTAAAACCATTCGCGGCGTGCAGTTCATCGATGACAGTTACAACGCCAATCCCGATTCGACCAAAGCCGCCCTGCGCACGCTGGCCGAACTTGAGACCGAGGGACAACGCGTCGCCATCCTCGGAGCGATGGCGGAGCTGGGCGTGGAAAGCGAACACGGTCACAAGGAAGTGGGTGAAACGGCAGCGTCGTTAGGCGTTGATTACCTCTTCGCACTCGGCCCAGGCGCGGCTGAAATCGCCGCTGGCGCGGCAGCCGCCGGCCTAACGAACAGCCGCGTCGTGCAAAACGCCGCGCAAGCCGCGGAGCTGCTCGACGAGATCGCGCACCCCGGTGACCTTGTTCTCGTCAAAGGCAGCCGTTCTGCGCGCGTCGAGCAGGTTTTGGAGGAATTCGCCAATCACCTGATGGAGAACCGCTCCGCGTCATGATGTTTTACCTGCATCGTCTGACGGAGCAGTTCAAAGGTTTTAACGTTTTCTATTACGTCACCTTCCGTGCCGTTCTGGCGGCAATCACCGCTTTTGCTATTTCGCTTCTTTTCGGCAACTACGTCATTCGCAAACTTGTCTCCCTGAAAATCGGTCAGCCGATTCGCACCGCCGACGAAGTGCGCCGCCTCGCCGAATTGCACGGTGGAAAACAAGGTACGCCCACGATGGGTGGCGTGCTCATCATTGGCGCGGTGGTCGCCGCCTCGGTTGTTTGGGCGCGACCAGATAATCCGTTCGTCTGGCTCGCCCTCTTTTGCATGGTCTACCTGGGCGCGCTTGGTTTTGTTGACGATTATCTCAAAGTCACAAAGAAAAAATCCGACGGCATCAGCGGCAGACTGAAACTTTTTTTTCAAGTCACGCTCGCAGCCATTGTAACGGTATTCTTTCTCTTGAATCCTCTCATCGAAGTGCAGGCGCGCTCGCTTTACCTGCCGTTTTTTAAGATCCCGGTGGTGGTGAACATGGGCCCATTCACCTTTTTCTTTTTTGCACTCGTGATTGTCGGAGCCTCAAACGCCGTCAATCTCACCGACGGCCTCGACGGACTCGCCACCGGCTGCACGATCACGGTCGCTTTCGCTTATGCGCTTCTGACTTACGCGGCGGGCAACTTCCGCATCGCACAATATCTTCAGGTTCCGTTCTACCCCTACTCCGGCGAGCTGGCTGTCTTTTGTGCCGCCCTCGTTGGGGCGGGTCTTGGCTTTCTCTGGTTCAACTGCTACCCCGCTCGCGTTTTCATGGGCGACACGGGTTCGCTCGCAATCGGTGGCACGATCGGCGTGGTCGCGATTTGCTGTAAACAAGAACTGCTCCTCGCCGTCGTAGGCGGCGTTTTCGTTCTCGAAGCCTTCTCTGTCATCCTGCAAGTCCTGAGCTTTAAACTGACCGGCAAACGGCTTTTCGCCATGTCGCCGATTCATCACCATTTCGAGCTGAGCGGCTGGAAGGAAAACACCGTCATCGTGCGGTTCTGGATTCTTTCGATTGTTTTCGCGCTCCTTGGACTGGCCACTCTGAAGCTGCGATGAAACGCGACTACAAAAACAAAAGCATCGCGGTCCTCGGCGCGGGCCGAAGCGGAAAGGCGGCCGCGCACCTTCTTGCCGAGGAAGGCGCAAGAGTCACGCTCCTCGACAGCGCGCACGAGGAAAAACTCACTGGCATCGAGCGATTGCGCGATGAAGGTGTCTACATTCTCTGCGGCCCGCTGGCGGAAGAAGACCCGACCGTTTATGACCTCGGCGTTTACAGCCCAGGGATTGATCCAGAACTACCGCTCGCGAAAAATTTTTCGCGCAAGAATATTCCGATCATTGGTGAACTGGAACTCGGCTACCAGTTTTGTTCCGTTCCGGTGATCGGCATTACGGGCACGAACGGCAAGACCACCACAACCGAGTTGATCGCACAAATGCTGAATGCTTGTGGTCAGCGCACCATGGCCTGCGGCAACATTGGCAAGCCGCTCGTCGAGGCTGCGAAGGAAAGCGACGATCTTTCCGTCCTTACGGTAGAAGTCAGCTCCTTTCAGCTCGAAACCATCCGCGAATTTCATCCCGAGATCGCGGTCTGGCTCAATTTCGCACCCGATCATCTCGATCGTTACCGCTCGATCCGGGAATACCGCGAAGCCAAACTGCGCATCTTCGAAAATCAAACGCCTGATAACCATGCGGTGGTGAACGCGGCGGAAGAGTTGCCTGGATTAAAGGCGAAGGTTGCCACCTTCAGCGCCTGGTCGAATGAGGGCGATTTTTCGTTAGGCGACGGCTCGATCCTTTATCGCCAACAACCGGTTCTGAACCTCGCCGAAGCGCAACTACGCGGACCGCATAACGCGGAAAACATGATGGCCGCTCTCGCCGTCGGTCGCGCGCGCGGGCTGAGCTTCGAAGAAATGGTGCCGCCCCTCTGCGCTTATCGCGCGCAACTTCATCGTCTCGAACTCATCCGCACGATCGGCGGCGTGGACTACATCAACGACTCGAAGGCGACCAATCTCGACGCCTTGGAAAAGGCGCTTCTTAGCGCAACCAAACCGATTGTTCTTATCGCCGGCGGAAAAGACAAAGGGTTCGCCTTCGACTCCATCGGCGCGCTCGTTGCGCGCAAGGTACGGCGCGTCATTCTCATCGGCGAGATCGCCAAACGCATCGCGCATGATTGGCGCGACGCGACCGAATGTGAACTCGCAGGTTCGTTGGGTGAAGCCGTCGAACGTGCGCAAGCTCTCGCGCTTCGGGGCGAGACCGTCCTCTTTTCTCCCGGCACTTCCTCCTTCGACATGTTCAAAAGCTACGCCGACCGCGGCGATCAATTTCGCGCCCTGGTGCGCGGATTACCCGAAGCACCACCATGAAAATGCCAAGCCTGATAAGACGAAAGAAATTGCACGCCGCCACGGCGCGCCGTTCCCGCGCACTCGGTCTGCCCGACGACATGGATTACGAACAAATGTCCGAGCCAAACATGAAGTTATCGCGTGCGCTCCTCATTGTGCTCGTGCTTCACATCGTAGCAGTGGCGGGCATTATCGCCTTCAACACCGTCAAGACGCGCGAGGAGACAAACTCGGCCAGCAGCATTGCAGAAACCTCCGCGACGATAGCGACGCCAACCGTAACTCCAGCATTGGTTGCGGCGTCGGAAGCCGGGGGAAATGCGCCTAACGAGATGACAAAGGTTGCGACAAAGAGCGAA
Source organism: Chthoniobacterales bacterium (assembly GCA_036494545.1). Classification (GTDB taxonomy): domain Bacteria; phylum Verrucomicrobiota; class Verrucomicrobiia; order Chthoniobacterales; family UBA10450; genus JAICXG01. The sequence continues at coordinate 566,861 of DASXOB010000007.1, forward strand.
ACCAAGTCAGCGGCCAAACCGATAGAGCCAGCCAATCCGGAAAGAAAAACAAAGGCGTCTGAAATTCCCGACTCCGGCAAGGTCTACACCGTGGTGAAAGGCGACAATCCGGTCACCATCGCTCACCGTCTCCACGTCAGTTACGACGCGCTTCTCGAGCTGAACGGGATCAGCGATCCGCGCAAACTTCAAATTGGCACCAAGCTTCGCGTCCCGGAGAGGCAAGCGAACAGTAAACACAAGGCCGACTAAATGAGCCCGCGTTCTCTTTCACCCGCGGAGAAAAGAGTCTCAGCCTAACGAGGCTACTACTGATGCATCGCAAGAGCGCGTACATCCTGTTTCTCGCTGTTCTCGGTCTGCTGGCCATTGGGATAGTGATCCTTTTCAGCACCGGCGCGTTCGCGAGGGACAGTCACAACGACGTTTACTATTTCCTGCGCCGGCACGCGCTTTGGCTCGGCCTGGGGATGATTGCCTGCGGCATTGCTGCGCTGGTCGACTACCATTTTTGGCAACGCACCTGGTGGATCTGGTTCGGACTCTCGTTAACCGGTCTTGCCCTCTGTTTCCTCCCGCCTTTTCGACACAGGATCAATGGCTCGTGGCGCTGGCTGGAATTTCACGGCATCACCTGTCAGCCTTCGGAATTTGCCAAGATGGCGGCGGTTTTCTTTCTCGCTTTCTGGTTTTCGCGTTACGAAGCCGAGAGCAAGCAATTCTGGCGTGGCTTTGTTTTTCCGATGGCGATCGTTAGTCTTCTCGTCGCCTTCATCATCACCGAAGTCGACCTCGGCACGACCGTCCTGATCGGGGCGACTTCGTTTGTCGTGATGTTCATTGCGGGAACAAATCTTGCCCTCCTTGGCACGCTGTCGTTAGGCGGAGTTGGCGCTATTCTTTATCTCGCAACACACATCGCCGAACGAAACAGTCGCCTGCTCGCATTTCTTCACCCCGAGGAATACAAGTTGACTGCCGGACTCCAGCAAATGCAGGCCCTCATCGCCTGGGGCAGCGGCGGGATCGAGGGCCTCGGCCTCGGGAACGGCCGGCAAAAAATGTCCTACCTGCCTTATGCGCACACCGATTTTATTTTTCCGATCGTCGGTGAAGAGCTGGGGCTGCGTTTTAGTTTAGTCGTCGTTTTCCTCTTCGTGCTCGTGATTATTTGTGGCCTGACGATTTCGCTCCACGCGCGCGACCGCTTTGGCATGCTCCTGGCGAGTGGAATTGTTTCGCTGATTGGATTTCAAGCTGCGATCAACATCGGAGTCGTCACCTCTCTTTTGCCCAACAAGGGTCTGCCTTTGCCTTTTGTTAGCTATGGGGGCTCAAACCTGATGGTAGCGCTCTTCGCCGTCGGTATTCTCTTGAACATTTATCGGCAGGGCGTGCTTGAACCCGCCGCGAAGAAAAGGATGCCATTGCACGTCAAAGTCACTCCGAGGATCTGAATGGAAAACCGCGCGGGCCCGAATTTGGCAGGTATTGCACTCATATCGAGTGTGGGTTGCACCATTTTACTGCGGGAAACAATCCGAAAACCGTGCGAGCTCCTACAGACAACGGAGACGCGAGGAAATCTCGTCACGCCGACAGCTCGTCTGCAGGAATGGCCGACTGACAGTCGGCAATTGCCAATCCCATGAACACGGTCATTGCATGCGGCGGAACGGGCGGGCACTTGTTTCCGGGAGTGGCAATCGCCGAGGTGCTGCGCGCACGGGGACATGAGGTGCTTCTCTTTATCTCGGAAAAGGAAATCGATGCCCTCGCGGTCGAAGGGCGGACGGAATTTCGCTTTGAGAAATTGCCGACCGTAGCGCTGCCCTCGCCTTTCTCACCAGCCATTCTCGGTTTCGTCAGGCGATTCCATGAGAGCCTTTCGCTCTGTCGCGCCATTTTCCGCAAGTTCCAGCCCGAGGTGGTTCTCGGCATGGGAGGCTTTACGTCCACGGCCCCAATCCTCGCCGGACGCATTCGCGGGGTGCCGACTTTTCTCCACGAGTCGAACGCCATTCCTGGCAAGGCTAACCGATATACCGCGCGCTTCGTGCGCGCCGTCCTCCTTGGATTCAAAGAATGTGCGGCTTATTTCCCCAAAACAACAACTGAGGTGACCGGCACGCCCATTCGTTCCACGCTTCGCCGAATCGATCGACGCCAGGTGCTGCGGAAGCTTGGCCTGAAGAATGGCATTCCAACCTTGCTCGTCATGGGAGGCAGTCAGGGCGCGAGTGGCATCAATCAGGCGATCATCAAAGCGATGCCCTCACTCCAGGATTTCCCGCTGCAGGTGATCCATCTCGCTGGCGCGCGCGACGCATCTCTTCTGGAAGATAACTATCGGCGGGAGAAGATTTCGGCCTACGTTGCCGATTTTCATCATCATATGGAGGAAGTTTACAGCGCGGCTGATCTTGTCATCGCCCGGTCCGGCGCGGCCAGTCTTTCGGAGCTGGCGGCCTTCGGCTTGCCGGCGGTACTTGTCCCATATCCCTACGCCGCGGACGATCATCAGACGCGTAACGCGGAAATATTTGTCAGGGCAAATGCTGCCGTCATGATGAAGGAATCGGAGTTTTCGCCCGAAGAGCTGGCGAAGAAGGTTCGCGACTTGTTAGGCGAAGGCGACAGCTTGCATTCGATGTCGAACCAAATGGCTGCGCTCGCTCCTCAAAATGCAGCCGCGACGGTCGTCGAAACGATAGAAAGATACAGTCAGCCTCATGATGCGGTCGCTGCCTGAGTTGCAAAAATTTCTTACCGCGGAACGCCATCCCATTCATTTGATTGGCGTGGCCGGGAGCGGGATGAGCGGAATTGCTGCGCTCCTCCTCGAGCTGGGCCATGACGTCCGCGGCTCAGACAAAGTGCGGACGCTCGAGACGGATCGACTGGCTCAGCTTGGGTTGCGCTTTTCATCGCCGCATCGCGCCGAGGATACGACCGACGCCGAGCTCATCATCTATTCCTCCGCGATTAAGGAGGACAACCCGATTCTGCTCGACGCGCTCGCGCGCAATACTCCAACGATTCGCCGTGCGGAAGCGCTCGCCGCCATCATGCTCGGCAAACGCGGGATCATTATCGCGGGCATGCATGGCAAGACGACCACGGCCGCGATGGCGGCGCACGTTTTGCGCGGCGGCGGGTTGCACCCATCGCATTACGTTGGCGCGGAAATCCCGATTCTTGGCAGCAACGCCCACTGGGATCCGTTAGGCGAATATTTCGTCGCGGAGGGCGACGAGAGCGATGGCACCTTGCAGCTTTTCGAGCCCGAGCACGCCTTGATCCTCAATATTGAAGAAGAGCACCTCGATTACTACCGCGATCTCGCGGCAATCGAGAAAGTCTTCGCCAAGTTGCTCGCGCAAACCAAGGGTATTGTCTTTTACTGCGCCGACGACTCGCACGCGCCGCGGGTCTGCCGTGCACATCACCGCACGGTATCTTACGGCTTCAGCGAACAGGCTCGCTATCGCGCGACCGGAATAGAGCTGCAGGACTTTGCGGCAACATTCTGTGTGCAGCGTGGCGAAGAAAAACTGGGCGACGCCACGCTTAACGTCCCCGGCAAACACAACGTGAGCAACGCGCTCGGGGTGATCGCACTGGCGAGCGAGCTGGGCGTGTCTTTTGCAAGAATCGCAAACTCGTTAGGCACATTTCGTCACGCGCGCCGCAGGTTCGAGATAAAATATCAAAGCGATCGTTTTCTTCTCGTGGACGATTACGCGCACCATCCAACCGAGATCCGAGCGACCCTTGCGACGGCACGCTCAGCCGGACGCAAGCGTGTCCTCACAATGTTTCAGCCTCATCGTTATTCGCGCACAAAGGCGCTCTGCGAAGAGTTTGGTTCGGCGTTCGACTGTGCCGATCAGGTGGTGATCAGCGATATCTACGCGGCAAGCGAGTCTGCCTTGCCGGGCATCAGCGGCCAGACGATCGCCGACGCGATCTCGCTTCATGGTCATCCTGCGGTTTGCTATCAGCCGCGATTCGAGCGTTTGCATGGCGACGTCGGGCGCATGCTGAGAGAAGGCGATCTCGTTCTGAGCCTTGGCGCTGGCAACGTGCACGAACAACTTTCCAAGCTCGCGGCTGAGCTCGTCGTTGCAGAGAGGCTCAAGGAAATTATTGGGCCGGAAGGCGAAGTTCGGCTTTCGGAGCCGCTGGCGAGGCACACGACCTTGCGTGTCGGTGGGCCGGCGCAGTTTTGGGTCGAACCGCGGACTGAGGAAGCCTTCTCCCAACTGATTCGCTTCTGCCGCCGGGAAAACCTGCCGCTCTTTGTTATCGGTCGCGGATCCAACTTGCTCGTCCGCGAGGGTGGAATTCGCGGGGTGGTTGTGCATCCAAGCGGCGGAGAGTTCGATCGAATCGAGTTTACGGGGATTGAAGTGACGGCGGGCGTGGGTGCGAAACTCAAGGATGTCGCCTATGCGAGCAAGGCGGCGGGTGTGGGTGGGTTCGAGTGGATGGAAGGAATTCCCGGCGAAGTGGGCGGCGCCTTGCGAATGAACGCCGGTGCGATGGGCGCCCAAACTTTCGACCAGGTCGTGCGCGTGCGTTATCTCGACCGCGAAGGCGTGGCCCATGAGAAAGCGCCTAACGAATTGGAAATTCGCTACCGCGACGTGCCTTCTTTGCAGGGAAACTTCGCCCTTTCAGCGGTTTTGCGTGGAAAAAAATCGTCGACGGAAGAGATCGTCAAGGAATTGGATGCCTCCCAGAAAAAACGCCGCGCTAGCCAGCCGAGTGCAAAGAGCGCCGGCTGCATTTTCAAAAACCCGCGCGCATGTCCGGCGGGAAAGCTGGTTGATGAACTGGGCCTGAAAGGTTCGCGCATTGGCGATGCGCGGGTCTCCGAAATGCATGGAAACTTTATCGTCAATGACGGCGCCGCAACCGCCGATCAGGTCTTGGAATTGATCGGCCGGATTCAGGCGACAGCGCGAGAGAAGCGCGGCATCGAACTCGACACCGAAGTGCAAATCGTCGGGGAGGACGGAAAACCGTGATCGATCTATCGGGGAAACAGATCGCCGTGCTTAAGGGCGGCCCGGGTTCCGAGCGCGCAGTTTCCCTCGCGAGCGGCGCCGGCGTGGCCGGGGCGTTACGTTCGGAGGGTGCGGAAGTGACGGAAGTCGATGTGCGGGACGCAAGTTTCGATTTGCCTAACGACATCGATCTGGCCTTTATCGTTGTGCACGGCACTTTTGGCGAAGATGGACAGCTCCAGAGGATTCTGGAAGATCGCGGTGTCGCATACACCGGCGAGAACGTGGAAGGAAGTGGGCTGGCTTTCGATAAGATCTCGTCGAAGGAAAGATTTACCCGGCACGGCGTCAACACTCCACCATGGGAAATCATCCACGTGGGCGAGCTGCCAAACCTGACGTTGCCCTATGTGATCAAGGCGCCGCGCCAGGGCTCGACCGTCGGCGTCTATATCGTGAGGGAGGAAAGCCAAATCGCGTCGTCGTTAGGCGAGGCTTCAAAATTCGACCAGAAGCTGCTGGTCGAGCAATTCATTCCCGGACGCGAGCTAACTATCGGTGTGCTCGGCGATCTCGCGCTCCCGATTCTGGAGATCATTCCAAAGACCGGTTTCTACGATTTCAATAACAAGTATCCTTTTCTCAATCCGCAGGGTGGAGGTGGAGCACAGCATCTTTGCCCCGCACCGATCGAGAGCAAGCTGGGGGGAAAGATTCAGGACCTGGCTCTCCTCGCCACCCGGTCGTTAGGCTTGAAGGTCTACTCGCGGGTTGACGTTATTCTTAGCGAGCACGACGAGCCGTTCGTGCTCGAGGTCAATACCATTCCGGGCATGACCGAGAGCAGCCTTTTGCCAGAAGCGGCGGGTGTGGCTGGAATTTCGTATCCCGAGCTTTGCCGGCGCATTGTGGATCTTTCTCTGGCGGCCCGTCCTAACGAATGAAAGCGAAGAGCACCAAAAGCTCGGCGCGGCCCGGCAACCTGCGTCTCTCCACCACGCGCCAGCGTCGCCAGCAACATTTGCTCGATGTCAAAGTGCGCGCACGCCACGCTTCTCATTATCGCAACCGTCGCATCCTCGTTGTCCTGTCCAAAGTCGCACTCGTCTTTGCAATCGTCGGTGGCGTCTACGGCGGGGTGCGCGCGGGCTTGAGTCGGTTTTTTTTTGATAATCCCGATTATCGCCTAACGACGATCGAGATCCATACCGACGGTACTTTGCAACGCGACCAGGTCTTGAAAACGGCCGGGCTGCGCGAGGGACTCAACATTTTTTCCGTTAGTCTCGCCCAGGTGCACGACCACTTGCAGCAGCTCGCACAGGTCGACGAGGTGCAGGTGGAGCGCAAAATGCCGAATGGAATCGATATTCGCATCACCGAGCGCAAGCCAATCGCCTGGATTACAAGCGAGAAAACAGTGGCCAATCCATTCGTCTCCGACGCTGCCTTCCTGGTCGACGCGCGCGGCATCGTCATGAAAGAGAAAAAGCTAATCGCGGACTATCTCGCTTTACCCCTCGTCACAGGCGTCTCGACCGAAGCACTCGTGCCGGGCAAGGCGATCGAATCGTTCGAAGCAAAGGCCGCGCTCGAACTACTTCGCCTAACGACGACCAGTTTCATGCAGACCCGTTTTCAGATTCGGGAGGTCGACGTCTCAAAGGGTTATTGCTTACTCGTGACCGACAAGAACCACATCCAGGTGATGTTTGGTTTCGATAATCTCCAGCAGCAGATGCAGCGCCTCGAGCAGTTCCTGATCTACAGCGATGATTCGCAACGCCCAATCGAAACTGTTAACCTGTTAGTCGCGCGCAATACTCCCGTGACGTTTGCCCGGCCTGCCGCCGAGGTGATCGAGGAAATTGAGCCTTCCGTCACGGCGGCGGATTCAGCCGTGCCGATTCCGGAAAAAAAGACGTCGCCTAACGAACGGAAATCCACTCTGCAAGAGCGGGAAATTCGCAAGGCAAAACCGGTTGCCGAATCCGACGAAAAGCCGGTGCGCAAGGCACTGCCTTACAGTCCAGGTGTAAAAAAGTTCCACTCCACTCCGTCGCCTCTGCCGGTGCGACGGGCGATCCCACTTCAGCGTTTTAACCAGGAAGGCAACCCGAATGGCTAGCAGCAACCTCATGGTCGGTCTCGAAATCGGAACATCGAAAATCTGCGTCGTCGTCGGCGAAGGTAAACCCGACGGCACGCTCAAGATTCTCGGAGTTGGGCAGGCGCCGTCACGCGGGGTGCGCAAAGGCGAGATTGTCGATTTCGAAACGGCGATGAAATGCGTGCAGGAAGCGGTGGTCGATGCGGAAGAAAGGAGCGACATCATGATTCGCAGCGTCTATGTCGGCGTGACCGGAGCACACATTCAGAGCTTCAACAATCGCGGCTCCGTCCTCTTGCCGGAGGACCGCGACGAGATCGACGAACAGGACGTTGAAGACGTGAAGATCAATGCGCGCGAAGTAAGCATCCCCGCGCAGAACGCGTTTCTGCATTCCATCATTCAAACTTATCACGTCGATGGACAGGACGGCGTTCTCAGTCCGGTCGGGATGTTAGGTCAGCGGCTCGAAGCCGATTTCCACATCATTCACGGGGTGCGCAATCGCATTCAGAACACGATTCGTTGCGTGAAGGAATTGCCACTCGATGTCGAGGATGTCGTCTTCACACCGTTCGCGGCGGCGCAGGTCGTCCTCACCCAGCACCAGAAAAACCTGGGTGCGCTCGTGATCGATATCGGCGGCGGCACGACCGATTACGTGCTCTACGTCGACGGCGCGGTGAAACAGAGTGGCGTGCTTGCAGTCGGCGGCGATCACATCACAAATGATATCTCGATGGGTTTGCGCATTCCGATGACTCGCGCGGAAAAGTTGAAGATCGAAGAGGGGAGCACCGTCCTCGGCAATTGTTTGCCGGGCGAGACCGTTTTGCTGAAAGACGATTCCGGTTTCGCGGGCAAGGAAGTCGAGCGCGAGACACTGAATACCATCATTAATCTACGCCTGCGCGAGACATTCGAGCTGCTCAAGAAACGCCTCGAGGAGGGCCCATATCTCAACTATCTCGGCGAAGGAATTTTCCTCACCGGGGGTTGCAGTCAGCTCAACGGGATCGATAACCTGGCGGAGGAAGTTTTCGGCATCCCAGCGCGCACGTCGCATGCGCGCACCATGTCCGGCCTAACGAGCGCCTTCGAAAATCCGCAACTCTCCGCTGCCATTGGCTTGATCAAATACGCCCAGGCTGTGCAGGGCGACCGGCGGACGCGCACTCGCCTGCGTGAGTTTGTCGGAAAACTATTGGGTCGGATGCGAATTTTCTAGCAACACGGTTTTTTTGGAAACGAGATTTTTGCCTAACGACACCTAATTGACCATGCAAGCTCGATGCTTGCGCCATCCTATGATCCAACTCAGCCGCAACTACAGCCTGCCGGAAAAAAAAGAGGACGACCTCGCGATCAAAATCATTGGCGTGGGAGGCGCCGGTTCGAACGCGCTCGACCGCATCGTGCTCGACGGCATGGAACACGCAGAGATGATCGCGGTTAATACCGACGTGCAATCGCTCGCCAGCTCGGTTGCCACACAGAAGGTGCAGATCGGTCGGGCCGTCACGCGCGGGCTTGGCGCCGGCGGAGATCCGGAGCTGGGCTACGAGGCTGCCAAGGAATCAGCCGACGAAATTCGGGAAGCATTACAGGGTGCGCGGATGGTTTTCGTCTGCGCGGGACTAGGCGGCGGGACGGGCTCGGGTGCGGCGCCGTTAGTGGCCCAACTCGGGCATGAGAGTGGCGCGCTGGTTTTGGCGTTTGCTACTCTCCCCTTCGCATTCGAAGGAAAACGGCGCAGCGCGCAAGCGATGGAAGCTTTGCAGGAATTTCATCGCGTCGCCGATGCCGTGATTTGTTTCGAGAACGATCGAATGGGCGATATCGTCTTGCCGAAGGCTGGAATTCATCAGGCCTTCGCCGTAGCGGACACGACCATCAGCCAGAGCGTGCGTGCGATTGTTAACGTCGTTAGGCGGCCAGGCCTCATTCGCATTGGCTTTGACGAATTGCTCAGCGCATTGCGCAGCCAAAACAGCCGCTGCCTTTTCGGCTTCGGCGAATCAGACAGTGACAATCGTGCTCATGAAGCGCTCGCGCTCGCCCTCAAGAATCCGCTAATGAATCGCGGCAAGATGCTGAACGAAGCCCGGGTGGTCCTGGTGCATATCGCCGGTGGCCCTGGGATGACACTAACTGAAGTGGAGATCGTCATGCAGGAGTTGAATCGCCACGTCGAAGATCACACCCAGATTCTCTTTGGTACCTCGGTCGATGGGAAAATGGGCTCGCGGCTGAGCGTCACCCTCATCAGCTCACTCTCCGCCGGGAGCGTTGTGCAAGCTGCGCCGTTGCGAACTCTCCAGTTTTCGCCGCCGGAGGAAAAACCGAACAGCACGATGATCGCTGCGGTATCTCCGTCGGAGGTCGAGGGACCGATCACGCAGGACGTCCCGGCGTTTGTTGCTCGCGCACCCGTCGTTGAACCGTTGGAACGCGAGAAAATTTCGGCGATGGAAGAACCCCCGCCGCCCGCACCCGTCAAAAAGGATAGAAAGCCAGTCGTTCGGCGCGAACCGGTGCCTCTGCCAAACGGGCCCGAGATGGTTGCGCCCGTGCTAGCAAAAAAAGAAAAATCTGTCCAGCCTCGGCAGGAAGTAATGCAATTCGAGCCGGTGACGCGCGGACGTTTCGAAAAAAGTGAGCCAACAATCGAAGAGGGCCAGGATCTCGACGTGCCGACATTTTTGCGCAAGAACGCGCGCGTGAGATAATTCCGCTGGAGGTCGGGAGCGTCGGGCCGGGGAGCGGACAGGCAATGACGCTGCCGGAATATTAAATATTTGGACCCATTCTCCCGAAGTCGGTGAGTCAGTGCGAGGGACAGAGCGAATCTCCATTCTCTAGGGATAAAGATTGGTTCCCGCCAGCTCAGGCGGGTAGGAACCATTTTTTGCAACTGACTAAATGCACGGCCAGCAGGCTGGGAGTTAACCTCTGCTTGCACCTGGATTCTCAATCGGCTGTTAAAGTTGAAAGCGGAAGGGCGATAAGGATCGAATAAATGTCTGGACGGCGCGTCAAAGGGGGCGATGCGGAAGACCGACTGGCCGGTATTCTGGGAGAGGCAGCGCGGACGTATGCTCGTGGGACTCCTTTATCTGGTAGGCGCGATTGCACTCGCGCGGGCCGCGGTCATCGCGCAAGCGCTCGATCCCTGGGAGGAGTTCTGGATCGTTTTTCTTTTTTCGCTGTTTCTGATCTGGGCCGCGGTGGCCACGTACTTTGCTAAAGATCGCCTGACGCCACCGGTCTCCGGCGAAAGCATCGAAGGGCGGCTGCAGGAGTGGATTCAAAAATCGCGCTTTGCCAACCAGAAGCTGGCCGATTCGACCAGCTATCGTTTCGCCTATCGGATCACGATGCCTGACGGTCAGGTCGTTATCGTCGGCCGGCCTACGTCCTTGGACAATTCGTTGCGATATCGAACCGATGTGACTTTACCGGAACGGCATCGCCGCACGCTTAATGATATCGGCGAAGCTGGCAGAAGGCGCTTTATTATTGAGTATCTGGCCGAATGCGCGCGCGCAAGAGCGCATGTCACTTCGACGAGAGCTTTACCTCTCACGGTAAGAATCGAGCGTACGCTGCCGATCGCGCGCAATCTCAGTGCGGAACAGCTATGGGCCACACTCGAAGGTCTGCAACAGGATGTCGTTATCGCGGTCACACATATCGACATGTGTCTCGAAAAGCTGAGACCGCTGACGGATGCAAGTTTGGCAATGTCAGCCAACACAACGGAGAGTTCCGAGACGGAGGTTTGGTCCCACGCGCCACGTCAGGCGCAAGCGAGTTGAAAGGGCTTACTAAGGACTTTTAGTCTGACTTAATCGGGGAGTTTCTGCTCGGGCAATAGTATGGCGACTGTTCGGCGATCGCGAACGGGCTCAAGCTGAGCGACAAACTCGCGAAATCGCGCCGAGAAAAGCTGACTTCGGAGCTTCCAGTAACGTGCTATCCCCGGTGCTCTAATGTAATGGCGCAGCAGTTCCTGCCATCCATCCCAGAGTTGTTGATCCATTAGGTCACTTAGATAGTGAAAGTGAATCGTCTCCAGCGCCTTGAGAAACTGATGTGCCGCGTGAAAGAACCGCGCCTGTTCCTCAGGCGAGAGTGTCGTTAGGTCCTCCAAACCGGCTCCCCAGATACGCGACATCTCGGCGTTTTCCATGAAGGTGTTTGTGACTTCGCGCACTGCTGAGGCGGCAGCATCCTGGGCCGCGACCTTCGCTACGCGGGTGCTCCGGTGCACTTCTTTGGCGAGGTAGAGCACGGAAAAGACAACTGCAACCGAACTCACGAATTGCGAAATCGCATTAATTGCATCCCAATTCATCTGCTGGTTCCCGTGGGGTGATAGACAGCTCTGCTATTGCAGCGAGGCCATATCAATTACAAAACGATATCTCACGTCTCGCTTGAGCATTCGCTTATAAGCTTCGTTAATTTGATCGATTGAGATGCGTTCGATGTCGCAGGCGATCCCATGGTCGGCGCAATAGTCCAGCATCTCCTGAGTCTCGGGAATTCCACCTATGAGTGACCCAGCTAACTGCCGCCGGGGAACAATCAGGTGAAAGGCGTCGAGCGGAAAGGGATCGGGAGGAATACCCACGACGACCATGACTCCATCGCGTTTCAACAGATCCAGATAAGTATTCAGATCATGCTGCGCCGAGACGGTGTCGATAATGAAGTCGAAATGTTTTGTCTGCTTCTCCATCTCGTCATCGTTTCTGGAGATAACTACCTCGTGTGCGCCCAGCCGCTTCGCATCGGCTTTCTTTTTCTCAGATGTGGTGAAAAGAGTCACTTCCGCGCCAAACGCATTGGCAAACTTAAGGGCCATATGCCCGAGTCCCCCTAAACCGACGACACCGACTTTCTGGCCGGGACCCACCTTCCATTTCCGCAGTGGGGAATAAGTTGTGATCCCAGCGCACAAGAGTGGCGCTGCAGCTGCAGGGTCAAGTAACTCCGGCAGGCGAAGCACAAAGTCTTGATCAACGACAATAGTCTTCGAATAACCGCCATAGGTAATACCGCCGGTATGTTTGTCCTCACTGTTGTAATCAGGGTTACGCCACCTTCGCAAAATTGCTCGAGGCCAGCCCGGCAATGTTCACAGGTTCGATCGGAATCCACCATGCAACCAACCGCGCCGAGATCGCCTTCGCGGAATTTCCTGACCTGATTGCCGAGCCTGACCACGCGTCCGACAATTTCGTGACCAGGAACACAAGGGTAGGTCGTACGCTCCCATTCGTTTCGTGCAATGTGCAGGTCGGAATGGCAAATCCCGCAGAAAAGAATCTCGAGCTGCACGTCGTTGGCGGTCGGTTCTCGGCGCTCGAATGAGAAGGGTTTGAGCGGTCCCTCCGCGCGATGCGCGGCGTAACCTTTGGTCTTAATCATTGTGGGCTTGCCTTCCGAAGATGGCTAGCATTCGATTAATCATTGCGGCAGCACACGTGTTCGAACTACGGCAGACGGTAAATCACTCCACCCTTCATTACGAGACGAACTCGCCTAACGACACTGATATCTTTTGTCGGATCGCCTTCCACGGCGACAACGTCAGCCAACTGTTGCGGACGAATGTTGCCGCGATCGTTAAGGCGAAAGACGGCCGCGTTGCCGCTCGTGGCCTGACGCAGCACGTCCAATGGCGCAAAACCGTATTCGTGGACGAGCAGCTCCATCTCGCGTGCATTGTCACCATGTGCGAATACGCCCACGTCGCCGCCCATGATAAAGGTCACGCCCGCGTCGCGGGCCGCTTTCATGCTGCCGCGCTTTGTTCGAATTCGATCCGGCTCGGGATCCGTCTCCTTTTTCCAACCGCGATATTGCATGATCGCGTCACTCGCCGCCACGGTGGGACAGAAAGCGACCTCGTGTTCCTTCATCAGGCGAAAGACTTCCGGTGTTCCTTCGTCGCCATGCTCGACCGTGTCGACGCCCGCCAGGATCGCCCGGCGCATTCCTTCTGCGGTCGTGGCATGAGCGGCGACTGGGCGACCAGCGTCATGCGCGGCTTTGACTGCGGCGGTCAACTCCTCCTGGGAAAATGTGGGCCGTGACGGTTCGCCCGCGCCCCAGCGATAATCCGCATAGAGTTTCACCCAGTCCGCGCCCTTACCGATCTGCTGGCGCGCGGCCTTAACGATTTCATCGACGCCACTTGCCTCCTGCCCGCCTTGGGGAAGATCAAGATCGGGGGAAACCTTCGGGCCGTAGCTGCCGGTCGCGACAATCGCGCGAGTCACGATGATCAGGCGCGGTCCGGGGATGATTCCCTGCTCGATTGCTTTCTTCAGACCGACATCGGCGTATCCCGCGCCCTCGGTTCCAAGATCACGCACGGTGGTAAATCCAGCCAGCAAAGTGTCGCGCGCATGCGCGCTGGCCGCGGCGGTGCGAAAAGCGAGCGACTCGTTAGTCACCTGATCGTTCCATGGCGTTTCATTGTAGGGATGGAGAAAAAGGTGGGCGTGGCCTTCGATCAGCCCCGGCATAAGAGTGTCGGTAGGCAGATCGATCGTTTGAGTGTCGTTAGGCGCTCCGATCTCGGTTGCCGGGCCGGCTTTTTCGATCCGTTCGCCTCGCACCAGAACCGACCAGCCAGGATGCATTTCTTTCCCGTCAAAAACGGAAGCCGGTCGAAGGAGATAGACGTCAGCCGGTTTGGGCTCGGACGCGCGAGAGATGAGGCTGATTGAGCTGAGCATGAGAAAGAAGAGGCAGGATCGGTTCACCCGCTGATTTTACCATAAGGCCTGACCGGAGCCCGCCTGCCACATTCCTAAGATCGCAAACAATGATCAGCGGCCTCAATTGGCGGAACCGCTTTCCCCGTTTTCAGCGGGAGGCGGACCATGGCGACGATGCAGTCGGTCTTTTTCCCGGCTTTGCTCCTGCAGTTCTTTGAGCTTGGTTTGTTGCGCGTCGGTCAGGAGTGGCGCAAGAGCCTGATTGGTCTCAGTGGCGACCTGCCGCACTTTTGCTCCGGTATCAGCCCGAATTTTCTGCAGCTCCTCGGTGGCGTGATTAAGAATCGGACCCACCTTTGCCACCTGTTCCGGAGTGAGGTCGAGCTGGGACGTGATCCGGTTGCGCATCCGTTCGGTGAAGTTGTGCGGATAACGCCCGAACTCAGCATGCCAGCTCCGGGTTTGATGAAAAGTGATAAACCCGCCAACCGCGCCGCCGGCCAGAAAGGCGAGGATGAAACCTGCAATGAGCTTTCCTTTCAGCGAGGCGTTCATGGCTCGAAAATGTTGCCGATCGCGGAATCGGCGATGGCATATTCATCCGTCAGCGGAGCGGTCGCGTAATCATCGTTACGCAGTTCGTGGTAAACGCCCGCACCGGAGAGAGCGATGACCGCAAGAGAAATGAAAATCACCCGCCGGAGCAGACTACGCACGTCGGTCAGTTCGGTCTTGATGCCAGCGTGCGCCTGAGCCAGAACGCGCGTCGCGAAGCCGAAAGGCATCTCGTTAGGCGCAGCATTCTGCGCCGCGGCGGCTGCGCGGAACAAACGATCCAGACTCTGATCGACGTTTTTCATAGGGCTGTTTCCGCACTGAACTTTTCAAGCTGGCGTTTCAATTTTTGTCGCGCGCGAAAAGCACGCACCTTGACGCGCGACGCGCCCCAGCCGGTCAGAGCCTGGATTTCAGCGACGGAACGCTGCTGCAAATAAAGCAAGTCAATCACGAGACGCTCCGCTGGTTTGAGAGCGGTGAGAAGACGTTCTACCAGGTCGCGCGCGGCGAAGCTTTGATCCGGTCCGAGCTCTTCCGGCGTGGCGGCGAGATTGTTCACAACCGCGACCTCTTCCTCGCTCAAGTCGGCGTGACGAAATTCGGGTCGAACCTTTTCGGATTGGATTTGATTAAGGCAGGTGTTGATCGCGATTCGCGAGACCCAATGCTCCAGCGGCACCTTGCCGGAAAATTGATCGAGCTTTTGGAAAATGCGGATGAAAATCATCTGGCAAAGATCCTCTTCAGCGGCACGGCGCGGTCGATGGGAGCGGACGAGCTTGAGGACGAGCGGATAAAGGCGACGCACCAGTTCGTGCGCGGCCGCATCATCGTGCTGGCGAGCCGCCGCCACGAGCGCGTCGACCTCAAGATCATCCGCCATCTGTTCCAAGACCGGGCCACACTAGACAGGATGACCGTGTCGCGCGCGCACAGGTTACAGAAATCTGCTATTGAAGGCTTCTTCCCGGCTGTTGGAAATTTTGTTTGTAACCGATGCGACTAACGACCGGTCATGACGAGACAACCTATGAAACTAAAACTCATTACACTTACTGCGCTGGGTGTGCTCGCACTTGGCAGCTCGGTCCTGGCCAACGATCTTCAGGATAACGATCGGCCTGGCGGAAGAGGCGGCATGCGTCATGCCGGTCTCGAACGTTTGACGGAAGACCTGAATCTTACGCCGGATCAAAAAACCAAAGTTCAGCCGATCATCGACCAGGCCCAGCCGCAATTGGAAAGCATCCGTCGCGAAGCGATGGAGAAAACCAAAACCGTCATGGACAACACGATGTCGCAAATCCGTCCGCTGCTCACGGCAGAGCAGCAGAAGAAGCTCGATGAGATGAAGAATGATCGTCAAGGCTTTCGTGGCGGCCATCGGCGTCACCGCGATCAAGGCGACCAACCCGATGACGGGAGCGGCCAATAGCGCCGACTGATTCCTTGTAGCCGGGAACAAGTTCCCCGGCTGCAATGCGCCGTTGCCGAAACCGCTGGCGGATTCGCTTGTCTTGCATAAAACGTCTAATGGCCTGCCATGCGTTCACGGTATTTCAGGAATCTGCCTTTCTTTTCCGGCGTGGGTCGATCGGCTTTAGTTGTCGCCCTGCTTGTATGGATCGCCCTTATGGGGCTGAACGGGTGCGCGACGGATTACGAGGATTTTAATCCAGATCCTGCCCCTCCGGAGAATCCGGAATTCATTCCGCGAGAAACCGTCGGAAACCTGCCGACGGGCGCGCCCTCGCCGACTCCGCGAAACCCGTTTAACCAGCCGGTCAATCCCTATTCCCAGTAGGCTGATCAAATTTGCTTTGCCCTCCACTCGTTAGGGGGAAAGTCAGGAGCGGGATTTCACGCCTTTCTCCCTCGATTTCGCTCACGACCATTCCGGAGCGAATGGCGCCGAGGTGGAGATAGAAGGGCTCCGCGTGAGGGTCGGCTTCAATCGTTAGGCAATCCGCTCCCAGAGCGGACGCGCGTGCAGCGGCGTGTTCGAATAGTTTTCGGCCAAGACCGCGACTCATTTCGTTAGGCAAAACCCAGAGGTGCTCGAGCCGCATTTCCGCGCCGTCGCGCCGCAGGGCGTAGAAGGCGACGGGCCGGTCGTCTTCCGCAGCGATGCAGGTTTCGTTATGGGCGATAAATTCCGGCGTTATGGTCAGCAGTTTCCGCCATTGCGCCAGCCGCGAAGCGGGATAACCCCAGTGCGCCTTGGCTTTTTGCGCGATCGCACTCAGCATTGCGGCGTCGTTTCCCTCAGCACGTCGGATTTGCACGCCATTAAGATGCGCTGAGCGATCGCCAGCACCCAAGGACGATGCTCAGAACAGAAATATCCGTCAGGCGGCGCCGCTTATGCGAAGAAAGCGAAGCGCGCACCCAACGGCGGTGACGGGAAACAGCGGCCCTTACTTCTCGAAAACCTTCTTCACGTCGCCGACTTTCTGCTGCACTTTACCTTCCACTTTTTCGACTGTCCCCCGTGCCTCCAAATCTGGATTTCCGACGACTTGGCCGGCCTTTTCCTTGATTGTGCCAACCGCTTCCTTGGCAGTCCCCTTTGCTTTGTCTTCGGTGCTTGAGTTCATACCGATAATTCGTGTTTGGTGAGAATAGAGGTCGTGTTGAGATTCGATCGATTTCATGAAGAAGAGAAAGCCGCTCTCGGTTTTATCCCTACTACTGTCGCGCTATATGATCGCGCTCGGAATCAACATCCCGGTCCCGCTAACCTTGATTCTCGATTTTTCGGCGGAACTGAGAAGCATCGCCCTTAGAGAAGTGCGGAGGGGAAAACGAAAGCTCCGAGACATGATCGTTCCCTCCCTAACTAACTGAACAGATCAATTAACCTGTCGCTCGATTTCCGGAAAACAGCTACCGAGATCGTTATTGATGTCGTCCGCGAGTAATTGCGAAAATATTGCCGGCGCTAATATCGGCGATATAAAGCTCGCCGTTTGCATCTTCGCCCAAGGACGATGGATTTTTCAGGCTGTAACCTCCGATCCGCGTCGGAAATAAATCAGCAGTGATATCCTGGAAGTTACTCGCCACCGTCCCATTGAAGTTAAGCGTGAAGATTCGCCCCGTGCCGTCGCCCGTGTTGGGGCCAAGATAATCGGCAAACATATAAAAGCCGCGGAGATCTTTGATCTTGTGACCGCGATAGACATAGCCGCCGATAAGCGCTTGCCCGGTGGTGTGCGGGTAGTCGTATGCCGGATTGATTGCATGACGCACCCGTTCGTTAGGATAGACTGGATTTTGAATTGAACCTTCGCGGACGCGCCAGCCGTAGTTTTCTCCTCCGCCAAGTTTTGATGCATCCTGCGCATCCACTTCCTCGCGCGTCTCCTGACCGACATCGCCAATAAAGAATGTGCCTAACGACCGATCGAAACTATCGCGAAAAGGATTGCGCAGGCCGTAAGCCCAGATTTCCTGCTTGTTGGTCGTTGAGCCAGCAAAAGGATTATCGGGCGGAATGGTGTACGTCCCATATGGATGGTCGTTAGGGTGAATGCGCAGCATTTTGCCCAGGAGCGTGGTGGTATTCTGCGCGTTGCCGCCCGGTTCGATGTGACCCGGACCTTGGTCGTTCGCGTTCCCGCCATCGCCCCATGCAATATAGAGGTTCCCTTCATCACCAACGCGCGGACTAAAGCCGACCCAACCGCCGTTATGATTCGTTTGCGGCTTATCAACAGTGAGCAGGGTTTTTTCGCTCGCAGGATCGGCAACGTCCGGATCCGACGAAACACGAAAGACGGCCACGTGGCTCACACCCTGACCGAAAGATCCGCCGGGTGCGGAATAGTCGACATAAAAGCGGCCGCTTGTCGCGTAATCGGGCGCGAAAGCCAGCCCAAGAAGACCTTCTTCGCCGGTCAGCGAAACTTCACTTGAAATATCGAGGAACGGCGTCGGCTTCACTGTCCGTGTAGCCAGATCAATGATGCGAATCTTGCCGCCTTGCTCGACAACAAAAATCCGGCTCATATCGCCCGGAGGCGCAGTGACAAAGAGGGGCAAAGAAAATCCGCCAGCGACGAGCGCGGCATCAAGCGGAGGAACGGTTTGCGCCTGTGGCGATGCAAGTGGAATCGCGAGAACGCTGCCGAGAAGAAGCGCCAGCCTTCGGACCGATGGGATGAAGTTTGTCATGGTCATCTTTCTACTTTGCCAAGATGCGTTCGCGGGCGCATCAATTTGTTTTCTTACATTATAATAACGGCGCCCGGTTATCGCGTGGCCGTGAAGAGGATTGAAAGGCGGACTCGGGCGATTACTATGAGCCGCAGTGGCAAAACGCACTCAGCAGCATGCTTGGAATGAGGTCTACGCCCTGATTCTTCTTGGAACGGGGACGCTGCTCTTTCTCGCCCTCGTTTCTTATGTGCCGCGAGAAATTCCCACCTGGTTTGGGCCACTGAATGTCACGTCGGCGCCTAGTCCCGGACAAAACTTTCTGGGACCAATCGGCGCGATCGCTGCGGGAATTTGTTATTTCCTGATCGGCGCTGCGTCCTATTTCTTCGCCGCCATACTTCTGGGCTTTGGCGCGGCCAAGCTTTTCAGCCTCCAGTTGAAGGTCACTCCCAGAATCCCGTGGATTATTCTCTTCCTTGTCTCGGGTGCGTGTCTCCTGAGTTTGCAGCATTGGTTTCTGCGTGACTGGCCACGGCTGTTCAACGATCAGGGAGCAGGCGGATTCATTGGGGACAAGATTGGCCGGAGATACTTTCGTTCGGCCATGGGGCGCGGTTCGGCGATTGTTCTCGGCGGCATTTACCTGACGAGTCTTATCTTGATGACCGGGCTGCGGCCAATTCATCTCGTTAGGCAAAGTGTTCTTGCGGCGCGCAAAGGCTTTGTTGCCCTGCGTCTCTGGCTCCTGCACCGCCGCATGCGCCGCGTTGATTTAAAGGAACAACTCGAGATCAGCCAGCAGCAGATCGCGAAACAACAGCGAGCCATTGAAAAGAAATTGCGCAGGAAAGGCACGCCTGCGGTAAAAAATGAACCGGCTCCGGAGCTTTTGCTGGAGGAATTTGCCAATCGTCCCGAACCAAAGGTGGTCGATACGACGGCGCTCCCCGTCGAGGCGACCGCTCCGCGCAAAAAACCTTCGCTCGCGGAGTTGAGACGCGACAAAAAATCGACCGCCGCCGAACCCGCTCTCACCGCTCCAGCAAACTGGCAGGGCGAGAATTACAAATTGCCCGGCTTCGACCTGCTTGACGATCATGCCAGCGAGGGCCGGGTGGCGGCCAATCCCGCCGAACTTGAAGACATCCAGCAAACGCTCATTGAGACTCTCGCCCAATTCGGCATCGCGGTTGCACCAGGCGACATCACAAAAGGTCCCACCATCACGCGCTACGAAGTCTATCCGGCCAAAGGCGTGCGTGTAGACAAGATTGTGAGTCTGGAGCGCGACCTCGCTCGTGCGACGCGCGCCGAAAGAATCAACATCCTCGCACCCATCCCAGGCAAAGACACCGTTGGCATCGAGCTGGCTAACAGCCGCAAAGTGAAGGTCACCTTGCGCGAATTGCTGCAATCACACGATTGGAGTGAAACCACCGCGCGGCTTCCGATCGCTCTCGGCAAAGACGTCTACGGCAAGACGATCATCGCCGATCTCGCGCAGATGCCGCATTTACTCGTCGCCGGCACGACGGGCAGCGGAAAGAGCGTCTGCATCAACGCCATGATCGCGAGCATGCTCTATCGCTTCACGCCTGATCAGCTTCGCTTCATCATGATCGATCCCAAGGTGGTCGAGATGCAGGTCTACAACACTCTTCCACATCTCGTCATCCCAGTGGTGACGGATCCAAAAAAAGTCCTTCTCGCTCTGCGGTGGGTGATCGACGAGATGGAGAAGCGCTACAAGATTTTTGCCAAAGCCGGTGTTCGCAACATGACCGGCTTCAATGCGCGCCCGAAAAAGAAAACCCAGCAAGAACTTAATCTGGAGCGCGATGAGTCGTCGATGCCCAATGACGAAAGAATCGATCAAGCGCTCCCTTCCATTGGGCCGATCAAGGTGCCCCGTGATGACGAGCTGCCGATTCCCGATTGCCTTCCATACATCGTCATCATCATCGATGAATTGGCCGACCTCATGCAGACGGCACCGGCCGATGTCGAAAGTGCGATCGCCCGAATCACACAGATGGCCCGCGCCGCTGGCATTCACCTCATCGTGGCCACGCAAACGCCGCGGGCCGACGTTATCACTGGTGTGATCAAGGCCAACATCCCTAGCCGCATCGCTTTTCAGGTTGCGAGCAAGATCGATAGTCGTGTTATTCTGGACGAGAACGGTGCTGATCGATTGTTAGGTCAAGGCGACATGCTCTATTTGCCGCCCAGCACCTCGCGCCTCATCCGCGCGCAAGGTGTGCTCGTGACGGACGAAGAGATCGGGCGCCTGGTCGATTTTGTGTCCGCGCAAAGCCCTCCTGCATTCGATGTCTCGGCGCATGAGCAGATAAGCTCGCCTGCCACGCCTAACGACGACGTGACGGAGGAAGATGAGGAGCTGGTCGAAAAATGTCTCGAAATCATTCGCCAGGAAAAACGCGCTTCTACTTCGTTGCTGCAACGGCGACTGAGGCTCGGCTACACTCGCGCAGCGCGGATCGTTGATATTCTGGAGCAGCGCGGCATATTGGGCCCCGGCGAAGGCGCCAAACCGCGCGAGATTCTTGTCGATCTCGACGCCACTGTCTGATCCCGCCGGCCCAATGGAACCGCTCGGCAAAAAACTACAAGAGGCGCGTCTTCGGAAGAAGATCTCGCTCGAGGAAGCTTCGCGTGTGACCAAAATTCGCGCTTCGCGCATCCAGGAAATCGAGAATGATGACTTCACTGCTTTTTCCAGTCTGGCCTACGCAAAGGGCTTTATTCTGATCTACGGCAAGTATCTCGATGTTGACGTCACGCCTTATCTCGAAGCTTTCGAAACGTCGCGCGAGGTGAGCGTGGATGGCTATTCCTATTTGCAGGAATCGCCTAATAGCGCACCGCCACCGCTCGTTAGGCGACGGCCGCTGAAACGGCCGACTCTGTTGCCGTTTATCATCGCGGTTGGCGTGCTCGTTTTCGGATTGTATTTGATCAAACTATTTCTCAACATTCAGCGCATCGCTCCGCGTTCTTCGGGACCGATCGCAGTAGAAACCGCCACCCCAACTCCGAGCCCGACCGCGACTGAAGACATCGTCGCGCCTCGCGCGGAACCCGTCGAGAGCGCGCCGCCGAGTGAAGCGCAGGTCACCAACACGCCCGCCACCATTCCAGTTTCACCTTCCCCCACCGAGCCCGAAATACGTCGTGCACAGCCGGTGCATCCGGAAGATCTCGCTTCGCCTTCTCCTAACGAAGATGCGAGCGCCGTCAACCAGGTCGAGATTACGCCGGTACGCCAGACCTATCTTCGCGTGCATGTGGATGGTAACGCGCAAGCGGGTTTCGACGATTGGTTCGATCCTTCACACGGGCCACTTTCGTTTCGTGGCCGTCACTTCACTATCCGAGTGCTCGATCGCGGTGCGGTTCAGATCAAGAAAAACGGAACGGCCCTTGCTGCGGGAGATGCCGATATCGCCTTTGAGTAACGTTCCCGCGACCGAGTCCGGCCCAACGAAGGTTGGCATGATCAGTCTTGGTTGTGCCAAGAATCTGGTCGACGCCGAGATCATGCTCGGCGGCGTGCTGGAGCGCGGGATGCGCATCACCCGTAATGCTGGAGAAGCCGACGTACTGGTGGTGAACACCTGCGCCTTCATCGATTCGGCTAAGGAAGAATCGATCGCCGCGATCCTGGAGGCCGTGCAACAACGCGGCCGGACGAGTCCCGCGCATCAGAAGATCATTGTGAGCGGGTGCATGTCGCAGCGTTATGCCCCTGAACTGCGCGCCGAACTCCCAGAAGTTGACGCTTTCATCGGACTCGATCAGGTGCGCGAGCTCGGTGCAATTGTTCAAGACGTCGTTAGGCAGAAGTCAGATCGCGCAGGTACTCTCGTCACCCAACGCCCGACCTACATTCCCGACTGGAACACGCCGCGTTTCCGGCTCACGCCGGCGCACAGCGTCTATCTGAAAATTGCCGAGGGGTGTAATCATCCATGCAGCTTTTGCGTCATTCCGCAGATGCGCGGGCGGCATCGCAGTCGCTCGCCGGCCTCTGTCCTGGCGGAGATTCGCCAGCTTGTCGCCGGGGGTGTGAAGGAAATTAACCTGATCAGCCAGGACACAACTTATTACGGAATGGATTTGTGGAACGAGAAGGCTGGACCGCGGCAGCCGGTCGACTCCACTCGTGGCCCCACGCTCGCTGCGCTCCTGCGTGAAGTCGAAAAGGTCGAGGGCGATTTTTGGGTGCGATTGCTCTACACCCATCCGGCCCATTGGAGCGATGAACTGATTCAGACCATCGCTGCCTGTCACAAGGTTGCACGCTACGTCGACATGCCATTGCAACACATCGACGAAGCAATGCTCGGTCGGATGCGTCGCGAAACGTCGCGCACACACATCGAAAATCTCATCATTAGGTTGCGCGCCGGCATTCCCGGCATCGCGCTGCGCACCACTTTCATCGTCGGATTTCCTGGCGAGACGGAAGCAGAATTCGAGTCGCTTCTCGAGTTCATCAAACGCGTGCGTTTCGAGCGCCTCGGCATCTTCAAATATTCGCAGGAAGAAGGGTCGCGCGCCGCCAAAATGCCTGCGCAAATCTCGACCGCGCAAAAAAATCTGCGCTATCGCCGCGCAATGACTTTGCAGCAAGAGATCGCGCGCGAGACCGCTGCCACACAAGTTGGGCGTGAACTCAGATTGCTTGTCGATCAGCCCCTCATCGCACGCAGCGAGGCCGACGCGCCGGAGGTCGACACTCGTGTCATTCTGGCTGAACCAGCGCCGGTCGGCGAATTCGTTAGGCGAAAAATTCACAGCGCGCGCGGTTACGATCTGGTCGCGGCGCCAATTCGCGATTGACAGGGCGAAGGTTGCCTGAGACACACATGGCTTGGTTGCCCGCGAGGCGACCGCTGTTCCCGTGTTTTTATGGCCGATTTGAGCGACCCAAACAAACAAGATCCCCGTCAGCCTTCCCCGCCAACGAAGACAAACGTAAGACCTCCGTCACTGGCAAAGCCAACGGATCTCGTTCCGAGTCGATCGACGGGTGAAGAACCGCTCGGGCCACCACTCATTCCAGCGATTGCCGTTACTCCCTTGAAGCCAGGGGCGCGCCCCTTGGACTCAACTCCTGTTAAGCGCGAAATGCCGCCAGAGTTACGCAGGGAAACAGCTTGTGTCGCCCATTCCTCGAAGGCGACGGTGACGATGAGCGGCAGCCAGCCGATGGGACGGCCGGCTGGAGTCACGAGCACTGCCGCGCCGCCACGACCGGTTGCCAAGCAGCCCGCACCGGAGTTAGTTGAGTCGGCGCCGATGCTGTTTTGTTGGGCCCTGCTCAGTGTCTCGGCCGCGCTCCTAACCATTCAACTTTGGACTTACTTTTCTTGAACTCATGGAAAATTCTGCTGCGGTCACGGTCGATGAAGCAAACTTTGACAACGAGGTCGTAAAAAGCACGCAACCGGTGTTGGTCGACTTCTGGGCCGAATGGTGTGGCCCCTGCAAAATGATCGCACCAGTTCTCGACGAAATCGCAAGGGAAAAGGCCGGCTCAGTGAAAGTGGCGAAGGTGAACGTAGAGGAAAACCAGAGCCTCTCCCTGCGCTATAACATCCGTGCCATTCCCACTCTGCTTTTCTTTAAGGACGGCCAATTGCGCGATCAAATTACCGGCATGACGAGCAAGAAAGATCTTCTTAGCCGGCTCGACTCCCTAGCCTAACGAGCGAGAAAAATCAAACATCGGCTGGAGTCGCTCGATTGCTTCGCCTGCTGGTCGGACCGCAATTTCGCACTGGCTCAGCAGGGACGGCAGCAATGGCGACAGGCGCCAAATTCGTCGCCTGCGTGCAGCTTTTCACGTAAGCGCTACGGTGTCGTATGGAGAACAAGATTTCGAAAGGATGTCGACTACGGGACCTCATGGCGAAGGGCATCGTTTCGATGCCGGGCGTGCCAAACGCTTCCATGGCGCGACAAGTGGAGCAGGCGGGATTCGATGCGGTATACATCAGCGGCGCGGGACTCGCCAACTGTACCGCCGGATTGCCGGATATTGGGTTACTTACGCTCAACGAGGTTGCGGCACTTGCCGGGTTCATTGCCCGCGCGGTCACTATCCCCTCAATCGTCGATGCCGATACGGGCTTCGGCGGCGCGGAGAATGTTGGGCGCACAATCTACGAACTGGAGCGTGCTGGATTGGCGGGCTGTCATTTGGAGGATCAGGAATTTCCGAAACGCTGCGGCCATCTCGCGGGAAAACGGCTGGTCGAGCTCGAAGAAATGTCGGCGAAGATTCGCGCTGCCGTCGCCGCCAGGCACGATTCCGATTTCCTCCTTATCGCCCGCACGGATTCGCGCGCACTGGAAAATTTTGACGGCGCGGTGAAACGCGCGCAGGCCTATCTGGAAGCCGGTGCGGATGCGATTTTTCCGGAGGCGCTGCAAACGAAGGAAGAGTTCAGTGCATTCGCGCGCGAGGTGAAGGCGCCACTGCTGGCAAACATGACCGAGTTCGGCAAAAGCCCATCGTTAGGCGCGCAAGAACTGGGCGAAATGGGTTATCGTATGGTGATTTTTCCGCAGAGCGCCTTCCGTGTTTCGATGAAGACGACCGAAGAATTCTTTCGCGCGCTCAGGACCGCGGGCTCGCCTAACGACTGGATTGATCGGATGCAGACGCGCCAGGAACTTTACGTCACCCTTGACTACGATCCGGCGGCGGACAGCTGGCCCGGTTATCGTCTCACACGCTAGCGCCAGCTTCTCGCTTGCGCTCCTCCGCTTGGTCGGCAAGCTGCAAGTTTACTTCTTTGAACTCTATGACGACAGAAACAAAACCAGCCTACAGCCCCGGTCTTGCTGGAGTGATCGCGGGCGAAACGGAGATCTGCTGGGTCGATCCCAACGCCGGTCTGATGTATCGCGGCTACGACATCCACGAGATGGCGGAGAAAGCCAGCTTCGAAGAGATCGCTTATCTCCTGCTGAATGCCGAGCTGCCGACGATGGAGCAGCTCGAAAGATTCAGGCAGCAGATCGGGAAGGAACGGCCACTCCCGAAGGAAGTTCTGGAAATGCTTCGCCTCCTGCCGAAGAACACGCACCCGATGGACATGCTGCGCACCGGCGTTTCCATGCTGGCGCCTTTCGATCCAGAGCTAAACGACAACTCGCACGACGCCAACATTCGAAAAGCGATTCGCCTCATTGCGAAGGTTTCAACCCTGATCACTGACGGCTATCGCATCCAGCACGAGCAGGATCCGCTTCCAGAGAGACCTGATCTCACTCTCGCGGGCAATCTTTTCTACAAACTCACCGGCGAGGTTCCGCCCACGTGGAAGATCCGAATGATGGACACGATTTTCATCCTTTACGCCGACCACGAATTCAACGCTTCGACCTTTGCCGGCCGCGTCACGGCCGCGACCCTGGCCGATATGTATGCAGCGGTCACGAGTGCCTGCGGGACTTTGAAGGGTCCGCTGCACGGCGGCGCGAACGAGGAATCGATGAAGATGCTCGACGAAATTGGAACGCCCGATCGCGCCGAGAAATGGATGATGGAGGCACTCGCGGAAAAGAAGAAAATCATGGGCTTCGGTCATCGCGTGTATAAAGAAGGTGATTCGCGGGTCCCGATCATGCGTGAGATCGCGCGCGATCTCGGAAAGCGCGTCGGCAAAGAGGAGTGGGTGCCGATCTGCGAAAACCTTGAGGCGACGATGGACCGGGAGAAACATCTCTGTGCCAATGTCGATCTTTATGCCGCACCCGTTTTCACCATGCTGAACTTCGACCCGGCCTTGAACACGCCGATCTTTGCCGCTTCCCGCGTCGCCGGCTGGTGCGCTCATGTGGTCGAGCAGCAGGATCATAATCGGCTCATCCGCCCGCGTTCGCTTTACACCGGCCCGGCGGCCCGGCCTTATAAGCCGGCTGGGAGCGGCAACGGCGCCTGACGAATGCCTAACGAGCAATCGCTCCAGGAAAAATACGCGCCGCACAACGCCTGCTGGGGATGTGGCCCGGCGAACGGCGAAGGCCTGCGCATTCGAAGTTTTCCGGCGGGTGAGGAAGTCGTGGCTGAATGGCAGCCGGAGACGAAATACGAAGCTTTCCCCGGTGTGCTCAACGGCGGGGTTATTGGCACGCTCCTCGACTGTCATTGCAACTGGACCGCTGCTTATCATCTCATGAAGCAATCCGGCGACCATCGCGTGCCGTGTACCGTGACGGCGGATTACGCAATCAAGCTGTTGCGGCCGACGCCGACCAACGGCCCGGTTCGATTAAGTGCCAGGGTTGTGGAATCAACGAACGATCGAGCGACCATTGAAGGCACCCTCAGTGGCGGCGGGAAAGTCTGCGCAACCTGTCGCGGGACCTTCGTGGCCGTGAAGGAAGGACATCCTGCCTATCATCGCTGGTAAAGCGGGGTGCTTCGGCCGAATTACCTGCCCGAATTCCGTCGATGCACGGCCGGACGATGCGCGCCTAATTTCGGTCATGAAGAACAACTTCGTCCATAGTGAAGCGTGCCAGCCGCGACCGCGCCACTACCGTTTTTTTGAAGGCGCGGAACGTGACGCGCGACTGTTAGACTTTCAAAATCGAACGCACATGAAAACACTCGATCTTCTTCCGCCTGACGACATGATGTATCGTGCCTTGCTCGAGCGCGATTCGAGTTTCGAGGGTATCTTCTTCGTCGGCGTACGCACCACGGGCATCTTCTGCCGCCCGACTTGCAGTGCAAAAAAACCGGCGCGCGAGAACGTAGAGTTTTTTCCTTCGCCTAACGAGGCGCTGCTTGGCGGTTATCGGCCCTGCCTGCGTTGCCATCCTATGGATCCCGTTCAGCGAGCGCCCGACCTGATAGAGCGTCTCCGCGAGGAGGTAGAGAGAGCGCCCGACGGACGCATCACGGACAAAGAACTAGCCGCTCTCGCGATCGATCCTTCCACCGCACGGCGGCAGTTCAAACGCCACTATGGCATGACCTTTCAGGCCTATTACCGCGCCCGCCGAATGGGACGAGCCTTGCTCGGGATGCGGGAAGGGGACCGCGTCGGAGATGCGCGCAACGGCAGCGGCTTTGAGTCGGAGAGCGGCTTCCGCGACGCATTCACGAAAATCTTCGGCGAGAAGCCGAGTGCGGCGAAAAAAGAGCAGGGCGGCCTTTTTGCGGAACGGATTGAGACTCCACTCGGCTCGATGCTCGCAATCGCCGACGACGCGGGCCTGCGTCTGCTCGAGTTCGTGGATCGTCGCGCTCTCGAGCGAGAACTATCGATTTTGCGTAGCCGGCTGAAAACCAATGTCGTTCCCGGCGAACATCGCCACCTTGCAACGACGCGGAGACAGTTGGCCGATTATTTTTCGGGAAAGAAGCTTGAATTCACGGTTCCGCTGGCACCCGTGGGTTCGCCCTTTCAACTGCGCGATTGGAGATTGCTGCAAACAATTCCAATCGGCCAGACACGCTCCTACTCGTGGATGGCGGAAGAACTCGGGGATAAGGAAATGCGTCGCGCTGTGGGTCGCGCCAATGGCGACAACATGCTCTGCATCATCATTCCATGCCATCGCGTCATTCGTGCCGACGGCACGCTCTGCGGTTACGGCGGCGGCCTTTGGCGCAAGAAATGGCTCCTGGAGCACGAGCGTAAACATTCCGCTGCTGGTCGTTAGGCCGGATCGATTGAAACGCATCGTTTCGCTCTGACGACGTTCGTTAGGCAAGGCTGGGTTACAAACGTGAAACCTTTCAACGTTTGTTTCGCTACGCTGGCATCCGTAACGAGGGGCCATGACCCATTTCGTTTCCTGGAGAAAAGTTTTCGCGAAGATAGCGGCTGTCGCCGCGTTGAATTTTGGCTGTAGTGCGACGCACTTGTGTGCCCAAACTGCGCAATGGATCGAGCAAGTTGGCACGGGCGGCGTCAGCACCGGTGTGAGCAGCGACGCGCAGCAAAATAGCTATGCCACCGGGATGGTGAGCAATCCCGCCCTCTTCGATAACGTCTCGATTCCCTGTCATGCGGCCGATGTATTTGTCGCGAAGTATAATCCTGATGGCGCGTTGCAATGGGCGACCACAGCGGGTGGCGACCTGCTCGATCAGGGCAACGATATCGCGACCGACGCGGCTGGGAACTCCTATGTCGTCGGTTACATCCAGACGAACAGTCTTCATCCCACCGTGATGTTCGACAACATCGTTCTGACCGGCCACGGCGATTATGACTGGTTCATCGCGAAATATAATTCTAGCGGCGCGGTTGTTTGGGCGAAGAACGCCGGTGGGACAGCGGGCGATATGGCAAACGGCGTCGCACTCGACAGTGCCGGCAATGTTTACGTCACCGGATTTTTCAGCGGCACAATCACAGTCGATGGAGTAACGCTGATCAGCGCAGGTCTCTTCGATGTCTTTCTCGCAAAATATGATCCATCTGGAACGCTCCTTTGGTTGAAGCACGCCGGCGGCTCCGGCTCCGACATCGCGCACGGAATTGTAGTCGATTCGACAGGTCGGGTGGCCATTACGGGGGAATTTCAGAACACCGCGAAGTTCGACAACCACTCGGTGACGGCCAGCGGGTTGGGCGATGCATTCATCGCGAAGTACGATTCCGCCGGGAATAACGTTTGGGTGCACCGCGGAGGAAGCAATATTAGTTTCCGAGCGGATCGAGGTAGTGCTATCGCCTCGGGCCCGGAGGATAGCTACTACATCACTGGAGACTTTTCCGGCACGGCAAGTTTCGATAACCTCAGTGTCACGAGTACTGATCCGAACGCTCAGGATATTTTCATCGCGCGTTACGACACAAACGGCGTGATTCAATGGCTCCATCATGCGGGAGGACCGCCGGCCGACATAGGTTATTCGATCGGCGTGGATGTGACCGGCAATAGTTATGTAAGCGGTTTTGCCGCGAGCGGACCGGGAGTGGTCTTTGACACCATCTCGCTTCCACCGATCGGCAATGAATACACCTTTCTCGCCAAGTACGATGCGAGTGGCGTTGTGCAATATGTTAAGCAATACGCTGCCGGACTTGGACTGGACATTCACGTCCTCGGCGATGGCTGCCTCTACTTCAGCGGCGGGGCCTCGAAAGGCAACGGTCACGAGTTCGACGATATCTCGTTGATCTATGTCGATCGCAATGGTTTTACCGGAAAGTTTTGCGAAGCATTGAGCTGTGGCGCGCCGACGGATCTGGCGGTGAGTCGGATTAATTCCAAGAACGCAAATCTAATTTGGAACGCTGTCAGCGGCGCCACGAGTTACATACTGCAATATCGCAAAGCCGGAAGCACAACTTGGAAAAGTCGTAGCGTGACCGCGCCAGCGGCTCAGCTAAAAAATCTTTCGCCGCGTACGACCTACGAGGCTCAGGTGGCGACGACCTGCACAAACGGAACGAGTGATTTCTCACCTATCGTAAGTTTTACTACACCGAACGGCTAGCGTGGTTCGCGAATCCAGAGTCCGGATTTGGTCGCAAATCAGTTGTATTGTGCCTAACGAGTAAAGGAGTGCGCGCCCAGGAGGACTCGAACCTCCGACCGACGGATTAGAAATCCGTTGCTCTATCCGGCTGAGCTATGGGCGCCAAACGCGAAGGATAGGGCGATGACTCCCGTTCGTAAAACAGTTTATCGATTCGCGCTCTAAACACTGGGCTGTGTCGGCGAAGCGAGTTCGTGCTTTACTGCGCGTGCGCTGGCGAAACTATCTTGAGGAAGTGCGGCGCAAAGGAAGTCATCGCAAACACGCCCAAATCCTCCCCAGTGGGAGACAGTTTTTCAATATTGTTGCTCTTCGAATTCGCAACATAGAGGTTGCCGTCACGATCGAAGACAATGCCGAGCGGCTGAAACAACTGCGCATTTCCGAAAACGCCCAGGTCAACACCCTTGCGGGAAAATTCTTCAATCCAGCCGCCGTCGGCATTGGAGACGTAGAGATTGCCGCTGTGGTCGAAAGCGAGGCCGTAGGCAGTTTGAAAGCCGCTGTCCGCAAAGGTGGAAACGGTACCATCAGGTGTAAATTTTAGCACGCTCCCGGTGCCAGATGGTCCGCCATAACCGTTCGAGACATATAAATTGCCGGCGCGGTCGAAAATCAGATCAATCGGAGTGGAAAGACCGTCGCTTTCATCGGCAAAAACCGTGCTGGTCCCGTCAGGTGCAAACTTGCGGATGATGTTCAGGCCGGAATTCGCGACGAAGAGATTTCCGGCGGCATCGAAAACCAGACCGTGAGGATAACCAAGTCCGGTGGAAGCGAATGTCGTGACTGTGCCATCCGGCGCGACCTTCAGGATTTTATAGTTCGGTCGATCGTCGCTCGATATGTAAAGATTGCCCGAACTATCAAAAGCAAGGCCGGTGGGATGAATCACGGTCGCAACCGAGCCGAGGTTCGTGCCGCGCGACGAAAAGGTCTCGACCTGGTTGCCCCAATAAGCGCTCTCGTAAATCGTACTGACGCGTGTGACCTGCAATGGACTTTGCGCCTGAACACCATGGCTTAACGCCAAGGAAAAAATGAGCGCGAGGCCGGGAGCGACCTGTGGAAATAGACGAAGCTTTCGAGATTCTTGAGAGCGCGACATATAAGATGGTTGAAAAAGAGGGAACACCCTGGCCCGCACGGACAAGCTTGCCCGAGAGACTACCGTGATGTCAATCGGAAGCTGCGCAGATCGGGCGGTGGCAAACGTCGCAAGCGCTGAAGATTGCGCTGCAATCGCCTAACGAAAAGCCGCTGCAAACGATGCAAAGGGCGCAGTGAGTGCGAGCTGCAGAATCCTTCGTTTTCCCTAAGTTTGTAGCGTGAAAGCAGTTCCGCTAGTCGCGAATACCGTTTTTCAATTCCCAGACCTTCAGCGCGGCGAGAAGCAAGCTTTTGGTACGCGAAAGCGTGCCTGGGGCGGGACGAGTTATCTCTTCATCCCCAACCGAGGTGGTGGTCTTGCGGCGCCGGCGTTTTGGCTTGGCTCGGCTCTTGGTTCGGGGACGGACGGCGGCCTCGCTTTTTTCGAGGTGCCCGCTTGGATTCAACGGTGTCATATTCACCGTTCTTAAAAAGCAGCTTCCCTGCCAACTTGAGCTGCTACGTCGCGCGAAAAGCGCTTGTGCCTCCGCGCTTCTTCGGCGATTGCATCCCGCGCATGGCGAATCGAAAACTGGGTTGTCTGAGCATTTTTCTTTTTGTCGCACTCTGCGTCAGTGTGCTCGTAAACCTTTTCCTCGCCGGCGCGGTCGTGAGTCGTTTCGAGGGCCAGCGGGCCGACATCGAATATCGCCCGCGCTTCCGGGAGCTGATCATTGAACCTGGCACGCGCGGCAGCAACAAGAAGATCGCTGTCATCACATTGCGCGGACTCATCAGTACAAGCATTCCAGGCAACGTGGCGGAATCAATGGTCGATGATCTACGGTGGCAGCTCGCTCAGGCACGCGATGATAACAGCGTTCGTGCCGTTGTTCTTGAGGTCGATTCACCGGGTGGCGAAGTGACCGCGTCCGACATGATTTATAACGCAGTAGTCAAGACGCGTGCGAAGAAGCCGGTCGTCGTTTACATGGATTCGCTCGCCGCGTCCGGCGGATATTACGTTTCTTGCGGTGGACAATATTTGATGGCTAACCCAACCAGCATCACCGGCAGCATCGGCGTCATCATTCAAACCCTGAACTACGAGCAACTCTTTAACAAGATCGGGCTCGCTTCGGTGGTCTTCAAGAGTGGGAAGTTCAAAGACATGCTGAACGGCGCACGGCCGATCACGCCGGAAGAGCGCGATTACATCCAGAGCTTCGTCATGAAAACCTACGAGCAGTTTCTAGGTATCGTGGCAAAGGAGCGCAAACTCTCGGCTGACACATTGCGGAACGGCATCGCAGACGGGCGCATCCTGTCTGGTCGCGATGCTCTCGATGTGAAACTTATCGATGGCCTCGGACAGATCGAAGACGCCTACGCCAAGGCGAAGGAGCTGGCCCGAGCCTCCGATGCCGGGATTGTACGCTATGGTCCACCCTTCAGCCTGAGCCGGCTTTTTCGCCTGCTGGCAAAGAGTGGCGACACGAAGCTCGAGCTTACGCTTCCGGGTCAGCTCGAGCCGCAACTGCAAAGCGGACGCGCTTATTTTCTCCCGAGCTTTTACGCGCCCTGACGACGGCGCAGCCCGATGTTCGATAGCCTGATCAACACGGTGCTCGTAGCCGCTGGGCTGTATGTTTATCTATCCCTT
This sequence comes from Chthoniobacterales bacterium, assembly GCA_036494545.1. Lineage (GTDB taxonomy): Bacteria > Verrucomicrobiota > Verrucomicrobiia > Chthoniobacterales > UBA10450 > JAICXG01. The sequence continues at coordinate 599,730 of DASXOB010000007.1, forward strand.
TATCGCCAGGTGTCGGCCCGCGCCGGAGGCGCGACGTCGTTAGGCCAAAGGCAGCTGGGATTCCCAGAGGCCTTCGCGGCGCTCGTTCTGGTCACCTTGTTCATCGTCGATTTAGTCAACTTGACCCAGATCGAGCATGTGGTTATTCGCACCCGTGAATTGCTTTTCACCGGCGGCTTTTCCCTGGCGGTCGTTTGTCTTCTGACCGTACTTTTGCAGGTGCGCGGCTTCAGCGTGCTGTCGTTAGGGGGATTTTCCCGGCTCGGTTTCGGGCGCGTTGTGAGCACGGCGGCGGTGCTCCTCTTTGCTGCCTATCCGCTCCTCCTGGCGGCCGACAGTATTTCACGCTGGCTGCTCGGTGAAGGCGAAAGCCGGCAGCAGATTATCGAGGTGTTTACCGGCTCGGAAACATTGCAACAGCGCGTTCTTATCATCGTTCTGGCAGTCATGATCGCGCCCTTCGCCGAAGAGTTCATCTTCCGCTTCTTCCTTTACGGCGTGTTCAAACGTTACTTTGGACGTGGTCCCGGTCTTATTCTCAACGCACTGCTCTTCGGTGCGGTCCATGTGCATTTACCGAGTCTGGGGCCGCTTTTTGTTCTCGGCGGCTGCTTTACTCTCGCCTACGAATGGAGCGGCTCGATCCTTGTCTCGATGACCATGCATGCCCTCTTCAATTTTCTTTCCCTCAGCGCGCTCGCTTTTCCTAATCTTATCTCGCAATGAAGTTGCGCGAGTTGGGAGAAGACCGGCTGATCGCTCAGCTGGTCGCGCGCCTCAAGTCGCGCCGCGAAGTGATCGTGGGCCCTGGTGACGATTGTGCGGTGCTGGCCGGGACGAAAAAGGATGAGCTGCTTTTACTCAAGACGGATTGCGTAGTGGAAGGAGTCCATTTCTTGCCTAACGAAAACCCGGGCGCCATCGCCTGGAAAGCCATGATGCGACCCCTGAGCGATTTCGCCGCGATGTCTGGCATTCCGCAGTACGCGCTCGTTACGCTCATTGCTCCCTCGAAGAGCGAAGCGCGTTGGATGAAACAACTTTACCAGGGCCTGAGGCGAGCCGCCGCGCGATTTGAGGTTGCGATCGTCGGCGGAGAAACCAGCAGCACGCGCGGCCCGATCATTGTCTCGATCACCGCTGCCGGTTCAGTCGAAAGGAAGCGATGTGTCCTGCGCAGCGGCGGCGAGGTGGGGGATCTGCTTTATGTCACCGGAAGGTTAGGCGGCTCGGTTCGAGGGCGGCATCTCAACTTCATTCCACGACTGGAAGAGGCGCGCTGGCTGACGCGGAATTTCTGCATTCACGCCATGATGGATCTGAGCGACGGGCTGGGCGCTGATCTACCCCGTCTCGCGAACGCCAGCGACGTGGGCTTCGAGATCGACGAAAACGCCCTCCCACGGGCGCGCAGCTGCTCAATCGCGCAGGCGATTAATGACGGCGAAGACTACGAATTGCTCTTCGCCCTTTCGCCTGGCGATGCCACCATTCTCGAAAGGAAGTGGCGCAAAAAATTCATGCGTCTATCTCTTACTCGCATCGGCCGTCTCACGCGACATTTGTCACCAGTGACTCACCGCTCCTTCCATGGCTACACGCACTTCCACTAGCGTGCAGGAAACCATCAACTTCGCGAGCGAGTGGGCGCGACAGCTTCAGCCTAACGATGTGGTCGCGCTCATCGGCGATCTCGGCGCGGGCAAAACCCATTTTGTCAAAGGTCTGCTTCAAGGTCTCGAGAGCACTGAGGAAGCGACCAGCCCCACCTTCACCCTCCTGCACGAATATGACCGCGGGCGCTTGCCGGTCTTTCACTTTGATTTTTATCGGCTGGGCTCGCGGATGGAAATCGATGAGCTTGGCTTCGACGATTACCTCGAGGACGGTGGCATTTGTGTAATCGAGTGGGCCGATCGCTTTCCGCAAGTTCTGCCGAAGCGGACGCGTTGGCTGCGATTTGAAATTGTGGATGAAAGACGCCGGACCATCACCGGGGAGGAGGTGTGAAAGTCCTCGCCCTGGAACTTTCTTCTGCCATCGGTGGCATCGCCTTTTGCGACCAAGGCGAGCTACGCGAATTCCGCATCTTTCCGGCGGATCGAAAAGACTCCGGCTTTTTCTACCAGAATCTCCAGGAAATATATCAAGCCGCTGCGCCGCCCGACGTGCTTGTCGTCGGACTTGGCCCGGGATCGTATGCCGGAGTGCGAATCGCGATCGCGACCGCGCTCGGCTTGCGGGCAGCGACGGGTGCAAAACTGCTCGGTTTGCCATCGATCGTGGCCTTCGATGAAGCGGCTTACTTTGTCATCGGCAATGCGCGGCGGGGCACCTTTTACTTCGCATCAGTCGCAAATGGACAATGTCTGGAAGGACCAACGCTTGGCACCGCGGAGGAGATTCGAGTAAAAGTGCAGAAGTCCGATCGTTTGCCAATCTTTGCCACCGAACACTTGATGGAGTTCGACGGGATTTCGATCGAACATCCGTCCGCGCTGCGTCTGGCTGAACTTGCCCTGCGAGCGAAAGATTTCAGCGAGGAACCGCTTCAACCAATTTATTTGCGCGCACCCTACATCACGACGGCGAAGAAATGAATTCGTTAGGCACTGATCGCTGCTGGGCGGAGATCGACCGAGAAGCTTTGCGCCACAATGCGCGTGTTGCGCGCGAGCGCATCGGACCGGAGACCGAACTGCTCGCCGTCGTAAAAGCCAACGGCTATGGCCACGGCATGATCGAAGTGGCCGACACGTTACGGGATGAGGCACAGCTTTTCGGCGTCGCGAACCTGCACGAAGCGCTGGAGCTACGCGCCAGTGGGATCGCACACCCGATTCTCATTCTTGGTCCCGCACTGCCGCAGGAACGGGCAACGATCGCCGAACATGGATTCATCGCCACCGTTTCAAGTTTCGAGGAAGGCCGCGTCTTCAAAGGCAGCCCGCTCAACTTCGCCATCGACACCGGCATGGGCCGCATGGGCTGCTGGCAGGAGAATGCACTCGCCGAGCTGGAAAAGATTTCACACCTTCCTGAGGTGCGGCTGCACAGCATTTCGACGCACCTGCCAGTCGCGGACGAAGACTTCGCTTTCACGGAAAGGCAACTGAGGCAGTTCGCAGTGCTCGTTAGGCAAATACGAATGCGCCTGCCAGGCGGCTACAAAGTGCATGTCCTGCTCAGCGCCGGAATTCTCGGCTTTGCGCAACATCGCTTCGACATCGTGCGCGCCGGCCTCATGCTCTATGGCTCTTCGCCTTTGCCTAACGAACAGAGGTTTCTTCGGCCGATCATGACCCTGAAGTCGCGCATCGCTCTCCTTCGCGATTTGCCGCCAGGCCGGAGCGTGAGCTATGGCCGCACCTTTACCACATCGCGATCGATGCGCGTCGCAACGATCAGCGCCGGTTATGCTGATGGTTTTCCGCGTGCGCAATCCAACCGCGGAGCGTCGGTCCTGGTCGGCGGCCAGCGTTGCCCCGTGCTCGGCCGAATTACGATGGACCTGACGGTGATCGACGTCTCGGCAGTCCCTAACGTTGACCTTGGGAATGAGGTTATTCTCATGGGTAAACAGGGCGACGAGGAAATTCTGGCAGCGGAAATGGCGGAGCGGGCAGGAACGATTCCGTGGGAAATTTTTACCGGGATTGGCAGCCGGGCGCGCCGGGTTTACTTGTAGAGCCGAGATTCGCTGTTTCGTGATCGCGGGCTCTGGCTCGTTAGGCCTTCCGATTCACGAAACAGCTCGACCAATGTTTCAAATCATCTTTAATGAGCTCAGTGCGGCGGAGATGGCGGCGTTGCCGAAAGCGCTCCAGCTCGATTTACTGGCCGAGTTTCAGATTCTTCCCGAAGACCTCGATAATCTGGATGGCAAACACTTTGGGGTGATCGAGCGCGAGAAAAAAAAACTCTACCGATATCGGGCAAAAGATTATCGCATCTACTTCGAGCGCAGCTCGGAGGGCGTGACGGTGCACCGCGTGCTGCACAAGAACACGCTGCGCGACTTCCTTTTCCGCAGCAAACTGCCAATGGCGGAAGATGATCAGCTCGGCAAAACCCGCGAATTCTGGAAACTGATCGAACAGGGCGAACGGAGCGGCAAAGCCTAACGAGGCCCACGCGGGGATTGTTAGGCTTGACAGGAAGTGACGAACCTGAAATACCTCGCGCCCAAGTCACTAGCCAGTTGACAGAAAGAAAAAATGAAATTACTCACTCGCGCGCTCGCGCTCTTTGCCTTCATGCCACTCGCTGCCCTACATGGACAGCAAAACTCGGCCGCCGCAAAAGGAAACACGGCTCCAAAGCGAACCGATGTTTATCATGTCTTCATAGTCAAAGCCGCCCTTGGCAAAGCGAAGGAGCTGGAGGATTGGATGAAGCAACCGGACCCGGACCATCCCGATCGCAAGGGAATTGTCTTGCGACACCAGGATGGCGATTCCTGGGACTACGCAGCGATCGAGCACATTGGCGCCAAGGCTACCGTCGATATGAGTGGCACGCCGATGACACCGCAGCAACGTCTGCTCAGCGAATGGCACAACGACACCTTCGTCGCCGGTCCATCGTGGGCTGAATTCGCCAAGGCGCTTGGTCTCGATGATGCCTCGAAAAGCTCCGGCTCCGTCTATATTGTTTCCGATTATCGTGCTGCGCCTGGTCATCGCGAGGAGCTGGAGAAAATGTTGAGTGAAGCGACCCCAGGCGACACCGCTTCGGGGAATGTGTTGATGGCGCATTTGGAAGGCGCGCCGTGGAATTTCCTCGGCATTGTGCGTTACGACAGCTGGGAAAAGTATGCCGAGGGTGAGAAAAACAGCATTGCGCAGGCAGGCAAGAGCGCCGGCGGCTGGTTTGAGCTCCGCCAACATTGCGCTCTGCACCACGACACACTGACTGATCGCGTGCTTCCGTAGCGCGCGAATCCATCCCGGTCCCTCCAATTTTTCACCCGCCCGGCTGACCGCTCGCTTCGGTTAGGCCGCGCGGGGTGATTTCTTTGCACGACCTTGTGTCGCGGCGGATGCGAACTCTTTTTGATGAAAGACACGAGCGTCACCAAGGTTACGTCCGCGTTTTCACCCCACGGTCCAGAGGGACAGAAGTATCTCGCTCAGGGGTGCACGTGGCGATGCGACTGTGGGAGAACGAGCAGCCTAACAAAAAGAAGCCTGTCTCCAAACATCCCCACGAAACTGTGGGATACGTCATCAAAGGTCGCGCTGAACTCCACATCGAAGGCCAGACGGTCGTCTTGAACGTAGGTGATTCCTACGCTGTGCCGAAGGATGCGGAGCACGCTTACAAAATCCTGGAGACGTTTAGCGCCGTGGAAGCGACCTCGCCTCCTGCGCCCGCGCACGAGCAAAAGTAATCGAACTCGAAGACGCGCAGTCTGGGTTCGCCTCCGCGCGCTTCTTCGGACAGGTGTGCTTCCGTGCGTCCTCTTCTAAAAGTCCAGGTTTAGGCCCGCTGAAAGCGACGCCGTCCCTGCCTGCCTCTACTTCATCAAGAGGGCCGAGCGGCTGCGCTTAATTTCGCGCGTGATCTTGCGGTGCATGTGCGCCGGCATTCCCGTCACCCGGCGCGGCAGGATCTTTCCGCTTTCAGTCACAAATTTTCTGAGAAGATCCGGGTTCTTATAGTCGATCGCTTCCGCCGCGATATCGATGCGACGGCGCGGCATGGTCCGATTGGCGCGACGAAAGGCGGAACGGCGTTTGGCAGTCTTGGGTTGCATGTTATCGAGTCTCGCGGTGCAGGGTGTGTCGCTTCAAGAACGGATTGTATTTCTTTTTCTCCAGACGATTCGGGGTCCGTGGGCTTTTTTTGTTTCGCGTGCTCATGTAGCGCGACGCGGGCGCACCGGCGGCCTTCGCCTCGGTGCATTCGAGAGTGATTATTTCCTGCGGCATGTTCGTTAATCCTTGGTATCGGCCTGGACTTCTTCTTCCTCGCCTTCGCGCGACTCATCATCGGTGAGACCGAAAAGTGAAGTGACCGATTGGCGGACGCGCGTCGCCTTATTCTGCTTTTCCAGTTGCGACTGGCATTCGACGGTGAAGCGCGCAAACGGGATCGCCTCCAGGCGTGCGTGCGAAATCGGCTTACCTGACATCTCGCATTTACCGTAGGTGCCCAGATCGATTCGCTTCAAGGCTTCGTCGATCTCGTAAAGCGCATCCTGTTCCTGCGACAAAAGACTGAGCGCAAAATCGCGATCGTAGGCGTCGCTTCCGGCGTCGGCCTGATGCATTCCGAAAGCAGAAGCTTCGCTGCCTTCCGCGCGGGCGCGCAGGGTATCCTGCGCGACGCCCGCCATCGAATCGACCATTGCGTCGCGCAGTTGCAGAAGCTTCTCCTTCTGTGCGCGGATGAAAGGATCGAGCCGGCGCTCGTTCGTCTTGTGGTTGTTGCCGATGATGGTCATCGTCTCGGTGCTCTTGCCGAGCTTCCTCGGCTTGCCGTTGGCGGAACGAGTCGCTGCCACCGCAGCCTTGGACGCTTTCGCAGGCTTTGAGGATTTACTGTTGCCCAGTTTGATTTTTTTCGCTCTGGCCGGTTTCTTTTTCACGACAGAAGTCTTGCGCGATGCAGCCTTTTTCTTGGCGGCCTTCGGAGGAGCTTTTTTCGCGGTTTTTTTCGGTGCTGATTTCTTGCTTGAACGGGCCATAAAGCTGAGCAATTCCGGGTATGTTTCCTCTTGTCCGGACGGAAGGGAGGGTAATTAAGGGCAATTAGATTTTGGCGCAAGCGGTTTTGGAACGATTTCTGGCCTTCCGTTCTCCTTCATTCCGAGCGCGGGCCTCTTAGGAACTGGCGCTCGAATAATGCCGTAAGGCCCAATACCAGAACGCACGGCTGATCAGAGCCGCAATCGTGCCCGCGACGACGAGATGAAGCATGAGCCAGCTCGGCTGGCCTAACGACTTGATGAGCAGGCGGGCTGGAATGTTGGCCACAATCACCACCGGAATGAACCAGCCGAAAATAAGCCGAAAAATCTGAGGAAAAATGACGTCCGGATACCGCGCGATGTTGAGGAAGTTGAAGTAACCGTAGACGAGGCCTTGCGCGCGAACGATCCAAAAACTGACTGCCGCCAGGGTGAGCATGATCGAGTAGTGGATTGCGATCCCGAAGCCCAGAGCGACGAGATAAAGCAGAATCGCCGGCCATCCTGGGACGACGTGCAGTTTGCCTAACGAAAAGACGACGACGATTGCCCCGATTAACGCGTTGACCACGCTGTCCAGCCCGAACTGTTTTGTCGAAACGACAAACTGACTGTCGAGCGGCAGGACGAGCAGCGAATCGAGTTTTCCCGTGCGCACCAGCTCAGGAACGTTGGCGACGTTGACGAAGAAGAATGCCTGAAACAGCTGCGCGATTATCTGGTGCGTGCCGACCAGCAAGACAACTTCCCATTTCGTCCAGTCCCCAATCTTGTCGACCTGCCCAAAGATGATGCTGAAGAACAGGATCTGGCCGCAAAACCAAAGCACCTCCACGATCATCCAGAGGATGAAATTGGCCTTAAAACTCAGCTCGCGAATGAGCGAGTTGCGCAGCATGATCGAGTAGATTTCCAAGTAGCGCCGCATGGTTTCTTGTAACTAATTCCGGTGCCGACCGGTCCTAACAATAGCTGCCGGCAGGAAGTCGGCGGCATTTTTCATGAAACGAATCATCCTCATTGGCGGTGCGATCCTGGTTTTGTTGCTCGCGCTTTTCGTCTTTCGACGCTGCGGCCGCGAAGGGGAAAGCCAATATCAAACCGCCACTGTTACGCGTGGCTCAATTATCCAGGCCGTGACCGCGACAGGCACTCTCAACCCCGTGGTGAACGTGCAAGTCGGCAGCCAGATTTCAGGCAATATCAGCAAGCTTTATGTCGACTTTAATTCACCGGTGAAATCTGGACAGACCGTGGCTGAGATCGATCCGGCGGTTTTCCAGGCGGCTGTGTTGCAGGCACAGGGCGACCTCGATAACGCAAAGGCCGGGCTCGAGCTCGCGCAAGTCAGCCAAAAGCGGACGCAGGAGTTAGTCGCGAAACAAAACTCTGCGCAATCCGAGCTCGATCAGGCCAACGCCGCTCTGCATCAGGCCGAAGCGCAGTTGAAGATTAAAGAAGGCGCCCTCGAGAAGGCAAAAGTGGATCTGGAGCATTGCACCATCACTTCGCCGATCGACGGAATCGTCATTTCGCGCAGCGTCGATGTTGGCCAAACCGTTGCTGCCAGCCTGAGTGCGCCGGTCGTTTTTACGATCGCAAATGACTTGAGCAAAATGCAAATCGACGCGGCAGTGGCCGAGGCGGATATCGGTGGTGTTGACGTCGGTCAGAAAGTGGACTTTACCGTCGACGCCTTTCCACGCCGCACCTTTCACGGCGACGTTGTGCAGGTGCGCAATGCACCGACCACGGTGCAGAATGTCGTCACCTACGACACCGTCATCGGCGTTAACAACGCTGATCTTAAGCTGAAGCCTGGAATGACTGCCAATGTCTCCATCGTCGGTGCGCAGCGTGAGAACGTGCTCAAGATTAGCAATTCAGCCCTACGGTTCCGCCCGCCAGAAGTAACCCCGCCGCCCGCCTCGAACCGCGGACCACGACTCAAGCCTAACGATCATCAGACCGAACGAACGGTTTACGTTCTGCGCGGCGCGAGCGTGGCGCCGGCTAAAATCAAAACCGGAATCAGCGACGGAATTTTCACCGAGGTTACCGAAGGCTTGAAAGAGGGCGATCGCGTCGTCACGGCCATTACGGGAAGGCCTGGTAATTCTGCGCAGCCTAACAATCCGTTCAGTGGCGGCTCGCGCCGCTTCTAGTGTTCTTGTCATGGCCGGAAACGATGCCGTCGTTAGGCTGGAAAACGTCCATAAGACCTACCACACCGGTGAGGTTGAAGTGCAGGCCGTGCGCGGGGTTTCCCTCGAGATCAAGCGCGGCGAGTTCGTCGCCTTCATGGGTTCGAGTGGTTCGGGGAAATCGACCCTGATGAATGTGCTCGGCTGTCTCGATCGCCCGAGCGAAGGCCGTTATCTCCTCGACGGCTTTGATGTTTCAGGACTCGATCGCGACCGTTTGGCAGATATTCGCAATCGCAAACTCGGTTTTGTCTTCCAAAGCTTTAACCTTCTCCCGAGGACCTCAGCGCTCGAAAACGTTGAGCTGCCATTGCTCTACGGCGAACATCGCCTAACGAACACGCAGTTGCGCGAAAAAGCCGGCCAGGTTCTCACCGCCGTTGGCCTCGCCGGCCGGGAAGACCATCATCCGAGTCAGCTTTCCGGCGGCCAGCAACAGCGCGTAGCAATCGCGCGTGCATTGATTAACGACCCGGAAATCGTCCTGGCCGATGAACCGACCGGCAACCTCGACAGCCGGACGAGCGTCGAAATCATGGACATTTTTCAGAAGCTCAATGATCACGGCATTACGATTGTGATGGTGACGCACGAATCCGACATCGCCGCTTACGCAAAACGCAACATTGTGATGCGCGACGGACTCGTGCAAAGCGATGAATCGGTCGTTAGGCGAACGCTTGCTGCGGAAGCTCTGTCATGAAACTGCAGATTAAACTTTCGGCGCGATTGCGTGGGGTGTGCTCCGAGGGTGGCGCGCACAAATTATTGGACCTCGCCCCGCGTTCGCCGACTCCAATTTGAGGAAGCATGAGAGTCGACTCCACTTTCAAGATCGCCTTTCGCGCCTTGCGCCGAAACAAGCTCCGCTCGGTTCTGACCGCGCTTGGCATTATCATTGGCGTGGGCGCAGTGATTGCGATGGTCAGCATCGGCAATGGTGCCAAAGCGCAGGTCGAGCAGCAGATCGCCAGCCTGGGTGAAAACGTGATCCTGATTTTCTCCGGCAGCATCACTTCGAGCGGCATTCGGACCGGCTGGGGAAGTGCCGGCACGCTTAAGATCGAGGATGCGGAAGCGATCCGTCGAGAGGTGCCCCGAGTGGTCGCAGTGAGCGAAGAAGTTGTGTCCACAAGCCAGGTCTCGGCCGGGAATCAAAACTGGTTCACCCGTATTTACGGCGAGTCGCCCGAGTATTTCGATATTCGGCAATGGCCGCTAAGCGAGGGCGCGATTTTCACCCCGCAGGATGTGCGCAGCGCAAACAAGGTTTGTGTCATCGGGCGTACCACCGCCAGCCAGATTTTCGGTTCTGAAAGTTCCATCGGACAGATCCTGCGCATCAAAGGTGTTCCGTTTCTCGTCACCGGGGTACTCACGCCCAAGGGATTGAGTCCGCAAGGCACCGATCAGGACGACATCGTCATCATGCCCTACACGAGCGCGATGAAGCGCGTCATCGGAGGAACGACTCTGCGCGGGATCAACGTGCAGGTGGCTTCGCCTAACGACCTCGCGCCCGGCCAGCAGGAAATCATCGAGCTCCTCCGGCAGCGACATAATATTCGTCCCGGACGTGACGATGATTTTACGGTGCGAAATCAGCAGGAGATCGCCGAGGCTGCGACCGCCACTTCCAAGGTGATGACCTTATTGCTGGGCGCGATCGCGAGCGTCTCACTTGTCGTGGGTGGAATTGGGATCATGAACATCATGCTCGTGAGCGTGACCGAACGGACGCGCGAGATTGGGGTGCGTCTCGCGGTCGGAGCGCATGGGCGCGATATTCTCACGCAGTTTCTGATCGAGGCCGTCACTCTTAGCTCGATCGGGGGCGTGATCGGTATTGTTATCGGCCTTGGCACTTCGCAGGTTCTGTCGAAGGTGGCGCATTGGCCGACGCTCATCTCGATAACGTCCATTATCGTTGCTTTCTTTTTTAGCGCCGCGGTGGGAATATTTTTCGGCTTCTATCCGGCGCGCGAGGCTGCGCGGCTCGATCCGATCGAAGCCTTGCGCTACGAATAATCTAAGGCTCGGCGTTAGCTCTTTTTCCACAGCGCGCTTTGATCACGCGCGAAGGGCAGGCACTCGGCCGCGGGGCGCACGCTAACTTTATGTTGTGTCGTTCAGCTCGACCCGATCGTATGCCAGTCGTACAAGTATGCGATGCCGCAACCAAACCGATTTCAAAAGCTCGTTGCCGAAGCGAAGAAAAACGTTGCCGAAATCTCGCCTAACGATGCCAGGCGTGAAGTCGATTGTGGCGCCGCGACGTTGCTTGATGTGCGTGCAGAGGAAGATTGGGCAGCTGGTCACGTTCAGGGCGCAAAACATCTTCCGCGCGCCGAGGTCGAGTTGGAAATCGAAGCAATGGTTCCGGATCTGAATCAGCGGATCATCTGCTACTGTGGCGGCGGGAGTCGCTCCGCGCTGGCCGCCGAAAGCCTCCAACGAATGGGCTACCGTAATGTGCGGTCAATGACCGGTGGTTTTCGTGCCTGGAAAGAGGCCGGTCTGCCGGTGCAGTGAGCGAGGGAAGTGCGTGACTCGTCTGCCAGCAGCCTAATCGTTAGGCAAATCACAACTGTCCGGCGATGATCTTGAAAATGACGGTATTATCCTCGTAGCCACGCAGCGCGTCGGTACCAGGTCCGGAGCCGGCGGCAAGAACGTCATCGACGGTATTGCGCGCCGCTGGTGCGTAAGCTGCGGCTGGTTCCTGGAGCGTGGATGACGCTGGTCCTTCTGCGGGTGGCGGCGGTTCGTCATTGTTTGCCGCGCCGGCTGACCGCGCCGCGTTTCCGTTAGGTCCGGTGGCCCAGGTGAGAGCCGGTTCACCGGAAGAATTTACGCCTAACAATGCCATGCCGCTGTCGCGCCGAAACGGAAAGCCATTCAGTGAAAGTCCGCCGATGCCAAGATTCCCCGTCACTAGAGTAGTCGAGTTTTCTCCCATGTAGCTGCGTGCCGCCGCCACCGCGCGATCGAGTTGCACGGTCTCGGCCAGGGTTCGCTCGCCGCGATTTTCACGCGCCGCCGTGCTCATGAGCCCGGCATCGACGACAAGCAGATAGCCGCCGGTATTCCATTGCAGGAGTTGAATGGCGCGTCGGGTCATGTCGGCGAGCGCGGGTTGCTCGCTTCCGGCCGCCAGCTCGCGGCTGTAAGCCATTTCACCTTCGCTGAAAAGACCAATTAACTTGGGCCGACGCCATTGCGGAATCGTCTCGAGCTCGGCGTTGGTGCGGACGATCTCGTAGCCATTGCGCCGCATTTCCAGAACGAGATCGCGGCCATCGGTGCGATGCCCGCCCTTGGCTTCGGGCAGGAAATCCGCGTTTCCACCACCCAGCGCGATGTCGATCTTTTTTTCCTCCGCCAGTTGTTGTGCGAGATCCCCTTTGCCTGCAGCGTAGAAGGCAGCCATCGTCGGATTCGTTAGGCGAGCGTTGGTCACGATGCCGATCGCGCGGCCTTTTTCGCGGGCGAGATCAATCAGGCTGCGCAGCCGCTTTTCGTTAGGCCCGAGGCCGAGGCTATGGTTGTTCACTTTCACGCCTGTGGCGAGGGTGGTGGCGGCGGCAGCCTCATCCGGGACAGCGAAATCCAGCGAGTAATTTGAGAGCAGGGCTACGGCAGGAAGCGAGTCGATGGCGAGACGCGAACTGGCGCCGCCGGCATAGGCGCGGGTGGCAGCGAGGCGATTCGGCGTCAGGCCTTCCCCAATGAAGAGGACGATGCCGAACGGTTTTTGCACCACCCAATGCCGAAAATAAAGAACGCCGAAGGCGACGAAGATCGCCAGGCAAAGAAGCGCCAGGATCTGATTGCGCCATTTCATTGCTGCGATAGAGCGAGCGCTTGGCGAGGTTGTCAATCCCCCAGGCGCGGGAAAGCGCTTGAGCCGACCCGTTCGCGCCGGGAGAATGCGTTGTATGGCAAAGCCGATCGTTTTGGTTATTCGCGACGGGTGGGGGATAAATCCGGGAGGAAAAACAGAGGCGGAAAAGAATGGCGACGCGACCCTCCTCGCGCGCACACCGTTTCACGATCAGCTTTACCGCGAATACCCGGGTGCAAAACTAAGCGCGAGTGGCGAAGATGTCGGCCTGCCCGCTGGTCAAATGGGTAACTCCGAGGTCGGCCATCTCAATCTCGGCGCCGGGCGAATCGTTTATCAGGATCTGACCCGGATCAACAAAGCGATCGCGGAAGGCGAGCTCAAGCAAAACGGCGTGCTGCAGGAAGCGTTCGCAGATGCTCGCTCGGCGCGGCTGCATTTTATCGGATTGGTTTCTGATGGCGGGGTGCACAGTCATTACCAGCACCTCATTGCGCTTGCGAACGCGGCCAAGGGGGCGGGCGTCGACCAAATCTTCGTGCACGCGATTACCGACGGGCGCGACGCCTCGCCGACCGGCGGAGCGGATTACCTGACGAAATGCGCGGCGGAGCTGACCGGGAGCGATGCACGCATTATCACGGTTGTCGGACGTTACTTCGCCATGGATCGCGACCGGCGCTGGGATCGAACGAAGAAGGCGTGGGATGCCATTGTCCTCGGCCGCGGTGAGTTTTGCGAAGATTTACCTTCCGCCGCGATCAGCCGGCATTACGCGGCGGGGAAAACGGATGAGTTCATGCCTCCCCTCATCTTTGCTCAGCCTAACGAGCAAAGGATTCACGATGGCGACACGGTTATCTTCTTTAACTTCCGTGCGGACAGGGCGCGACAACTTTCACAGGCCTTTCTTTTCCAAAATTTCGATGGGTTCGACCGCGAAGTCTGGCCGCGGGTACGGTACGTTACACTTACCGAGTATGACGTAACTTATCAGTGCCCGGTGGTCTTTAAACCACAGTCGCTTAAGAATATCCTTGGTGACGTGGTGAGTGCCGCCGGCTTGAGGCAATTACGCATCGCCGAAACGGAGAAGTACCCGCATGTGACTTATTTCTTCAACGGCGGAGTGGAGAGACCGGCGCCGGGCGAGGATCGCAAGATCATTCCATCACCCAAGGTGGCAACTTATGACCTCCAGCCGGAGATGAGCGCGCCTGAAGTGACTAACGAAGTCTTGAGCCGGCTGGCTCAGCATGATCTGATCATTCTAAATTATGCCAATCCCGACATGGTGGGACATACGGGGGTTGTCCCAGCCGGGGTAAAAGCAGTGGAGACAATCGACGCCTGTCTGGCCCGGTTAGTCCCAGCGGTGCTGTCGTTAGGCGGAAAGCTTCTCATCACGGCCGACCACGGAAATTGCGAATTGATGCGCAATCCTGACGGCTCCCCCAATACCGCCCATACCACGAATCTGGTGCACCTCATTTATGTGGCGGATGACGCGGCGAACTTCAAAGTTCACGACGGAATTCTGGCCGATATCTCTCCGACCCTGTTATTTTTGCTCGGTTTGCCGCAGCCAAAAGAGATGACCGGACAGAGCCTTTTGGAAGCCAGACAAGCGTCCTGACTTACAGTCTTGATCGACGAGTGATCGTCCGCGGTTTAGCCTAACGAGGTGGTGGCGTAACTGACGGCGCGGGCGGCAGCGCCGTTTTGCCGATCGCTTTTAAAACGCCGCCGAAATCGCTTTCCGTTGACAGGACGGCAGTTGAGCCGTGACCAAAAGCTTCGCGTGCGACTTCGAGACGGCGTCGAAAAGAATAGAGTTCACGCGCTTCCGCCGAGCTATAGGCGGCGGTGTAGATCCGGGCGGCTTCGGCATCGGCTTCGCCTTCGGTCTTGAGCGCGTTTCGTTGTGCGGCCGATTGGATCGAGGCCACATCGCTCTCTTTCTGCCCGTTGATGTTGGCCGCTTCTCCGCGGCCTTCAGAGCGAAATTTGGAGGCAATCTGATGACGCTCACTCGACATCCGTTCGATAATTTTTTCCGCCACGGCCGGGCTGTATTTGCTGCGCTTGAAACGCTCGTCGAGCAACTCGATCCCAAAGCCCTCGATCTTTTCCCGGGCGCGCTGCGTGATCTGTTCTTCGATCTCAACCCGCCCAAGCTCGATGTCAGGCAGGTTGCTCGGCAGGATCGTGCCGGATTTTTCCAGCTCGGCGTCGCGCAGCGGCGTTCGGCCTTTCGTTAGCCTAACGATTTCGACTAGGTCGTTCGACGCTACGGCGGTCCGCGTTTCGCTGCCGAGAATATCGTCGAGTCGAGAGAGCGCGCTGCGCTCGTCATTCAGGCGATTAAAGTAAAGGAGCGGATCGCTGATGCGCCAGCGTGCGAAGCAATCGACAATGAGATAGAGCTTGTCTTTTGTCGGACATTCCGTCGGCGGGCCATCCCAGGCGAGAATGCGATTGTCAAAGCGGTGGACGGCATCGATCAGCGGAACTTTGAATTTGAGCCCGGGTGTTTTTTCCACCCGAACCGCTTTGCCGAAGCGCGTCACGATGGCAGTCTCATATTGATGGACGGTGAAAAGAAACGCGCCCCACTTTAGTCCCGTAAAGAGCACGATCACACCGATAATGGCCAGCACTGGGTTCTGCACCAAGCCGATGAAGCGGGTTGAGAAATGCGGGCGGTAGATAGTCCCGTTAGGCATGGTCGTTAGGTATGGCTTATGGCGAAGGTGCCGGCGGCATGGGCCCGATTGGCAAAGTCTGTAGGATGCTTTTGACGCTGTCGTCTACGATGATCTTGTGATCGAGCGCTGGCAGGATGGATTCCATCGCCTCGAAATAGAGCCGTTGCCGGGTAATCTCCGGTGCCTTGGCGTACTCACTTAGGAGCAGGGTGAACTTCTCCGTATCGCCCTTCGCTCCATTCACGCGGCGGAAGGCATAAGCCTCGGCCTGTTTCTCGCGCTCCTTCGCCTGACCGCGCGCGTTTGGCACTGCATCGTTGTAAATCGCCCAGGCTTGATTGATCGCTGTCTGTTTTTCCTGCTGCGCCTGGTTCACTTCGTTGAAAGCCGCCTGGACCGTTGGCGGCGGGCGCACAGTCGCGAGCTGCACCTGCTGGATCTGCATTCCCAACCCGTATTCGGAACACAATTTTGCCAGTCGCCCGAGAGTTGCGGTTTCGATATCGTGACGACCTATAGTCAGAACTTCGTCGACTGTGCGGTCGCCGATCACTTCGCGCATGACACTTTCCGAAAGGTCGCGCAGAGTCTGTTCTGGTTCGCGTGCGCCGAAGAGATATTGTTTCGGGTCGGTAATGCGATACTGCACCACCCAGGGGACGAGGGCGGTGTTGAGGTCGCCCGTGATCATGGTTTCGGTATCGTCGGGAGTCGTGTCGCCCTGGTATTCGTTACTCGCTCCCGAGGTGGTGAAGCCAAACTCGAGCTTAAGGAGACGCTGTGTTGGCACGAGAAGAATTTCGTCGACGTAAGGAATGGCATAAGCCAAGCCTGGTCCTTCTGTACTGTGATAGGCTCCAAAGCGCAGTTTTACCCCGACGGAGTTAGTCGGAATCGAGACAAAGCCGGTAAGCAATGAGATAAGAGTAATAAGAATCCCGATGACTCCCACCAACCCGAGTAGAAAACGCAGCGGGTGAAAACGAAACCCCGGCGGGAAGATGGCGGGCGACCCGGGCGACGGTGTAATTTGCATCGCGCGTCAGCCTGACGAAGTCGAGATCAGGTAGCAAGCATTTGTCGTGCGTTCGATATTCCGCGGCCGGCTCTCACAATTTTCACAGGAGCAGTTCTGACTCAAAGCCATTCCACCGGGCGATAACTCACCTGAACCGAATCATGTTCAAGTTTTGCACCGGCAAAAAGCCTGCTGCCTCAACTACGGAGCGCAATTTCTTATCCTGCGGCGCGAACATCGCCTGGCCCGTGTGCTGGTTCGACCGCGCAGTGGAAAAACCGGCTCGAGCCTGAGCTGATCGTCGAGCAACGGACGGTCGGACTCGCCCGCGGGTTGCGCATTCCGGGCGATGCGAGAAATTCCCCCGCACAAGATTTATGGCAGTCCAATTTCGGGATTATTACGAGACGTTAGGCGTGAGCAAGACGGCGAGTGCGGAGGAGGTCAAGAGCGCTTTCCGCAAGCTCGCGCGCAAACATCATCCCGACGTCGCCAAGCCCAGGGAGAAAGCGGCAGCGGAGGAAAAGTTTAAGCAAATCAACGAAGCCTACGAAGTCCTGAGCGATCCCGAGAAGCGTAGCAAGTACGATCAACTCGGCGCCGATTGGAATCAGCCGGGCGGTTTTCAGCCGCCGCCTGGTTGGGGAGCCGGCACTGCGGGCGGTGGTGACTTTCGTCGTTACGCGGGCGGCAATGGCGGTGGCGTTGAGTTCGAATTTGGCGGCACGGGATTCAGCGACTTCTTCGAAGCGTTCTTTGGGGGCGGGCGCGGTGAGTCGGGCTTTGGCGGATTCGGTCAGCGAGCGGCTACTGCCGAGCGCGGGCAGGATGTGGAAGCCGACATCATGGTCACGCTCGAAGAAGCGCTCAACGGTTCGACGCGACAGATTTCGTTGCGTCGCAGCGACGCGGATAAAGTCGAGACTTATCAGGTGAAAATCCCCCGAGGCGTTCACGAAGGTCAGCGCATTCGTCTCGCTGGTCAGGGTGAAGCCGGCATGCGCGGTGGAAAAAAGGGTGACCTTTTCCTGCGGGTCCGCCTGGCCCGCCATCCGGATTTCTCAGTCGAAGGGAACGATCTCATTCACGAGGCAGCGCTGGAGCCGTGGCAGGCTGCGCTCGGAACCGAAATCGAAGTGCCGACGTTGGAAGGCAACCGGCGCCTGAAGATTCCGGCGGGCACACAGGGCGGTCAGCGTTTTCGCTTGCGGGAGCGTGGATTGCCGCACGCCGGCGGCGGCCGCGGCGATCTCTATGTCGTCGCCGAAATTCGTGTTCCGAAAAAACTGAGCGACGCGGAGCGCGATCTTTGGCAGCAACTGGCCAAGCTACACGGCGCCTAACGAATAAACTCGCGCGGTTTACATTCGCGCGAAATACTGTTCCCATCTTGCCTGACGCCTAACGGATCGTGGACGCGTTGCGCTTCGCCCGGACCATGAGAGCGGTACGCGCCAGAACCGCACCGAGAACGAGCGTCCCTCCGAGAATCGCCCACGGCCCCGGCCGTTCGCCTAACGCCAGCATCACCCACAGTGGATTAAGGACCGGCTCGAGGAGCGGAATAAGCGTCGCCTCCAACGCGGTGACCGATTTGATGGCGGTCGCATAAAGCACGTAAGGCAATCCCAATTGCACCGTGCCGAGCAGAACGAGCCGCCAGAGGCCACCCGCGCCTAACGAATGCTGGATCATGAAGGGAAGACCAGCGATGGCCACAAGTGCGTTGCCGAGGATGATAGCCGCAACCGGGGATCCAGCCCTCTCCTTGCGCAGACAAAGCGCGACCGAGGCAAAGGCGAGGCCGCTTCCGAGCGCGACGACATTGCCCCAGAAGCCGGCCGTCGTTAGGCGATCGAAAAAGAAGAGCGCGATCCCGGCCAGCGCGGTCACGATCACCAGCCAGTCGATCGGGGTAGCCCACTCGTCGAGATACCAGCGTCCGATCAGCGCGACGTAAATCGGCGCCGTATATTGCAGGAAGATGGCGTTCGCGGCCGTCGTCATGCGGGTGGCGAAGACGAAGAGTACAACCGTGAGCGCATAACCGATCGCGCCGCCGATCTGCGCCGGTGAAAATGTAAACTTCGGGCGCCCGATGCAGAGCAGCATGACCGGAATAGCGATCGCGCTGCGTCCACCCGCGATCGCCATTGGCGGCCAATCGATCGACTTGATCAAGACTCCGCCGAGACTCCAGCAGAGGGCAGTGAGGAGGAGCAGAATCGGCGGCGGCAGGATACGGCGTGACGGCATGCGGCTGCGTGCTCTTTACAACGCCATCGAAGGCGTGCCAACGCGCATTTGCCTAACGAATAAGAATTTACTCCGAACCTTTAGGCCGCAATCATCGTCGGCGCGTGGAGAACGCTGGAGATTTTCTCGAGCAGTTTCTTTTTTGTGTAGGGTTTGTGCAGAAAACCGTCGAGCTGCAGAGCGGCGATCTCGGGCGAGTTCATGTCGTCGTTGCGCCCGGTGGAAATGATGAGCTTAAGCCCGGGCGTCATCTTGCGGAGCGCGCGTGCGAGGACCAGACCGCTCATCAGCGGCATCGCGACATCGGTCAGGACGAGGTCGATCTCGGTTTGGTGTTGCGCGTAGAGGGCGAGCGCGGCAGGCCCATCTTCCGCCTGTAGGACTTTGTAGCCGGTATCGAGGAGGACGGCCTCGGCGATTTTCAGAATGCCCGGTTCGTCGTCGACCAGGAGAATGGTCTTGCCGGAGGCGTGAACAACCGGTGCATCCTCCGCCTGGAGGGCGGGGTTTTCCGCACTCGCCTTGGCAGGGAGGAAAACCTTGAAACTGGTGTGACCGGGCTCGCTGTAGACGCGAATGAATCCGCCGTGGCCTTTGACGATTCCCGCGACGGTGGATAGACCGAGACCGGTGCCTTCGCCGACGCCCTTGGTCGTAAAGAAGGGGTCGAAAATTTTATTTTGCACCTCGGGTGGAATGCCGGTGCCGGAATCGGTTACATGAAGGACGACATAAGGCCCCGGCCGCGCGTCGTGGGTCATGCGGGCGTAGTTCTCGTCGATCTCGAAATTTTCTGCCGAGAGGGTGAGGAGGCCGCCATTCGGCATCGCATCGCGGGCGTTGATGCAAAGATTGAGCAACACCTGATGCAGCTGGGTCGGGTCGGCTTCGATCATGGAAAGATCGTCGCTCATCTGGGTGCGCACGGTGATCGATTTGGGGAAGGTTTGCTGTACGATCTTGGCGATCTCTTCCAGGAGATAAACCGGCTGGAGGAGGATCTGTTCGCCAGCGGCGCCACGCGCGAAAGTGACCACCTGTTTGACGATGCTGGCGCCTCGCTGGGCGCTTGCTTCGACGATGTCGAGAAACCTGTTCCGCTCTTCCGGGTCGGTCTCGGTCCGAAGGATCGGCGCCGCCATGAGGACGGGCATGAGGACATTGTTGAGATCGTGCGCGATGCCGCTCGCCAGCGTGCCAATGCTTTCCAGACGCTGTGTGCGCAGGAACTGATCCTCGATCCTTTTCTGCGCGGTGATGTCGGTGTTGATGACGAGCTTCGATTTGGGGTTGCCAAATTCATCGTGCAAAAGGCTCCAGCGTCCGCGCACGATTACCTTCTGGCCGGTCTTGGTGAGATGCTGGCTTTCGCCCGACCAGCGCCCGGTCTCAAGCAGCGTCTGACGGGCGGCCCGCATTGCCTCGGGGTCGCCGAAGTAAAGGAAGTCGGGGGCGAGTCGTCCACACGCTTCCTCCGCTGTCCAGCCATAGAGTTCTTCCGCGCCGCGATTCCAGAACTCGATCCGATCGTCCATGTCGCGCACCATGATGGCATCGTGGGCGAGGTTGAGCAGCTCGGCCTGTTCCCGCAACTGCTCTTCGGCGCGCTTCCGTTCGCTGATGTCCTGAATGGTGCCTTCGAAATAAAGCGTGCGCCCGGCGGCGTCGCGCACGGCGCGGGCGTTCTCCGAAATCCACACTTTGCTCCCGTCCTTGCGAAATACTTCGCACTCGAAACCGCTGACAAGCCCGCGCCGCTCGATCTCGCGGATGAAATCGGCCCGGCGGCGTGGATCGACGTAGCTTTGGCGCGTGATGTCGGCGCGCTCGCGTACCATCTCGTCCGGAGAGGAGAAGCCAAAGATGCGCGCGGCAGCGGGATTGACGGTGAGAAATTTCCCCTCGGGGCTGCTTTGGAAAATGCCTTCGGAAGCGTTCGCGAAAATGGCCCGGTAGCGTTCCTTCGCTTCCTCCAAAGCCCGCGCTTTGGAGACCTGTTCGGTAATGTCCATGATCGTGCCGATTACCTTCCCGCGCCGGTTACTCTCTCCGGCGCTGATCACTTCGGCGGCGACATGCACGTTTTTCTCGCTCCCGTCGGGCAGAAGGATGCGGTGATCGAGGCTCATGCGTCCTCCCTTCTCCTGAAATGTCCGGAAGCGTTCCGCGACCCTGCCGCGATCGGCCGGGTGCACGGCCTGGAAGAACGAGGTCGGCGAGGGTCGAAAATCAGAAGAGGAACGCCCAAAGATGTGATAGACCTCCTCCGACCAGAAGAGCTGTTCGCTATCGAAGCGGCCGTCCGGCGTGTAGCGATATTCCCAACTGCCGACCCCCGCGACGTGCTGGGCGAGAGCAAGGCTGGCTTCACGCTCGCGAATCCTCCGCTCGGTTTCTATCCGCTCCGTGATATCGAACGCGGTGGCGAGGCGCGCCTGAGCGCCGTCGAATTCGATCGGCGAGGAATGGATGGCAACGGTAATGAGATTGCCGTCCTTTTTTAAATGTTGCCAGAGGCCGCTGTAGGTTTTGGCAGCTCCTGGCCGGCTGACGGCATTGAGGAATTTCGGCACGTCTTCTCCCGGCCGGATTTCAGCTAACGTCTTCTGCAGGAATTCTTCGCGGGAATAACCGTAATGGGAAACTGCCGCCTCGTTCACGGCGAGAAACCGAAGGGTGCGCGTGTCGAAGACCCACATCGGGCTCGGGTTGTCTTCGAAAAGGAGGCGGTATTGTTTTTCCTGTGCGCGCAGGCGTTCCGCGCTCGATTTCTGAGCGCCGATGTCGCGCGTGATCACCTGGATGGCGGACTGCCCCTCGAAGACCGAAGGCATCGAGTTCGTCTCGACATCGGCGAACGTCCCATCGAGCCGGAGAAGACGCCGCTCGCGTGGGACGGCCACGGTGCGCGCTTGCACTTCCTTGATCCGTCCGGCGATTTCTCCCCGCTCTGCCGGCGGCATAAACTCGCTCACGTCCTGCCCGACGACCTCTCGATCGCTCGTGCCCGCGAGTAATTTTTGCGCCGCCGGGTTCGCAAATACGATCTTCCCTCCGAGAACGACGTAAACCGCATCGGGGACGTGCTCGAGAAGCGAGCGGTAGCGCTGCTCGCTTTCTCCGAGAGCAAGATGGGCAGCCTCGCGCTGCTGGACCTCGCTTTGCAGACGTTGCTTTTCTTTTTTCAGGACCGCGACTGTGCGCAACAGGTTAAGTCCACACCAGCCGCCGATGAGCGCGGCGAGCCCGAGTAGAAAATCGCAGGTCGATTTGATCCGGCCGATGCGCTGGGTAGTCGCCAGGTCCATCTCGCGATTGCTTTGCTCTTCGATGTTGATGAGCGCACCGAGGACTTTTTGATAATTCTCGTAGGCTGAGAGCTGGGGAACGAGCGCGCCAGGAAGCTGCACTTGGCTGTGATCGGCGGCGAGCAGGCTTTTCGTCTGCGTGAGGAAGTTGGCACGGGCCGCGCCGACCTCCTCGTAGAGTTTTCGCGCCTGCGGGTTCAGCTGCAATGCCGAATAACCCTTCAACCGGGTGGTATTTTTCTCGAGGAGCCGCACCGCCACCGCGACATGCACCTCCTTTTCTTCCGGCGTAGCGGCCGCGAGGGCGCGGAAGATTTCCGCGTGCGCCAGGTCGGCATCCTTTGTCAGGTTGCGAAGGACGTCGACCTCGTGGGCGGTAGACTGCGCCTCCTCCGCGTCGAGCAACTGGAGCGAACGCATGCTCAGGAAAATGAAACCGCCAGTGGCGACAAGGACGGTGCAAATGAGCGCAAAACAGATCACGAGCGTACTGGAAACCGAGGTTCCGGGACGAGATTGAAAGTTCCCGCGCATCGCGATCTTTCACACCGGAGCGGTTTCCACGCCAAACACGGCGTTTTCACTCTATTTTTGCGGGCTAATTTCCCGGCAAATTTCGTCAGGGGAATGGGCAGAGCCGCTCAGCAAAAACTTCAATCTCGGAAAACGTACTCCGCCTGGGACAGATCGCCCACGTGCACCAGCCCACTATACCAGTAAATGTAGCCGCGCAGATTGCCACGTCGGCCATTCTTCAGATACAGGCCGCCGTTGTGAAAGAAACGTTCACCGGAAGAATCTTCCCGGATCTGTGAGGGCGCGCGGTAAAAGTATCCGGCATCATCCGCCGCTTCCAGCTGGTATAGTCCGGCGGGAAAATGAAGCGTCGCCACCTGCGTCTCATGGCGAAGTTCGATGAAGTGTGGCGCGCCCACCACAGTCCCAGCCTCGAGCGGATGGTAATGGCGGCTTCCGGCGCAGCCGCCGCAGCTCAAGACCAGGATGGTAAGAAACAGACGCAACCGCATCGCCCACTCTTCGCGGAATTTTGCAAATGCCAACCTGACGAACCGCCTAACGAAAAGTGGATAACGCAAAAGCTCGTCCAGTGAGGGAGCAACTCGACAGTCGAGCGTCGGGATTGATAACGATTTCCCCGCCCACCGCCGACTTCATCACAATAAAGAGGAAGATTCGGCCGCGATGAATCGCGAACCGAACGTCTCCAGTCTTAAAAGAAGGAAATCGATTTCGCCTGTATGGTTTGAAAGTCCTGGCCGTTCGCTTCGCAATTGACTCATGAAAAATGATGTCGACCCGATCGTTGCTGCGCTAAAGAAGCGAGGCAGCAAACGCAACCGCGAGGGAATGGCGCGCTATGCCATCGTCGCCGAAAATGTCTTCGGCGTATCGGTGGCAGACGTTCGCGTAATCGCGAAACGCATCGGCCGCAATCACCCACTCGCCATCGCGCTTTGGAAGACAAATATTCACGAAGCGCGCACGCTCATAGCGTTTATTTCTGATCCGGCGCGAGTCACTCCCGCCCTGATGGATCGTTGGGCGCGCGATTTCGATAACTGGGCTATTTGCGACGCACTCTGCTTTCATCTTTTCGACAAAACGCCGCACGCCTGGGCGAAAGTCGAGCAATGGAGCAAGCATCGCCGCGAGTTCGTGAAGCGCGCTGCGCTTGCTTTGCTCGCCAGTCTCGCGCTCCATGACAAGAACGCTCCCGACAAGCTATTTCGAAAAAGCCTCCGGTTGATCGAGCAGGCCGCGACCGACAACCGTAACTTTGTAAAAAAAGGGGTAAGCTGGGCTTTGCGCGGCATTGGTAAGCGTAATCGCGCCCTGAACGCTGCGGCCGTCGAAGTCGCGCGTCGTCTTTCTCAGTCGGATCAACCAGCCGCGCGCTGGGTCGGCAAAGACGCGCTTAAGGAACTGACAAGTCCTGCCGTGCAGCGACGGCTTCGGATCCAAGCGTTCCGCGCAGACTGACCGACCAGATAATTGCGACGTAATCGGCGGTGTATCGGATGAACTCGGCAGACAGGAGAGCGCCGGTTCCACGGGTTGAGAAGAAGTCACTTCTCTGTCCGGAGTTGACGTGCAGACTGACCAAACGAAAAGGGACCATTCGACCCCGAGAGGGCGATTACTCGTTAGGTTTTCCGATCATTAACCAGAATGGATTCTCTTGAGACTTTGTCGCCCTTCGACGTTGAGACTGACGAGCTGCAGGTCGTCATCGATACGCCGAAGGGGAGCCGCAATAGGTTTAGCTGGGACGAAAAGAAGAAGCTCTTCAAGCTCAGCGGAGTCTTGCCGGCAGGGGCGATCTTTCCCTACGACTTCGGTTTTATTCCACAGACGAAGGGCGAAGATGGCGATGCGCTCGACGTCTTGATCCTGATGGACGAACCCGCCTTCACGGGATGTCTGGTGCCGGCGCGTCTGCTCGGTGTTATCGCGGCCAAACAGACGGAAAAAGGGAAGACCTTCCGCAACGACCGGCTCCTCGCGGTGGCGACTGGTTCACACACTCACGATCATCTGCGCTCGATCGCTCAGATCGAACGCAAGGTGCTGGACCAGATTGAACATTTCTTCGTCTCGTACAACGCCGCCAAAGGCAAGAAGTTCACTCCGTTAGGGCGATTCGGACCGGCGCGGGCGCGCGCCCTGGTGCGACGGGCAACAAAGTAAAGGCCGCTCCTGGCGGAGTTCGAGGTAAGCATGGCCGCGAATGATTCGCCGCAGAAACTCGAGCTTTCGCTGGAGGAGCGCCGAGCCAAACGAGAAGCCCGCCGGGAGAAACAGCGCCGGCAAAATGTTGGTCGCGCTGCCAAAATGCACGAGGTCCGAATTGCAGTGGAGCGGGAGGGCGCGCCGATTCATGAGCCCACCGACTCGACGCTGCCGCGAATCAATGTGGGTTGCTCCGGTTGGTTCTACTGGCACTGGCGAGAAACGTTCTACCCTCAGGAGCTTCCGACGAACCGCTGGTTCGAACACTACCGCCGGCACTTCAAGACTGTGGAGTTAAATGCTCCTTTTTACTCCTGGCCGTCGCCAGCTGTGGTCGCGTCCTGGCTGCGTCAGGCTGCGCGAACCAAATTCATCTACACGGTGAAAGTATCGGAGTTAATCACTCACACCAAACGCTTCATCGGCACGAAGGAACTCGTCCGCGACTTTGGCTACATTGCTGACCTGCTCGGGAATCGGATGGGCTGCTTCCTCTTTCAGCTCCCTCCGAGCTTTCATTACACTCGGCCGCGGCTCCATCGAATTGTCGACCAGCTTGATCCCGCCCGGCGCAACGTTGTCGAATTCCGTCACCGCAGTTGGTGGAATGAAGAGGTCTATGGCGCCTTCCGGGAGAGCGGGACGATCTTCTGCTCTTGTAGCGGGCCGCGACTCCCGGACGAATTGGTTAAAACCGCCGACGAGATCTACCTCCGTTTTCACGGCACGGCGCGATGGTATCGGCACGACTACTCGGTATCCGAGCTAGCCTTATGGGCAGAAAAGATAAAGGCCAGCGGCGCGCGGCGCGTCTGGGCCTATTTCAATAATGACCGCGACTGCTACGCCATCAAAAACGCGCGCGCACTTCGTAAGCTCCTCCAGTAGCCTTCGAATTCTTCAGCTGCATCAGCCGCAGAAATCCAACGCGTGACAACGTTGCCATCCCGCGCTCGAAGATTGCCGGTAACGCGCGCAAACCTTCGATCAGCACGAGATCGGCGTTGTCGATCGCAGGCGTGTTTTTCTTCGGGAGCGCGGAAACGAGCGTGCGGTTTCGAGAAACTTCCGCTTCGGCCACGATCATGATCTGCCCTTTCTGCCATGCACCCGGGAAGTTCAGCGGCAGAATCACATGCAGTCTCGTTAGGGCGGCCGCGGCCGAATCAGCCGCCACGAATCGCGGACCCGCCGAGCTTCGGGCGTCGTCGGCTCGTCAGGAGCGGCGATTACAGCGGCCGGCGGGTTCGGATAACCCAGCCCCAGCCACCAAGTTCATCCTTCTTCCTTTATGCCTCTTCCTTTCTAGGAGTCCGCGGTGAAGCAGGCGAAAGCAAAGAAGCCACCTTCGCCAATTGAGTAATAGCGAGCGAAGGTTTCTTGATTAGTTCTTCCTTTTTCCGTCATCCTTCTTCCTTTGGATAATCTCGACGTCTTCTTCCTGGCGCAGGATGAACAAAGCTCAGCCGACGTGATGGCGCGGCTCGTTAAGTTCATCAACAGCGCCCACCGCACGCTCGACCTCGCGCTTTACGACCTGCGGTTGAGTCCACCGCTTTTCTCGCAGCTGCAGCAGGCGCTGACCGCACGCGCGCAGGCCGGAGTGCAAATCCGCATTTGTTTTGATGGCGACAAGCCGCTCCGCCCGAATGTCGCAGCCGGGCAGGATCCCGCCCCGCCCGGCACCAGCGCGATTGTGCAGTCGTTAGGTTTTCCGTGGCGCCGGATCGGTGGGATGAAATTGATGCATCACAAGTTCATCGTGCGCGACGCGACCGCGGTCTGGACCGGTTCGCTCAACCTGACCGATGACGCGTTTACCCTGATGGAAAACAATGTCGTCACGATCGAGTTGGCGGAGATTGCGAACTCCTACGCGCTCGACTTCGACGAGATCTGGCAGCGGGAGAACTTCGAAGGCAGCGGCGAAATCAAGACGCGCGATGTGCAGTTAACCTACGGCAACGCGCCGGCGAAAGTGCGGGTGATGTTCGCGCCCGGCTGCGGACTGGAAATCGACGCCGAGATAGAACGCCACGTGAAAGCGGCGCAACGGCGCGTCCGTATTTGCAGCCTCCTCCTTAATTCCGGCACGCTCATCAACGCCTTGCGCGGCCTGCTCGATGCCGGGCGGGTGAAAGTCGATGGCATTCACGACCGCACCCAACAGGAAGACGTTTACCGGGATTGGAACAATGTGCCGTCGAACCGCTGGAAGGTGCCGGCGCTGCAGGACATCGTCGCGCGCGCGCACCTCGTCGGGAAAAAGTCCACTCCGTACACGCCGACAGGCCGCCACGATTTCATGCACAACAAAGTGCTGGTCATCGATGACACAGTCATCACGGGTTCCTACAATTTCTCGCGCAGCGCGCAGTTCAACGCCGAGAATATTTTGTTCATCGAGAGTCCGGCGCTGGCGGAGCGATACAGCGGCTACATCGATCACCTGATCGCGAAGTATCGTTGATCGGCACGCACTACTCCGTGCCGCAATGCTGGAGAGTAGCTAGTATACAAAGAACTCTCTCCAACCCGGATCTGGCTCCGCACCTCGAGTTCATGGATCTCGGGGGACACGGGTATGCCAAGGTCCGATTGTCGGCCGGCGAGATGCGGACCGAGTTTGTCTGCATCCCGCGCCCCATTACCCGGAGCGAAAAACCCGACCGCGGGCCACTCAGGTATCGGGTAGTACACACGGCTGCCCTGTGGAAGAGCGGCGAGAAACCGCAGCTAAAAACATCGGTTCTTGAAGGCGACGCTGGACTGATCGTTTGATCAGCACGCATGAGGCGAAGCCACGTAAAAACGCTCGCTCACGTGGTTGGAATCGAGCCGCGAACACCGCTTGATGCGACGCCCGTTACGTGGGTGCACGCAGGGAATCGCGCCGAGGTAGTGTCTGGGTTGCGCTCGAAGGAAACGCCGGCCGGCCCGCGCGCAGATTCGTTGAGAAGCCAATGTAGAAGCCGGAGTCGCTCTCGGCCCGCAGCACATAGATGTAGAACACGCATGGAGGGTAAAAGGAACAGGCCTCCGAGCGGGCAAAGGACCGTGAAGACAATCTGGGGGTTTCAGCGCCGGGGTGAGTCATTGATTTCTTCGTAGCCCGCTCAGTCACCACTACCCTAGCGGCGCCCCGTCTATCTCGTTCGTCCCCCTCACTCGATTCATGCTGGAATAGGGGTTCAAGATAGCGTTTAGTCTTACCACCATGAATGGGAAAATCGTTGCGGGGGAACAGCTTCGGAAGTCGGGTTTCGTTTTTGTGCTGACCGGCGTGGTGGGTGCAGCGTCGATCGCCATAGCGGCGTCGTCCGGTTCTCCAAACGAAACGGCGACCCGACCCTCGCCGCCGCCAGCGAAGCCGGCGACGGAGACGTTGTGGGGCCAGAAGGTAACCGACGATTACCGCTACATGGAAAAGCAAGGGCCTGAAACCACGGACTGGATGAAGAAGGAAGGCGCCTATACGCGGCGCCTTTTCGATTCCATCCCGCAACGCGCGGCCCTGGGCAAAAGGATCGCGGACTTCACCGGCAGCTTCGATGCCATCTCGGAATATGCCAGCTATGGCGGGCGCGAATTTTATGAAGAGCGACAGCCGGGGGCGAACAATTTCGACGTGATGGTGCGCGATGCCAAAGGGACGCGCAAGATCGTCGATATCGAGTCGGTGATGAAGGCCCATGGCGGCAAGCCCTATGCGGTGAACTACATTCTGCCCTCGGTAGATGGCGCAAAGATTGCCGTCGGGATTTCAGAAGGCGGCTCGGAAGACGCCTCGCTCTTTGTTTACGACGCCGCCACCGGCAAACAGATTGCCGGTCCGGTTCCGCATGTGCAATTCGGCGCCACGGCGTGGAGCGATGATTCCAAGACGCTGTTCTTTAATCAACTGAAGGACCTAAAGCCATCCGATCCACCTACGGAAAAATATAAAGGCTCCAAGGCCTTTGCCTGGGACCTCTCCAAGGCGCCGGTGGCAGTGGCCGGGCCGGGCATCGCAAAGAACGCGGAGATCAGCCCGGAAGCCTTTCCGCTCGTCGTCACCTCGCCCGGCTCGCCGGTCGCCGGCTTGCTCTCGATCAATGGCGTGCAGCCGGAATTGAAGGCGTGGACCGCGCCGGCCGCCGATGCCACGAACCCGGATGCGCCGTGGAAGCTTCTTTTCGACCGCAGCGAAGACGTGACAAAGATGGACGCGGGTGACAAGCAGTTCTTCCTTCTCACTCACAAGGACGCGCCGACCTACAAGGTGCTGGAACTGGAGGCTGGTGAGCCGATGTCGAAGGCGCGGGTCATTGTGCCTGACCAGCCCGATCGCGTGCTCGAAGCGATTCATGCCGCCTCGGACGGCCTTTATGTTCTGGCCCTGAAGGGAGCGTATTCGGAGCTGCTGCGTGTGCCGACCGGCAGCGACAAGATTGAGACGATCGATCTGCCTGTTACGGGTCATATCTCCGAAGCGTTCAGCGATCCGCGCAAGCCGGGGATCGACATCGATCTCTCGAGCTGGGTGCTGCCGCCCACCCTTTACAGTTACAATCCGACCAGCGGGAAATTCGCCAATCTTAACCTGGGCAAGCATGGCGACATTAATCCCGACGATTACACGGTCAGCGACCTGGAGTCCAAGTCATATGACGGCGTGATGGTGCCGGTATCGCTCATCCAGCCGAAAGGCAAGCCGACGCCGCAGGTTATGGTGATGGAAGCGTATGGCTCCTATGGCATCACGAACCTGGCCGATTTCTCCACTCGGCGAGCAGCGATGATGAAGGAAGGTATTACCTACGCCGTCTGTCACGTGCGGGGTAGTTCGATCAAAGGCCACTCCTGGTATCTCGAAGGGAAGGACGCCAACAAGCATAACACCTGGCAGGACCTCGTCGCCAGTGGTCGGGATCTGGTCGCCCGGGGCATTACCACGCCGAAGAAGCTCTTTATCATGGGTGGTTCGGCCGGAGGCATCACGATGGGCCGGGCCATGGAATCCGCGCCGGATCTTTTCGCCGGCGTGATGGATATCGTGCCCGCGGCTAACACCCTGCGGATGGAGTTCACGCCTAACGGGCCGGATAACATTCCGGAGTTCGGCACCGTGACGAAGGAACAGGGTTTTAAGAATCTCTACGACATGGATTCGATCGCTCATCTGAAAAAGGGAGTGAATTATCCGCCGATCGTGATCTCAACCGGGCTTAACGATCCGCGCGTCGCGCCCTGGGTACCGGCGAAGTTCGCCGCCGCCATGATGGCGCTCGACGGACCCAACCCTGTGCTTTTGCGCATCGATAGCGAGGCCGGCCACGGAATCGGCTCGACGCGCACTCAGAGCGATTCGCTCTCAGCCGACTGGATTGCCTTTGTGAAATGGCAGGCCGGCGAGCCGGACTGGCAGCCGAAGATCACGAAGCAGTAGGGCCACTAGCGAACGAGTTCTCGCGCGGAGCGCCGCGCCAACCGGTCTTGACGCACACTTCGGCGAGCGTGCGGCAGAAGACTTGCCGATAGTCATCGTCGAGGAAGATCGGCTCGCGCCGGTCACGGCGACTCATGAGGTGGTAGATTGCACCGGAATACTCGACTCTCAGCTTGCGGGCCATCACCCAAGCGTTGTCTGCATCCCTTCTTTAATTGTCAATATCAAGAACCGACCCCCTTTGCGTCCCTTTGCGTGACCCTTGTGAAATGGCAGGCCGGCGAGCCGGACTGGCAGCCGAAGATCACGAAGCATTAGGCCACGAGCAAACGAGTTCTCGCGCGGAGCGCGGCGCCAACCGGTCCTGACACACGTTTCGGCGAGCGTGCGGCAGAAGACTTGCCGATCCTCATCGTCGAGGAAGATCGGCTCGCGCAGGTCACGGCGACTCATGAGGTGGTAGGATTGCACCGGAATACTCGACTCTCAGCTTGCGGGCCATCACCCAAGCGTTGTCTTGCATCCCTTCTTTAATTGTCAATATCAAGAACCGACCCCCTTTGCGACCTTGTCTGCATCCCTTCTTTAATTGTCAATATCAAGAACCGACTTCCCGGCTGCCGAATTCACTCTCCTACTTAGCCTTGCTACCCTTCTTTAGCCATCCAAACTCCTACTTTATCGGCCTTTCACTTCCTGCTTTCTTGCCTTCTACGCGCGCTATATGAGCGCTCCTTAGGACTGAGCCCGCTTGTGAGATCAAAACGCGTACCTCTTCTGTCATTCAGCAGGCGTCTCCCACGCAAAAGATATCCTTGACAGATTTTCGCAGGCTTCCTCTTATGCGCGTCGAGATCTGGATCTGGCGGAGATGCTTTTTGGCCGGGAGCGCTTCCTCAGTTTTTGGATCCGAAAGGTCGAGTCCAAACGTGGTAAATAAGGAGCCATCAAAAAGATGAAACTGTCTTGGATCAAATCAATCAATGCCGTTCTCCTCGAACATCACGGGGTGTGTTCACGTGCATTGCGGGGCGCAGCCAGTCCTTTCGCGTCCACAAATATTCCACGCCACAATTATATAACCAAAAAAGCTATGACACCAAAGACTAGGCTTTCCATCGCCCTCAGCATTCTTATCGCTGCCTCTTTACTCGCAACCAGAGGCCAAAGTAACCCGCCGCCGCCAACGGAGGACTGCCCGTCAGTTTGCGACTCTACGTCAGAGAATACTGGTGTTGGCATTAATGCCCTGCCGGCTGACTTGGGAAGAGAAAACACCGCCGTGGGATTCGAGGCGTTGCTGTTTACCACGACGGGTAGTTACAACACAGCCGTCGGAAGTCTTGCGCTCCTTAACGATACCAGCGGGACGTGCAACACAGCAGTTGGAATCGCCGCCTGCGGCGGTATTCAGGGCACGGTCACAGGGAGTAATAACACTGGCATCGGTCAAGATGCGATGCTTTATCTCGCCTCGGGGACAGAAAACACAAGCATCGGCGCTGATTCGATGCTCAACGATACTATCGGTAGTAACAACACCGTCGCCGGGGGACATGCTCTCTATGAAAACACCACGGGCAACTTCAACTCTGCCCTGGGGCAAGGCGCTCTCTACTATAATACGACGGGCTCGAACAACACTGCCTCTGGCGCAGGTGCACTCTTCAACAACACCACCGCAAGCCAAAACGTCGCCGACGGGTTCGAGTCACTCCATGGGATTACGACGGGAAGCTACAATACCGGCTCGGGGTATCACGCTTTATACAGCAGCACGAGCGCAAGTGACAACGTCGCTGTCGGCGCGGATGCACTCTTCGGCAATACGACCGGGAATTATAATACATCCGTCGGCTATTACGCTCTTCAAGGCGCCACTGCCAGCCCCTACGCAACCGGCAGCTTCAATACCGGGGTGGGTGCCAAGACGCTCTTTCGTTATACCACCGGGACCCAGAATTGCGCCATAGGGTACAACGCTCTCTATAACGACACGACCGGCAGTTACAATACCACCAGCGGCTACCAATCCCTCTATTCCAACACGACCGGGGGATATAACGCGATCGTGGGCACCCAGGCTATGTATTACAACACTACCGGGACTTCCAACTCGGCCCTCGGTAGCCTCGCGCTCCAAAAAAACACTACTGGCGGGAGCAATACTGCGGTGGGGATCGCGGCTCTCAATTTTAACACCACCGGAAGTAACAACATAGCCGTCGGCCAGGCCTCTGGTGCCTCGTTGACGACGGGAAGCTACAACATCGATATTGGCGCGGCGGGCCTCGCCGGGGAGGGAAACACGATTCGCCTCGGCACGAACGGGGGCCAGACCAATACCTACATTGCTGGCATCAGCGGAGTCACCGTGGCCGGAGGCATCGGGGTGATCGTGGACACCAACGGGCATCTCGGCACCACCACTTCCTCGGCGCGTTACAAGGATAACATTCAGCCGATGGAGGAAGCGAGTGAAGCACTCCTCAACTTGAAGCCGGTCACCTTCCGTTACAAAAAGGAATTGGACCCGCAAGCGATTCCGCAATTCGGTTTGGTCGCAGAAGATGTAGCGAAGGTGGATCCCGACCTCGTTGTGAAAGGCGAGGACGGCAAGCCCTACTCCGTGCGCTACGAAGCGGTGAACGCGATGTTGCTCAACGAATTCCTCAAAGAACACCGAAAAGTGGAAAACCTGGAGGCAACCGCCGAGAAAGAGCGTAGCACCAACGCCGCTTTAGGCGATGCCATCAAAGAGTTGCGGTCGCAGATCACAGCGTTGACCGCTGGCTTGCAAAAAGTGAATGCCCAACTGGCAGCAGAGAGATCAACCGGTCGCCTGGTCAACTACAATTAATTCAGGCGAAAAGTGCGCCGGGTAATCACTGCCTAATTGAGAGGGGTGTGCGATCGGGGTCGGTTCTTGATAATGGCTACTCTACTTCCGGCTGGGTTTTCTCTGGTAATACAAAAAGTGATTGAGATAGCCTCGGGTTCCCTTCCCCAGACGTCCTGCGATCCTTTCAAAATAATCGTCCATCTCGTTGCCGGCCGCGTAAACGCGCCAGCTTAATCTTTCCGCCTCCCATCGCTTCGCTCACGCCGCTTCCTGAAAGTAAGGCTTTCGGCCTCTTCGGCAGCTTTTCGATCCTTGGAGACCGCACCTCTTAAGGCTGATGCAACGTATCGCGGCGACCGGCCCTTTCGTCGATGACCCCAATCTCACCGACAAGAAGTTTCCAGGTAGAATGGAAGTCTCAAGCGAACGACGCAATTGGCAACCAACAGCAATTTACCTGGAAGAAGCCAAGGCACCCGATGCGGGGGAAGCCAACCGCGCCGGCCGCGAGCCCCGATTCCCTGATGGAACAAGCAGTTCGGTCGAACTGGGTTCTAGCACAGTAGCAACAAATCTTATGACTAAGAAATCAGCTTCCAAAAAAATCGTGCCCGGCACCGATGAGACCATCGCGATTCCGGCGGTTAGCAAAGCCACCGCGGGAGCCGCCACCGGAGCTGTGGTCGGTGCGGTGGGTGGACCAATTGGCGCCGCGATCGGTGGCGTCGTCGGAGCCGTGCTGGGAAAACGGGCAGAAAGCGGTAAACCGGTGATGCGCGATGTCCAGCGCACCGCGCGGCAGGTCGTGAGCGGTGCCCGGGTAGCAGCTAGAACCGCTCGCGCCACCGTGCGCGCAGCGAAGAAGACCAAGCTCTTTGGCGGCAAGCGAAGCGTGGCGGCGAAAAAATCGAGCGGGAGCAAGTCCTCCTCTACCAACCGCGGCGCCAAAAAGAGCGGCTCTGCGAAGCGTAGCCGGAAGCGGAGCAGTTCTGCGCGGAGCACCCAGAAGCGCCCGACGAAGAAGAGCGCAAAAGCCTCGAGTCGCAGGCGCGGCAGTACCAGCAAGTCCTCGCGCAAGACCGCCCGCGGCCGCGGCAGAAGATAAGATTCGCGAGCGTTGGATTGAGCGACGGATCGTCGGGGGAGAGTGGGCTGATCGGGGCCAGAGCGTACTATTTACACCGCGCCAAAACCTTGGCGAGTTTCAGTGAGGCGATCACGTAGCTGAGAAGTGAAGGATAAGGGGATCGATCCATTCCACCCTTCGTTAGTTAGGACCCCGCGAAATCCATCGATCGTCGGCAAGGTCCGACACACTTATCGCAGCGATCAGGATAAGATGATGACGAAGTTCAAGGCGTCAGCGCCCGATTTCTACTCGGCGTATCTGGCCGCGAGAGTGATCGTGACTCGCCCCTGTGACGCGGAAGAAGAAGGAACAGCCGCCAGTGCTCCGCCGCCGGCGCCAACGCCGTAGTAGAAGGGAAACGGAGTTTTGAAACAAGCTCGTTCCCAAATGGGAGTTTGGGAACGAGGGGTGGGGGAAAACGGCTCAATAAGCCTCCAAGTGGCGCCTTGAAGAAAGTGTAGAAATCCATGGCTCAATTGGCTTGTCGAAGGGGCTGGCCTGAGGCATGACGAAGAGGACATGGAGTTGTCGTTGATTGTTGGGCTGACTTATCTCGCTTCGGAAGTTTTGTTGGCGGTAACGCGCCGCAGCCGTAGTAAGACGGGAGAGAAACAGGATCGAAGCACCCTGTTAGTGATCTGGATTGTCATCGCGGCCAGTGTGATTGCCGGGATTTTCGTGGCGCAGAATTTCCGCGCAGGTGACCTCCCGCACGGCCGCGCATTTGCAATCGTGGGTGTGGTCTTGTTCGCCATCGGACTAGGGTTGCGCTGGTGGGCGATCGTCACCTTGGGGCGGTTCTTTACCGTGGATGTAACGATCGAGCGCGACCACGAGCTGGTGCAGCGCGGGCCGTTTCGGATGGTCCGGCATCCGTCGTATACCGGAGTGCTCCTGGCGTTCGCTGGGTGGGCACTCACTTTGGAGAATTGGCTGGCGGCCTTGGTTGTGTTGGCGCCGATCTTTGTCGTGTTCGTGCGGCGGATGAATATCGAAGAAGAGGCGTTGGAAAGGGCGCTGGGCCGACAATACATGGATTACATGCAGCGGACCAGGAGGCTGGTTCCCGGCATTTACTGAAGCCGTTTTCCGCATTTCGCGGTGTTGCGTTAATCGCGCGCAAGTCAGTCGCTTAATGTACGTCTAGGTGGGTGGACGCCGAATCCAGCGTTTACAGTTCTTGCGCACAGTCGCTCAGTTTTTTGTCGGAAATTGTCCGAAACGATCGACTTGATCAATACCGCGCCGAGTCTCCAGCATGATGCCGTCAGGATAGGAAAAAGCGGAGGAGGTATCGCTTTGGCATCGAAGAAGTTTGTCGAAGCGCAAAGCCTGCTGGCAAGTCTGCGATTAGCCTAACGAGAAGATGAGCGCGTTCCCAAACAGGAGTTTGGGAACGAGGTGAGCCGGGCGGATGAACGGACCGTCGATGACTCGCGCATTCAGGCTTGGCTTCGCAGGTGTATTTGAGATAACGACCTCGGCATAGTGGCCGTGCCGCTCTGCCGACGTCACAGCCATGCCGAACCGTCAACCCTTCTTAAGGCATCGCCCGACGAGCGATCAGCCGCGGTGGAAGCTGCGCCTCTACACGATCGTCTTCGAGAGCGACACGCGGGGGGGCAAGATCTTTGACCTGGCGCTCCTCGTAGCGATTGGGATGAGCATCGCCGTCGTCATGATGGAAAGCGTGGAGCCATATCGGGTGGCGCACGGCATTCTCCTGCGCAATCTCGAGTGGGCTTTCACCATCCTCTTTACAATCGAATATTTCGCCCGCCTGCTCTGCGTCCGGCATAAATGGCGTTACGTCTTCAGCTTCTTCGGCGTCGTCGACCTCTTCGCATTCTTGCCCAGCTACATCAATCTGTTCCTCCCCACCTCGCATTACTTCCTCATGATCCGCGTCCTGCGGCTCCTGCGCGTCTTCCGTATCCTGAAGCTCGCTCATTATCTGGAGGAGAGTTACACGCTCGTGACCGCACTTCGCGCCAGCAGGCGCAAGATCACCGTGTTTGTCTTCACCGTCTTCGCGATCGTCCTCGTTGTCGGCACTCTCATGTATTTAATCGAGGGCGATGAGAATGGCTTCGACAGCATTCCGCACGGCGTTTATTGGGCGATCGTCACCCTCACCACTGTTGGCTATGGTGACATCACACCGCACACCGTCCTTGGCCGCGTCCTCGCGTGTTTCATCATGATTATGGGCTACGGCATCATCGCGGTGCCGACCGGCATCTTTTCGGTCGAACTGCATTACGCCGTGCAGGCCAGAGAGGCACGAACCTGTTCCAATTGCCAGACTCCCGAGAACGACCGAATGGCCAGTTTCTGCCGCCACTGCGGGAAGGCGCTTGGCTAGCGCCCAACAGTTACATAGCCGCTCGCGTAATGGCGCCCGGACCACGCGGCTGCGTCCAGCCAGGAGGCGATTTGAAAAGATCTGCAATAATCGCGCAAATTGTGGTTGCGCCGCCGCACGAAGCCTCTATCTTGTTCGTCCCACAACACGGGTCCAGCCGCAGGCATGCAGTTGGAGTTCTTCCGCTCTCTGGCCCACTTGTCCGGGCCGATCGCTTGGTTGTAAGACGGTGATCGGGCTGTGCTTTGGACAGAAGCAAGGGAGAACGACGATCTTTGAGAGTTTGGTTTCGGATTTCAATTCACAGCACACACGACGTGTGAAATCCGGAATGCGATAAGTCAGCGAAAATTGAATTGTGCGTTATTCGTTAAGTTTTCTTTGAACTAAAACTTTGGCCGGTTTCACACTGGCAAAAGATTCATTGATCGAACGAACCCGCGTAAAACGAATCGAGGAATCGATTCGTCACGCGGTTAGAATGGTCAGAGCTGATGTTTTAGCGAACATCGGCGCAAACTTTGTCCGGCAGGTCAGCGATGGCTTTGTCGGCTCCAAATTTTAACGGAGAGTTTGATTCTGGCTCAGAACGAACGCTGGCGGCGTGGATAAGACATGCAAGTCGAACGGGACTTTCTTTGGTAGCAATACCGAGGAAAGTTTAGTGGCGAACGGGTGCGTAACACGTGGGCAATCTGCCGAGAAGTGGGGGATAGCTCGCCGAAAGGCGAATTAATACCGCATGTGATCAGGGAGGACATCTTCCCAACATCAAAGCCGGGGCAACCTGGCGCTTCTTGATGAACCCGCGGCCTATCAGCTAGTTGGTGAGGTAACGGCTCACCAAGGCTATGACGGGTAGCTGGTCTGAGAGGACGACCAGCCACACTGGAACTGAGACACGGTCCAGACACCTACGGGTGGCAGCAGTCGAGAATTTTTCTCAATGGGGGAAACCCTGAAGGAGCGACGCCGCGTGGAGGATGAAGGCTTTCGGGTTGTAAACTCCTGTCATTTGAGAACAAGGTGCACATGTTAACTGTATGTGCATTGATAGTATCAGAAGAGGAAGAGACGGCTAACTCTGTGCCAGCAGCCGCGGTAATACAGAGGTCTCAAGCGTTGTTCGGATTCATTGGGCGTAAAGGGTGCGTAGGTGGCGCCGTAAGTGGGGTGTGAAATCTCGGGGCTTAACTCCGAAACTGCATTCCATACTGCGGTGCTTGAGGACTGGAGAGGAGACTGGAATTCATGGTGTAGCAGTGAAATGCGTAGAGATCATGAGGAAGACCAGTGGCGAAGGCGGGTCTCTGGACAGTTCCTGACACTGAGGCACGAAGGCCAGGGGAGCAAACGGGATTAGATACCCCGGTAGTCCTGGCAGTAAACGGTGCACGTTTGGTGTGGGAGGATTCGACCCCTTCTGCGCCGGAGCTAACGCGTTAAACGTGCCGCCTGGGGAGTACGG
>DASXOB010000008.1:0-2419 GCA_036494545.1 Chthoniobacterales bacterium
CTTTCGGTATGACCGGATTAATTGTTAGGGTATCGCCGCGGCGTTGGAATCCCAGAACTTCTTCAAGCCAGACTCGGTAAGTCCAAGCTGCCGCGCCGGTATACCAAGTCCAACCACCGCGCCCGACATTGCCCGCTAACGAGTAGACGTCGCCTGGAATGACATACGGCTCGACCTTGTAGTGTTCGCAGTCTTGCTCGTCCCGGGCGTGCTCGACAGGATTCAGCATCCGTAAAAGTCGGACGGCTTTATCGCCGTCGCCTCGGCGGGCAAAAGCCATAGCTACCCAAGTGGCGGCATGCGTGTATTGGCCGCCGTTTTCTCGCACACCCGGAGGATAACCCTTGATATAGCCAACGTCGGCTGCAGTTTTGTCGAAAGGCGGAGTAAAGAGCAAAATTAGATCGTCGGCTTCGCGCACGAGATTTTCCTCAAGCGAGCGCAGCGCGACATCAATGCGATCGGCGTCGCCAGCACCGGAAATCGCGGCCCAAGTTTGTGGGAGTGAATCGATGCGGGCCTCGGTGTTTTCCTTCGATCCGAGAGGAGCGCCATCGTCGAAGTACGCGCGACGATACCACGCTCCGTCCCATGCCTGTGCGTCGATTGTCTTAGCTAACTGCGTGGCGCGCACCTGGCAGGCTCGCGCTTCGTCATCCAGTTGGCGTAGAGTGAGCAGCTCAGCGAAGTCTTTCAGCACGCAAATCTCAAACCAGGCGAGCCAGACGCTTTCGCCTTTGCCGCCGAGTCCGACGCGATTAAAGCCATCGTTCCAATCACCACCTCCGATCAAAGGCAATCCATGAGGACCGGCTGTGGCGGAGCGCGCGATGGCCCGCCGACAATGTTCGAGCAGAGAACCTTCCGTGGCGGAAACGACCGGAATGGAAAGGCTCTCTGTCTGTTGTTCCTCCAACGGTTTGGCGTCGAGGAATGGAACCATCTGATCGAGGATCGCGCCGTCGCCGGTAGTGTGAACGTATTGTGCGGTGACGAAGGGAAGCCAGAGAAGATCGTCACTCATGCGCGTCCGGACGCCCGCGCCAGACTCTGGATGCCACCAATGTTGGACATCGCCTTCCACGAATTGTCGCGCGGCGGCGCGCAAAATGTGATCGCGCGCGAGCTTGGGCGCCGAATGCACAAGGGCCATAACATCCTGCAACTGGTCACGGAATCCGTAGGCACCGCTCGATTGATAAAGAGCCGAGCGACCCCAAAGTCGGCAGCTCAGAGTCTGATAAAGCAGCCAGCGGTTGAGTAGAAGGTTCGTAGAAAGCTCGGGTGTTTCCACTTCGATCGTACTGAGGAGTCGGTCCCACCATTGGCGCGTTTCTTTAAATGCGGCTTCGACGTCGGCGGGATCGCGGAAATGCATAACGAGTTCACGCGCTTTTTCTTCGTCCTCCGCCTGGCCGACGAGAAAAGTCATTTCTGCGGTGTGTCCCGGTTCAATCTCGACTATCACCTGCACAGCGGCACAAGGGTCAAAGCCGGCGCCAACGTCGCCGGTCAATCGTTCGTGCTCCATTGCTGCCGGATCGCGCAACGAGCGGTTACGCCCGATGAACCCCGCGCGATCAGCGGTGAACGAAGTAGGCGTTGGAGCCGAAGTGGCAAAGGTAATGCAGTCGCAAAATTCAGGGTTGTAAGAATTGCGGGCGAACAGGCTCTGGCTTTGTAAATCCCATTTCGTAACAATATGCATCCCGGTTTCCTCAGGATCAGATCCGAGAACGAGAGTGGCGTAAGCGGTGACAGTCAGCTTCCGCCGTCGCGACGAATTGTTGCGCAAGCGCAGCCGCTGCAAGCGCACCGGTTTTCCCCCGGCCTCATCAACCGGCACGAAAGTGAGCAACCGTTGTTCGATCGCATGGCTATTGTGTTCAAACGCTGTGTAACCCTGACCGTGCCGCGCACGATACGCGTCCTTCTCTCGAATCGGTTTGGCTGTTGGAGACCACACGGCGCCGATCTCGTCGTCACGGATGTAAATGGCGGTTCCGGGCGGATCGCAGATCGGATCATTGAACCACGGCGTGAGACGATCGTTCTGGCTATTGCGGCCCCAGACACATTCGGCGCCAGATTCGGAAATCAATGCCCCGAACTTCGGGTTCGCCATGATATTGATCCAAGGAAGCGGTGTATTCCGGTTCGGTCCCAGGTAAATAACGAATTCCTTCCCGTCCTCAGTAAAACCGCCGAGACCGTTAAAGTATTTCAATTCCATAAAAGCCAGAGGCGCAGAAGGCTCTTCGTGGAATTGGCGCGCGGGCAATAGCTGACGCGGTTTCGCAGCCGCGGGAGCGCTCGCGGCAAGTTGTTGACGCAACATGCCTCGAGCTGCGACGAGCACCATGCGTGCAGTTGCTTGAAGTGCGAGCAGCTCTTCTTTCGAAATCTTTGTTGCCGAGCG
>DASXOB010000009.1:0-4238 GCA_036494545.1 Chthoniobacterales bacterium
GTGATGTCGCTGCTGCGACGCCGTCCATGTGCTTGTTAATCACCTTGGCGACATATCCGTGATTGAGATAGAAGGAAATGACAAGGCCAAGTTAGGATGGAGCTCGTAAGGATGGGAAGAAGCCACATTCTCCAAGCAAACTGGTTTGATTATCCGCAATATTACGACATTGCCTTCCAAGCCTCGACCCAGCGGGAGGCCGACTTCATCGAGGCCGCATGTCGCAAGTATTGCCCCTTTGCCGCCCGCCGGTTCCTGGAGCCAGCCTGCGGCAGCGGCCGATTAACCGCGGAGTTGGCCGCCCGAGGTTACCAAGTGACCGGCTTCGATCTCAGCCAGCCAGCGTTGAGCTATCTTCGGCGGCGGCTTGCACGGCGGCGGCTCCATGCTGAGACATTCGAGGCTGAGATGTCCGATTTCCGCCTCGGTCGACAGGTTGATGCGGCGTACTGCACTGTCACGACGTTTCGTCACTTGTTGACGGAGCAGGCGGCACGCGGCCACCTGAGGTGTGTTGCCGGCAGCCTTCGTCCAGGCGGCATCTATGTCCTCGGCTTCCATCTGCTGCGATTGGATCTCGACAAGGAGGACGTCCTGCGATGGACTGAGCGCCGAAGGGAGACAAAGGTCACCGTAACCCTGCGCGTGCTACGCATCGATCTCCGCCGCCGACTCGAGAACCTTTGGGTCAGCTTGCTGGTGAGCCAGCACGGGCCAAAGGAAGTTCGCCTGCGACACGAATTTCAGCTCCGCACCTATACGGCAAGGCAATTTCGACGGCTGCTGGATTCGGTTCCGTCGCTGGAGCTGTGCGACGTTTACGATTTTCGCTACGACATTCAACACCCGCTCTCCCTAAATGATGAAATGGCCTACAGTGTGTTCGTTTTAAGGCGACGGCTGCTATCGTAGTTACTTCGTGCATCTAAAATCTAACTCCTGGGAAATCACCCATGCGTTTATTGGGTTACTTTGAATGAAATCCAACATTTCCAGCTTTATCGACCGCGCTTTTCGAATGGAGGGATTCAACGGGGGATATAGGTGGATGCTGGCGCGTATCGGCTGGCTCAGTGTCTATCTGCACCACTTTGTTTTTGACGACTGGTTGGGAGATATGCACGATCACCCGGGGCGCATCATTTCAATAGGCCTGTTTGGCAAGTATCGGGAAGAAACTCCCGGAGGAGCACGCATTTATCGAGCGCCTTGGGTGCGGTGCTTACCCGCTTCGCATATACATCGTCTCGTAATAGTGGATGGGGGATCGTGCTGGACGATCGCGATCATGCTCAAGCCTGTGAGGACTTGGGGTTTTTGGACTTCTGCGGGCTGGATGCCGTTTAATGAATATCTGAAACAGCGACGCGACTAAAAAGAATTGCCGATAATTCCAGATGCAGGAAGGCTTGACACTGCGATGCAGAATGAGTCAAATCTCGCGCATGAGACCATACGATACTGTTCCACCCGGGCCGCCACCACCACCTCAGCCGAAGCCACCAGAGCCAGGACCGCCACCACCGCCGCCAAACCCTCAAGGATAGCCTGAAGCCGTTCGAAGAACGCAAATTCGCGGAAGATTACTGCGGCGCTGGCGAAGCGACGAGTTGTTGAAAGTGCGGGTTACTCCGGAGCGGATCGAACATAGGATCTAGTCGGAGCATCGCAGGCGTAAGCGGCGTGCCGGCACCCAGCGCTCCATTGTACGGTATCGAAAGTAGTTGCTGTAAGGCGGCTATGGCGCGGTCGGGTTCTCCCATACGCGCCGCCACCCGTGCAAGGACCTCGATTGGGATGGGACCAGTGACAGCATCCTTCTCGATCGGATTCGCGGCCATGGCCCGTTCCACGAGGGCTAACGCGGCGGTTTTGTCACCAAGGCCCATATTGGTCAGCGCGAGATCGCCAATGAGCAGAAAGTTGTCCGGCTGTTCTTTGAGGAAAGCTTCCAGTTCGCGGCGCGCTTGTTGCCAGGTTGCCTGGGCATCGGCATTGTCGCCGGCCACTTCTTGTGCCCAACCTAACCAAAAGCGCAGAACGCCATTGAAGTAGCCCAACGCCGGATCAGGCTTGGCCAGTATGTCCTTTAGGTGGGGGATTACCGTTGTGGGACGACGCTCCAGTATCGTTTGATAGACTTGAGTTTCCAAGCCCTCTAGATCATCGGCTCCGAACTGGAGTTGCGTGAGGAGCGCCGAAGCACGCGGCAGGTCTCCCTCCGCCTGTGCGATACTAGCCTTTTGCACCAGAATATTTAAGTCATCCGGCGTAATATCGAGAGCTTTATCAAACTTTTGCTGCGCTTTCCGGAAATCACGATGACAGATATCGTTAATCGCGTGCTGGAAGAGAAGACTAACATTCCTCGGGTCGAGCCGCTCGGCTTCGATAAAGTACGCTTCGCTCCGATCCCACTCACCTCGCCTGCGTGCAAGATAAGCCTGCCATTCGGGAATCGAGCTGCTATTCGGTAATAGCTGATGTGCTTGCTCGAAGTAACGCACGGCGGTGTTGTAATCTCTTAGACAGGAGTAGTGATAAGTTCCTTTGGCTAACACAGCCTCGCCGAGATTGGGCTGAAGGATGAGCGCAGTTTCGGCTGCCTGTCGCGCCTCCTCACGAAGAGCGGTGGTTGGTTGAAGACTTTGGGTAGCGTAGTTGCGCGAATCAACGATTGACAACAGCGCCCAAGCCAGCGCGAAATTCGGATCTAACCTCACTGCCTCCCTAAGATATTTTTGTGCAGCAAGGGCGTTCACGGGCGTCGGGAGAGTCTTCAGTGTGTAAGCAAGCCCGCGCAAATAGGCATCATAGGCCTCGGGATTGTTTGTCGGCTTGGCCGCGATGACCTGCTCTTCACGACCGGTGAGTTTCGCTTGCAATTGATCGGCGATGGCTTTTGCGATGTCACTCTCAACCGACAAGATGTCGGTGAGTTTACGATCAAAGGTATCGGCCCAAATATGGGAATCATTGGCTGCTTTGATTAGCTGCACGTTCACCCGCACGGCGCTGCCGCTCTTCTGCACACTGCCTTCAACAATGTGCGCAACGCCAAGTTGTCTGGCGATTTCAGGCAGGTTTGCCGGCGCGCTCTTGTAATGTTGCGTCGACGTGCGCGAGATAACTTTCAGATCAGCGATCT
Organism: Chthoniobacterales bacterium; assembly: GCA_036494545.1. Taxonomy (GTDB): domain Bacteria; phylum Verrucomicrobiota; class Verrucomicrobiia; order Chthoniobacterales; family UBA10450; genus JAICXG01. The sequence goes on from DASXOB010000009.1 coordinate 3,149, forward strand.
TGGATAAGCGCGTCAGGATTTCGTCCTGGATGCCGTCGGCAAAATAGGCGTTGGCTTCGTCTTCGCTCCTGTTTTCGAACGGAAGCACGGCAATGCTTTTTTCGGGCGCAGCCAGCGTCGATCCGACGCGATTGCGGGAAAACATTATAATACCGCCGACAATTGCCGCGATCATGAGCAACACTGCCGTCACTGCCGCCCAGCGCAGACGCGTCTGGCGTTTCCGCAAGGTCTCGAATTTCCGCGGCAGCTTCGAAGTGCCTACTTGACCGGTGTAAAGGTTTACGACCGAGACGCGCACACCATGCTTCACTTCGCACGAACCAAGATCGTGCAGCAGCGGTCGCCACTGCTTGTATTCCTCCAGGTCTTCAGCGGCGCGTTTGGAAAGAAGAATGTGGCCAGCATCGCCACAATCCATCACCCGTTGTGCCATGTTGATCCCGGGGCCCGCGAGACTGGCCCTATCATTTAAATCGACAACCCCGCTGACTGGTCCGCTGTGGATTCCCATCCGAAGGTGCAAGCCAGAATGTTCTTTGAGCGCGCGGCTGATCTCCACCGCGCATTGCGCAGGCGCTTCCGGATTGGTATAAAAGACCAGCGCCATGCCATCTCCGGTTGGTATCTTTAAAATTCGGTTTGCCGCTTCAGCCTTTCGGAATTGCTCGGATGAACGAACAATCTCGTTGAGTTCCTCAATTCTCGCGTGTTGCTCGTTAACGGAGAGCTTGGAGTAAGCGACAATGTCGATAAAGAGAACGTGCCCAATTTCCAGCTCGATCTCTTTTTTTAGCTCGGGGGGCATATTAACTGGCGAAACGGGGAGCTCTCGAAATAATTGCGACTCAACTGCCGATAGTCGAGCGCAAAACCACTACGCATTAAACCGCCGCTCTTGCCCATTGCAAATCAAGCCGTTTATTCTTTGCGAGTCATCGTTCCCGTAGTTCAACGGATAGAACAAGGGTTTCCTAAACCTTAAATGTGGGTTCGATTCCCGCCGGGAACGCTCTCTATCACTTTGCGAGTTTGGGACACACTGGGATCGTGCGTAAGCCTGGGCTTCGATTGATTCGCTTTCTCCCGA
>DASXOB010000010.1:0-175859 GCA_036494545.1 Chthoniobacterales bacterium
GCGTTCATGCTCGGCGTGGAGAGTCCGGGCATGAGCGACAATCTTCTCTCACGATTCCTGCGCTACGTCCGACTCGATACGCAGTCGGACGAGAACAGCACCACATTTCCGAGCACGCCAGGCCAATTGGTGCTGTTGGAACTGCTGAAGCAGGAACTGAGTGAATTGGGAGCAGCGGACGTGCAGATGACGAAACATGGTTATGTCATCGCCAGTATACCCGCCAACACGCGCAAAGCTCGCGTCCCGACCGTGTGCTTTCTCGCCCACGTGGACACAGCGCCGGATTGCTCCGGCAAAGATGTGAAACCCATCCTTCATCGCAAGTACGACGGCAAAGTTATCAAGTTCCCGGATAACCCTGCTCTAACTCTGGATCCAGCGACATCGCCGGAGCTACGAACCGCCCTGGGCAAAGACATAGTTACCGCCAGCGGCACCACCTTGCTCGGCTCCGACGATAAGTCAGGTGTGGCCGTGGTCATGACTTTGGTCGAGAGACTGCTCCAGGATAAGAAGCGCAAGCACGGATTGATTCGAGTCTGTTTCACTCCCGACGAAGAGATCGGCCGGGGCGTGGACAAACTCGATCTGCGAATGCTTGGAGCGGATGTGGCTTACACTCTGGATGGCGGTGCGCCGGGAGAGATTTGCTGGGAAACCTTTTCCGGAGATGCGGCCGAAGTCATCATCGACGGCATCACCACTCATCCCATGGAGGCGCGGGCCAAAGGGATGGTGAATGCGGCCTATCTCGCAGGCAAACTTCTCGCCGCTTTGCCGCGCGAACGCTGCGCGCCGGAGACAACCGAAGGGAGAGAGGGCTTCATTCACCCGACCAATGTGGAGGGCCGGACGGAGCGGGCGATCGTGAAATTCATCCTGCGCGACTTCGAGTTAAAGGGGTTGACGGAGAAGGGCAAGATTTTGCAGGGCCTTTGTCGGGGGTTACAAGCCACCGAGCCGCGGGCCCGCATCCGCTGCAAGATCCGCAAACAATATCGCAACATGGCTTACTGGTTGCGCAAGGACATGCGCCCGGTTGAGTTGGCTCGCGAAGCCTTCGCGACCGCGGGACTCAAACCTTATGACCACGTCGTGCGCGGCGGCACAGACGGCTCGCGCCTTACCGAGCTAGGACTTCCCACCCCCAACCTGTTCTGCGGTGAACACAACGCGCATGGTCCGCTCGAATGGGTCGCGGTCCAGGACATGGAGTCAGCCGTAACCGCCTGCGCCCGCCTGGCTGAGTTATGGGAAAGAAAAGGCTAAATCGAGTTTGGCATGACTCCCCCTCGTGAGTTCTCCTCGTTCCAAAACTCCCGTTTGGGAAACATGGTTACGAGGAGCGTAAGGCGAAGTTCAATTTTCCTCCCAGCAGGAATAACGATGTAAGGTAACAGCTCCGAATGATGCCTTACAGACCAACCTCAAGTCTTCTCGGCGTGGCGGCAGGTTCTGTCCGCCTCTCCTATTGATTGCTCGCGAGTACTCGGGCGGCGGGTTTCGCAAGCTCGAGCTGGTTAGTTACTTTCTGCAAACCTGTAGTGAGCGCCTTGATTTCCTTCTCCTGTTCGGCAATCGTTGAACGCAAGTCTTCTTGCTTCGCCACGGTTGAGTCTAACCGGTTGATAGCTGCTTCCTGTTCCCGAATCTGTCGTTCCTGTTCCTCGACCTTACGATGGTCTTTGAGGAACTCGTTGAGTAACATCGCGTTCACAGCTTCGTAACGGACAGAGTACGGCTTGCCTTTGTCATCATGGGCGACAAGTTTGGGATCGACCTTTTCCACCTCTTCGGCGACGAGACCAAATTGCGGGATGCCTTGCGGGTCGAGATCCTTCTTGTAGTGAAAGGTCACTGGTTGCAAGGCGAGAATCGCTTCGCTCGCTCTATCCATGGGTTGAATGTTATCCTTGTAGCGAGCCGATGAAACAACCGTGCCGAGGTGACCACTAGTATCGATAATTACTCCAACGCCACCCGCAACTGTCACGCCGCTAACCCCGATAATGTAAGCATTCTTTTGCACTCCAAACTTGCCGAGGCGGGTTGTATTAGATTCAGCGGCACCTCCGACCGCGGCTATGTCAATATTATTGCTCCCGGTGGTAAGTCCGGAGCCGGCCGAGACACCGATCGCGATATTACTGCTTCCGGTAGTGTTGGCAGAGAGGGCATTCCAGCCGCAGGCGGTGTTGCTGCCACCGGTTGTGTTCTTATTGAGCGCTTGAAAGCCGTTCGCGGTGTTGTTAGGGCCCGTTGTGTCGGCTTTGAGCGCACTGAAACCGGTGGCGGTGTTGTCGCTCGCGGTTGTGCTGCCAGCGAGCGCACCCTGACCGTCGGCCGTGTTCTCGCTACCGGTCGTGTTTTTATTGAGCGCACCCTGGCCGGTGGCGGTATTCAAGCTACCGGTCGTGTTGAATTCAAGGGCAGAACCCCCGAAGGCCGTGTTGCCGCTGGCTGTGTTCTTAAAGAGCGCTCCAAAACCGGTGGCTGTGTTGTCGGTCCCGGTTTTGTTTACTTGCAGCGCATCGAAACCGACGGCGGTATTATCGAAACCGGTCGTGTTGAAGTTGAGTGCGGTATCACCGAAGGCCGTGTTGGCCGAACCAGTGGTGTTCGCACCGAGCGCGAACACACCCTGAAATGTGTTGCCGTGGGTGGTGTCGCAGCCATCGTTACATTGCGCTCGCGCCAGCGGTGAAAGCGCCAGCCATGCCAGCGCGAGAACTAAGGGAGTTAGAAAGACACCGCGTCGCAATGGCGACCGGAGTGTGGGAGTAAGTGGAGCTGTTCGGTGATTTGATGGTTGCATGACATTCCTGCCTCGTCGTTTTGGTTTTGAGCCTTTCACTCACACAATGGCGAAATTGGCGGGCAAAAAAGGACATTGCTTTTGAAATAATTTTCTGCTGCAATCGCGGACCCTGCCCAGGGACGAGAAATGCCCGGTGAACACGGCGAACAAATCAGACGCCACTCAGATCCTGAGGGAGTGGAATGAGGGCGATAAAGATGCACCGGCGCGCTTGATGCCGTTGGTTTACGAAGAACTGCGTCGTTTGGGCGCGGCATATTTACGCAACGAACGGCCCGATCATACCCTGGGGGCCACAGCTCTCGTGCACGAAGCGTACTTAAAGCTTGTCGATCAGGATGCAATCAGCTGGAAGAACAGCATTCATTTCCGGACCATCGCGGCGCGGGCCATGCGGCGTGTTCTGGTCGAACACGCACGAGCGCATCGGGCGGAGAAACGTGGAGGGAAACTGCAAAAGATTTATCTCGATGAGACAAAAGAGTTATCCCAGGAGCAGGGCCCGGATTTAGTGGAACTCGATGAGGCCTTGCAAAGCTTTGCCAGCACTTATCCGCGGGAGAGCGAAGTCGTCGAACTAAAATTTTTTGGCGGGCTAAACGCAAGCGAGATCGCGGACGCACTGGATGTTTCTATCAAGACAGTCTCTCGCGATTGGACGTTTGCCAAGCTCTGGCTTTGTAATGAGCTCACGGCAAGAGACGCCATTGCCTAACGAAGGCGCAGAGCGACTCGGGGAGCTGGTCAAGGCGGCCCTTGAACATGGCCCTGAAGACTGGCCGGCTTTCCTTGATGAGGTTTGCCGATCCGATCCTGCGATGCGGACGAAGGTCGAAGCTTTGTTAAGTCACCGCGAGCGTGCGCGCCGATTTATCGAGAAGCCGGCGCTTCGACTGGTGGCTGAAAGCTTCTTCCGCGATGAAACTCTGGAAGCAATCGAAGCAATCGATAATTACGAAGTTCTCTCGCTCATCGGCAGCGGCGGAATGGGAGCGGTTTATCTCGCGCGCGATCGACAACTGCGGCGACAGGTAGCACTTAAACTCGTTAGGCAAGGTTTGCACACCGGCGAACTTACTCGCCGCTTCCAGCTTGAGGGACAGATTCTTGCCAGCCTCAATCATCCAAACATCGCGCGCCTTTACGGCGCCGCAGTCACCGCGAAGGGCGTTCCTTACCTCGTCATGGAATATATCGAGGGCACGCGACTCGATCATTATTGTCAGGAACATCAGTTATTGATTTCTCAACGGCTCGCGCTGTTTCGGAAGGTCTGCGGCGCTGTCGCCTACGCCCACCAGCATCTCGTCATCCACCGCGATATTAAACCAGGCAACATTCGGGTCACGAGAGAAGGCGAACCTGTTTTGCTCGATTTCGGGATAGCCAAACTGCTCGATCCCGCTGGCTCCTTAGGCGAAGAGCAGACCGTGACCTTCGCCGGTGCGATGACGCCAGAATACGCCAGTCCGGAGCAGGTGCGCGGCGAAGCCATGACCACAGCGAGCGACGTGTATAGCCTCGGCGTCCTCCTTTATGAGTTGCTCACCGAGCAAAGTCCCTATCGGACGAAGACAAATCGGCCCGAGGAGCTGACACGAGCTATCACCGAACAGGAACCTGTTTCTCCGAGTAGCGCGCTTCTGAGATCGAACTCCAGCTCCCGATCCCCAATTACGAGTCACAATTCGCGTTTGTTGCGTGGCGACCTCGATAACATCGTCTTAAAGGCGATGCGCAAGGAACCGCAACGCCGGTACGAATCAGCAGCGCAATTTTCCGAAGATATTCGGCGACACCTTGTTGGCCTGCCAGTTATTGCGCGAAAAGACACGTGGAGTTATCGCACTGCTACATTCATTCGCCGCAATCGAATCGCGGTCGGCGCCGCCGCTCTCATATTGGTGGCCTTGGCGGGAGCGGTTATCACGACCGAATGGGAAGCGCGCGCCACCCGGGAAGCAAGAGCCCGCGCTGAAAGTATCAATAGCTTTCTCGATCAGATGCTCAATTACGCGAATCCGCAGTTAGCAGCGGCAGCGGATAACTCTCATCCAAGAACGGTAACAGAAGTCATGGATGATGCCGTCAAGCGACTGGAGAGCGGTGCCTTCGCCGATGAGCCTGAAGTCAGAGCCGACCTGGAGAGGATAGTGGCAACTAGCTATGCCGGCCAGGGTAAGAGACAGTTAGCCGATGAGCATATCCAGAAATGCCTTGCCCTGGTTACGAAGCTTTACGGCAAGGATCACCCCAAAACACTGGTCGCGGCCGCCACTCGCGCCAGAATCCTTTTCAGTAACGGTAAGATGGCGGAATCCGAAAAGCTATATCGCCAAATCCTGCCCACAATGCGCGTGGAGCAGCAAAAGGAGAAGATTAAAGCCGAAGTCCTGGCTGACGGACTAAACAACTTTGCCTACCTGCGCCGCACCCAGGGAGATTCTCATCAGGCCGAACTACTCTTCCGTGAGAGCCTTTCGCTCATCCCCGAAATACCAAAAGAAGGTCGTTATCTTGTCGGAGTTACGCAAAGCACGCTCGCCTCGACACTCGCCGATCAGGGGAAACTTGAAGAGGCCTTGCGAACAGCGCAGGACGCAGTGGCCGAGGACCGCTGGTCAGGACAGGACAGTACGCCGGGCTTCGGCTTTTCCTTGACCGTGCTCGGTGGACTTCTCACAGATGAGCAACATTTTGCCGAGGCCGGCGCCGCGTTGCGCGAAGCCGAGACGATCTTCCACAGGCGTGTTTCTCCGTCACATTTGTGGCTGGCCGATAACCTGAGGAATCAAGCCGCTTTGCTTTATGAGGAAGGGCGGTTCGCCGAGAGCCTCGAAAAAGTGAGCAGGACTCTCGACTTATACCGGCAGAGCTTCGGCACGCACTATGACAACTATCCTACCGCGCTCATCATCCAGGGCCTGAGTCTAAATAAGACCGGTCGACCGAATGAGGGCGAAACCTTCTTACGGGAAGCCGTTAAGCTGCGCAGCGAGTCGCTGCCGAAAGACCATTTCTGGGTGGCTCTGGCCAATGGCGCCCTGGGCGAATGCCTAACGACTGAAGGACGGCACGACGAAGCCAGGCCGCTCTTACTCCAAAGCTACCAAAGCCTAAAATCCTCGCAGGGGGCGACGAACCCTCGGACCCGGCTCGCGTTACAGCGCCTGATTACGCTTTATAACCATTGGGGAAAAACCGGGATCGCAAACACCTATCAAATTGAATTCGACCGGCAAAGGTTCTGAATTCTTGCAGACGTTCCGTTCAGGGCGGCCTTCGCCATCCATCTGCCTAACGAGTACAGGCTGTACTCCTGGCTCCCAAACTCCCGGTTTGGGAACGCACTTGTCTCCGAAACTCTGTTTCACCAGTGTCCTGAGTACACTAATCATCTTCCCCGCTATTCGTCGGGCCTTAAATGGTTGGGCGGCGCGTTGTCTTACCGAGCTCGACCTGCCGACCCCGAACCTGTTCTGCGGCGAGCACAACGCGCATGGGTCGCTCGAATGGGTTGCGGTGCAGGATATGGAGTCAGCTGTAACAGCCTGGGCCCATCTGACTGAGTTATGGGAAAGAAAGGCTGGGGGCTGAGTTTTACCTCTACCGCGACGATCTTTTGTGATTTCCCGTCCTCGGTTGCCCCGGGGAAACGGCGACCATCTATTTAAAGGTTGAATCTTCTTAAATAGCATCGATCCCTCAAAAGCATTCTTATGAGCAATCTGGCTAAACACGTTCACTCTTATTCAATGAAAACATTCGTCGCACATCTCGGGCGCTTTACTTTGCTGATGGCCGCCGCGGGACTGGTCTCGCTCCGCGCGAGCTCTGCGCCTTTGCAATGGACCACAACCGGTCCTCTCAACGTGGCCAGGACCGATCAGTCGGCGGCGCTATTGCCCACTGGCCAGGCGCTGGTGGTAGGAGGCGAGAATCGCAATTTCGTCGTGATCGGGAGCGCGGAAGTGTACGACCCCGCCACTGGGAACTGGGCGCTCACGGGCAGTCTCCATACCGCGCGACGGAACGCCTCGGCGACTATACTTCCGAACGGCCTGGTCCTCGTCGTCGGAGGCGTGGATAATATCGGCAATCCTTCGACGACTGCGGAGCTGTACAACGCGGCGAGCGCCACCTGGACGACCACGGGCAGTCTTCATACCGGACGTTACCTTCACATCGCGATATTCCTCGCCGACGGCAGGCTGTTGGTGGCCGGAGGGCTCGATAACGTCGGCTTTACCGCAACTGCGGAACTCTATGACCCGGCGAGCGGTAGCTGGACAGTCACCGGCAGTCTTGCGATTGCACGCAGTAATTTCACCGGCACGTTGCTTCCCGATGCGAAGGTGCTGGTCGCGGGCGGCTTCGACAGTAACTTCAATACTCTTACCAGTTCCGAGTTATACGATCCAGCCAGCGGGACCTGGAGTGACACCGGTGACCTGAACGTTGCCCGCTCACAGCACACGGCGACCGGGCTGCCAAACGGTCAGGTATTGGTCGCCGGCGGCTTTGATGGCGGCGCGCTGCCCGACGCGGAGTTATATGATCCGACGAGCCGAACCTGGAGTGTTACCGATAGCCTGAGCAACGCGCGTTATCTCCACACGGCTAACTTATTATCTAACGGACAGGTGCTCGTCGCCGGAGGACTCGATAGTAATATCGCCGCTTCCGCCACCGCCGAATTATACGACCCGGCGAGCGGAACCTGGAGTGTTACTGGCAGTCTCAGCACGGGACGTTACTGGCACACCGCCACGTTGCTACCCGATGGCGAGGTGATTGCGGCTGGTGGCTTTGACAGTATGGTTAATGTCATCGGTACGACGGAACTCTACGAGCCAGGCATTTCCACCACCGCGAAAGTGAATGGCCGCGGCTCCATCAACGGCGAGGGCGACACAGCCACCTTTAAGTTTCACGCGACGCAATCAGGAGATAGCATCACTGGGTCCTTCAGTTATGCCGACCCCGCGGCCGGTCTCGCTATCAATAACGGCAAGATCAAGACCCTTACGATCAACGGCAGCAACGCCGCCAGTTTCGGCGGCAACGCCCGGCTGGACAATGGCACTGCGGTCAAGTTCACCGTCCGCGTTACCGATAAAAGTAGCACGGGGCAACCTGACACCTTGCTTGTAAGTGTGAATACCGGTTATTCCGCCGGAGGCAACCTCACCGGCGGCGACATTCGCATTGCCAGGTAAAAGGTGTAGCCGTTACGAAAATCTTCAAAAACCAAAATCCTTTGGACGCAGTCCGGATTGGAGTCTCTCGTTTTGGATGCGGGGCAATCGCTGCGCGCCCGATATTTCATGGCTTCCTCGCTGCAACGAAGCTGAAGCCATCAGTCGGCCTGAATCAATTCCTGCCTAATCTCCGCCTTCTCGATAGAGAAAGGCTCTACATGCGCATCTTCGAATACAGCTCCACCACCTCACGCAGGCTCTTTAACGCTTCCTCGCGTGTCTCACCGAAGCTGGAGACATCCACGTAAGGCCCTGAGCGACGGACAATTTTTCTTCGCGATACCGGCATGCCCGCAAATTGCGTTTCGATCCGGGGAAGCAATCACCTGGCACGATTATTATAGCTCTCCGTGGCGGAGCTTGAGATGAGCGCGGGAACTTTTCCGGAACCTCAAGTAACCGTTCTGTTACTACCGACTGCTTGAGACCTCATCAATCCTCGGCAATAAATCCGGCCCATGAGACATCTTTATGAACTTCTTCCGCTGACTGGCCGCCTAACGAGACGCTTCCTGTTAGCGGCCTTGCTCGCATCGCTTTGCCTTGGAACGTTAGCTGCCCGCGCCGACGACACCTACACTGCGCAAGCGCTTACCATCCCGCACAACGCGTTCTCCGGCCAGGCTAGCGCAATCAACGACGACGGTGTTTCCGCCGGTTGGTATACAACCAACAATGGATCGACAGCCGTAAGCTGGAGCGCCGATAACCAACTCACTCTTCTCGGCACGCTCCCCGGTTTTCCCTCTGCCCTGGCGAACGGCATTAACCAGGACGGCACGATCGTCGGATTCGCTTTCACGAACGACTTCCTTAGCTCTCGAGCCTTCATTTGGAATTCCGACACCGGCATGCAGGCGCTGGCCGACCTCGGAGGCAACGCCAGCCTGGCGGAGGCGATCAACGCCGACGGGACGACGGCCGGCTGGGCCTTCGACGCAGCCGGCGTGCTCCACGCGGTGAAGTGGGACGCGTCGGGATCGCTGACCGATCTCAATCCATCGGGAGCCATTAGTGAAGCACTCGCCATCAACGATGCAGGCGATGTTGTGGGGTGGGTCTTTCCTGCCGGTGGATCCGCCTCGCACGCCTGGCTCTGGCAGCACGACGGCACGCAGGTCGATCTCCAGACGCTCGGCGGCCCGGGAAGCCAGGCCTTCGGTGTAAACGATCATCTCGCCATTGTCGGAGTCTCCGACCGACCTTCGCCACTTCCTCCCACCGCCTTCATGTGGAAGCCTGCCACCGGCATGCGCTCGCTTGAGATGGGCGGTAACTCTCAGGCGTTGGCGATCAATGATCTCGGCCGCGTGATCGGCTTGCGCGTTATAACCGGAGGGGTCCTTGGGTTAACCCGGATTCGCGGAACGAGAGAGGTCCTTCCAGACCTTGCGCCGGACAAGCCCCCGTTCTCGGGCCCGACCGGAATCAATCGCTGCGGCACGATCGTAGGCTCCTCGTCGAGCCCTATCCCCACCAACGGTAACCCAGTCCCGGCGCTCTGGACAAAGACGGCGTGCGACTAGTTGTCAGGCACGGCAAATGAGGAAGGCTCGAATAAGGTCGGTTTTCTCCCTGGCGGGTTAACGTCATCCCTTATCCCTCATCCCCGCCTTGCCGACCTTCGTAGTTATACGAAGGAAAAGGCTAAGAAGCCAAGGTTTGTCGCCGCCGATGAGAATCGCTGCCGGAACGTAACGGGATTGTTACGAAGTTGGACTGTCAGAAGAAAGCGCATCCGGCAATCTGCTTTCGATGACTTCTTCGAGTGCGAATCTAACAACCCTATGAAAACAGATCATCTTCCCTTGACTCTTATTGCCATCATTAGCTCGACACTGTCGCTTGTTGTTCCGATCCAAGTGCAAGCGGCTGCAGGTGATCTTGATCCTGCGTTCGGCCGCGGTGGCCTGGCGCAGACGGATTTTGCGCGCACCGATGAATATGGTTTTGCCGTCAAAGTTCAACCCGATGGCAGGATCGTTGTCGGCGGCCAAAGCGGTACCTATCCCGTTTTTCACGCCGCTTTGGCGCGCTATAACACTAATGGCAGGCTTGATCGAACTTTTGGCACCGGCGGTAAGACGACCGCCGCGCTTGATTCCGGCGGAGACGGCGCGCAGGCGATCGCGCTGCAACCGGATGGCAAGATTGTGACTGCCGGCTCCGTCATCCATAATAACTTCACGCTCGCCTTTATTCTTGGACGCTTTAACGCGGACGGCAGCCTGGACCAGACCTTTGGCAATCACGGCAGCATCCAAACTACTTTTGGAGACCCCAGCGCGGAAGGAAACGATGTGGTCCTGCAAAGCGATGGCAAGATCATTGTCGTCGGGTCCAGCGGCGCAGGATCTTATAGCGCGCTCAATGACTTCGCCATCGCCCGCTATAACGCCAACGGCACCATCGATCAGTCCTACGGCAATGGTGGCAAGGTCACGACTCACTTTCCCGGTGTCTTTAACACCGGATCGACTGCTTTCGGCGCCATCCTGCAAGCTGACAGCAAGCTCGTTGTTGCCGGGACATACGTGAACGAAGCCACTCCCAACGCCTTTGCTCTCGCCCGCTATAATGTCGATGGCAGTTTGGACACCTCTTTCGGAAACGCGGGACTGGTTACAACCAGAATAGGCAGCGGCAGTGCATTTGCTTTGGGTGTTGTTCTGCAGCGCGACGGCAGAATCGTCCTGGCCGGTTACTCCGATACGAGAACGGACCACGATTTCACTTTGGCCTGTTATAACTCAAATGGCACACTCGACCAGACCTTCGGAGCCGGAGGCGCCGTCACAACCAACTTTGCCGGCAACAACAGCGATGACATTGCCTACGCCATCGCGCTTCAACGCGATGGGAAACTCGTCGTCGGCGGCCGGACCGGTGAATATCCGGTCTTCGATTTTGGAGTCGCGCGTTACACCAGCGCCGGGCAGCTAGATCAAGGCTTCGGTGTCGGTGGCGTGGTCACGACCGACCTCGGTAACGAGGAACTCGGTTACGGCATAGCCGTGCAGCGGGACGGCAAGATCCTGCTCAGCGGCGGCGTATTCAATGGCAGCACCTTTGATATGGGCGTTGTGCGCTACCTGGGTCGGTAGTCTTCAACCGCAGAGATAGTGATAAGCTGGCAAGAGCCTTAGCTGCTTTGCGGGGGGTCCGTGAATTCGCATCTGAATATTGCTTTGCCTCAGTAGCGAGGTGTCAAAATGCTTAGACACAGCCAGATGTCGCCAAAGCGAGAGGAAACCGAAGAGGGGACGATAGCAACTTCGATGCGATTCATGATCGGACCAAGCTGTGCGCTTGCCTCATGTTGACGCGTTGCCCCGGTTGCTTTTGCGCTCTAGGGGGAGGCGTCGCGAACTCAAATGTTTGCATCTTCGGGAAGGGGTTGACTGCGTGTAGTTTAGACAAAAGAAAACTTTGTTGACGAACGGCTGTAGGCGATCTCATGCTCCAACCATGACGCCGCAGATTGACCGTTCTGCGAAAGGACGCCCGCCCATGAGTCAGAAGGAAGTCTCGGGATTAATGAGTATTCCCATAAAACATCGTCCGAGCCCGAGGTGCAATTGTTCTTATGCGGAGGTCTATCACCACCCACAAGGTGTCACAGTCACATTTGACCTAAGATACCAGAGAGTCTCAGCGGCAACGCAGCATTTAGACTTCAACCAGGAACTGTCATGCCAGACGATAACGTAGTAGCCAATTCAAAAGAGAAAGTGACCCCTAAGCCGAATGGAAAAGCGAGCACGGATGCCGAACCGCACTCTGTGCAGGAAATTTACATCAATTGCGACGATCCAACGTTATGGTCTACGCAAGGCAAGGGCGGAAAAGTAACCCGGAACGAGTCCGGAGAAGGCGGACTTGTCTTCGACTCTGCGGATGGGCGGGAAACCTTCACCTATAACCCGAAATTACCCAAGGTGGGCCGTGCCTTGAGCGTCGACCATTATGAGGTCGTGAAAGACCTTAATACAAAATTCTCCATAGACATTGGCGTAGTCAGCGAGGGCGAAACTGTTGAGTGGGTCAACATTACCAGCGATGAGGGGGAGAGACCGCGCCCCAGCACGGACGCCTCGAAGGCTATCATAGTGCCGGCAGGCCAGAGACCCGCGTGGCGCACGACAAGCCTTGATTTGGCCGGTATAGTAGAAGGAGTAGCCGAGGATGAATTGACTGCACTCGGCGTCTTCCGGTGCACTGTCCAAGGACGCCTTTACTTAAGGAGCTTGCGCGTTGACGTGTCACTGACAGCTGGGCCGGATAGCAAAACGGTTACCGATTCAACCGTCGCCAGCACTCCGGGATCCGCGCCTGTCGCCCCGGCGGTTCAGACGCCTCGCTATCTCCAGCCTCAAATGGGTGGGATTCCTGTCGCCGAGCCGGCGATCTACCGCTCGCTTTTTATTCTAGAAACAATAGGCGGAGGCGTCCCGCCATCCGTGGTGCTGGAGGTGTCGAAAGCTGATCGGTGGACCGCGACTGGAGGAAACGTGGCTCGTGACACCACCGGTAATCTAGGTGCCACCGTGAGTTTTTCCGGGTCGCCTGGCTCCTTTTTCGCCTATAAGGGTGACTTAAACGATACCGCGCATACTGACATTCTCTTCAACTACATAAACACCGGTAACTTTTCACTGGATATATCAATAACTAGCAAGGAAGAGAAAGTAACCGAGGTTCAAATTGCCACCGCCGAGAAGCCTAAGACCAATTACGACCCTGCCAAAAAAAAGCTACGGTTCGAGATAGATCGGGGCCAAAACTCTTTTCGAGCGACGCGGGTAAACGTGGCGGACTTGGTCGCCTCCCAGGTTACGGACAAACTAACTGCCATTAAAGGGATCACATTTACGCTGGAAGACCCGTTCACGCCGAAGAGCCAATCCTCTCTTACTCTCTCCAGCCTGATCCTGCTAGGCGGTTCGAGCTATGACGCACTTAACCAATCGTTTAGAGAACTCGACCAGCCAATTGACCCTTTCGATGCCAAGCTCCCAGAGGCTGAGACGAAACCAGCTGTTGGCGTTCTCACGGTTCATCGGCAGGCCTGGGTTCAGAAGGGCCTTGCCCTTGGCAACCTGTTGCAGTCTGTCTGCCTCGCGCCGGGCGAAGTCACGCAAGTGGCGGTTGTCGATTGGCGGCGCAAGACCCGCGGCACTAGCGAGGAGAAGACAGAGCAGATGGACCAAGTTAGTTCGGAAATCGATCAGGCCCGCGCTGTCAATCAGATCCAGACGGGCGTTGCCAGAGAAGCGCAATATGGCGGGTCGACGAGTTTGGCAGCTGCAGCCAGTGCGCAGGCTGGTGTTTCCATGAGCACACTGTTCGCCAGCGGGTCCGCATCGGCATCCGCAACCGCGAGCAGTGCTCTGACAGCGCAATTCAGCCGTGGGACCCGGGAATTGGAAGCCTCCGCGAACACGGCCCTTTCGGAGCGCACGGCAGAGAAGTCGCAGGCGCTGCGCTCACGACGCCAGGCGGTAGTCCGCGAGGTGTCAGAGCAAGAGGCGGAGACGCTAAGCACCCGAGTCCTGGCCAACTACAATCGCCGGCACACGCTCAATATTGAATATTTCGAGGTGTTACAAACCTACGAAGTCAGGACCGAGCTGGTGGGATGGGAACGATGTCTCTTCGTTCCTCTGGTACCCCTGGACTTCGAAAACCGCGAGGTTATTGAAAGGCATCGCGCCGCCCTGACTGGTATTTTCAAGGAACTGGGAGCACTAGACCTCCTTCAGCGGATCGGGAAATTCGATCCAAAGAAGGACGACACAGATGAGGCGGATCGCCAGAAGACGATTAAAGATAACATCGAGAGGTTGTTCTGTGCCCAGGCCGCCGCAACAAGCTTCAGGATTCTTGATCCGTTGGTGAGAACTTACCCTGCGGACTCAAACTCTCGCAACGGATTGACCTATGCCGTCTCCCAGTATGACAACGTATCCAAAGCCTTGGGCGTTCTTCCGCCAATTGGCCATCCGAATGCGCTCAAGATCATCGCTGAACTAATTGAGAATGAGCAAAAGAGAGCGGCGCTCGCGCCGGTAACCCTGGGCAAACTGTTGAATTCGGATCGCTTGTTCCTGAGTCAGCAACTCTGGCTACGAATGAACTCCTACCGGATATACAGAGCTCTGCAGGGCTATCAAATCCAAGGGCAGCCTGTCTCGACGCTAATCGATCCTACTCCGATCGGCATATTTGGAAACTACCTGGCGTTTCGTTGGGGATTTTCGCGCTCTGATGAAGGCGTGACTGCGCGCAAAGAATTCGAGAAAACGTACCTGAAGCAAGATCCAAAGGCCGATAAGAGTGCAGGCCTGGTCGTTGCGTTGCCTACGTCGGGTGTGTTTGCCGAGGCGGTGCTCGGCAAGGGCGAGGCGGCGGAGCCGAAGAACGAAGCCAGGTTCGGAAAATGGAGCGAGGCTATGATCCCGATTCTCCCGCCAAAGATCGCGGAGCTCGGGTCGCGAGATCGCGCAAAGGAGATGGACCTGACCGGACAAGACTTCTCTTCGAGCCTCGCGCAACTCCGCTCCAAGAAACTTGCCGATATTTCGCATATCGACAAAATCATCGAAGGAGTGGGCAAGGGAGACATGTTCCGCGACATGGGTGGCCTGTCCCAGATGATGTCGTTGCAGGAGAAGCTCGCGACGATCAGCGGCGAGGGTGCCACCGCGGCTGGTGAGCGATCCGTTCAGCTCCAAATCAAGGTTCTTGAGACTGTTGAGAAACTGTTTTCTGATGCAGCCAACAGTCAGATTGCCCAGGCCGCCGTTGCAGAATTCCTGCTCCCCGGCGCCGGCGCTGCAATGTTGAAAGCAGGGGCAGGAATTCAACCGCCCGAGGGCGCCGCCAGCTCCGGAGGCAAGCCCGCTGCCGAGGACAAGAAACCCGCTTCCGCGGAATGAAACCCACAAAGCTTAATTACCCAGCTCCGCGAATAAGTCTCAATACTGGCAGCACGAATATCATATCCCTGGAACCATTGAGGCCCTATGTGCGTGTTACAGTACCTGGTGTCGACCAATCAGGCTCGAATATGAAAAAGGAGGATAAACTATGACGGTAAGCATTACAGGAGGAGACTTAAAACCCGGCCCGACTTACGACAGGCTGAAGGCGGAAATCGAAAAGGCGCTTAAAGCCAAGAAATACGAGGTGGGGGAATTCTTTCTTGGTACAGTAATTAACCAAACAGCCTATCGATGCGAGTTGACTGCTCGCGATGGTAACAAATACAAGGTCACTGTATTTGCCGGTAAGGGTCTGGAACTCTAGGTAACTCGGTGACGAGCCGAGCTGCCTTCTGTGCCTTCTCGACTTTTATGGCGTGAAGCCTCCAAAAACGGAGATCTGCCCAGCGACAGCTGGAGCTACTTTGCAATCAAAGCGGCCTGGGAAAGCCAAATAAGAGGATTGCTATCCCGACGTAAAGCAGGATGGCTTAGTGCATACTGGTAGCGGCACTCTAGTCGTCGTCTCGGGTCACATAGGTGTCAACCTTGAGACGTTGATCACGTCGCCGTTAGTTGTCCACTCTACCCAGTAATCTCGCTTTTTCGGGCCAATATCTTTGAACTTTGCTCCGCCAGAGTCAAGCCCCATTGCTTCGATCTGGGCAGCTAACTGTTTTTTGTCTGGCACCGGCAGTGCGTCGGCTTTTCCTGTAATTCTCATAGCTGGATCCTCCGTGTAAGGTAATCTGATCTGGCACCCTACGCCGCGATTTCAGCGACTCGTTTCAGCACTGGCAAGCATTTTTTGGTAGATTTTGTGCTGGATTTGCCGCGCCGCCGACGCAGTCCGTCGATAACGCCGACTCCGCCTTGAGCAGGTTTTCCGGCAAGTTACCCTATGATGTGGGTCCATCGTCCCCTGCCGGCCGGGCTATGACTGATGATGTCGCAGCCCTGCGGCCCTATAACTTCGATCAACTCATGCTCACCTGCTTGCCCTAAGGCACTGTCAGGAGGCCGTGGATAGAGGCGTTCGTGATCAATGAACTCAATCGCGTCGTTGGCTTGCCGGTCATATTCCGAAAGACAAGAACATTCCAAACGCAAATTGAGAAACAGTGGAATGATTTTAAGACTCGAGTGGCGATGCTTCCGCGGTGATAGCCCTTATTCGCGATCGTAAACATCCATCTCCGGTTTGCTCACGCCCGCATACGTTACCGTTTCGGTCAGCAATTTGCCATCAGCGGAAACTTCGAACCGATCGGTCTCGGTTGTCTTGTCTTTTAATTTATAAGTCAGCTCCATCGCCTCGCCGCTCTTGCTTGCACTTACGGTGGTTCCCTTTGGGACACGTGGGCCGGTCGGTGTGTACTCTTTCCCGTCGAGCTTGAAGTGGAGCCGCTGCTTGTATGCTGGATTCAGGAGTGAATAGCCGTCCGCCTCCCACCTGGCCACCTCCAGCGTCAGCGGCGACAGAATCTTGACCGACACACTTTCCCAGGTGCCGCCCAGCCCGGAATTGCCCGCCGTGCGCTTCAACGTGCTTTCACTTTTGCCCGTCGAACCATCCGGCCGCATGCTCTCGTCGACCGTCGTAAAGGTCTGACCGTTCTCCGAGATGGTCCATTTCGACTTGTTCGTGACTTTGCCGCCTCGCTTCGTGACCGATTCCCAGCTATTTGGCCCGGTCGCCTTGATCGACCACGTATCGCCAAACTTGGTCAGGTGCCCTTTTCCATCGAGGGTCAGCGTCTCGACGTCATCCCCGAAAATGAACCGATATTGGCCGCCGCCGGCATCTTCGATCTGGTAGGTTAACCCGTTGAACTGACTCTTATCCGGATTCAACTTCCATTTCCCGACGAACGAATCATCGGCCGCCAATGCGCTCGCGCTGACAAACCCTAGGACTGCGAGGAGAACCAAGATGTGTGAATGATTGGATGTTTTCATATCTGATTTGTTTGGACTGCTATGGGTTCTTAGGAATTCGCAACATTGCTGTCAAGGCGAAATCTCAACCCCGACGCAGCGCTTTCACAGCCTGCTTTTCTCGCAACCTGAGAAGCGACTCTTAATATGTTACACATTTGACATTTCATTTCAGGTGACCTGGAACAAGCAATCACTCTTCAGGCTTACGTAACGAGGCATGTTGATTGAAACCCTATCCGCCAGAGGGATCTGGCTTCGCTGACGCAAGGCTGCATAGCTCGGGGAAAATGGGCTTTGTCGGTTGAGCCTGAGTTTTCCATGATCGGAGGTCAAGCTGGGAGGCGCCGGTGCGAGTGAGGATGAAGGCAGAGGGATGAAGGACGAGTAAAGACGAGTCTGGGGCGCGACTGGTTTTGCGTCATCCATTCGATTCCAGCGGGTGACCAAATATGAGGCAAGAGTTTTTCGTTAGTGGGACGGCGGTGTATGCTGAGGCTTTGTAGCAGCCGAGAATTCCAATCGCGCGGTGCATGTCAAGAGCTGGCGCGACAGCGGTCGTGGTCGTACTGAATTGCCGGCATGAAGGGCGTGAAGTGGGATGACGGGGAAGACGATCGTCATCCTCCGCAAGGGATATTACGCTGGTAGTGTAGCCTTTTAACCTTCTTCATCGCGGCGGCCGAAGGGGCATTGTGGTCGAACCGCCTGTGGCGCGAAGCCGCTTCAAGCCCTTTTCGCCTTCTGGATATTTCCGAGCCGCCAGTTTGCTGTACAACTCCGCGGCCTTCGCGCGATCTTTGGGCACGCCATTGCCTTCCTCGTAGAGGCGCGCCAGGTGGTCGATCCCAGCCCAAAACCCTCGATCGGCCGCCTGTTGATAGTATTCCGCTGCTTTGGCGTAGCTCTGCGGAACGCCCTGGCCTTTCTCGTACCTCACGCCGAGCGCGTCTTGTGCGCCGGGGCTCCCTTGGTCAGCGGCCTTCCGAAACCATTCCACCGCCTTAGTGTAATCCTTTGGGATGCCGTCACCGCCCGAATATAACACTCCAAGGAACACCTGAGCAGGTGCCACGTTCGCCGACGCCGCTTCTTCAAAGTATTTCTTAGCCGTGACAACGTTTTTCTCTGCTCCGTCACCCGACAAATAAATGAAACCCAAAGCCCGTTTGGCATCACAGTTCCCGCTGGCTGCCGCCCGTTCATACCATTCCCTGGCTCTCGCTGCGTCTCTTCCGACCCCCAATCCAGAAAAATAGAGCTGGCCGAGCTCGTACTGCGCCGAATGCGTGCCCGCGTTCGCCTTTTCCCGAAGGCCATCCTGTAAGGCCCGTTCAGCCCAAGTGGTTGCTTGCTGAAAATCGGCGGCGTTCAGGAAGTCGAACGATCCCTTAGATCGGTAAATAAGAGCGAGCTCAGCTTGAGCTTCCGGTAGTCCTTGGTCTGCTGCCTGCCGGAAGTGCTCGAACGCTTTGTTGTGATCGATGGGCAGTCCTCCGCCTCGAAAGTACTGCATTCCAGTTTCATAGACGGCGGTCGAATCAGATTCGGACTCGCCCATGAGTTTCCCCCCAGCAGGCTGACCGTCTAGGTGGGTTATGAGTGCCAGAATAACGATGACGCATCTGATCGACATAAGTGTAAATTCAGATCTGAAAACCCGGGACGACCTCTCAACAAAAACATTTTCTCTCTGACACCAGATCTTGAGAACAACAGTTAAGATGCGATGACGGTGTGGTGAGCCTGAGTGTTCCGTAATCCGACGTCAAGCTGGGAGTCGCCCAAGACTGTTAAACGTTGAGTGTTGAGGGCTGAGAGACGACCGGAAGGGATAAGCTGAAGGCCCTGGCAAACCCGTAACGCAAGGCGAAGGCGAGGGTTGACTGGCATGTGTGCTCCGCAGAGATGGTCGGGCGCGTGGCGAGAGTATGGCGCAAGCCGTCGGCAGCGCGGAGACCTTCCAATCGCGCGCCGCATGTCAGCCGCGGCTGTGGTCGCTCAACTGCGATAAACTGGCGGCTTCTGGCCGCGTTCGCGATTTTTGCTCTGGAGTTTGAGGCAGCGCCTGCTCCACACTCCGTTTCCAAAAGCATTACTTATGAAAACGATCCGACACACGGTCAATATCCCGGGCGAGATGGAGCAGCTGATTCACGAACGCGCGCAAGGGTATCGCAGTCTTTCCAGCTATTTTGTCGCGCTGAGTTTCACCGACACGCTTTATCTTCCCAAGCGGCCGATCGCAAAAGCTTTCGCGAACGCTAACTGGCAGGCACAACGGCACGCGATCGAGGAGATCGTGACTCTGCGCAAACACGGATGGACGGGCGTTGACCTGCAAGTCCATTTTGATGCAGTCACCCAGGTGGAGAAGGCTGCTGCGAAGTGTCTGCAGGCGGGTGACTGGGTGCGCAATCATATCGCGGAAGAGCTCGCCTTCATGAAGGGTGCGCAGTTCCGGCGCTGAAGATGCTGCGCGGCGCAGCGCGCCGCATGTAAACGCATCGCCCAATGTTGTTGTGCAGACTTCTGTACATCGGCATTAGGATAAGTGTGAAAGACTCGCATCAATACAAAGACCCTATCGGTCACGCTGGCTTGGACAGGACGAAGCGTCTCATAAACGCAGCAGTTAGATTGTGGGAACTACGACAGGAATCACCGCAATACAGCAGCCCGGTCAACCTCTCCGGCAACGGCAACGAAAATGAATCGAACCGTTTACCATCAAGCGCCGGTCCTGGGTTATCGCGCAGCCCATCGATCGATCGGCTGGCCTCGGATTCGCGCTTCGGAACGAAGACGCAAGGCGAGCGCGCCAGTCAGCGTTCAGAGCCCGACACCGCCCGGGCGGAGCAACTGGTGAGAAAGGCGCTGGCCCAACTGGGTTGGCGCGAAAAAGACCTTGCTCTCCATCCAAAAAGACACCAATCGAAAATCAAAATCGCCCGTCAATTGCGTGCGCAAACGCCGATGACTTATGCATGGATCGCAAATCGCCTTCACATGGGTAGAGCAAGCTACGTCTGCCGGCTCTTGGCTGGTCATAACAGCAGATCTAACCTCCGCTTTACCGTTTTCTAATCACGGTGTGAGTTGCGACGATCCTGAGGTTGCAGGTTCAATCGTGCGCTCTCATCGCGGGCGTTCGCACAAACCCGATGCTGTCGCGAGTTACCCGGCTTTCGCCTGTGTGACTCTGCCAGGAGTCACACGGTTCATGAGCTGGGTTTCGAAACCTCGGCGAAGTCTATCGTAGGTCGCCGCGAGGGTGTCGATTTGGGATTCGTATTCGTCGCCGCGCACGTCGGCGGCAGCGATGGCCGGGGTGAGCAATTTTGTCCTCCCATTCATCATCGCTTTTGGCATGTTACCAAGATGAAGGTTCAAGCACTGGTAACGGGAATATTGATCGGGTTAACCGGGCAACTCCTTTGCGCTGAGCCGGAGAGAGCGGCGCACGAGATTGGCGTCGATCTTTCGATGCGCGATACCTCGGTGAAACCGGGCGACGATTTCGAGAAGTATGCCAACGGCGGCTGGCGCAATAGGACGGAGATTCCATTAGACCGCACGCAAATCGGGACGGATTTCGAGGCCATGGAAAGGGCCGAGAAACGAACCGCCACTCTTATTCACGAAGCCGGCAAAGGTAATCCGGCCCTCGGGAGTCCGCAGCGGATGATCGCCGATTACTGCGCCGCTTACATGGACACAGCGGAGATTGCGAAGCGCGGGATCGATCCGCTCAAGGATAAGCTGGCGGAGATCGATAAGATCAGTTCGAAGAGCGACCTCGCGCGCGTGCTGGGCGAACGCCTGCGCGCCGACGTGGACCCGATCAACGCCGTGCGGATGTGGACCGAGCATTTGTTGGGCCTTTTTGTTACTCAAGCTCTGTCCGACCCAGGTCGTACCGTGCCCTATCTGTTACAAGGCGGTCTGGGAATGCCGGACCGCGAGTATTACATCTCCGATAAACCGGAAATGACTAAGCTGCGCGCGGCTTACCGGACTTACGTGGGCGAGTTACTAAAGGCAGCAAAGATGAGCGAGCCAGGCACGCGCGCAGAGCGGATTGTTACTCTGGAAACGAAGATGGCGCAGGCGCATCTCGATCGCACTGCGAGTCAAGACATGCATACGCCGGGCCAGCCGCAAACCGTGGCGGACCTTGAAACAAGCGCCCCAGGTTTGGAATGGAATACTTATCTGTCTGCGGCTGGTCTCGAAAAGCAACCCATGTTCATCATCTGGCAGCCAGCAGCTATCAAAGGTCTCTCGGCGCTTGTAGCGAGCGAGCCGCTGGATTCGTGGAAGGACTGGTTCGCGTTCCATACCATCAACGAAAACGCTAGTTATCTCCCGCCGGCCTATGACGACTTGCAGTTCGGTTTCTATGGCAAAGAGATGGCGGGCGCGCCGAAACAGCGCGAGCGATGGAAACGCGCGATTGCAAACGTTAACACGGACCTGCGCGATGCAGTGGGCAAGATCTATGTCGCGAGATATTTTCCGCCATCCTCGAAGACCGCGGTGCAGGAGATGGTGAAGAACCTGCTCGCGGCGTTCGACCGTCGCATTGATGCGCTGCAATGGATGTCGCCCGCTACTAAAGGGCGGGCGAAGGCGAAGCTTAAGACTTTACGCGTAGGCGTCGGCTATCCCGAGACGTGGCGGCGTTACGATGGCCTAACGATTCGGCGCGACGACCCGCTCGGCAATGCGTGGCGGGCGCGCGAATGGGAATATCATCATCAGGCGGCCAAGCTTAATCAACCGATCGATCGCGGGGAATGGTGGCTGACCCCGCAAACATGGGACGCCGTTAACCTTCCGTTACAAAACGCGTTGAACTTTCCGGCGGCGATCCTGGAAGCACCGTACTTTAATCCAAAGGCTGACGTGGCGGCTAACTATGGCGCGATGGGCGCGATGATCGGCCATGAGATTAGTCATAGCTTCGATACGACCGGCGCGGAATTTAATTCCGAAGGTAAGCTGAAGAATTGGTGGACGCCGAAAGACCTCACGCATTTTAAAGAAGCAGGTAAGCGTTTGATCGACCAGTTCAATGCCTATGAACCATTGTCCGGCTTCCATATAAATGGCGCGCAAACGTTAGGCGAAAACATCGCCGACGTGGCCGGTCTCGCCACGGCTTACGATGCTTACAGGATGGCCCTGCAGGGCATCGAGTTACCGGTCGTGGGTGGGCTCACGGGCGATCAGCGTTTCTTTCTCGCATTTGCGCAAAGGTGGCGCACCAAGATACGCGATGCAGAGCTGCGGCAGGTCATAGTGAGTAACGAGCATGCACCGGGTCGCGAGCGGGCGCAGACCGTGCGCAACATCGATGCCTGGTATGATGCTTATGGGGTCAAGCCCGGCGAGAAACTGTATCTGACTCCCGACGACCGCGTGCGGATCTGGTAACAGGCTATGTGACCCAACGATTCGCTTTCGCGCTGAACACTCTTTAGGCCACTGGGCTCTCATCGCGAGTGTTTCCACGCTCTCGACGCCATCTTGGGTTATCTCGCTTCCCGAACGTAACTGTGTCAGGAGTGGTGCGGTTTACCAGGTGAGTTCTGCAATCCTGCGCGAAGTTGATCGTAGGTCGCCGCGAGGGTGTCGATTTGGGATTCGTATTCGTGCAGATTGATCTTTCCTGCAAAAGCTCCTTCCACCTTCTGGCTCAGTATATCGAGCATCGCCACCCACTGTTGCCAGGCAGGTTGTTCATGCAATCTGCCGTCGTATAAGCGGTCAAACTCGTCCACCAGGTAGTGCTTTGTTCGATCGATGGTGAACTTGCCGTTAGCGTCGGCGGCAAAGATCGCGATGGGAACAATCATATCGACAGCATCGGGGTTAAGACTGGAGCGCGGGCCAAACCAGACGCGCCCCTTCATCCAATCCTCCGTGCCGACCAGTCCGCTCCAGGGATCAGCGGGAATCCACTCGCTAGCACTTGAATCGTAGATCTCGAGCCATACATGGTCGTTATGATGCCTGCCGAAGACGGAGTAGGAGTCTCCCTTTTCCTTGACCAAAGCATCGGCTCTCGCGCCGCGCTCGGGCGAGTTGGTTCGGATATGAATCTCGTGGACCTTCCGTGCGCGGATGTTTAGTTCTTCCATGGCCGCAAGGGCCACGATCGAGAAATCGTTGCAGTTGCCACCGCGTCGCTCGATGATCTCTGGCACCGTCCGCTTCTGGTAATCGGTCGTCTTCCACTCGAAGTTTCGTGTCAGGAAACGAACGATCGCGCGGGTTCGGCCTACCTCAGAGCTTGTGCCTTCACCGAGTTGTCGGGCAAAGGCTTTGAAGTCTGTGCGCGCCAACGCGCAAAGATGTGCATCCTGAATCGGAGCCGGTTTCTCTTCCGCGGCCGCAGTGGCCAGGGTGACGATCACTCCCAGCAGAACGGTCAGCGATCTTATTTGCACAGGTGACGAAAGAGAAAACAACCGACACCCATTTACTCGTTAGGGCTGATATACCTCGGCCGAGGAAAAATAGCCAATCAACGAAAATCCGCCGGCCACGAGGACCCGGCCGCTGGGCATAATTGTCGCCGAGATATGCTCCGCGCGACCATCGTGCATCTTGCCGGTGCTACTCCATGTCCCAGTGAGCGGATCCCACAGCTCGGCACTGCGCAAACCTGGGCCCTGCGGGCCGCCTCCGCCCGCGACCAGCACCTTGCCGCTACGCAAGAGATTGGCGGTATGACCGCCTCGCGGCGTGATCAGCGCCCCGGTAGCACTCCAGGTCCTGCCAAGGGGGAAATAAATCTCCGCGGCCGTGTTATGAGGTGTGTTGTTACCTCCAGCAACGAGCACATCCCCGCTCGGGAGCACGGTCGCGGTATGGCCTATCCGCTTATCGGTCATGGTTCCCGTCACACTCCATGTCCCAGAGTTAGCGTCATAAATCTCGGCGCTATCGGTTGCGCGATTGTTAACGTCATAACCACCCGCCACTAGGACAAGGCCATTGAAAAGCACGGTTGCGGTATGCACACTTCGAGCGACAGCCATGCTGGCAGTAGGACTCCACGTCCCGGTGGATGGGTCATATAGCTCCGCGCTCGACATAGATATTCCGGTGGCGTTTCTACCACCCGCGACCAGGACCTTGCCGTTGCGCAACAGCGTCGCCGAATGAAGCCATCGCCCCTGGGTCAGGCTTCCGGTATCACTCCAGGATTGAAGCGTCGGATCATAAACCTCACAGACCGTCAGATCGTTGTTTGGACTATTCCCCCCCGTCACCAACACCTTGCCGGTTGGCAAGAGCGTTGCCGTATGCTGGGTGTGACCATGACTCATCGACGCAGCCGCGCTCCAAGTCCCGGTGCTGGAGTTATAGATCTCGGCACTCGCGAGAATGACCGGACCAAGACTATCGCCACCGGTCACAAGGACACTGCCGCCCAGAACCGTGCTGGTGAAATTCAGTCGAGTCACAGACATGCTCCCGGTGTGCGTCCATTGACCTGAAGTATCGACCGACGCCGGCGCCGATCCCACCTGGCCCCAGGCCAGCCCTGCTCCGCCCAATATTACCGCCGCCAAAATAGTGATTTTCATCTTCAATCTTCGCCTCCCGCATTGGGGATAACGCTGGTTGATCTTCGCAAGCAAGCAGAAACGTCAGGAATCGGAGATCGGTAGGCTCAGCGAGAAAAGTGAGGGAGGAACGTGCCGCGGCCTTCGAGTTTCAGGGTGAGGCGGCCGGCCACGACGAAAAGGACGGCGACGACAAGACGCGCCCAGCCGGGGAAGTTCATGTTGGTGTATTTCTTCAGGAGCCACGCAATTAGCGGACACGCTGACAGACCCGAGAACAAAGCGAACCAGCCATTGGTCGGCGGCCAGGGACCGAGTGTGATGATGAGCCCGAGGCCGCCAATGCCGGCGACGATAGTCCACGCCCAGGCGGCGATCCAGCCGAGCCAGCGAAGGAGTCGACCCACCTTCATAGACTACGGTGTGGCAAGGGATCTCGATCGGGCCAGGTGGATGATGTCATGAGAGGAGTTGGATGGCATTGGAAGCGCGTTTGGATTCAAGTCATTTATCACAGTCCGCGATTCTCGCCGACTCGGTTATCTGTGCAGGCTCCAGATCGATTCCTAACGTGACAGCAAACACGGAGTTGAGTCTTTCAATTCAATGACAGAAAGATTGTCGGTCGCTTCGTTGTGTTACTTCGCTTTTAGCGAGGACAGCGGGAGGATAAAAGGTCAACGTCATTTATAAGTTAATCGATCAGACGACTTAAGAACAATGCCAGAGCCCTGGCATTGCATTCATACCGGGAATTATCTCGATAAAATAGTCATTCGACCTGTTTATGCTGAAACCTAATTCCAGAGAGATGGGACAACGAAGCGAGCCTCTTTTCGTAACAGTATTGTTACATCCCTGCAGGTAACAGTTCCGTTACGCTTTCAACCCAGCAACGGGTGCCACTAGCTGCGAAACTATCGGCATGAAAGCGATACCTAAGCTTAGTGTCAGTGATTCCAACCAGAGTGAGGATCTCTCTCTGGGTCAAAACGGTGAAAGCGATGTCAACGCTCGGAAGAGCAAGTTTGTTAGTCGTCGTTCTTTTCTTACCAGGACGATCGCTCTGGGAGCTGGAACGATGGGTGCGGGATTGTTAACCGGCATTCGGACGGCAAGAGCAAGTGGCAGTCTTTCCGAGGGAGACGCAGCCTTGCTTCGCTTCCCTGCGGCGCTGGAGCTACTCGAGGCCGACTTTTGGATTCAATACAACGAACTCGCCGGCATCCAGGATGACGAAGTCATGGGTGGCAGTGGCAATGAACCCTACACGGACGCGCTGGAGCTTCTCGAGGATGAAATGCAGGACTACATCCACGACAATACCGATGATGAGATCACTCATCACCAGTTCCTTAACGCTTATCTCGCGTCCAAGGGAGCGGCGCAGGCAAACCTCGATGCGTTCCGCACTCTCCACGGCAGCACTGCGACTGGAGTCAACACGTCCATGATCGGGAAACGCCTGACTAACCTGACTCAGCTGACCCTGGATACCAGCTGGTGGACACGCTACCGCGACGACAAGCATAACCCGGATCTCGATCCGACTCACGTCTTCCGGCAGGTGATCAAGTCGTTGTCGGTCAATCAGCACACGGCAATTCCTCGGACCGATGCGGATACACAGGATCCCAACTTCCTGCAGGCGATCGCGAATACCGCGGCGTTCCACTTCCCAACCATCGAGCAGGGTGGCAGCAGCCTTTATCCTTCGCTCGCACAAAGGGCTACTGATGTGGAAGTACTGCGCATCCTGATGAGCATCGGTCCAACCGAGACTATGCACTTCCAAACCTGGTCGGATGTGGCGGGCAATGCGCCTGCTCTGACGGCCGTCGATCCGGTAACGGGCGTGAAAGTGACGTTCCCGGTTCTTGACGTGGAGAACGAACTCATAGACAGCGCCCTGATCATGCCGGAGCCGTGCCCGTTCCTGAGTCGGAATCTCCCGATTTGTTCGGTCATTCGGCCAACGAATACGGAAGGCGCCGCGATGGGAGCTCTCCAATTTCTGACAGCCATGGGACTGTTCATTGGTCAATCGCAGGCGTTCTTTGATTATATGACTCAGCTGGCTCAGGACGCAGACGCGGCCCAGCGCGGTTTCTAAGCCAGGTAACCTTGTGTTGTTGGGCCTGAGCTAAAGGGCCCAACAATACACTCAGAAATGAGTTAGCTTGTTTAGCTACTGCTGAAAGCTAGTCGCCGACGGCTCCGGGCAGTGCGCGGTCTCCGTGATCGCGCCGCCCGAGTTGTCGGCGCGCAAGGTCCAGCACTCGCCGAGGGTTGAGCAGTAACAGATCTCGACTGTGACCCGGGCACGATCCTTGTTTAACCTGTTCCAGAGCGCGTCTTTCTTATCCGAGCTTAGCGGCTTTCCGTTCTCGTCGTCTGGGGTGAGAATGTTCGTCGACTCGCCTGCCGATAAGACATGCCCGCTTATGTTACTCTCGGAGAAAGGATGTGGGCCGGGTCCAAGCAATTTGTGTAGTGCTTCGTCCCACCGGCGCACAGGCTGGCCATCGACCCGCACAATCACATGCCTGACGATGGCCGGTCCGACACCTTTGTTTGCCACGGTAAAGTAAATGTCAGGTTCGTTACTGGTGTTGTATTCAAGGATCGGCCAGACCGCCGCGCGCACCTGCTGACGCTGCATGTAAGCCGTGTAACTGGAGATACACAAGGCAAGGAAACCCACCAGCGTTGCGATAACTGTCTCGTAGCGGCTAACCGACCATTTTCGATGTTGTTCTTCCGGCACGGAACCGAGCCTATTCCCGGCAGACAAAGTGTCAATCCAGGCCCGCGACAACAGCCGAACGAGAGCGACGGCAAGCCACTTATCGGCGGAGCTTCGAGCAATTTCAGGCGAAATCGCGCAGTGTGACCCGGCTTCACAGGTAACAAAGCTGTTACGCAGAAGGTTTTGTCATCCTCAATTCCTGAGGCACCCTCCGCCATGAAAATTGCTCCTCTTGTCTTTCTTTGTGTTTTGCTTGCGACATCCGCGATGGCGGCTGACTGGCAGGCAGTCAAAAGCCCGAATGCTGGAACCCAGGCCAACTCGCTCTCTGGCGTGTCCGCAGTAGGGGATAACGATGTCTGGGCGGTTGGCTGGTTTTTCAATCAGACTCTTAATGCTTACCGGACCGAGATTCAGCACTGGAACGGCGCGACCTGGTCGTTTGTGACCAGTCCAAACGCGACCACGGGCTATAACTTGCTCAACGGTGTCGCGGTTGTCGCCGCAAACGACGTCTGGGCGGTCGGTCAGGCGGCAATCGGTAGCACTTACAGCACTCTTATCGAACATTGGAACGGCACCTCGTGGAGCATAATCACAAGTCCGAATGTCTCCGGCCGCGCCAACGTTCTCGAAGCGGTCAACGTGATCGCCGCTAATGATATCTGGGCTGTGGGCTATTCCACTGACAGTAGCTTCAACAACTTCACTCTGACCATGCATTGGGACGGCGCCACCTGGAGCATCGTGCCGAGCCCGATCCGCAGTGATGATATCCTCTTCGCGGTGGATGCCGTTGCTTCGAACGACGTCTGGGCCGTTGGTCGCTCCTTTCAGGAAGCACGGACGCTGACGATTCACTGGAATGGAACCAGCTGGAGCATCGTGCCCAGCCCTAACGACATTGGAGATGACATCCTGTTCGGAGTCGCTGCGATCGCCTCAAACGACGTCTGGGCAGTAGGCGCTGATGGCAGCCTCAGCACTATGGCCCAGCATTGGAATGGAACCTCGTGGAGCATTGTCCCCACGCCTAACTTCAATCAAAACGCAACCAACCAGGTCATGGTAGGAATCGTCGCTCTTTCGAGCAATAACATCTGGACCGCAGGTCAATACATCGTCCCGATTGAAGGCAGCGCCCAGAGCAGTCTCACGGAAAACTGGAATGGCTCTCAATGGACTTTCGTTCCAAGCCCGAATAGGAACAGATCTAACAATCGTCTCCACGGTATCACGGTTACACCGAATGGGACGCTCTGGGCTGTTGGCACAACCGGCGTTTTCACCAAGCCGGAAAAGACTTTCATCCTGCGTAAGACTCCATAGGGAATAACTCTCAAGGTTGCGGCCTGGGGCGGTAATTGGGCGGTTTCCGCAAGTTGGCTCCCGGCAACTCCGAACTTAATCGGTGTGATTTGCAAAACCGCGGCGGTTCGGATCAATCCGATAGGTGAATAAGACTGACGCACCCGTATTCGTCACGGTAACAGTCGCAGGCCCAGCAACGATCACGGCTTGCTGCGATCCACCAGTAACCCCGATGTCCAAAGGATTCTCGGCTGCTGTAGTCTTGCCGTCTATTGTCACCGACAGGCTCCCAAATGACGAACCAGCAGCCTGGTAATTCAATACTGTGAGGATTTTGCCGTCCGGGACGTCAACGACCAGGGGCGGATCGCCGGGAGCGAGAACGTTGCTGTGAAATACATCGCCGCCGGCAAGTGTCGATGTTGTCGTTGCTACGGCTGCAATTAAGGAGAGGATTAGGATTTTCATGCGTCCGACTTAGTCGGATGAGAGAAGAAACGCAATCGCACAAAAACCATAGCGGATCAGGCCCAACACCCATTTCTGCAGCACAGCCATGCTATCTCCCCATCCTGGATTTGAAACCCCGGCCTCATCTCCGGTTTCGTTACGGCTGGTTTCCAAACTATCCTTCTGGAGAGCCGGCCCCAAGGCATCGGTTTTCCAAAAGGTTACAGTCCTGTAACCTTTCCCGGATCGACCATTGTGCGGCAGTCGT
Organism: Chthoniobacterales bacterium; assembly: GCA_036494545.1. GTDB lineage: Bacteria > Verrucomicrobiota > Verrucomicrobiia > Chthoniobacterales > UBA10450 > JAICXG01. The sequence continues at coordinate 29,362 of DASXOB010000010.1, forward strand.
TCCATAACGGACGAATGATTTCAGCGAGAACGTTTTGGGCAGCGCTTGTTGGAGCGCTGGGGATACTCATTTCCACGGTGGCTCAGGGGACGCCGCCCGCGCCTGTCCTTGTCGCCCCGGCCGACGGTGCGTCAGCTCGTCAACCGATTGTGGTGGATTGGGATCCAGTGGTGGATCCGAGTGGGCCGATCGTCAGCTATACGTGGCAGGTGGGGACCAGTGCCGGATTTACAACGGTCGTGCTGGAAGGGTTTACCAGCATGCTTTTCGAGGGCGTCGAAGCGGCGACGAACGATCAGGTCAGCGGACTGGCCAAGGGGACCTATTTCTGGAGGGTGAAAGCAACCTCGCCTACTGGCGACTCGGCCTGGTCGACGGTGCGTGCCTTTACCGTAACTGGTCTCGGGCCGGCGCCGCAGGGGAAACCGAGAATTACAACCCCGGCCAACAATGCCAAGTTTCACGCGTTGGAAACATTTCCCATCCGCTGGTCGGCCGTCCCCGACGCACATCATTACCTGTTGGAAGTAGACGATGAGCCTACCTTCTCCTATCCCCTCGCCCTGACGACGAACGCGCTCACCTTTGGGACCAAGGCCGACGTCGGTTGGGGTAACGAAATCCCGCAGATTTATTACCGCGTTCGCGCCGTCTCAGCGGATAATGTGCGCGGGCTTCCTTCGCAGACTATCGCTGTCCGAATCACCAACAGTGCACCTGTTCCGGCCGCGCCAACACAGGTTGCACCGGCTGCGGGAGCATCGGTCTCCCTGCCCTTTACTTTTGATTGGACTGACACGGCAAATCCGCAGGTCGCCGGCTATGATCTTGACGTCGATACCGATCCGAATTTCGGCGGCGACTTCGGCGTGCTCTTGATCCAAGACATCACACGCTCGGATTACATGCTTGCGTCCGACCTTCCGCCCGGCAGCTATTTCTGGAGAATCCGCGCGCTGCACGGTGCAGTTGCTGGTCCATGGTCGGCTGGACGCGCCATCACGGTCACGGAGTCATCGCCAACACCTGACGGATTGGTTCCCTTCTGGCTCATCGCTTCGCCTAGTTTCGCCGCCGGTGGAAACCCGACCCAGGCGAGATTGACTTTGAATGCGCCCGCGCCGGTGGGTGGCGCGACAGTGACGGTGGCGAGCGATCTGCCACAGGCCAATCTACCTGGAAGCGTCTTTGTGCCGCAGGGAAAGACCGATGCCGTCGTAACACCCATCACGACCGAGCCTGTTTCGGGCGCGACCATTAGTACTCTGCGTGCGGCGTACGGTGGTGGCATTCAACAGAGTTCGATTGGGCTATTCCCAATACTCTTAGGCACTCAGGTCGGAGCCGAAAATGTCGTCGGAGGTACTTCATTTAACGGGACAATCACTTTGCTCGAACGAGCACCGGCCGGTGGCTTGATTGTCCGCCTCGTGAGCAGTGATACCTCTCTGCTGCGCCCCCCGCCCACCATCACCATTCCGGAAGGTTCAACCGGCGTGACATTCCCGATCGCAACCAGCCCGGTCGCCGAATCGATCATCGTCTCACTCGCCTCAGGCACCGATAGCGACGGATTCAGTGCCGCTCGACTTTTCGTTATTCTCACTCCGCCGGGCGGTGCAACTTTGCCTCCTAGTCTTGCTTCGTTAACGCTGGGTCAACAAAGCGTGCTCGGCGGCACCACAACCACCGGAACAGTGACTCTCACCGGACCGGCCCCGGCAGGCGGCGCTGTTATTCCGTTGAGCGGAAGCCTGGAGGGCGAAGTCGTCACGCCACCCAGTGTGACCGTGCCGGCCGGGAGCGTGAGCGCGAATTTCACCATCACAGCGCCGCATGTGCTGGAACCGCATTGGGTCGTGATCCAAGGCTTTTATGGGACCTTTAATGGTATTCAGGCCACGACCCTGGAAATCAATCCTGGCTCGCCGGGGCCGCCGACTGTGTTCGCCATCGGGGTCGCGGATTCAACTGTGACCGCGGGAGACACCGTCCGCGGCACCGCCGGAATCTTCGCACCGGCTCCGGCTGGTGGGGCGGCGGTCAAGCTCAAGAGCAGTAATCCGAGCGTCGTTCAAGTGCCCGCTACCGTCCGCATCGCGGAGGGGAACAGCGCCAATAGTTTCGCTATCAAGACAGGCCCGGTGTTCATCGAAACATCGGTGCGCATCGATGCCACTCTCGGCGGCGTGACCAAGTCGGTCTTTCTCAATGTCGACCCGAATCCGGACGACCAGCCGTTGCTGGAATCCCTCACTATAACTCCTGGCAGTGTGCCAGGTGGGACGAACGCGACCGGCACCGTCACTCTCAGCGGTCCAGCCCCGACCGGTGGAATCTTTGTCACTCTCTCGTCGAGCAATAACTCTGTCGCTCAGGCGCCACCGATCGTCGCCGTCGCTGAAGGGCAAACCTCAGCGAACTTTGTCGTTACCACGTTCCCGGTCTCAAACACGACCGTCGTCACCATTACCGCTTTCTATGGCAGCGGCGTCGAAAGCGCCAACCTCACCGTGACGAAACCCTAAGTGTCCTGGCGTCTCCGGGTAGCAAGGCCTTTATTTGTTAGGCTGTTGGCAAAGCTTCTGAAAGCGCGGATCCTTCCGTAGCGGGTCCCAGAACGGATTGTACTTAAGATCAGCACGAGTAACCCCGGCTGGTACTTCGAGCAAATGTGGAATGCCTGCGATCGCCGAATCCAAGTCGCCGAAATGTGCCTGAATCTGCGCCAGTGTCGTTAGGGCGAAGGGTTTGATGACAGCATCGTTGTCATAGTCCTTCACTGCCTGCTGAGCCTGCTGCAATGCTTTATCCTTTTGGCCAAGCCCGGCGTAGGCGAGAGCGAGGGTCGAGGGAAGTCCGTTAGCTTCGGGTAGAACCACGGTGTCAGGGGTTGGTTTGATCATCTCCACCAAGTGGGAGAAAGTGCGCCGCGCCTCTTCGCCCCGCCCCATCCAATCCTGGCAAAAGCCTACCTGGGCCACGATCGCTCTAAGTTCGGAATCGATCGGCTGCCCGGCAGGAATTGCGCGAACTTTGCGTTCGACGACATCAATAGCGACATCGAAACGGCGCTCGTAGATTGCCTGCGTGACGCGCGAACCTATAACGAAGTCATCGTCGCTAGCGTCCGCGGGTAGTCGCGCGATTTCCTGTGCAGCTTCATGCACTCGGCCCTGGCTCTGGAAGACGTTGGCCTTTTGCGCGTGCGCGGTGTCCGAGTCCGGCGAAATCTCCAGCGCCCGATCGAGGACCGCGCAGGCATCATCGAAACGGCGGAGGTAATTATAAAACTCTCCGCCCATGCTGCACAGCAGCGACACATCACGCGGGTCGAGGTCGAGGGCTTTTTTAAACTCAGATTCAGCCTCCTGCCACCGGCCGAGGCGGCGGAGCACAAACGCCAGGTTCCGCAGCAGGTAGGAGTTGTTCGGCGAGAGTGTTTCTGCCCGCCTGAAAGCGGTTACTGCCCCTTCGAAATCTCTGAGGACCCGATAACGATACGCACCCTGTGCGATCCATGATTCTCCCGCATTCGGCGCGAGCGCCATCGCTCGATCGGCAGCTTCCTTTACCGCTCCCGGTGAGTTCGTCGCGGGATCAACTCCATTAAAAAACAGAAAGCTGCGAAGAATGGCGAGACGCGACACGGCAAGGGCAAAGTTCGGATCGAGCTGCACAGCTTGAGCGTAATTGCGAACGGCCTCGGCGTAGGCGTTATAGCCATACTGTGAATGTTCGATCGATACACCGCGGAGGTAGGCTTCGTAGGCAGCGACGTTTTGCGTCGGCTTTTCGGTCACTGCCTTTTCTTCGGCCCCTGTTAGCGTGGCTTTGAGCTGATCGGCGATCGCCGTCGCTACCTCTCCTTCGACGCCGAAGACGTCGTCCAGCCTGCGATTGTAGCTCTCCGCCCAAAGATGTTCGTCGGTCGCTGCGTGGATAAGCTGCACATTGATATGAGTGGAGTTTGCTACCTTTTGCACGCTTCCTTCGAGCAGGTTAGCGACTCCCAACTCTTTGCCTACCTGACGCAGGTTTTCCGGTGCGCTCTTATACTTCTGGGTCGAAGTCCGCGAGATCACCTTGAGGGCGGCTATCTTCGAAAGCCGGGTCAGGATTTCATCCTGAATGCCATCAGCGAAATAAGCATTGTCCGGATCACGACTGAGATTTTCGAACGGAAGGACGGCAATGCTTTTTTCCGGGACAACCACCGGGGTTTCCGGTATCAGAGTCTTTACCGGAGCTGCTGCTGCGCCAGTTACGACTTTCGGCCGAAAGATCTGAAAGAGCAGTAGACCAGCAGCAATAACCGCAAAGACAACAGTTATCGCCACAATCTTGCGCCCGGTGTGATGTGCGATCGACCTATCAGCGGCGATTTCCGATTCGCGCTTGATCCCTTCCGGCGTGATCTCGAATGCCCAGGCGAAGACCAGTGCGGGCAGAAAGCCAAGCACGAGAACGGCCACAAACACCTTCATCACCCACTGCGGCGCGTCGAATGTTGGAAAGAGGATCGACGCCGCCTGGATGATCAGCCAGCTGATAACGATGTAAGCCGCCGCGACCTTGTAAACATTGCGGCGTTTCAGCTCCCCAAAAAAACTTCGCTCCTCCATGCAATCGCCGCATTGTAGTGTCCCCAAAGGATTTCGGAAAGCCCGGAGTTCGCGTCCGGCCGGCGACCAGGCGTAGTCCGCGCCAGGATGAGGATAGAACCAGGCGCTGACTGCTATCTGAAAGTTATGGCCCGGCCGCAGCGTCTTTCAGTGCAGCCATGTCGATCCTGCTCATTTTCATCATCGCGCTCATGACACGTTCGGCCTTGGCTTTGTCAGAATCGCCGAGCAATTCAATGAGCAAACGCGGCTGCACCTGCCACGACAAACCATATTTGTCTTTCAGCCAGCTACAGGGACCGGGCTCACCGCCATCAGCAGTCAGTTTTTCCCAGTAATCATCGACCTCCGCCTGGGTATCGCACATCACCACGAACGACACCGCTTCGGTGAACTTGAACTGCGGCCCGGCATTGAGGGCGACGAATTCAACCCCATCGAGGGTAAATTCCACGGTCATGACCGAGCCCGGTTCCCGCCCGATTTGCTTCGCCGATTCCTCCGGGTAGCGGGTGATCTTGTTAATCTTCGAGTTCTTAAAAACGGAGGTGTAAAACTTGGCGGCTTCTTCCGCGTTATCGTCAAACCACAGGAATGGTGAAATCGTCTGCATCGGCAGATCTTACCCATGAATCGGACGGAGAACAGCGTTCAATCGTCCGCGCAAACAAATGATGCAGCCCGAGTTTCGATAGTGAGGGCAGACCTTTCGAGCTATCTCTTGTCGCGCGGCTCTCCCTATACTCAGGGACAAACGATCTTTCGATCTTTCATACCCAGAATCGTCGTTTGCGATAGGCCGGGGTTAAACTTCTTGTAACTAATCGAAACGGTCGCGGTGTTTTCACCTTCCTTAGCCACACTGCCAGTTACGGAAACCAGGATGGTGCCGTCGGAATTATAGAACGCATTTTGCGATCGGCCGTCGGAATAACCGTGTACCTGCTTGAACCCTTGGAAATGTGCTACGCACCAGGCCAGGGTCGCGTCAATCTTCGCATCGTAGACGCTATAGAAATTCGTCTCCATCTTACTCTGGCAGATCGTAACTTCAGGTAACTTAACAGGCTTGCCCTCGTCGACCCTATTACTTACAGCTGGGTAAAGCGGAAGACCGGTTAAGGAATCGGTCTTCTCAGTCGAAGCGGAGTTCGCTGAAACGACCAGAGCAAAACCGAAAATCACCGCACAGGAAAAAATCTTCTTCATAGATCGGAAGATAGAATGCTTGTACTCCCTTGAAAACGCTAAATCCCGCAGCCGAGAGGCTCGGCCACAGATTTCCGTCTTCGCTGCAAACCGGTTGCATCTCCCCGCGGCTGGCGCGTGCCGCGACCGACGTAGCAGGCACCGATTCAGAAAGGTTACAAACGCGTAAAGATTGCGCGTTCGCGCTTCCAGGCGGACGCGCTTACCAGTCGCCACATGAAAAACCTACTAGCTCTCGCAGTGATGGCGCTCTTTGCAGTCCCATCTTTCACCCAGGCCGACGTGGAAGATCGGCTTTATGACTTCACCGACGCCTATTACCTCCAAAACGGCGTCAATCCCGCTCTCATCGGCGGACGAATGGAAGCCGGCACCGGCATCGCCGTCACAGACACGCCCATCTTTTCCTATCAGAGAAATGTGCGCGCCCTGCTTACCCTTTCCGCTTACGATCATAGCGGCAACTTCAATTACTTCACCGTTCTGGGCGGAATCAGCGCCGGCGCCTTCACGGCTAACTCAGCCGGACAGAATGCCCGCGCGACCGCCGATAGCTTTATCGAGTATCTCTTCCCTCAGGCTGGCACGGACCCGATTGGCTTTACTTTCCGCCAATCGTCTTTGCTGGATATGCGCAATGGCTACTTCGGTAAAGACCCGCTTGGCCTCTGGCTCCATACCTGGGTTAACTTCACTCCCAAGGCACGGACCGCCGCCGGCAAGCAAGCGCTCAATGCCATTGCGAGAAAGAACGGCCGCGCGCTCGACGGCACTCCCATCATTGCCACGATGAGCGATATCGATAGTCTGTTCAGCAAGGGTTATATCACCAAGACTACGCGACCAGACACCGACCCGCTGCGTTATGCGATCTGCCCGGTGATTAAAGACCCGACCGACGGCGGCATTGCCACTGACCAGTTCCTCGCCCTTCCGCTGAAGACCGATGGCACGCCGGTCGAGCCGGACTTCCTGATCAACTTCGAAAGCCTGCGCCTCACCGGCGACTGGGCTAACTAGGAACCGGATAACACTAACTAACAAACAACTTCGACGCAAAGCCGCTCCTGGTCTTATCCGGGAGCGGCTTTTGTGTTTCTCAACAGTCTGATTACTCGCGCTGAAGCCCCAGAGCCACTGCAGCAAGGATAATGGTAAAGGGACTTCGACATAACTGAGACCGCCGAGATTTCGTCATACGATCCCATTTGCCTGCCCTTTGAAAACGGACGTGTAAGCCTTCGCGTCTTCTTTTGCGTTATCCTTAAACCACAACGAGAAGCGATCTCGAGGAGAACCGGCCTGGAAACCGGCCATTCTTCGGAAAAGAAAAGGGCCGGCCTGCATTTCAGGTTCGGCCCCTCTTTCTTCTACGGTTGCGAGAGAGTTATTGGATCTTGTAGACCTCAACCAGCGCGACGCCGGTTGTGTCGTTCTTGCCGCGCACAATCGCGGTATAGTTACCGTCGGCAAGGGTCGCTTCGATGGCGGACTCGCGGTCATCGGTCGGCGCCAAGCCGGTCGCCTCGATTTGCGCTTGTTGGTCTTGTTTCCAGTTGTCGTTCGTGGCGATGAGGGCGCCGGACCCATCGTGCAACTCGAGAACCGGATCGAGCAGCGGATCCGGCACGGCGCTCGGATCGAGCGAAGGTCCGGTCGCGCGCACCACAACGGTCGTCTGCCCAATATCGGCGTCCGGCGTTCCGCGCACGATGAAGCCACCGATGAGGACGTGGTTGCCGGTTTCGACAAAACCGCGCGTCGAGATGTCGAGCAGTTGGTGCAGGCCGGGCGCCATGGCGAAGAACTTCGGCGAGATCAATCCGGTCGTGACGGGCGTTATCGTGCCATCGGGCGCGACCTTCACGATAGAGTCGCTGCCTGTATCGCTGACGAGGAGATTGCCCAGGGCGTCGACCGACACGTCCGCCGGGGAGTCGAGCCCGGTGCCGACAGCGGTGCTCACAGTGCCGTCCGGCGCGACCTTCAGGATCGCGTTGCCGCCGGTGTCGGCCACGAGCAAATTGCCATTTGCGTCGAAGGCCAGACCGCCGGGCGCGTCCAGGCCGGCGGTCACGAAGTTACTCTGCGTGCCGTTGGGCGCGACCTTCACGATCGCGTTACTGCCGGTGTTGGACACGAAGAGGTTGCCAGTGGCGTCGAAGGCCAGGCCGGTCGGGTTGTCGAGGCCCGTGGCGACTGTCGTCTGCGTGCCGTCGGGCGCGATCTTCACGACGTTGTTGGCGCCGGAGTTGGCGACAAAGAGATTGCCCGATGAATCGAGGGCGAGATCCTGCGGATCGTTCAAGCCGGTAGCGAGCGTGGTTTGCGTGCCGTCGGGTGTGACCTTGATCACGCTATTTGTCGTGGTGTCGGCGATGTAAGCGTTGCCACTCTGGTCGAAGACCACGCCGCTGGGATTGGTGACGGTGAATGGGAGAATCGTCTGGGTTCCGTCGGCACTCACTTTTACAAGGAGAGGCGAGTCCGAGACATAAATATCACCTGGGACAGCCGCGCCCGTGAGAGGCGTAGCCGAAACCGTAGTGAGGGTGACAAGGAAGAACAGGATGGCTGCCCTGCTGACGTTTTTTGGTTTCATACAGAAGCTAAAAGCAGCGAGTTTCGTGCCGCTTTTATCGTAAGAACGGGCAAGATATTTGGAGACCGAATGGGTTTGGTTCTGGCGGGATTGGTGCGCCAGGGCAAAGGAAAAGCGTCCTGGACTTACTCGCGGAGAGGAGCCTGGCCCCGGGCTACCTCATGCCGGCGAGGAAGCGGTTGCCGTGGTTGGCCGCGAAGGAGGGCCTGGGGATTTTCGGGTTTGCAGACACCACCGCGACGTCGGATGGCGGAGTAGCCGGAATGCGATCCACTGCGCATGTTATCTGCCCCGTAATTGAAAACCCGACCGATGGCGGGATTGCCACCGACCAGTTCCTCGCCCTTCCGCTGAAGACTGATGGCACACGAGTCGAACCGGACCTCCTGACTAACTTCGCAAGCCTGCGCCTCACTGGCGGCTGGGCTAACTCGGAACCCAACAAACCTAACTAACAAATCAACTTCGACGCCTTGTGTTTCTCAGCAATCCTGGTTACTCGCGGCGAAGCCCCGATAGCGCTGACGGCTTACAATTGGTCAAATATAACGGGATCAATCGGCGGGTTTACCGTTATCTCTTTAGCTGTTGTCGTTTCCAAAACCTTGCCCGTCTTCACGTCAATCTCGACATTGGCAAACGAGAAGGTCACGCCCGAGATTTTTCGGAAATCAGACATGCGCTGCTCGATTGTCGTCGGCTTCGGATCGATATCGATGTGTAATGGACGTTCGTCCCTTCGCCGCGTGATTAACCATGTCTCAGGGTCCACGTAGAGATCGGTGACCTATCCATCCTTCAAAGTCAGCCGCAGCACGTAATAATGGGTGCCTTCTAACTGCTCGCGTCCATAAAGGGTGAGTTGGTGCCCGCGTTTTCGCACTTCATCGAGTCCAAACAAGTGTCCAGGCAACTCAATACCATGCTGTAAAGCTGCGGTAGCTTTCGGTGACTCATCCACAACGGTCTTGCCTTCGCCCTTCCATTGCCAGCCGCGTTTCCCATCGAAGGCTTCGGTGTAAACGTGCTTCCCGTCCGCTTCGATATCGATCCGCATCTTGCCCGGTCGCGCGACGCGATAGTAGCCATCGACCGCAAAATCAGGATCCACGATATGGAGATGCACGCCGACGGCGCGCATCCTGGCCAGCGCCTCCTGCCCGCCCATGGCAGCCGTATTACGCGCGACCACATCTTCGAGCGAAAGATCCTCGCCGTAACAGTGGCTGGTGACAGTCATGAGTGCGACTAAGAGGCCAAAGTGACACCAGCGCGGGATCGTGCGGTGAATCATCATACCTGGAACGTCACCAACGGGATTATTTGTCTACAAATCACCCGATCGACCGCGCTCGCAGGGCTGTAACATCGTTGTTGGCGCTAACGCGCGTTACATCAGCGTTCTAGTTTCTAGGAGGTAAAGTGCGCGGCGAATTCGCGAAGCTCAGCCGCGTTCAGATCAGAGACAGCCCAGTAATCCATCCCGTTCTGCGTCCAGTGAAGAAGATTGTAGCCGCGCCGCGTGCTCGCAGCCGGATCGGTGTGATCGCGCGTCGCAGCGGGTTCGATGAACAGATTAATTGGATGTTTGTTCCGCCGATAAACGAGTGCGACCACAGTGTGGCCATGGAGATAGTCGAGGCGTCCGCCCTCGAGCGGAAAGCCAGCCGACGACAGGTCGCGCACTTCCGGCGCGAAGTCGATCTTTCCGTCAAACCAGGGCTTGACTGTGTGCTGGTCGGAAGAAACTACATCCACCAAATGCGTCGCGAGGAGCGAGCGAATGTGATTGGAGACCAGCTCGTCAGTAAGTGTATCGCGGGTGGCACGCGCGTTTTGAAAAAAGGCGAAAGCGAGGATGAGCAGGGCGCAAGCCGTGCCCGTGGCAAACAGAAGCCAGGCCGACAGGAACGGACGTGCCGGCCGGGCTTCATTTCGTAGCCCGGTACGGACGCTCCTTTTCAGCTTGGTCGGTGCGGAATAAGAAGGGAGGCTCTTTCTAAGTGTCGTGCGCAGCGTACGCACCCGTTGCTCGAGTCGGCGGCAGTCGTCGCAGCCGCGCAAGTGCTGTTCGATTTCGCGCCCGTTCGCGACGTCTAGCTCACCATCGACGTAGGGATGTATCAGTTCGCGGATCTCTTCGTGAGTCATGAGTTATTTCTCGCGCTCGTAACTTTCGCAAAGAATCTGGTGAAGCTGTTGGCGGGCCCGGGCCAGGCGCGACATGACGGTACCGATGGGGACATCGGCGATATCGGCGATCTCTTTGTAGGAGCATTCCTCCAGCTCGCGCAAGATGATGACTTCGCGGAATTCGGGCGGCAACTGTTCGATCGCCGCGCGCACGGTCTGGCGATCCAGCTCGCGGTCGATTTCCTTCCCCGGATCGACCGCCGGCCCAGCGGCGCCGTGCAGTTCTTCGTCGAATTCGACATTGGTTTCATCGACGCGATGACGCTTGAGCGCGGTAAAGCAGACGTTGCGGACGATGCTGAAAAACCAGGCGCGACTGTTTTCGCCGCGGAAGCTTCCGTAAAAACGGAAGGCGCGCACGGCGGCCTCCTGCACGACATCCCGGGCGTCGTCCTCGTTGCGCATGAGAAAGCGGGCAAGGCTGAAAGCGGCATCGAGGTGCGGCATGATCTGCCGTTCGAAGTCGGCTGAGGCTGCTGGCTGAGTGAACCGAATCACATCTCGTCTTCAATCATTAAGAACCAGACTGCGCATCTCGAAATTTTATTCCCCAGCGGAAAAAATCGCCCCCAACAGGAATAACCGCACCGGTCGCGCGGTAGAGGTCATCAGAATGAAAAGAACAACTATGAACGAATTCATCCTGACTAACGACAACGCAGACGGCATTGACCGGCGTGGCTTTCTCAAGTGCATGGCCTGGGCCGGGACGGGCGTGCTTTGGACGATGAGCGGCGGTCTGCTCAGCTCAAAAATCCTGGGCGCGACGGCTGATGCTGCGGCCGGTGATTTTAGCTTTGTGCAGATCAGTGACAGCCACATCGGGTTTAACAAGGACGCAAACAAGGATGTGATCGGCACACTGCAAAAGGCCATTGCCAAAATCAACTCACTGCCTAAGCCGCCCGACTTCATCCTCCACACCGGCGACCTGAGCCACCTCTCGGAGGCTGAAGAATTCGACGCGCTCGAGCAGAACCTGAAACAGATCAAAACGGGCCACATCTTCTATGTGCCGGGCGAGCATGACGTGTTGAGCGATAACGGCGCCCAATACCGGGAGCGCTTCGGGAAGAACACGCTTGGGTCGGGCTGGTATAGCTTTGACAAGAACGGCGTGCACTTCATCGGCCTGGTTAACGTGGTCAACACTCATGAAGGCGGACTCGGCGTCCTTGGCATGGAGCAGCTCGATTGGCTAAGGAAAGATCTCGCACCCCTCGCTGCCAGCACCCCGATCGTAGTCTTCGCGCACATCCCCCTTTGGGCGGTTTATCCGCAATGGGGCTGGGGCACCGATGACGCCGAGCAGGCGCTCGGATTCCTGCGCCGCTTCGGTTCAGTGAGCGTCCTGAACGGTCACATCCATCAGGTCGTGAAGAAAGTGGAAGGCAACATCACGTTTCACACCGCCATGTCCACCGCATTCCCTCAGCCCGCGCCCGGCACCGCGCCAAAGCCGGGTCCGATGAAAGTAGAGGCGGGCAGGCTCAGCTCGGTCCTCGGCATCACGGACGTGAACTATGTGGAAGGGAAACACACACTCGCGGTCGTCGATAGCACCCTAGCCTAACGAAAGAAGGATTCGACCGGTATGAATTCGCTCTTCTGGTCGCGTGCTCACGGCGGCGCGACCCATTTCCCAATCGCCCTCATTCTGGGTGCGACGCTCTTCGACCTACTGGCCTTCTTCTCGCCAGACTCGGCGAAGCGGCGCGAGTTCAGCACCATCGGTTATTGGCTCGTCATCCTCGGTGCGCTCGGTTCGTTTGGGGCGGTCTTTACCGGGCTGGCTCTGAGTAAATGGACAATCGGAGGGACAGGTCTCATCCTGCGCCATCATCTCTTTGTCTGGCCGGCGTTCGCCGCCATCGTCGGTGCGGCCGCCTGGCGTTTGATGGTGGGCCGGCAACCATCGCGGCGTGGCTTTGCCATTTACCTGTGCGCGATGAGCGTGGCCTGCGCGCTCATCGGCGGCGCAGGATTTTTTGGGGGCGAACTGCTCCTGGGTCAGTGAGCGCAGAGATCACCGTGCACAATGAAAGCGATATCCGAACGGAGAGCCTTTCTGATTGCCGCGATCGCCGCCGGCGCCGCGCTGCTCGCTACGCTCGGCCTGGCCACGGCCATTCGACCCGCGCAATTCGACACGGAGCCTGCCACCAATATGCCCATTGCCGACACCGGCCAAGGCCGACATCTCTTCCTTTTGAACTGCGCGCACTGCCACGGTGATGACGCGCTCGGCGACGAAGGTCCCAACCTCCATAACCTGCACAAGAGTGACGCGCGAATTCATCAGGTCGTCACCGCGGGCATCAAAGGCGAGATGCCTTCCTTCGGAAAGAAACTGCACGATTCCGACGTCCGCGCCCTGACGGCCTATCTCCGTACCTTGCGCTGACGATTCCTCATGCCGCGCAACAGACGCAGAACAAACGCCGCGAACAGCGAATCAACCCAGCGCGCGTGGCGCGATGGCGGCAACCTATTTCGGTTCGTCGCGAACCTTCAACACGATCTTCCCGCGGGCATGTCCGGTGCCGGCCTTCCCTTCGGCCTTGGCCGCGTCAGCCAGCGGAAAAGTCTCGGAAACGACGACCTTGATCTTCTTTTCATCGATCAGCTTTCCGATTTCAGCCAGCTGATCTCCTTTCGATTCGACCTCGAGAGCGACGCCGCGAATCCCATACTTGTCCAGCTGCACCTGATCGACGCGCCCAACAAGAGTTACCAGGATTCCGCCTCTCTTCACGATTGGATAGGATCGCGCCAGCGTTTCGCCGCCCACGCCGTCAACGACCACGTCCACTGTCTTCGCGATCTCCTCAAATTTTTGCGTCTTATAATCGATCGGAACGTCCGCCCCGAGTTGCTTGAGAAAATCCTGATTGGCAGTCGAAGCAGTGGCGTAGACTTTTGCGCCCCGAAGTTTGGCGATGGGAATCGCGAACATCCCGACCCCGCCTGACGCTCCTTGAATTAAGATCGTCTGGCCTGATTGAAGGTTAGCCCTGTCTACGACTGCCTGCCATGCGGTTAAAGCCACACTCGGGACGGCTGCCGCTTCGGCAAAACCAAGCGTTGTAGGCTTTGCTGCGACCTGGCGCTCTTTTGCCAGCGCATATTCAGCGTAGCCGCCTCCAGTTGGAATTGAAATGAACGCGTAAACGGGGTCGCCCGGCTTAAACTTGCTAACTTTGCCGCCCACCTTTTCGACAATTCCAGCAATGTCATAGCCCGGAATCCAAGGCAGTTGCATGTTGAAAACTTTCGCGTACTTGCCCGACCGCAGGACGTCATCGAATGAATTCACCCCGGCGGCGAAGACCTTGACGAGTATCTCATCGTCTTTCGGCTCCGGCACTGGCACGTCCCCGAGTTTCAACACCTCTGGTCCACCGTACTGGTGGATGACAACGGCTTTCATCGTCGCGCCAGATAATACGGCTCCAGGAAAAGCCACCATCATTCCCACAAGGCCGGCACGCCTAACGAACGTCGTCCACCACTCTGATGATATCATAGGTTAATCTCTGACTGATTCTGAAGCGATGCACAATGCTTGGTCGAGAGTTTTTTCCCTTTGCCGTTCGCTTAATCCACGCGCATCCCTCTCGTTTCCGCTACCTCGCGGCTCCCCGTCTAGGTCGCTTGTCCGACTTCCGGCCTCCGCCCCGCACCTTCTTCCAAATATTTCTCAACAGGAGCCGTCGGCCTGGCATTCGCTGGAGCTGCCTTTGGACTCCTTTGCGCGCTCGTCGTCTCGCGACTGATGGGCAGCGTACCCTTCGGAGTGAAACCGTACGATCCTGCTGTCTTTCTCTCAGCGCCCTTTCTCTTACTTATCGTAGCTCTGCTCGCGAGTCACCTGCCGCCCGCCGCGCAACGAAAATCGACCCGATCACCGCGCTGCGCGACGGCTACGAGTTTCTTCATAGGATGTGGTGGTCAGTAGTCCGCAACTCAATGCATCTTAATTGCCAACAACGAGACATCGTCCGCGAAACCCTCGGATTGGCATCGGCGTTTCAGTTCCGTCAGAACCTCATCCAGCGGATTCGCCGCGTGAGTAGAGCGCTCGAAAAGCGCGGCGAGATCGCCGAACGACATCGTTGTCCGTGGCGCACTGCCCAATTCGAAAGCACCATCGCTATAGATGAAAAGGGTATCGCCGGTTCGAAGCGGACAGCGCATGTTCTCATACGTCGCATCCTCCTTGCATCCAGTTACGATGCCGTTCGTCGAGAGCAAACGCGGTTCCTCTTCGCCGCGAACCAACACTGCCGGCGGATGCCCCGCCGTGCTGAAACTCAGCTCCCCCGCGTCAAGATCGAGCACACCGTACCAGATCGTCAGGAACCTGCCGTGGCGGCTAACGGGAAACTCGCGACTAAGTGCCACCAGCACCGCTGCGGGATCCGAGAAATCGACGCCCGCCAGTGAACACGAGCGCAACGCATCGAGCAGCACGACCGAAAGTAAGGCCGCGCCTACGCCGTGACCGGAAACATCCAGGACATAGACTGCCAGCTTGTTCTCGCCCAGAAAATGGTAACCGAGGCAATCGCCGCCCAATTCGTCGGAAGGCACATAGCGCCAGTCGAGTGTTACCGGCTCGGTGAGCGGCGGCGGGATCAATGATCGCACGTAATGCGCCGCCGCCGCCAGCTCCCCATGGAGTCGCTCCTGCGTCTTCAAAAGCACCTCTTGCGTGACGAGCAACCGACCTTGGGCTGCAATGAGATTGCCCATCCGCAATTCCTGCTCCACCAGTGTCGCCAGCCGGCGCAGAATGCCGGCAAGATCCGGTGTGAAATTTCGTGGTTCATGGTCGGCGATGCAGAGCGTCCCGATCTTCTCTCCGTCCGGAGCCCGTAACGGTTGACCCATATAGGAGCCTATGAACGGATTGCCGGTCACCAGCGGATTATCGGCGAAGCGAGGATCCTTATGCGTGTCCGGGATTACCAGGGTGTCGTCACCGAGGATGGCATGCGCGCAAAAGGAGACGTCGCGCGGAGTCTCGACCACCGGAAGTCCTATCCTGGATTTGAACCACTGCCGATCGCGCTCGATAAACGAAACAAATGCAATCGGCGCCTTGAAAATTTCGGCCGCCAGTCGCGTGACGCGGTCAAACCGCTCCTCCGACTGATCATCGAGGTCGAGGGACCGAAGCGCTTGCAGGCGCTCTGACTCGTTGCTTGGAAGCGGCGCGGTCTGCATTGGCGGGGAACATTCTCACTTAATCAACGAGTAGCGAGTCGAGATCAGAGTCTTTGTCAACCGTTTCCCGGTCGTCCGTGTATATTTAAAGAAACAACCCGATTCATTCTCCCGCTTGCACAAACGAACCAAAGGATGGAATTCCTTCCGTGCTCGACCAGTCGCTGTCCATAAAGCATCACCGACCGTTCCGCGCAGAATTTTTTCGAGAAAACGCAACCTTAGCTTATCGGGCCCGCTTTAAACCAACGCTCCCTAATTGATGCTACTTCCGCAGGCTAAGAAGCCGCGACTTGGCCATCCGGTCGCGGCTACCGTCCTAATCGTAGATATTCGCAATTTTGGATCGAACCTGAGCTACCGCGGCGACTTCGGACCGGGCGCTGCGAGATTCCCGCTGTTTCTGGCGCACGTTTACGAACGTTGCGTTCGTGCCTGTCTCACGGCTTGTTCCACTACTCACTCGAACCAATTTTATCTTAATAGCACAGGAGATGGCGCTCTCTGCGTATTTCTTTCTGCAGACAGGCATTTCGCCCACGCTTATCTCGCCGCGCTCATCCTTACAAACCAACTGAACCGATTGTGCGCTAAGTACAATCAACGCAAGCCAGGCACGATCCCAGATGTATCATTTGGGATAGGAATTGATTCAGGGTGGGTTCGACGGATCGCTTCAACGAGATCCAATTCCTTTCCCGCCCTCGAAGCCTATATTGGCAACTGCATTAATACAGCAGCCCGCATTGAATCGGTAACCAAGGATTATGAACGGACTTCGGTTCTTATATCGGAACGAACAAACGGGCTACTTTGTAGAAGTAGGTTTGGACTCGATTACAGCGTATTCATGCGCGAAGCTATCGCTAGCTCATCGCCCGCTAAGAGGAAACGATTGCGGTCGCAAATGAGTAGTCGCAACGAGTACTTTCTGATGAGGTCTATGCCCGCACATAACCTCCCAGATTTGAAAGAACCGCTCGTACTATTTCGACTTTCACCGAGTCTTGCCAACCCAGCTCGAGCGGGGTTTCGAAGACTTCTCTCGTTTTTGTGCAATAACAGGGCTCAAAGAGACGCTGTCATAGCGGAAGCCCGGGATCAGCTCTAATTTCGTGGTTCCCAGTTTCTCGCGCTTCCGCTGAAGACCGATGGCACACCAATCGAACCGGACTCCCTGATCAACTTCGAAAGCCTGCGCTCACCGGCGACTGGCTAACTAGGAACCCGGCAACACTAACTAACAAATCCACCTCGACGCAAAGCCGCTCCTGGTCTTATTTCGGAGCGACTTTGGTGTGTCTCAACGGTCCTGGTTACTCGCGGTCTAAATAACCAAAAACCGGCGCATCGCGCCGATTGCCGCATTCAACACCGCCAAAAATGTCAAAAATATGGATGCGACTCTGTCTTCTCCTCGCCACCCATCAACATCACTTTTCTATTGGCTGTGAACCAACTGACGATGCCGGCAGGGCAAATCCCGCGGCGATCAGCCAGACAAACGCAGGAAATCGCGTCAGGGGAATCAAGAACAAGGCTTGAGGAATGATCAGTTCAAGCGCGCTCGGTTCACCGATAGCCGCAAGCACGAATCCGAAGACGACCAGCCACTTTGGAAGCAGCTTCATCATTGCGGCGGGAACCGTTAACCCGGCGATGAGCAGGCCCATCGGGACGGAGAAACCGACGCCACCGCAAATCCGAGATAATACAATGCGCGCAACACGGCTGTCTCTTGCGCGATGCCAGGATAGGCCATGACCCAAAGAATGAGTCCGGTGAAAGCCATGTTAAAGGCCGTCATGAGTCCGCCGAATAATGCGATCGATGGACCGGCTGCACGCCAACTGCTGGCTCCCAGCTCTGCAGCTAGTGATCAGCGGTGCCTTCGATAAGATCTGCGTGGCGGACGGTTGTTTGATGAGGCATTCCGGAAACTCCGCCCGGTCTGGCCGTGCGGAGCATCGCCGCTTCCACGCGGAGAATTTCCTGGTAGTCGCGGCTCAATCTTTCGTTGCGAGATTCGCGCTCCCCCGCCTCGCTCGTCGCGTGGCGGCGCAGCCTGATTGTAATCGAAGCCTTCCGCCTTTTTCCGGACAATCCCGCGACCGATGAAACGTTCGAGCGAACGCAACGTCCCCTGATCTTCCGACGTGACGAAACTGATCGCATCGCCGACCGCATGCGCACGGCCCGTGCGCCCGATGCGATGCACGTAATCCTCCGATTGCGCCGGGAAATCGTAGTTCACCACGTGCGAAATCCCATCCACATCGATCCCGCGTGCGGCAACGTCGGTCGCGACCAGCACTCGCACCGCGCCCGACTTAAAATCTTTCAACGCCCGCAGCCGTTGATTTTGCGAACGATTCGAATGGATCGTGCCCGTCTTAATCCCGCTGCTTTCAAGACGCCGCGCGATCTTGTCCGCGCCACGCTTTGTCCGCGTGAAAACCAACACCGTGTCGAACTCCGGATTGCCTAACAAATGCAGGAGTAGCGCCGCTTTCAAATGCGGCCGCACTTCGTAAACGAACTGTGTCACCGTTTCCGCCGGATTCGCGCGACGACCGATCTCGATAATTTTGGGCGAGCGCTGGAACTCGTGGGTCAGCTTTTCGATCTCGCGCGAGAGCGACGCCGAGAACATCAGCGTTTGCCGTTTCTGCGGCAACGCTTTCACGATCCGTCGAATCGGCGGTAGAAAACCCATGTCCAGCATGCGATCCGCTTCGTCGAGCACGAGAAACTCGATGCCCGAAAGATTTGCTACTCGTTGCTCCATCAAATCGATCAACCGGCCTGGCGTTGCCACCACGAGATCGACGCCGGAGCGCAAAGCCTCGATCTGCGGACGTTCGCTCACCCCGCCGTAAACTGTGGCCATGCGCAGCGGAACATGTTTGGCATAAGCGCGTACATTCTCTTCGATTTGCACCACCAGCTCCCGCGTCGGCGCGACGACCAGCGCGCGCGTCCCGCGTTTTTGGCCGTTGTGCATTGACTCCGCCAGCTTCATCAAAATCGGCCAAACGAAAGCCGCTGTTTTTCCGGTGCCGGTTTGCGCGATGCCAATAACATCATGTCCCGCGAGAATGTGCGGGATCGCTGCGACCTGGATCGGAGTTGGCTCGGTGTAGCCGGCGTCATCAACAGCCTGCAGGATTTTTGGGGAAAGATTAAGGGCACGAAATGGCATGGATTCCGTACTATCGTCCGTTAGGCGCCTAAAGCACCTATTATATAACAAGACAGCAAACGCCGATCCGAACTCCCAGGCACATGGTAAAACCATCAGATCGGCCTTCTTCAGCTTGACAGCCAATCTCGGCGTGCGAGCAAGTGTCGAGAGCTGAATCTGGTGGAGACGCTTTCGCCTGGGGGAGCATCCCCACCTCTTTCAGACCTGGACCCACGGATCAAATCCAGCCAGGCAAGAGGAGAAATCAGATGAAAATGCAAGATATACTCAATATCACCGCCTGCCTTGCTTTGTTCGCATTAGCGCCACTCACGCGCGCGCAGTGTCCCAAAAGCTGCGATGGCAACAACACGGCAATCGGATCTGGGGCGTTGGCTGATGACAACAGCGGCCTCCACAACACCGCCGTCGGATATTCAGCCGGAGTTAGTATAGCGAGCGGAAGTTATAACACGGCTGTCGGCGACACGGCGCTCGGATACCAGTTCGTTGGCTGTGCTCAGGCATCGCATAACACCGCGGTAGGCGCCTACGCTTTAACCACTAACTCAGGCGCTAACAACACCGGCATCGGCGCAAATGCGATGTCCCTTCCTGGCCGCGGCAGCGATAACACGGCAATAGGCGAAGAAGCAATGTTTGGTAATTCTGGGACCTTTATCCAAGGCAGCAATATTCGGCCTATGGACAAGGCGAGCAAAGCTATCCTAAGTCTCAAGCCGGTGACCTTTCGCTATAAGAAAGGCTTGGACCCGAAAGCGATTCCGCAATTCGGACTCGTCGCCGAACAAGTGGAAAAGGTCGATCCGGAGCTAGTGGCCAGAGATAACGAGGGCAAGCCTTACTCGGTTCGCTACGAAGCGGTAAACGCAATGTTGCTCAATGAGTTTCTCAAAGAGCATCGCAAGGTGGAATCGCTGGAGCAAGCCATCGAGGAACAAGATAGGCAAATCAAAGCTTTGACCGCAGGTCTGCAAAAGGTGAACGATCAGATTGAACTATCGAAACCGGCGCGGACAGCGATGGTGAATGATTCCGGGGAAACATTAAGTCGCTAACTTAAACACGAGGAAAAGTAGCTATGAATAATCAAGCTCAAATCAAAAGTGCAATTACGTCACTCAGAAACAACACAAACAACGCAGGACAGGCGAAGCGCCCACTCTACAAGCTCGCGCTCGCACTCACCATTACCACATCGGCGCTTTCGGCTGCTGATGCGTGGGCCAAGACCGATGCCGCGTGGAACTTTACCGGAAGCATGAGCGTCGGTCGCTTCGTGTTCACGGCCACGACCCTCCAGAATGGTAAGGTGCTGGTGGCCGGGGGAGCCACGCCGGATAACACCAACACTAATACAGCCGATTTGTACGATCCAGCTAGCGGCACATTCACTCCCACTGGCAGTATGCATGAAGCCCGGGTCGGTTTCGCGGCTACCCGGTTGCCTGGGGGCAAGGTGCTGGTGGAGGGCGGCGTTAATAACACCGCGAGGGTGAAGACCGCCGAGATTTACGACCCGGCTACCGGCACATGGTCCAACACCGCCAGCATGAAACAGCCGCGCTCGGCGCAGTCGGCCATCCTTCTCAGGGACGGCACCGTGCTGGTAAGCGGTGGCAACATGGATCGGACCCCCTGCACCGGCACCGACCCCACTGCCTGCGTCACCACACTCGCGACCTCGGAGATATATAACCCATCCACCGGCCAATGGACGACCGTAGGTGAGATGACAATTCCGCGCTCGTTCCATACTACCACGCTGCTCGCGAACGGCAGAGTGTTAGCCACCGGCGGACGCATCCACACCGGACCTGATTACTTCGACTTGAAGGCCATCGCCGACGCCGACCTCTACGACCCTGCCACCGGGAAATGGAGCGCGACGGGCACGATGACA
Organism: Chthoniobacterales bacterium; assembly: GCA_036494545.1. Lineage (GTDB taxonomy): Bacteria > Verrucomicrobiota > Verrucomicrobiia > Chthoniobacterales > UBA10450 > JAICXG01. Next base: position 50,328 of record DASXOB010000010.1, read on the forward strand.
ATCAGCCGCACGGACCACTCAGCCAGCCTTCTCCCTAACGGCCAGGTGTTAGTCGCCGGTGGAGAAACGGTGGACTTCAACGGTGTGACGGTCGCCTCCGCCGAGCTATACAACCCGGTCACTGGCACCTGGACGGCAACCGGCAGCATGTTTTTAAGCCGGGAGAGACAGACGGCCAACGTGCTCCAGAACGGCCAGGTCCTGATAGCGGGCGGCGACTTTTACGACGGTGTTAACGGTGGTTTTCTGACCGAGTGCGAGCTGTATGACCCTGCCCTCGGCACGTGGTCTGCCACCGCCAGCATGAGTACGCCCCGCTTTGGCGCGAGGGCCGCGCTCCTGCGCGACGGACGGGTGCTCGAGGCGGGCGGAGCCACCGACTTTAACGTTACCCCGACCGCGACGGCCGAGCTCTATACGCCTTGACCGCCGCTTAGGGGAATCGCTCGACTCTAACATTGGTGGCTCCGACGACACGGGCATCGGTTACCAAGCTCTCTTTTGTAACACTAGCGGCCACGATAACACCGCCGATGGGTTAACCTGTTGTTTGACACTTCAGCTGCCCGTGCTCCGGGACGGTGCCGCTGTCGTTTGGTCAACAACCTGAGTCCTGCTCAGCCTTAGTAAGCCGGCGCAGTATTTACTGCGCGCTGAGGCGACGCTGGCATCGGCGCGGAAGCTTGAGCCAGGGGCAGGGTTAGACTTGCGCTGCCGCGCACGACCCGGGCGATGATTCCATGGTCGATGCCAGAAGAAGGATCGGTGTAGCGGCCGACGATCAGGTCTTGTCGGTTGATTCCGTTAAGCGAGGTGAAGGTCGCGCCCGGAAAATCATAGACCACAAAACGGTTGGGCGGCGCAAAGAGGATGCCGTGGGTTACACCCGCCTCGTCCGCATAGCGGCCGACGATGAGATTCCCGTCGTTATTGCCAAAAAGAATCGTGCTGGTCGAGCCTGCGGGATCAATCCCGACGTGAATACGGCCGTCGCTGTCGCGGAAGAAGCCGTGAGTCGCTCCCGCAGGGTCGATGGAATAACCGCAGCTTTGGTTTGTCGCGTTTAGCTGATAAGCCAGCGTCGCCGTCGCGTTCGGCACCGCGAATTCCGTCACCGTGCCGCCGATACTTAGGAAGGCCTCCTGTATCCCGCCGGTCGGAGTCGCGGACCCGCAGAAATCCCCCACATTATTCAGCCCCAGGACAATTGTCGTCGTCGAATCGGGCACGTCATAGTTTTGGTAGATATCACGCGAGAAGAAGAAGCCATGGAACGTCCCCAGCGATCCGTCGAGATAATCGCCGCAGAACAGGCGCGAGTTATTGATCCCGCGCCCCTCCGTATCGTTGCCGGTATCGTTCGGGTCAACGATCGGCGCGCTAAAACTCCCATCGTTAAATCTGATGAAGCCGCGCGACACCAGGTTCGTATCGACATAGATCCCGATGATGTCGCCTCTATCGTTAATCTTCTGCGGCCGCGTCTGGTTGCCCGTGCCCGGGTAATCAAACGTGCTCACCAGTTGAATACTAAACGCCGGCTCCTGCGCCAGCGCTCCCGTTAAAGCAAAGGCCGCAAAGCCCACTGCACAACCGGCTAAACGAAGTGATATTTTCATATTAATGGTCCTATCAAAACCAATCGTGGCGCGGAGATTTTCTGGACTCAAGAAGACGAAGGTGACGGCGTTTTTTTACGTGCGGTCGTCTTGTGACAATCATCTTTCTTGGATCACAATTTTTCGGCGCCCATTGTTGGCGACAGAATGGTTACGGCTTGTGCTGAACTGAGATCATCCAGCCGACCCCGAAACGATCTTCCAGCATGCCGAATTTCGGAGCCCAGAAGGTTTGCGCCAGAGGCATCTCGACTTTGCCGCCTTCGGCCAACGCATTGAAGGCCCGCTCGGCCTCGCCTTCGTCCGGCACGACGATCGAGAGGGAGAAGCCCTCGAACTGCGGTTGACCCTCGCATCTGCCGTCCGAGGCCATCAGGAGCGTTTCGCCGACGCGAAAACTCGCGTGCATGATCTTCTCCTCTGTCTCCGGCTGCGACATCCCTGGGTCGGGCGCCTCTTTGAACCGGCTGAGCATCACAATCTCCGCGCCAAGCGCGCTGCGATAGAATTCCAGCGCCTCTTCACAGCGGCCGTTGAAAAACAGATAGGGTTGGACTGACATATTGGAAGTAGCCATACCCTCAGCTTGAATGCGTTTCGCGGATCGTCAACGCTGCAACCTCAGCCTTATCACGCATGCCTCGAAGGAGATCGCCGAAGATGAAGCCTCTGGCGCGAAGACGGCGGATCAGATCATCGAGGTTGCCGTGTGAAGCAGGTGTCGCGTTTTCCCTTCGCTATCTTCTACAACCGTGTCGCGGAAACTGTTTCTGTTCACGCCGTGGTTGACTGTCGCCATATGCCGGCGTGGATCAAAGCGCATCTAAAGTAACAGAGCGAAGCCCCGCGGAGCTTTGACTGTCTCGTCGCCTTGCGCGGCATGAATCACGTTTGCTAAGGGGACAGAATTAGCTGCTTTGAGCCGACTCAACCGGTTAGAGGGCGCAGCCCGTAGTGCTAATCAGGATTTTCGTGTTTTGGGGCGGCGGACCTTCGTGTGCACTTTTGACATTCGCGGAATATCCGAGCTGGAAAACGCCCCTGGAAAAAACAACTTGACGCGTGCACTAGTGATGTAGTTAACTATATCACCATATGTGACAGGATCCAATCGAGCCGTTGGCTGGCAGATCCCGGACCTGTCCTTTGGAGCACAGGAATGAGTCGCGAGTGGAAGGACTAATATGAACAAGAAGATCCTTAGTAATGCTATAACCGGAGCAAGAGGAGGTCTCGCAGTAGCGCTAGCCTGGGTTTCGATTGCCGTCGCCGACAACAAGCCGGATGAACTGAAACAGCGCATTCTCAACCAGGCACAAAGCCTGGGACCTAGTGACTACGCTTTTACCCGCACCAGCAAGAGCGAGCAAACCTCCAATGGCAAAATCGAGCAGCATGTGAACGTCGAGAGGTTTGATCCCGCCAAGCCAGAAGACGAGCGCTGGACACTTGTCTCCGTGGATGGCGCTCCGCCTTCAGCTGATGCGCTGGCGAGTTACAAGAAGGAATCGCCAAAGCGGCGCGTGCCGGGCTACTATCGTCTTGCCAAATACTTCGGGAGCGCTTCGAGCGTTTCCACCGATTCCCACGGCCGAACGGTATTTCATTTCAATTCTCTTCCGAAAGATTCCGCGATCCTGATGGACTCCGACGTCTCATCGAGCACCAGCGCCGATCTCAGCGTCGCGGAGGCAAACGGCACACCGTTCGTCGAGGAAGTCCGGCTGACGGTCAAGCCGATGCGAATCAAGTTTATCATGAAACTGGACCGGTACGAATCGACCGCTCGTTACCGGATCGGTCCGGAAGGGAAGCCAATTCTTGTCGAGCACATCGCCGACATGACTGGCTCGGGCATGGGTCATGAGGGCAAGGCCCACACGGTGATGACCTACAGCGACTATCGGCCGGTCAAGTAACTGCCTGACATAACCCAAGCTCCTAAACACATGTTCTCCAACCTTCGCTTCGCCTTGCGCTCCCTGCTTCGAAGTCCTGGTTTCACCTTTCTTGCCATCATCACGCTGGGGCTCGGTATCGGCGCTAACACCGCCATGTTTAGCATCGTCAATTCAGTCCTACTGAAGCCGCTGCCTTACCCTCAGAGCGAGCAGTTACAGAGACTCGATCGTGTCACGCCCCAGAACCCACAAGGCCGTGTCTCCGCCGCGGATTACCTCGATCTTCGTCGCGAGATGAAGACCTATGGCGACATCGGCGCTTATGCCCTTGGCGATACGAGCCTGTCGGAACCTGGCCAGCCCGCGGAGGTAGTCCGAGCGCTTCGAATCACCGCAAATCTTCTTTCAGTCCTCGGCGTGCAGCCGCAGCTTGGCCGCAATTTCTCTCCTCGAGAAGATGTCGCGGGAAATGACCACGTAGTTATTCTGAGTCAGCGCTGCTGGCAGCAACGCTTCGGATCGGCCCGCGACATCATAGGCCGGATGATTCGCATCGACGGACAACCGCACGAAGTCGTTGGCGTTCTCCCCGGCTGGTTCAATGAATGGCGCCATCTGGGTGCATTCGATTTCTTCCGGCCGCTGGCGTTGGATCAACCGAAATCATCGGACCGGCGGACTACTTTTCTTCGCCTGCTCGGTCGCAGGCATGATGGGTTGTCGGAGGCGGACGCCACCGGTTTCATCGTTAACTTCGGGGCGCGTCTGGCAAAGGATTTTCCAGAAGTGAATGCGGGCGCGGTATGGCACCCAATAGCTCTTAACGGCACGGCTTTCCCTAAGAACGCCGTCGCCCTTCTCGCCCTCCTCATCGGCCTTTCTGCTTTCGTGCTTCTCATCGCCTGCTCCAACCTCGCAAATCTTCTCCTCGCCCGGACGACGGCGCGCGCGCGCGAATTCGCCGTGCGCGGGGCGCTTGGCGCATCGCGCTTCCAACTACTACGACCGTTGATTAACGAATCGCTTCTGCTTGCGCTTGCCGGCGGCGCCTGCTCGATTCTTGTTGCGCGCTGGGGCGCTGACTGGATTTCTTCGCGAACCCTGTCAGACAACGGCGAACGTTTCACCTTTGCCTTTGACTGGCGCGTGTTTGGCTGGGCTTTTGTAGCTTCCGCTATCACTGCGATCGCGTTTGGTTTGGCGCCCGCACTTTTCGCCTTGCGACTGAAGGTCAATGACACGCTCAAGAGCGGGGCGCGCGGCATGACCGGTGGTCGCGGCCATCAGCGCTTCCGCCACGCTCTCATCATTGGTCAATTCGCATTGGCGATGGTGTTACTCGCTGGCGCCGCGCTGTATGTGGGCGCGTTTAACGAACTCAGTAATTCTCGCGGCGGGTGGGAATCCTCGCGCCTTGTCACAGGAACGGTCGTCCTCCCGACTGCGAACTACGATGATCCGGATAAGATTAACACCTTTCATCGCCTGACCCTGGAACGCCTTCGGGATCTGCCTGGAGTAGCTTCCGTTAGTATCTCCTCTTTCACCCCTTTCTTTAATTGGAGCGATATCCGAAAATACATTGTCAAAGGTCGTGACCTTCCTCAACCCGGACAGGAGCCGGCTGCTGTCGTCAATAGTGTTACTCCCTCTTACTTCGATACCTATCAGACTCGTGTCGTCGCCGGCCGTACTTTCACCGAACAGGACACTCTCAAATCCACCAGGGTTTTCATGATTAGTCAAACCGCAGCAACGGCGCTATTCGGAAGCGATAATCCGATCGGGCACCATCTTGCCCAAACCGGGACAGATAATCCACAGTGGGGGGAAATCGTTGGCGTGGCGGCGGATGTGAAATCCGTACTGCCAGATCCAGGACCGGTCACGCTCCAACTTTACCAACCCATGTCTCAGGACCCGCGCCCATATAATGAAATTGCGGTCCGCACGACGGGCGCGGCGCCATCCTCGTTCGTTGTTCCGATCCGCAACATCATGACTCAGCTCGACCCGGATTTGCCGGTTCGCCAGCTTCAGGCCGCTGACATGACAATCGAGCGCGCCAACACGCAGACTGCCATCCTGCGCGACATGCTCGCTTCATTCGCTGTCCTGGGAGTCGGGCTGGCGTCGTTAGGCATCTACGGCGTCATCGCTCGAACCATGGCTCAACGGACCGGTGAGTTTGCTATTCGGTTCGCGCTTGGCGCGTGCACCAGGGACATTACAGGCCTTGTCCTGATCTCAGGCGCGAAACTGGCCGCCATCGGACTCACTCTCGGTTTGATCGGCGCATTAGGCCTGGCGCGGCTCCTGGTCGCGAGTAACCCAGGCATGCACTTTAGCAATCCATTGGCAATGTTTTTGCCAGCTCTTCTTCTCCTGGCGATCGCCCTGATCGCTTCATGGCTGCCCGCGCGGCGCGCCGCGCGCATTAATCCGATCGAGGCCCTTCGTGCAGAATAGGACTATGACATCACCAACACTCTCCATAACCACTGAGCAACAAAGAGCGGCCAAGGTCGCCGGAATAAGCGCGCTTCTGGCAACGGCGATCGTAGTCGTAGGTAACTATGTGCTACTCGGTCCGCTTATCGTTGCGGGAAAAGCGGCCGAAACCGCGCAAAACATCCTCGCCCACGAAGGCGCGTTTCGACTCACGGTTGTTTGTTTTCTGCTCTACAGCGTAGTGAGCGTGATTCTTGTTTCCGCACTCTATGTGATTCTTAAGCCCGTAAATCGCGGTCTCGCTCTGGTCGGTGCGCTTTCCCGTCTTGTCTTTGCGTTGTTGTGGCTCCTTGGCACGCTGCAGATGCTGGGCGCCCTTCGCCTGCTCGGCCGCGCCGGTTACCTCCAGGTCTTTGAAGCAGATAGGTTACAGGCCCTGGCCAGAGTCGCCATCGCCGGCATGTTCGATAATTACTACGTAGGTCTCCCCTTCTATTCGCTCGCCTTGACGATTTGCAGCTACTTGTGGCTTAGATCGAGTTACATTCCTCGCCTTCTCGCCTGGTTCGGAATTATTTCCTCTGCCTGGTGCGTCTTCTGCGCTTTCGTCTATCTCCTTTTCCCCGGCTTCGCCAAACCAGTCGATCCTTATTGGTTCGATTCTCCAATGGCTGTCTTTGAATTGGTCTTAAGTTTTTGGCTCCTATTCAAGGGACTGAAATCTTCCCCGATGGATGACGCCGATCTTGTCCGGCAATGAAGATCAAGCGCATCCTAAAGTGGACTGGCTGTGTCGCGCTGGCCGCATTACTCCTGGCATTCCTGGCCGGGTTCGTCGCTTACTGGCGCTCGACTAACGAATGCGATCGCAATGCTAATCCGACTAATCCTATGAAAGCAATTCGTTACTGTGAGTACGGTTCGCCCGAGGTCGTAAGGTTCGATGATGTTGAGAAGCCTGTGCCGACCGACAACCAGGTCTTGATTAAAGTGCGAGCGGCTTCACTTAATGCGCTGGATGTGTACTTGATCCGCGATTCGTGGCTTGGTCGATTATTTTTCGGCTTGCGCAAGCCAAGAAACACGCGGCTTGGCCGTGACGTCGCCGGGCAGGTGGAAGCGGTCGGCAAGAATGTCACCCAATTCAAACCGGGCGACGAAGTCTTCGGCATCTGCGGTGGTTCGCTGGCTGAGTATGCCTGTGCTTCCGAGCGAGGGTTGGCCATGAAGCCAACGAACATAAGCTTTGAACAAGCCGCCTCTCTTCCGTTAGCCGGACTTACCGCCCTGCAGGGCCTGCGCGAAGGAAAGATTCAGTCCGGACAAAGGGTGTTGATCAACGGCGCGACCGGAGGTGTGGGAACCTTCGCCGTGCAAATCGCCAAGTCTCTTGGCGCGGAGGTGACGGCTGTTTGCAGCACGCGCAATGTCGATCTGGTTCGCTCGATCGGCGCCGACCACGTTATCGATTACACCAAAGAGGATTTCACCAAGAGCGACCAGCGTTACGATGTGATCTTCGATAACGTTGCCAACCATTCTTTCTCCGAACGCCGTCGTGTCTTGACTGCAAAAGGGATCTGTGTTTTGGCCGGCATGGGCGGAGCTGGGGTAAAACAAGGTGAGGCGATGGGGCGCATCGTGGGAAATCTTTTCATCGCACGTGGATTATCCTCATTCACCGATCAAAAGTTCGCCCAGTACATGACCAAGGTGAGCAAGGACGATCTCGTTATGCTAGGCGATCTTACAGAGGCGGGAAAGCTCAAGCCGGTCATTGAACGGACTTATAAACTCCATGAAACGCCTGAAGCTTTCCGACAGCTCGATGCTGGGCACGCCCGCGGCAAAGTCGTCATAACTGTGGAATAGTAACAAGATCTGACCAGGCGGAGAAAATGAAATGTTCATTAGTGCGATCGACAATTCACGACGCGCGACCGCAAGAGTCGCCCATGGGTTCAGTGGTCTCCTTGTCGTGGCGATCGTGGACAGGGCTTGAGGGTTACCTAACGAATCAAGCACCGCGCCGCAGCGTTCGCGCGTGTGACTTGATTGACTCTAAGAACGCTTGCGCAATCGGCGGCATTTTGTCCTGCCAAATGGCCGCGATAATCAGGGCGAAAAGCTCGGCAATGGCAAAAGACGGGTTCTGACCGGCGGTTCCTCACCGGGCGCGACCACCGAAAGACCGATTCCGAAACCAGCGCGCACATAACTCCGGGATCAAATCGAATGAACTAACTTCCACGCTTGTCGGCCAATTGAGCGCGATCTTGCGCAGGCAGTCGCGAAAAAGTTTCGTAATCGTTTCGCTCAATGGATCGGCAACTTCGGCCCGTTCGGAATTATTTCCTCTGGCTGCTGTGTCTTCTGCGCTTTCGTCTATCTCCTTTCCCGGGCTTCGCCAAACCAGTCGATCCTTACTGGTTCGATTCTGCAATGGCTGTCTTTGAATTGGGCTTAAGTTTTTGGCTCTTATCCAAGGGACTGAAATCTTCCGGAATGGATGACCGCCGCCATCTTCCGGCACTAAAGATCAAGCGCATTCTAAAGTGGACTGGGCGTGTTGGAGCTGTCCGTGTCGACGTTAAAAAGGCCCGATGATCAATGGCCGTATCCTTGCGGACCGAAATCAGCATCGCCAGAGCCGGCGGGCATTCCATAGTCTGTCGTGGAACGGGACTACTTGCCGCCGAGACACGGCGCGGCAACGAATCCGGTTCCAATAATCACTAACCCGATTGGGACAAGCTTCTCCGGCCACCGCTCCGCCTTCTGCATTCGGAAGTTAAATGTCAAATGTAGAGACACCACCCCACGCAGCTTCCCACGCCTAGGTTTAATACCTTTTGCGCACTTAGCAACAGCGCTCCCTTTGGATGTGTGCACGAGCTTCTCTAATCAGAAATGGAATTAGTGCCAGCGCAGCTACGCTCTTGAGCTACCAGAAGCCAAAATGTGCGTAGCTGCCAAGCCGACCACCAAAAACAATAGAAAGATCCGCAGACAATTGGAAGACGACTTCCAACACGACAAAGGCGAAGTTAAGGGTGACGCCGATGGCAAACGCGCGCCCGAAACTCTTCGGAGCGTGCGAATGCAGATGGTCCTCGTGGCTCATTTAGACGGTGACCAATTCGGTGGTGGATGGAGGGTCAGGCAACGGATGAGGCGCGAGTGTGGTTTTGCGTTCAAACACTCGGTAGAGCGTGGGCAAAATGAACAGCGTTAGAATAGTAGAACTAATGAGGCCGCCAATGACAACCGCGGCGAGCGGCTTCTGAATTTCGCTGCCCGGCCCGGTGGCGAAAAGCATCGGAAGTAAGCCCAGCGCCGCGACGCTAGCTGTTATGAGGACGGGACGCAGACGCAGGACTGCGCCTCTCGCAACTGCCAGCTCGACATTAACTCCTTCGCGGCGCAGTTCGTTGAAGTAACTTACCATTACCACTCCATTAAGAACGGCAACCCCAAAGAGCGCGATGAAACCCACACTCGCACTCACGCTAAGATTAAAGTGGCCGATAACCAGGGCTAATATTCCACCGATAAGAGCAAACGGAATGTTTAGAATGATCAGCAGCGCTTGCTTGACCGAGTTAAAAGAGCTGAAAAGGAGGAGAAAGATCGACAGGATAGTAATCGGCACAACCAGCGCGAATCTCTTCATGGCGCGCTGTTGGTTCTCGAACTGGCCGCCCCAGGTGACAAGGTAGCCGGGCGGTAACTTCACAGCGGCATCGATCTTCGCTTTCGCCTCCTCGACAAAACTTCCAATGTCACGGTCCGCCACGTTGCACTCAATTACGATCCGCCGCTGGCCCATCTCCCGGCTGATCTGCGCCGGGCCTTCGGTCACGTAAATCTTGGCAAGCTGCCCGAGAGGAATCGACGCCCCGCCTGGTGATGGGATAAGGATCTGGCGGATTGGCTCAAGATCGTTGCGCGCATTCTCCGGGAAGCGGACGGCCAGACCAAAGACCTTCAGGCCATCGTAAACCTTACTTGCTTCTTTGCCTCCGATCGCTGTCTCGATCACGTCGTTGACGTCGGCGACATTAATGCCGTAGCGGGCAATCTTGTCTCGATCCACTTCGATTTGCAGGTAAGCCAGACCACTCACTTTCTCGACGTTGATATCCGCCGCGCCACGCACCTTGCCGAGCACCCGAGCGACGGCATCGGCTTTTTCTTTGAGGACATCCAGGTCCTCCCCGAAGATTTTGATTCCGATGGCGGACCTAACCCCACTTACTAACTCATCAACCCGCAGCGCGATCGGCTGGGAGAAACTCGACGCCACGCCAGGAAGTTCCGCCAGGGCCTCGCGCATTTTCTCTACCAGCTCTTCTTTTGATTTCGTCGTCTGCCATTCATCGCGCGGTTTGAGCATCACCATCACATCGCTTAGCTCGATACCCATCGGGTCAGAGGCGATGTCCGCCCGGCCTGTCTTGGAAACAACGTTGATAACTTCCGGGAATCGCTTGAGGATTTTCTCCGCCTCGTTCTGGAGCGCGAGGGACTGTGGAAGGGAAATGCTTGGTATGCGGAAGGTTTGCACGGCGATCGAGCCTTCGTCGAGGGACGGCAAAAACTCCGTACCGATAAGTGGAACGAGGAGGAAGGAACCAATCAAGGCCACGACTGCTATGATAACAACCAGCCACGGCTGCCGCAGACACGGCTTTAGCGCCGTGAGATAAATGTGCTTCAACCAGCGAATATGAAGCGGGTCGTGCTCCCGCGCTTCCTGCTTGAGGACGAGTGTGCAGAGCATCGGAACGAGAGTGAGTGACAAGATGAGCGAACCTAAAAGTGCAAAGGAGATCGTGAAGGCGAGCGGGCTGAACATCTTTCCCTCGAAGCCCTGAAGAGTGAAGAGCGGGAGGAAAACGATAATGATGATGAAGATGCCGAAAACAATCGGACGACCAACCTCTTTCGCGGCATAGAGAACGGTCTCAACCGTGTTTGCTTGCCGATGCCCCCGGTTGCCGGGATCGGGCTTCTCGGTCAAATGGCGATGGACGTTCTCCACCATCACTACCGCGCCATCGACCATCATTCCTATACCAACAGCCAGCCCGCCTAACGACATAAGGTTAGCGCTCAGTCCCCACCACTTCATCATGATGAAGGCAAAAAGAACCGAGAGCGGCAGTACCAACGTGACGACGATGGCGCTGCGCACATCGGCGAGCAGCACTATGAGGATAATGAGAACAAAAACCGCGCCCTCTCCCAGGGCTTTGGTCACTGTGTGAATCGCATTCTTGACGAGGTCGGTGCGATCATAAAACGGCACGAGTTGCACCCCTTTCGGCAGCGCCTTTTGGATTTCCGGCAGCTTGGCCTTCACAGCGTTGACCACATCCCGGCCACTCGCGCCTTTGAGCATCATGACAATGCCGGCAACCGCTTCTCCTTGCCCGTTCAGGGTTACAGCCCCCTGGCGCAACTCCGCGCCGATCTGCACGTCAGCCACATCGCGCACGTAAACCGGCGTATGCTCGTGCGTGGCAACGATAATGTTTCCGATGTCAGCAGTACTTTTCACGAGGCCAATCCCGCGGACGACATACTGCTCCGATTGGTGTTCGATAAAGTTACCGCTCGCGTTCGCGTTGTTCTTTGCCAGCGCTTCGAACACCTGCTGGAGAGTAACGTGAAAGGACGTAAGCCGTTCCGGCATGATGATTACCTGGAACTGCTTTACCAGCCCGCCGAAGGAGTTCACATCGGTTACGCCGGGGACACTGCGCAAAAGCGGGCGCACAATATAGTCTTCGATCGTCCTTAGTTCCGTCGCGTCGTATTTCGTCGGATTATCGCTGACCAGCGTGTATTGAAATATCTCGCCGAGGCCCGTCGTGATGGGGCCGAGTTCTACATCCACGTCAGCGGGTAAGTTCCCGCGGGCGCTGGCTAACCGCTCGGAAACAAGCTGCCGCGCGAAGTAATCATTCACCCCGTCCTCGAAGACGATGGTAATTGCGGCTAACCCAATCTTGGAGACGGAGCGAATCTCGGTTAGCCCAGGCAAGCCGCCCATTTGAATCTCGATGGGGCGAGTAACGAGCTTTTCGACTTCAGGCGGCGACATCCCTCCAGCTGTGGCAAGCACTTGCACCTGCACGTTTGTTACATCGGGAAACGCGTCAATTGGGATATGTTTCAACGCGAGCACGCCGAAGCCGATGAGAACGACTGTCGCGAGGAAGACCAGCATCCTTTGACGGACGGAGAAGCTAAGAATCGCGTTTATCACCGCTTTATTCCTCTCCCAGCTCTCCTTTGAGCATCTCAGATTTCAAGACAAAGCTACCCTCGGTCACAACTTTTTCCCCGGGCTTAAGACCTTCGCGCACCTCGACGCGATCGCGCTGCTGGATACCAAGAGCTACAGGACGCCTCTCGAATCGGTTTCCATCAAGAGCTACAAAGACGACCTGTCGATCCTCGTCGGTTTGCACCGCGCTATCGGGAACGACAATGACGTGACTTAGAACAGTAGTCGTGATTTCTATGTCGGCAAACATTCCCGACTTTAGCCGGCCATCGGCGTTGTTTATTTCAACCCGCGCCTCAACCGTGCGAGACTCGCTTTCGACCTCGTTACCCACTCGTACGACTTTGCCGCGAAACGTCTCGCCGGGATAGGCGAGCACAGAGAAGCTGGCATCCTGACCGATTTTGACGCCACCGATGTCGCGCTCCTTAATCTCAGCGATCGCCCATAAGTCAGTAGGATCACTTATTGTAAATATTTCCTTGTCCTTGCCGACGAGCTCACCGATTGAGGCCTTGCGGTCGATAATCACGCCATCTATGGGAGCTTTAAGTTCCAGCGGACGGCCTAGCAATTCCGGCGTTTGCACAAGGGCCAGCACATCGCCGGTGCTTACTTTATCATTGAGATCAACACCTACTTTGATCAGTCGACCTTCAAGAGTGCTGTTGACTTTGGCAGTTTTGTTTTGATTCGCAGTCAGACGACCCGCTGCCTTTAGAGTCATCTCGATATTTCCAAACGCTACCGGCTCGGCTTTGATTACGACATGCTCGAGATTCTCTTTCGTAAGCGTAACGATATTTTCCTCACGCTTCCCGGGCGCAGTTGTTTCTTCCACTGCCTTCTTATTGCAGCCGGCAAAAACGCAGAGAGTCAGAGTAAGAATAAGAGTCGAGAGCTTCATGGCTTTAGTTCTAAAGGAACGCCGACCGCCGCTTCCAGATCGGCGCGGGCCTCAGCGACTTTCGCGAGGGTGTCGTAGTAGTCGGCGAGCGTGTCGAAGTAGGTCCGCTTCGCGTCGAGGTAAATGAGAAATGTGGTTGCATTCTGGGCGTAACTTTGTTCCGCCTGTGCACTCAATCCTTTCAGTTGGTCGAGGAAGGCGGGCGAGTAGAGGGCAAGCTGATTCCTGGCTGACTCCAGATTACCCGACGCTCTTGTAACTTCTCCCGCGACTTCAGCGCGCGTCTTTTCCAACTCAGCAACCGCTTTCTTCTGCTCCGCGGTCGCGGTTTCGATTGCGCCTTGCTTTTGGTCCCAGAGTGGCAGCGCAAGGGTCGCGCTTATTCCATAAGTCTGCTCGTTCTCCAGATACTCTACTGAAGGACCAATCGCGAAGTCCGGTCTGCGTCCGAACCGTGTCGCGCGGAGACTCAGCCCCGAGATTTCGGCTAGCCGGGCTTGGGCGCGAATCGCGGGATTGCGCGCCATGGCAAGCGCCAGGAAATCGGTGGCTGATCCGCGCACAAAAGAGTTTTCAAGCTTACCGCTGATTACTAAAGACGACGACGGGCGGCGGCCCATCAGTGTGTTCAAGCTAACTCGTGCGTTTGTTACCTGAACCTCAGCTTCCTGCAGTGCTTTTCGCGCAGCGATTAAGTCGGCTTGACTCTTGAGCGTTTCAAAATCCGAGGCGTAGCCGGTCTCCGCCCGTTTCTTTGCCGACTCAACAAATGCCTTTGCTGATTCGACCTGCTGTGTCCGCGCCTGGGAAATCTTTTCTGCGGCCAGCCCGTCAAAAAACGCTCGCCGAACCTTTGCCGCTAGTTGAAACCGAAATCCTTCTAACGCGATTTGGGTTAGCTCGACGTTTCTCTGCGCAATCGCGATTTCGAGCGCGCGCTTGCCGGGAAATTTCAAGGGTTGGCTAAGCGCAAACTCGGCGTGAAAAAGATTCGCGTTTCTTCCTGCTTCCTGAACTCTGCGGACACCTGGATCGATCGTTAGTTCTGGATTCTGAACAGTTCGCGCAGTTCGCACGCCACCCCTCGCAGCCGTGACACTTTGCTCAAATGCCCGCAGGTCAGGATTCTCGCGCAGCGCTTCGGCTGTCATTTGCTCCAGTGTCTCGGCACGAGACTTCCAAGGACCAAGCAGGAGCGCGATTAGAGCCAAGCTTAGAATGTAGTGATGGGTCGACAATTCAAATCAAACGGGAAGGCTGAGATGGAAAACCCGAAGGCACAGCGCGATCGCGCTATGTCGGACGAAAGAAGCGTGAGCGAAGATCGGACGCGGACATACCGCGCCTGCGCTCAGGCTTAGGCGAGCTGAGGCGGATGGTCGATCGTAGCCGCAAACCGCGGCAGACGCATGACAACACTCGACAGGGCGAACGCTTCGCGATCGGACGCAACACTTAACGGCACGGCCGAGTCACCGAGGACAACTGTCGCGTTGTGAGTCGCACACGAGCAATGGGAACAAGGCCCTTTGTCCTGGTCAGAACCGGTATGGGAGCTTTCCGACACGCAATGGTGGCCGGAGAAGTCCGCCACCGCATCGACAGCAATGTCAGCCGTAAAAAGAAGCAGCACACAGAGGGCTGCTGTCTTTGTTAGCCTTGATAAGCGTAAGATTGCCATCCGATCTGCAATCCATACAAGGCGGCGCAGTCTTGTCAAGAAGGTCGATCCTTTACGCCTTGACGCTGCCCGTCGAGCTGCGGTGATGGCTTTGCCACAAGAAGAAGATGACCGGATAGACCAGCAATTCGAGCAGAGCCGAGGTGATCACACCGCCGATCATCGGGGTAGCAATGCGCTTCATTACATCCGCTCCCGTCTGTGTCACGGGCGACCACATGATCGGCAGTAAGCCAAAGAGAAGCGCGCAGACGGTCATGATTTTCGGGCGAATGCGTTGGACCGCTTCTTCATGAATCGCTGCCTATCCTGAAAATTGAAAAGCTGAACCTAAATCGAAGCTGTCGCGAGGGCTGCGTAGCGACCCGATTTCAAGGGTTGGCTGAAATCCATCTGCGGCGAATCCTCGCCTGCAATTCCACCACGTCTTCCTAGGCAGCTCCAAGCAACGCAAACGACCGTCACACTGGGCTTGAGTCCTGCGATCAACCCGCTATTCTGCCAGCCTATGCATCGTGACTATCAGCGTTGGTACTCGCACCGTCTCGGCCGAGAAATGGGCGTAAACATTTATGGCAACTACGGCGCCCCTCTCCTCGCCTTCCCGACCAGCTGTGGGGACGAGCACGAGCAGGAAGGCCAGGGAATGATTCGCACCCTGGCGCCCTACATCGAAGCGGGGCGCATCCGCATCTTCTGCATCAACGGAGTGCAAAGCGATTCGTTCAATAACAAAGGCGCTCATCCTTTCCATCGCAGCTGGTTGCAGGCGCAGTACGACGCTTATGTGGCGAACGAGGTTTTCCCCTTCATCGATTCTCAGTGCCAATCGCCGGGCATCGGGATCGCTACCCTCGGCGCATCGCTCGGCGCCTATCACGCGGCTAACACACTCTTTAAGCATCCTGACCACGTGAAGCGTTGCTACGCGCTCTCGGGCGTCTACGACATGCGGGATTCCATGGACGGGATGTATGACGATAACTTCTACTTTAATAACCCGGTCGACTATATGGCTAACGTGAGTGACCCATGGTTTCTCCATCAGTATGCCAGTTGCGATATCCGGCTCGTGACTGGCACTGGTCCGTGGGAGCAGCCAGGGCCGACCTATCGCATGTCCGAAGTCTTAAACAGCCGAGGCATCGCTCATCATCTGGATGACTGGGGCCCGCTGGGTGGACACGAATGGCCTTACTGGCATCACCAAATGTGGGAATACGTCGGCCAGCACTATTAGAGACGGAACCGAGGCGGAGCTTCCCCTTGGCAGTGGGACCGGCCGGAAGTCAGGCGCACGAGCTTAAGTCAAATGTATCAGGCACGACGCATCCTCTTTGCATCCCGTCGTCGATCAGTCACCGCGCCGCTAACGACACGCAGGTGTCGCCGGCTATTCCGTGCGGAGCGCAGCGATCGGGCTAATCCGCGTCGCACGTCGCGCCGGCAACCAGGTCGCGAGTAAGGCCGCCGCCGTCAGGAGAAGTGGTGCAATCGTAAAGGCGAGCGGATCGAGCGCGCCCACATTGTAGAGCATTCCACTGATGAGTTTGCCAGTCGCGGCGGACAGGAGTACGCCGAGCGTCACGCCGGCCGCCAGCATGACCGCGCCTTCGCGCAGGATCATCCATTGCACCGTCCCTCGCTGCGCACCGAGCGCCATGCGGATGCCAATCTCGCGTGTGCGCCGCGCCACCGAGTAGGCCTTTACGCCGTAGACGCCGACCGTCGCAAGGAACAAGGCCAGGCCGCCAAAGACACTGAACAAGGCCGCGCCCGCGCGCACAATCCAGAGCTCTATGTTGCCATCGAGATGTTGCGCGAACGTTTTCAGAGTCAGGATTGGAACAGCTGGATCGACTTCGCGCACCGTCCGGCGAATCAGATCGGTGGTTGCAGTGGCGTCGCGGCCAGCATTAGAGGCGAATTTGATCTGGAAGAAAACGTTACTCTGGAAACCGCCGGCGAAGGGCAAATAGAGCGCGCCGCCCGGATCCTTCTGGAACAAATCGTTGCGCGCATACGGCACGATGCCGATGACTTCGATCGGCGCTTTTGCTTCCGCGCCCTTCTTGGCTGCCGACCCATCCTTGTCGGCAAATTGAATATGCTGGCCCAGCGCATCGCCATCGGGCCAGAGCTTCTTTGCCAGCACTTCGTCAATGATCGCAACCTTTGGAGAGATCTCGTGCATCGCTTCCGCCACATTGAAATTGCGACCGCGCAGCAAGGCTAATCCGACGGTCTTGAAATAATCTGCACCCACGCTGTTCAAGGTCGCATCAAACGCGCGGCCTTCCGCAGCGGTCGCCGGCTTCTCGTCCTGCGCCGTGTGAGCGCCTGCGCGCTGCACAGATTTATCGAGATCGACCATTCCAAACGGGACCGTCGAGGAAATGCTTGCGCTCTCGACGCCGGGCAACGCCGCCAGCCGTTCTTCCAGTGTGCGATAGATATCCTGCGATCGCGGCTGGTCATAAGCCGCGAGACTGGCGTCGACCTCCAGGAGATAATTCGAGTCCGTCTTCAGACCCGTATCGACACTTTCCGCCTTGGCTGCCCCGCGAATGAAGAGCGCAGCCGCCGTGAGGAGGACGAGAGAAAATGCGATCTGCACAACGACCAGCGGACTGCGAGGCCAGAAACGCCAGCGCCTAACGACGGCATCTTCGCCCGCGTGTTCCTTCAGGTCGCCGATAACTGCCGACTTCGATAACTTCAAGGCCGGCCCGAGCGCAAAGGCCAGCGTGCCGAGCAGACAAAAGAAGAAAGTCGCCCCCAGCACCGGCGCGCTCAGGCCAGTCGCCCAGACCATGTCGATCGGTAATTTTCTGCCTAACGAAGCCACCAGGAGATCCGACGACCAAAGCCCAAGAAGCAATCCGAAACTTCCACCGAGCAGCGCGAGCAGAAACCCTTCCACGAGCAATTGCCGCACAATTCGCCAGCGACTGCTGCCGAGGGCGAGCCGGATCGCGATTTCCTTCCGCCGGGCCGCGCCTCGCGCCAAGAGCATGTTGGCCAGGTTCAAACAGGCGACCAGAAGCACGACGGCTGACATTCCGAAAAGCAGCGGCGCCAATCGTTTGATATTGGTGGCGTTGCTCGGTTGTGTGCTGAGCGCAAAACGTGAAAGCGCTTCCGTCATGAAAGTCTGATCCTTTTGCTCAACGGGAAATGCTTGCTCGAGACTCGCAGCCAAAGCCTTCAGGCGCGGAGCCGCCGCCGCCGCTGTCATTCCGGACTTCAACCGACCGACGATCATAAGCTGCCGGCCGGCGCGATCATTCAGCTTGCCCTTGTTCTCGGTCTCAAAATCATTCGCGACCTGGTCATAAACCCCGAGCGGGAGGAATATTTCCGGCGAGAAAATCTGCGTCGTTCCAGTGAATCCCTGGGGGAGAATCCCGACCACGGTGAACGGGCGACTGTCGATCGTAATCGTCGAACCTAACATCGCCGGGCTAAGTCCTTCCTTCTTCCAATAATTGTAACTCACGATCGCGACCGCCGTGCCGCGGCCGGGCGTTTCCTCCTCCGGCCGGAAGGTGCGACCTTGGATCGGCATTATCCCCAACACTGAGAAATAATTCGCGCTCACTACATCGGTGAACGCGCGTCGCGTGTTCTCTTTCTCGCCCACGCCGACCATCGCGAGGTTATGCGCCATTATCCCAGAGAAAACGCCGTTCTGCTCGCGGATATCGATATAGGTGGGATAGGAAAATCCGCGAAACGACTTCGGGTCTTTCTTATTCTGCGAGAAGACCTGCACGATCTCGCTCGCCTTCGCATAATGCGGCGGTTGAAACAGCATTGTATTTATCAAGCTGAAGATCGCGGTATTCGCCCCGATCCCGAGCGCGAGCACAATCACCGCCGCCGCCGTAAACGCCCGCGCCTTCACGAGCTGCCGAAACGCAAATCTAAAGTCGTGGAGCATTATCAATCTGATGCGCGAGGGAGCGATTTGGATTCAGACTCTTCCATTTTTCTACGGCGAGGTCGACAGTCGCCGCAGAAAACGCGCGCCGGCAAAGATTGTCGGCGAATAGACGGACTTCTGTTCGGTGTTCGGCGCAGCTAGGAGGCGGGCCACGCAAGGCAATTTGAGATCGCTAACCTGCGACATCCGGCTCGTGCTCAAAGCAGGCAGCCAACGGTGGGTTCCGGTGGATAGTTAGATGTCGCGTTTCAGGGCACGAATGCGAGGAAGAGATAGGCGACAAACAGGACAAGGTGGACAGCCCCTTGCATCACGTAAGTGCGGCCACTTCCCAGGGTGATCGAACTTACGACAAAGGTGACGGCGAGTAACGCCATTTCCTTTGGAGCCAGGCCCAGGACGAGAGGCAATTTGAATGCGATCGCCGCGATCACTACCACTGGGACAGTCAGACCAATGCAGGCAAGCGCCGAGCCAATCGCGAGATTCATGCTAATCTGAAGATAGTTAGCCCGGGCCGCACGCACCGCCGCCGTCGTTTCCGGCAGCAGCACCAGGGCCGCGACGACGATTCCGACAACCGCTCTTGGCGCGTTGGCCGCCTCCACCGCTCGCTCAATCGTCGGAGAAAGCAGCTTCGCCAGACCCACGACCGTCACAAGCGAGAGTAAGAGCAATCCGAAACTCGTCCACGTTTGGCCTGCCGTCGGCGGGGCCGCATGGCTCTCAGAGTCGGCCGCATTGGTCTCCGGCATAAAATAGTCACGATGTCGCACCGTTTGAACGAAGACAAAAATCGCCCAAAGCGCCGCCGAAGTAATTGCCACGAATTCAAGCTGAGAGGTGTTGTAGGTGCCGCTGGGCGTGCTGGTCGTAAATGAAGGTAAGACGAGTGTCAGCATGGCCATCACGATTAATGCGGCCAGCCCGGCGCTCGCGCCTTCCACGCGAAACGTCTGCTCTCGGTGTGCCAGACCGCCGAGCAAGAAACAGAGACCCACAACACCGGTGCAGATCAGCATCACAGCGCTGTAGATCGCATCTCGCGGGAGCACCGCCATATCCTTGCCGCCGGCCACCATCATGGAAAGGATGAGCGCGGCCTCAATTGCCGTTACGGCCAGTGCCAGGACGAGAGTGCCGAAGGGTTCTCCAACCCGAAGCGCTACCACTTCTGCGTGATGAACCGCTGCAAAAACCGCACCTGCCAGCGCCAACCCGCAGAGCAACGCCAGCCACGGGCCCACCCCGGTCCCCAATGCGAGGAGCAACGCGCCAAGCGCCAGCCCAGGTACAACCCATGGCCATAAAACCTTTTTCCTTTTCACCTAAGAGAACGCAACGTACCGGTGATGCTCTCTCGTGACAACGCACAATTCCAAACGGTGCCTAACGAGATCGCATGAGCTCCGGTGGCCGAGGGCGCGGATGGCGACACTCGCTTCTTAACTCCGTCACAACCGCCGCTCTCGCTGGACGTGGCATGGCCGTAACGTGCTGTCGCCAAAATGTAACACTTAAACAGTAGCGGTGTCCTGTGGCTACCCCTAAAACTCTAGCACGATGAAAACGTTGATTGCCACTACAACCCTGTGTCTTGCTTTCGTTAGTGCTCCCATCAGCTGGGCGCAGTTCGTCCCGGGCCCAAATCCGATCGACGGCACGGTCACCGCCGCGCAAACGATCTCCACTGGTACCGGAACTGTCGCCTCCACCGGTGACCTGGAAATCAGCGGCAGCACGGTTGCGATCACCGTCACGGGCAGCTGCACGATTGAAAACAACGGCATCATCAACCAAACCGGCACCGGTCGCGCGATTCGCGACAACACCGGCGGGTTGACTCTGACCATTCAGAACAATGCCGGCGCACTCTTACAGGCAGCCGACGCCGATCCCATCCAGATGAACAAGTCGAGCAGCAGTATTTCCTTCGATAACCAGGGTAGCATCATCTCCCTCAATGCGTCCGCGGGCGGCTCCCAGGCGATCGATTGGACGGCGATCACGACTGGCTCAAATACCCTGCACAACTTCGCTACCGGCTTTATCGAAGCCTTCGAAGCCGACGCAGTTCGCCCCGGCGCTAACGGTGTGGTTCTTAACGAAGGAGTCATCAAATCCGTCACCACGATGGGAAACAGCAGCGATGGCATCGATGCCCAGACGAACAGTGGGATCGATATCACCAATACCAGCGACGGATTGGTCGAGGGCGGTCGTCACGGCATTACCGGCGGACCGTCCGACGATACAGTCAACTTCGTCATGAATGTGACTAACGAACTTAACTCGACCATCCAGGGTGATGACGGATCAGGGATGAACATCGATGGCTTTAACGCCAACGAAGTCGTCACGATTCAGAACGACGGAACCATCACCGGCAACGGTGCCACCGGGGATGGTGACGGCGTGGATGTTGATGGACTCGTCGACCTAACGAATACAGGAGTCATCATTTCGCGGAACGCCTTCAGCGACGTTCCCGGCGGGGCCAGTGAAGGAGTCACGACCGGTGGCGGAAGCATCGTCAATTCCGGAACGATCGAGGGCGACGTCGTCGCGGGTAACGTCAACGCAGTCGGCCGTGGCATTACTCTCGCCGGGGTGGATACGACCGGGAGCCCGGAGGCAATCTACGCCGATAGCACGATCAGCAACACCGGCCTCATCAAAGGCCAAACCGACTCCGGGATTGTTGTTCTTGGTCCGGCGAGCGGCTTTACGGTTACGATCGACAACAACGCCGGCGGCAAAATCGAGGGTGCAGGGAATACCGCCGCCGCGGTCCAGACCGGAGCCGACAACGACACTCTCAACAACGCCGGAGAAATCGTCGCGGATTCCAGCGGCAAAGCGATCGATCTCGGCGACGGTGACGATAGGCTGAATGTGACTGGCGGGAGTGCTTCCATCACGGGAGATATCTCCGGTGGCGCCGGTACGAACACTCTTACGATCGATCTCGGTCCGGGCAATTTCTTCAGTTATCCGGGCGCGATTTCGGACTTTAGCAGCGTCGAGATCGAAAGCGGCATTGTGACTCTTTCCGGGGCGAGCAGTTACACAGGCACGACGACAATCAACGGCGGCGAGTTAGTCGTCGCTAACACGACTGGGAGCGCTACAGGGTTTGGTCCAGTCGAGGTGAATGCCGGTGCCGTGGGCGGCAACGGCATCATCGGGGGCGCTGTAACTGTGGGCGGCAACAACGGCCGAGCCATGCTCTCACCTGGTCTAACTCCGCGGGAACTGGCCACTCTTACCATCCAGGACACACTAACCTTTGAGACAGGTGGCGGCTACGCCTATAACTTTAAGGCCAACGCGACCCAGACGCAGTCCGACGAGGTCATAGCAAATGGAGTGACAATCAGTGGCGGTGTCTTTCGCGCGAGCGGGCTTACGCGCGGACATCTGGGCGGTCAAACCGTTCTTACCGTCATTAGTAACACCTCCGCAACGCCGATCGCAGGGGCTTTTGCGAATCTTCCCGATGGCGCCATCATCACGATCGACGGCACCAACTTCCAGACCAATTACGAAGGCGGCGACGGCAACGACCTCACCCTCACGGTCGTTCCGTAGCTACTCCAAGCCGTAGGCTTCCACTAATGCCACACCCTGGGTGTTAGCGACGCCGCGGACAACGGCGGTGTAACCTCCGGAAGTTAGCGTCGTGACGATTGCCGATTCGGCGTCGTTAGTCGGAGGTATCCCGGTGGCAATGATTTCGTCTTCCTGTGTGTCGCGCCAATTGTCGTTGGAGGCGAGGATGAAGCCATTCGAATCATGTAACTCCAGGATTGGATCAGCCAGCGTTCCGGTGACCGGCAATGACGGTCCGATCGCGCGTACAATCACCTTTTCGTTTTGGCTGCCGAGAACAATAAAGCCGCCGATCATGACATCGTCGCCGGTCTCCACCAATCCCCGGGTAGAGATGTTCGCCAGCTTCGCGTCGGTCGTCCGGTCAAGATCATAGGCTTCGACCAGGGCGATACCAGTCTCGTTATTCACCCCGCGCACGATCGCGGTGTAAGTCCCCGGCGGGAGCGTCTGAAGAATCGCTGACTCCAACGGATTGGTCGGTGGAATCGTCGTATCAATGATCGCCTGTTTGTTCGCGCTATTCTGCCAATCATCGTTTGTCGCAAGCAAGGCTCCCTTACCATCGTGTAACTCCAGAATAGGATTGGCTAATTTGCCTGTGAGCGGCAAGGATGGCCCGATCGCGCGCAGTAGTAACTGTTTGCTATGAGTGCCGGTGACAATAAAGCCGCCAATCAGAACATTATCCCCAGTCTCAACCCGAACACGGGTAGAGATATTTGCCAGAGTCATCGGAAGCGTGCCGCCAAACTCGTAGGCCCCGATGTCTGGCGCGCCAACGCGATCGAAGTGGCGCTGATCGCTCGCGGACGAGTCGACAGGGTTGGCAGCGTCGATCGCAACGCTGCCCGCGAGCAGGGCGATTGTATCTGTCGGACCACCGTTGTTTTGCAAACCGTTAGAGACGTCCAATCCGGGATCGAGCGGCATAGCGACGCTTCCGACCAGATCGTGATTCATGCCGTTCGTCAGGCCGTTACTCCCGTCGCTGATTCCGACAAGATTGTAACTCGCTGAGGTGAACACGCCGATCAGGTCAGGCGAGTCGCCGATGTCTACTGTGTTTGCCGCCACTAACGAGTTACGGAGCATGAAAGAACCACTCGCGTTCCGAAGGCCATTACCAGCGTTCCCGGTCACAGTGCTGCCCACCAGACCTGTCACGCCGTCAGAGTTGGAGATAGCCCCGCCAAAGTCAGAGAAACTCTGGTTAGCAGTAAACGTCGAGTCGATTGCGGTCAGGGTTCCGTCGTCGTTATAGGCGCCTCCACCGTCGTTGACGGCTGTGTTACCGCTAACGGTGCAATTCATCATCGTAAGCACGTCAGACGGGGCGACATAAAGTCCGCCTCCCACACCACCTGGTCCCGTGGCGGCGCTTCCAGTTACCGTGCAATCTATAAGAGTTAGCTCACTGTTGACAAAAATTGCGCCGCCCGCGCTCGGATCGGCCCCATCCGCGATGGTCAGCCCGGTAATAACCGCGGCCGCGTCTGTCACATAAAATACTCGCGCCGCGTGGTTGCCGCTGATGGTTAGCTGGCGCGCACCTGGTCCAGCAATCGTTACCGGAGTGGAGACCATTAAACCACCTGGCGTAAGCCGGTCGGTCGTGATCGTTCCGCTCAAGCCCGCTTTGAACACGATCGTATCGATCGTTCCGGCGGCGTTCGCGATATCCAGGGCTTCGATCAACGTGCAGTCATTCTCCCCGCAGACGCCATCCGAACGTTCGTCCGTAGTGGTGACGAGATAATAAGGCGAGCCGCCTTGCCTGAGGTCGCGTTCCACCGCGCCGATGTCGCTCCCGTCGCCACCACCAGCATTAGCCACTGCCGGGTCATCGATCACCCGTGGCAATCCAATCTGATCAGTTGTCTCTCCGCCGCTACTTCCCTGGTCGACGAGCGGACTTCCGGCATTTGGGAGAGCCGTAGCAGTCGATCCGCCGTTATCCCTTACATCTCCAATCTCCGGATCGATGGGAGCGGCGATCGTGCCTACCTGATCGTGCGAGCCGCTTTTACCAAAGCCAGTACTGCCATCGCTCGTGCCAACAAAGTTATAACCATCAGAAAGAAAATCACCGAAAAGGTCTTGATTGAGCCCAGAAGTCGTATTGAGCGCGACGACCGTGCTTTGAACATGGACGGTCCCAGAGTTCTGAATTCCCACCCCCGCAGATTGGCTAAGACTCACAATCGTATTTCGGACGATGGTGCAATTTATCAGCGTGAGGTCACCGCTGGCCGTATTAAAGACGCCCGCCCCTCCACTTCCTTCAGTCGAGTTACCGGCGATCGTGCAACCAGTCACAGTTAGCATGCCCGAATTCTCAATCCCGCCGCCGGGTTGGAGCGGAGAGAAATTATTCAGGACGGTGCACCCCGATAACATGAGCGTACCTTCGTTGAACAGGCCAGCACCGCCTGCATCCGTATCCGTACGACCGCCGATGATAGTCAATCCGCCGGTAATTGTCACCGTTCCAGCTGTGACGTGCAGAACCCGAAAAAGAGGTGGAGTAGCGCCTGTGCTTCGGCTGAGCACGACTCGCTGATTCTCCCCGTCGATCGTCAGGTCCTTGTCGATCCCGAGCTCGCTGCCCGCGACATCGATCGTGAACGTCAGCGCCACTGGATCATAGCCCGCATCTGTCGTTGGAATCGCGAACTTGATCGTGTCACCGGCGTTAGCGTCTTGAATTGCCTGACGGAGCGAACCTACGGCATTGTTCTTGGTGTTGCTAACCGTGACGGTCGCCGCTCGGGCCTGCGCAACAAATAACTCCGCCACCACGAGGCCCAAAGCGACGACCAACGTTTCCAATACTCGGACTGACGACTTGTTTCGGAGACTTGGGCTCAAATTTTTCCTCAGTGAAGCAGTACTACAGAAATAATTCGGAAGGCAAGGATCAAGAGAAGAATCCGAAGTCACAAGATCTCTGAGTCAGGCATCAGATCCGGATTGCGCCGTCTGCTGCCGAATAACGTCAGGAGTGGACCGGTCAGGATGGTAGTAATAAGAGCCATCAAGACAAGCATGCTGAAGACTCGTTGCGAAAGAATACCAAGCTCGTAACCAAGGTTGAGTGCGATCAGCTCCATAAGGCCGCGGGTATTCATGAGCGCGCCTAACTGAAACGACTCGCGCCATTTCATGCCGGCGACGCGGGCGGTGATGGCTGTGCCGCCAAGCTTGCCGGTCGTTGCCACCAGAATGATAAGAAGACAGATAAGCCAGTCGCTTTGATCATGGAGAAGTCCGATTTGAGTGCGCAATCCGCTAAAGGCGAAGAAGATTGGCAGTAAAAGGACGGAGCTGACGTTCTCCACGCGCACGCCCAGCTTGGCGCGAAAGCCGGCCGTGACGGGCATGATAAGACCGGCCACAAAAGAGCCAAAGAGCGCGCGGATACCAATCAGTTGTGTAGTTAGTGCGCACGCGAGCACAATCGCAATCACGATTGCAAGGACGCTCTTCGTGGGATTATCGCGTTCCAGCGCTCTTACGCCCAACCAATGTGGCAGGTTCGGTTTGACCACATAAAACATGATCCCCACAAAGAGCAGGACTAACCCGAAACAGCCGGCAGTGGCGACAAGATCACCGGAGGTAGCAAACGCCACCACAAAAGCTAACAGGCCCCATGCCGTGACGTCGCCGATCGCCGCACAAGCTGCTGCGGTCCGGCCCAGCGCTGTCTTCAAAACGCCGCGATCCTGCAGAATTCTGACCAGAACCGGGAAAGCCGTGATGCTCATCGAGATGGCGGTAAAAAGAGCGAAAGGAACGAAAGAAGCGCCCGGTTGGGCAAGCTGTTGGTAAAAGACGTAGGCTAGAGTTACACCAAAGAGCGCCGGTAGGATGATACTGACATGACTGATCACCAGCGCAGTGTGTGCCTTCTGCCGTAACTCTGACGGATCCATCTCCATGCCCACGGCAAACATGAACAAACAGACGCCCATTTGACTAAAAAGATGGAGCGGCTCGAGAGAGGAGGCGGCAAAGACGAAGTGGAATGCCCTGGGCGCCATCCAGCCAAAGAAAGAAGGACCCAATAACACACCAGCCATCATTTCACCGACCACGGCAGGCTCTCCGATCTTCGTGAAAAGCCAACCGATAGCGTAGGAGACGCCGACGACGATTAAGAGCTGCAAGAAGAACCGCGTTAGATCGTCATTGGCGTTCTGGCCAAGTCTGGCCAGGACTGTTTCGAAAACCGGGCTGCTCGTTCGATGTTGTTCCGACGCTGGCGCCGCTCCGACCACGCCCTGGCGAGCGAGACCTTTCGGAGGCGACAATTGGCTGCCCTGATGAAGGATAAACAAAATTGCCAGCCCAGCGACGGTGACAATAAGAAGATAGAGTTGGATGATTCGTGGCACGGCGTTAACCCTGTCGACAAGCGTTCTTCATCGCGCTGCACAAGAACAGAGCTTACGGGTTTGTCTACTACGCGCGCGTTCAAGACCTCGATCCGCTGTAGCGCTCCCGTTCCAAAATCCCGGCGGATTAGGGGAAAAAACTTACGCAGCGGCGGCACTGGCTTCCGATCGCGAGCTTCGCGCGAATGAAAAGGATTTCCTTGCAAGTCGCGACCACGAAACAAAGTCTACGGCTTTGCGCTAATAAGATGCGTTGACCACACCGTTGGAGAGATACATCGCTGATCCTCGATCTTGTTGTAATCCTCGGCCACCAAGTTTAGCCTGCGATAATTCCAAAGGGTTTACGCCTATGAAAAAGCGACGCGCGGTGGCGGTTCGAAAACGCGGGGGAATGGGCGGCAAGAAGCCGACGTCAAAGAATCAAGGACCAGTTGCCATGGCCGTTGCCGTTTCTCCCGCACCCGTCATCGCAGGTAAGCAAACGCCTTTGCCCAACCTGAATCTTCCCAAGCGAAAGAAGCATAAAGCAAAACCGATTCCGCGTGTTGGTCCGGCGCTTTGCCTCAGTGGGGGCGCCGCGCATGGCGACTTTGAGGTCGGTGTGGTCCGCTATCTCTACGAGCATGGCCTTGTACCGAAGATCATTTGCGGTAACAGCGTCGGCGCAATCAATGGTCTAAAGTTGGCGGAAGGCGAACCCAAGGGTAAGGCGCAATCCTATGCCGATGGTCACATGCAAGGTCTGGCTGGACTTATTGGCATCTGGAAGTCGCTCAGGGTTAACGATGACATGTACAAGATGCGCGACCCAATTGGTAAGTTCCTGGACGCTCTCAAGAGCGCCGCTCTGGGAGTTGGGGCTGGCTCGCTCATTGGCGGAAGTATCGGGGGACCTTTCGGCTTGCTCATTGGGGCGGTCGCCGGCGGCAAGGTCGAGGAAGGACAGCTAAAGAGCGCGCTCAAAAAGCTTCTTTCCACAAATTCCGTGGCCACCTTCAGGCCACTCCAGGATCTGATGAAGCAAGCGTCGGCTTTTAAGCCGGCGCTGGTGAAAAAGTCAAAAATCATTCTACGTATGACTATGACCGCGCTCGAGGATGGCGCCCTTCGCCTGGTAGATGAGAATGGCGCTTTGCGGGAAAGCGACAACACCCCCACGCCCGGGTCAGCGCGTTATAATGCCGCCGCGCAATCTGTCCTCGACCGAATCAAGGAACTCGAGGATGACATCAATTCAGCGATGGACTCCCTGGATGGGGAGGACTATGACCCTAAAGCGAACCTGGCGAATGTGCTCGCCTTACGTGCCGAGATTGGAGAGCTAAGGGAATCGATCGTTAAGGACATTATCGGTGCGAATCCGGTCCATGTGCCTTTAACTCAGGCGGCCCTGGCTTCTTCGTCCCTGCCGGTCATTACTCCACCTCAGCTCTTCGATGACAGAAAGAATTATGTCGACGGTGGTACGCGCACAGTCACTCCTATCCTTGTCGCGCTCGAGGTAGGTGCGACAGTGATCTACGCCGTCGTCGCCAGTTCTGCCCACATCGGCCCGGGCGAAAGCTTCATCAGCCAAAAACCGATCGATTCCTATTCCTCCGCCAACCTGGTCGATATAGGACTGCGGGTCGGCAGCGACATCGAACCTTCGGCAATTAACGATAGTCAGCTCATGCCACCCAATGGTTTTCCAATTCCCGTGCTGATCTTTCGACCTTTCTGGGATATTCATGACTCACTGACTATTTCCGGGGGTCTCATCGACATTAGAATGGATCAGGGCTGGATGTGTGCTGACGATGTGATGCAAGCCTGGGCCATCGATTCGGAAGGATACCTCCAGCTCGCGGGGCAATATGATGAGCTGCGTGGAACGACTCTTATCGCGCGCACACGTCACAAGATCTGGATCCAGGAATTTGCCGCCAACGGCTGGCATTACGCGCACGATGCCATGGGCGCGCCGATGGACGCTAAAGGCGTACCGCCAATTCCGCTCGCCTTCTCTGGTTCGACGCAGACTAAGGCCGAGGCACTCTCACAAGTGCGCCAAATGAAGCAGGCTTTGCGCGATCTCGTGCAAGCTCGCCTCGAGGCGGGGGGTAATGTCCCCCCGGGCGCAGAACGCTGGTGGATGGATTGGGAGCGGCATACCTGGAAACCAACTGAAGTCCTTTGGCCGCTTCCCAAAATGACCGTGAAAGCCGTGCCAGACACAAACGTGCCCTTGGGCACAGCAGTTACAGTTAAAGTCACCGCCAAAAATTCCAACGGCAAAGCGATCACGGGCGCAACCGTTTTTGCAGGTGGTGTCAAACTCGGACCCACGGGCAAGATCACCACTACGTTCAAGCCGCGAGAGATCAAAGGTATCGATCCAAAGACTCATGCCCCAGTGATTTGGACTCAAGGGCCCGAAGTCACCGTCGTGGCCGACGGTTTCGAGACTACGCCGGTCCCGATTCAGTTCAAGACATAGAGCGGCGCTCGCTAAGAGAGAGAACTGACCTGAGGTCAGAAACGAGGGTTAGCGCTCAATGGTTCGCAGCAATATCGAAAAACGGCGACAATGCCTGGCGCGATGCAAGCGCAAGGTGCATGCTCGCTCGACAAACCTGCTGACTCAGCGTGTTGCCTCCTGACAGGGGCTTCGATTCTTGAACTCAACGAGAGATTGCTTCCCATCTTCTCAGCAATAACTTTTTCGCTCGCTCTTCCGGCCGGCATGCGCTTTAGCAAAGGGTCTTGTCAGGAATCGCCATTTTCATCCTTACCGCGCTCGCGATGCTCGCCTTCGCGGGTAACTCGCTGCTTTGTCGCACCGCTCTCAGGCAAACCCCGATTGATGCGGCCAGCTTCACGCTTACGCGCATCGTCTCTGGCGCGCTGATTCTCTGGCTTATCGTGAAATTGCGAAACCGCTCGCACCGCGTCGCGGGCAACTGGGCATCAGCACTTGCTCTTTTCTCCTACGGGGCCGCGTTTTCCCTCGCCTATCTTAGCCTCCCTGCCGGCACGGGCGCACTTCTTCTCTTCGGCGCGGTCCAGGCCACGATGATCCTCTGGGGCATGGCCAAGGGCGAACGCCTGCGCCTTTGGCAATCTATTGGACTCACGCTCGCCCTCGGCGGGTTAGTCGCGCTCGTCCTGCCGGGAATCTCCGCCCCGCCGCTAATTGGTTCCATCCTCATGCTCGGCGCCGGGATAGCCTGGGGCATCTACTCGTTGCGTGGCAAGTCGGCGGGCGATCCCCTCCGCGCGACGGCGGGAAATTTTCTCCGTGCAGTCCCATTCGCAATTAGCCTAAGCGTCGTCGCCTTACCCTGGGCACATTTCGATCGCGCCGGATTCATGTATGCCATCATCTCCGGCGCGCTCACCTCCGGAATTGGGTACGCCATCTGGTATGCGGCTCTTCCCGTCCTGTCCGCGACCGGCGCCGCCACCGTGCAATTGAGTGTGCCGGTCCTCGCCGCGGCGGGCGGCATTGTCTTGTTAGGCGAAACACTCACCCTCCGTTTCCTCGGCGCAACCGTCGCAGTCCTCGGCGGCATCGCCCTTGTCCTGAAAAAGCGCGGGTAAGCCTAAGTGAACCCTGGTCGTGCAAGGAACAAGGTAATTAATCTTGATCGCTTCGACGTGGCGATCGACTTAGCCAACAAGAATTCGCAGTTAATCAGGTTGCAACCTCACCGCTCGCCGCCCTAGCGCGAGCGGCTCTGCTTTGCTGCTAAGGCGCGGAGATGGTTAGACCTACGATTTTTACTCATGGCTCAACGGTCAGAGTTAAATCATTGCCATCCCCTCCCTGATAATCTGCCTGATAAGTGTTGTTGCCGACGGTCAGGGTGCCACCGTCGGGAAGATTGGTAAACGTGCCACCAAATGGCGTCGGTGCTGTGTTATTAATGACGGTAATGACAGAGCCGGGTGCGAGCGTCCCGTTGCCCAGGTCAACCAAGGAAAAGACCGCGAAGGTACTGAAACCGACGATCGAAACACCTTTGGCTATCACTCTGTCCGCGTTGCCGGTGCTACTGTTTATTTCGAACTTGAAGACTGTGGCATTCACAAAAGTCAACAGGCCGCGGATGGTCAGCGCACCGAGTCCATTCAATCCCGG
The DNA here is from genome assembly GCA_036494545.1 of Chthoniobacterales bacterium. Taxonomy (GTDB): domain Bacteria; phylum Verrucomicrobiota; class Verrucomicrobiia; order Chthoniobacterales; family UBA10450; genus JAICXG01. The sequence goes on from DASXOB010000010.1 coordinate 81,266, forward strand.
CGATAGAATTGCGCCCATGTCTGGCGTTGTTCCGACATTGGTGACACCGGCAATGGTGCCGGTTCCTCCGAGAGTTCCGCTGTTAATCTGCACCGTGCCGGTACCCGTTCCCGAGCCGGCCGCCCTTTTGATAAGGAGAGTACCTCCGTTAACGGTCGTCGCCCCGGTGTAGGTATTGCTTCCGGCCAGTGTCAGCGTTCCGCTTCCGATCTTGGTCAACGAGCCGCCTGTGCCGCCACCCTGGCCGCCGTCCTGCAATACGCCCGAAAAGGTTGTCGATCGGTTGCTACTCCCCACTGTCAGATTATTACCGCCGAGTTCCGCGACGCCCGTGCCTTCAATTGAGCCGATAGTTACGCCTGGGAGCTGGTGCGTACTGATGTCCATGATTCCATTTCCAAGCAACTCAATCCGCGCAGTCGCGCCGGTAGAATTATCGAAGAAGAACAGGTCGCCGGGGGCACCTCCGTTTGTGGCGCCGTTGGCGATGATCGTGCTGGCGCCGGCCGACGACGTGCCCATAAAGGACGTGGTACCACCACCTGCACCGGCCAGCGTTGCCCCATTACTAATTAGAATAGCGCTACCCGCGGTAAAACTGTCCTCAAAGAAAGTAAAGCCTCCATCGCCAGTTATCCCACCTGCATTGTTAGTAAGGGTTGCGCTCGCGGCGGTCGCGGTTCCGAAAAAGTAAGTGTCGGCCGCGCCGCCGGGAACCGTGGCTCCATTTGTGGTGATATTGGCAATACCGGCACTCGCATTGTCTGAGAACTGCGTTTGACCGCCATCCGTGCCGTCAATAGTGGCGCCGTTATTGATAAATGTTCCGTGGTCCCCGGTCGAGTTATCAAAAAATCTTGCAATACCACCAAAGAAGCCGCTGACTGTGCTGCTATTGTTGATAATCACAGCATTGCCGGCCCTGGAAGTATCAAAGAATTGTGTTTGGCCTTCCATATGAGAGCCGCCTGGACCGTTATTTGTCACAGTAGTAAGGCTTCCGGCGGTTGCGTTGTTCGTAAAGTTGATTAGAGCGAAATTTCCAGCCTCATCGGAACTCGTAACAAGGTTTTGCGTTACCCCGGAATTGTTTATAATCCCCGTCCCGCTCAACGTGAGTGTAATCGCAAGATTGGGACTTATCGCGAACACACTTGCTCCCGGAAGGAACTGGATAGCGCTAACTTCAGTATTAGCCGAGATAGAAATACTGGTTGTATTGGAGACACTGAAGCGCGCTGAATCAGATGGTCCGTTAGGTACCGTGGCGGGCTGCCAGTTCGTAGCCGTGTTCCAGTCGTTATTGGTTGGACTCGGCCGCCACTTCGCGCTCCCCGCCTCGCTCGAGTGAATGCCCAAGGCGAGAAGCAGAACTGCCAGAAGAGAGCACCGGCTGGTGGCGAGATAAAACATTTTCATAGTTGTGACCCCCGATTCAACCGGAATCTTCCCGGACAAGGCTGACATAAACCGGCCCCCTGAAAGGCATCAGAATTGTCTAACGAGACTTCGGCGAGCTCGATTAGATGAGGCCGTACGAGCCGAGTCAAGCTACAAATTTCGAGAATCCTTGGCGAGGCGCCCGTCGTCATCAATCGCAGGTAGGGGTTCGATCTTTCTCTGTCTTTTTTCAGCACTGCGCCTAACGATTCACGGTCGAGCCACACCTGCCCATGGGGCGCCTTGGAAAACACCGCATCGAGGTATCACCAGGATCATCCAACAACTCAAGACCGATAAAGTGTCAGCCGATGACCGGGGCCTCGCGCCGGCGATCCTGACCCGCAGCAAGCACTCGCCCGTTAGTTTCCTTGCGACAGAACGATTCGGCCAAGGCGGACCTGATTTTTGAATGGCTTGCCCGTCCGCTCATTTTCCAGGGACGAACGGCACAAGCTCACAGGACGATTAACTCTTGACACTTCTCCGCGCGGGCAGAGACTCCAGTTGCGCTAAGTCCGTTAGGCGACTCCATTCAAGCCACCTCACCCTCTTTCCGCAGGGTAAACCGCGAACGAAGGCTTTCGTTCGCACAAAATTGGAGATAACTTCTTATGACAAATCAGACTCTGCGCTGCAAACCCGCTTGCATTGGCAAAAGACGGTGGACTTCGTATGCCACTGCCGCCGCCGCAGTCGCAGTCGCCGGCAGTCATTCGGCCGAGGCTACTATCCACTCAGGCATTCTGAACCTGACTTTCCCACCAGACGCGGACACGGCCGACAACGTTCAGCTGGATCAGGCCGGAGATTCCTTGTTTTTTGAGCGCCATAACTCTTGTTCGGAGGCGCTCTTTGCCATAACCGGAATTGTTTCGGCTGCTTTCAGGGGCCAGCCTAACTACTTTCCTTATGTCTCGAAGTTGAGTTCCGGCCAGAACGTCTCAAGAGGTAGATTTCTTATAGGATCCTTTAGTGGATCCTTTGGAATTCTGGCGATCAGGAGGACTTGCCTCGACAGTACAAGCGCCTTTTGGGGGGGTGGCGGCACCGGCTACGTCGGCTTTAGATTCAATAATGGCGCCGGAATCCAATATGGATGGGCACGCGTCAAGATGACCACGGGGTTAAAGCATGGTTTCAAAGTGTCCGCCTTCGCTTATGCTGACCCTGGTGAATCAATAAGAGCTGGACAGAAGTCGAGCGATGAAAAGGCACCAGCTAAGCAAGCGCCCGACGAAGGCTCTCTCGGCTGGTTCGCCCTCGGTGCAGCCGGACTCCTCGCCTGGCGTAAGAGCCGATCCCGAAGCGTACGGTTAGAAGAGGTCCAGGACTAGAGTCGTTGTCCGAACCGGTAAAGGGACGGCGACGGAGAGTTGCAGGAGAATTAACTCTTGACACTTCTTCTCGTGGGCAGAGACTCCGGGTGCGCCAAGTCCGTTAGGCGACTCCAGCCAAGCCACCTGACCCTCTTCCCGCAGGGTTAACCGCGAACGAAGGCTTTCGTTCGCACAACTTGTATAAATATGAAGACACGCCTATCACGCCATCAGAGCGCGACAGTTTCGCACTCCCGTTGGCTCGCTTACGCAACCGCAACCACTGCCACCACCCTGGCCGGCAGTCACTCCCTCGAAGCTGACATTCACTATTCGGGCCGTCTGGACGTGCCATTCCAGTGTCAGCAGGAATCATGTAGAACTTCACATACATTCCAGCTGGATAAACCCGGCAATCTCTTTGTGCTCACGCACTATGTGAACTCGTATCATCATGGCTTCGACGGGTTTGGAATTACCGGAATCGTTTCGGCCGCTGTTAGGGGCCGGTCTGGCTTCATAGGCATACCTTATATCTCGAGGTTGAGTTCTGGTCAGAGAATATCGAGCGGTCGTTTCAGTGTGCGAGGTGGCTACCTGGAAGCTTTCGGCCGATGCAAGCAGTGGACAAACGCTGGCTACGGCTTTGTTGGGTTTAAGTTTAACAACGGCGCGGGGGTCCAATATGGGTGGGCGCGAATTAGGATGACTGGCTTTGAGACCAAGGACAGTATTTATAAGCTGGTTGACTACGCATATGCCGACCCTGGAGAGCCGCTAAGAGCTGGACAAGAATCGAGTGACGATCATGCGCCCGACCAGGGTTCTCTCGGCTGGCTCGCGCTTGGTGCCGTGGGACTCCTTGCCTGGCGTAACCGTCGGTCACCACTCGCAGGGTCAAAAGACGTCTGAGACCAGCGCTGTTACCCGATCGTGCCAACTGAGCCGCGACATCGGCAGCGGCATTTGCGGCACTTATCGCTCGCGTGCCCGACCGCAGCCGGACAATAGCTCAATATGCTGTCGCGGTAGGTATCAAGCAGTGCTGGATTACGACTACGCTTGACCCGTTCCTAAGGAAGCTTCATTCTGCGGAGACCGCTGGGCATGATCACGCAATCCATCAATGTTCGCAGTGTAAGAGGTGCGCTTGGGATGACGCCGTCGAGAAAAGTAGCTTGTCCATGAAGAAACTCCTTAATGCCGCGATTGTTTTGCTGGGAGCATGCTCTGCGTCACTCTCCAAACTCATCCTCGCGCGGATTCCAGAAGTTACCGCCGGCAACGATCAGTTGAGCGAGCGCTCGTACGCCGACATTCAGGATATTATTCGAGCTGCAACACGCGTCCATAAGGGCGGCGGTAACCTGACTCCGCAACTGAAAGGATAACGGAGTTATCTCAAGCGTTTTAAGAACACGGCTGAGTTAGTGGCAGAGATAGATCAGACGTTGCCTCAGCCAAACGCCCGCTGACCCGGCTTAAGACTTACGCCGCGAAGCTACCGGGCCAGCCAAACGTTCGATCCCATTCTCCCGGTCCCGGACTTCTTGCAGGTTTGCGAATAACTTATTCCACTTTTTGAGATCAAAGTCCACGTCAATCCCCAAACCTGGAGTTTGGAAGCGCTTTGGCCCGGACAATTCAGTTGCAAAACTTGAGGCGATCTCGGCCGTAGATTAAGGCTAGTTCGGCTTTGTTCGAGATGATTGCAAACGGAATTCAAAAAACACTTGACTTCTTTTTCGGACGGCCTTCCGCTGTTTGTTGTAAACCCAAACGCACCCGGTGATCATTCCGATCCCAGTGCCTTGGGGTTGAAGAAAAACTCAACCAAAGGAGCGATAGTATGGCGGAACAATCAGCCAGAGGTTCGTCACAATTGGGAGAAATGTCTCACGAGGTGCTGCACCAGCACATCAACGTAGCTCGGGAATCCTACACCATCGAGCGGTGGTGGACGTATGGAAAGCCTGCCGTTGACCGGGTGAGTGCTGTCGTCAACGTCACGGATATTGGTGCGGCCGGGTCGATTCTTTCCAATCTTGTTAATCTGCAAGGCGAACGACGCCAGATTGGATTAGTCGTATTCCCTTATGGCATCCTTAATCCCGAGGGCGTGCGTCTCGAGATTAACATGGACGTGCGCTAACCTGATCCTCGCCGTGAGCCTCACCTGCGGCGCCCAGTAGAGGCTGTTTCCTATGGCGCAGACAGCCGGGCCAACCTGCGGATACCGGGTGGTTCAAGTTCACCCATTGCTCACTTGCAACCTGCGGTGTCTGCACTGTTATTCCACCTCCAGTCCCTCCCAACGGCAGAGTCTTTCTCTTGAAAAGCTCCGTCACGCCCTGGACATTTTCCGGGGCGAAGGTTTTAACGGAGCAAGTATCTCCGGTGGCGAGCCACTTCTATATCCCGACCTGCCAGACCTTCTTCGGCACATCCGCAGCCTCGGCATGATTGCGACCGTGACCACAAATGCCATGCTGCTGAATGAAGAGCGTGCGGCGATGATTCGCGAGAACACCGATGTTGTCGCCGTTAGCCTGGATGGCCCGCCCGAATTTCATAACCAACTCCGTGGCCATCCGCGTGCCTTTGAACGCATGAGTGAAGGTGTAGGACGACTTAGAGACTTGGGAATGCCTTTTGCCTTCATCTTCACCCTTACTCTCCACAACCTTCATCAACTGGAATGGGTCGCCAGCTTTGCCGTTGCGCAAGGGGCCGCCTTACTTCAGGTCCACCCCCTGGAGGAGGTCGGTCGCGCTGCCGGAGAGCTGCCCGGTGCCGCCCCCGACGGCCTGGAACTCGCCCGCGGATTCGTTGAGGTCGCCCGTTTGCAAAAGCTACACTCGGGCAGACTCAGCATCCAATACGATGTGGCTGATGTGGAAACGTTGCGCAAGAGTCCCGAACGTGGTTATGCGGCGGAACCAGCGCCTTGCAATGAGTCGTTTAGTTCCCTCCCACTCGCGGACTTGATCGCACCCGTCATCATCGAAGCCGACGGAGCGATAGTCCCTTTGCAATATAACTTTTCGCGCACTTATCAGATGGGAGATATCAATGCGAATGTGGGCGAACGGCTAGAGATATGGAAAAAGACCTGCTACCCTGCGTTTGCCTCCCTTTGCCGGCGCGTCTATGACCGTCTGCTCGAACCTGGCCACGCAGAGTTTCCATTCGTCAACTGGTATGGCGAGATGCTACAGGCGAGTCATACGACTGATCTCGCTAAGACAGCCTGAATCTTGGGACAGCCGTTGCCAAAGAGAAGACGATCGCCGTCGCGGCTATTTCCGCATATGACTAGACGGCAAACCTGCCAGCTCGGTCCTCTCGGTTCAAGGGGCGATAAGGAGATTGGCTGAGACCGTTGCTATCAAGTTGGACACGAAACATCACATTCTTGTAGAAGGGCATTGGGATCCCTTGCAGAATTATATGACGAGGTCTTGCGGAGACCTTGATCTTGTGATTCCCAGAGCTCTTTCCGCTGGACAAAACCAGTTTAGCTTCTTGACTTATTGAGATCCAGCGCAGCTACTTTCCCATTCTAAAACATGCTTCGATGCGATTTCTTAACTCTCGACAACGCGTCTGGGTTTGTGATCGATGATGAGTTGGCGTACGCACCGCTGGCTGCTCTGGGCTGGCGGGTTGAGACCATCTCATGGCGGACGCCATCATGCGACTGGCGCGCTTATGATGCGGTTGTGATCCGTTCGACCTGGGATTATAACGACGATCCCGACGCATTTCTAGCTGTTCTGGCGAAGATTGAGCGTTCCGGCACGCGGCTCTTTAACCCGCTCGACCTCGTGCGCTGGAACATTCGTAAGACTTATCTGCGCGATCTGGCCGCGCGCGGTGTTTCAGTCGTGCCGACGATCTGGCGTGATCGTCTTATTCCACAAGAGCTGGCAGTCTTAATCGAAGAAGTTGCAACTGACGAAGTCGTGATTAAACCCGTGGTAGGCCTCAACGCGCGTGGAGTCTTTCGAGTCGATGCTGGCAGCGCCCGTCAACCATCGGCTGAGTTGAGCGCTTACTATGCCAGGCGCGAACTCATGGTCCAGCCTTTTCTTTCCCATGTCGTCACCGAAGGCGAATTTTCGTTGTCCTATTTCAAGGGCGAGCTAAGTCATGCTATTCTAAAGACGCCGAGATCAAGTGACTTTCGCGTGCAGGAGGAACACGGTGGATTTATCCGGCGTGTTCAGCCCGAGGCCGAGTTGGTCAGGGCTGGGGAGATGGCTCTTCGCGCGCTCGATTCCGTTCCGCTCTATGCCCGAGCCGATTTTGTCCGCGCAAATGATGACAACGGGTTTTGGCTCATTGAGCTGGAACTCATCGAACCTTCGCTTTATTTGCGGACGGATGCTGACGCGCCGCAGCGATTCGCTCAGGCTTTGCACGACGAGCGAGTATGTAGTGCCTATCCGACCTGACGAAGCCGCCATCGTTATCATTATTTTCAGAATAGCTAGATAAAGAGATAACGGCGAACGCTCTGAAACTGAATTACAAAGGGCGAACGACACCCTGGCGAGTCTGGATTGAGCCGGAGGCTGGCTTGTCAGGTTTACGAAAAAAAAATGGAAAAAAGCTTTGCGCCGCCATTCGCTTTGATAGCATCTCAAATATGAAAACGTCACTTAGTCTAGTTGGTTGCGCAGTGGGCCTCGCGGCCCTTGCCTTGACAGGAGCGTCGGCAGAGCCGGCAGCGTTTAGTATTCAACTTGTAAGCACGTTTGATTTTCCCGGCACGGGCAATCAGACGCGACCACAGAAAATTAACGACAAGGGCGACATAGTCGGTGTCTACCTCGATAACGCCGGTGCGTCGCGCGGCTTCCTTAGGAAAAACAATGGAAGCTTCGCCCAGCCGATAGTTGATCCGAACGATACGGTCAACTTCACGGAAGGGCGCGGAATCAATAACTCCCGCTTGATCTGCGGCGATTATACCAATTCATCGGGAGCTTTCGAGGGGTTCTTCCTCCAGGGTCATACCTACACCGATTATGACATAGAACCGACGTTTACGATTGTGCTGGGAGTGAATAACGCTGGGGATTTTTGCGGATCAGTAATCCCAAGCAGCGGAACACAGGAAGCGTTCGTAAGCATTGGCGGCACGGTAACGGAGTTCGCTGTGACGGGCGCGACCGCGAGTCTGGCTTATCAGATTAATTCAACGAATACGAGCTGCGGCTATTACATTGACGCCGATGGTGTGACTACTCACGGCTACTTCCGCACTCCCAACGGCACCATTCACGGGGGCATCGATCCAGCGGGCTCGACCGGTACGATCGTTTTTGGCAACAACGACGCGAATTGGATCGTAGGTCGCTACGCCGACGCCGGGGGGTTGACACATGGATTCCTCTTCATCCCGCCGAACAGGTTTGTGCTCTACGATTTCCCGGGCTCTACCTTCACTTCGCTCAACGGAATTAATAGAGACAACACCATAACTGGTCGCTACACCGATTCTGCCGGTTTCGACCATGGTATCATCGCACAGGTGACACGTGGCGCTGGGAGCGTTGAGCTGCCTCTGGCGACAGGCTCTGCGGCGGCGCCAGCATTGCCTCTGCGCGCGGCGGATGCTAACCCGGCTTACTAAGTCCAGGCAGGTCGAAGTTATTGAAGAAACAATGGCTGTCGCGTTCGGAAGGATGCACAGTTCAAGTGTTAGTGCGTGGGCGGCGAACTTAAATTCAACGCCCACGCACACGATGCTTCCCATTTAATCCTGGCGCACCCGCAGATAGGTCGGGAATCGCGGCATGCCCTTGGCGGTTAGCCCGCGAAACCGATAAGTGATAACGGTTCCGATCGGCGGCGGTGACTTTCGCTGCGCGTCGGTAAGGCCGCTGCCGACGGAAAATTCCCGGCCATCCTCCGCCCGCACACGGAACGCACCGAGTTTACCTGCTAACTTTCCCTTCCCGGTCTCGTAGGAAATGATTGTCGCTTCCGCGTCATCGTAAGGCTTGACCTTGAGCAGAGTCGGCGAACGGCGCGGCTCGTATTGCGATTCAGGCTGGCGCAACATCAACCCTTCGCCACCCATCTTAACAATGCGATCGCGCTCGGCCAGCAGTTGTTTCACGCCCTGGCAGCGCACTTGAACCACGACCCTGACGAAGCGGTTTCCTTCAGGCAAGGTCGCGTGCAGGAATTGCATTCGCTCTTCAAAAGCGCCTTTCGCCTGCGGCGCATCGAAGACCATGAAGTGGACATTCTTCCAGCGATCATCCGGCGTCTCCGCACGCACCGTACTGACAGTTTCCTCAAACTTACCACGACCAATCCATAGCTCTCCATCTAGAGCAATGCCGCGAGGTAACTCGGCGAGAAAGTAGCTCGGCGCGTGGACCGCCTGACCTCTGCGGGTCCACAATGTCCCGCCATCCCAGTAACCGCGCAGGCCATCATATTTCTCGCTCATCCACCAGCCGCTGGGATCAATGGCTGCGTTCCACACATCGGCGAGGAGCAGATGCGGGCCTTGCGCCTCGTTGGTTGAGTTAGTGCCAGCGGAGTCTTCGGTTTTCGCGATAAGGTTACAGGCCAGGAATATGCCTGTGACCAATGCGAAGAGTGTGGTTTTCCATCTGGAGGGAATTTTCATACCCAGAGCTTGGGCGATGCAGGCGCTTGCTGTCAAGCTCCTGCTCCGACTTCAACTCCGCGGCATAAGGCTTCGCCCTCGCTCTCCCAAATCTGGTCCTAAACGCTTTGAGTTCGCGTTGTCCTTTCGCCGCGCAATCGACTGAAGATGACAATGTGAGTTACGATAATAAGGGGGACTAAAAATGTCGGCAACAGACTTAGCGGGAATCGCAGGAGTGCGGCCATCGCACCGGGGTCTACCATCCCAATGCGAGCGGCTGATAAAACGACAAAAATGATGTCGATAAGACCAAGAGTATTCCAAGCCCTGAGCCAGGGTCGTTTGCTGCCAAATGAGCTCCAAAAAATGAGGGAAACAGCCACGCCGGTTGCGACCGCCGTGTCACCCCACCCCGCCGGCACGGCGAACTCGCGCGGTAACCCGCCTTCCCCACAGAGATACAGAAAGTAAAGGCCGACAAATCGCGTCAAATGCAGCCCTACCAAGGCGCGCAAACGCACCCGGCCGACAGAGGCGCGAACGCCGCGATTAAGCCACCACAGCAACAGTAACGCTGCCGTGAGTCCGAGAAGGATCAACTGCGGTCCCGGCGGCCGAAGACGCTCTAATTCGTCCGACGCACCGAGCCCTGCCGCCAACAACAGCCAAACAACCAAGATCAGCAGTAGAGTCATTTCTCGCTGAGGATAACAGCAAAGGTTCTCCGAACGCCAGACCCTAACTGCTCAAATTCTCGAAGCGTGATTGCGACCGGGGTCCGAAGCCCAATACCGCCTCTATGTTCGTGAAAAACGCCGAACACAAAGGGCGATCGGCAATCCGATCAGCAATGGATGCCCAATCGGCCCCGTAAGGTACGTGGCAAGGTTATAACGCACATGACCGATCGCCGAAAGAGGAATAACAACCCGATACATGAACAGAAAGACTAACTCGCCATAGATGAAACCGGAGATCACCGGGTGCTGCACGAGCGCCCGAATTCGTCTACTGATGAGGTAGTAAATCGCCGCGGCGCTAAACGCGACTGTGAAATGGCAAAGCAATCCGATTACAGCCGAAGTGGATCCCATCTGGCGCGAGCGCGGCCCGAAGATTCCGCTCGCAACTCCCTGCAAAATTCGAAACGGGGTCGAGCCCATCAGACTGAAAGCGATGAAGGCTTGAGTAAGATCAAAGATACCCGCCAAAAGTCCGCCCCAGAAGATGGCGGCAAAGGGCCCCTTGGAAAATATTTTCACGTGTCTTCCTGTGATGGTTGTCCAATCCCGCCCAGCCACACCCGCCAGCCGTTGAAATGGAGATTTTCACGCGGCGCGGACGCCTCTGTCAAGATTTGCACGCTTTGACCCCGACGTGATGATCAATCCCCGTCCGCTAAGAGAACGGTCGCCCGTCTCGAAGCGCGGCACTGCTCAAACCCGAGGACATCTCCTGCCAGGCCGCTCCTCAAGCGACTCGTTGGTCCTGCGCTCCCAAGTCATCGACTTCATTTGGCCGGGTCTGACCGTGATCGCCATTGTTGGTTTCAGATTTTGGAAGTTTTGTCTCGACAACGGTTTACGACTCATCATACCATTGCAACCAACTCGACCTTCCCCAGGCGAGGAGTTTTTTTGCTGGGTGCATATCCCCAATTTCTTCCTAGTCGGCGCACCCAAATGCGCCACGACCGCGGTAGCCGTTGCCCTCGGTTGTCAGGCGGACATTTTCATGTCCGAGCCGAAGGAGCCTACGTATTTCCTGTTCGCCCGCGGTAATCCCTATGGCTTCGATCGCACGACACGGATTTCCGATCTGGAAAGTTACCTCGCCCTTTTTCAGAATGCGGGTCAGCGCAAAATCTATGGCGAAGCATCGCCTCTCTATTTCCACGCGCCCTATGTGGCGGAGGAGATCGTGCGCTTTAACCCGCAGGCGAAGATCATGGCCATCCTGCGAGACCCGGTTGAGCGTGCCTGTTCGATGTATCATTTCTTTTATCAGCACGACCGTCGGGCCACCGTCTCACGGGAAGATTTTCGGAGAAAATTCTTCGATGGCTCTGTCGTACACATTCCCGTCGGCCCTGCGACCATGCGGATGGAGCATTTGCGGTCGTTCGGCTTCTACCGCCGTTTGCTCCAGCCCTACTATGACCACTTCGATCGCAACCAAATCCTGGTTCTCACCCACGATGATTTAAGATCCGACAGCCAGCATTTTATGCGGCGTGTTCTCGCGTTTCTAGAAGTTGAAGCGTTATCACCACCAGTTGTCCCGATCGCCAACGTCACCTTCCAGCCGCGCAGCCGGGAAATGCAGTATTGGCTCAATCACGCTGTTCACAGCAAACCGAGAGAGATTCTTAAGCGCGTCGTAGTCGCATGTCCGGGCGCAAGAACCTTTCGAGACTCGTTCAACCGCTTCAATCAACGGCCCTTCGTTCCGGCGCAGTTTCTCAGCGACGACCTTCATCGGGAACTCATTGCCACTTACCAGGAAGACCTGGAGAGCCTTTGCAGGCTTGTCGGCCGGGATTTCACTCCCTGGCTCGAGCACAAGCCGGTCTGTGAAGGCAAACCGAGCAACGGGGCGCTCGCCGTCTGAAGCGCGGCTTCACTTTAAATTGAAGCCTGAGTGCCCACCGCAAGGAGCAGAGCAAGGATAGATATTCGACAGCTTACGGTTACAGATTTCGCCGACTGAAGTGCAACAGCCGGGTCTCGCGAGAGAGAACCCGGCTGTTGTGCTCTCAATTTCTATCCGCGATGGCTACTTCAACGAGACATCGTCTATGCGGAAAGTGGTACTAAGCGAGACGTCCGTGGTAGTTCTGAACTGTAAGCGGATCGTCTGCCCCTTATAAGCCGCAAGGCTAAAAGACTTCTGCGAATAGACTCCAGCGGTTCCCTTGTTCTTGTTGCTGTAGGTCGCGAGCGTCTGGAGCAATGTCCCGCTGGTATTGCGCACCTCGACATAGAGGAAATCATAGGCCGTGGTCGTACCCTCGCTGGAATTACAGTTGAACCAGAAAGTCAGCGATCCCGTCGCCGTCGATGGGATGGTTACTGTTTGATAGGTCTGGCCCGTCGTGTTGTTGTTGACGCCAAAATAGATATACCCGGTGCCAGTGTGAGGATAGTTGCCGTTGTTCGTATAGAACGCCCCGGAACCGGACATGACCCATGGTGAGACGCTCCCTTCAAAGCCACCGTTGACGATCAACTCGCTGGGCGTGGCCGTGGGCGTCGCTGTTGGAGTGGGCGTCGGAGTTGGGGTCAGGGTTGGCGTAGGGGTCATCGTCGGGGTTGGGGTGGCAGTCGGGGTTGGGGTGGCAGTCGGGGTTGGCGTTGGAGTTGGCGTCGCCGTTGGAGTTGGCGTCGCCGTTGGAGTTGGCGTTGGCGTTGGCGTGCCAGTGGTCAAAGGGAAGTTCGCTATTCGTGTGCGCCAGTTAAACGCTGCGTTGGCCGTATAGTATTCGTTGGTGTACCAGAAAGTCGTATCGTCCACCGGGTCGATGGTTAACGCACTGTAGTCGCCCCAACGGTTGCCACTTCCCGTCTGGCTGCCCGCACCGGCAATCATCGTCCCTTCACCAAGTGTCATGGTATTTAATGGATCAGCTGCCAGACGGCCCGTGTAACGCATTTGCGGATGAATCGAGGAACTCGAGGCGCTGTAGGCGAGAGCAATGTCTCCCTGTCGATCCATCCCAATGCTTCCCATCCACCGCCATGTCGTATCCGGCTGGTAAGTGCTCTCCTGAAAAACCGTCACCGGGCCCGAGGTTACGTTCCGCAGCTCAAACCATCGAACACCAGCAACGTTATTGGCTTTGACGGTAAAGTTACCAACCACCGACTCATGATCGCCAAAGTTTCGATAAGGAAGCCGGAACATGAGGCGATCGCCAATGCCATCAAGATAGTTCGATGAAGTGACACCAGACTCAGGCACGCAGGCGCGGGTCGTGGGACAAAGAGAGGTAAACCCGGCGGCTGTGGGTGTCGCGAAGGTCGTCCAGGTCGAGTTACTCGGCGTAGTGAAATCGACATGGAAGTGATAAACGTTATATTTACCGCTGCCGGGAAAACTGACATAGGTTTCGGGCGCGCCCGCAGGCGGAAGGGTCGAGCCATCAAGGTCGGCGGGCAGAAACGCACTTGCTGTGCTGCCCAAGGGTCCGACTGGGCTAACAAACGTAGCAGGCTGCCCGGATAACATCTTGGTCCGATCAAAGGCAAAGGGTTGCGGCCCGAGGAAGGTTGTGCCGCTGGAATTAAAGACATTCATGCTCATGTAGTAGGCATCCGGCCACACCGAGAGCTTCGGGTAGTCAAAGAAGTTCGAGCCGAGATGGAAAGCATAACGAAAATAGCTCCCGGTCGCATCGCTCGTCGTAGATACGGCGACACATTCGTCTGTCGGCACGCTGGTGCCGGCAAACTGACTAATGACCCAACGGGCGGCTAACTGATCATAGAGAACAATCGGGTCACCGTTTCCATTTGTCTGGCAGACACCGCCAAACCCGCTCCAGATCGAAGTGATGGCAACTGGTCCAAGAATAGAAGCTCCAGTCGTCTTATTAAACACCTGGTAAGCCTCATTGACCATCTGCACGTATTGAGTCGAGCCGATCTCGCCATTCGGGTCAGGTGGCGCACAGCTACAACCCACGCCGGGAAACGGAATACCGTCAAAGTTCAATCCGGTTGCAGGAATATTCAGCGCTAACTGGTTAAGGAGAGGACCTTGAATGACCGAGTCAGGGCTATCCTGGTGGAAATTCGGCAATTTCGGGTTTTCCGGACCTTCACGTTCCTGCCTTACATCAAATGGCAGGTTAACCAGGTCCCGCAATGGCGGAGAGACGTCGTTGTGATAGGAAGCGCCGACGTGGACAGAGCCAGTGCCAGTCTGTCCAGCTGCCTGGGCTGGTTGGGTGATCCCTACGAGTGGGCTGATGGCGAACAACGCCAGGCAAAAGCCAAGCGTCGACAACAGATACGCGAGAACGCGCGGAAGAGAGAAGGCAGATTGGGATTTGATTGGGTTTTTCATGCTATTTCCTCCTGATAGCCTGCCGGCCTAAGCGGCAAAGCTATCGGGTGAATTAAGAATTGCGACATCTATTGCATGACCATTTTGTAAGGCATTGCGGCGAACGGACCGCGAATGCCACCAATGCCTCAATCTGGTATACGTATATGTAAGTGATTTGCTGGCCTATCATTACATACTGGATCAAAGCCATATCCTAACATGGCGTGCGAATAAGTCACCGTAGAACGAGAACGCTTGTTCCGGATCGGCGAGTTCAGACACACCGGACGACGCGCCCCCGCTCGTGTCGATAGCAAGCCCAGACCTTGCCTGGCGCGCTTTGAACAACCAGTTCGCGCCCGACTTTCACTGTCGCATCGGAAAGCTACTCGACTCCGTGTGCCTTTAGGCATGAGTTGATTAATTCCCGAGCCTGGTCGTGTTCGACGAGGCGTTTTTCATCTTTGCCTGCTCTGACCATCGCACCATAATTCGGGAAACGCCCGCTGGGCGCCGACGGCTTGGTCACAGGAGAAGTGCTCAGTCTCCCTTGTTTAGCAGCGGACCGCGGATATTGCCTGAGCTTTTGCACCTCCTGAAAAAGGATCTGTTGGTCCGCTGGGCTAAGTCGCTGGATGCTCGCTTTCAGCTTAACATTCCCGTCGTTGTCCTCCAGGAACGATCGCGGTGGTGGCTGAGCACTTGCCTGACTCTTTGCATATTCTGTGATTACGGGCGTCGTGTTACCGGTCCAACTGAAGGTTAGATCGCCGACAAAGCCAACCTGCTTTCCCGGATCTCTTAAGTTAAAGGTAAGCAACGCACCGTCAGAGACTGGTTGGTAGGTCCAGCTTTGCTTGTTCCTCTCGTCCTCATCGTCACCATAGACGTAGACATTCTGAGCAAGGGTAACATTGGTGGCTCCCGAATGCGGGATTCGAATCATGAGCGTGTTGTGACGCAGCGTGTCGAGATATTCCTCATTATCTCCACAATAACCTTCGTTACCCCAGTTCTTGACAAAGAACGCCCATTGATCGTTGGCCGGATCATCCTGCACATGGACGAACATGGCATAGGTAGGGTTTAACTCGGAAGGCTTGCTATGCTGGCTGTCCAGACCGAGTAGCCCGACGACGATGACGAACTTTCCGTTGATGCGACTGGCCGCATTATCCTGATCGACATAGTTATGATGAAAGTCATCCCACCAGGTGCCAGTATCGTCCCAGTTATCCACCGTTTCCTCCGAATCGAACTCGATGTGAAGACCGTTCTTATCGCTGCCAGTGACTTCGAGCGACCGGTCGGAGCGTTTTACTTCCATGTAATAATCATCGTCATCCCAAAAGGAGTTGGAATGTCCGCCCCACGTCACGATGCCTTCGTATTCCACCGGAAACCAGTTCCAGTGGCCAAAGCATTCGAGGCTCGAATTGTTTTGCAAACTTTGGTCGGTGCAATTCGCGGCCGACTGCCACGCGCCAGGATCTTCGGTTCCACAAGGACAAGTCTGGCACGGATCTGGCGGCTGACCGTTTTGTTGCATGGCGCTCCAGACGGGACTCTTGGCCAGCCCGTTATCGTCCACTGGGTCGGTCGTGGCCCAAAGTGCATCCATCGCTTTGGGCTTGCCGCAGCCTTGCAGCGTCAAGACCGTGATTCCAAGTGTAAGCCAACAAAAAAGCCTGGATACAAACGTGATCCGAGGCTCGAAACTTCGATCCGAGAGTTGGTTGATGTTTTGCATTGAAGTTGCTCCTATCCCCGGCAGTGCCGTCGTCTTGAAGGTTTGAGGGCAAAGACAAGAGCCTGAGCTCAAAAGTCGAATCGTGCGCTGTAGCTTGTTTAGATTGGTCTCGAAGCCCGAAAACACCGAGGGCTATCGACCGTAAGCAGAACATATAAGCCGGCTGGCCTAACATTCGCGGCGCGAAGACGGCGCCGTGCACATGCCTGGGTTAGATTGGGAAACGGGCCAAGAACAACGCCATGCGGGATTCTGTTGTCCGTCACAGTTACATTCCAAGCGCGCTCCGAAGATGAGGCACGAGGCGTTTTGTGAATTCCACCGAATCGCCGGCCGAAAGATGCGACCATTCGGGACAGTCGAACCCGGCGAGCTCGGGAAAATCGGAATAATAAATACCGGGCGCGCCAGTTGTCTTTATCAAGGGGTCCCAGGTCTTGGCGCGCGGGGTGTCATGGTCTTCCAGTTCTTTCAAGCCCCCGCTGTGCGGTAGCCTAACGAAAACGACCTTGCCGCCACGCGCTCGAATTGTTTCGACGGCAGACTGGACATCCGCAAACCGCTTTTGGATTCCTTTGCCGATCTGGGCGAAGAAGACTTCCCTCGGAACATAGGTTGGCGGTGGTGGCGGTTTGAAAAGCGGAAGCCAGATTTGTTGGATCTTTTTGGCTAATTCGCTTCCCGGTTCCGCGCATTTTTCCCACATGCGCGCGCGACGTTCGCGGTCTTCGGTTTGAAAGTAGGGTGGAAAACGCGGAGGCACGAGCGCACCGGGACGGTTAGGAATTGGTAACTCGTTCAAGAGCGCTTCCAGGCTCAAGTCGTCCGGCTTCAAAAACGCAACATGCTCTTCCAGCGGGATACTCAGAAACTCGCTGAGACGCTGGGCGGGTGTTTGGTGATGCAACCGCTTCACACCTTGTTCGGCACGATCCATCGGCGGACTACCGGGCGGCGCAAAAAATAAATTCGGGACGAAGCTGCAAATGACTGTGCCATGAAAATTTCTCTCCTTTGCCAGATCATCGAGGACTGGCCAAGCGGTAGATCCAGCCATCGCGAGTTGGATAGGTCGTTTCCCCAGACCTGACTGCATTTCATCCAGGTCGAGATCGAACCAGGCTCGCGAATCGCCCGCGATAACGATCGATTCCGGCTGCACTTTTCGACGGGCCATTACCCAAAGGTCTTCGTTGTCGTTCAGGGTCGGACCGTAGCCGAGTGAGCGGCAATACAACTCCCAGGCCGCGGTCGCGGCGATCGCAATAATCGTGACAACGACCGCCATTCCGCGCCAGGGCGCGGGAGGAATCGGGCGCTCGAATTCCAGCGGCGGCCCACCGTGAATTTGTTCTTCCAGTGAAGGTGTGCGGAAAAAGAGGCGCGGCAGCCGAAGCCGTTCCTTAAAACTGGAAATAGATGAAGGCATTGCTGTTTCCTTGTGTGAAAATGATGGCGCACGCCATCACTGCTCCGATTGCCGTGATTGCCCAGGGCGGCATTCGCATGACCGCGGTCTCGAAGGTATTCTCGCGCATCGCCCAATGCATCGTGATCACACCAGCGGTAACGACTCCGATCTGCAAGAGTTCACGGGTGGAAAGAATCGCGTCGCCGTGAGCATGACCGCCGAACATTCCGCCCAACATTCGAGTGGCGATCGTGAAATCATTCGCGCGAAAGAATACCCAGGCAATACAAACTGCGGCGTAAGTCGCGAACCACGCCAGAATTCGTACGCTCGGCGCGCTCGCCCAGGGTTTGTCTTCGAAACAGACGCGACAGACACGCTCGATCACGAGATAGGAGCCATGAAGCAGACCCCAAACGACAAAGGTCCAGGCCGCGCCATGCCAAAGGCCGCCCAGGAACATCACGATGACCAGATTGAGCGCGGCCCGATAAGGGTTCACCTGGTTGCCGCCCAGCGGGATGTAGAGGTAATCGCGAAGGAAAGTGGAGAGCGAGATATGCCAGCGTCGCCAGAAATCGGAGAAGCCGATCGCGGCATAAGGGAAACGAAAATTGTCCTTAAGATGAAACCCAAGAGCTAGGGCCGCGCCGATTGCGCAAAGGGAATAGCCGGCGAAATCGAAAAAGATCTGTCCCGCAAACGCGAGCACGCCCGCCCATGAATCGAGCGCTACTAGCGGACCACCATAATTAAAGATGCGGTCGGCCGGTCCCGAAAGTAGAGTGTCCGCAAGCACAACCTTTTCAAACAGTCCTACAGTCATCAGCGCGAGCCCCCAAAGAAACTGATTGGCCTTTAGGCGCGGAGGATGAACAAGCTGCGGCAGGAAATCTCCCGCGCGGACGATTGGTCCAGCGACGAGCTGCGGGAAAAATGAAACGGCGAGAACGAAATCGCGCAGTGACTTAGTCGGTTGCAAGACGCCGCGATAAATGTCGAGCGTATAGGAGAGCGAATGGAACGTGTAAAAGGAAATGCCAACCGGCAAGAGAATATCGAGATGCGGCGGCTGATAGATGATACCGGCCCGTGCGACCAGCCATTGGAAATTTTCCAGGAGGAAATTTCCGTACTTAAAGAAACCTAGCATGCTCAGATTCATGCAAACGCTCGCCACCAGCCATCGGCGTTTTGATCGTTGATCCTGGGCTTTGCCCATCTGGCGGCCTAACCAGAAGTCCATCGCAGTGGTGGAAAACAGCAGCGCGGCAAAAGGCGGATTCCATGCGCCGTAGAAAATGTAACTGGCGATCACGAGCAGATTTTTTCGAACTGGCCACGAGCGAAGACTCCAATAGAGGCTGACGACGACCGCAAAGAAGACGACAAAAGTCAGGGAATTAAAGAGCACAGTGGAAGTCGGACGAATTACACTCCGAGACTGGAGTGCGAAGTTAAGTTATTCATATTGAGGCAGATGTTTTAGGGACTATTTCGTCGGTTGGCAAGAACCGAGTTCGTGCCAATCGATCTCCTCTGAAATGGTCTCGAGCACGCTCCGTGAGAATTGGGCCAAGTCATGGTCGTGGTTGTCTCGCGCCGAGAGTGCAGGTGTCGGTGCACGCGCGGTTGGAAATCTGGCGTATTAGTGTGCATGGCAAAGTCACTTTTCATTCTCCTTCTAGTGAGTTGGCAGTCCACCTTCGCCGCACCGAAGTATAAAGCAGTTACACAAATCCCCATTGGCGGCGAAGGTGGCTGGGACATACTTACGATCGATAACGCCGCGCGCCGTTTGTATCTCTCACATGCAACGAAAGTCGTCGTAATTGATCTCGAAACGAACGAGGTCGTCGGCGAAATTTCAGATACACCTGGTGTGCACGCGTTTCTTGCCGTTCCGGAGCTGGGGCGCGGCTTCTCGACTAACGGCAAGGAAAATAAGAGCAGCGTGGTTGATTTGAAGACACTGACAACAATCCAGAAGGTGGATGTTGGGCAGAATCCAGATGCCATCGCTTACGATGCAAAACGCGATGAAGTTTACGTCTTTAATCACAGCGGCAATTCCGCCACGGTGATCGCCGGGAAAAGCGCGAAAGTGGTCGCGACGATACAGCTTGGCGGCAGCCCGGAGTTTGCCGCCGTCGACTCCACAACCGATCGCGTTTACGTCAACCTGGAAGATAAGAGCGAAGTCGCGGTCATTGATGGGTCGAAACACCAGGTCATGACCAGGTGGCCACTGGCGCCGGGCCAGGAACCGAGCGGCATCGCACTCGATGCCGCGCATCATCGCCTTTTCTCTACCTGTCACAACAAGATGATGGTCATGCTGGATGCTAATAGCGGCAGAGTTATCGGCAATGTCCCGATAGGCAGCGGGGTGGATGGTTGTGCCTTTGATGATTCGTCGCAGCTGGTTTTCGCTTCCTGCGGCGAAGGGGTGACGGTGGTCGCAAAGGAGAGTTCGCCTAACGAATTGTCGGTTGCACAAAACTTACAGACCCAGCGGGGCGCACGGACCATCGCGCTCGACCCCAAGACTCATCGGATCTATTTGCCAACCGCGAATTTTGGACCGCCTCAGTCGGCGAATGGCCGGCCAAGTATCATGCCAGACACGATGCGTTTGTTGATCTATGGCCCGGAGTAACGCGTGCGCGAGTTAGCTGCGGTTTTCTTTCTCTGTGTAATCTCGCGGTTCGCTTTGGCGCAGGGCGGGCCGCCAATGATTACCGATGATCCTGGGACGCCGGGCAAGGGCCATTGGGAAAACAATTTCGCGATCGCCTTTTCCCATGTGCCTAACGAATGGTCGGGGGATGCGCCCGGCATCGATCTTAATTACGGCTGGGGCGATAATATTCAGCTTAACCTGCAGACTTCGATTTCAGTCTTAAAGCGCGGCGATCATGGACTGGTGGCCGGCCTCGGCGCTATGGAAACTGCCGTGAAGTGGCGCTTTCTTGATGAAGACACGAACGGCCTGGACATGTCGATGTACCCGCGACTCCTCTTTAACGTGGTGCATTCTTCCGTGCGTCGAGGACTGGCGGAAGACGGAACGCGCTTTCAGATTCCATTTGAGGCGGCGAAGAAGTTTGGGCCGGTCGCTCTCGCGGCCGAGTTTGGTCCGCTGGTGAGCTCTGTTGGCCCAGGCGAATTTATCTATGGCGTGGTTGCGGCCCACGAGATCAGTAGGACGACATCTGTGATGTTCGAGGTTCACGCCACCTCGCGAGTGAACCTGGACCAGGATGTAGTGACAGTGAACTTCGGCTGGAGACACAACATCTCTGAGCATGCCATCTGGATCGCTTCGTTAGGCCACGACGTGCACTCCGAGGGAGGTGCGCCACTGGCGCTGATTGGTTACTGCGGGTTACAAGTACTTTATTGAGGCGGGGCGTTGGATCAATGCGCTTTCGAAGCCGGTTTCTGAGGAACGATAACAATCAACACGGCCATCACGACAAGAAGCACTAACGACGCCGAATAACGGTTCAGAGCGAGCCCTCCATTCGCGATTGGCTTATCGAGAAAATCGCCTACGACTGCGCCGAGCGGACGAGTCAGGACAAAGGCCGCCCAGAATAGAATGACGCGCGAAACTCCCGTGAAGTAATACAGAAGCGCCGTCACCAGAATTAACCCACCGAAGATTACCGCCGCTCCGAGATAGCCCATCTCATTGGTGTCCGCCACCCAGTCACCGAGCGCTGTTCCCAGAGTCTGTGAGAACATGATTGTCACCCAGTAAAACATCTCCACCTTTGGCGTGCTGACGGATTCGATCGAGATACTTCCGGTCGACCAGCGCCAGATCATGAGCGACGCAATCACGCAAAAGAGCAGGATAGCCGAGCCGCCGGTGTAACCGATACCGAGTGAGCGATCGCAATAGTCAGCCAGGGTGGTTCCGACCGTCGTCGTCGCGACAATCGTGAGCCAGTAGAGAAAGGGATGAAAGTTTTTCGCCTTTATCTGCACGATGACGGCGGCGATGAAGATCACGCCAAAGATCGCTGTGCCGAGGAGATAACCCATGCCTGTCCCTGCGGATGTCGTTTCTCCCAGCCACGACATCGTGACTGCGTCCCCGCCCGTTTCACCCAGGGTCGTTGCCAGGATCTTAATGATCCAAAATAGAAGAGTTACGTGCGGGACTTTCGCGATCAGCTCGGATTTTGTTTCGCCCATTTCTTGCCTGGGATCAATAACCGGAACGTGTCCGGTCCCGCTCCAATAGCCGAAATCTGCTAAGATGAAACATCTCTCTTTGCTAACTTCAGAGAGGCGCGGCCCGGGCGATCTAACCGAGGTCGTTAGGCGGCTTGAGCCTGGGCCGCATTCGTGCGCTTCAACGCTTTTTATTTTATTTCGTGCCCGCGGTTTTAGCTTCGACGAGCAGCCTCGTGATTCGACGCACGACTAAATGGCTTTGAACAAACGACGCCGGCGCTCTGGGTTTCGCAAACTTTTTGCTTGCTTTATCGCGTGGAATCTGCAAATAACGGAAAAAGGAGCGATGATATGAAGTTCGTAAAAGCGATGGTGGTTTCTGTCGCAGGGGCTGGATTACTCCTCTTCAGTGCTTCGGCCCATGCGCAGATGCGTCATAATGGCGGTGCAGGATCCCGTGGCGGCTTTGGCGGTTTTCACGGAGCTCCCGCAGCAGGGTGGAACGGTGCAGCCGCGCATGGATTTCATGGGCAAACCGCGGCCGCAGCGCACTTCCACGACGGTCATGGACATTTCCATGGGCATGGGCACACTCACGTTGTCGTGGGCGTTGGGTTCGGAGGCTGGGGCTGGGGCCCGGGATGGTGGGGTTATCCCTACGGGTATCCCGCCTACGGCTACTATTACCCGCCCTATCCATACTACTATCCGCCGCCTCCTCCTCCGGGCTATTACACGCAAGGGCAGGTTTACAACGGTCGTGTCGTAACGAACGACGGCGGAAAGTAAACTTTCTGTCGGGTAGGACCGTGGTGTCAGCGAACCTAGCTCGCTGACACCGCTGTTTGTTAATCAAGCTTGGTAGTGAGCGCCTGGGTCGGGCTAGTTCTCCCGCGGCAGGTGCCACGCAACCGAATTCCAAGTTGTTTCGTTGGCCCACGTGACTCAGCTGTGTTGGACCGCGCCGAAACTCTAGTCTCATTTACGGTAGGGACGTCCCGATCGCTCTTCGCGCTGCTCTAAGATCGGCTTCGTCGATTATGCCATCGGGAATTATATCAGTGCGGAAATTACTCTCATCTGTCGTCTGACCCTCAACCGCTTCGATCGCCGCCAGGTCAGCCTCATCAACCACTCGATCTCCATTTACATCGCCAATCAGGAGCCCAAAAGTGAGCCTTGCCTTCCGAATAGTGTCTCCCGCGGAATCTGTAACTCCTTCCGCTGTCACCGTTATCTCAGTAGCGTTACAATCCTCGCCCACTCCAGTTAGAGAGATAACAACATTATGTGGGTCTGTACTGTCGATTTCGCCTCGCTCCACACTCCCGCAGGTCGTAGTCGCGCCATGAAGCGAAGTGACTTCCTGATTAAATGTCATCACCAGAGTGTATGTGCCTTTGGCTCCGCCGGAGCGATCCTCGACGGTTCCCGAGTCAATCGCGAAGCCTTCCTTGGCTGAAGCGGCACTCTGCAAAAAGAAAGCTGGCAGGGTTGTATCGGCACGAATCAGCCAGTTACCCGGGATTCCAAAGTCATCGATGATACCGATGAGATCATTCGCTCCCGGATAAACGAGATTAGCGCGGCTATAGTCGACCATCGCCGCCACCCAGCTTTGGCGATGGCTGATGGTCTCATCAATTGCCTGTGCAAATCTTACTGGAGGATGCGCTGAGCAGCGAATGGGTGCTGTCCTGAGCAAAAATTATTGGTTGTACCAACGAAGAACCCGAAGCGCACGCAGCGTGTTCCATCGGCTTGGACGACCATCACCATCTTCGAGGGAGAAATGGACCATGCCGGGATGGGTATTTTCCAGGAGCCATCTGCCGTCAGATTGTTGCTTTGATCGAAGTAACTCGATCGCTTCGTCGATGCGCGAATCTGGCGGATTTCCGGCGGCGCGAAAATAGTCGAGACCACGCAGGGCGTCATAATGCCAGCGGGTCGGAAACGAAAACTGCAACCACGCTGGATCGACAATTTCGCCGGTGCTCTCACGCCGGAATAACTTTCGCTCGAGAAGATATTCCTCTCCCCGACGTCGCGCGGTGTTTGATGCGGCCGAGCCACCGGTGGCATGCTCGTGTGCCAATAATCCTTCAAGCACGCGAATCGTGGTGTGGAAAGAAGAGCGAACCGAGCCGTTCTCTGCCTCACAATTCCACCCTCCGTCCTCGAGCTGCTCGCTTAGGAGCCGCGCGACGACTCGATCGACATCTTGATCAAAATAGACTCCGAGCACGACGACCATCCCATTGATGCACGGCTCGACTTCGCCGCTAAAGAAGGGTTGGCCGGCGTGCTCCCAGCGGCAGTTTTCCCGAACCTTCGTTACCGCCTGACGAATCTTCTTATTGTGAGGATCGACACCAAAGTCATGCAGGTAGACAAGGCTGTAAGCCGTCGCGGTCCAGGGCTGACCTTCGTTCCTGCCCCACTTCCCTCGCGGGAAAAGCGCGCCACCCGCCCACTGGCCATCCTCCTCCTGCAAAGCAAGCAAGCGTGCTCCCCATCCTTCATTCGTGATACGACCACGCTCCGCGGCAACAATTTCTTCCGGTGCATCGGCGAGATCCCGCAACACCTGCCAACGGATCGCGGGATCGGAGTCGAGCAACCAATCCAGCACATTCATCTGAGGAGTCTATCTTCTTCTGGACAACTGTCCGCTCGAGGCTCGCACGGGCGAAAAATCACACTGGCCTTTGGTCCTATATCCAGAGATAGGTCGATACTTACACGGTGATCGTTGCCATGCCGACCAAGTCCACTGATGCGACCGCACGACACAGGGCCAGGCATGCCGCGGCCTCTCGCGACCAAACGGAGGTTGCCCCCGCGCGCGTCTTTTCTCCGCTCACCGGACGCGACACAGAGGTCGGCTTGATCCGCGATCGCTGGGAGCAAGCGCAGGAAGGAATGGGTCAGGTGGTGCTGATCGTGGGCGAGGCAGGGCTGGGCAAATCGCGGCTGGTGCAAACGATTCGGCAGAAGGTGCAGGACGCAGTGGAGGACGAGTCGCACGGCTCGCCCATAATCGAGTGGCGCTGCGCGGATCAATTCCAAAGCACGGAGTTGTTTCCGTTGACCGATTACCTGCAGCGCGTTCTCAATTTTTCCCGCGATGAATCGCCCACCGCGCGTTTCGATTGTCTCGCGCAGTATCTCGATGATCACGGGCTTGGACGAGCCGAGGTCGTGTCGCTCTTTGCGAAACTCTTGTTTCTTCCGTCGGACGAACGTTTCCCGGCAACCGATCTTTCACCGGTACGCGAGCGCGAGGAGACTTTTCGCGCGGTGCACGAATGGCTGCACGCGTGTTCACAACGCCAGCCGGTGCTCTTTGTTGTTGAGGATTTGCATTGGATCGATGCTTCGAGTCTTGAGTTTCTCACCCAGTTCATCGCGGAGGGATTGCACGACCGCATTCTCACTGTGTTCACCTTTCGTCCGGAATTTCGGACCCCGTGGCCGGCCGTCTCGCACCAGACGAGTCTCGCGCTCAATCGCCTAACGAAACGCCAAGTGGCCGAACTGCTGCGCAAGAGCGCGGGTAGCGCGCCGCCCGATTCGCTCGTCACGCAGATCTACGAACGGACGCGCGGCGTGCCGTTGCTCGTGGAGGAATTCGGTCGCATGGCGCAGGACTACGCGCAGGACCACGAGATGCCGGACACGCTCCAGGAACTCATGATCGGTCGCCTGGATCGCCTAACGAGCAGACGCGAGGTGGCCCATTATGCTGCGACCCTCGGTCGAGAATTCCAGTTTGAAATGCTCGCCGCCGTCGCCGGTTTGGATGAGAGTGCGCTCCGCGCCGAACTGGCTAAGTTGGAACGCGCGGAGATCATCTTCGGCACCGGACACCCGCCTGACACGACGTACCAGTTCAAGCATGCGCTGCTCGAGGAGGCGGTGCGCGGCGCGCTTGATGAAGAAGGCCAACGCCAGCTCCACCTCCAGGTGGCTGAGGCGTTGGAAGCGAAGTTCCCGCGCATCGTCGAGCGACAGCCAGAGCGGCTCGCACATCATTTCACGGAGGCGAACCTGGCGGAGAAAGCGGTCGGATATTGGCTCGAAGCGGGGCGCCGTTCGCAGGAGCGTTTCGCCAACGTCGAAGCGATCAGCCAACTGATCAAGGGTCTGGGGCTATTGCGGACGCTCGACCAATCTCCATCGCGCAATGTCCAGGAGGTGAAATTACTCGGTCCGCTCGGCACGGCTTACATCGCGGCTCGCGGTTATGCGGCGCCGGAAGTTGGCCCGATCTTTCAGCGCGCCTGCGAACTGGCGTCGGGTTTTGGGCGAACACCGGAAGCCTTCACGATGCTGCGCGGATTTTTTGCCTACCAAATTGTGCGCGGTAATTTTCGCCACTGCACCGAACTCGCAGCCGAGGCCATGCAGTTTGCCCGCGAGGCGGCTGACGATGGCATGATGATGGAGGCGCTTTTCCTTGAGGCGATCACTCAGTTCTACCGGGGCGATTTTGCCCACGCCCGCGACGGGTTCGCCAGGGCGATCGCGAATTATGACGATCGCGAGCGGACCGCATTCTGGGCCGCGCGCACGGGAGAGAACACCGGTGTGACTCATCGCTGCTACCTCGCACTTGCGTCGTGGCATCTCGGGTCACCTGATCGCGCCCTCGCGATAAATGCCGAAGCGCGGGAACTCGCCCGCACAATCCATCATCCGTTCAGTCTCGAATACGCCCTCCATCACACCGGGTGGCTGCATCAGCATTGCCGTCTCGCGAACGAAACCGAAGCGGCCGGTCGGGAAGAGATGCAGGTCGCGACCGAGCAGGGTTTCGTTTTCTGGCTTGCGTCGGGCAGACTTTTTCAAGCAGCTGGCTTGCTCGTCCGCGGGCGGATCGAGGAAGGGTTGCGCCTTTTCCAGAATGCCCTCGCGGATTATCGGGCGACCGGTGCCATTCTCGGCCTCCCCTACTATTTGAGCATTCTTGCGGAAGCACTAACCAAGGCGCACCGCTACGACGAAGCTCGCCTTGCTTTCGACGAGGCATTCGAGCTCGTGGAAGAAAACGACGACCGTTTCCAGGAAGCCGAATTGCACCGGCTTCGTGGCGAACTGCATCTTGCCGAGGCGCACGACGAACCCCATGCAGCGCGTTGCTTCCAGAGCGCGATCGAGATCGCGAGAGAACAAGGCAGCCGCGCGTGGGAACTTCGCGCCAGCGTGAGCCTCGCCCGACTATGGCAGCGGCAGGGCCGAGGGCATGAAGCTCTCGGTGCACTCACCGCCGTCTTCGATTCCTTTACCGAAGGTTTTGATTCGCCTGATCTCGCAGACGCAACCGCGCTCCTCCGCGAGCTCGGCAACGAACGGATGCGCGACGAAATCGCGGCCGGGATCAAATATGTCCGCGATTGCATCCCGCCGCCGATGACGGGCCCAGTCTCGGTGGATTGGCGTTACATTCCCTCGACAACTTTGGGTGGCGACGCCATCGGTTATCATTGGCTCGATCAGGAACACCTTGCCTTGTATCTCATCGACGTTACCGGGCACGGGCTTGACTCCGCCTTGCTCGCCGTCACAATCACCAATGTCATCCGCGCCGGGTCGATTTCCGGTGCGGACCTGCGGCGCCCCGAGCAGGTCCTCGCAGCCCTGAACGATGCGTTCCAAGGTTCGCGTCACGGCAAAAAGTTCTTTACCCTTTGGTATGGTGTTTATCACACTGCCAGCCGCACCCTCATGCACGCGAGCGGCGGCCATCCTCCGGCGATCGTGTTAGCTACCGGTGAAACGCAACCGCTGCTGCTTCCGGCCACGGGCTCCATCATGGGCATCGCGCCCGGCGCGCGATACCCCGCGATTGCCACACCCATCGAGCGAGATGCGCGTCTCTATATCTTCAGCGACGGCGTCTGGGAGTTACGTCGAGAGCGGCAGACCGTTTGGAGTCTGTCCGCCTGCATTACCGAAATCAGCAGCCTTAAAGACAACGTCATGGACTCACTCATCGCTCGTGCTCGTGAGCTTCGCGGCACGACCCATCTCGACGACGACTTCTCGATCATCGAAGCCTGTTTGCACTAGGGTCGCTGTTTCTTTCCCGCTCTTGATATTTGGTCCCGAAGAATTTTTGTTTCTAAGAGTCAGATACCCGGCTGAGTGACAAGATCATGGCCACCTCTGCACGCAGTAAGACCAAGCCAACGAATCCCGGGGACTAGCGAGGCTGCTTTACTCTCAACACCCAACTCTCAATCCTCAACTTTCTTATAACCCCCGTTCGCACGAACTACTCAAGCTTGCTGGCACCATTGGTCTCCCAGATCATGAAATCGTCCAACACTTGCCGGGTCTTGTCCGAGACGAATTCGACAACCATCGCGTCATCGACAAAGCCGAGAAGCGGAGTTATGTCTGGAATCAAATCGAATGGGTCGACCAGATAGTTGAGTGCAGCTACGATCCACGTCAGATCATCATTCGAAACCTGCTTGTATTCGCCGCGCTCGTAGGCGCGGACCAGACGCAGCATGCTCTGAAGATACGGCCAATTCGCCTTGAACCTGTGTCTGGGGAGCGACGCAGCCTCTTTCGCGGCTTTTTCGAAAAGCGAGCGCAAACCGCCAGAACCAACGACCCCTAATTTTGCCTGGCTGAGTGCCCGGGCGAACGCTTCGCTACGCAAGGCTGGTTTCTGATAGGAAATATCCCTTTCTTCGGTCGATTTCTTTTTCGCTTTTTTCATCGGGCGCAATGAAAACAGCTCGATGCGCCGATGAGAAGCCAATTCACGGCATCGAACGAGACGTTTCCGCAGTTGAAAGTGGACTCCTGGTTTGAAAGGCCCGACCGCTCGCCTCGCGATTCGTTACCGTGCGGTTTCTAATTCAAGCGGCCTCTCATCGAGAGATATGCAGAGACGACTTATTCGCGTTTCACAATCATCATTGTCACTCGAGCTACCCTTTCATTCTGAGGGCGGCCAAACTGCGTCGCGCAATTCTGGCGGCAGCTGCTTCGGATCAGTCGGGTAAAATAGCTTCTTGTCGGGCTTTTCGTCCGGGCCGAATTCGGCTTCCGGCGCGCCGACGATCAACCACAAGGCTTCTTCTTCCGAGTCATTGAAGACCTGGCGCAAGAATCTTGGGCCGACGAAAACGCCGCCGAATTTCTCGACGGTGATTGTCTCATCGTTAATCCGAATGCGACCGGCGCCTTCGAGTAGGAAATAAAATTCTTCCATCCTGGGGTGCTGATGCAGTGTCATTGCGCTTTTTGGTGGAAGTCGCCAAAGCCGCGCGCCGAGTATCTCACTTCCGGTGCGCTCAAGGAAATCAGCGTTGGGAATCTTCATGAGATTGGAGGGTCTCCAGGTCAGATCGGCTGGCTGAATGACGAAATATTGATCAGAGGATTTCATTATTAATCATCGATATGGCAGGATGATGGACCGCATGCGACTGCTGGGAACAAATTCGAAATGGCAAAAGGCCTTTCTGTTCATCTTACTCTGGACGCTGATTGGCCTGATTTTCTCGACCATATCCTACGTCGGAACGATCAATCAAGACAACACGCTCGCCGATACCCTGCGGTTAAACCTGGTTCAGTATTATCTCTGGGCCGGTTTTTCATTTCTTATTTTTTGGTTCAGCCGGCGATTTCCAATCGAGTTGCGTCCGGTCAGTCCTCGCAACTTGCTTGTGCACATTCCCGCGCTCCTATGCTTTGCCGCGAGCCATCAAACCGTAAACATTGCGTTTATTTGGTTTCTTACCCCGCGTTTACGCCAGTTCTTTCCTTCGCTGGCTTCTTGCTACCGCGCTTACTTCGGGTTCGGATTTTATCTCGATCTTATCATTGCCTCACTGATCGTGATCGCGTCCCACGCGCTCCTTTATTATCAAGGACTGCGTGAGAGTAAGTTGGCACAATCCTCTCTTCAGGCGCGCCTCGCGGAGGCCCAGTTGCGTGCCTTGAAGATGCAGCTCCAGCCGCATTTTCTTTTTAATACTCTGCACTCTATCTCTTCGCTCGTCCTCGAGGATCCGCCGCGGGCCAACGCCATGATCGCGAGGCTGGGCGACTTCCTGCGCTTGACGCTCGAACATACCGACGAACAAATGGTCACGCTCAAGGAAGAAATAGAGTTCCTGCGCTGTTACCTCGAAATCGAACAGGTCCGTTTCGGCGATCGGCTAACGGTGAACTTTAGAATGGAGCCGGCAACCTTGGCGGCAAACCTTCCGCACCTCATCCTGCAACCAGTGGTAGAGAACGCGATTCAACATGCCGTCGCGCCGCGCGCTGCGCCGGGTCGAATCGACATCGAGGCAAAACGTTCCAACGGTTTGGTTCAGCTTGAAGTTAGAGACACTGGACCTGGACTTCGAGAGAACACCGACTCGGTCACAAGACATGGCGTTGGTTTGCGTAACGTAATTGCAAGACTCGAACAGACATATGGCAGTGAGTTTTCTTTTGAGATGAAAAATGGTCAGGATGGCGGACTAACCGTGACCATGGAACTGCCGTTTCGATCTGAAGAGACCTGACGCCCATTGTTCGATGAAGGACGAGAAGATTAAAGCCCTGATCGCGGACGACGAACCGTTGGCGCGCAAATTTATTCGCCGCATGCTCAAGGACGATCACGACATCGAAATCGTGGCGGAATGCAACGACGGCAAGAGTGCGTTGGCTATGATCGGGAAACACAACCCCGATGTTGTCTTTCTCGACGTCCAGATGCCGGAGATGGATGGCTTTGCCGTCCTGGAAGGGATGGGTAACAAACATCTGCCGGAGATTGTATTCACAACCGCCTATGAGCAATATGCGATTCGTGCTTTCGAGCTTCACGCGCTCGACTATCTGCTCAAGCCTTTCGATCAGGCACGCTTTCGCGACGCGCTAAAGCATGTCAAAGAGCAACTGTCATCCCGGCAAAACGAGAATACGCGGCAACAGATCGATGCGTTGCTCGAAAACATGAAAGCGCGCCCGGAATACCTGGAACGACTCATCATCAAAGCTGACGGTCGTATCTCGTTCCTAAATGCGCGCGACATCGATTGGATCGAAGCGGACGATAAATATGTTCATCTTCATACTAACAAAACCGCGCGCATGGTCCGACAGACATTGACTGCAATGGAGTCGCAGCTCGATCCCAGGAAATTCCTTCGCATCCATCGCTCCGCGATGGTGAATGTTGACCGGATCAAAGAGCTCCATCCACTATTTAACGGTGAGCATTCCATCGTCTTGGAAGACGGCACCAGGCTGACCCTAAGTCGAAACTACAAAGACAAATTGTTTCGGGTCATCGGCAAGCCGCTCTAGGCCCCTCGGTTCACGACACGATTCCGGCCCTTCGCGTCGTCCCGGTCGCCGTTCGCGACATTGTTATCGGTCGACGCTATTGCTGGCAGTTATCGTTCTTGCACAAGAGTCATGGACTACGACGTGGCAATAGCTCAGCCGGCTTCGGTCTTCGCCAGGTTATGGATGTCTTTTCCAGTTGTTGTGCGTGCTGTGCTTGGCGGTTCTTTGTTAGCCGCGATGGGCACGCTTCCATGGTCCCTTATCGTCTCCGCAAACTTCAAATGTTGGTCGGCAGTGCCATGGGCCATTGTCCCTACGGCCTTGTATCTTTACGTGTTTTGGATGTTCGCTTGCGGGCGCGGCTGGCCCCGATCAACAGCGAACGCTCGGCGCAGACTTTGCCGCGCGAATCCTTTACCGGAGGACGCATGGCCGCTGGCGCTAGTTGCCGGCGTTCTCGGTTTGACGGCTGTGATCTTCCTGCAACGGGTCATGGCACGACTGGTTGTGCTGCCGCAACAGCAACATACAGATGTATCACGCTATCCGTTTGTTAGTGTGCTGCTTTGGGTGCTCATGAGCGCCGTGGTTGCCGGAGTCGCCGAAGAGATATCTTTTCGTGGCTATATGCAGGGACCGATTGAGCGGCGGCACGGACCTGTGATCGCCATTCTGATTACCGGCAGCTTGTTTGGATTCGCTCATTTCACCCATCCCGAGGTAGGGTTGATTCTGATGCCTTACTATCTTGCGGTCGCTGCCGTTTATGGCGCGCTTGCCTATCTCACGAATTCGATTTTGCCGAGCATGGTCTTGCACGGGAGCGGAAATATGCTCGGCAGCCTCGCGCCCTTTGGAAGCGGTGCTTCGGAATGGCAGGCGACGGGCCCAGGACCACTGATCTGGCAAAGCGGAGCCGACGCGTCCTTTTGGATCTCAGTCCTCGCCTTTCTTATCGCCGGGTGCGCTGCCATTGTGGCTTATGCCGCGCTCGCTCGCGCCACGCGAGAGCAACGTCTATCGAAAGCCATCGGATGTTACTGAAGTTCTTCTTCATAACCTACCTGGCAAGCTGGCTTCTTTTCGCTGCCGCAGCATATGTCTTGCGCGGCGCCTCTTCAGCTTCAGGCACCGGATTTATTGGCAGTCTTCTTTTTCTACCGGGCGCAATCATGCCCGCAATCGTGGCACTCACACTTACGGCACGCACCGAGGGAAGACCCGGACTCCTTAAGCTCCTTCAAGGAATCACTCGATGGAATGTCAATCTCCGCTGGTACGTCTTCGCGCTCGGCTACATGATCGCGATCAAAGTCAGCGTGGCGATCCTTTATCGCTGCTTCACCGGAGGATGGCCACAATTTGGGCAGATACCGTGGTTCTATATGGCAATCGCCATCGTCTTTTCGACGCCGGTGCAGGCAGGCGAAGAAATTGGATGGCGCGGATATGCCTTGCCTCGCCTGGCGGAACGGTTCGGCCTCGGCCTGGCCAGCATCATTTTGGGAATCCTTTGGGCGTGCTGGCATTTGCCGTTCTTTTTTATTTCAGGCAGCGATAACTACGGCCAATCGTTCTCCAGTTACCTGATCGCCGTCACCGCCTTATCCGTGGCGATGGCGTGGCTCTATTGGCGCACGAACGCAAGCCTGCTCCTGACGATGGTGATGCATGCAGCTGTTAATAACACAGCTGGAATTGTAAGATCTCCGGTATCCAGTTCGCTCGCGGCAAATCCGTTTGCCTTCAACGCTTCGTTGGTTGCGTGGCTGATTGTTATCCTTCTCTGGTTACCGGCCGTCTACTTCCTCACTCGGATGCATCAGCGTTCGGCGTCCCTTACGACCGCCTGACTGCCGGCCTAACTCTAACCGAATTATATGAAACACACTTACAGGCTTAGCTTCGCGCTTCTTCTCCTGGTTTTGCTTTCCGCTTGCCAACACTCTGACGTTCGCGGCAAAGTCAGCCAGATGATTGCTCGGATTCGGCGCGCCGATTATGAAGCCGATCAGGCAACGTTAAAGAAATGCTACGATGCCCTGGCGCCATTCCTGGAACACCAGGAGTTAGCTGCCCGCGTTCGATATTGGCGCGGATTTGATCTGTGGCGGCGAGCCATCAATGGATTTAACGATGGTGTCGCTACCGCGGAGCTCGAGCAGGATCTCAAAGAAGCGATCGACGAATTCAAGCAAGCGCTGGCTATAGATCCGGCCTTTGTCGACGCAAAGATTGGAATGACTTCCTGTCTCGGATTCCTTGCATTCATCCACAGGAAAGATCAGCCCCGTGCCCGGGAGCTCATCGGGCAGATGTTACCATTGCTTAAGGAAGCAAAAGAAACCGCGCCTGATAATCCGCGACTACTTTGGGTTATCGGTCCCGTGCTTTGGAACACGCCGCCGGAACGCGGCGGTGGTCAGGACAAAGCAATCGCCAACTATCAAAGAGGCTTGGAACTTTGTTCGAAACTTCAGCCGAGCCAGGATGAGTTAGAGCCATCATGGGGAAAACCGGAGCTACTTATGAGCCTGGCCTATTCCCATCTGAACAAGAACACGCCCGATGTGGACGCAGCCGAGCGCAACGCCCGCGCTGCGCTCGAGATTGTTCCCTACTGGCATTACGTGCGCGATATCCTGCTACCGCAGATTCTGGCCGCGAAAACGAAGCAATAACCCGGCTCCGTGATCTTAAATGATTTGACGCCGCCGCCATCACTCCTGCATGTTACAAACTTCGTTCACAATAATTACCATTTAATCTTTCCTGAAGCCGCATCTGTTTCCCGCGGATTATGCTTGACTCGTTTCGCGAGAATGACCACACAGAGCCATGAACTCTAAGGAACTTCGCCGCAGAGCGATCACGATCGCAAACTCGCGCTGGACCACCTATGCGGTCGCAGGCGCTGCCAGCTCCCTCGCCGTGGCCACGGCGGAGGCGGACATTCATTATTCGGGCCCAGTCAACTACCGCTTTGCGGGATCGACTCAGCATAACTTTCCCTTGGATAACGGGGCCTCGCTCAGCTTTCTTCGCATCGACGAAGCGGCCGGCCAGGGCTATGGACACTTACGCATCCCGGACCCGGCGGGCGGCCTCTTTCAGAGCATCGGAGACTTCGCGGGAGACGGCGTCGGCAGCAGCGAAAGCGGCCTCTACCTTTCGCGACTTCGCGGCCACCTTCAGGTGTCTCAACTGCGTCTTGGGAACAGTTGCCGTTCGACCACTTTCTCAAACTTCCAGTGCTATGGAGGAATCATCGGACTAGAAGGGGGATCGGGCGGCCATTTCCAGCAGCCGGGTGTTGGATTCATTGCTTTCCTTTTCAATGCCGGGGCCGGGAACGAATTCGGCTGGGCGCGCATCAAGACGACCGGCGCGCCGGGATATAAGTTCGTCGTCCTGGATTACGCATGGGCCGATCCTGGGACGCCGATTAATACCGGGCAGACAAGAACGCACGGGACCGCAGATGCCGCCTCGAAATCTGGCTCGCTCGGCTTACTCGCCACGGGCGCGACAGGCCTGAAAGCGTGGCGGGCACACAAACACACCGCGGCTCCTAACTAGTCGAGTAGGGATAAGTCACGGAAGGTTTGCACACCTACTACTCCTTCTGGCATCCCGGCTCGGCGCGCTTTGATGTCCTCGGGAACGCTAACCTTCCCCTCACGGGAGGTGGCGTCCCCTTTTGCTTCGTGCTTTGAGCGGGAATGAGGATCCCGGCGACTGCTAATGCCGGGACCTCAACCCGCTAAGCTTTGCCGCCAAAGCTCACGAAATCGTCGAGATCGAGCAGGTCGAACCACGTCTTTATGTCGTCGCGCGCCTTGCTGAACTTGCCCAACCTCTCGGCGAAGAACTCGAGTGTCTCCGCGTCGGAGTCGGGCCCGCGTTCGCTAAAGTAACTGCTCCACTGCTGAATCTCCCATGGCTGAGGTTTATGCGCGGCGTTCTCCTGCACCCAGGCAAGGATTTCGCCGTCGCCCAAACCCTGCGCGAGTTTGTCTTTCAACGCGGCCGCCTCAATTCCGGTGAAGCGCAGCCAATGTTGATCCATGCCGCTGTCATATTTGTATTCACCCGCCTGGCCCGCGAGCGTGGCACGACCTTTATCGAGCATACGCGCAAGAGTGACGTAACCGCCAAGGCGGACACGCGGACTGCGCGGAGGACGCTGCGTCAGATCGGGAGCATTAAGTGTATCGTTAGGCATATTGGTGTTCCTTCAGTTAAGTTTTGTGATTGTAGAAGCCGACGAGGGCAGCCTAACGAAGACCTCCACTGACCGCTAGTTTTTCGCCCGTCATCCAACGGGCACTGTCGGAAGCGAGGAAGACAACGACGTCGGCGATATCGCGCGGCTGGCCGGTGCGGCCGAGCGGCGTCTGGGCGATGAATCCTTTTTCCCAATCGGTCCCGATCATGGACGCCGCGCGGGTGCCTTCGGTCTCGACCAGGCCCGGGTTGACTGCGTTGACGCGGATGCCGCGCGGCGCCAGCTCGTGCGCGAGCACGCCGGTGATGGCGTCGACCGCCCCTTTCGTGCCCGTGTAAACGGCGCTGCCCGGCGGCGTGATGCTGGTCACGACGGAGCTGATGCTGATGATACTGCCGCAGCTTTTGAGATGAGGCGCCGCGGCTTTCACAACGTGGAGAAGTCCGAGGACGTTGACGTTGAACTGGCGATGAAAATGTTCGTCGGTGATTTCTTCGAGCGCTTTCATTTCGAAGACGCCGCTGTTGTTCACGACGATGTCGAGCCGGCCGAAGTTTTTCAGAGCCGCGTCGACCAGCGCCTTCGCATCGGATTCGCTCGCGACGTCGCCTTTGACCGCGACCGCTTTGCCGTTCGCCTTGGCGATGGCGTCGACCGCCTTGTCGGCGCCTTCTTTGCTCGACGCATAGTTAACCACGACCGCGGCGCCGGCGGCGGCAAGGGCTTTGGCTATGCCGGCTCCGATGCCTTTGGAGGCTCCGGTGACGAGTGCGACCTTGTCTTTCAGCGAATGGTTTGTTTCCTTGTTCATTGTTTCCATAGTTCAGAACTTATGAACTATTGAACTCGCGTCAAGAAGCGATAAAATAAGGAAAGAATGAGACACCTGCTTCATCCTGCGATCGAGGATGTAACCGTCGAAGGCATTCTGCATGCGCTGGCCGATCCGGCACGAGTGGCGATCTTTTCCCAGATCGTCCGTTCGCAGTGCTCGCAGAATTGTTCGGCCTTCCTCGAGATGAGCGAGCAGATAATTCCGAAGTCCACCCTTTCCCAACATTTCAAGGCGCTGCGCGAGGCGGGACTGATCCGGAGCGAGCGCCGGGGTGTGGAGATGCAAAACAGTTCGCGCTGCGTAGAAATCGAAAAACGTTTCCCCGGTTTGATTCCGTCTATCGTCAGGGCCCACAACCTTCAGGCGAAGCGAAAGTCCAAAGCCAGCGGCGGCGGCAGGCGCAAAAACGCGCTCCGTTCACGCAAGGGATAATGCGCTTCCGCGCGGCTACGATTCAGGCCGGTGCCTGGCTGGTAGTCTCGACCGCCTTGCGCGCAGGCTTTTTCCACAGGTAACCAACCCCGACGAGAAGGACGAGGACGATCGCGCACAGACCGAAGACGTGCCGAACACCAAACTCTTTCGCGAGGAAACCGCTCAGGACGAGGCCGGCGATTTGCGCGGTGAAGATGAGCGACATGAAGGCTGAACCGATCCGCCCCATCATGGCGGGCGGCGTCTCCTTTTGCATCATGGTTTGAGCGGGAATGACGATCCCGGCGACCGCGAAACCGATGAGGAAGTCGCCGAGAAAAGTCGTCCATATCTGAGTAAAAACGAAAAGAAAAACGAGTCCCAGCGCGATGCCACCGAGGCCGAGAAAGACCAGGAATTCGTCCTTGAGCCCTTTGGCGAAAGTGCTCACAAGGTTCGTCCCGACCAGCATCCCCACGCCGATGAGCGCGCTGGCGATACCGAAGATGCGGGTAGCCGCGTGCAGATCTTCGCGCACATAGACTGCGATGAGCGGCCCGAAGCAGCCGAGGATGAACATTCCCGAAGCGAGGGCGAGAGTGACAAAGAGCAGGCCCGCATGATGAAAAATGAAGCTGATCCCCTGCTGCGCGTCCCGCCACACTCGCCCGATCGCTGATGAGGTGGAGGACGATGGCGTCGTTTGCGCGCTGGCCGCGCGGACGTTGATCGGTTTAACAAACGGCACCGAAAAAATCAGGAGGGCGGAGCCGATGAAACTCACGCTGTCGGCGAGATAGCAACTGTTCGCCCCAAACGATGCGACCAGAAAAGCAGCCGCCGCCGGGCCGATGATGCGCATGCCAAACAGCACTTGCTGGATGAGCGCATTGGCCGAGCGCAACCCGTGCAGCGGTACGGCCGAGCGAATCGCCACACCTTGCGCCGGGCTGAAAAAACTCGAGACCACGCTGATCGCAGCGAGGATGACATAGAATTGCCAGATCTGAGTAGCGACGATGAGCAACAAAACAAGGCCGGCGCGAATGAGGTCGCTGCCCACCATGGTAGGCTTGAGCGGCCAGCGATCGACGAAGACTCCGGCCAGCACTCCGAGCAGAGCGATCGGCAGCAGGTAGGCGATCTGCACGCCCGTGATCTGTTGAGCGTTGCCGTGAAAGTGAAAGGTCAGCACGCTGATGACGGCGAAGAGGGCGAGAAAATCGCCAAAGACCGAGATGGTCTGCGCATACCAGAGCCGCCGCATCATCGCGATGCGCAGCACCGCGCCCATCGACAACGGCGCAGGCAGCTCCGGATCGATCACGGGGACAGCAGGTGCAGGAGTTGCCATGCGCGCGACTTTAAATCAGCCGTCCGCGGAGGCAAAGAATCACCGCTCAATTTTTTCATGCGACGGCGGCTCTTTTGCAGCGCGCTTACGCCGACCAGTTCACTCGTTGACCTGTGCAGCGCCAGTTTTTCCAGCCGGACCTCGTCGCGTCCCCTCGTTCCCAAATTCCCATTTGGGAACAGGCTCATCTCTTGAAACTCTCTTTCATCCTACAGCACCTGTCGTCACTCGTTCACCCGCATAACAGGTGACCCACCCGTGGGCCGGAAAACTGTCGGTGTTCCCGGAGTTTGGGAACGAGAGGAATCCCACCAATGCCTGATCCATGTGAGTGCGATCAAAGGCATCTATCACAGCTTCGCAGAAGAGGTCGGCCAGCTGAAAGATAAGGAGTGGAGTTTCGCCACCAGATCATGCCGCTTGCCACTTCTGATTGAGTTACAAGGTAATTCGCAGCAGAAAAGAATCTGACCCACTGACGACGCCCCGAAAGAGTCATTTTCGCAAGCTGTTCCAGATTCCCGTGGACTGGACGCGACGGTTGCAGGAGCGTTAGATAGCGGGAGCACTAATGAATCAACGTGTTTTGGTCACAGCAGGTGCGGCAGGGATCGAACGGGCAATTACTCAGACCTGCGTCGCGCAAGGGGCGAGGATTTTTATTTGCGATATCGATGCAAAAGCGCTCGACGCTATTTCGCAGGAGATCAAAGGCGTCATCACGAAAGTCTGCAACACTTCAAAACGTGCTGGCATTGAAGCGATGGTGCCATTCGCCCTCGGCGCACTCGGCGGGCTCGATGTTCTAGTTAACAATGCTGTCGTCTCCGGTCCGACAGCGCCGGTCGAAGAGATCAATCCTGATGACTGGGAAAAGGTCATGCAGATAGATCTGAACGATACTTTCAATGTCACGCGACTGGCGATCCCTCATCTCAAGAAATCGAAGGCCGGCGTTAGCGCCGATCCCAATCAGCCGGCAGGACAGTGAATTCGTATTTGGAGTGGAAGCGAGTGGCTAAGGAATAACCCGGAAGCGATTCCATTCTAACAATGCAATCCGCGAGAGGGTGACCATGAATCGCAGACAAAAGAGGCCGACGCGCGAACTGGCAGCCCCGCGGGCAAGTAAGACCAAGAGTGTCGCTAATGGGCAGCGAGCAAATCTCGACAAGCTCCTACCCGAACTCGAGGAGCTTTATAAGGATATTCACTCTCATCCGGAGTTATCAATGCAGGAGAAGCGCACTGCGGATATCGCAGCGAAGCGATTGAAGGCGGCTGGCTATGAAGTAACTACGGGCGTTGGTAAGACTGGGGTAGTTGGTCTGCTGCGTAATGGTAATGGTCCAACCGTTATGCTGCGCGCCGATATGGACGCACTGCCTGTAAAGGAGGAAACAGGTCTGCCTTATGCGAGTTCAGTGACGACCACGAATCGCGAAGGCAACATCGTTCCAGTAATGCACGCTTGCGGCCACGACATGCACGTGACCTGGCTAGTGGGAGCAACCAAATTGTTGGCGGACACGCGCCACAACTGGAAGGGGACGGTCATGGCGGTTTTTCAACCAGCCGAAGAAACCGCCGAAGGAGCGCAGGCGATGGTTGATGACAAGCTCTTCACCCGCTTCCCGAAACCGGATGTAGTCCTTGGGCAGCACGTAATGGTCGGACCTGCAGGTTTGATTGGCGGGCGAACTGGCGTGATCACTTCTGCGGCGGACAGTTTTCAGATCCGAATGTTCGGACGTGGTGCCCACGGTTCGATGCCGCAGGCCAGTATCGATCCTGTTGTCATGGCGGCCTCGACTGTGCTTCGGCTTCAAACCATCGTGTCCCGTGAGATCGCGCCCACAGACGCCGCTGTCATCACAATCGGCTCGCTCCAGGCAGGCACGAAGGAGAATGTCATTCCAGATGAAGCGATCATTAAGCTGAACGTGCGCACTTTCGATGAAAGCGTTCGCAAGCGCGTCCTTGCCGCGATTAAGCGAATCGTCAACGCCGAAGCTGCTGCATCGGGGGCGCCCAAGCCGCCAGAGATTACTGCGCTTGATCGTTATTCGCTGGTGAGTAATGACGCGAAAGCAGCCGATCGCGTTGCCGATGCGTTTCGGAGCCACTTCTCTGACGAGCGGGTCGTGCGCGTGCAGGCTACCTCAGCGAGCGAAGACTTTGGATCATTCGGCGCGCATTGGGAAGCACCGTCAGTCTTTTGGTTCGTCGGTGGAACTGATCGCGATGTGTACAAGAAAGCCAAAGTGGCAGGCCGAGTTCAGGAGATTCCAACCAATCACAACCCACGCTTTGCACCAGTTATCCATCCAACCCTAAGCACGGGAGTCGAAGCTCTAGTGGTAGCTTCCCGAGCCTGGCTTACGTCTAGTAAGGAAGTCTAGGAGAAGTGAAGTTACTACTCCTGGTCCTCGATCTCGCTGGCACATTTGTCTTCGCATTGAGTGGCGCAATGACGGCCGTCCGACACCGCCTCGACATGTTTGGCATTCTCGTGCTCTCCTTA
This sequence comes from Chthoniobacterales bacterium, assembly GCA_036494545.1. Lineage (GTDB taxonomy): Bacteria > Verrucomicrobiota > Verrucomicrobiia > Chthoniobacterales > UBA10450 > JAICXG01. The sequence goes on from DASXOB010000010.1 coordinate 121,730, forward strand.
GCCGCGGCGACTTTTGGCGGCATGGCGCGCGACGTCCTGATTGGCGCCGTTCCACCGGCCGCTCTCAGCGACTGGCGGTACATTGCCGTCTCTCTCGTCGCGGGCTTGATCATTTTCTTCCGCTCTCCGAGCTCCGCTTGGTTGCGAACGCCGGTACTTATTCTTGACGGCGCAGGTCTGGCGCTATTCGCCGTTTCGGGTGCATTGAAGGCGCTCGCATTTGGGGTCACTCCAGTCTCCGCCGTCATGATGGGAGTTCTGACTGGGGTTGGCGGCGGTGTTGCCCGAGATATCCTGGTGGCAGAAATACCGACCGTGCTACGGGCAGAACTTTATGCGGTCGCGGCTCTCGCTGGTGCGACCCTGGTTGTCGTTGGCAGAATGCTACAACTCCCATCAATTTCGACTACGATAGCAGGCGCTATTCTGTGCTTTGGGCTTCGATTCATGGCGATCCGCTACGGTTGGCATCTGCCGATTGCTTGTCAGTCGGATCAACTGAACATCGAAGCGCTTCCTTCCGCTATCAAAGTCAACGAAAATGATAATCTCCCGAAGCGCAGCGCCGTGTCGCCAAAGAAGGGCCAGAAAAATGAGTTACTATGAATAACCCGATCGAAGTGCGTGCGCATAACGAGTGATATTCAATGCAGGAGGTAATCGAAATGAGCGCGGAAACAAACATGGAGTTAAATGCAGAGCTTGCATGATACGTGGAATAACCAAGACTGGGAGACCTTCAACGCGCGGCACGCAGAAAGCACTGCCGTGTTTTGGCCCGGTCAACCGGAGCCGATGAGAGGGGGGACGCACATCGGGCCAAAAGCATCGGCTTTTTCAAGACCTTTCAGATCGGCGTGATGTGATTATAATTCAGACGAAATACCTCGTAGATGCCTGACAAAATCCATCCCGACGTGCGCGTCGGGCATGTCCATCTGAAGGTCGCTGACCTGGATCGCGCCCTGAGGTTTTACCGTGACCTCCTCGGATTCGAGCTAACGCAACGGTATGGGAATCAAGCGGCATTCCTTTCGGCCGGAGGTTATCATCACCATATAGGACTGAATACCTGGGAGAGTTCTGGCGGCACGCCTCCGCCGCCGGGTTCTACGGGATTGTATCATCTCGCGATCGTTTATCCGACGCGCGCCGAACTCGCTGATGCGCTGCGACGGGTTTTGCGCGCTGGCATTTCCTTGGCGGGCGCGTCCGATCATGGCGTAAGCGAGGCCATCTATCTGCGCGATCCTGATGGGAACGGAGTAGAACTTTACTGGGATCGTCCGAAGGAACAGTGGCCACGCACGCCCAACGGAGAACTCGCAATGGGAACCGAGCCACTCGATTTGGAAGCACTGTTGCGAGAAGCGGATCCGGCGTAAGTCGCGTGTGACCTTGCTCGATTCGCGGGGCCACAACGCTCATCAATCGTCCCGATGTGGCGCAACATCGCCGGATTGACCGAAATCTTCTGTGCAACAAGCGGAGCCGTGCCGCCGGTCACTATCGTCATAGACATTGCCGAGACCAGCCCCATCAATACAGCTTTCACCATTCGTCGCTTCTAATTAGCGTGGATTCGGCCGCGCCAAGTCGCGCACGTGCTTTGCGGGGCGCAACGGAGATAAAACCCGGGACCAACCATAGCGTTCGGCCGCAGGAAGAGCTGCACTTGCACCGGACTGATCCCGATAACATCAAAGCAATGCCTGATCCATTTGAGTGTGATCAAAGGCATCTATCCCGGCTTCGAAGAAGGAGTCGCCAGCTGAAGGATAAGACAACGAAGCTTCGCCGGCAGACCGTGGCCGCGTACCGCTTCTGATTCAGTTACAATGTAGTGCTGCGCTGCTCACCGCCCGACCGTTCTCATGAGATGCTCGGTATAACATTCGCCTCTTCGCAAGATGCGTGAATAAGTTACATGGTCGTTTGTCTTCTCCTGCTTTGCCTTTTTAACCCTTGGCCTTTCTCCTTTTCATAACTAGTTTCTCGCTTCCCGGAAATGTTGCTACCCAACTTCCGTCGTTTGTTTCTCGCATCACTGCGGTCAGTAACTCGTCCATGCCATGCGGTTTATAGGTCTGGCGAAAATGTTCGCTCATTCCATCGGGCCCGACCTTCGCTTCGCCAATCGGGGTGACACCTTCCGAGAACACTCCGGTGATCTCGCGTACGAATGTTCCATCCGGAGTAACGTTGAACGTGCCTTGTTCCTGTGCTCGACCGGACTTCGGATCCATCGTTAGCAGCATATCGAGGTTTTTGTGGACACCATTCCAGACTAACATCCCTTCAAAGTGTGGCTCTTCCTTGCCACCGTGCCCGATGAAACTGCCCGCATACCATATATAAGAGTGGCCCGGACCCCAGGTGAATCGTTGCACGGCAAAAGATGGGCCACCCTCCGGCGCGGTAACGTCCCAGGTCCCGATCAAAGCTTCATATTGTTCGTAGACGCCGCTTGTTGAATTCGAGGCCGCGGCAGTCTTGCGCTCGGCCTGCCACGTTTCGGTTCGACCTTCTGTTGTGTAAGTCCCAACGAGCGTCGCATTACTTTTCAACTCGCCTTTCAAGACGACCGACTCGTGCTTCTCGAAAGTTAAAGTCGCGTCGAGCTTTTGGTTACTCCATTTCCCGTTCTGAATTGTTCCAGGTCCAGTATGAGCAGTCTCAACTGTACCGCTGAGTCGTTCGCCATCTGCCTGAAGGTGTAAATTTCCCGAAACGCTCTCGTGTCCCGCCTGGAAATGGATGACCCAATCTCCGGTGATCGACTGCTCGGCTGTTGCCGGTGGCGTTGGGTGCTGCTGACCAAAAACAACGTATGGTAGTCCCAGCGCACCACACATGAGTGCGGCTATCTTAATTCTCATAATGCCCATCTCCGTTTTGATTTTGTTGTGGATCAAGGCTTACGCATGGCAGAATGCAGCTGCAACCGTTAGGTAACGATCGCGCATGCGATTCCGGACAAATCGATGCTTAATGTCGGAAAAATCAGTGCCGCTAAGCCGGTCAAGCGCCGATCCGATCGCCGCGTCGGCCGAACCCGTGCCCGCCTCGGGCAGGCGTTGCGCAAACTAATGGAAGAACGCCCGCTCGAGAAAATCTCGGTTCAGGAGGTGATCGAGCTGGCCGGAGTTAGCCGGTCCGCCTTTTACGCTCACTACGATGACAAGGTCGACCTTCTTCTTTCCGACATGGACGAATTCCTGGAAAGGATGGCAACGCTCTTGGTTGTTCGAAACGAACAATCGAATCGGATCGCGCCGGTGCGCGAGTTTTTCACTCATGTTGGTGAAGCTGTCGAGATCCGCGCGGCGCTCGCGCGTTCGGAACGGTTACAAGATTTCTTCGATCTGGCGGTTGACCACTTCGCGCGCGGGATCGAGCTCCGGCTAAAACAAATAGCTGAGCGCGAAAAGGCGCCACCACAACGCTGCTCTGGTGGAGCAGTCGCTGCGGCGAGGTCGGATCTTATTGCGCATGGGCTCGCCGGAGCATTCATTGGTTTTCTCAACGCCTGGACTCGAAAAGGTCAACCGCATTCAGCCGAGGCGATGGACACTCTGTTTCACGAATTGGCCTGGGCTGGGATAAGAAGTATTCATGGGCGGAAATTGGAGGAACAGGGTCAAGTTCTGAAACATTTAGCGTTTCGTTAGGCCTCGTCTGCTCGGGACTGCGGTTGGCATGACCGTTTTCATCGGAGACGTAATTGGCAATGCGGTCGTCTCCGCCAGCGACGATAGGCTGGGCAAAGGTCAAAAGCGGTGCGCCAGCATCCAATGCGAAAATATCTTTGTTCCGCTCTCAGCACTCAACAACAACTCTCGACCCTTCTCATCGAGAAGTCTCAAGTGTGAATTGCATTCTGGCGAAGGGCCGCCTTGATTTGCGATTATCGCGCGCAAATCAGTTAGTCATCCGACATTCAGACCGTGAGATAAACGCCGTGAATGTGTTCGCATGTCTGCTCCCACCCACCGGGAAGAAATCGTTTTTGCACCACCTTGACTTCCACTTCCGTAGCGATGACCTCAACCACATATTCAGAGCATTTCGCATGGTTCGGGACAGCAGGAAATCTCGTATCTTCAACACGGTAACACGCGTGGCGCCGAAGGCGTGACGGGCTGCATGATTGTGGGCTTGACACATTCGGCGGCAGTGCTCAAAACCGACCATTATGAACACCCCGTTGCAAACACATCCAAGTAAGTATTATCTCGCGGCTGCCCTGCTGGTCGGTTTTGTAGCCACTGCCTTCGTCATATCTTGTTCAACGGTCAAGGACGGAGTTGGCCTGGGGCCTGGCGAGGGGCCGGCAACGTACATCGTGACTTTCGGTGACGACCCGGCCAATCCAAGTCACCGCGTCTTCGTGGACATCAAGGCACTCGAGAAGGCACTAAGCAGCCCGGGGCCAAATTGGAGCACCTTGCAAAAATTGAGCCCCGGCCAAACGGAACAAAAGGTGATCACAGGCCCACAAATACCGGCACCACCCAGCACCGTGACCATAGCGCAGATAACCGTAAATTCGCAGATAACATCCTCAGCACAGCCCTGCTCGTTGCACGTCACCCAAAGAGTCGGCCTGAATAACCTCCACCAGTTTGTTAAGGTGTTGTCGGCGATTCGCCCTCCCCCGTAGTCGGCTGAGCACAAACGTCAGTGCTGGGTCTTGCTTGCTAAGGCAACGGTCAACTCGCCAAACCGAGGATCGCTCCGGAGTGGCCGCCAATAAGGGTGCAGCTTTAGTTGCCCGTAGCTGAGATAGCCCGGCCGCAAGATTAATTCCTTGAGCAGGTTGAGCGCGGCCTCTTTCTCACCAGTCCAAGCGTAGATGATCGCAAGGTTCTGCTGAATCAGCGGACCCGTGATTGCGTCTTTGCTCACTGGAAGCAGATCAGCCGCTTTACGCCCTTCAGCGACCGCATTCTCTTTGTTGCCGAGCGCGGCATCGATCATTCCCAGCACCGAGATCCCGGCGGCAAAGTCGGGCTGCGATTGAACAAGTCGCGCGACTCGAAGTCGCGCCTCGGTAAAGGCGAGCTTCGCGGCGGTGCCATCGTTTTTCTCGCGCGCGACCAGGCCTTCGCACCACGACCGAGGATAAGGCAGACCTTCTTCCTGACAGCCGTTCTCGGTCATTACTTCGAGAGCCTTGGCGGCGGCCTTCAGATCGTTTTCCGATAACGCGAGACCAATCCATTGGTCAGCAATCACAGACGCGCTACTCGGATCCTGCGCGAGGATGTGATCGATTGCCTCATGCAGGGGCTTGGTATTGGCATGCCAATCCAACTCCACCGCGGCTCGCTGAATGCGAAAATTTGAGTCGTTAGGCGCAATCGCGATCGCGCGATCCAGGATCTGCTCAACCTCGGTGTAGCGCCGGAGCATGGTGTAACTGAGGGCGAGTTGCTTGAGGAAAAGGAGATTCCGAGGATCGAGGTCGAGCGCCTGCTCGAGCTTCTGGGTGGACTCATCCCAGCGGCCCTGCCGCCGATCGATGTAGCCGAGAAGCAGGATCGGGTAAGGCGCGTTGGGCAGCTTTGCCCGCGCTGCGATTAGCTCCTGGCGCGCACGCTCGTAATCGAGATAGCCAAAGTAATAATGCGCCGCAGCGGCGAGATGCACTTCGCCCACGTCGGGTTGTAAGTGTTGCGCGCTCTCCAGCGCCGTTTGGGCAAGGGCGAGGCGCGCCGGGGTGTGATCGAGACTGTTGAAGTAAAGCTGGTCGTGGACATAGGCGAGCCGGCAGAACGCGAGAAAAAAGCTTGGATCACGCGTCGTGGCCTGCTGGAGGAGCTGCTCGGCCTGCCAAAGCTCTTCGATGCGGTTCGAGTCATAAACCACGCGATCGATGATCGCGTTTGCCTTCACATAGAGGGCGAAGGCCGCGACATCCTGAGTAGGGCGGATCTCTATCGCGGCTTTTTCCTCCGGAGTGATCTGCGCCTGGAGCTGTGACGCGATCTTTTCTGCGATTTCGCTCTGGAGAGCAAAGATATTCGCCACCTGGCGGTCGTAATGCTCCGCCCAGAGCTGGGCGTCGGCGGGCGCGTCAATTAGCTGCGCCTGGACCCTGATCCGATCACTCGCGCGCTGAACGCTGCCTTCAAGAATATAGCGAACACCAAGCTCCTTCGCGATCTGCTTCAGGTCTCGACTGGCGATATCGCGATACTTAATCGTAGACGTGCGGCTGATAACCTTGATGTCGGCGATCTTAGCCAAGTCACGCAGGATTTCATCTTGCATGCCATCGGCGAAATACGTGTCCCGCCTCTCATCACTGAGGCTTTGAAAAGGAAGAACTGCAATGCTCTTGGCTCGCAACCTCGCTTGCCCATGGGACCGGATCCAGATGAGCGCCAGGAATCCCGCGGCCAGAGCAACAAGAATCGTCACGGAAATCATTAACCACCAGCGATAATGCCTGGCGGGCTGACGAGGCGATGGGACAGGCGAACAGACCCGATCCTTTAGCTTCTCAGGAATGGCCCGGTTCCCAGCTTCGCCATCGACAAAGTTAACCAGCCTCAGTTTGACTCCGTGCTTCACGGTGCACTCACCCAGATCGGTGAAGTGAGGACGCCAGTGGCCATATTCGGCCAGATCATCAGCCAATCTCTTCGAAAGGAGAATGTGGCCTGCATCTCCGCAGTCGAGTACGCGCTGGGCGGTGTTGATTCCGGCGCCGGCAACATTGTGCTGCTCGTTCACATCTCGAATCTTGTTCACGGGCCCACTGTGGGCACCCATGCGAATGCGGATCTGCGGATGGCTCCGAAGTCCTTCGCTGATCTCGACCGCGCAGCGGAGCGGCTCCTCCGGGCTGGCAAAAAAGACGAGGACCATGCCATCGCCAGTTGGGAGCACGATGAGTTTTCCATCCGCTTCGGCAGCGCGCACACAACCGGTCTCGCGGACGACCTGATTGAGTTGCTTAAGGAGCGCGATCTGTTGATCGACGAGCAGCTTTGAATAGCCAACAACATCGAGCGAGAGAATATGGGCAATCTCAGGTTTCAGGTTCGACTCTGCGTGAGCGGACATGTCGAGAGCGCGTCTCCCTTGCGATTGTCCTCCAGATTATTGCTTGGGCAACTTCTTCGCTTCAGCGTTCATATTGCGACACCGGTTCGATCGCGATCGTCCACTTCGCCGGCCAGAAGGCCGCTATGTTCAAGACGATCATGATCCCCGCAAAAAGATACATTCCCATCATCGCGCCGATGCCGACGTGCATCGCACAGATCAAGGCAAAGAACGGGCTTTCGCATCGACTGGGACCAGACGAAAATGGATAGGTCGTCTCGAGCAGACAGATTGCGATGCCAAGCCGGGAAGAAGGAATCCGAAGGAGGCAATCCAATGAGCAGAAATCACGTCGAAAGGCGGGATATTGAGCGAGCGCCAAAGGTTGGCCCCGTTCCACCAGCCGGCGCCCAGACACTTCGTCAGCCCACCGAAAAAATAGATTAGGCAAAGATGGATTTGCAAGATCCTGCGGTGAAATCCAATTAACTGCGCGTCGTATTCAGACAAAGGATTCGGTTTGCGGACGGGTAGCGGGGAGTTAATGCGCGGTGCGATGGCAAGATAGAACAGGCCGATAGTTATCATGTTATCAGCCCCATAGGAGAACAGGCCGCTGCTCTTGGCACACGCGAGCTGGAGCAGCCAGGCAACGAAAACGGTTGGGCGCGGAAACAATCCGAGGATAAGCAGAAGGCCGAGAATAACCAGGCCCACCAGACAGTTGATAGTGCGAAGAACTCACTGGCACCCAGTTTCCCGAAAAGAAAACTGAGCCAGCCGAGGTGCGGAATGAGTGGGCTCTGGACAAAGGACATGGGTCCGCCACGTCTCGACCAAGCAGTGCTTGGTTCGATTGTCCAGGAAGCCGATACCAGTCACGTCGCAGCGAAAAAGTATAGAAGAGAAGTTCGACTCCCACGCCTATCCTAAGAACCGTGACCCACTGGCCAGAGTCCGGCGGGAAGAAGAACTTCGGCCTTTGCCCTGTGACCTTCAACGTTGGCCGGCTTTCCGTTCGCGGGTACCGCGATCGAAATTGTAAACGTACTGACAGGTAAAGGTTCGTTCGCTTTTGCCAGTTCGGAATTCCCGAACGCCAGGGGGTGTGACAGAACCGAAAAAAACGCGGATGGCGATTGCGCTGGGATTCCGCCGCCACGCTGAGCGCGCCAATCGACGGATCAACTCCTCGCGCCATTCATCGCAGTCCGTCCGCCCGATCTACTCGATCAGGCTCGTCATTCGCAACTGACCTTAGTGAGTCGTAACGAAAGGCGACTCATACTCAAGGTGACCATCCGGAAAAGATAGCTCGAAGACGAGGGCGTGAGTTTCGGGCACATTGGGCGCGAAATAGCCGTAGCCGACCTCGATCCCGGTAACGTTGATGTAAGTGGCGATGGCGCGACTGAGCAATTCAGCCGGAGCAGTCTTTCTGGCGGCGGTCTTAGGCGGAGGTTTCTCCGCCGAACTCGAAAGCTGTCTCGCAGGCGGGCACGATGGTCAGCCGCTGATTGATGAGCCAAAGAGTTTCGCGCGTGCAAATCACACAAACGATGAAAACATGAAGGACCAGCCACCCGACATAAATCAAGCGGGGGAGTGAGTGCATGAATCACCCCATTTGGTGGATTCTCACAGCGCCGCCAGGTGGAGGGGATCGAAACGGAGCGAAGCAAATGCTTAAAACGCTCGAGAGTTATCCCACGAGCTCTCCGAGAGTCGGATCGAACAACTCTCGGAGGCAATCTTAAGATTCCCGGTTACGGAAGCGAGGTATTCTTATGCCTCTTAACTTCGTTAACGTCGTTGGTGTTGATCGTGCCGTCCGGACGCACGTCCTCTCGGAAGTTTGAGGCCGTGACTGGCTGACCGACCTGCGCCGAGATCACGGTTTTGTCCGTCTTATCCACCAACCGGCTGGCGTTGGCATCTGCGATAAGGAACCCAAATTTTACGTCTGACGTTCCACTACCACCATTCACGCCTGCAAGGTGGATAGTGACGTTTTGCGCGTTAGCCACGCCGGTGAGCGGAACTCTCATCTCGTCCCCACTAAAGGTAGGAGTGCCGGCGGTCGCGGTGCCGCTGGTTACGCTCGCAGTGCCAGATGTGACGGCCGTGTCAAAGGTAAAGACAGCCAGGTAGCTGCCGCCAGTATCGCGGTCTTCAACTCCATCTGTGCCGGTGAGCGGCATGCTGATATCGAAGGTACCAGCCGTGCGGTGTGTGACACGAGAGGCAGCGCTGACCAGGTTCACCGTGCCACCGCCGCAGGTGTTGAAAGTGAATTTGCCGACGCGCGTGTGCCAGTTGAAGCTGGTGAGTGTCGTATAGTACTCGTTGACATGGAAGAAGGTGGTACCGTCGGAGGGGTCCACCGTAGTCATGCTATAATCTCCCCAGCGGTTTGAGGTCTGACTGTTGGTGCCGTTAAACATAACGGCTTCCCCCTGCCCAAGGTTGTTTAGCGGGTCAGTGGCAAGACGTCCGGCATACCGAATACCTGGGAACAGGCTGGTGCTGGAGGTCGAGTAACCGATGGCGGTATTGCCGCATGAGTCAACCGCGATACTGGGCATAAAGCGCCAGACTCCATCGCTGTTATTGGTCCAGGTTTGTTGCTGAGTGGGAGTGCTGGGAAATGTGCCGCCGGTTACATTGAATTGATACCAGCGAATGCCAGTCGCACCGGTGCAATTCGCGTCGGTACAAACCGTCCCTGAGGCCCATAACGATTCCGTCCCACCGCGATTTTGGTAAGCCACCGGTGTCATGATTTTGTCGCCCAGGGTGTCGAGCTTCGAGGTCGTTCCCTGTTGGGGCACGATGGTAAAACCAGCGCTACTGGTAAAGGCGTCAACGAACCCGTTGACTGTAATGAGCGAGTTAGGGCTATGGTTAGTGCCAATTCCAAGTGTGGAACCTCCCGAAAAATTCACATGGTAAAGCCAGCCTTTTACCTGAGTTAGAGTTACACCACCAGTTGACGGACTGTCGATCGCGAGAAGAAATTCATCTCGTCCCGCGGGCGGCGGACTGCCGGTGCGAAAAGTCGCCGGAACGAGGCTATAGGAATCGCCCAGGCCGGCCGTTGGAATGGTAAAGCCAACCGCGTTAGACGGCCCACCGCTGAGCATGCTGGCACGGTCGAGCGCATAGGCGCGGACGCCATTGAAACTGGTGGGGCTGGCAAAGAGGTTCATCGTCAGGAAATAGGCGCCGCCGGGCTGCGGGTTATTCCAGAACCCGAACTTGGGATAATCGCCAAGGAAGGTCGGATTCCCTGGATCCACCTGGAGGGCATAAAGGAACCAGCCGCCGGTAACAGGGCTGGGCGTTTTAGACACAGCAATGCATTGGTAGAATAATGTTCCTGGAAACGAAGGAAAGGCGAAGTCACTTACCAACCAGCGATCAGCCACGGGATCGTAAAGAACATAAGGATCACCGTCGTTGAGGCCACTGCAAGGCGTGCCGACCAGAGGGGCAAACAGTGAGTTGTATGTGGTCGGGCCAGCCAGGGTGTTTCCGTTCTTATCAAAAACCTTGAAGGAGCTATTGATCGCTTCGACGTAATGATTCGGGCCGACATCTCCGTCGCTGTCGGGCGGCTCGCATCCGCACCCGCTCTGGGCTTCCGCCACGCCCTCGAAGGTCAACAGTGGCGGCGGGATGGTCGGCGTTGGTTGCCAAACGTTTTTGAGTAATGTCGCCGTGAGGTTAGGGCATTCCTGTAAAGGACCAGCCGGTTGATCTCCCGCCCCTGGGTGTGGGTAGCGTGTCAAGACTCTCTCATCAAACTCTTCCTTTGGCGCAATGTAAGGGAGACTATTTAAATCCTGGTCCAATTGGACAGGACCGACCATCCGGACTATTTCCGGCGAGTGAGACGTGGCGTCTGTTTGACCTCCCGTCTGAGCGGACACTTTGGAGAATGTGCCAAAGCCAGCCAGCGCCAGGCATAGGCCGATGCTGGCAAGTATGATTCCGAACACGCTCCGCAGATTGAAGAACGCGTCCTGTGCAGATGACTTCCTTTTCATAATATTCTGTTACGCCTTTTCGCGTGAGTTGGACAAAGCGTTAATCACTTTATCTACCACTGAGGCTATCAAGACGACGGATCACGTGTCCTGCATTTTCTCCTAACGATTTGGTAATATCCGTGCTCTCGCTTTGGGCGGACGATGGCAAGCCCGGGCGAAGGCTTGAGGGACGCGACTGGTTCCTGTGAGAGCCTACGATGTTCCACCGGGCGTACGCCCGCCGCGTTCAAGGACTTAGTTCTACTACCCGCGCCAGGGCTTCGACGGAAATGTCCTCGGACCTTTTCGCGAGCGTGATCCTTTACTTTGCGCAGCTCACGAAACGGCAGACCACGGCGGAGCTCGTGCTTTTCCGCGCCGGCGTCGGCGTAAGCGCACAGGACAAAGTTACAACGGCGTTACCTTTCCCGGTTCGCCTCGCGCGAGCGGGCTGCGCAAAGTCCGCGCCATGAAATCACCGCTTCACCTCTCCTTTTATCTCACTCTTCTCGGGCTTACCGCCTTGTTCTGCGCCAACACACCGCTCGCTCGCGCGGGAAGCGCGACCTGGCAGCAAAACCCGGCGACCGGGAATTGGAACACACCCACCAATTGGACGCCGGCGACTGTTCCGAATGGCTCATCCGATGTCGCCACCTTTGCCAGCTCAGCGCAGACGAATGTTTCCGTCACCAGCGGCATTACCCTGGATAGCATCGTCTTCCAGCCGGATGCGAGCCCTTTCACTATCAATACCTCGTCTGAATTCGCGATCATCCTCATCAGCGGTGTGGGTGTGGTAAATAATTCCTCCTTTGCGCAAAATTTCGTTGTCGGCGCCATCGGACACGATCAGGGAGCGCTCGATTTCTCCGGGACCGCGACGGCGGGGAACGCGATCTACACACAGGGCGGCGCGGCGGTCCGCGGGTCGTTCGGCGGCACGACTTCTTTCTTCAATAGCTCTACTGCCGATACCGCTTCCTTTTTCCTGAACGGTGGCGCGGCGAACACGGCGGCAGGCGGCGGTGTTCTTTTCTTCGATACGTCGAGCGCAGGGAGTGCCATCTTCACCATCAATCCGGGCATGGTGCGCGGCGCTACGGGTGGACATCTGGAGTTTGTCGATACGTCGACTGCGGGTAGCGCTATCATCGCCGCAAATGGTGGGACCAATGGCGCTGCCGGTGGTAAGGTTTTCTTTCTCGATGACTCCACTGGTGGCCGGGCCAATGTCGTCTTGCAGAGTAATGCGACACTCGACCTGACGTTGCATAACGCGCCAGGGGTAACGCTCACTTCTGTCCAGGGCGATGGCCTGGTTCTTCTCGGTTCGTCCACTCTTAGGATCAACAATAAGTTGAATGTCGCTTTCGCAGGGGTCATCTCCGACTCGGGCGTGCTTAGCAAGACGGGTCAGGGCAGACTCGACCTAACGAACGGTAACACTTACACTGGCGGCACGGTCGTGAGGGCTGGCACTCTCCTGGCCGATAATACTACCGGATCTGCCACCGGGACGGGCGCGGTGAGCGTGGATTCAGGTGCGCTCGGCGGCAACGGCACCATTTCGGGCGCAGTCACGATCGGAAGTGACACCCCAGGCAATGGCTCGTTCCTTACTCCTGGGCAAAACCTTACCCATCCCGGCACGATCACGATCGAGAAGAGTCTTACTTTCGCTTCAGACGGCTTCCTTAATGTCGCCCTATCACAAGGTCCGACGGCTGGCCAGGTGACCGCGAATGGCGTCACCATCCAGACCGGAGCGCAGTTCGCTTTTTTCAATACCCGTGGGTTACCGGTCCCGGTTGGCACCGTGCTGACATTGATCAACAACACGGCCGCCACTCCCATTGCCGGAGTTTTCGATAACCTGCCCGACGGTTTGGTATTCACCGACCACGGTAATAAATTCGCGGTGAACTACGAAGGCGGGGACGGAAACGATCTGACCCTGACCAGTGTTCAGTAATGATGAGATTTGCCTCGCTCCCAAGTTAGACTTGCGAGACGGCTCGCGGCGTTCGTCGACACCTGAACGATTCGATTCTCGGACTTGGAATGAGTTACTTATTGTCGCCGCGTTCGAACCGCAGGCGATGATTGAGTGAATCAAAGATAAGGACGAAATGCTGTAGTCCTTCGGCTCCGAATTGACCTTTCGGCTCGCTCGAGCCGAAGGGAACGACATCGGTGAAATGCACCTCGCGCGTGGGGAGTTTGAAGTCACCGACGAAAATGTCGCCGTCCAAAGTGGCGACAAAGACAGGCATCAGCCCAGCGTGTGTCTTAGCGCTTCCTTTTTTCTCGGCAGGATGGGACAGCGGGATTTCTTTCATGTATTTCGTGGGCAGAGCAAGCGTGTAAGGCGCGCCGGTATCGAGATGCACGGTAATCTCGCGGCCCGCTACCTTTACCGGAACTGATGGCAGGTCGGCGGGATCGTAGTTGAAAATCTGTTTGCCGTCAGGTTCGGCGAGTGCGCCTTTGCGGAAGGCGATGCGTTTAGCGGGATAATCGATAGTTATAAGAGTGCCGGGAAAGGATGAGGCATTGAGAACGCCGCGGGGCACATCGCCAGGTCCGAGCATTTGCGAGATAGGATTCACGAAAACGTCCAGACCCCGGATGATGGCGTTGCCGATGCGCAGCTCCTGGATTTTCGACGCGCCTTCGAGCGAAAGCTCGGCCGCGACAGAGGTATCGACGACACTTACCGCCGCGCCAGTATCGAAGATGAATTGGTAAGGACCTTTGTTGTTGATCATGACTTCAACGACCGGTCTGCCGCCGAAGTTCAGCATCGGAACCGACTCACCCGCGGTCGGAATCGAAATATTATCCGGAGCTGGCACAACCGCGGGATGCTGCTGCGCGAAAGTGAGTGAGGCCGATAACAGCCAAAAGACAGCGAGAAGTTTCATGTGCTGAAGATGATGATGCTGTTTGAACGGTATATCTACAGAGATGCGAGGAGATAGGCTGAAAATCCGCCTTTTTCGGACGCAAGAGCCGACGATTGGGATAACGACTGACTGATCTTCGATTGCGGCCAAGCGAGATGGATGTGCGACTGACGAAGTGTCTTGGAAGGGCAGATTAATGATTGCCCGCGGCAACACTAGATCGGGCCCATGCGCGAGCAGGATTTCGCTTAGCCGGGTGCGAACGATCGAGGACAGACCTGTTCGCACCATTTTTCCACTTTGCTGCGAATCTCATCGCGGATCATGCGCACCTGTCTGAGCTTCTCTTTCTCTGTGCCGGTAACTGCAGATGGATCGGGAAACGTCCAGTGAAGGCGTTGGGCTGGACCAGGAAAGATGGGACAGCGCTCTGCGCTGGTTTCGTCGCAGACGGTGATCACGCAGGCAAAAGGTTCACCTGACTTAAGAACATCGGCCGTCGATTGCGTTTTCTTTTTCGAAATGTCGATGCCTGCTTCGGCCATGACTTGAACGGCGAACGGGTTGAGCTTTCCCGGTTCGAGTCCAGCGCTTTGCGCTTCGAAGTAGTCGCCGCAGATAACGTTCAGCCATGCCTCGGCCATCTGGCTGCGGGCGCTGTTATGAATGCAAATGAAGAGGACTTTCTCTTTCATGGAGTTATTCAGGCTGACCTCGTGCAGCAGCCGGGTTCGCGCACACATATACAAAGCGGAACCGCGGCGAGAGCGCCCAGAAGTGGCGCCAGGAGGTAAATCCAAAGTGAGTGGAAGTTCATCGCGATCAATGCAGGCGCAAAGGAGCGCGCGGGATTCATGGATGCACCACAGATCGGGCCGGCAAACATCGCTTCGAGCGCGATAACGCCGCCGATCGCGATCCCGGCCGTGATTCCTTTTTCTTTTGCCCCGACGGAGACGTTTAGAATCACGAGCATCAGCAGCGCAGTGAGGATGAACTCGAGCAGGAAGGATTGCGCTGCGCTGCCCGCAGGTAACGTCACGCCGAGAGTGGCATGAGTTGGAAAAAGAAGCCGCAGGGCCAGGCTTGCAGCAATAGCTCCGATGATCTGGCTCACGACGTAACTTATGCCTTCGCCGGCCGGCATACGACGCCCGGTAACAAAGCCCAGCGTTACGGCGGGATTCAGGTGCGCACCGGAGATGTCACCAAAGGTGTAGATCATTGCCATGACGATGAGTCCGAAACTGAGCGCGACGCCCGGATGCGAAACCGCGCCCCCGGAAAGATCATTGATGACGATGGCGCCGGTGCCGGCGAAGACGAGCGCAAAGGTGCCAATCACCTCTGCGATACTACGTTTTGTGAGTGCGCCCACTTTTCGTTAGGCGTCAGACAAATAAGGCACCGGCCGGTGCGTCACTCTTCGCGCGGACCTTCTCCAGGTTGCGCAAGTCACGCTTAAAGACCGGATCGGTTTGGACACAATCCTGCAGGCATTTCAGGTTGGCCTCCAGCTCGACGTCAGGTTTTTTGGGGAGCGAGTAGATCATCCAATTCTGCTCGCGCTCGGCTACGACCATGCCTCTCTCACGCAGGTAGGCGAGGTGCTTGGAGATCTTCACCTGCGGCTCATTAAGGATTTCCTGAAAATGACAGACGCAAAGAGGGGTCTGTGTCAGAAGATGCAAAATACGGAGCCGTGTAGGGTCGCATAAGCATTGATAGATTTGGACGAGGTCCATCATCTGTTAACAACAAAAAGCCGCGGTTCGCTCCGCTTCCTCTGAGCTACCGCAGCAAGTGCCTTCCTCTTCGCGCCGGCGCCGTGCCAGGCAGTCGGTATGTCTCTCACCTAATTGAACATCGATGCAGTCACCCGCTACCGTTGCGCTCACGATCGGATACTGCGCAACAACGCAGCAGTCGTATTCGACCTCTACCTCCAGGTCCTCACTTGGAAGAACCTGCGCGCCAAGATCGAGGATCTTCGCGAAGGTCCCGGCCTTGAGCCGATGATCGGGATCGTCACCAAGCCAGGTTTGCAGCAGGCAGGTCTCAGTCCGCTCGTGCACCACACCGCCGCAATCGATCAAGCACTTGGTGACGTGTCCGACTTCCGTGATATGAAAATGCGCCGGGATTTGGTCGCCATCCGGCAGGTGGAAGCGCGGATAGGCGGATGGTCGTGATCGCAGGATCGACTTGAGCTCGCTCAGGTTCATAACCCGAAGAGAATATACTCAAACGAGAATATAGCAACAAGATATGTCGAGCGAAATGAACGTTGCAACTGACAAAGTTTGGAGCGCCAGCGCGGACTTCGGTTAACCCTCTGAGAAGCTTCGTTTGCTTGCTTGCAACGGATCGCCCGTCCGGTGGTCGGTGATCTGGAAACGAAGAAACTCGTGCACCGCTCTTAATGCGTCTGGATCGGAAGTTGTAATGAGTACGCGCGCTCCCTTTTCGATCTCTTCGTATCGATATGAGACTTTGTCCTTCTTGTTTTGCATCACATCGACACCGGGTGGTTTGCGATCGTGAACAAACATCGGTATCTCAAAATTTCCGGCAGCGAAGAGTTTTGCTATGTGTGCGAGGTGACCGCGTATTTGGTCGCGACTTGTCTGATCGTTCGCATTCTTAGCAGTTACTTCGATCGTGCCGCCGTCCTGGGTGATACGGAAATGGTGTGTGGTTTTGTCGTGCGAAAAGCCCATCGCTTTGTCGCCGCGCTGGTCGACGCCTTTGGCATGGTCGACGTGCATTGGGCAGCCTGCCATTGCAGTGTCATCCGTTGCAGGTTGTCCGCTTAAGAAAGCTGCGCTGCCGAGAAATATGGCTGCGACAGTCATCGGTATCATTTTGTAGCTCATGTGTTCTCTCTCTTTGGTCTGTTATTGCTTGAAAATGCTGCGGCGCGCCCGGCACGGTTCTTTGCCGGGCCAGGCAATGATTCGAGCAAGCGGGCGCGCCTTCCGGGAGCTGTGTGGGCGAGGCGTTGATCCCAACCGGTCAAAGTCGTACGCAGTTCGTCGCGGAGTCGGCGGAGATCGGATAATCGCTCTTCGATCTCGCCGAGTCTGCGCGCAGCAATCTCGCGCACATGCAGACATGGTGCGTCGCCTCGGTCGCGCGCGCGGAGAATCCCGCAAAGCTCCTCGATAGTGAAACCGACGTGCAATGCTCGACGGATCAAATGAACGCGCTCAAGCGCCGATTCTGGATAACGTCGGTATCCGTTCGGGCCGCGCGGAGGCAGGGCAAGTAAGCCCTGACGTTCATAGTGACGAAGCGTATCGCGACTAACATCCGCGCGACGCGCGAGTTCACCGGAGCTAAGCGAATTCGCCTTCACGAGATACAGTCTACGCCTTGGAACGCGTTCCAAGGTCAACAAAATTTTGTCTTTGTGGGAACGACGCGCGCTGAGCTTAACTTCGAGAATGGCCAAGCCGGACGCGAAGGAGGCGCGGGCCTTAATCTGGTGCCGCTACGATCCCCTCAATTCAGACCCGATTAGCTCCGACAATGCCCACGGGAGGCGGGCGCTTTTATGCAACGTGCCCGGTTGGAGGTAAAATCCGGAAGAATGGGATAATGACTATTCCTCAACTCGGGACCGTGCGAGTTGGGCGTGGACCAAACGCTCAGCGTGTGGGATGGAAAGACTTATGAAGAAAGGTGCGGGCGCTTACTTCACTCGTTAGGCCGGTCTCTTACACAGATATTAAGAGAAAGGCGTGTTCGGTCCGGCGCAACCGGGCGCTGGCTTGGCGGTTCTGGTTGCTTGTAGTCCGCCGGCGGATTTTTGGTCCGCCAGAAGACCGCCAGCTTTCCACCGGCTGCCTCGCGACTTAGCTATTGCTCCAGGTCGGCCAAGGTGGTGCTTATCCGCACTTCGTCAAAACCCCACTGCCCAGTACTAAGTCCCGTGTTGAGAAAGATCTGGCTGATCCCTCCCATCTGGAACGCCGTTGTCATTCTGAGTCTTGCTTTTGCCGCGAAACCCTGAGGTTCGCCGGCATCGTGAGTGGGATTCACGAAAAGTGTCTGCGTCCCCGCATCGAAATCCAACTCCACCACCAGCCAATTCGGTGTCACGCCCGGAGAAATATTCGTGAAGGCGGCGCTTCCGCTTCCTCCAATGTCGTTATCGATTCCAAACACCTGTTGGTCAAAGAGGACACCATACCCAGTTGGGGTTCCTCCATTGCTGAGATTGACAACTGCGAATCCGTTGTTACTGCCGCCTGTCAGGTTAATGAGGAAACCAAGCCAGACTACACCGCTGGTTACGGGCGTGAAGTTAGCCACCACGTGATCGCCATGTGTCGCGAGAAAGGAAGTTCCGCCCCCGGCCGAAAAGACATGCGGAAAATGCAAACCGGTAGCTGTCACCTGCGGGTTCCCACTGACCAACGTCCATCCGGTTTGCCCAGGAGGCGCGTCTGCGGGCGGACCCTGCCCGGCAAGCGGGCCAGTGGGGTATTCAAAACTATCGGTGAAGAGGAGATCACCGCGAACGGTGGACAGGCCTAACGATAAGGTCGCCAGCAGGCTGGCGAGAAGAACACACCGAAGCGATTGCGCATTGGCAATGATTTTGTTGTTCATGATTGGGCTGATTTATTGAACTAAACTGACTGACTGCGAAAACTGCCGCGCCACGAATGCGTAGCGCGATACTTTCGACTTTGCCTCTGGTAGTCAATCACGAAATTGCAGGAGTGGCGTTTCAACCCGCTGATCGCTTTGGGAAACTCAACTTTTCAGCAGGGGTCCGCCGAAGAATCAAGACATCCAGCCGCGCAGGAGTGCGGCAATGGTTCAAAGGCGCATTGTCATTGCGGCGGAGGAGACGCGCGAGGCAGCCGTTGCTGGCGGCGGCCTGGCCCGCGCTTCCACGACGAGCCTGGTGCTCGCTGAGCCGAGGGGGAAGCATGAAATGATTGGAGACGTGGCTAGCTCTGCACCCGGCAATCTCGCGGTCGGGAATCGCTAACCACCGATGATATCCGGAGACATAAGCAGGAAGGCGTGTTCGGGACCTGCGCGCTGATAATCGATCAACGGCGACAAACTCACCCGGTCATCGACATTCATAGCAAAGGGATGTTTCCTACGTACAAACAAACCCGCTCAGGGCGCGGAACAATCCGAGCCTGAGCGGGTCGCCGTTACCTGGTTTAATCTTCGTCCAGAACAACGCGATTGACCATCACGTTCTCGCCCTCGCCCGTGTACTCAACGTGCACCGGCACGCCAACCCGGAGGCGCGTCCTAACCATGTCTTGATCCAGCTCTTTCCCGCTCTTGGTCACATAAACCACTTTCTTGCCAAAGTGGTAATGGCGCGGACCGCTCGTTTCCTTGAGTACGATGGCCGATCCAGGCGTGTACTCGGTAATCGTACCTGAGTCTTCAGTCGTCGTTGTAGTCGTGGTGGTTGTTTGCGCAAAAGCGAGCGGCGCGACCGCTGCTAATGCCATACTAAGTAGTGTCTTTTTCATAGGTTCCTTTCGTTTGTTAGTTATGGGTACGAAATGCCTGCTCTGCACAAAGTCATGCAAAAGCACATCGCACCAAAGCTTTTCGAGATAACGCGGCCCGGGTCACCTTTACTCCCCGGCCAGTCCCAGAAAATCGTCAGCTCCTTTTTTATTCGGAACCGAATCTCGCGCTGGTCGTTTCGCCATGGCAACTCGTAATCGAGTCACTACCCAGGCGGGTGATCATGGAACCCCTAATTGATTGGGGTAAGGGGAATTAAGACGCGCCGTTTCGTAGTTATTAAGCTCTGGAAATTTTTGCGGATGCAGAGTGCCGGCCAGGAGTTCGAGCCGCGGGCAGTGCGTCGAATCCGGGGAAGTTCCTCAGCAAGAGACAATCCTGTCGCGCTTGTCAACTGAGCGATCTTGCACACCGCCGCAGTGGTCGGCGAAAATTCTTAGCAACTGCTCAAGATTTTTCTGTTCAATCTTCGGCCGCGCCATTAAACCATGGGGCTCAGGAGTAAGCGCGTTGCGCGATCTCTTGCTAATTGGCGTAGAATCTTATGAACACAGAAACAACTGTTGGAGCGGTTAGGAAAGGGAGTGGCTGGTCGACGCTTTGGGGCGTCCTGATGATTATCTGCGGCCTCCTGGCTATTTGTCTGCCTCTCACCTCTTCGCTCGGACTCGTGCTGGTGCTAGCCTGGGTGATTCTGTTCGCCGGAGTCTGGCACCTTATCTTTGCCTTTCACCGTCACAGTGCCGGCGGAGTACTGTGGCAGGTTCTCCTGGCCATCCTTTATGGAGCAGCCGGCTTTTACATATTAATGAACCCGTTGCCAAGTGTGCTCACGCTCACCCTCGTGCTCGCGGTCTTTCTCACCTTCGAAGGGATTCTGGAGTTAGTATTCTATTTTCAGATTCAGCAAAGAACGCAAGCTGGGTGGGTTCTGTTCGACGGCATCGTCACGTTAATCCTGGGAATGCTGATCTGGTTGCGCTGGCCTTCGAGCTCTGTCTGGGTAATTGGAACGTTGGTCGGTATCAGCCTTATCTTCAGCGGTGTCGCCAGACTTATGCTTTCCTTTGCCGCCTAACAGATCAGCAACGGAGGATAACCCTATTAGTCATGGACCCCAACTGATTTGCAGCAACGTCAACTAACACCCGGCCTTTCATAGTTACTAAACGCTGGAAACTCCTGTGGATGCAGAATGCCGGCCAGGATTTCCAGGCTATCGACAATGCGTGGACCGGGTCGGGCGAAATAGGCGCTCGCATCGACCAGATAGATTTGTCCATTTCGTGCCGCGGGCAGCGTGTCGAATCCGGGGACGTTCTTCAGTAGGAGGTAATCCTGTCGAGCTCGTTCGATACCAAGTCCACAAAGCGCCAGCACGATCACTTCGGGCCGCGCTTCCACGACTTCCCCCCACCTAATCTGCGCGGACGGCAGGTGCTTTCTACCTAACGAATCATAACCACCCGCGATCTCAACCAGTTCAGGCCCCCAATGTCCGGCGCAAAACGGCGGGTCAACCCATTCCATGAGAAAACACGACGGCCGCTCTCGAATTGGCGCTATCCTCGCCCGCACGGCTTCGACGCGTTGCGATAACTCTGCGATAAGTCTGTTTGCGCGGCCACTTACACCGCAAACCTCGGCTACGCGCCGAATGTCGGCGAAGATATCGGACAAGCTTGATGGCTCGAGATTCACCAGCTGCGGCGGACCGGGCAAAGTAGCTGCCAGACGAGCGACGGTGCCATACCCTATCGCACACACATTGCATAACTGCTGCGTCAAAATCACATCCGGCCGCAGCTCGCGCAGGAGAGTTTCATTGATCTCGTAGATGGTTCCGTTTTCGCGTAACGCGCGTCGTACCCATTCATCCACTTCGCGGCTGCTTAAGCCGGCGTTATGAATCGGGCAACGGGTTACGCGCGGGCGCGCATTCGCTTCCATGGGAAAATCGCACTCATGCGAAACGCCTATGACGTCGTCCATCAGACCCAGTGCCGCGGCAATCTCAGTCGCAGCCGGCAACAAAGAAACAATCCGAGGCATCGCTAACTTAAGCAAAAATCCGGTTGGGTAGAATCCAACTCAATAGTTAGAAGAGAGTGGATAGTCGCTCCTTGTCGCCCATTACACGATCTTTGTTCTCCATCGCCCAAAGCATGCTACTAGCAGTGCAACAAATCCCCCGACACAGATCCAGGCAAACCAGTCTCCGGCTCGCGAATACAATGTTTGCTCGCGGATGACGTTAAGCTTTCCGCTAAGCGTAACGAATTGGCCGGGCACGGTCGCTCTTGCGGCGAGAATCCGGCCCCGATTGTCGCTTAAAGTGAGAAGTCCGTTGCGCGCCGCGCGTGCCACCGCGAAACCATTCTCTACCCCGCGCAGCACGGCCATCCGAGCGTGTAGCCAGCGGTCAAGGTCGAAATCCCACGCGGGCACAAGGAGCAAGCTTGCGCCATCACGCGCGTACTCGCGGCTGAGCCGAGGGAAATCCATGTCCTTGCAGATCTGCAAACCCGCCCGGCCGATCGGAAGATTTAACAGCACCCGTTCGTTCGGGTTTCCCGGCTGCTCCGGCTCAACGCCTAACAAAAGATGATGCTTGTCGTAATTCGCCGACACTTTCTGGTCGGGTGAATAGACGCGCGATGAATTGAAGGCGCCGGAAGAAGCTCGCCGCACGAGCCCGATGTCGATCGTCGCCCCGGTCGCAGAGGCGGCCGACGCAAAGAGCGCATCGACTTCGGTCAGGACATTCGCACTAACGCGCGCGATTTTTTCCGGAAGAACAACCACATCGGTTCCTGGTGGTGTCACGCGGCGGATTTCATCGGCGTACTCGTGTAGCAGTTCCAGAGCTTGTTGTTCAGAGCCGAGATATGCACTCATCGGCACGTCCTTCGCGATGAGCACAACTGCTACCGACTTCGCGGCATTGTTCGATCGCAAGCGCCACGCGCCAAAGAGAAGAACTACGCACAAAACCGCACCGGCCGCGATCGCAAGCGCGCGGCGTTCCCGCAGCTGACCGCTTCCGCTCAAGAGAGTTGCGACCGCGCCGGCAAACAAAAAGACGAAGAAGCTGATTCCCCAAAGGCCAGTCAGTGACGCAATCTGAATCAGCGGCAGATTCCCTATCTGCGTGTAACCGAGATTACCGTATGTGCTATGAGGCGAAATACTGGCCGAGACGTATTCGCAGGTCACCCAGAACAATGGCAAAGCGAGAGCGGCCAGAAAAAGCAAGCCACGACGCGCGAAAGTCCGCACGAGCAAAACTGCCAGGGCAAAGATGATGGCCGAAATTCCAAATGAAATAACGATCAGCGGCCAGGGCAACCCGAGGCCATAAGCGAGGTGTTTCCATAAATTCAGCTCGCCTAGAAACCACGCCGCCAGCGCCAGGGTAAAGGCCGCGCTACGACTAAGTCGCGGCGCGATTGCGACGATCGGCACTGGTGCCAACCAAAGCAATGGCCACATTGGCCGCAGACCCGTGCCGAAATAACACAGCACCGAAGTCGCCGCACCGGCAGCGATCGCCAGCGGAAAGGTTCGAGATTTCACTTTATGTGTATCAGTTGTTTGTCGGAAAACCCACCGGCAACAAAGAAATAATCCGAGGCATTTGCTAACTTAGTAGGAATCCCGATTGGTAGAATCCAACTCAATAGTTAGTAAAGAATTGATGGCAGAAACGCGCCGCCTGGCTCGTTGTAGGATCCTTTGCTCATCAAAGTCATCGGTTGCGTGACCCGAAGACCTTGCTCCAGGCACCAGCGAAAGACTTCGCCGTTACGGATTGGCAGCAGAAAACCCGGACCGGCGAATTCTTTCGCCGCACCAATTAGCGCCTTAAGGTCACGACTCGTTTCGCCAACCGCGTGCCCAAAGAAACCGATGACCGTCGCGTAGCCAGTCACCCGACCTTCTCGCTCGACGACGGTTGCCGTGCCTGCGCGAACCGCATCAGTTAGCTCACCGCCGCGATTGTGTCCGTGCACTTTTTGGCAAACGCGATTACAAGCCTCGATGTCGGAGTCGACCGCTATCCGCACCGCGCAATCCGCGACCGTTAGATTCGAGGCCGGTCCTTGCATGCAAGCCAAAGGTTCGCGCGTTTCGTAGCCCAGCCTGGCATAAAGCGAAAGCGAACGCGTGTGATAACCCGCCTGAACTAACCGCACCCCGCCAAACTTCTTCTCCACGGCGCGCTCGTGAGCCTTCTCCATCAACTGCCGCCCGATCCTGCGATTCTGGACCGTCGGATCAACCGTGATGGGACCCAGCCCGGCGATGGTGCCACGTTCGTCGAGAAAATTGCTGCCAACTGCCTTGCCATCGAGTTCGGCGACGATCGAATAAAATCCGGGGTGCGACAGGAGTGAGTCAAGCAACCCAATCCCGACCTCCACTGATGGGATATCGGGAGTAAAATTGTGCGCCTCGGCTATGGTCTTAAACGCATGGTAACAGATCGTCCCGCAGGCGGTCGCATCTTGTGGTGTGCCTCTTCGTAACCTGAGATCGCCAAAGGATTCATTCATTTCGATGACCGAAACTACACCAAGTATGCTGGGACTTAGTCAAGCTCGATCAGACTCAGCAATCGCCCACGCCCGGAGATCGAGCATCGGAAATTACGGCTCCGCCGGTTATCTCTGGCGGGAACAGCGGAAACGTTAGGCTCACTGTAGAATCAAATTACCCGAGCCATCGCCAACCGCGGTAAAATTGTAGGTCTGGCCACTTTGCACATCCACAGTCCTCTCTAAGGAAGTCCTCCACCTGGGTGCCAGTGCCCTGACTGAGAGGACATGGCGCCCGGCCGACAGGGACCCCCGATAGGTGCGGCCATAAGAAATGTTTGCGACTGAGGCACCGTCAACATACACGACGACAGTCACATTATTACCGAGATTCGGTATTCGGCGTATAATCAGCGTGCCCGCACCCTTAACCGGCTGCGCATGGGTTGAGTGCGCGTCGGCACTCATCGCCGGATTCGCTGCGAGTCCGCTAAAAAATGAGACGCACGTGATCATGAGAATGACTGGATTGTATTTACGATAGTTGGATATCTTCATTTTTGGGTTGTCTTTCGGTTATGGTTTTGTCTCTGCTCCAAAATTCCTCGCAGCGTCTCGGCTGCCCTTGCGCGATCGTAGGATATCGCGGTTACCCCTGCGGAGGAAAGGGACTTCCTCCTTCAGGGGGATTCAAAATCCCACCTTTACGCAACAGCGGCCGAGCTGACCCGCCAACTATCTTCAAATTATGAAAGAGAGCAATTTCTGGATTGAACAAATATCTGAAAGAGATTGAAGGGACATCGGAATGATAAGCCGTAGCATCCTTAGTGACTCGCCTCCGGCGCACTCTCGGTTGGCAGATCGAGGTGGTGCTTTGCGATGATGGTTCCAATCTCGTGTGCGTGTTCCAACACGGTCTGGTATAAGACGCGATAGTGATCGTGCGCCCAGAATTCCATGATCTGCCGCGCGCGCAGTTCCCCCAGTAACTCCTTGTCCGACCGCCATTCCAGGAAGTTCACCAGCAGATGGAGATAGTTAGACTCCTCATCCTGCGCGCCGTCCGGAAAACCTACTGGTAACTTCGAAAAAAGGGCTTTTAGCTCGTTCTCCGCCTCCTTGGTTTCGTCGGCACGGCTATCGAGGAACCAGTGAATTTGCTCATGCACGAAAGTCGAAAGCAAAAGGTCGTCATCCTTCAGGTGACGAGTATGGAGCGTCAGCGTCGGATGACTATGCGGGATAGCCTTTTCGTCGATAACGATCGACCTCGTAAAATACCATCGTGCGAGTGGATATTGCTGCAACAGGCGGTTCAGCTGATCCTTCGTACGCGCTTCCTCCGCACCGTTATGCGCAAGCTTGATTTCGATCTCAGGCGCGGGCGCCGCCAAAACTCTCGCCGCAAGAACGACCGAGAACATCCAACCCAGGCGATTCATCGTTGCCTTACTGGCTGACTCAATGTGTTGATTACTGCCCTTCCCAGGACAGCCCTTCCGTCATTATTTTCACTTCGCTCCCGCCATTCGCCGGTCTGACGAAAACGGTCAGTGTTGCATCGCCGCGCTTACGCTTCAGAATGGAAGAGCTAGGATTCACCAGGTCCGATCCCTCGTTGCTCCATCCTTGCGCCTTCAGGTTCGCGGCCAGCTCGGCGGAGACGCTCTTTACGCCGGACTTGCTCTTGAACTGCAACTGCTCCACGACCGAATTGTATTGAACCTCGGCCGCGTCTTTCGTTAGGGCGAGATCTTTGGCCTTAAGTCCGCCAGCTGCCGGCTTAGACTCGTTAGGCTCCATCTCCTCCGCTGACTCAACTGTTGTCGACGGTTTCTCTGCCGATTCGTTCGTGTCTGCCTTGGTCGACTCGGCGACCTGATACTCTTTCGGGATCTCGCCCAGGGGCGCGACAAACTTAAGCTTCGCCTCCCATGTTTCGCCAAAGGCATCAGCCGCCCCGTTGGTAGTGAGTTCGCCCTCGACCTTTCCGTTGTCGTAGCTGAAAGCGCTCGTCTCGATCTTGCCGATGGAGCTGAAGTTCTTCTTCTCGAGCGCGCTGTGCACCACCTCGCATCCGTAGATATCGCCATCTTCGTGCAGGGAAGTGATCAATGCGCTCCCGAATTTCCCGAAGGAGGCGTTAAAGTCCGGCTTACTGTCCTTGGAATGATCCTTCTCTGTGAAGACGAGGACGATCCCGGGCTTGCCATTAAATGGCTCACCCCAGCGCGCGGAGACATAGCTGAGTTTGGCATCCTTGCCGTTTCCCTTGAAAATGCCGGTAACGGTTGGCTTCACGTTGGCCGCCGGGCCGCGTACCTTGGGCGTGAAGGCCGGCAGTTCCTGGCCAGCCTTGAGTAAGGCAACGTTGAATCGCACATCGAAAGAGGAAGGAATCATCGCGTCGGGATCAGCCGACTCACTGGCTTTGCCCATGGCTCGGCCATCCATCACTTTCAGTTCTGCCTTTGCGTTGGCACCACTCCGGTGACCAACCTGCGTGTTAACCCCGGCCGCGCTCCAATATTTCAGTTCGGCTGTTTTCTTGAAGACCAGCTTGAGGAACGGCTTTTTGAAATCCCCTTCCCCGCCATCCTTTTCCGCTGCTCGCGCTTCTTTCAGTGTTTCGCTCGCAATAGGCTGCCCGCTCAGCACAGTCACGATCGCGTCTTCGTCATCGATCGTTGACTCATATGCCACGGCGTGGGTGAGCTGATAAGTCTTCTTGCCCAACGTCATCGTCCCCTCGCCCGCCTTTGCCGTTTCCTCCTGGGCGAAGAGTGTCGCTAGCTCAATTGCAGTGGTCGCAGCGATCGCGCTCACCAAGTAGATGAAGTTTTTTCTCATAAAGTTCTTCCGATTGATGTTGAAGGTGGCTCGCATTTCGACATCTCAGCAGAGAAACAGCGAACTGCCAAGTCTTCATCCGCCGATGCATCTGACGGGCACATCTGCGCTCGCGCAGCGAATCGCTGAGACCGCCAGTGGAGCTAACTTCCAGTTTAACGACTTGATTAACGAAGAGCGCTGACGCGATTTGGACCCGCCAAGGAAGCGCCCGGAGTCATCGACTAGCACAAGGGGACTTTCTCTTTGCGCCTAACCTGATTCAATAGTAAAGGCGGAAAATTATTGTATGAAGCTTTGCCCTGCCTGTGGTCACAATCTGAAACCAACCAAGCTTCTTGCCGTGCAAGTGGATCAATGCTCCAACTGTAAAGGTGTTTGGCTCGATCGCGACGAGCTGCGGCTGGCAAAAGATCAGGCCGACCGAGACCTCGATTGGATGGACTTCGAAATTTGGAAACATCCGGAGCTCTTCGAGGTCGAACAACGGCACCTTAAGTGCCCCAGGTGTCAGACGGAACTTGTTGCCGTTCGTTATGGCGAGACGAAAGTTAGTATTGATTACTGCCGAACTTGCGAAGGCATCTGGCTGGATCGCGGTGAGTTTAAACGAATCATCGACGCGTTGGAGAGCGAAGTGACGCACATGACGGCTAGCGAATACGTCAAGGCGAGCATCGCGGAAGCAAAAGAGCTGTTCAGCGGGCCAGAGTCATTCCTATCTGAGTGGCGAGACTTCAAGACCGTGCTTTGGCTTCTTGAACTGCGCTTTTTCACCGAGCATCCGCGTCTCATGGACACCGTCGCGAACATTCCGCCCAGCCCAATCAGTTGAGGCGCGTGTTCGGCTGCTGACATTCTCAATGGCGCAAGGCAGAGCCAGCCCAAAGGTTCGCCGCTATTATTGCATGAATGCCCTAACGAGCGCCGCGATTTCGTCGGCTTTGGTGTCGAGCGCGAAATGACCAGCATCGAGAACATGCACCTGAGCCTTCGGCACATCTTTGCGATAACGGTCCGGTTCGCCGGGATCGAAGGAAAGATCGTGCTTACCCCAGATGACTAGCAGCTTCGGCTGCGTCTTTTGCAGCCAGGCCTGCCACTTAGGGTAAGCGTCAACGTTCGTGCGATAGTCGTAGAAAAGGTCACTCTGAATTTGCGCCTGCCCCGGTGAGTTCAGGAAAGCATACTCATCGCTCCATAGGTCTGGGTCATAGAGTTCAACCCTTGGGTCGTCTCCCACATGTCGCGTCCGGGTTGTAGCTAATGAAAGCAGATTTTCGCGTAAAGCTGTTTCATGCGCGGCGCGATCCGCCCAGAATGCTCGCCGCGTCGCCCAGTTCGCGCCCAGGCCTTCGTTGTGCGCCACCGCATCCTGCACGATCAGGGCCGTAACTCGATCCGGGTGCGCCAAAATCATCCGAAAACCGACCGGGCCGCCATAGTCCTGCAGATAAAGAGTAAAACGCGAAAGCCCAAGCGCCTCGGTGAAATGATTCGTCACCTCCGCAATGTGATCGAAAGTATAAGCGAACTGTTTCGGATCCGGCCAATCACTATGTCCGAAGCCCGGATAATCCGGTGCGATGAGATGATAACGATCAGCGAGCCGCGCGAAGAGCGGTTCGAACATTCGCGACGACGAAGGCAATCCGTGGAGAAGAAGCAGGACCGGCGCGTCTTTCGGACCGGCTTCGCGATAGAAGATATCAACACCGTCTATCAGCTTCGAGCGGTAGGTTGTCTTATGTTCGCTCGCGTCGGCTTTCTCCTGCACGTCTGCCGGCGTCAACTCCTTTGGCACAATCTTTTGCTCAGCTTTCACGTTTGTTAAGACGACGATCCCAAGGAATCCGACCAACCAATGGAGTGATGTGTTCATTCTCGTGATGAAGAAGGATCGCTATACCAACGAAGAACTCGCAGCGCGCGGCGCCGGACGCTTGTTAAACCGCAGGCCGCCGCACACGTGCCCAGTGGTGGTGGATCACGACGATCTGCGTGTAAATGACCCAGACCCACATTAACGTCGATAACAGCGCGAGCAGGTTGAAGGCGAAGAGCAGACGCGACTTCTTCTTCTCGATCCGCACCTGCAAAGCGTCGATGTCCGCGCGCATCGACTGAACGTTCGTCTGCACCTCGCCCAATCGCGTGTCGATTCGCTGCGCGAGGGCATTCAGCGCGGTAACCGTCTCGGAACTGGCGGCGTTCTTTTGCTCCACCAGCGCGCGCAACGTGCTGCGCAGTTGCGTCGCGTCCGCGGACATTCCTTCGAGCCGATCAAACGTTTCATCCAGCGTCGCAAGGCGTGGAGCACGCTCGGCCATTCCGGGTAACGTGCTCACAAAGCTCACCGCGTTGCTCACGCTGGCGACGGCATCGCGCACTGGAGCAAGCGTCTGCCGCATCTGCGCGATACGCGGTGTCAGGCTTGTCTCCAGACGTTCGTTTAAAGCGTTCAGCACCGAACTGTTCGCCGCTGCCTGCGCGCCGACGGTGCTGATTGTCTCGGCCGCCTGCTTTACTTCGGTCCGGCTGGTCGCGACGAGTTCGTGCACGCGCCCCGCTCCAGCGTCGACCACGCCGACGCCCATCTCGATAACGCCAAACCCTTTCAGTGCGACGTCGCTCGCTTTGCGATTAAGGTACCACGCACCAAAGATGCCGACGGCGCTCACTCCGATGAAGAGGACCGCGAGCACGATGGCGCCAAAGCGAGCTATCTTTTCGAGAATTCGCATAACGGGTTCCGCTACGACCGACTCCATACTTTCCCACAAGTGGAAAAAGTGCCACTCAAAACGCGGCTCTTCTTCCGCGTAGCATTTCTCGTTAAAGAGTCGCACTCGGCAAACTCGAGGAAATGGTCCAGCGTAAAGGTATGACCAATCTCCGCTCCGTGTTGTTACTGCTCGTTGGGATGCTTGTGGCCTTCGGATACGCGCCAGTATTCGCGCAAACAAGCTCTCCGTCGGACGACTCGAAGGCGTTAAGCGACACCATCGCGGAAATGGACGCAAAGACGTTCGCGGCGTTTAACGCTCATGATCTCGACCAGCTCATGTCCATGTTTGCACGCGAGCTCGAGTTCTACCACGACAAGGGCGGGCTAACGAACTACGACCAGACTCGCGAAGGATTTCGCAAAATGTTCGCCGCAATGCCGGACATCCGTCGCGAGCTTGTCCCCGGCTCGCTGAAGATTTACCCGATCAAGGATTTCGGCGCCATCGAGGTCGGCACCCATCGCTTCTGCCATAAGGAACAAGGCAAGGATGACTGCGGCGAATTCCCTTTTGTCATGATTTGGAAAAAAGAGCGCGACACGTGGACAATGTCACGTGTCGTCAGCTACGGCCACTAGTCTCATAAGAGCCGAAGTGCCTGGCATCGGTCACCAAGAGGCTCTCGGTAAGCCTTTGTGTAAGTAACGCTCTGAGCCCACCGTGACTGAATAGGATTCAAGCGCAGCAGTCTTTTGACGCGCCTTTGCCTTCACCGTCATACTCGTCGTGGCGGCGCCACCAGACTCCGGTTTCGTTGCGCCCTCTTGGAGCACGGTCGAGCCATTGATACATTCCCCAAAGGCCGTCCAATCCGCGCGCATAAGTGGAATAAGTGTGATAGACGACGCCGTTCTCGAGCGCGAATGCGCTCATCCCCGGCCGCTCGCGCACATAAGTGTTCACGTCCGTCCCGCACATGGCAGCAAACTTACTGGCGCCATCGGAGGTCGAGCGCGATGAGATCGGAGCGACGGGTTCCTCGTGTTCGTAATTGTATTCGATGCCCTCGCGTTGCTCCTCCTCGGTAAAGGAGGCGCTGAAGTCGGCATTGAAGTCGCCGCCTGACGACGAAGCCCAGGGAAAGCTCCAACCCAGGCGCCGCTTGTAGGCCTGGAGTTTTTCCAGCGGAGCGCGCGAGACAGCCCAGAGCATGACGTCATGGTTGGCAAGGTGAATCGCGATCCCGTTAAAGCCATCAGCGATCGCGGAGCAGGAAGGACAGCCCGCGGTGTAGTCGGGGCCGAACATAAAGTGATAGACGAGCAGCTGCGAGCGCCCACGGAAGAGGTCGGCAAGCGAGGCATTCCCTTCGTCGGTCTCAAATCGATACTGTTTGTCGATTCGAACCCACGGCAATTCCTGGCGTTGCAGTGCGATCTCGTCGCTGCGACGCGTGAGTTCCTTTTCCGCCGTCAGAAGTTTCTTGCGGGCAGTAAGCCATTCTTCTCGCGAACCGACTTTGTGATCGGATTTCGTTGGCGTTGTGCTCATGTTTTCCCTTCTCTTTTCTCCGTAAAGGAGCATGGCCCCCACGGAGCTTTTACGCTCTCAACCATGAACTATCGGCGATCAACTTCTTCGTGCCACCTGTCACTCGTCACTAACGACGATTCTTGAGGATGCCAATTGTCTCGGACACAACCCCATTTTCACTGACGCGCGAAATAGTAATAGGATCATTCGTATGGCAAGAATCCAGGGCCTCGCAAAGAATCAGGCGCCATGGCATCTGCGCTGGTTCTATGGCGTCATGCGCAAGATGTTCGGCAAAGATCTGACGCCGGCGACAATTCAGATGCGTCTACCCGGAATTGTTTGGGGCGGCATTGCTATGGAAGCTGCTCTTGGTCGGAAACGTCTCGTCTCGCTGCGCTACATTCAGTTAGGCAAAGTCCGCACCGCGGCGCGCATCGGTTGTCCATTCTGAATAGACGTCAATTCTGCCGTGGGCAGAAAAGCGGGACTAACCGATGACAAGCTTCACGCCGTTCTCGGCAACGACTTCTCTATTTTCAACGAGACCGAACGTCTCGTGATTGAATTGGCCGACGCCATGGCAACTGCGCCTTCCGACATCTCCGACGACCTTTACACGCGTTTACGTAAGCAATTTTCCGAAGAGCAACTGATGCAACTCAGCGCCCAGATCGCGTTCGAAAACTACCGTGCGCGTTGGAATCGCGTCTTCGATGTGGGCAGCGATCACGTTTACAGCAGCAAATAACGGCCTGTAACTCGTCACTTCCTGCTCGTCGCGTGAGTAAGGCCGAGGACAAGTAGCGCCCGTTTCGTCGGAGGAGCGAGCGCGGCGGTGTCAGACTATCTTGCGCAAGACATTGTCGATCGTCGCGTCGAGCGCCGATAGCTTGAAGGGCTTGATAAGCACTGTCGCGTTCACCCGCTTGAAGAAAAACTCGATAGCCGCGTTGTTCCGGTGTCCAGTAAAGAAAATGAAGTGCTGGGCAGTAGCCGGTCGCATCCGCGTGACCGCCCAGTAAAACATTTCCCCGCCCATCCGCGGCATCATCATGTCGCAAATAATGAGATCGAAAGCGCCGTTCCTAATCTCCTGCAAACCCTCGATGCCACTGGGAACCGAGGTTATCTGAAAAGAGCGGGAGATCAGATGTTCGTGCAGAACTTCCCGGAAATCATCGCGATCTTCCAGGAGCAAGACCTTCCGGACCGGCTCGGTCTTGTCGTCCGGTGGAACCTCAATCTCGAGAGTGACGATCTCCCGGGGCTCGGAAGTTCGCGGTCGCAGTCGCATAGCTCGACTCGATGAGCAGAACAAATGCCCTCGGCCATCCGACGTATCAATTCCGTTCTTGAAAAGTCTCTTCTCGGCCGCGAGGCATTTCAGCCGGCCGCGACTTTCAAGTCGTCGCTTCAAGCACCGAAAGAATATTTCCGGCCGGATCTTTGAACCAGGCGATCGTCGGACCGTTCCCGCGCATGATTCCCTTTTCGTCCGTCTTAATCTCCGGCCCATTATACTTCTCGAAACGCACGCCGCGCCTGCTCAATTCGTCCACCGCGAGACCGACATCGTCCACCGGGAAGTTCAGCACCGTGAATGTCGCCGGGACATGATTCGATTTGGGATAAATGAGAACGTTGTTTCCGCCGGCGAGATGCAACGTCAGCAACCCGTGCTCTTCCGTCACCTTCAACCCCAGAGTCTCTTTGTAGAACTCTTTTACCTTTCCAAGATCCAAAGCGGCGAAACCGCTGAATGCTTTGCTCTTTTCCAACATGGAAGTAACTCCTGACTTAGGCTACGCCGGAATAAAGATCGCGCCGCCAGATTTTGACGGCAGCTTCGTCGCGCGATGAGATGAGAAAGCGCTCCCACGATTTTGTTTCGTGCCAGACAGGCGCGAGCTCCCAGACGCAGAAGGTCGGCTTATGCATTCCGTCTCGCGGCCAGAGAGCGAAATCGGCCATGGCGTCGCCATTCTTGTAAAAGACCGTTTCCCAAACTTCGTTGTTCCCGCGCCAGGTGTTGACGATCAGGAAATAAAAGTCTTCTCCGCACCGGTGCAGAATAACAAAGCCGAGTCCCTTCGCTTCAAGGGGAGTTCGCGCCAGAAACGAACGGGCCAGCCGATCGATCTCATCCGGGACAGGTCTATCTTCCGGAGAAAGCTGATACCACTTCAACACCGCTCCTTCGGTTTCGATCATCCCGCCAGGCGTTACGCGCTTCGGGCCATGCTCGTAGTTCTGCCCCACTCCCAAATCGTTCTTCAAAATCGCATCGATCATTGCCATATCACTAAGTTAGTTTGCGAATCTTTCTCGTCACTGGCGTTTCCTGGTTCGCGCAAAGCCCAGCCTTACCACCAGTGGGAACGGCCTATGCGAAAGCGAACGCGGTTTAAGTTCCCCAGGCTGTGGAGCGCCTGAGCCTTAAAATTTCAAAGAACTCATGTCGCGTCGTCTCATTTTTTGAGCGGCGTTAACAGTGGTTCTTTCGTGTCCGTATCCACCACCATCACGGCCAGCATCTTGGCAGGTTCGGTCTTGCTCGCATTCTCATCAACAGTGTGTCGGTCACCGGGCATCTCGGCGAAGTTCTGTCCGGCTTTATAAACTACGGCCGGCCCATCATTGACCGAGGTTCTGACCGCTCCTTCGAGAACGGTTGCATAGGTGAAAGCAGACTTTGGATGGATGTGGGCTGGCGACCCTTCGCCGGGACCATATTCGACAAGAATACCCTTTATACTTTTGCCAGGAACGTTCGGCAGAACGTGGTCGTAAACGACCATAGCCTTTGCGCCTTTGTCATCGGCTATCCCCGGGCGCACGCCAACTGCGGCCACCAGTGCGCTAACGATAAGTGTCAGGCCCAATAGCCCGACCGATTCTGAATTTCGGATTCGTTTCATTGTGATGTTCCTTTCTATTATGTGGCTTGGTTCTTTAGACGTTAGGTCTAGAGTTCATCCGAGGTGCTCGTCAGGACCTGCGGCAAGGTCATGAGCTGCGACCGCAACCAGCTAAAGTACTCTTTCTTCAACGTCGTAAACATCGAAGAAGAACTTCACTTTACTTGGCGGATGACAAAACTGCGGAATGTAAGTCTCAAAATACTCCTGGACCTGTTGCGAAAGATCGCAAAGCCGAAGGCCACGCATCTCGTTATTCCATTTGATAATCGCAGCAGGATCTTTCTGTGTCGCGTTCTGACGGATCCACTGATCGACTTCTTCGTCAGTCGCGCCGGTGGCAACGAACTCCTTGAACTTCATCGCGTCCAGGCCGGTGAACTTCCAAAAGTAAGCGCCCAGGCCACATGGATAGAAGTTATACTCGCCATTGATGCCGAGCAGATCGGCCCGAGCTTTGTCGAGCATCCGTGCGGCAATGACGAATCCGCCGAGCGTGTCACGCGGGCTATGCGGTGGCGTGTTCCTTAAATCGCGAGCGAGTTGTTTAAGCTTGTCTGTGTTCATAGGTTTTTCGTGCGACTTTGATCCTCTCGGTGTTCTTTCTAAGCTGTGGAGCGCTTGAGCCAGTCTTCGTAATGCGTCGGGCCGAGGCGGGGATTATTTCCAGGAACGAGGCTTTGATCATTCACCGCTATGCCGAAGTAGCCTGCCTTATCGTCGGTGACCACCTTCTGCGTGTCGCCCGTCGCAGTTAGAAACTGCCGAACAAGTTCATCCTGCCGGATCCGATCAGGCCCAGCAATTTCGATCATTCCATTCACCGGTTCCCCGAGAGCTACCTCTGCTACCGCGGCAGCCACATCATCCGAAGCGATTGGCTGCATCAGGACTGATGATAACCGAATCTCTGAACCGCCGGTCGCCGATTGAGTAATGCTCTTCACGAACTCGAAGAACTGCGTTGCGTGCACGATCGTAAACGGAATCCCGGAAGCCTTGATCAGATTTTCCTGGGCCATCTTCGCGCGGAAGTAACCACTCAAGGAACCAGGGCCACTTCCAGTCAGGCGATCAGTGCCGACTACCGACAGCGCCACATGATGCTTCACGCCGGCGGACTTTTCCGCAGAAAGAAGATTGCGACCTGACGTTTCAAAGAAATCCATGGCAGGCTTGTCCTCGAACGAAGGTGAGTTCGCCACATCAACGACCACCTGAGCTCCTGTTAGCGCTTCAGCTAATCCTTCACCCGTGAGCGTGTTCACGCCGCTCGAGGGTGATGCCGCCACCACCTCATGCCCACGTTGGCGAAGAATGTTTACAGCCTTTGATCCAATGAGGCCGGTGCCGCCAATAACCACGATCTTCATTCTGTTATTCATATGCGTTCGCTTCTCTAAGGATTTGGTTCTTCAGAGATTGTGCAAATACGCAGGCTCTTACCCAATGCCTTTGTAGACCAGTTTGGTAAAGAACTCGCCGTTAATGAAGCCCGTCGCCCATTTGGCGTCATAAGCAGCAGTGACCTTTGCAGCCACTATCTCATTAAGAGATTTGCCTTCTCCTTTAAGAGCAGCAACGCGGTCGCGAATGGAAACAAGGATATCGCGATATTCGATCATCTCGGTTTTGCCGGCGATCCGGCCGTGCCCAGGGATAACAATGGTCTTGTCCGTCACCATCGCGAGATTTGCTTCCGCGGCCTTGATCATGCCGTTAATGTTTCCGCCAGTGGAATAATCGATGAATGGGTAGTGTCCATTCCACCAAGTGTCGCCGGTGTGGAGCACATCCGCTTCAATAAAGTAAGCCGAGACATCGCCATCGGTGTGGGCGGGACCGTAATATTTAAGAGCGACTTTTGCGCCGTTAAGATGAAGCGTCTTCTCCGCTCCGGTGATCTCGGTCGGGATTGCTGCCGCTGGCAACGGCGGGAAGGTAAAATCCCAGTCATCAACCCGGGTCGTTGTTGAGAGATGCTTCTTCGTGTTCTCGTGCGCCATGATCGTCGCACCGGCTGAGTGCATCCAATCGTTGCCGTCGGTGTGATCGAAATGCCAGTGCGTGTTGACCAGCTGTTTGATCGGATCGCGACTGATGCCATTGAGCGCCTCGGTAATCTGTGGGCGCGAGCCCAGATATCCCGAGTCGATAATGAGTTTTCCATCGGGCCCGGACAGGACCGCAATGTTGCCACCGGAACCGATGAGCGCACTCACATTTCCTCGAAGTACATGAGTCGCAATCTTAGCCTTGGCGCCACTCGCGCGAGCGCCAGCGACAAGGCTTTGTTCGGCACCGAAAAATTGGCGAGGCGTCAAACTTAGCGCGGCCGCGGTAAAGCCAGCCGATACGATGAAACGTCGCCGCGAAATGCCTAGGGATTGTGCGCTCATGACTAACCTTTGAAGAATGCGAGCAAGTCGGCGTTGATGACATCGGCGTGTGTCGTGATCATGCCGTGAGGCAGATCCTTGTATGTTTTCAGCGTGCCGTTCTTAAGCAGCTTGGCGGAGAGTGGACCGGAGGCCTGATAGGGCACAATCTGGTCGTCCTCGCTATGCATGACCAGAACCGGAATCGAGATTTTCTTTAGATCCTCCGTGAAGTCGGTCTGGGAGAACGCGACGATGCCGTCATAACCCGCCTTCGCGCCGCCCATCATACCCTGACGCCACCAGTTCCAAACGAGAGGCTCGATCGTTTTCACGCCCGGACGATTGAAGCCGTAGAACGGACCGGCTGGCAGATCATAATAGAACTTGGGCCGATTGGCGGCGAGCTGGGCCTGGAGATCGTCGAAGACCGACTTGGGTGTGCCTAGCGGATTGGCCGGAGTTTTCACCATCAGTGGCGGCACCGCGCTGATGATCGCCGCCTTCGCCACATCCTTGTCGCCATGACGAGCCAGATAGTGCACCACCTGGCCGCCACCGGTCGAATGGCCGACGTGAATCGCATTCTTCAGGTTGAGATGATCGGTGACGGCCTTCAGATCATCGGCATAGTGGTCCATGTCGTGTCCGCCGCCGGTTTGAGTCGAGCGACCATGTCCGCGCCGATCACTCGCAATCACTCGGTAACCTTTGCTGGCGAAAAAAAGCATCTGCGGGTCCCAATCATCCGCCGAGAGAGGCCAGCCGTGACTGAACACAATCGGCTGCCCGCTGCCCCAGTCTTTATAATAGATGTCGATGTTAGCTCCGTTTTCTTTTCCAACTGTGACGTATGGCATACTGAGTTTCCTTTCGGTTAAGTTGCACTTGGGCACGCGCCGCCTCGTGGCGAGGATCACCCTCGCGGATTCTGCGAGCTTTAGCGCCCAGTTGTCACGTCACAATTTTGTGACGTTAGGGCTGCTCGAATCTGGAGATGAACGAATCAATCAACCCAGAGTCAAAGCCACTCGATGGATTACAGCCGCCGGTCCATTCCCAGCCGTCAGATAATGCAACGGCGCATTGTCAATCTTCGCGTCGCGCGAAACAATCGCTTCGGCCGCTTGAAGCGAGGCTGATGCAAACAAGAATGGCGCTGAAAAGTGATGAGAGCGTTCGCATGGCGAACAGCACTTGCGTGGTCCGTTGAATCAACGAGCCTTTTCGACAGGATGTCAGCCGCCTTGCCGCACACCATTCAGAGTTACATCGACGCAAGCAACGCGCACGATGTGCAATCAATTCTGGCGTGTTTCGCGGACGACGCGACGGTGCGCGACGAAAACACAACGCATCGCGGCAAGATCGACATCGAACGTTGGGCGACGGAAACAATCGAGAAATACAAATTTCAATTCAAACCGCTCACCACCAAAGAGCGCGACAACGAGACCGTTGTGAGTGTCGAAATATCAGGAACTTTTCCGGGAAGTCCGATTTCTCTCGACTATCGCTTCACCCTAACGAGCGACAAGATCGCGTCTTTGATTATCGATTCATGATCGATCGCTCATGCAGCGATCAGCGCCAGCGGCTGCTTCTTTCCGGACTGCTGCCGTTCAAACACGCGTGGAGATGCGGCGCATACCAATCCGACCAATCATGTTTGGAAGACGTTATACGTGATTCACGTATAGCAGCGCATTCCGAAACAACTCCGAGCGACGTTAGGCACGAATGGCTTTCTCGATTGCGGTTAGCGCGAAGCCGCGTGGGGCAGCTCGACGCTGTTCCCACTCTTGCAGTGTTCGCTTCGAGATCTGCAACTTCAACGCCGCTTCGCTTTGCGAAAGATCATTCCGTTCACGCCACGCTCGCAGCCTGCGTGGAAAAGCGCCGGCTGCGAACCTCTGATGCCGAACGTGATGCGCGCGTGTCCCGAAAGCCATCTTAGAGGAGATGCTATACGTGAATCACGTATAGCATCAAGTTCGTTTCAGCACCGCCTCAAGCCGATCCAGATTTTGTTCGTTAGCTTCGGCCACGAACGACTTCACTCGCTCGAAATGTTCGCGGGTATCGAAGCGCTGACGCCAGGTCAGACGCGTTTTGTCTTCCCCTTCCTCTGCCAGCGTGATGAAGAGTTGAAAGTAATGCGCGGGATCAGGATGACTGATCACAATCCGCTCCGGCTCCACGAACTCCTCCACCACATATTCGTTTTCGTAAGCAGTGCCGTCCGGTCCGTGCAATGTCAGGTGCAAACGTCCGCCCGGCCTGAAGTCGAATGAATGAATGGTGTTCCGAAAACCCTTCGGTCCCCACCACTGCGAGAAATGTTCCGGCTCGCGAAATGCATGAACGACCTGCTCGCGTGATGCGTTCAGCACGCGCTCGTGCACCGACTCCCGATCATTTGCGCCGGTATTTAAGTCTATTTGG
The DNA here is from genome assembly GCA_036494545.1 of Chthoniobacterales bacterium. GTDB lineage: Bacteria > Verrucomicrobiota > Verrucomicrobiia > Chthoniobacterales > UBA10450 > JAICXG01. Next base: position 160,637 of record DASXOB010000010.1, read on the forward strand.
GTCATGGAATTGCAGATACATCGTCGCTGCGTCGCGTCAGCTCCTTCTCCGCCTCGAGTAATTTGTTGCGGGCCGCAATCCATTCCTCTCGCGCTACAACTTTGTCCGCCAATCGGACGGACTCGTCCCGTGGCGAGTGTTCAGACTTCATTGCCTTTGTGTTCATGTTTCCTTTCTCTCAACCCTCAGCTAACGACTCTCGACTTTTCTCTGTCTCGTCAGCGCACAATTATGCTGAGACCGCTATGGTCAAACAAGCGCATCTAAGCGCTGCGCCAGCTCAGACTCGAGCCCATCCGGTAAACTCTTAGCTTGAGCTAACTACGGCAGCCACTGTTTACCTGTTACACTCCACAGCCGTTGGAAAGTGTCTAGTAAGTGCCCTTCCTTGCATGTGATGATTATCGTGCAGGCAATCGAGTAAAGGGCCAGCACGACGGTGATCGCCTTCGCAGTTTGCCAAACCGCTCGCACTCGTCCTTCAGAAGGGCGGCCCTTCTTTTTTCCAATCAGCCGCAGCACATGTCTTGCATAGACCCACAGGATAATGGCCAGCACAGCGTTCAAGGCCGACGCGATCTGCCATAGCGGCACTTGATGTGGGACAATGTATATTTTCAGAAATTGCAGCGCCCGATTGCCGTCCCACCATTCTACGAACTCTGCTACGGTCATAAGTAAAATCACCTTCACTGCCAGCGCAGCGATATACCACAGGGACATTAACGTCCCGATTCGTCGCAAGTCGCTAGCCTGGTAATCGTCGAGCGCCTCCGGCAAGTTTGGCGAAAGACGGCCCGCTTCTACCAACCAGATCAAGGGCATGTAGATCATACACGTTGCCTTCAGTGACCATCTGTAAGCTACCGTCGGGACGTACAGGAAAACGGCGGCGACATAAAGGATCCCGTCATACCCCGGCTTCGGCAGCCCTCGAAGTACAGTTAGTGGGCCGAATTCATCCCCGGGCATGAATTCTGGTTCCCTAGTTGTATCCGTACCCAGTACAATGCGCCGCCAATTCCCTGGTATCGCTCCCAGACTCTGTAGCGGATGTCGCAGCACCGATCCGAGCGTCGCTCCAAGCCGGAGGCAAAAGCAAAGCACTGGCAAATATGCCAGCGAAAACGGCAGGAGAAAAACGGGGGAGATCAGGGCAAAGATAATAAGGGCGGCCCACCAGCCACCTACCCAAACGGCTATCCAAACGCAGATCCCAACGACTATGATTGCGCTCGCAATTCTCGCTTTGGGGATCCACTTCTCTCCTCTTTCTCTCTCGCTCACCCACCGCATCCAACGCAATCCCTTCCGTACCGAATCATCCGTTCTAAGCAAAAGCAGTGGTGCCAAGCAGCTTGCGCTAGCCAGCCATTTCAGGGTATCAAACCAAAAAGACAGCATCACTAGCACAGCTACGGCTACAAGCGTCTCGGCGATAGCCAATGCAGACACCTCTCCTTCGTCTACGGATTCGCGTGTGGCGTGCCAGCGCATGAGCGTTAGGAGAATATCGGCGGACGATTATCGCACCATTTAATTAGACTGATTTAATCGTTCTTCGCGTCAGCGTTCTGCAATAGCCACAGCTATCGTCTGACAAACAGACTCAGCAGATGCTGTCCATTCGCTGACGGGTAGGCCTCGCCGCTTCGTCGGAATCCATGCTTCGGCAGAATGAAATTCATTGCATCGTTATTAGTGCGGCACGTCGCGAACACAGGCCGATCAGCTGCAATATCAAGCAATGGATTAATCAACCATGAAGAAAAGCCATCACCTCGATGTTCCTCGAGCAGATAGATCCAGCCGAGTTCCAAGCTAAATAAAGTTGCGGGGGATGTTGTACCTGACGCCCTGAAAACCTTCGCCCGATAGCTACGTTCCGGATGCTTCAATGCCGAAATGCCGATGAGTCCGCATCGGGGATGCACCAAAAACAGTAAAGCCTTCGCACGTTGAATTCGCCCCGGCAGACCTTTTTTGTCGACTTCACCGCCCTGCAACACCAATGATAAAAAAACGGCACGCTCAACTACTGAACACTCGTCTGCTGTCTTAACCGAAGCCGAAATATCGTTAGGCATTCCCGAATGCCTCCTTCAACGGGACCTTGGTTTTTTAAGTGTAAGAATAACTTCCTCTCTCATTCGTTTTCGCAGCGCGATTCCGGCAGATCGGCTTTCTGGAGGTGGTAGGTACCTCCTATTCTCCGGCAATGCTCGTCGGCGACTGCTAATCAGTTGAAATCCAACTGCAGTCCCTAACAGCTTAACAGCGGTGGAATTTGCGATGAACGTTTCACGCAAGGTGCAGTCACCGCATACCAACACTGCATTCCCCTCGCCGCGAAGAACGCGATGGCACTCGGATAGCAGCGCTTGTAGATCTCGAACATAGCGCCGAAGCATTCCTCTATGGCGTGCATCGAGTAGCTCTCCAGCGCACATCTTCTCCATAACTTGCCCGACAGCGACGTCGGCAAGTGTAGCCGTCGCCGCAACCTCTGTACCCATGTTAGTTGCACGCAGCATCCGTATTGCTGCGATGTTATGCCCCATCCAGACAAGCGACAGCTTATGACCTCTTAAATAATCGATCGCGTTTAGATATGGCGGGGAGGTGATTATTAAATCAATCGTTTCCGCGCCCAAAGGCATCTTACGAGCGTCTTCGCTGGAAACGACGGCAGCACCTTTAGACTGCTTTCCTGCTATGAACGGCGCCAGTTTGGTAATGTAATTTACAGCCCTCGCGAACCTATCAAATGCACTATGAGGCGCGACATCGAATACACGATGCGGTCGGCTGTGCGAGACGTCCATAGCGAGAGACACGCCCGCCTCCTTCGTTATGATCATCCTCGAAAACGCGCACCATAACACGTTACGAATTCCTTCGTCGCGGACGCAGCTAATTGACGCGGCTAACGCAGTCAGCTCTTTGCGGTTGTCTATGTCAAACCAGAAATCGATGAACCCTCGTGTTTCGTCATCCGTGTCCTCCGGGTATGAAGAACGTTTCGTTAGGCGAAGCACACGGCGTTTCGCGCGCTCAAGAACCTCCGCCGCCCTTTTTTCCGTCCTCGCGACGTCTACATCTCCGATCCAAGCTTTCGAGATCAAAACAGCCAACGGGTCGCGATCGAAACCGATGGCATCGTGTCCGCGGAGCCGCGCGGCCACGAGTGTCGTCCCTGACCCAACCATAGGATCAAGCACGCGCAACGATTTGCTGTCGTCCGGCATTTCTTCCCAGACTAACTCTGGTGCCATTCGCGCGGGGAACGGGTGAATCGGTTTAAACATCTTTCACGCTCGGCTGTTCTTTCACATCTAGCGGCTCTTCGCTTTGTAGCTTCTCCAACTGGGCTCGAATAGCCTCTGCCACGTGTCCGGCACTCGCGTTGATGATAATCTTATCGTCTTCAACTCCGATCAGGTCGGGAACTAAGATCGATAACCCGCGCGCAAGCATCACTACATCCGAAGCTTGAACTGTCTTTGCTCCGAGCTTCTCACGGCACTGCAACGCGATTGTGCCTGCAGGTAGAACGTCCGGAACCTTACCCTTTAGCTGCTCCAGCGCCTTAATGAAAATCGCAATTGTTATCGGTCGCTGCTTCTTAATCCAGCTGCCGAGTTCATCTACCCATTTCGTGACGTTCTCGTGATTGTGCAACGAAAAGAGTTCTTGCAGCTTCTTGAGTGGGATAGCACCGAACTCGACAGTGTATTCGAGCAAACGGCCCAGGTCGCTTGCGACCATCGGCGTAACCTCCTGTTGCTCGCACCGCGTGTTTATCGCGTCGCCCGTGAACCCAGGTCCTACGACCAGTGCATAGTCTGCTTTGTATCTCTTTCTATGCTCGACAACCCCGTCGAGCTTGACATTGCCGGTTTTAGCGCTGCCATGCTTCGAAGACTTCGCGTCAAAGGAGAAGCTATACAACGGAGGGTTTGGTTGCTCATCTGTGGGCGCTACTCCGCTTGGCGTCGGATACGCGCTGGCAATTCCCTCGGGCTCGCCCGACTGTGCCAAATCGCGCACTTCAAATCCTAGGTAACGGAGCGCGTCGGAGAGCACCGCTTCAAACTGTTTATTCTCCTCGCTCCGGTGCTGCGTCTGTAGCAGAAGCTTTGCGATGTAGGTGCCCGACTTCCGATTCTGCATAGCTCGGAACCGCATGAGGCGATCGCGATATGCTCTGATACTCTTTAACGCAGCCGGATCGACCCCAATATCCAAAGCATAGAAGTCTGACAGCAGATCTACCATTGCTACTGTTCGAAGTAGTTCCTTTTCGGCCTTAGTCCGAGAATGCTCTAGTACAAAGGGATGTTCCTTATTGATAACAATGGAGTTGTCAGCTAGGCGGAATTTTACAAAACTGTCGTCGTCCCGCTTCTCGTATTTAACTTCACCTAGTGCGGCACTTATTTTTTCTGCCGTTTCTTGCGTCCAGGACGTGAGTTTCGCCTGCTTATCTCCCAGGCCGGTCTCGTCGAACATATCGGGAAGCGCAGGCTTCGTTCGGAGAGCTTCGGCAACAACACTTCGTAGGGGATTAAGTGACAGCACCCCTAGAGAACGCACGAGAATATCGCCGCCATCCACGAGAGCAGCACTCGCGTCGTCGTCATATTGAGTGCGCGCTTTATTGAAAACTTTCCGAAGGAATGCACGAAATACCCTTAGCTCCTCTCGCTCGCGAAATTGTTCGCGATTCGTGTTCAACAAACCATTCAAACCATCTGCTCGCACCGTCATCCGAAAGCGCGCCCACGCAGCGTGGCTAAGGTCCTTTTCGCCGAAACTAGGATTCCCCTGATTAACAACTCGGCCAAGGACATTGATGTGGAAGCCGTTAGATGCGCCACGCATGTCGCTTTTCCCTCCGCTGATCGGCTCACGAAAAAGTTTCACTTTGCCGGTGACGCGACCGATATCTGGAATGTCGACAAACGGAACTGGGGTCTTGCCGGACGTGATTGCGATCTTCGAGGCCTTGTCGCCCTCCTCTTTCGGCACATCGCCATCCGCCGCGGACGACACTTCCGCTTCTAGCTCAACTTCCGTGATTCCGAGTTCCGGACCAATTGTCCACTCAACGATTTTAGGTGCGTCGAGTTTTGAGGACGTAAGGATCTCGCCGTTTATGCGGATCACCATTTCGCTACCAAATGGGAGGGCTGCGCGTAGCATTCGTTTCAGAACACCTATCTTAAGATCACGGCCAGTCTGCTTGAGATCGGATAGTACTACTAAGGTCCATGTCCCAGCTTTCGGCGGCTTAAAGTCACTTTTCTCTCCGCCGTATTCATCGTCACCGAAATCTTTTTTTACACCCTTAAATCCGTCCTTAATCAGTGCAGCAATCTCCGCCCCGCCGTACACAGTCTTAAGGGCTTCCGTTACCTCGCTCTCTTGAACCTCGAATATGTCTAGCTCAATCTCGCTAATGAGCTTGTCACGAGATGCACCACGTTGCTTATCGATCTCGCCATAATCCATTGTGACGCGACGGATCACTCCGTCATCAGCCTTGCAGATGTAGGTCAGTTTTCGAGCTAGGACGTAAGTAGCAAGCTTCCCGATACCAAACTTGCCTATAATGGCTCTTCCAAATTGGACTGGTTTATCTCGCTTCGGTGAAAATGCTATGTGCCATAACTCACGCAGCCCCTTCTCATCCATCGAGATTCCGTTGTCGAAAACTGCCAATGTCGCTGTTTCTTCAGACAGGTTTTCAGAAACACGAACATCGACGCCGGGTGCACCGGCGTCCCAGCCATTTGAGATCAGTTCTTCAAAAGCCTTTTGTGGAGACGAGTAGAGTTGCTCACTAAACTGCTCCAAAAAACGAGTACTTAATTCGACAGGAATTTTGGTGACCTGCTCGCCAATCGTATCCGGAGCAATTCCCGGCTTCTCTTTCGCCTTGGTCATCGTCGGGACCTAGAGGATTGAACGCTCGACGAATAAGGCTTCGCATCCGCCGCTAGCAATCCCCGGCTTTTTTCATCCATGTCAGATCGGAGTGCTTCACCTTCGCTGATTTCCTGCTCAGCCGCGTACGTGCGCACGTCTTCCGTAACTTTCATAGGACAAAAATGCGGGCCGCACATAGAACATCCTCCTTCGCCAAAGATACGGCGGGACAGGGAATTGCGCGAAGAAAAGTCATGTGGTCAGCAGCACTTCTGACGACGATGACGGATTCGCTGCACTCGCACAACTCGAATCACCGCGTAAAAACCTTCGCCTCACACAGTCTCATCGTTTTATCGTAACGGTGTTTTGATTCGCTCGCTTTTGCGTCGCGGTTACCTTGCGCCGAATCATGCCTGACTATCCTCCGGCCGAATCGTCGCCCGAGCGTCCGCGTCGCCGGGTGCGTTACCGCGGGAAAAATCCGCGTCGTTTCGAGGAGAAATACAAAGAGCATCAACCCGGGCGTTATTCCGATACGGTCGCGAAAGTGCTCGCGTCCGGGAAGACGCCTGCGGGGACGCATCGACCAATCATGGTGGCTGAAGTTCTCGCTGCGCTCGATCCAAAGCCCGGCGAGTTCGCGGTCGATGCTACGCTCGGTTACGGCGGTCACGCGCAAGAGATTCTTCCTCTCTTGCAACCGGACGGGCGCCTGCTTGGTCTCGATGCAGATCCGATCGAGCTGCCGAAAACAGAATCGCGTCTGCGCGCACTGGGCTTCGATGAAGACACCTTTACGGCGCACCGCACGAACTTCGCGGGATTGCCGCAGGTGCTCGCGCAAAATGGAATCTCCGCTGCCGATATCATCCTGGCCGATCTCGGCGTTTCATCGATGCAACTCGACGATCCCGCGCGCGGTTTCTCGCTCAAGCATGACGGCCCGCTCGATCTGCGGATGAATCCGCAGCGCGGCTCGCCTGCTTCCGTTCTTCTGCAAAAGCTGTCCACGCAAAAGCTCGCGCGCCTGTTGCTCGATAACGCTGATGAATCGAATCCAGCTCTGGCGTCGTCGCTCGCTGGAAAAACATTCCAGACCACGCGCGCGCTGACCGATGCCATTCGCGCCGCGCTGCCGGGAGTTAAGGACGATGAGCGCGAACTTTCGGTGCGCCGTGTTTTCCAGGCTTTGCGCATCGAAGTGAACGATGAGTTCTCGGCGCTCGAGACTTTTCTGCGCAACCTTCCGGCGTGTCTCAAACCCGGCGGACGTGTCGCCATCCTCACCTTTCATTCCGGCGAAGATCGGCGGGTGAAGAAAGCGTTTGAAGCCGGTCTCCGCGATGGCCATTACTCTGAAATCGCAGACGAGGTCGTTAGGCCGGGCGCGGAGGAACGCCGCGCCAACCTTCGCGCGGCTTCCGCGAAACTGCGTTGGGCCAGGCGCCGGTCAGCGTTCCGCGTGTAATATTCCGCCGAATCATGCTCGTCTTCACTAACGTCGCCGCCTACAAGTTTGCGTCTTTGCGCGATCTCGAAGCGCTCAAGTCCGAGCTGCGCGAGACGTGCACGAAAGCCGGAATGCGCGGCACCATTCTGCTCAGCCCGGAAGGGATCAATATCTTCGTCGCCGCCGCTCGCCCCGCGATCGATCGACTTCTCGTTAGGCTAAGAAAAATTCCCGAACTCGCCGACCTGACCGCGAAACTAAGTGAAAGCGATCATCAGCCGTTCAACCGAATGCTGGTGAAGATCAAAAAAGAAATCATCGCCTTCGGTATCTCCGGCATCGATCCCGCCTGCCGTCCCGCGCCCAGGCTCGGACCCCACCAGCTCAAGCAATGGCTCGACCAGGGCAGATCCATCACGCTTCTCGATGCCCGCAACACCTACGAAGTAAAACTCGGCACCTTCCGCGGCGCCCACACGCTCGACCTCGATCATTTCCGGGAATTCCCAACGGCGGCCGCGTGTCTGCCTCGTCATCTGAAAGACAAACCAGTCGTGACGTTTTGCACCGGTGGCATTCGCTGCGAGAAAGCGGCGCCGCTTTTACAAAAGGCCGGCTTCGCACAGGTCTTCCAACTCGATGGGGGCATTCTGCGCTACTTCGAGGAATGCGGCGGCGAACATTTCGAAGGCGACTGCTTCGTCTTCGACAAACGCGTCGCGCTCGATACTTGCCTGCGCGAAACCGGAGCCGCGCTCTGCTTCGTCTGTCAGACTCCACTCACCGTCGCCGAACAGCAGGATCCACGATACGTGGAATCCATTTCCTGTCCGCATTGCTGCAAAGAGAAAGCTGCTTAGGGCCCAATACCGCTTTCGCATTCGACGGCGGCGATTCACGTCTTCTACAACTTCCTACTTTATCCTTCCTACTTCTAACTTTTCTTACGCGAGTAGCTCTTCGAGTTCTTCGGTCGTTAGGCCAGTCATAAGCGGTTCCTCGCTGTCGATGGCGGCGTCGATCGCCGCGCGTTTTTTTTCCTGCAGCCGCAGGATTTTTTCTTCGACGGTGTCGCGCGTGATTAGCTTGTAGGCGGTCACGACACGGGTTTGGCCAATGCGATGGGCGCGATCGGTGGCTTGTGCTTCGACCGCGGGATTCCACCATGGATCGAAATGAACCACGGTGTCGGCAGCGGAGAGATTGAGTCCGACGCCACCGGCTTTCAGGCTGATCAGGAAGACGGGAATCGCGGAATCGCTCTGGAAGCGATCGACGATTTCCTGACGCTGTTTGGTCGAGCCGTCGAGATAGCAGAACGGAATCTCGAGTTTCTCGAGGCGTTCGCGAATGAGGTGCAGCATCGAGACGAACTGGCTGAAGACGAGGACGCGGTGTTCACCGTCGATCGCTTCCTCGATCAGTTCGTCGAGCAAGTCCAGCTTGGCCGAAGCTTCTTCCTTATCGATCCCAACGAGCCGCAGATCGCAGCAGATCTGGCGCAAACGGAGAAGACCAGTAAGCATCTTCATCCGTTGTGCACCGGCGTTCGCATTCTTGCCGGAACTGCCGAGACCCTGCTGGATCTCGCGCAGGAGCGCGTCGTAGGCGGCGCGTTGATGACTCGTTAGGCTACAAGGCACGACCTGTTCGATTTTCTCGGGCAGATCTTTCGCGACGTCGCGTTTCCGCCGGCGAAGCAGGAACGGTTGGAGCCGGCGCGAGAGGCGGCGTTGCACATCGGGCGCGGAGCCACGCGCGATTGGCAGCTCGTAACGCTCACGAAAATCGCTGCGATTCCCGAGATAACCGGGCAGCGCGAAGTTCATGATCGACCAGAGATCGCGCACCGAATTCTCCATCGGGGTACCGGTCAGGACAAAGCGATGTTTCGCGCGGAGGGCGAACGCGGCCTGCGCGTTTTGCGTCTCCGGATTTTTGATATGCTGCGCTTCGTCGAGCACGGCGGTGGAGAATTTGATTTCCCGCAGTGCGTCGATGTCGCGTCGCAGCAGCGCGTAACTCGTGATGACCATGTCGACGTCCGCGATCGATTTGAAACGAGCGGCGCGATCGGCGCCTTCGAGCACGAGCGTCCTGAGTTCGGGAGTAAACTTGCGCGCTTCATTCTCCCAGTTGGTCACGAGCGATGTCGGACAGACAACGAGTGAAGGGCCGTCGCCCTGATGAGCGCGAAGAAAGGCGAGCGTCTGCACCGTTTTACCAAGACCCATCTCGTCCGCCAGGATACCGCCGAGATTGTTCGCCGCGAGACGCGTCAGCCACTCGAACCCGGTGAGTTGATACTCGCGTAATATCTTCGCGAGCGTGCCGAGTTTCGACGTCGCATCCGGAGACGCATCGCGGCCGGTGATGAATTTCTTCAGTGCTTCGCGACGATCGGCGACGGCGGAGCCAAGCTCGCGCGCAGTTTCTTCCACATACCCGGCGTGGGCGCGGTTGATGCGGTAAAGCCCGGGCTGCGTTTGCGCCGGATCGCAATCGCGAATGACCTGCTCGAAATCCTCCAGGCCCGCGGTGTCGATCGCCGCAATGTGGCCATTCTTTAATCGCGTCTGCGATTGGCCCGAACGAAGCAGTCGCTGAATGTCAGCATTCGAAAACACTTCGCCACCAGGCGTCGTAAGCGAGTACCGAACCTCGAACCAATCCTGACCCGAGCTGACTATCTCGAGCTTCGGCGTGACACGCTCGATCTCGCCGCTCCACTTCTCGACCTGCGCGGTGAGTGTCACCTTCCACTCGCGCTCCAGTCTCGGATAATCCGTTGCGAAGAACCGGATAACATTGGGCTGGCCGTGCAGCACGAAGCCGCCGGCGTCGGTTCGGGCGAAACCGATCTGCTCAAGGCGCGCGATCGCTGCGTTCTCTGCCTCAAGATTCCGCATCAGCACTCGCTCGGTATTTTGTGGATCGCGGAAGAGGAATTGATCCTGCGCGCTGGCATAAGCTTTGATCGGCACGCGATCGCCGTAGGTGCACATCAATTCACCGCTGACGCTGAAGAGCATACCGGCCAGTCGCAGCTCAAAGGATGGCCGCGCAGTTGCGATTTCCGGCAGGCCAACGCCTTCGCCAGCGCGGACGTCGAATGCATCGCGCAGCCGTGGCAGATCGAATGCGAGAAAATGTAATGCGCGGTCGCCGTCGAGCAGCAACGGCCGCTCGATCAGATGCGTCGAACCGGGCGGCAACGCTTCGCCGCAGCGAACAAACTCGTTGTTCTGCAGCAGCCACACATCGGTCGGGTTCCAGAGGAGCAGCGCGTTCGGCGGAGGATTGGCTTTCACCGCGATGCGCCCGTCGCCGGGCGACTCAACCAAAAGCTCGAGGCGCAGCGCGGCCGAAGAGATCGTCGCCTGAGTCGCTTTCCCGAAGGTGACGCGTGAATGATTCTGCAACGCGGGAAGCAGGCGCAGAAATCCATCGCGCGACAAGGTCGCCATGCCGCTATCGAAGATCGCCGGAACCGCGCGCAAGCCTTCGATCAGCGCGAGATCGGCGTCGTCGACTGCAAACGTGTTCTTCTTCGGGAGCGCGGAGACGAGCGTGCGGTTCCGAGAAACTTCCGCTTCGACGATGATCATGATCCGCCCTTTCTGCCATGCGCCCGCGAAATTGAGCGGCAGGATCACGTGCAGTGTCGTTAGGCCGGCGTGCGCCGAGTCAGCGGCAACGAATTGCGGACCCGCCAGTGCTTCAGGCCTCGTCGGCTCGTTAGGCGCACCGACTGCAGCGGCCGGCGGATTCAGATAACCCAGCCCCACCGCGACCGAGTGGGCACAAATTTTCCCCGCCGAACGAGACTGCCAGCAACTGCACAGATTCTCGACGTCGATCGCGCTTTTGATTCGCAGGCCGGAACGATAATTCTTCGCACCTTCGCGCACGTAGCCGCTCAGCAACGGCGGCTCGTATTTAGCCTCGGAGACGCGCCCGCTCTTGAGCAGCTCGCGCGCAGGCTTCATCGCCTGCCAGCCCCCGGCATTGAGGAGAAGCTTCTCGGTAATCGGGATATCGCTCACGGGCGAGCAACGTCGCGCATTCGATGCGTTTGGAAAATTGGTGTCGTGAACTTGAAACAAAAAATCATAATTTGCTCTTTCAGTCGCCGAACCGGCGATCAAGGTTTAGATCGAGGTTTGTGAAAGAGCGGCGTTTAGACGACAAAGCTATCCGCCAAGCGAAGCGATGAGCGGTGCGTTATCAGTGACCGGTGATCCCGTCGGGCTGCCGGGGCTTCTCGCTCTGGGAGTTGGTTTTTTCGCCTTCCTTGCCGTGCTCGTCGCCGCGCAACGTCGGCGCGCCGCCGCTGAAGGAGAGACAACTGCTCGCCGTTCCCCCGCTTCAATCGTCGGCGTGGCGATCCAGGGGTTGGCAATTGGCTTCACCAGCATTGGCATCCAGCGCGCCACGCTCGATCCGCTCAGCGCAAAGGCGCTAAGCGAGGCCGGAGCGGTCGCCCTCTTGATGGCTGCGACAGTAGGGTTGTTCGTATGGGCGTCGCGGACGATGGGACAAAACTGGAGTATCGTTGCCCGCACGCGAGGCGACCACGCACTCGTGACCGCGGGGCCCTTCGCCTGGATTCGCCATCCGATCTATACCGCCCTGTTTCTCATGATGATCGCACTGGCAATCGGGCTTGGGCATGTGGCCCGTCTCTTTATCGCGGTCCCGCTCTATGCGCTGGGCACTGCCTTTCGGGTGCGAATCGAGGAACGCCTGCTCCGCACCGCCTTCAGCTCCGCCTACGAAGAATATGCGAACCGGGTGAAGCGATTCATTCCCGGAGTGCTCTGAGACGCTACTCGGACGAGGAGATGTTCGCCCTCAAACACGCCAGTCGCATCCGCTCCTCGCACCTTGACGATACCTGAAACTGACCCCCAATCCGCACTCACTCAACTTTCAGCTCTCAACTTTCCCACTAGCGAGTGAAGGAGCCGATACTGAAAAGACTTAGCCCCATGAACTCCATGTGAGGATCTGTGAGTCCTACTTCTCGCTGGCCTTGGATTGAGAGGCGAGTTTTAGGATCCGCAACCGGTAGTTTCGATTAGCGGATCTGCCCGCGTCAAAAATGAGGTCTGCCCTACTGCGATCCTTTATCCAGATTATCGGTCGAGCGGATGAACTCAGCCGCGTCATCGTGCAGGGCCCTAAGTGACTCCTGGTGGGCGTAGACCATGTGACCCGACTGATAGTAGTGATATTGGATGTGATCCTGAAGCCGTTCTGGAATGGCCAGGTGGTGCATTTCGTACCAACCTTCGTAAAACGGCGTGGCCAGATCGAAATAACCGCCGGCCAGAAAGACCTTAAGATCTGGATCGTATTTCATGGCGCTGGCCAGGTCTGGCATGACATTGGTCGCCTGTTGCAGCGGCCGCTCCGCCCCGGGTGGCTGGTGCTTGAAATCCCAGCTCTTCCATAACTCAATCTCGGGCCAATACATTTTGTCCTGACCAAACTTCAAAGTCTTCCTTACGTAGTCGTTGAAAGCCGAGACATAGGCAGAACTGATGGCGGCGGCCTGCGGATCGTATTCGGCCTCCTTGCTTAGCGGGTCCATGGTCGGGCCGGAAAAGCGCGAATCAAGCCGGCCGGTGGTCATGTCAGTATCGTCCTGGAGGTTCTTCTCGAACTCGCCCCCATCGATGCGCAAGTTAGCCTTCAGAATGTAGCTCACGGGCAGGCCGGTGTAATCGTGCAGCTTCGCAGCTATGGCCTGACGTTCGGCTTTCGGCAGGCTCGTTCCTTGCACCAGCGCCTGCGCATATTCCTTCGTCGCGAAATCTTCCACTTCCTTGAGGAAAGGCTCCAGCGCGGTGGGATTATTCGTGCCGGGCAACTTGTGATGGTACCAGGCGGTGGCCGCGTAGGTCGGCAGAGCTACGACATACGGCAGCTCGATTCCAGGATTGCTTTCCGGTTCATCCACACTTAGGTCGAAGTTAAGGATCTGCGAGAGCAGCATGACGCCGTTCAAGTCGATGCTGTATTTGTCTTCGAGCAGGTTCGACAAGACGGCGGAGCGTGGCGTGCCATAGCTTTCACCGAAGAGATACTTGGGCGAGTTCCAGCGCCCATATTTGCTGAGATAGGCGACAATGAATTCCGCGAAGGCGTGCGCGTCCTGGTCTACGCCGTAAAACTCTTTTTTCTTATTTTTCCCGGCGATGCGACTGAAGCCGGTGCCGGGAGCATCCACAAAGACCAGATCGCTGGCGTCCAACAAACTGAAATCGTTGTTAACGACCTGATATGGCGCGGCAGGCGTATGCGAGTTATCCGCAGTGATCACCCGCCGGGGTCCAAAAGCGCCCATGTGCAGCCAGACGCTCGAAGAGCCGGGCCCGCCGTTGTAGAGAAACGTGATCGGCCGTTTGTCTGGCTCCGCGTCTTGCCTGGTATACGCGACGTAGAACATCGACGCTTCGGCCGTCGGATTCTTGGACTCCTTATCATCCTGAGAGTCCTCTTCGCTCTCCTTGCTCTTTTCTTCTTCAGCCGTCGCCGCGTCATCCCAGCCTTTGGCATGGACGACGAGCGTCCCGGCCACGGCCTGATAATCGATGTGGCTGCCTTCGACCGTTACGCTGCCTGAACTGCTGCTGGACTCGGGTTTGAAATGAGGGGCGGGCGGGGATTTGTCGCCCGGCGTGGCCGTTGGTGTTGGAGAAACCGTAGCGTTCGCCTCGACCTCGGAGCCCTTGTGGGAAGCCGCTTCGACCGGCACCGGGAGAGTCGCCGTTGCCAGGAGTAAGCTGAAGGCGAAACCGGATAGGTGTCTGCGGAAAGGAATTGGCCTTCTAGATGCGGCGCGACTGTTTGAGGAAGGTTCTTCCATCACGATGACGTAGCAGAACTCTGGCCGACATCGGAGTTTCCAGCAAACAGTGTTTTCGGTTGCCCCGCCTGCCTGCTTGAGAGCTTCCGCGCCAACCCGCGCTGGAACGCAGCTCGGCTCCGCCTGCGCTACGGGTTAAGGCGGCTTTCCGCTTTCAGCTTTTCAAGAGACTTGTCCGTCACACAGCTCAGCAGGTATCGTAGCCCACATGACAGTTTCCACCGTGGCCCAATACCTCGCCGCACTCCCCGCGGATCGCCGCGCCGCGCTCAGCGCCGTGCCGCAAGGCGATCAAATGAGAACCTGCCGGCTGTCACGGCTTGCAGCGTGAAGTAATAAGGAGGAATGCAGAAGGAAGAATGGAGCGAATGGGATTAGCGACATAGAAGGCAAAGCTGTGAGGGTCGCAGCGAGCGAGTGCGGGCAGCGAGCGAGTTTCAAAAGGATTACGCGATTGGACAAAGGCTTTCGCGCTCCGGATTGTCCGCATGTTTCCTGCGCTCCCGAAGACAACGGAGGCGCAGGTGCTTGGGAAACAATTGCTCCGGTCCGGAACTTCAATCGGCGCTAATTATCGACAAGCGTTTCGCGCGCGGAGCAAACCTGAATGGAGCGACTGTGGTAAAGCGACATAGACGGTAAAGCCGCGAGGGTAGCGGAGAGCGAGCGGGCAACGAGCGAATCAATTCATTGCGAAATGCGGCGATTCGCTTCGCGAGATTGGCGGCACCGTTGCGCGTGCGTGTCCGCGGAGGAGCACATGGCCAATTACCGTGCGGCGAGGGCGCCCGGAAATCCGCTGCTTTCTGAAAATGCAAGGAAGGCTCTACAACAATGTCAAAATATTTGGGCGCGACCGCTTGTGTTCGCCCAAAGAGGGCACCATCATCGATGAGTGGGTCGCTCACCGGCTCTCGCAATACTTCAAGAACTAAGCTATGCCTGACAGACCATTTCCTTTTCAG
>DASXOB010000011.1:0-2637 GCA_036494545.1 Chthoniobacterales bacterium
GTTGACGAACGGCAGCACCGCGACGGATTTGGCTGGCGCAGCCCCCGGTGCTGTTTCGGCTTTTGCCTGTCGAAATTTCTCCGGCAGTTCCGGATTGCCAGCTTCGTCACCGTAAAGATTCAGGAGCGAGATGCGCAATCCGTGTTTTACTTCGCACTCGCCGAGTTCGTGCAGAAGCGAGCGCCATTGTGAGTAGTGCTCCAAGTCATCGGCGACACGTTTCGAAACGAGGATATGTCCAGCATCGCCGCAATCCATCACTCGCTGCGCGATGTTGATGCCCGCACCCGCGATGTTTGCTTGCTCGTTTAAATCGACAACTTCATTAACAGGCCCGCTGTGAATTCCCATCCGAACGTGAAGGTCGGAGTGATTTTTTAGTTCCTTGCTAATTTCCAGCGCGCACAAAGCTGGCGCTTCCACATTCGTGCGAAAAACTAGTGCGGCGCCGTCGCCGGTCGGTAACCGCACCAACTTCCCTTCTGCTTCGGCCAGGCGAAACTGTTCGGTTCCGCGCACGATTTCCCTTAGCGTTTGAATCTGCTCGCTCTGCTCGTTGATCATCAGTTTCGAGTAACCAACGATGTCGATGAACAAGACGTGCCCGATCTCAAACTTCACTTCCGACATAGTGGGCATACTTAAGGACGGACGTGTCCCTGAGTTGTGAGCAGTTGTTGGAAACCTGGATCATTGCGCAGCGGATCAAAGTCTGGACCCAGGCGGAGTAGGATCGGCGTCAAAGGTCGGCTGAATAAGCCACCTTTATGAGGTGTTTGCACTAGGGGCGACAAGATCGGCACAGTATCGTCGGGGGCCGACGAAACGCACTAACATTCGTGCGCATCATTCCTGATAGCAGGGTGCGACCCGTGCGTCGGTGGCGTGGAGAGCGACGGCCTTATCCATCGCCTTTACGGCCGAGTCGCGCCGAACCAGCGGGGTTAAGGCAAGAGAGACGGTACATAACTAATTTTGCTTCGGCGGTTCGCCCGCGAGTTTTTGGAAGCGCGGATCCTTGCGCAACGGATCCCAGAGTGGATCGAGTTTCAGCGTAGCGACGTTCAGACCAGCCGGGACTTCAAGCAGATGCGGTAAAGCGGCAATAGCGGCGGCGTGCTCCCCGAAGCGGGCTTGGATCTGGGCCAGCGTGATCTCTGCCGACGGTTTGGAAACCGCATCACTCGAGTAATCTTTCAGGGCTTGCTGCGCTTGGGCCAGCGCTTTCTCTTTGTCACCGAGGCCGGCATAGGCGAGGGCGAGAATCGTCGGTGTGCCGTTCGCGTCCGGGCCGACCACTGTTTCCGGAGTGGGCTTGATCGCCTGCACCGCGCGTGTGAAAACCTTGCGCGCTTCGTCGGAATTCCCCATCCATTCGCGGCAGAAACCAAGGTTAACCAAAAACAATTTGTCGAAGAAGTCTGGCGGCTGATCCGCCGGACGCGCGTGGATTTTTCGCTCGAAGATTTTGGCAGCTTCGTCGTAGTGACGTTTATACAAGGCTTGGTTGGCTCGCGCGTTCACCACCCAATAGTCCGTCGCATCTTGCGGAATGCGGGCCAGTTCCTTATCGGCTTCTTCCAGCCGGCCCTGGGCCTGCAGTAGATTCACCTTATCGGCGAGCGCGGTTCCTGAGTCGGGCGCCAGTTCTTGCGCGCGATCGAGCACGGCGTAACCGTCGTCGAAACGCCGGAGATAGTAGTAGAACTCATTTCCCATGTCGTTAAGCAACCCGACGTCGCGCGGATCGAGCTCCAGCGCCTTCTTGTAATTGACCTCCGCTTCCTGCCATTGACCAAGACGCCGCTGCACGATGCCGAGGTATTGGTAGACAAACGAATTGTTAGGCAGACGTTTCAATGCCTCCTGATACGCGGCAAGCGCGGCCGCGAAGTCCCGTTGGACGCGGTAACGATAAGCCCCTACCGCAATCCACGACTCGCCTGTTTCAGGCGCGAGCGCCATGGCGCGATCAGCCGCTTCCTTCACGGAGTCGGGCGTGTTTTCAACGGGATCGACTCCATTAAAATAGAGAAAACTCCGAATGACTCCCAGGCGTGCCCACGCGATCGCGAATTTCGGGTCGAGCTTGGTGGCTTGAACGTAGGCGCGGGCAGCCTGGGCATATGAACCGTAACTGTAGTCACTGTGCTCGATCGATAGTCCACGCAGATAGGCGTCATAAGCCGCTGCGTTCTGCGTTGGCTTCTCGGTCACCGCTTTTACTTCGGCGCCGGTGAGTTTGGCCTGGAGCTGGTCGGCGATGGCGTTTGCCACTTCACCTTCCACGGCGAAGACGTCATCCAGCTTGCGATTGTAACTCTCGGCCCAGAGGTGTTCGTCGGTCGAGGCTTTGATCAGCTGCACGTTGACGTGCACGGCATTGGCAATCTTTTGCACCGTCCCTTCAAGCACATGGGCCACGCCCAGCTCCTGGCCGACGTCCCGCAAATTGTCCGGCGCGCTTTTGTATTTTTGCGTGGAGGTGCGCGAAATGACCTTGAGGGCGCCGATCTTGGAAAGCCGGGTCAGGATCTCGTCCTGAATTCCCTCGGTAAAATAGGCGTTCGATTTGTCGTCGCTCAGGTTATCGAACGGAAGAACGGCGATCGATTTATTTGGAATGTCGTTAGGCGC
>DASXOB010000012.1:0-2414 GCA_036494545.1 Chthoniobacterales bacterium
ATCTATGGACGCACAGGCTCAGCGGTCTCAACGCAGCGCCGGCGTCGTTTAGTCATGTCGTTCGAAATGGTGCGGCTGGATCGCGCGTCGTCCGAGCCACTTCATCAACAGTTGTATCGTCAAATACGAGAAGAACTTGAGAGTGGCAGTTTTGATTCAAGCGCTTCCCGTGTGCCTTCCTCACGAGTTCTCGCTGCAACTCTCGGGATTTCGAGACCGACCGTAAACCAGGCGTTCTCAAAGCTGCTTGCAGAAGGCTATCTTCAAGTCCGGAAACAATCTGGTATCTTTGTCGCCGAACCTTTACCGGCGACTTTTCTGAAAGCTGCAAGGGTGACGACGACCGCGCGCACCGAGCATTCCCCGCGTGTCGCTCGACGAGTCACGAGAATGACCGATTTTCGCAGCAGTCGACAACTTGATGTCGGCATTGGCGGCCCGCCATCTGTCACCCTCATCGCCGGGTTGCCGGCCGTGGATGAATTCCCGATCGCTGTTTGGGAACGCTTGCGGGAGCAGGTTTTGGCGAAAAAAGGAGCGCACCTGTTGCGTTATGCTTCAAGCCGAGGCGACATCGAACTAAGGAAGGCAATAGCTGCTTACCTGTGCGACTTCCGCGGCGCCAATTGTCATTTCGACCAAGTCGTAGTCGTAAGCGGCATGCAGCAGGCGATGCTGGCGTGCGCGCTGGCGTTAATCAATGAGGGTGAAGTGGGATGGATCGAAGATCCCGTCTTCCTTCAGGCACGTAATGTTTTGGCTTTTGTCGGGGCCAAAATAGTTCCGCGCCCGATCGATCGTGAGGGGCTGATAATCGGGAAGTGCTCACGGCAAAATTCTCCCAGACTCATTCTGGTCACACCCTCGCATCAGTTTCCCTTGGGTGTGACAATGAGCCTGAAGCGGCGGAAAGCTCTTATCGAGTTCGCGGAGTCGCGCGACGGCTACATCCTGGAGGATGATTATGATTCCGAGTTTCGCTTCAATGGGCCGCCGCTGCCATGTCTCCAAGGTTTGGACAATGCCGGCCGAGTGATTTATGCCGGCACTATGAGCAAGATCCTTTATCCATCGCTGCGCCTCGGTTTTCTGGTCGCACCGCCACAACTTGTCGACACCCTCGTCAAGGTGCGCGCTATCATGGACCAGCACTCTCCAGCGATTGATCAAGCTACCCTGGCGCGTTTCATCACCGAAGGATTCTTCCTGAGCCATGTGAAACGGATCCGCGAACTTTATGCCCAGCGACGCGTATTCTTTATCCAACAATTTCAAAAATGGCTGGGCGAGTATTTCGATCTGGAAGTAACGCCAGCCGGTTTGCACTTCGTTGCCTGGCTCCGACGCGCGGAAGACTTACCGCTATTCATGCGTGCTCGTGAGCAAACCGGCGTTTGGCCCCGGCCTCTTTCTTTCTTCTGCATCAAAGTTCAGTTGGATCCGGCATTCGTCTTTGGATTTTCAGCCTGGTCGCAAGCGCAAATTGAACAAGGATTGGCAAAACTAGCATCGGCGGTTAAACAACTGAAGCAACGCGGCGCGGGAAACGGTTCATCATTTCGAATCCACCCTATCTCACCTGTTACGAGTCCGTACTGGCCATCGACAGCTGTCCGATCAAGTTAGCTGCCTAACGACACAAACTGCCAGGCCCCTTTCGGATCACGCGACAATCAGAAAGACTTGCGCACGCAGCCAGTCGCTTGCGGCTCATTCGCGAAGCGCGCCATCGTCCACCTGAAGAGCAGCTCCTCGAGGGGTTTACCGGGCTGGATGATTGTGAGGTGGTCGCGACCGGCGAATGTCCAATACGCTAGTCGTTGACCAGCAGTGCAGCGTTCTTCGACATACGCGTCGGTGGCAGACGGCGGCACGACGATGTCCGAGAGACCTTGCGCGATTACGACGGGTGCTTGTATGGGACTGTCCGCCGTGTTCTGCTCAAGACGAGCTTGGAGCGCTTTGTTCGAACTCGTCGCTAATGCTGGACCATCGAACGTCGCCGCCAGTGCCTCAATGCGTTCCGGGTCCTCGGGCGGAAGGAAACAGCATAAGCTTACGATCTGACGAGCAGCATCGAGCGCTCCTGGGCGGATCGCTTGCTCGAATGTGATGTCAGAATAGAACCGGCTGTACGACAAGGCCAGATACGGTCCGAATCGCTTATCCGCTTCGACATTCATCGCGAGTGCGTTTCTTATATTCGCGGGCGGTGCAATCGCCGCGACGCCGAGGATTTCTAGATCCGGCGCGTAGCGCGGCCCAACGATGCCAGTCCAAAGCGCTGCGTGGCCGCCTTGCGAGTAACCCCACGTCACCATGTGTTTGTCGAGCGTAAGCTCGGGCATCTGCCTCGCGGCACGAACCGAATCGAGCGTCGCGCGCGCTTCGCCTTCGCCGATCAGGTACGGATG
>DASXOB010000013.1:0-189188 GCA_036494545.1 Chthoniobacterales bacterium
CCCAGAAGTGCCGGGCGAGACATTGAGGAAGGTCCCGTCACTTCCCTGGTGATAAAGTTGCAGGGTATTTCCGTCGGCCGAAATAACCATATCGATCAAGCCATCCAGGTCATAATCCGCCAGAGCAATGATACCGCCAAACCCAATCCCAAAGGTAGCGTCTTCCAAACCGTCAGCCCCGGCGACTGTCTGCAGCACTCCGCCGCCAGTGTTATGGTAGAGGACGTTCACCCCGTCGTAGTTCTTCACGAACAGGTCTAACTTTCCATCGTTATCGGCGTCGAAAAAGAACGAGCAGCGTCCCCGATCGCTGGAGGTGACGATTCCTGCAATGTCACTGACATACTCAAAAGTCCCATCGCCATTTCCACGAAAGAGCAAATCCCGCTTGATTGTCCCGCCTTGCTGGCCCTTTGCTCCCTCAGTGACGTAGACGTCCAGGTTGCCATCATCATTGTAGTCAGCAAAGGCAAAGCCGTGCCAGTCTTTGTCATCTAATTCTGGCCCTTCCTCAATTCCGCAGGTGTCACGAATATCTGTAAAAGTGTTACCAGCATTATTGAGATAGACAAAAGGACCATGGGAGGTAGCAAGCCCGTGAGTCGGGACGATCAGATCAAGATAGCCGTCATTATTGATATCTCCCCAAATCGGATTACCCCAGCTCTTCTTTACCTCCTGCGCAAGACCGACTGCGACTGAGACGTCTTCAAACTGCTGCGCGAAAAGCTTGCCGGCAAAAGCACCAGCCACACCGAGGACCAAAAGGAAACGCCAGACGCCGAATCGAAGGCTTAGCCTTACCGCTCTGGGGCAAACCGATGGCAAGGAGGCAAGGAGAAAACATGGATTTTCTGAGTTTTTCATCGTTCGGCAGGGGCTGACTTCACATTGTATACTTCGACGAGCGCCACTCCCGTGGTTCCATTTTTACCGGCCACAATAGCCGTATATGCTCCGGTCGGAGCGGTAAACTGGATGCCACTTTCGCGCGGATCCCCCGGTGCGAGGCCCGCAGCGGTGATCGCGGCGGCCTGAGTAGGATCGTCTTGCCAGTTATCATCGGATGCCACCACCGTTCCCTGGCTGTCGTGGAGTTCCAAAGTGGGATCTTGAAGGCTACCATCCACACCCATGTCGCCGAGAGTAGGACCGATCGCGCGCAGAATTAAGTCGGCGCTCGGCGCGCCGATTGGGCCAACAATCACACCGCCGATGAGAACATTGTCTCCAGTCCCGACAAAGCCGCGCGTGCTAACGTTTGCCAATTCTGAAGAAACACCCTGATCAAGATCGTAGACTTCAATCAGCCCATTACCAGTTCCGCCGTTACTGCCACTGAGAATGGCTGTATAGGCGCCGGCATCGAGACTCGCCAGGATTGCTGCTTCAGCGTCGTCCGTTGGCGCCAGACCGGTAGCAGAAATGTCGTTCTGCTGGTCATCGCGCCAGTCGTCATTCAGGACAACCTTGCCGCCAGGCTTGTGTAATTCCAAGACCGGGTTAGTGAGCACATCCTGCACTCCTTGGGAGGCCAGCGAAGGGCCAAGGCCGCGGACGAGCACAGTCTTAGGCCCCGTGCCGGTAATAATGAATCCACCGATACCGACTTCGGCGCCGGTCTGCACATCCAGCCGCGTCGAAATGTTCTGTGCCTGCACAGGTGGCGGACTGGACCCCTCAGTTACAGTTATGCTGGAGTTAGCATCGACCGATGGCAGGACATCAATCGTCCCGCTGGGCCAGACAATCTTCACCGTCGCCGACTCGGCCGCGCCGATGCCAAAATGCAGCGGCTCGCTTCCCTGCGAAGCATAATCCCCACCGCCGCCTCCAGTATTTTCCCGAAAAGCCTGGCCGCCGTCGTAGATCACCGTAGCTCGCGCTCCAAGTCCATCCAGATTCGACTGCACTCCCTTAAGTTTTATTTTAATATAGTGATTGCTATTACCCAGATTCTTGAAGAGGTAATGAAGGCCCTGGGCAGCTTCACCCGTGAGCAACGTAGGTCCAATTCCATCCTGCACTGCCAGGTCAAGGAAGCCGTCATTGTTGTAGTCGCCCCAGGAAGCAACTTTATGTGACTCGGTATCCTTGTCCGTCTCCATGGCGACACCTTCTTCAGCCGCTTGGTCGGTAAACGTGCCATCGCCATTGTTATGATAAAGGAGATTGGCGTTTCCCGGACCGAGCGTGGTAGTTCCTGGCCGGGCGACAAAGAGATCGAGATAACCGTCGTTATCATAGTCACCCCAGACAGCTGCCCAGGTATTTGTGCCGTCGTTCACCCCCGCTGCGTGGGTGACATCCGCAAACGTTCCGTTGCCCAGGTTATGATAAAGAGTGTTGTTGAAATTTCCATCGCCGACTTGCTTTCCTCGGGAGACGTAGAGGTCGAGATAACCATCGTTGTCATAGTCGCCCCAGGCCAGACCTTGGGCATCGGTGCGCGGAGATAGTCCTGCCGTATTGGTGACCTCCACAAATGTCCCATCGCCATTGTTATGATAAAGGGCTTCGGCTGTCGCGCCCCCGGCAAAGACCACATCCATATAACCATCATTGTCGTAGTCGGCAAAGGAACACAGCGTTCCCTCAGAGTTACCCTCGGTCGCTTCCGCGAGGCCCGCGGCGTCAGGCACCTGCGTAAAGGTGCCGTCGCCGTTGTTCTTATAAAGGACATTGACGCTTGCTTCGTCGCCCGTGGACATGTTCTTTACAAAGATGTCGAGCAGACCATCGTTGTCATAGTCGACAAAGAAAGCGCACTCACCGAAGTTACGATCGATCGCGATTCCCGCTATCTCACTTGCGTAGGTAAACGTGCCATCACCATTGCCCTTATAAAGGAGATCCCGTTTTGGCACCTGCGAGATATTGATTATTACGTCTCCTTCTCCCTGAAACGGCGGCTCAGCGATATAGAGATCGAGGTTGCCATCGCCGTCGTAATCGGCCATGGCAAATCCCTGCCAGTCGATGGAATCGGGGGAACCTCTGATCAATCCGGCAGTAGCCCGAGCATCGGTGAACGTGCCATCCTGATTGTTGATATAGACGAATGGGCCGGGGTTCCCGTTGTCGCCATCCAATTCATGAATTGGAACGATGAGATCGAGGTAACCGTCGTTGTTGATATCGCCCCAGATAGGATTGCCCCAGGAGCGACTCATAGTGCGCACGAGCCCGGCCTCGGTTGACACATCCTGGAATTGCTGAGCGAAGGCCGCGCCCGTCAGCGTGAAAAATATTAGTGCGAGAAAAGTTTGAGTACGCGGGAAGACAAATGCCTTCATAGAATAAGCCCTTTGGCGCAGGATCGTAAGTTCTCGAGGAGATCAGCCTATGAGGAACTTTCCTCTCCCTGCCTTTTGGATCGCCATTGTTAAGGATCGGATCTTCGCAGAGTAGCCGGAAATGGCCGCTTCAGTCAATCCTTTTTTCGTTTCCGACGGATTTTTGACTGATAACAGCTTTTCCCCTAATCCGCGGCACAAAAGCGGCTCAACTATTGAGCATGGATTTGCTTGCTCGTCCACCTCTTTTTCATCTGTTTCAAAATCGACGTTTGATCGGCTCTTTGGCAATTTTTGGCGCCAGCGTCCTAACAATCAACCCGATAGCGAAGGCGGGTGTGGCGGGTGTGCCGAAGGGTGTTTTTTCTTTGACCGCTGCCGGGCATCCATGCGCGGATACGGTCTTGAGTAATCCGAATGTCGATGGCGTGAGTGTTCGTCAGGATTGGGCGGAGCTCGAGCCGAGCGAAGGCAGTTTTGACTTTAGCTTTCTCGATTCCCAAGTGGCGCGTATCGCCGCCGCGGGCAAAAAGATTCTTCTGCGTATTAACACCCAAGCAGGCAAACCGTCCTGGGTGACCAACTCTGTGACTGCGGCGGGCGGCGTTTTTTATACGTTCGTCGACGACTTCGGCGTCCAGAACACGATTCCGGTCTTTTGGGACCCGACATTTCTCGCCAAAAAGAAGGCGATGATCGTGGCACTCGGGGCGCATTTCACCAATAATCCCGCGATTGCTATTGTCTGGAGTAGCTTCGCCAATGCGCGGAGCGAAGATTGGAACGTACCGCACACTTCATCGCAAGTCGAAGCCTGGCAGCAGGTCGGCTATACGACAGATAAGCTCCTCGAGGCAGGCAAGGAAATCATCGATACAACGATGATGGCTTTCCCCAATCAGTACGTTACCCTGGCCGTCGCCGCTGACGGCGCACTGGATCCCGATCCTAATTATGCGGCCGACTCCGCCATCGCCACGGCGCGCGCCACTTGGCCCGGTCGTCTGATCGTGCAGAAGAATAACATCGCTGCCTATAACCCGGCGGCTCCGGGGACCGGCACGGTTTTTGAAGAGGTCTGGAGCAGTCGGCCAGATGTCGCCGGACAAATGCTCTGGAGCTGCTACAACGACACCACCTATCGCATGAACAAAGGGATTGCGGATGATCCGGCCACGATCCTGCATAAGAGCATCGTTGCGGGCGCAGGATACCAGATGGATTACCTGGAGATTTACCAGGTCGACGTCCTCAATCTTCCCGATGAGATCGCTTACGCGCACAGCACGCTGCTCGGATTGGCCGGCGGCCCGAAAGCGCCGACCGGGTTAAAGATCGCGCCATGAAGGCTTCGTTAGGCAATGTTCGAACGATTCACCTCTGGCCTCGGCATTGCCGCGAAGACGGTCGTGCTGCTCATCGGCGCGTCCGCTCCACTTCTCCTCGCCCAGGATGAACCGACACCGGGTCTAGACGCGCTGCCAGAAGTCGCGTTTTCCGCGCTCAGCTCGTCCGATCGCAATCCGCTGGGCGCGCAAGCCCTCGCGCTTCATCCCGAGGAATGGAAACACGCCGAAACGGAGCATTTCATTTATCACTTCATCCACAGCTACGTCGCCACACCCATATCGGTGGAGTCGGAGTTTTACTTTCGCGTCATCAGTGAAGAGCTGGGCAAAGAGGTTGCATCCGGTACGCCGGCCAAAGCCCACATCTATATTTTCGAAAAGCCTGAGGATTGGAAACGGTTCCAGGTCGCCGGCCATCTCGAACCGTGGACGGGCGGAATTCATTCGGGCGGCAGCCTCTTCATCCAACGCAATCCCGAATATAAGTTTGGCAACAATTCGCTAGGCCATGAGATCGCGCATCTGGTTCTCTACCGATTTTACCAGCGCACAGTTCCGCTTTGGCTGAACGAAGGCTTTGCGGAATACATTTCGCGGATTTCCCGGGCCAGTTACGAGCGAGCTCGTGATTACAACGCTCACGCGCGCTCACCCTCCGTGCCCAGCGATCAAATAATTCCGCTCGCCCAGCTGACGGGGATGACCGGCTATCCCGGTGACAATACCGTTCATGCTTTCTATCGCGAGTCGGAGCGGCTGGTGCGTTTCCTCATTTCTACCGATCGCGAAGCATTCCTTGGTCTGCTCAACGCGCTCGCCCGAGGAGACACCTTTGGGACCGCGCTCTCCTACAATTATGGGTCGCGCTTTTTCGATATTGCCGCCCTTGAGGAAGAATTCTTTCCTTACGCGACCTTGAACGCCAAATCGCCGGCGACGCCAAACTAATTTGCAGAAATGAATGAAGAGGCGTGGCAGGATGCGCGACGCAACAGTGTCGCCGCCACGTGTGAAGCCAAGAACCGCCAAAGCTCCGCCCGCACCGATTCATGCCGTTGTCGGCTCTGATGAGAGCGCGGTGAAAACTGCGGCAGCGGAATTGGCCGCCAGTCTGACGCCGGCGGCCTCGGGAGATTTCGGTCTCGAGATCATCGACGGCTGCGCCGATAACGCCGAGCAGGCAGCAGCAAGGATTCGTTCGACGATTGAGGCCCTGGAAACTTTGCCGTTCTTTGGCGAGGGCAAACTCGTCTGGTTAAAAAACGCTAATTTTCTTGCTGACAACAAAATCGGCAGCTCGGCCGGGGTGCAGGACGCTCTCGAAGAACTGAATACTGTCTTGCAAGGCGACCTTGGCGGAGGCGGAGTAAAATTTCTTCTCAGCGCGCCCGAAGTCGACAAGCGACGTTCATTCTACAAATCGCTCGCGAAACGGGCTGAGCTTCAAGTCTTCGACAAGCTCGATGCCAGCCGTGGCGGTTGGGAGGAAGAGGCGACCGACCTGGTGCGTTCGTTAGGCAAAGAGCGCCAGCTGCTTTTCGACGAGGAAGCGCTCGATCTCTTTGTCCTGCTCACCGGCGGTGACACGCGCACGATTAAGAACGAACTGGAGAAGCTCGATCTTTTTCTCGGCAAAAAAGAGAGGCGCGTCACGCTGGCGGATGTTCGCAACATTGTTCCGATCTCGCGCGGTGGCGTCATCTTCGAGTTGGGAAATGCTCTTGCGGCCCGCGATCTCGAGCGCGCCCTTGCTCTCGTTAGGCGCCTTCTCGATCGTGGCGAATCGGTCATCGGCATTCTTCTTGTCGCTATCATTCCGACTGTGCGAAATCTTCTCCTCGTCAAAGACCTGATGCAGTGGCATCGCCTTCCGCGACCGGGCGCCCCGTATGCATTTATCTCGACTTTGAATCGCCTGCCGGCGGAGGCGACCTCTCATCTTCCGCGCAAGAAAGACGGCACGATCAACGGCTATTCGTTAGGCGTCGCCGCCCTGCAGGCGCATCGCTTCGAAACCGAGCAACTCGTCAGGGGACTTGAGGCCTGCCTTGCCGCCAACATGCAAATCGTCACGACCCAGCTCGACCATCAGCTGATCCTCAACCAGGTTGTCGTAAAGTTGCTCGCTTAGCCGGCTCCTAAAGTGGATCGCTCGTCTGCTTCCGGGCCATCGGCCCAACCCATGGAATATCCCAGCGCACGCCGCTGAAGGCTTTTACGATCGCGATGATGAGCACAATGAGGAAAACAATCTGCACCAACGCAGAGAAGAGCGCCCAGAGACCGGCCAGCAAGTGCCCAATCGCCGGCATCGACCAAAAGATCGCGTGAAGGATCTCGGAGAGAATATTAAACAAAAGCCAGGCCCCGCCGAAGATGATCGACTGCATGGCGTAGAAGCGCACAAAACTGTCTCGCTTCTCGAGCAAGTAAAAAATAATTCCGCCGATGAGCGGAAAACAGGCCAGGGCAGCGGCGACGTTCGAGGGCAGCCCGGTCGAAGTCGGTGGCATTGGTTCGTTAGGCGGGGGAATCGGCGGAGGCGGCGGTGCAACAGGATCGATTGGATCAGCCATGCATGTAGTTTATGAAGGCGCAATTGCGAGAGCAAGCCTTTGCTTGGCGCGAGTTCCGTTTGGGAAGCGAGCGGAAGATGATAGGCTGGCCTCTGACGAAATGACTTTGCAGCGCGCTCATCAAAGACATTCTCACGTCCCATCACCGCGACGCAGATCGTTATCGGGCTTTTGATCAGCCGTGGCTTCCACGACGAGATCACTCCAGGTCCGCGCCGGCCAGCAACGTTACGAAGTGCTGATCGGTCGGGGTTTGTTAGGCGAAGCCGGCGCGCGTGTTAGGCCGATTCTTTCCCCCGCGAGATGCGCGGTGATTGCGGACGCGAATGTCGCGCCTCTCTTCGGCCAAGAGGTGAGCCAAAGCCTGGTTGGCGCCGGCTTCGACGTCGAGACGATCGTGGTTGATGGCGGCGAAGGGGCGAAATCAATGGCGAAAGCGGCCGAGCTTTGTCAACGCCTGAGCGAGCTACGGCTTGATCGCCGCTCATTTCTGCTGACGTTAGGCGGAGGTGTTATTGGCGACTTGGGCGGATTCGTCGCGGCAATTTACTTGCGCGGAATTCCGTACGTCTCTCTTCCCACGACCTTGCTCGCGCAAGTCGACAGCTGCATCGGCGGCAAGACGGGCGTGAACTTAAGCGCAGGCAAGAACCTGATCGGCGCTTTCCATCAACCCTCGCTTGTTTTGGCCGATACCGACACGCTGCAGACGCTGCCCGAGCGGATCTGGAATGAGGGTTTCGCCGAAGCGATCAAACACGGCATCATTCGCGACAGTGAACTCTTTTATTCGCTAGGCAGCGTCGATCGCCGCGACCCAGCGACCTTCATCGCGCGCAACATCGCGCTCAAGGCCGGGATCGTGGAGGTGGACGAATGCGAACGGAACGATACTCGCTCGCTGCTCAACTTCGGCCACACCATTGGACATGCGATCGAATACGCGGCTGGCTATGGCCATATCCTGCACGGCGAAGCCATCAGCCTTGGGATACTGGCCGCAGCACACATTTCCGTTCGTCGCGCGGGCTTGTCGTTAGGCGAAGTAGAGAAGATTCGCGCAGCCTTGGAGAGTCACCATCTCCCGACAAGATTTCCGCCGGACTTTCCACGACAAAAGATTTTTGAAGCCCTGCCGGGTGACAAAAAGTTCGAAGGGGGCCGCATTCGTTTCGTTGTCGCGCACGCCATTGGTCGAGCAAGCATTTGCAAAGAAGTGACCCTGCCAGACATTGAAGCGGCGATAGCCGCGCTCTAGCCGGAGGCGGTGGGTAAAGGTTTATTCATCTTTCCTTAAACTTACTGTGGGTTGGCGCGGCTTGCCTGAGGTAGGCCTGGAACCCTTGCACAACACTATCAACATACTCGCGATAGATACTTCGCCGTTTCTTTCCCGCCACGCGTTTTCTTCCTTCGTAGTTCCCCGCTTTCAGCCGGGCGAAAACCTCATGGCTATTCATGACATACGGCTCAAGGTAGATGGTGGGGCAACGATAAAGCCGGGTTGCCATGAGATTGCGTGCGTAGACATAGCCACTTTTACCCACCGCGATCGCATTATCGGTCGTATAATGATAGGGCGGCAGACCGGTGTTCCTGGCCATCGCGCTGGCGATGGATTCGGCTAGTCCCAGCTCCTCGGTGTAACTGCGACCGAGCAACTTTTGCAGCATTTCAAAGCGATCGTCGTCTAACTTAAGTTCGTTAGGCATGTAAGCCCCGTTCACCAGGAGGTGAATGTGATCCTTCGCCACCAGCTCAGGATTGTCGGGGTCTCCCCAGGGTTCCGCGTTGAAGTGCAAACAAAGCACCAAATCAGGCCGCACCTGATCGTTCACCAGGTCGGCGCGGGACCGGATCTCGCTATTGCGATAAAAGAGTAGCTCGCGCTGCCATGCGACCGTCTGTTCTTTCTCGGGATCGGTGGGGCCATCAAAGTACTCCCGCGGCTCGACAATTCCTTGCCTAACGAGTAAAAGTCTCGCAGTTTCTTCAAAATCCAGCGGTCGACAAGATGTGAGCGGTTCTGTCGCGGTGCGCAGCAGTGTCACTTTCGCGCCTAAGGATTCCAGGCGCAGCCGGAGCATTCGCGCTACGCGCAAGGTCATGTCACCTTCCTGCACCGGCTCGGCTTCGCCGATCTTGAACCAGCGCTCTTCCATCTTTGCCCATTGCCCGCCGAGATGCCCGGGATCGAGCGCGATGTGCAAACCATCCAGTGGCTTGCCTTTGCGCGGCTCTGGCAGATCACGTGGCGGCGTCCAGCAATGCTTCGGCCGCAGGCAGGCGGAATCGTCTTTGGCAAAATGGAGAACGAAATAATCTTGCGTGCCGCTTTTCGTTAAGATGCGCGCCAGGTCAGGCTCGAGCTTGATTAACTCTGGGTCATAACCGCGCGGGCAATAGACATGTTCAAGCAACTGCACGAACTCGTCGTGCGTAATGCTGCTCTGATATTTCTCCAGCTCGCTCCAATCCGGTGCCCGCCCGAGCGTGCTCAGGTTGGCAGTCATGTCCGGAGCCGCTTCCCCATCGAATGCGCGGGCGGGGGGTAAGCCGACGAAGAGCAGCAGGGCGAGGCCGTGCGTAACGAAGATACGAAACATCAACTTGGGATTTTTGAGTTTAATACGATCATCGCTGCCATGTTGACGGTTCTTTTTCTTGGCGACATTGTGGGGGAACCCGGTCGCAACGCCGTCATCGCGCGTCTTCCAGATTTGAAGAAGCGTTGGTCGCTCGATTTCATCATTGTAAATGGCGAGAACGCAGCTGCCGGTCGCGGCATCACGCCAAGGATCACCATCGACCTGCTGCGGGCGGGCGCTTCTGTCATCACCACTGGCGATCATATTTGGGATCGCAAGGAGATTCAGCCGTTCCTCGAGATCGAGCCGCGTCTCCTGCGTCCGCTCAATTATCCTTCCGGTGCGCCAGGCGCGGGGGCGATTGTTCTGGAAACGTCCAAAGGAAAAGTGGGGGTGATTAACGTGCAGGCCCGCACCTTTATGCATCCGATCCTGGAAAACCCTTTCCCGCTCCTCGACACGGCAGTCAACGAGATGCGTCGCGAAACTGCGAACATCATCGTTGATGCCCATGGCGAAACCACGAGCGAGAAAATTGCCCTTGGCCGTTATCTTGATGGTCGCGTCTCGGCGGTGCTCGGCACGCACACTCACGTTCAAACAGCGGACGAACAGATCTTCGAAAACGGCACCGCTTTCATTTGCGATGCGGGCATGTGTGGACCAATCCACTCGATTCTCGGACGCCAAATCGAGCCGATCCTGGCACGCTTTCTTTCCAACATTCCCGCTGCGCTGCCTGTCGCGCCGGGGATTGCGCACCTCCGTGGCGTGCTTCTCGAGATCGATGAAACAACGGGCCGAGCTCTGCGTATTACGCGCGTGGATGAGCCCGGCGATGTTCCGGAAATGCCTGCGACTTAACGAGCAACGTTGGCAGCTTCTACTTGCCTGCTCGATTTGTTGCGACCAAAGTGCCCGCTCGTCCGTATTCTACTGGCACACCATTTTGCTATGAAAACTTTCCAACGTTTACTGACGGCGACCGCGTCGATCGCTTTCATCTTTTTCGCCGTGATCGTGCGCGCTGACGAGAAGGCTGACGCTTATAAGTACACAAAAGAAGGAGTCGAAGCCGCAAAAAGTAAACAATGGGACAAAGCAATCCAGGCTTTCCAGAAGGCAGTCCAAGCCGACCCCAAGGGAGCCAACAATTACAACAACCTCGGCCTGGCTTACAAGAACGCTGGTAAGCTGGATGAGTCGATCAAAGCATACTCTAGTGCGATCGAGGCGGAGCCCAACTCGGTCCCCAGCTATATCAATCGCGGCCTCGTCTACAGCGCGCAGAAAAAGAACGACAAGGCGATTGAGGACTTCACCCACGCGATCAAGATCGATTCCGGAAACATTGCGGCCCACCGCTATCGGGCGTTCGCCAATCTGCAGGCAGGTAAGTACGACAGTGCAGTGAGTGACTACAACGTCGTCCTGAAGGAAAAAGAGGATGTTACCATTCTGGACCGACGAGCTTTCGCTTACTGGAACATGAAACAGTATGACAAGTCGATTGCGGACTACGAGACAATCATCAAGCAGAAGCCTAACGACAAAGACGGTTATCTTAACCGTAGCTATGTCTACGAGCTCAAGGGCGAGTATCAAAAGAGCATGGCTGATGTCGACAAAGTCCTCAGTCTCGACCCCAATAACGCGGACGCCAAGACGCGCAAAGGGAGGCTGGAATATCAGTTGAAAAAGTCGGAGGCCACACCGACTCCGAGTCCACGTCCCCGGCGTACTTTACCGCCAGACGAAAACACTCCGCGGCCTAAGCATCCCTGAGTTACTGCTGGGTTTTCTGAACCTCCGAGGGATCGTCGAGCATGATCCAATCGATGATCGAAACTGGCAGGCTGCCGTAACTGATCAGCTCATCGTGAAATGGTCCGAGGCGGAACTTCTTTCCCGTCCTGTCGCGATAACGGCCTAACAACTGCATAATCTGCCATTTCCCCACGATGTAACTGATTTTCTGCGTTGGGCTCGAGGCCGCGCCAGCCGCTTCGCCCTCCGCTGCCTCCCGGTCGAGGCCACCCGCCTCCATGAAATATTTTACCGCTTGCTCGAAGCTCCATTTGCCGGTGTGCAGATTGACATCCACGCCAATGCGCGCTGCCCGATAGCGCGCCAGGCGTAAGACCTGGCCTTGTGAAGCGGAATCGGGTGGGTAAAGGCCATTGCGCATCAACATCTCTTCTCCATAGAGCGCCCAACCTTCGACGAAAACCGAATCCTGATTCTGCCGCCGAATTTCATCACCGAGATGATTCGCGATCGAGAGCTGTAGAAAATGACCCGGAATCCCTTCGTGGCCCAGAATCGGTCGCGGGTCTTCGATGGCGGCGCGGATATAAAAGTTCTTTGAGTCAGGACTATAAGCCGGAATGAAATAAAAACCGGTCGAATCCTTGTCGTAAAGGCCGGGCGGATTCATAAAGCCGCCAGGGCTGGTCGGCTTAAAAGCATCGGGCAGTTGCCTGATGACAAATCTACCGAGGTAATCTGGTAGCG
Organism: Chthoniobacterales bacterium; assembly: GCA_036494545.1. Taxonomy (GTDB): domain Bacteria; phylum Verrucomicrobiota; class Verrucomicrobiia; order Chthoniobacterales; family UBA10450; genus JAICXG01. Next base: position 12,324 of record DASXOB010000013.1, read on the forward strand.
TAACAAGATGGTGCTCCTTCAGAAACTGGATCATCTCCTCTTCGCGACTTTGATAGGCTTGGAGAAATGCCGCCTGATCCGGTGGAATATTTTTACTTCGTTTCGGATCGGGATCTGCCAGCGATGGATCCGGTAGCCAGGCTTCCAGCGCGCGACAATGCGCCAACTCCACGCGGCCGATCATCTCTACTTCTTCCTCCGAGAGTGGCAGGAGGAGAATGTGATGAAGGTAATAGTTGTAATTCGCCGCTCCCATCGGTGCGAAGTCGGCCATCTGCGGCAGGCGCTTCTCCAGACGATCGGCAAAGTCATGGATCGCCTTCAGAGCGCCGTCGCGCGCCGTCGTCAGGCTGCTAAGCTCATCGGGTGACAAATCCTTTGCCAGCGTCATCAGGCTTTGGGTGAAGAGCGGATCGATCGCGCGGGCCGATTCGATGGCCAGTCGACTGAAAAGCTTCACCGGTTCAGTGAGATTTTTGTCTCCCTGGTCCAGCATTGCCGGCACCGCCTGAAGCCGCGCCGTCGCGGAACGCGCGCGGGCCATCGGCGTATCGTAGTCCTTCTTGAGGAGAGAAAAAATCGCGTTCGAGCACTCGCCAACGTACGTCTGCGGGTCGCGTGAAGTGGAATGCCAGACGCGATCGTCAAAAGCAGCCGCTTCGATCTGCGAACGAAAAAGGAACCAGTCGATCTGCTCGTCTTTTGGCCAATTCACCGTCTGCAGTGCATTCACTTCGGCGAGCAGCTCGCGCACATGACTGGCACGCTCCGCGATTTTTTCTGGCGCGTAATTCGTTAGGCGATCATCCCCGGAATGGAGTCCGGCGCTGCTGCTCGCGACCGGATATTGTTCGTTGCGCCATTTATAATAATCGTTCGCCACCCGATGAAGCGCGGTTGCTTCCGCGCGGCCTTGCAGGCTCGGGCCGGGTTTGGTGAGAAGCGCTTTGTTTGAAATATCCGGGCGAGAGCGCTCGGGCGTCTGCGCGTTAGTCACCAATGCGACAAAAAGAAAAACAGCGACGAAGAGCTTGTTCACGTCATCGAAGTTACGATGACCTGGTCTTTCTCGAAAAGGGCAAAGCGTTGCCAAATTCGCTTCCAGGAAACCTGCATCCGTCGCGGTCGACTCTAGGCGAACCGAACTTGCCGGTTTGCGATCGGACCGGCGTCCCACTCCGTCACTGTTCGCCTGAGCAGGTCGAGACGTTGGGTGCGGGAGGCAAGAGCAATTTTGAGCTCACGGTCAACCCGCAGACGCAGATCGAGTGTTGGCCCCAGGCGAGCGAAATCCCAAGCGTCTTCTCCTTTAGCTTCGAGCAAACTTTTCTCGAGCGCCCGCAGCGCGCGTTGCAGCTCCGCAAAAACAGACCGCATTTGTGCGAGGGATTGTTGGTCTGTTCGTTGAGATTCGATGTCGCTAAGCGCGAGAAGAATTTCCATGCGCGCAATATCGTGCGCCGCATACGCTTCCTGCGCTTCATGCCAGAGGGCGGAGACTGCCGTGCTTCCATCGGCGCGGACATCGGGATGCAAACGCCGAACAAGACGGCGATACAATTCTTTTACCCGGTTATCGACAGTCGCCTTCTCCTCCGTTTCCGTGTCATCCTCATTGGCCGTCGGCGGTCGCAAGGATGTTGGCTTTCGTTTGTTAGGCTGATGCTCGTTCGGCACGGCGCGGAACATGTGCGCCTTGAAGGCTTCGAAGCTCGAGGCATAAACCGCGTCATCCATTTTGTCCGGATGCGTCCCTAACGATCGCCGCACCCATTCCTGGAAGAGCGCCTCTTTTTCGAAATCGCTCAAGACTCGACGCGGCTCGCGATTTTTGGGCGAGGCCGGCGGCGTTTCGCTCGCAGCTGGGTTTCCGCGTCGGGCCATGACCGTCTGATACGCCGCAAAGGCATCCTGAAAACCACGGCGCATTTCCAGCTCGACTTCGTGGATCAGCGTCTGCAGGTCGCGTACCTGCTCCTCGACCTCCCGTGCGGTGCTGAGAAGCGCACCGAATTCCCGCGCCCGCCAGCGAATAAAGGCCGGCTTATCCTTGCGTTCGAAATGGTGCCAGCCAGCGCGCGCTCGTTTTAGGCTGGCCAGCGCTTGCTCGCAATCAGTCGCGGCCTGTTCGCGCAAAGGCACTTGATCGACCACTACAACCCATCTGTCGGGCGGATTTTGTACAGAACGACCGTGCCGCAATTCTCCTCTTCGCCCACGCGACATCTGGCAAATTTACCCAGAGACGTCGCGGTTGAAAGGCCAAGCCTAATCGCGAACGCGCCGCTTCAGCTCCCAGACGCGTAGGGCAGCAAGCAGCAGTCGACGGGTGCGCTCAAGGCGTCCGACGGAGTTTTCCCCTCCGGATGAAGGTTTCTTCTTCGTGGCCGGCCGGCGCTTTCGCGCGGCTTTGCCGCGCTTTGATGCGGAAGATTTGCGAGGCTTCCGGCGGCCCGGGGCTGGATCAACTGTCGTCATGATCTGGCCACATGCTTTAGCATCTCTCGGGCCACCGCCGGTCCGAGGCTGAAATTGCCCCACGGCTCCCAAGAGGAACCTTCCATGGGAATGATGTTGGATCAGCGCGGCATAGCGGGGCGTCCGCGTAATCTCGCCTAACGAAGCGAAGTCCGAAGATCTAGCGTTGGGGCAAATGGATCGAAGCCAGCATGCAGCGAGCGCTTCCGCCAGCTAACTCGATGGTGGGAAGGCTCAACGGTAGAAGCTGGGCAAATCTTGCGAGTGTCGTGCGTTGCTCGTCGCTTAGGATCGCCTCGGCACGCGCCGAGAGCACGAGCAGGCGGTTCTTTTCGTTATGCAGTTCGAGAGCGTTACCGGCAAAATTGGCAATTTGTTCTCGACTTAATTCGATAACCGTTCGTTTGCTTGCTTCTAGGCATTTTCGGATCTTCGCTCGTTGAGCGAGATCATCGATCGTCTCCAGCCCGATGAGCGCAAATTCCGTCCCCAGGCACATCATGACGTTGGTGTGATAGATCGGCTGTCCGTCGGCATCACTACTGGTAAAGGTGATCGGCTCGTAGCTGAAATCGGCGCAAAATTTATGCAGCGGTTCGACATCGGTGCGATTTGAAAGAGAGACATAGGCGATCCTCGCTAGATGATCGAGTACGAGACTGCCGGTTCCCTCGAGAGCGAGGCCACGGCCTTCAAAAAAAGTGTAGTCTACGACCTCGATGACGCGATAGTTCCCGCGCAGTTTACCGATAAGATCGGCGCGGCGTTCGGCGCGGCGAGACGGCGCATGCATGGGGTAAAGGACGACCCGGCCGTCGTGATGAGTGGAAAACCAGTTGTTAGGAAAAACGGCATCCGGTTTGGGCGGGGACGGCGTGTCGTCGATCACGTGCACATGAACCCCCGCGGCCGAAAGACTGTCGACAGCGCGATCAAACTCCTCGCGCGCATCCGTCCCGACTCGATTGTATTCTGCGGCTGCAATACGCCGCTGGAAGGTGTTGTCGGACGCGGTTTCCGGGTTGGGAAAAAAACGACTCGGTCGAACCATCATAACCGCATTGGCGCTTTGCTTTGTCACCCGGGCGAAAGTTAACGCAACGCGCCGGACGAACAACCGGCCGCCTACGCGGGTCTAACGCTCAGTTAAGTTTAAACTCGCTTTCCGACGCAAATTCTGTTTTCATCCAAAATTGTGACGAAGACGACGAGATTCGTCGGCCCCGTCTCCCTTCTGATTCTGGGTTGCGTGGCGGCAGATGCGCTCCAGCCGGCGGGATCGGAAACGCTTTACGACCAAGCGATGACCGAATTTCGGTCCGGCAATTACCGACAAGCCTTAGCCGACCTCGAAAATATCGATAATCTGACCGCGGTGGCGGAAGTGAAAGCGGAACTGTTTAATCTCCGTGGTGTAATTCTGATGCGCCAATGCGAATACGAAGGAGCGGAAATAGTCCTGCGACGAGGGCTCGATCTCAATCCGCGGCTTTGGAACGCCGACTTTAACCTGGCGGAGATTCCGTTCCTGAAAAAAGATTGGCCCTCCGCACAGCACCGCTTTGAAGCGATGTTGGCGCGCGATGACAGCGGGATGGACGCCGAGATGCGTCAGCTCATTCGATACAAAGTTCTGCTTACGCTTGTCCTCCAAGGAAAAGACCAAGCCGTGGAAACAATGCTGAGTCAGCTCGATTCGAACGCAAGTGGACCGACTTCGTATTATGTCCGGTCCGCCATGGCGTGGCGAGATAATCAGAGGGACGACGCGAGCCGATGGCAACGGAAGGCAGAGCAAGAATTCTCGCCCGCGACGAACAAGCTTTACGCAGAATCCTTCTACGAGGTCGGCTGGGGCCAAAGACCGACAGGAGCAGAACGCGAAGATATCGATATCGTTTCTTCCAACGAACGTTCCGCGCGGGCTCAGGTGACGCTCGCGCAGGCGGAGTCGGCGTTTGTCGCGCATCAGACCGAACTGGCGCTCGCCTTGCTCGATGAGGTGGATACGCGCTTTTCCGGCCTGGCCGCCTCGCACAATCTACGGGGCGAAATTCTGCTCGAGGAATGCAAGTTCGACGAGGCCGAAAAAGCCTTTCGCGAAGCCCTTGCCGACGATCCGAATCTCCACGAAGCGGCCTACAACCTGGCGGAAGTCGCTTTCCGAAAAAAAGAGTACGCTGAAGCGCGCGACAGACTCGAGCGACTTTTTGCCGCCACTCCCGGTGGCGATAATCAGGCCGCACAGCTGATGAAATTCAAGGTCTTCCTTACCTTTCTCCTCGAAGGTCGAGACGCCCACGCGTGGCAGCTCAAGAACCAATTCAAGTTCACCGGCACCACTCCTGCGCTCTATTACGCGGAGGCTGCCTGGGCTTTTCAACATGCTGATCCAGTCCGCGGCAACGATTGGATTGAATCGGCGCAAAAGATTTATTCACCCGAACTCAACATTGTTTTCGCCAGCTCTTTCTACGATCTCGGGTGGCTGAACAAGTCGGAGGGAAACAAGCGATTTCCCGATCCTCCGGCGACAGACGCGACGATGGCTCCTCCAAATTTTTCTCCTGAGATCTCGATTAGCCTAACGAATTGGCAACATCCACTCCTGAGCATGAATAAGGGCATAAGCGCTCCGCTGAACGACTCGGTGCCATTGCCCGAGACGCGGTATTCACCGGATTCGCCTAACAACCAGTTTCTCCCCGAGATCGCGCCGCCTTGATCCTGGCTTCAATTGCGAGCGAACGATTGGCTTTTACCTCACTACTTGAAAAACGAGGATCGGATCTCGCGACGGCCGCCATCAGCCTAACGAATTGGGTTCCGGTGGATTGCGATCGGAGGTGCGCGCGGCCGTTCCGCCCCGCGCCGCACCGTCACAAGCTCGCTCGTGGCCGGGAACAAGGCGATTGCGATCTTACTCGCACCCGCTACCCTCCCGCCGGCATGCAAGTTCACTCCGCCACCTTCGCCATTTCCACCCATGGCAAAGGCACCTACGAAATCACCGATCGGATCGCAACCGCGGTGGCTGAAAGCAGCCTCAAAATCGGAACTGTCACAGTATTCGTTAGGCACACGAGTTGCAGTCTCATGATCATGGAAAACGCCGACCCGACCGCGCGGCGTGACCTCGAGCAATTCTTCGAGCATCTCGTTCCGGAAGACACGCCGTACTTCGAACATACTCTCGAGGGCGGCGACGACAGCACGTCACACATTCGTTCTGTTCTCACGCGTTCGAGTGAAGTCATTCCGATCGTGCAAGGCCGGATGCTGCTGGGCGCCTGGCAGGGAATCTTTCTCTTCGAACATCGGCGCGCGCCGCATCGCCGCGAGGTGATCGTCACGGTCATCGGAGAGCGGTGATTTTAGAGCGTAAATTTTGTTTACCCGACCTCGTGCAGTCCGGTGCCCTAACGACGCGGGCACCGGGCACGGATCTGGCTATTTGTTCAGCGACAAACGGGGAATGTGCCAGCTTGCGCGCCCGCGAAACCAATGACTCGCCTTATCCCGCGCTCGATTGCCATTTTTTCCGTCGCCGGGTTGATTGTTTGCCCGTTTTCGAACACTAGACCGAGCGATCTTCCGAACTCGCAGCCAAAGCTGTCGTCGCAATTGATCGATCGACTCGAAACTGCCAGGAGTCCGAGCGAAGAGGACAAGATCATCGCCGCCCGCGACCCACGGATTCCGGCCGCTGAATTTCGGACCCAATTCCTAAAACACATTTACGATGTGATTCTGCGCGGCGAATACAGTCGCGCTGCCGCCGATTGCCAACGGGTCTTGCGTCTCGCCATTGCCGCGGCGCGGGTGCACCTCGGTTATATTCTGCGCGAGTCTGGCGATCTCGCGGGCTCGCTCGATGCGATCAATCAAGCGCTGGACTTCTATACCGCTCATCCCGAGTTCATCCACGGCTTGATTGCGGCGCAACAGTCGCGCGGCATCACTTATCTGAAGCAATCCGATTTTGCCCACGCCCTCGAGTCTTTCGAGCGCGCTCTCGCCCTCTCGGAGAAAATTGGAGACCGCGACGGAATCATCCCGGCACTCAACAGCATCGGCGAAGTCTATGCCAGCCAGGGTCAGGCCGAACGCGCTCTCGAATATTACGGCCGCGCTCGCAGGCAGGTCGGCGACGACGATGCCTGGAACATGGCCTTTATCTTTAACAACATCGGGATGAGCTACGACGCGCTTGGCGATTTCGATCGGGCGATCGAGAACATTGAGCGCGCGCGGAAGGTGGCGGAGAGAGTGAACTTCCAACCAAGGGTTGAAAACTCGATCGCGATCCTCGGCGACCTGGAATTGAAGCGGGGGCGTCCCGAGCAGGCACGCGAGGATTACGCGCAAAGCCTCCGCCTCGCGCGTGAGTTGCGCGACGTCTCGGGCGCAGCGCAGGCGACGCTAGGGCTCGCTCAGGTCGCACAGGTCGAGGGCGATGCAAAGACCGCATTCGCACGGTCACAGGAAGCGGCTGAGCTTTTCCGCAAGGTGGGTGAACGAGTGTCGCTCGCGGCCGCGCTCACCCTGAACGGACGCTCGCTCTGCACATTGCGACGGGATGACGAAGCCCGAACGGTTTTCGAAACCGCGATTAGCGCGATTGAGGAAACACGGGGTGAGGTTGCCGGCGGCGACGTGGAACGGGAACAATTTTTCGCGCACGAAATCGCACCTTATCAGGAGCTGGCGTCGCTTTTCGTTAGACAGGCCAAAACGGAGCAGGCCGTCAGCGTGGCCGCCGGCGATGCGCGTTTATTCCGCGAGTGTCTCCATCGCGATCCGTGGCAAAAGTACCTGAGAGGTCTCCAACAAAGTTGTCGCTGCGATTGCCCGAAACGAGCCAGAGCGTGGCGGCTCTCAGACCTTTCGATCCACATGAAGATCGAGCGAGAAATGGTGTGAGGCGATGATCATCCGCTTGCGGAGATAGAACCGATGTGCCTCAAATCTTTGAACGCCGGAATCCAACTCCAGCCTCTTGCAACCAGCCGCCTGAGCTCTTTCCACGAGCCAATCAAAGAGGGCACTCCCATAGCCTAACGAGCGGCCCCGCTCGCCGGTCACCAGATCGTCCACATAACAATATCTGCCCGCGAACAGCGACTCGAGGATACGAAAACCGGCGACGGCCTGGACTTCGCCGCTGTCTTCCAGATAGGCCAGCCGGTAACCATCGGCGCGCTGTCGCTCCACCTGGGCAACAAACGCCTGCTCCTCTTCGAAATGTGTCCGCAGTTGTCTCATGACAGGAAAACAGCGGGAAATCTCGGCGGTCGTCAGCGCTTCGACGATTTTCGTTGGCATCGGCTCGTCCCTTTTCCTGCGATTTTGTTTCTATGGCAGCCGCGCGCGAAGTCGTCGAGAATCTTCTCCGCGCCGCCGACATCCGGATTGGCGGGTCGCGACCTTTCGACATCCAGGTTCACGACGAGCGCTTTTTCGCTCGTGTCCTGGCCAGCGGCACGCTCGGTCTTGGCGAAGCCTATATGGATGGCTGGTGGGATTGCGAAGCGCTCGACGAAATGTGTTGTCGGGCGATTACGGCGCGGCTCGAGGAGCATTTCGCCTGGAGCCTGCGCAATCTGTGCGCGTTTGCGAGTTCGTTCCTCATGAATCGTCAGACGCGGCGACGGGCGCGGCGGGTCGGCAAGGTACATTACGATCTCGGAAACGATTTCTTTCAGACAATGCTCGATCCGTGGATGCAATACTCCTGTGCGATTTTCGAAAACGGCAATGACCTGGCAACGGCGCAAGTGCGCAAGCTCGAAATGATCTGCCAGCGACTCCACCTCCGGCCCGGCATGCGGTTGCTCGACATTGGATGCGGGTGGGGCGGACTGGCTAAATACGCCGCCGAAAATTATGGCTGCGCAGTCCTTGGCCTAACGATCTCGCGAGAACAACAGCAATTTGCCGAGCGCTGGTGTCGAGGCCTCGACGTCCAAATCGAACTGCGCGATTACCGGGAAAAAATCACGGGCCAGTTCGATTGCGCGGTCAGCGTTGGGATGGTCGAGCACGTGGGTTTCAAAAATTATCGGGCTTACTTGCGTGCCGTTGCGAGTTCGTTAGGCGAAGAGGGCCGCTTTCTTTGCCAGGGAATCTGCAATCCCAGCACACGACGTCAGCTCGATCCGTGGATCGAGCGCTACATCTTTCCGAACTCTGTTCTGCCCTCGCTCGCTGGCCTAACGAAAGCGGCGGAACGCCTTTTCCGGACGGAGGACGTGCTCAATTTCGGCCCGCACTACGACCCGACTCTCATGGCTTGGGAGGAAAACTTTCGCCGCGCCTGGCCGCGCCTGGTTGAATACTACGACGAGCGCTTTCGCCGCATGTGGCGCTTTTACTTGCTCAGCTGTGCCGGTGCTTTTCGCGCGCGCAGCCTGCAGGTCTACGGAATCCTTTTCGCCCGGCAGGGAACTGCGCCGCAGGTTCAGGGCGTGGCCATTGAACTCGGCGAGTCGATCGCGGCGAGGTAACGAGTGACGGAGTGGCGCGCAACCTCGTGCGCCCGGGCCCAAACCACACGCTCCCAAAACGCGCCGTAAATGCGATCGAAAGAAAGCGATTCAATCTTTCGCCCGATTGATTCCACCGCGATCGCCGGAAGTGGGATGGCATTTGGATAACTAAACATGAAGCTCAGCATCCCGTCGGGCATGACGGCGAGCACATCTCCGCTGAGCAACGTGCCGCGTCCGTCCGCGCCGTCACCCCAGTGAAGAATCGTGCCGCCGGGGAAATGTCCGCCACAGCGAATGAGCGTAATGCCGCTGGCGAGTTCCTGCTCGTCTCCGTCCCAAAACCGGATCGCCTCGTCTGGCTGCATAACCCAGGCGCGATCCGCGACATGGAGATGAATCGGTGCGCCGCCAAAGGCGCGGCTCCATTCCACCATCGTGGTGTAATAGTGTGGATGCGAGATGGCGATGCCGCGCAAACCGCCTAACGATTTCACGAGCGCAATGGTCGCGTCGTCCAGCAGACCGACGCAGTCCCAGAGAAAATTTCCCTCTGACGTGCAAAGAAGCAGTGCGCGTTGACCGATGGCGAAGTCCGGGACTGTTCCAATCCCGAACAATCCCCGCTCGTAGCTTCGCCACGAATTGCGATGCGAGCCGCGCAGTTCTTCGAGCGTGGTCCATCGCTGTCCCGCGGCCGGCACGTATTGCCGGGCGTCTTCACAAATCGCACAGCGCGCCGGCGGTGTTCGCGTTTCGGAAAACTGCGTTCCGCAGGTGACGCAGATAAAATTTGTCATTTTAGCCTAACGACTGGAAGACAAGTGCTGGTACGGCTCGGCATTGCGACTCCAAATGCGCATTCGTTAGGCCGAAGCAATCGACGCGTCGGGCTCTGGCGCGGCGGCGGAACGGGTCCCACTCCGCCGCTTTTGCCCTAGCTCCTCCAGCAGTTCGATCTGGATCTGCTGAATTTCGAAGAGCCGGTTGTATTGCTTACGCAGGAGGTGATCGATCTTTTCGTGCAGGTGCCGGATCTCCAGCTCCGCTTTCAGGTTCACCTTGTAGTCGTTTTCCGCCCGCGCTCGGTCACGCGATTCCGATCGATTTTGACTCATCATAATGATCGGCGCCTGAATGGCTGCGAGGCACGACAAGATGAGATTCATGAGGATAAACGGATAAGGATCGAAGGCCCGGCTGGCGAGGACGGCGGCGTTGACCACGATCCAAATCACGAGCACCGCGCCGAAAATGATGATGAAGGTCCAACTTCCGCCAAAGGACGCGATGCGATCCGAAAGCCGCTCGCCGAAAGTCAGGTCTTTATCAAACTCCTTCCCAAGGTTTTCGGACAGAATCTCGTGCTTTTGCAGGCTATCGATCACTTCCTGGTCAAGCGCGCTTAACTCGCCGATCTCGTCTTGCAGCACTTCCTTTACGTAATCGCGGCGAAAGCAACCGAGGTCGCTCGCGCAAATAAAAGCGTGCGGATCGAATCCAGGTGTGAGCTTTTGGATGAATTCGAGAAGCGAAGGACGCAACATCTCGCCGGTAGACCCGGAGCTTTGCGAGAACGTGCGTCGGCATATCTGGCAGTGCGACTTCGAATTTTCCGCCACGATTGGGAATGAAAGCGAGGCAAGCGGCCTTGTCGACTTCGCTCTTGAAGCCCGGCGCCGCGCCCCTAAGCTGAGCCATGCGACGGCAAGTCAGGGCTCCAGTTTTCGCCTAACGATGCGGGTTCTGGCCATCGATGCCTCCCTGCGCAACACCGGCGTTGCCATCGTGGAGACGAACGGAAGCGGAAAGTTTCACGCACTCTACTACGGCGTCATCCACAACCCGGCATCGCTGCCGATGTCCTCATGTCTGGTGGCGATCCGTGATCGACTGGCGGAGCTTATCGCCGCCCAACAACCCGATTGCTGCGCGCTCGAGTCGGTCATTTACGTCCAGAGCTACAAGACAGCGATTACCCTCGGCGCGGCGCGCGGCTCCGCTATCATGGCAGCGACGGAGCGCGGACTTCCAGTCTTCGAATACGCGCCGAAGCGAATTAAACAGGCCACAGTGGGCCACGGTTCAGCCGATAAGTCTCAGGTTGCCTTCATGGTTCGGGCGTTGTTAGGCCTGGTCGAAACGCCAGGTGCCGATGCGGCCGACGCATTGGCCATTGGCCTCACGCATCTGCGTGCACAAGAAGGTGCGAAACATGGCCTAACGAGCGGGACGCGTTTGTGAAGGGCGAGCAAGAGAACGCGGCCGGGAACCATTCCTTGCTCGTGCGCTGGCGCGGTCGCATGGACTTTGCGGAAGCGTTTGCGCAACAGGAAGCTTTCGTGCAACGAAAACGCACCGATCCGAAGATTGCGGATGAGATTTGGCTCCTCGAGCACGACTCGGTTTACACTATTGGTCGCACACTCGATCGCTCAAGCTTGCGCGGAGGCTGCCATCTCAAGTATCCGCTCTTCGAGATCAATCGCGGTGGACAGGTCACTTATCACGGGCCGGGCCAGTTGGTTGGATACTGCTTGCTCGACCTCCGCCGCTATGGTCAGGATCTGCATCGCTACCTGCGCTGGATTGAAGCTGTTCTTATTGAGTTGCTCGCTCAGTACGAAATCGATGCCGCCACGCGCGAAGGCTTAACCGGTGTCTGGATCGAAAGTCGCAAGATCGCTTCGATCGGCGTCGGCGTGCGGAGTTGGATTACGATGCACGGCTTCGCTCTCAACATCGGGGGCGATCTCACGCCTTTCGACGCCATTACTCCCTGCGGAATTAGCGGCGTCACGATGACCTCCATGGAAAAGGAGACTGGAGTCGCTAGGGCAATTGAACCGGTAGCCGGAGCGGCGGTCGACCTTTTGCGGGCGCGAATTCGAGAGCTATTCGGGGAGCAGCGGCTGCCCGCGTGTTCCCTCGCGCATGACTCTGGGGAAACTTTTCGGAGTCGAGCATCCGATCAGCCAGGGTTTGTTCTTGGCGAAGAACAGTTATCGGCGAAGAGCTAACTTTTCGCCATCCATGGACTGAGTGTCGGCCTCGACACGAACGCTCGTTGCTCTTAAGTGAATCATGGTGATTCCACTGGAAGATAATTTCACCGACGTCATCGCTAAGGCGCAACGCGGTCTCGGTATTTCCGACAGCCAACTGGCGAAGAAATCGGGCGCCGGCGTAGATGCGATTCACGACGTTGGCGACGGCAAGATCGATCGTCTCACGATCGAGCGCATTGCGCCTGCGTTGCAGCTCAATTCGGAGGCTTTGCTTGATCTGGCCGAAGGCAAATTTCAGCCGGACGAAATTCAGCTCGATGGTCTCGCGCTTTTCAATACGCCGTTTCACGACATGCAGGTTAATGCCTATCTTGTCTGGGATCCGGCGAGCAAGGAAGCCGTCGCCTTCGATAGCGGCGCGACCTGTTCTTCCATGCTCGATTTTGCACAAGAAAATGGCCTGACGATCAAATTGATTTTGCTGACTCATGCGCATCCGGATCACGTCGCGGATCTTGATCGATTGGCGGAAACGACCGATGCGCCGGTTTACCTCTCGAGTCGCGAAAAAGTCCACGGCGCGCAATCGATGGAAGAAGACAAGTCCTTTACGGTCGGCCGGCTCGCGATCGAATCGCGTCTTACCTGGGGACATTCACCCGGTGGAATGACTTTCGTCGTTAGGGGACTCCAACGTCCGGTCGCGATCGTGGGGGACTCGCTCTTCGCCGGCTCGATGGGTGGCGGAAACGTCTCCTACCGAGATGCAGTGGAAAACAATCTTAAAAAGGTTCTCACCCTGCCAGACGAAACCGTGTTGTGTCCTGGACACGGCCCAATGACAACCGTCGCCGAGGAGAAAAAGCACAATCCGTTCTTTGCCGGGAGGACTTGAGATCATGAACATCGCATTTGTTGGAGTGGGCCGGATGGGCGCGAATATGGCGCGCCGGCTGACGGACGAAGGTTATCATGTGACGGCGGTTTATGACCTGAATCGCGCCGCCGCGACCGAACTGGCGCAGGAGCTGGGCAGCTTCGCCAGTCAGTCGTTAGGCGAAGTGACTGGCGCGGCCGATGTCGTCATCACGGTCGTTTCCGACGACGCGGCCATGCGCCAGATCTTTTCCGCGCCTAACGATAACCTCCTTGTCCAGGCGCAGGGCAAGCTCTTCATCAACTGCGCCACGATTACGCCCGAAGTGCATCTCGAAGTCGAAAACTTGGCAGTGAAGGCGGGCGCGCAAAGTCTCGAAGCCTGCATGGCGTCCAGCATTACTCAGGCCCGGGACGGCTCGCTCTATCTCATGTGCGGCGGCGAGAGGTCTGCTTTCGAAAGGGCCGCGCCGATTTTGAAGTCGTTAGGCAAGACGATCCGTTACATTGGAAAGTCAGGCGAAGCGGCCAAGGTGAAGGCGTTGGTCAACATGGTGATGAATATCAATACCGCTGGGCTGGCGGAAGGCCTGGGCCTGGGTGAGGCGCTCGGACTCGATCTGACAATGTTGCGTGAAGTCTTTTCCGAAACGGGCGCCGGCTCGCGCGTTCTTCAAACAGACGGCGAGGATATGCAAAACCGCGATCACACCTGCTTCTTTTCCGCTGCACACGCGGCGAAGGACAGCGGGATCGCCTTGCATCTGGCCGAGCTGGCAGGACTGCGGCTCCCCCTCGCGCGCGCGACGAAAGAGCAATACGATCGCATGATCGCGGAAGGTCTCGGCGAGCTCGACAAGTCAGGGATCGCGGAACTGACTTTCAAGGGGCGCGGAGGCGCGCCGAGTTAAGTAAGACCGCTTGCTTCCTAGCCGACCGTTCCCGCGTAGACGTTCATGGTTTCGCCGCGCAAGAAACCGACGAGGGTTTGATTGTTTGCGCGAGCGAACTCGACCGCCAGGCTGGTCGGAGCAGAGATGGCGGCAATGATTGCAATTCCGGCTGCGAGTGCTTTCTGCGTCATCTCGAAAGAGACTCGACCACTTAGGAGTAGGACACAGTTACCTGACGGTAGTTGCTTCACGAGCAACTGATGTCCGATTAACTTATCGAGCGCGTTGTGCCGGCCGACATCCTCGCGCAGGAGCAAGAGCTCGCCGTGTCGATCGAAAAGGGCACAAGCATGCAGGCCGCCGGTGCGCTGAAAAGTCTCCTGCGCTGCCGTCAGTTTGGCTGGCAGTTGCAGCAGGGTGTGAGCATTGATCAGCGGCGCGGCGGAGACAGGTGGAAATTGCTGGATGGCCGCTTCAATGGAGCTCTTCCCGCAGATTCCGCAGCTCGATGAGCTAAGAAAGTTGCGGCTCAGTTGTTTCGGATCGAATTGCTCTGGATCGCGCAGGATGATGTTGACGGAATTGCCAGGCCGCTCAGTCGTTGGGCAGGTGATGATTTCGAAAATGTCTTCCGCACTTCGGATGATGCTTTCGGTAAGGGCAAAGCCGGCTGCCAACTCGCGATCATGCCCCGGCGTTCGCATGAGCACGGCGATGCTGCGACCTTCGACCTGAATCTCGAGGGGTTCCTCGAGCGCGACCTCGTCCGGCTCTCTCGCCGGAGCCTGCCGCTCATTCAGCCTAACGACCTCAATCGATTTCGCCGCAGCGCGCTCTTTCATAGTCCTCAGGTGTATTGAGATTTTGGAAAAGCCGCTTCTCGTTAGGCAAAATCTCGCGCCGGTGCAGGTAGCGTTGATCGAGTGCGCGTTGCACAAAGTCTTGCATGGAAAATTCGCCGCGTCGTAAAGCGTCTGCCGCGAGCGATGCGCAGCTGGAAGGATAAACCGCCGCCAACGGTTCGAAGCGTTCGCGCGACGAAGGCACGATTCCACAATCCGTCTCACATTGCGCGAGCAGCGAACGCAGGAAGTCTGCCGTCATGCTGGGCAGATCAATCGCCAGCAGGACGAGCAATGAACTCGTGCATTGCCGAAGGGCGGCGGCGACTCCGGCGAGCGGTCCGGCATCCTTCACTTCGTCGGCAATCCCTTCGATGCCATCGCGCGAAGGACCCGAGAGAAGCAGTTGCTCAGGCGATAATTGTCGAAGTGTGTCGAGTTGATGTTGCCACAACGGTCGTCCGCCGATCTCCAGCAGTGCCTTATCGCGTCCCATGCGTGAGGATTTTCCGCCAGCCAGCAAGACGGCGCTGCATTGCATCGTTAGGCAATCTTGCGCGATGGCTTCAGAATTTTGAATTCCGCATCGCCGACAGCCAGCCAGCCGTCGGTCAGGATGCGGGCGCGCAGGCCGCCGCGGCCGGCGAGAAATTTCTCCGCTCCGGGAGCGAAAGCGGTCTCCATCCAAAAGCAGGGCGCGCAATGGGCAGTGCCACGAAACTCAATGCCTTGCAGGATGAAATCCACCCCGATCAATCCCATCAGATCGACATCGGAGACGATGACATTGCGTCGCAGGACACCGGGTGATTTATTCGTTAGGCCAAAGTGCTCCGACATCAGGTCGAAGACTTCGCGGGAGAAAAAGGTGATCTGGCCTTTGTAGTCCTGGCGAAAATCGAAATAGCGATCGCCGCGGATACCGCGCCCGGCGACGCACTCGATCTTACTCGCTTCAACGATCGGGAAATCGCCCGGCTTTTCACCGTAGTGCCCAACGAAGTTATGCCCGCGGGAAGTGAAGATTTGATCGATGACCATCCGCGTTGTCACCATGCCGAGGTGGAGAACGCTGTGCAACCGTCGGCAGCTTGACTCGCCACCGTCGACATTGACGGTGTAGGCGAGTGAAAACTGTCTGGCGCGTCTTTGCCTACCTCAAGCGCTATCCATGGATGGCAGGTGGCACACTAGCCTGCGCGGTCCTGAGCACGATCATGATCGTGGTTTTTCCGTGGGTGACCAAGTTCATCATCGACGATGTGATCGCGGGACAGCGAACCGAACTCCTTTGGCCGATGGTGGGCGTCGCGTTGCTCGCCTTCTTTCTCCAGGATGCGCTCGATGGTCTGCGCATTTTGCTCAACAACAATTTTGAGCAAAAGGTCATCTTCGACCTGCGAAGCGATCTTTTTCGGCACATCGAAGGACTGCCCCTTCGCTGGTTCGATAATCGTGCCACCGGCGATCTCATCACGCGCGTGGTGGAAGATGTGAATTCGGTCGAGCGCGTCCTGATCGATGGCATCGAGCAGGGAGTGGTCGCGGTCCTACAGGTCGCGATTGTGATTGGCGCTCTCTTTTATTTCAACGGTCAGCTCACCTGGTTTGTGCTCGCGCCGGTGCCGTTGCTTGCTGGTGGAGCGCTCGCCTACACCATCACCGGTCCGAGTCGGTATCGTCCGCAGCGGCGTGCGGCCTCGGCCTTGAATGCACTTCTGCTCGACGATCTGGTCGGGATTCGGCAGATCAAATCGTTCGTCAGAGAAGAACAGGAACACGCACGTTTCAATCGGGCGAGTGACACCCTCCGCCACGCCACTTTGCGCATCATGCGAGCCTGGGCGCTCTACAGTCCGTCGATGGAATTTTTGAATTCGTTAGGTTTGGTTCTGGCGATCGGTTTCGGTGGGAGCGCGGTGCTGCGCGGTGAGATGCAGCTCGGTTCGCTCGTCGCCTTTATTACCCTGACAAGATTCCTTTACGAACCGGTCACACGTTTGCATCAGCTCAACCAACTGGTGCAAGCCGGACGGGCGGCGGGCGAACGCGTCTTTGAAATTCTGGACGAACCGCAAGAGCCGGGACAACGCGAGAGCGAGCCGGTGCCAGAAATCACGGGCGACATTCGCTTCGCCGATGTGAGCTTTGCCTACGCCAAAGGATTGCCGGCGCTAAGCAATGTTTCCTTTCATGCGCGGCCGGGAGAAACGGTCGCGCTCGTCGGTGCGACCGGTGCGGGCAAGTCGACCCTCGTCAATCTGCTCGCCCGTTTCTACGAATTTACTTCCGGCGAAATTACGATTGACGATCAGCCCATTCGCAAGTTTGGGCTGCATTCCTTGCGCGAGATGATTGGGATGGTGACGCAGGAAAGCTTTCTCTTTAACGGCACCATTCGCGAAAATCTTCTCCTCGGAAAACCGGAGGCGAGCGACGACGAATTATTAGGCGCGGCGGAGGCGGCGAATGCGCGCGGTTTCATCGATCGTTTGCCAAACGGACTCGGCAGCGTGGTGGGCGAGCGCGGGGTGAAGTTGAGCGTGGGAGAGAAGCAGCGACTCTCGATTGCGCGCGCTTTGCTCAAGGATCCACCGATTCTCATTCTCGACGAAGCAACCGCAAGCATCGACACGGAGACGGAGCGGCTGATCCAGCAAGCCTTGGAGAACCTGATGTTTGACCGCACTTGCATCGTGATCGCGCATCGTCTTTCCACAATCGTGAAGGCTGATCAGATCTTGGTCCTCGACCACGGACAAATCATCGAGCGTGGAACACACAACGAGCTGTTGTCGTTAGGCGGAAAATACGCGCGGCTCTGCGAGCAGAGTTTCCTCGAAACAGCAGAAGAGGAAGTGGAATCAGCCGCCGCCGTCTAAGGCTGAAATCTCCGGACTTAACTGATAAAGCGGATCGTTAGGGGATAACGATAGAGTTCGCCATCGCTGGCTTTGATTGACGCCACGATCACCAGAACGGTGTTCAAGACCCAGAGCAAAAGCAGAATCGGAATCCCGATCAGAACGAAGCAAAGGACGAGTGCAACCGCGTCGTAGATCAGCATCGAGAGCTGAAAGTTAAGCGATTCCTTGCCATGAGCATCGATCTCGCTCGCGTCGCCGCGTTTCAAAAGCCAAACGATCAGCGGTCCAAAAATGTGACCGAGGAAGTGAAAGAAGAGTCCTAGTAAGGCGCTGGCGTGGCACAAAACACACCACGTCCGCGCATTGGATGAGGTCGTCACCGAAGTGGATGGTGGAATGGTTTCCATGCCTTATTCTTTCACACGTTCGATGTGCGCGCCAAGCTCGCTTAGCTTTTCGTCGAGATGCTCGTAGCCGCGGTCGATATGGTAGACACGGCGCACTTCGGTTGTTCCTTCGGCCTTTAGTCCAGCGAGAACGAGCGCGGCCGAAGCTCGCAGGTCACTGGCCATGACGGGCGCGCCTAACAATCGCGCGACACCCTGGATGATGGCGGTGGCGCCTTCGATCTGCACTTGCGCGCCCATCCGTTTCAGCTCCGCGACGTGCATGTAACGCTGCGGGAAAACATTTTCCGTAATGACGCTGATTCCGTCGATGGTGGAGAGCAGGGCGCACATCTGGGCCTGCATGTCGGTCGGAAATCCAGGATAGGGCTCGGTCGTCAGCTCGAGCGGTTTTGTCACCGCGCCGTTAGGCGAAACCGTGATCGAGTTCTTCGTGTTTGCGACGACGAATCCAGACTCGGTCAGAGCCGTTGTCACGGAGGTGACGTGCTCCGGCTGGACCCGATGCAGCGTGATGCCTTTGCCCGCAATTGCACCGGCGACCATAAAAGTGCCGGTCTCAATTCGATCTGGGATAATGTCGTGCTCCGCGCCGTGCAGTTCGCTCACGCCCTCGATGATGATACGCCGGGTGCCGGCACCTTCGATTTTCGCGCCCATCTTGTTAAGGAAATCGGCTAAGTCGCAGACTTCGGGTTCGGCGGCGGCGCCTTCGATCACCGTGACACCTTCGGCCAGAACCGCGGCCATCATGACGTTGTCGGTGCCAAGGACGGTGGGGCCGAACTTGCCCCGCAGGGTAATCACTGCGCCGGAAAGTTTCGGGGCGAAAACCTTGACGTTGCCGTTTTCCACGCGCACGGCCGCCCCTAACGACTCGAAACCTTTCAGATGCAGATCGATTGGACGATCGCCAATGACGCAGCCGCCGGGGAGCGAGACAGTCGCTTCCTTGCATCGGCCTAACAATGGCCCCAGCACGCAAACGGAGGCTCGCATTTTGCGCACGACCTCGTAGGGCGCGACGGATTCCACCTTCTCCGCCTTGACCGTCACGGTGCCGCTGGCGCGTTCCACTTCCGCGCCGAGATGCATCAGGATTTGGAGCATGTAGTTCGTGTCGCTCAGATCCGGAACGCGATGCAGGACACATGGTTCGCGGGTGAGAAGGGTGGCAGCGATGATCGGCAGGGCAGAATTTTTCGAGCCGCTGATCTTGATCGAACCAGTGAGCGGATGGCCGCCGTGAATGAGAATTTTATCCATGCCTTGCGAAGAGGAAACGCGGGTTTCCTGCATAATCCTTTTTCGCTGTGATGTCGTGGTAATTTTTCTCCTCCAGAAATCGCATTAGACGAGTCGATTGATCGTGGCCGATTTCGAGTGCGAGCCAGCCGCCCGGGCGCATAAGTGGCGGCGCGGTTGCGATCAATTCACGGATCAGCTCGTCGCCTTGCGCTCCGCCATAAAGCGCAATCGCAGGATCGTGCTGGACTTCGCGCGCGAGCTGCGCCGCTTCGCTAGCGGCGACGTAGGGAAGGTTGGCAACGATGAGGTCGTATTTGCCGTCGATGCCCTCGAGGAGATGGCCCTGCGAAAACCGAAGCCGTTCCAGCGCGCCGAGGCGCTCGGCGTTTTCGCGTGCGAGGTCGAGTGCATCTTGCGAGAGATCGACCGGGTGGATTTCCGCGTCTGGAAATCGCGCAGCCAAAGAAAGCGCAATCACTCCACTGCCAGTGCCAACGTCGAGCATGCGCGGATTTTTCGGCCAGCTGAAATCGCAAAGGTATTCCACAAGCTGCTCGGTTTCGGGGCGGGGGATGAGGGCGCGCTTATCGCTCAGGAAGACATCATCGCCAAAGTCGACCGTGCCGAGAAGATGCTGTAACGGCTCGCCCTGGCCACGACGCCGGACGAGTTCACGCAAGGGCGCCAGCTCTGACTCTCCGAGCGAACGTTCAAACTCGAGATACAACTCGATCCGTTTCTTGCCTAACGAGTGCGCGATTAGATGTTCCGCGTTCAGTCTTGGGCTCTCGACATTTCGCTTCTTGAGGTACGCGGTGGTTGATTGCAAGACTTGGAGCAAATTCAAGACGGAGGAAGGAACGAATAGAAACGCGCGGTGCAAGGCGCCAATTTTCCCTCGCGCCGAATGCTTGCCGGGCTAAAGCTTCCAGATGCTCAGAGGCGAACCTGCGGATTTTAGTCGCGAACACGTGGTGTGGGCATATCGCCTTTTTCTCGGACGTGAGCCAGAATCCGAAGCCGTCATCGCGACTAAGCTTCAGTGCTGGTCCTCGCTTGCAGACCTGCAAAGGGATCTGCTCAACTCCCTGGAGTACCAGCGGAACAGTAGTGAGTCTTATCCTGCGAGTTTGGAACCACAACGGACGCGCGTGGTGATCAAGGAGATAGCTCCCGGTCTTCGTCTCTTCGTTGACTTAAACGACCGCCATATTGGGCAAAACATCGTTTACGATCTCTATGAATTAAATGAACGAGAATTCATACTCAGCCAGCTGCGCGAAGGCGAGACCGTAATTGATCTCGGCGCGAACATCGGGTTCTTCTCTATCTTGATGGCTGGAAAGGTGGGCAAGAGTGGTAGCGTCTATGCCTTTGAGCCCTTACCGAAAAATGCCGGCCTTCTCGCCCGCTCAATCGCGGAGAATCACTTTGACGACCGAGTAATTCTCGAACGCGCGGCGATTGGTGCGGAGCCGGGTCAACTCGACTTGATCAGCCCGCGACGGACCGACAACTGGGGCGGCGCCTATCTGCGCCTTGGGGAAATGAATGTTCCCCAAGACCACGAGGCAATCAGCGTTCCCGTCCTGCGGCTAGATGACTATCGACTGCGACGACCAGTGTCCTTCATTAAGATCGATGTTGAAGGCGCCGAGGCGTTGGTAATTCGAGGTGCCGAAAGACTGTTGCGGGAAGATCGTCCTACGATGCTGTGTGAGATTAATCCTTCGCAGCTCGCCACGGTCTCGCAGGTCACCCCAAATGAATTGCTGGCGGCGTTTGCCCGCCTGAACTACCGCTGTCAACTGCTGACACAAAAGGGCCTGAGTGAGCCCATCGAACGCTACGAAGCGCGGGAGATCGCCAACCTCGCCTTGACCGCACGTTAGGCCGCGGTCGACTCCTTCATACGTTCCTGCAAATCGGCTGCCTGCAAGGCGCTGATCATTTCGTCCAGATCGCCTTCCATCACCCGATCGAGATTATAGAGGGTGAGGCCAATTCGATGATCGGTGATGCGGTTTTGTGGAAAGTTGTAGGTGCGAATTTTCTCTTCGCGACCACCGGAACCAATCTGGCTCTTTCGGGTGGCGGAATACTTTGCTTCTTCCTCGCGCTTTTTGTCCTCGAGCAAACGTGCGCGCAGAATGCTGAGCGCTTTTTCCTTGTTCTTCTGCTGGCTGCGCCCGTCCTGGCACCTGACGATCCGGCCGGTCGGTATGTGCATGACCTGCACTGCCGAGTCAGTCGTGTTTACGCCCTGGCCGCCCGGACCGCCGGCGCGACAAACTTCAATTCGTAGATCTTCGGGCTTCAGCTCGAGGTCGACTTCCTCGGCTTCGGGAAGAACGGCGACGGTCGCGGTCGAGGTATGAATCCGGCCCTGCGCTTCGGTCGCCGGGACCCGCTGCACGCGATGGACGCCGCTCTCGTATCGCAGTTTGCGGAAAACGGCTTCGCCGGAAATTTTGAAAATGGATTCTTTCAATCCGCCGAGTTCGGACGGGCTCGATTCCAAATCCTCGATCGTTAGACCGGCGATCTCTGCATAGCGATGATACATTCGGTATAGATCGGCGGCGAAGATGGCGGCTTCGCTCCCGCCAGTGCCGGCGCGAATCTCTACGATTGCGTCGCGCTCGTCGCTTTCATCGGGCGGAAGAAGGGCGATCTGGAGCTCGAATTCCAAATCGGCGACACGCTTTTCCAAAGCAGGAATTTCCTCCTGCGCCATCTGGGCAAGATCGGCATCTTCGGCTGCGGCCAGCTCACGATTGTCTTCGAGCTGGCGACGGACGGTTTGCAGTTCCTCCCACTTCGCGAGCAGACTGCGAGTGTTGGCGTGCTCGCGCATGGTGTCGCTGGCGCGCTTGCGATTGTCAAAAAGGCGCGGATCGGCAATTTCGCTTTCCAATTGCTGGAAGCGTTCCCGTTTACGCGCAATAAGGCCTTGGAAATCCATAAAACAAAAACGGCGACGGCGCAGATCGCGCGATCACCGTTCGTCAGGCGAAACTACCTAAGCTTTCTTTGTGGCCCGCACCGCCCTCGTGCTGCCGTAGCGGCGGGCAAATTTCTCGACGCGGCCGGCGGTATCGACGAACTTTTGCTCGCCGGTAAAAAACGGATGACAGGCAGCGCAAATGCCGATTTTGATATCCCGGCGAGTTGAGCGGGTGTGATAGACCGCGCCGCAGGCGCAGATCATGTCCGTCTCGTTATAGTCAGGATGGATATCCGTTTTCATGGTGAAAAAGAGCCGAAATAATAGCCGCATAAAGGCGAGCTCGCAAGTGGGGAAAGCCGAGAACGGCCCGCTGTTGGCAGCCTGGGCGAAAACACTCGTGCGCAGGGGCGATGAGGCAGCGGTGCTGGATACCCGCGGAAGGCGGCTGCTGCGTTTTTGCGAGATTGAGGAATGGAGCCGGCACTATGCCAGCGAATCGATTGGCCTGACGAATTTCGGGGCAGGCGAAATTGTCGCTTTTCAGATTGGAAACCATCCGCACTGGCCGGCCTTGTTTCTTGCCTGTTTGCGTCGCGGTGTCGCGGTCTTGCCGATCGAACGGACGGTGAGCGAAAGTGAGCGCGCTTCAGCTTTGCGAAGTTGTGGCGCAACTGGCTTGCTTACCGAGCCTCAGAAGCCGATCGCATGTTTCGCGAAATCCAAGCCTAACGACTGGCAAGGCCGCCCGCCGGTGCTCCTTAAACTCACCTCTGGTACAACCGCCGCGGCGCGGGCGATTCGATTTCGCAGCGCCCAATTGGTCGCCGATGCAGAGCAAATTTGCGACACGATGGGAATCAATGAAACGGACCTGAATTTCGGGGTCATCCCGCTCTCCCATTCCTATGGCTTTAGCAATTTGATCACGCCTCTCCTGATTCGCGGTGTGCCGATGGTGGTAAGCAATGATCGGATGCCGCGTGCCGTCCTCAACGATCTCGCCTGCACCGAGGCGACAGTCTTTCCTGGAATGCCGCTTTTTTATCAGGCTTTTGTGGAAATGCCGGATGTACCGGTGTTGCCGAAGCTGCGCCTTTGGATTTCGGCTGGCGCCCCGCTCAAGCGCGCCGTCGCGCGGGCTTTTCGCCAGACGTTTGGAAAACCGATCCATTCCTTTTATGGCGCTTCGGAGTGCGGGGGGATTTGCTACGACACGGAAGCGATCAACGGGGAAGAGGATTTCGTTGGTCAACCCATGCGCGGCGTTCAGCTGGAACCAATTGCCCTAACGAAAAGCGCCACCCAGGTCCGTGTCCAAAGCGCAGCGGTTGGCGACGGATATTTTCCCGAACCGGATGGCGCCAAACTGGGCGAAGGCGTTTTTGTGCCGGACGATCTTCTCACGATGGACATGGCAGGCGTCCGCATTGTTGGGCGAGTCTCGGACGTCATTAACGTTGCGGGAAAGAAGGTGAATCCGGCGGAAGTCGAAGCGCATCTCCTCAGCCACCAGGCTGTGCGGCAGGCCGTCGTTTTTGGACGATCGTCGCCTTTGCGCAACCAGGAAGTGGTCGCCTGTGTAGTGGCTTCGGCCGACACCAGGGAAGCCGACTTACTCGATTTTTGCCGGACGCGTCTGAGCGGCTGGCAGGTCCCAAAGCGGATCTACCTGCTCGACGCGTTACCGGCGAATGAGCGCGGCAAGATCAGCCGGCGCGAGCTGGCCCAACAATTTGCCACTTAGGATTTTTCACTCAGGAGCCATTGTCGGGACACGCACTCGCCCAACGGCTTCCGATTCAGGAGTAAACCAAACAACTTATGCGAAACATCCTTCTTTCCATCCTTGGCGCGATCGTCTTGCTCGCGAGTTTTTCCAGCTGCTCCACCACGGTCAAGACCGACAACGGTCATGCCGTGTCGACCGGTGTTCACGCCAACTAGTCGCGCTGCTGTTCGACTAACAAGTTAGCCGGACCACACTCGGATCCGGTGGAACTCTTCGCTGGGCGCGAAAAAAGACTTTTCATTTCGCGCCCATTCGGCATTTCTAGAATCTGCCTCGCCAAGTGGCGAAGAAGTTGCTTTGTTACTGGCGCTTAACCCAGCCCAAAGTGAACGAAGCAACCATTGCCGAGTGCCCGCCCGCGCGCGACCTGCAGGTTCTGATCCTGGAACCGGACGAAAGGGTTGCGATGCAAATGCTTTCGGCGCTCGAGGAAGCAGCGCCTGGTACGCGAGCCCGGGTCGCACGGTCGTTAGGCGAGGCGCAGCGGTTGGTCGCCGACCAAAGGCCATCGCTTTTCGTTCTCGACGTCGATGCGGCTTACGACATGGGGCAGGAATTCATCTACGACCTGCGCACCAGTCATCCCAAGGCCCGCGCCATCGTTCTTACGGCAATTCATTTCGCCGCGCAGCGCGAACAAATGTCGGGACTCGGCGCGATTCACTTTTTGGAAAAGCCTTTTCCGCGCGCTGATTTCATCACATTGACGGAGGCGCTCTTCGCTCCAGCGGGCGGAGGAAAGGGCGAGCGCTTTCAAGGCACGCTGAGCGATCTGCACGTCGCCGACATCATTCAGCTCAAGTGCATCAGCGGAGCGACCTCGATGCTAGAGTTCACCGGACCCAACGGCGAGAAGGCACGAGTTTACTTTGAGAACGGGCAGGTGCGCCATGCCATCGCCCCGGGGAAAGAAGGATTGGAGGCCTTTAACGCAATCGTCGATTGGAAGGGCGGCCACATTTCGGAAGTCGCCGTACCCCCCAACACGCCGCACACGATCGAGCTCGACTGGCAGGTGCTGCTCATGGAAGCGGTGCGCAAGATCGACGAATCACGCGGCGAGGGCAGCGAGATGACTGGCGAAATGAGTCGGCGCCCGAAAATGGCCGGGCACAACGTGCTGGTGATCGACGACAGCATCATGCTCCTAAGTTTCGTGAAGGAAATCCTCGAGGAGCAAGGCTACGACGTCCGGACGGCGGCGACCGGTGCAGAAGGGGTCCAACTTTGCCGGAGCGAATTACCTGATCTGATCCTGCTCGATTTTGTCTTGCCGGATATGAAAGGTGACGAGGTTTGTCGACAGCTACTCGCCATTCCGGAAACGGCCAAGGTGCCGGTCGTCTATATCTCGGGATTTGGAAGCGATTTGAAACCCGATAGGAATGAATTGCCTAATCTGATTGGTTCGCTCAACAAGCCATTCACCTCCGATGCGCTACTCGCAGCGGTGTGTAATTTTCTTCCGGGCGAACAAGAAATGGCGACATGCGCTGCGGCGGCTTCACCCACTGCCCCGCATCGAAAGGTCGCACCCCCTCCATCCGCCATGCGTCGGCCACCAACCTTTGTGCCTCCAGTCAGCAGTGATGCCCTGGCCACAAAGTATGAGCCTGACTCGCTGAACACGCCCGTTAAATCTTCCTTCGTACCTGAAGCCCCTACGCTTCGCGGGGTGGAACCGGCGGGACAAGATTCATCAGTCGTTGGCGGAAAAGCTGTGCCGCTGGGAGAGGAAGAGAAACCGAAGCTAGAACAGAAGCTGCCTGATGAAGACGGAACCGAGGCACAGGATGCAGAGGCGACGACGGCGAATGCCTATTTCTGCGGCGATTCGAGTTTCTTTTCGCTGCATTGGGCACTGCAAACCATTGCGCGCGAGAAGTTGACTGGCATCCTGCGGGCGTTTTGGTCTCGTGACTCAGTTGAATTGTTGGCGCGTGACGGACGAGTCGTCGTCGTCACGACGCGGAACCCAGTTTTGTATTGCGAAGAATCGCCGGTCACATTGCTTAACGTGCCTCGCGAACGCACCGAGGCCGCGCGCGAGCGACAGGCGAAGGATGGCTGCCCTATCTTTATCACCCTGGCAAAGGAAGGTCTTATCCTGCGCGAACCAGGAATGCAACTCGTGCAGCACTATGGCCAAAAGCTTTTCTCGCAGCTCTGGACCGATCGTGTGCGTTTCACGTTTGAGCAGCAACCGCTACCCGGCTACGCGAATGAGTTGCCAACCGCGGAAGACAACATCGACCAATGGGCGCTAAGCACGTTGCGTTTCGTGCAGTATCAGGAGTTAGGAGAAAAGGCCACCGTGGATGCGTTGTCGGTGCCGGCTTACACCCGCGACGGCTTCGAGCGCGTGCAGGAACTGCGTCTTACCGTGGCGGAAGCCCAGTTTGCTTCGCAGTTCAACGGCAGCCGCTCGATAGCGCAGATCTCAAAGAATCTGCGCCTCGATATTAAGTTTGCTCGTCTCACCCTTTTCCGCTTTCTCGCTCTCGAAATCGTCGAATGCTGGCCGGCGCAGGTGTCCGCGAAGCCAGAGTCGCGTGGAGGTTTGCGCGGAATTTTTGGTCGCCAGGGTGGCGACCGGTGACCTATATTCGTTAGGCGACTCAGTCACCTTGGAAGCGGTAGCCAAATCCGCGAATCGTTTCAATCAACCTGCCGGCTCGACCGAGCTTCTTGCGCAACCTTTGCACATGCGTGTCAATCGTGCGCGTTTCGACCTTGTGGTCGTAGCCCCAAACTTCGGTGAGAAGCCTTTCGCGCGGCTCTACTCGGCCGCTGCGGTGCATTAAGAAATTCAGAAGTTTGAATTCCACAGCGGTCAAGGTCACGGGGCGGCCAGAAACCACGACCGAATGGCGGGGGGGATCGATCGCAATTTCGCCAATCGTCGCGGGCTCATCTCCGACTTCTCGGTTCAGACGCCTGAGAATCGCCTTGCTGCGCAAGACGACTTCGCGAGGGCTAAAAGGCTTTGTCACATAGTCATCGGCGCCCAGTTCAAGCGCGAGAATCCGGTCTATAACTTCGGCTTTAGCCGTCAGAACAAGAATCGGTATTCTCTGCGTTTCGGGGCGGCTCTTCAGGATCCTGCATATGTCCAGACCAGGCACTTCGGGAAGCGCCAGGTCAAGAATCACCAAATCGGGTAATTGCTCGCGCACCTGCTCAAGCCCGCTTCTCCCATCCGCGACGCTGGCGACAGTTAATCGATCCACTTTTGCGAAGTGGAGTGCGAGGAGATTTACGATATCCGGGTCGTCTTCAATGATAAGAATTCTCTTTTCGCGATCGGGCCACAGGTCGACGACGTCAAACGAGTGCGTCAGGGACTGGCCGTTTTTCCACTGAGTTTGACGCCTGACGCCTGAATCCATGATGGTCGAAGGCTGTCGTGGGCGGCCTGGAAAGGTCAAAACCTTTAGTGTTACGTTTGCGTCACAGCCGCGGGACGAGTGTTACGTACAAGTTACAAGCAGCGGCCTTGTCATCCTAACTCAACATAGGATAACTGCTGCGAGAGAGCGGGGCGATCGCAGCAAATCTATATGTCGCGTAATATCACGAATCTCGTGACCTAGAAGTAACAACGAATTCCTTGTCTTGGTATTGGCCCAACCCACAATCTCCGTGTGTGGCCTCCGCTTCTGTTTTTCGGTGCTTCGCCGCGCTCGCAAACACCAATCCGGGACCAGTGTGCGGGTATGTCGATGGCCTTGGTAAGGGCCATGGGAGGCGGGATTGTGCTTAGCCTGAGTGCCAGCGTAGCGCTAGGTGCGATCCAGGGTGAGGGCGGCCCACCGAAGCCGAATGCGCCTTCTTCCGCCAGCCAAACCGACTCCGGGAGGCTTTTTATCAAGGAATATCGTGTGCTGGGGGCACACAAACTCAGCCGACTTGAGATCGAAGAAGCGGTTTACCCATTCCTCGGGCCCGGCCGGACACCCGAAGACGTGGAACATGCCCGTGCTGCTCTCGAGGGTACCTACAAAGCAAAAGCCTATCAGACGGTCTCGGTCGAAATCCCGCCGCAACAGGCTTCAAGCGGCATTGTGCTCCTGCGTGTCGTCGAGGCGCCTGTAGGTCGACTGCGAGTGAAGGGTTCCCGCTTCTATTCACCTCGATCGATCAAGCGCGAGGCGCCCTCAATCGCGGAGGGTACAGTGCCGAATTTTAATGCGGTCAGCCGTGACATTATAGGACTCAACCAGTTACCGGACCGTCGGGTAACTCCCACTCTTCGAGCGGGAGCGGAACCAGGGACCGTGGATATTGATCTGAATGTAACAGATACGCTGCCTTTGCATGGCTCGTTGGAATTGAACAACCGTTATAGTCCTGAAACGACTGAGTTGCGCCTGAATGGATCGGTCAGTTATCAGAACCTGTGGGACTTGGGACATTCCATCGGCTTCAGTGTTCAACTGGCTCCCGAGCGGCTCGATGATGCAAAGGTCTATTCGGCTTACTACCTTTTGCGAGTTCCCGATATTAACTGGCTAAGTTTGATTGCTCAGGGAACCAAACAGGATAGCGACGTTTCTACCCTTGGCGGTGCCGGCGTGGCAGGCCGCGGCGAGGTTGCGGGCGCGCGTGCCATTTTCAATCTGCCGCTGGGCAAAGATTTCTATCATTCACTTACGGTGGGTTTTGATTACAAGCACTATACTCAAAACTTAACCATTGCTGGAAACGAGATCCTGACCCCTGTTACCTACTATCCGGTTAGCCTGGATTATAACGCTACCTGGACTGGGAAAGGGTCGACCACGGTATTCGACGGCGGTGTGACATTTAACCTGCGAGGGATCGGCAGCGACGAAGCGGAATTCGACTTCAATCGCTTCAAAGCCAGCGGGAACTTTTTCTACTTTCGCGGCGACCTGTCTCACACTCACGAGCTGCCGGCGGGCTGGCAACTCTTCGGCAAGCTTGAGGGTCAGGTGGCGGATGGACCTTTGCTAAGCAGCGAGCAGTTTAATGCCGGCGGCCTCGCAACAGTGCGTGGTTATCTCGAGTCCGAAGTCCTGGGTGATGATGCAATCTTTGGCTCGATAGAGCTACGAACACCGTCACTCTTCCCGAAATCTAGAGGGAGCAACGAATGGCGATTCTACCTCTTTGGTGAAGGCGGCTGGTTGAACCTGCAGGATGTCCTTCCCGAGCAGGAGTCGCAATTTACGCTCGCCAGTTTCGGCGCCGGGACGCGCATCCGGTTTCAGGATCATTTCAACGGTTCGCTGGACTTGGGTGTTCCGCTAATCAGCCAGACCGACACCAAAATATGGGACCTGCTTCTGACATTCAGAGTTTGGGCTGACTTTTAAGAGCGCCGTGGACTCTGCCCCATACTCTCATCTAACTCGAATGCTCCGCACAGAATGACTCGGCGCCGCGCAATTCTCCTCTGGTCTCTTCTCGCCTTTGCATTGAGCAATAACTCGGTCGAAGCAAAATGGTGGAATAGCGAGTGGAGCATTCGAAAGAAACTCACCGTCGATCTCACCGAGCAGACGGCCGGGATCAAGGACAATGTCGGATCCGCAGTTTTGTTGGTGCGCTTACACGACGGCAACTTCCAGTTCTCAGCAGCCAAGGATGAAGGGAGCGATATTCGCTTTGTCGCCGCGGATGACAAGACGCCGTTAATCTTTCATATCGAACGATACGACTCTCTTCTCGCGGAAGCATTCATCTGGGTAAAACTCCCTGACCTGCAATCCGGCGCTCAGACTTCCTTCTGGCTTTACTATGGCAATGGTGGGTCCAAGGCGACAAGGATCGATGATCCGAAAGGCACCTATGATCCTGATACGGTACTAGTCTATCATTTCGCCGAGCATGGACAGCCCGCGGTTGACGCGACTGCTTCAGGCAATAACTCGAGCAATGCCGGCACGCCAGTCGACGGTTCCCTGATCGGTGGCGGAGTAAGACTGGACGGAGCCAGTGCTATTACGATCCCAGCTTCCCCCTCGCTCGCCTGGCAAGCCGGAGCTTCTTTCACCTGCTCGGCATGGATCAAGCCGGCAGCGCTCGCTGCCAACGCGGTTATCCTGAGTCGGCGGGACGGGGCTAACTCGTTCATTCTGGGACTTCGCAATGGTATTCCATCCGTCACCATTAATGGGCAGGCGACCGCGGACGGAGCGCCGATTGCCGCTCATGAGTGGCATTACGTTGCGGTCACAGCGTCAGGCGCGCAGGTCAATCTTTACCTCGATGGCGAACCTTATGGAAATCTCGGTGTTGCCATTCCACCACTGAATACCGCCATCTCCATTGGCAGCGAGAATCCGGGCACTCAAGGGTCTCCTGGTACGGGGTTAGCGGGGTTCGCCGGCGAGTTAGATGAACTGAGCATCTCGAAAACAGCCAGGTCGCGAGGTGCAATCAAGTTTGCGGCCATAAGTCAGGGCGGCGGTGAGAAGGGCGCAAAGCTACTCGTCTTCTCGCAGGATGAGCAGGCTTCGAGCTGGCTAAGCGGTGGGTATTTCGGGGTCATTCTTAAATCGCTAACTGCGGACGGGTGGGTAGTCATTGGAATTCTCGCGATCATGGCCGCGATCAGTTGGCTGGTTATGATCACCAAGGCTTCCTATCTTCAGTCGATCGGAAAGGGCAATGAGCTCTTTCTGAAGGAGTGGCGCCACGTTGCCTCGGATTTGACGGTTCTCGATCACAGCAGCAGTCAAAGCATTAACACATTGGGTGGCCGGGTGGATGCGGAAGGACAGCAGGTAATGCGGAAAGCGCCGCTTTTCCGAATCTACCATCTGGGCTCCGGCGAACTCCAGAGCAGGCTTGCCGCAGAGCGGGGTAGTAAGACCAGAGGCCTTTCAGGCCGGTCTATCCAGGCAATCCGTGCCACGCTCGACGGAGGACTGGTGCGCGAAACTCAGAAGCTAAATCGACTTATGGTGTTGCTGACGATTGCCATCTCCGGCGGTCCGTTTTTAGGACTGCTTGGAACTGTGATCGGGGTGATGATCACGTTCGCCGCGATTGCCGCCCAGGGTGATGTCAATGTCAATGCGATTGCGCCGGGTATCGCAGCGGCTTTGGCCGCAACCGTGGCCGGTCTGGGCGTCGCCATTCCTTCGCTCTTTGGCTATAACTATCTCCTGTCGCGCGTCAAGGACACGACAAGCGACATGCAAGTCTTTATTGACGAATTCGTCACCCGAATGGCCGAGTTTTACGAAGAAGACTAACTAAAAGGATGTAACACCTATGCAAGCTCAATCCAGTGAGAAACTTTACGACGACATCAACATTACTCCCATGCTCGATCTGGCCTATGTGCTCCTTGTCATTTTTATTCTAATGACCACCGCGTCAGTCCAGGGGCTAAAGGTCAATCTCCCGAAGGCGAGCACATCGCCAAGTCTTGCCAAGCCAAAGACAAAGTCTGTCACGGTTAACAATGAGGGCAAAATCTTTCTTGATACCGTGCCCGTCTCACTGCGGGAATTGGAACAGCGGTTAGGTCAGGCGAAGGCCCAAACACCGGACTTACCAGTCGTCATACGTGGGGACAGCCTCACGCAGTATCAGTCGGTGATGGATGTGCTCGACGTGCTCGGCCGGCTCGGAATCACTCAGGCCGGCCTGGCGACAAAGCCACAGGGCAAATAGGAGGCGCGATGACACTCGTAGAAGAAATAGAACTGAAAAGCTCGCGGCAGCACGGCCCGAGCTTCAGCCCGGGTCGGAAGATGCAATCTGTTGTGCGGCCAGGGAGAGCCTTTCTGGACGAAGATGAGGAGCGGGACGAACGCCCATTGCTCAAGCGTTATTGGATCCCGATTGCGGTGCTGGTGGTTGCAGGAGTTGCCATTGGCATAACTCTCAAAACGATCGCCAATTCTGCCGCGACTGCACGCAAGGCGCCCACAGTGATATCGCTAAGTATGCCTCCTCCTCCACCGCCTCCGCCAGTTCAAACCGCGCCGCCGGAAGTGGTTCAGGACCAGCAGACCTTTCAGCCGGAAGAGAAGCCCGAAGACGAGCCACCGAAACCGCCCGATCAACCTCCGATTGGAACGAACATCAAAGGCGACGGTAGTTCCAATGGCTTTAATCTCAGCAATTCTGCGGGAAGCGGTGCCGGTGATGGTAGGACAAACGCCAGCCGCTTTGGTTGGTATGCAGGTCAGGTGCAATCGAAAGTGAGTGAAGCTTTGCGCGCCAATAGGAAGACTCGCACGGCCGAGCTAGCCATCCGCGCGCGGATTTGGCCGGATGAAAATGGACACGTCACTCGGGCGCAACTGAGCGGATCGACCGGCGACGCGTCGCTTGATGCCGCGATTCGCGACGAGGTTCTCAGCGGGCTGCAACTGCGGGAACCGCCTCCTCCCGGCATGCCTCTCCCCATTGTGCTTCGACTTAGTGCGAAGAGACCCAGGTAGCTAACGGCCAGGAGGGCTAGGATTTCATGCTAACTCAAAGACAGCGTTCATTGCATCTGGGCCTCTTGGTCTTATTGGCCTGGCTGGTCGCTGCGACCTTTCCCCTGCAGGCTGCCGATCCTACCGGCGAAATTGCACAGACAATCTCTGGCGGCGATCCAAGTCTTGTCGAAGCGGCCACGTCGGTTGACCAAGCGACCGCCCAGCCGCCAGCGCCCGCACCCTCCACACCTCCTGCACCCTCCGCCACTCCTGCGTTCGCACGATCCCAAAATGTCACTATCAATCTCATCAATCGTCTGGTTGAACGAGGCGTCCTGACCAAACAAGACGCGACCGAGCTGATTCACATGGCGGAGGAAGACGCGGCAGCCGCGCGCGCGGAAGCAACAGCAGCCCAGGCTACTCCTACTCCGCCTCCAGAGGAAGATGCGGTTAGAGTTACTTATGTCCCGGAGGTCGTAAAAAGAGAGTTACGGGAGGAAATCAAGCAGGAGGTAATGACGCAGGCCCGCGAAGAGAACTGGGCAGCCCCCCGTACATTTCCAGATTGGGTTTTGCGGTTCAAATTCTTTGCCGACCTGCGCATCCGTTACGAAGGAGATTTCTTTCCCTCCGGCAACGATAACACAGGCGCCTTTCCGAATTTTAACGCCATCAATACCGGACCACCATTTGATGTTCGCGGGACGCTCTTCTCGCCGCAGCTTAACGTCGACCAGGACCGGGACCGATTTCGGCTCAGAGCGCGTTTTGGTTTTGCCGCCGACCTGACCGAAAATTTTACCGCAGGGATTCGGATCGCTACGGGCGAGAACAACTCTCCCGTAACGACGAACCAGTCTTTGGGATTAGCCAACCAGGGTCAGGGAGGCGATTTTAGCCGGTATGCAATCTGGTTGGATCGAGCCTTCCTTAGATATGACCTCGGCGGCCAGCCGGGCAGCGACTTCTCGATAAGTGTAGGTCGGTTCGACAATCCCTTCTTCAGCAGCGAATTGATTTGGGACGACGACCTGGGCTTCGACGGAATAGCAGTTCAGGCAAAATACGAGGTAGCGAAAGGGATTACTCCTTTTGGGGTCGCCGGCGCTTTTCCGGTTTTCAATACAGATTTCAATTTTTCGTCTAACCGTCCGGATAAGTTTGCAAGTTACGACAAGTATCTTTACGGGGGGCAACTCGGGAATGACTGGCACATCACGCGCGACGTCGATCTGAAGCTTGCCGCTGCCTATTACTATTTTCAAAATATCCAGGGCAAGCTATCCGATCCATTCATTCCGCTAACCGCCCAGGATGCAGGAAATACTGACGACAGTCGGCCGGCCTTCGCCCAGAAGGGCAACACTTATTTCCCGATTCGCAATATTATCCCTGATGCCACAAACGACTTCGGAACCATCAACCAATTCCAGTACTTCGGCCTCGCGACTCCATTCCGCGAACTCGCCTTCACGGGGCGAATCGACTACAGCCACTTCCAGCCCGTTCTGGTCTCCCTCTCGGGTGAGTATGCCAGGAATGTAGCGTTTGATGGAACCGACATTGCGCGCAAGGCGATCAACAACCGCGGCCCGGAGCCTGCCCCCGGTCTACTGGGACCATTTGTCGGTGGGGACACAGGCTGGTTGGTCAATCTACGGGTGGGTAACGCGGCCCTGGAGAAAAGATGGGATTGGAACGTTGCTATCGGATATCGCTACATTGAAACAGATGCAGTCGTCGATGGTTTCAATGACTCCGACTTTGGGTTAGGCGGCACCAACCTCAAAGGGTATACGGTCGGCGGAAGCCTCGCGCTGGCTTCCCATGTCTGGCTAAACCTGCGCTGGCTGAGCGCCGACAGCATTGCTGGCCCAACCTTTAACAACGACATCATCCAATTTGATATCAACGCCAGGTTCTAAGATGCACCGAACTACCATATCTATGGCTATAGGGGTTAGCCTGGCCTGGCTTGCAACTGGATCGCTGGTCAAAGCCGACCCGGCCGCCGAGACCAAGCTGCGGGAGGCGTTGCGAAATACCATGCTTCAGTTACGCACCGCGCAGAACGATCGCGCCGCGTTGCAGGCTTCGCAGGCTGAAAATGAGGCCAAACTAAAGCAGCTCACCTCGCAAGTGGAGAGTCTGACGAAGCGAGCGACGGAGGCCGAGAAGGCGGGTGCGGAACAGCAGATCCAGTTGGAAAAGTTCAAGGAAGCGGTGCAAAAATGGGAAGACGCTTATAAGCAGGCGGTGGAGCTGGCCAATAGCAAGGAAGCAGCCCGCGCCAAGTTAGCCGTCGACGTGATCGATCTTCAGCATCGCGTTGCGGATCAACAAAGTCGTAATGCGGCCATGTTTCGAACGGCCAATGAAATTCTTACTCGTTACGAACGGTTTGGGCTGGGCGATGCGCTGGCCGCCAAAGAGCCATTCGTTGGTGTTACCCGGGTCAAGCTGGAGAACCTTGTCCAGGACTATGAGGACAAGCTGGCGGACGAGAAAATCAAGAACTCCGGGCGCGGTAAGACTGCCCAGGATGCTGCGAGTCATGAGGTTACAAGGTCAAACGGGCGTGATTCTAACTCGAAAATTCAGCCGTGAGGAGATGGCAATCGATTCATGCGTTACAAGCCTGGAATTAGTTGACGTAATCGTTACAAAGCCACCGTTGCAGCTTCACCAGCCGGAGGCGAGGGTAATGTGCAATCTCCCCGCGGTCTACCGCAGCTATCTTGCGAGACCAACGGTTGTGATATCACTCTGATGCCTCTGCAGACCTATAACTCGAGGTGGGAATGGAAGGCCAGGATACGGCACTTTTTTGTGCTCTTTCTAACTTCCTGCCTGATCATTGGCCTCAACCTGACAACGGAGGCTGGCGATATCCTTCGTGGAGGGATGGTTAGCGGGGCTTCGCCTGCACGTTCGTCCCGAACTACTACCCCGGCCGCTTCGTTATCTTCGGGTGCGAACCCAGGTGACTCGCTGGCACGAGCCGCGCAGGCGTTGCAGGCAGTTCAGGCGATGCAGACAACGGCTCGCAACCTGGCGCGCAATGGGCCGCCCAACTTGGGACTCGACCCAAATCACCCCGGGGCGACGTTACCCAATGTTCCGAATGGCCTTGTGCCCGGCGGGCTACAGGTCGCTCCCGGAGTACCCAAAGACCTGGCCCATCCGACTACGAACGAAGATCCAAGTCTCTGGACCGGTGCGACGCTGCCCGCTCAGTCGGTAAGTAATGGACTGACCAACGTGGACATTCAGCAGACCGCGCAACAAGCCCTCTTGAATTGGCAGACTTTTAATGTCGGAAAAGATACAACGGTCACGTTTGATCAAACCGCCGGTGGCGCAAACGCTAGTCAGTGGATTGCCTTTAATACCATAAACGATCCGCTCGGAGTTCCGTCCCAAATCCTTGGTTCGATCAACGCACTTGGGCAGGTTTACCTCATTAATCAAAATGGCATCATATTCGGTGGGTCATCGCAGGTTAACCTTCACTCGTTAGTCGCATCGTCCCTTCCGATCAATGTCAACCTGGTTGATCGCGGACTGCTCAATAACCCCGACGACCAATTCCTTTTTTCCGCTCTGGCAATTCCCATTCTACCCAACGGTGGAACCATGCCTGCCTTTACTCCGCCTCCGCCGCCGAATACGCCCGGAGGGAGAATTGGCGATGTCATCGTGCAGCCAGGTGCGACGCTGTCGAGCCCGACCACACCGGACCATGTGGGCGGACGTATCGTTCTGGTTGGGCCTAACGTGACCAGCGACGGAACGATTTCGACGCCGGACGGGCAAACGATTCTCGCGGCCGGGCAACAGGTAGGATTAACCGCGCACGCGACCAGCGATCCGAGCCTGCGCGGACTTGATGTCTTTGTAGGCGCAGTCGATCCGGTCAGCGGCACAGTGACGAACGGCGGCTTGCTTGAGGCTCCGCGCGCCGACGTCACCATGGTCGGTAAGAATCTGAATCAGCTGGGGATTATTGATAGTAGCACCTCCGTAACACTCAACGGCCGCATTGACCTCCTGGCCGATTACAACACGGTTGTGTCGCTCGTTGTGGGCGTGCCGCATTTCAATCCTTCCATTTCCGGCACCATCACGCTGGGTCCTGGAAGTGTGACTCAGATTTTGCCCGAGGTGTCGAGTAGTGAAACCGTCGTCGGAACTCAACTCGCACTTCAATCCCAGGCCAACCTTCAGGGCGAGGCGATCCACTTAGCGGATAACGCGCTCCTTGTTGCACCAAGCGCGAATGTAACTGTGGATGCCGGGACCTGGATTTCTTATCCGGCGGGCTATTCCTTCACACATTCCGAGGGCCAGATCTACCTCGACCCTGGGGCGCTGATCGATGTTTCAGGGTCGTGCGATGTCACGGCCTCAGTCCTGGACAACGTTATCTCCGCGCAATTGCTCGGGCCCGAATTAGCCGATTCTCCCCTGCAACGTAACGGCCCGCTCCGGGGTCAGACTATCCAGGTTGACATTCGCCAGCATGGGCCGTGGGATCCTACGTTGAATAACGGCCAGGGAGGCTACACCTGGATTGGAACGCCTTTTGCCGATGTATCCGGCTACGTGAATCTTATCCAGCGTAACGTTGGACAGCTGACCATCGGCGGCGGCACTGTCAGTCTGACTGCTGGAGAGTCGGTAGTCATGCAGCCCGGCTCCAAGATTGATGTTTCCGGGGGTTGGATCGATTACCAAGGCGGTGTCATCCAGACCACGCAGGTCACTTCCGACGGACGGATCTATGATATCTCACAAGCTACGCCGGACCGTATCTACGATGGTATCTACTCGGGATTTCAGAAGGTTCATCCTAAGTGGGGGATCGTGGAAACGATAGGTAACCCGCTCGGGACCAACAGCCACTTTGAGCCTGGTTATACTCAGGGAGGAAACGGCGGCACAATCTCCCTCACCGCGCCCGGAGTCGCGCTGGACGGGAATTTGCTGGGTAGCACGGTGTTGGGGCCGCGTTTGCAAGCCGCTGCTCCCGCTCCAAGTAGTTTGTTTCTAACTTTCGCGGCCCAGCAGCCGATCAGCCCGCTCTTTCAGGAGTTTTCGCCAACCCCGCCAAAAATCACCTTCGACGCCGTCTCCACACTTCCGTCCGCTGCCCCTTTCGGTCTCGACCTTTACGGAAAGCCCTTGCCTTTGCATGGCGATCGTAGAAACAACGTCGTCCTTTCGCCGGACCTTGTGAATGGCGATGGATTTGGAAACCTGACCGTTAACGACAGCGATGGCGATATCGTCGTCCCGGCGAGCATAAGGCTGACTGGGTCACCCGGTGGTTCGATTACCCTTCAGGGAGCTAATGTAGACATAGAAGGCCAGGTTTCGGCTCCTGGCGGAAATCTAAGCTTCTCGGCTTACGATTTTTCTCCTTACGAGTTAGCGATGCTGAAAATCATTCAGGGCGCGCAAACACCGCCGGCGGACGCGACCAGAGGCCATTTTACTCTTGGCAGTACGGCAGCGTTAAACGTCTCTGGTCTGATCATTGATGACCGGCTGGACACCACGACATCAGATACGGTGCCAGTGGTGACGAACGGCGGTTCTGTCGCGATTAATGGTTATAACACGGTTCTGAAAGTAGGCAGCAGCATCGACGTTTCCGGCGGGGTAGAGGTGACCGCGGCTAACAAGCCTGACTTTGGTGATGGTGGAAGCATTGCGATTACGGCTGGCCAGGATCCAAACATCCCTTCCGTAATTGGAGGTCATCTCCAACTCGGAGCAACCTTGCGCGGCTACGCGGGAAGTCAGCACGGCGGCTCCCTTTCAATTCTCGCGCCGCTTATTCAGATCGGTGGTCAGTCGGCGCAGACAGACACGTTAACACTACAGCCCGCTTTCTTTGACAGTGGCGGGTTTAGTAACTTCACACTGACTGGCTTCGGCAAGGCCGCCGATCAAGCAGGGCAATATATACCGGGAATTGGAGTCACGCATGGCACAGTCATTTCGCCGACGGTGCAAAGCTGGCTGTTCAGTGGGGATGACGGCCCTGTGAGTCTGACTCCGACCGTCTTGCCGGCGGCGCTTCGTGCTCCGGCAAGTCTCGCACTCAACGCGCCAGGCGTACGAGACACTTTTAATGGCAACCTTGTCAGTCGCGGGGACTTGGTCGTAGGATCTGGAAGTTCGCTGTCGCTGGGCGCGAGCGGTAATGTCTCATTGACCGGCGATACCGTAGCGGTCTTTGGGTCCATCACAGCTCCGGGCGGTAGCATTACGATTAGCGGCGCCACGAATTCCAGCCTGCTCTTCACCGATCAATCGATGGCCTTGCCCACGGTTGACCTCGCCGCTGGGAGTGTTTTGTCAGTCGCGGGGACGACTGTTCTCACACCGAATCCGCTGGGTTTTCGTACTGGATCTGTCTTACCCGGCGGTTCGATAGCTGTTTCCGGGAATATCGTCGCGCAAGCAGGAGCATTACTCGATGTTTCAGGTACGAGTGGTATTCTGGATCTTGCTCCAGAATACAGCAGCATTGCCCCGAGCGATAGCCCTGGCTCGAGCCCGGTCGTCGCGACCGTCGTCCAAAGCAACGCCGGTTCGATCAACCTTAGCGGTGGTCAGGAGTTGTTTGTCGATTCGACACTGCTCGGTGCCGCTGGCGGGTCGTCAGCCCTAGGTGGCGACCTTACGATTTCCTCCGGCCGGTTCTATCCGCCAGACACGGCGACTCCACCAACGCCCCTGGATGTTACGATGATGATTACACAAACCGGACCGACTATGCCGGCTGTGTTGCAGCCACCGGGATCGAGCGCAATCGGTCGTCCTGTGTTGAACGCAAAAGGGCAACCCATCGACGGTTTGGGTCATTTCGCGGCCAGTACTCTCAAGAGCCCTGATTTCGATTCAGTTATAATTAAAGGAACGGTAGATTTTTCGGGTCCGGTAACGCTAACGGCTAATCGGCAGTTGACGCTTGGGACGAGCGGAGTGATCTATGCCGATGGGGCTGTCAATCTGGACGCGCCTTATGTGGCATTGGGTACTTCGTTTCAACCTCCCATGTCTCCACAAGCCCCGGTGCCGCCCTTTACCGTGGCTGGGCAGCCGTTTTACTTGTCGCCGACAACTGGGACAGGCGTGCTGAATGTTCATGGTGGACTTATCGACATAGGAAACCTCGCGCTCCAGAATATTGGCGCAGCCAACTTTATTGCAGCCGATGGCGACATCCGCGGCGACGGCACTCTGGACGTTGCGGGAGTCATCTCGCTGACCGCTGGGCAGATCTATCCGCCGACGGCAGTCACGTTCAATATCTCAGCGGCTAACTATGTCTTCGACGGCATAACCTATCCTGGTTCGGTTAATATTGAGGCTTCCGGGAGTCGCCCGCTGCCGCTTTCGGCTGGCGGCGAACTGAATCTCTATGCTGCAATCATCAACCAGGATGGCGTGTTGCGGGCGCCACTCGGCCAGATCAATATCGGTGATGGCGTTCTCGCACCGTCGCCGATAGATCCGATTTCGAATCAGCCCTTTGCCGCGACGCAACGGCTCACGGTCGGCGGGAACAGTGTGAGCTCCGTTTCAGCCGTCGATCCTGTGACCGGTCAGTCCTTGGTTGTACCCTACGGCACGAACCCCCATGGTACATCGTGGATCGATCCTGCTGGCATTGATATTACCACGGGAGGCGTGCCCGGTAAGGTCATCAATATCGCCGCGGTGAATGTTGACGACCAGGCCAATTCGTCGATTGACCTCCGGGGAGGGGGCGATCTGCTGACCTATAGGTTTGTCCCGGGCGTAGGTGGGACCGTAGATATCCTCGACTCATCATCAAGCTTCGCCGTGGTGCCCGGATATCAGTTTGATTATGTTCCCTTTGATCCTCTCTATTCCAACACCGAGCTATCAGTCGGCGACCAAGTATATCTTAACGCCGGCAGCGGCCTTGCAGCCGGGAGCTATACACTATTGCCAGCCCGCTACGCACTGTTACCGGGAGCGTTCTTAATTACACCTAAGGATGGCGCGCCGGCAGCGGGGGCGTTGCAATTGGACGGTTCAAGTTTCGTTTCAGGCTATCGCTTTAACGATCTGGGAGGCTTGC
This sequence comes from Chthoniobacterales bacterium, assembly GCA_036494545.1. Lineage (GTDB taxonomy): Bacteria > Verrucomicrobiota > Verrucomicrobiia > Chthoniobacterales > UBA10450 > JAICXG01. Next base: position 52,703 of record DASXOB010000013.1, read on the forward strand.
GACCGGCACAACCGCTGAACTCTCTCTTTGAAATTGCATCCCAAACGGTGGTCCAATCTCGTGCCACCTATCAGACTTTCTCGGCTAACAACTTTCTCTTTCAAGGCGCGGATTCGCATGATCTTCCCGTGCCGCGACTCCCGATTGACTCCGGCGAGCTGGTGCTGGCTGCCACCAGCACGATGAATCTCAACGGCAAAGTGACTTCGCAGGCGCCGGCCGGAGGTCTTGGAGGCTTGGTAGATATCTCAAGTCCGAGTGACATTCTGATCTCACCGGAAGACGGTGGACCGGGTGTTTTAACCCTCGATCCACACGAATTGAGTACCTTCGGGGCGGATAGTTTGTTGGTTGGAGGGTTTAGGCAATCCAACTCGGACGGATCGTTGGTTACGGTGACGACAGGTAACGTGACGGTGGATAACTATGGTTCGCCCTTAACCGGTCCTGATCTGATCCTCGTGGCAAATAACAGCATAGCCATTGATCCCCGCTCTGAAATTGACCAGGAAGGCACGCTCGCTGCCCCGGCCGAAACTTTATTGCTAGGCGACGAGACCACGCCCGGGAGTGGCAACGGCGTGTTGCTCCGTGTCTCCAGTGATCCAGATGCGCAAACCATGCGCAGTGGCGTCGATTCTTCTTCGGCCCCCAACCTGGTAGTTGCCGAAAATGCGCATATCGCCGGGGAATCGATTGTTCTCGATTCGAGCAGTGCAATGCGCATAGAACCGAGCGCCACGCTAACGGGGAACAGTGTTTCACTGAATAGTGGACAAATCAGTCTCGTTCTTTCGAATCCGGGAGAACTGAACGCCGGTTCTGGTCTTACTCTCTATTCCTCGGTCTTACAAAACATCGAAGCCTCGGCTCAGACGCTTTCCTTGCTGAGTTATTCGTCGTTCGATATCTATGGCATCGGTGAATTAGGCGCACTGGATTCCAACGGGCAACCTGCACTCGAAAGCCTGGCGCTGCACGCCGCCGAAATTCGCGGCTTTAACAACCTTGGAGGAACGGTATTCTTTCGGGCGAAGGATATCGTTCTTGATAACTCCGCAAACGGCGCTCCCATCGGAGCTATTTCCGGTCCCGCGGGCGGTCTCGTGTTTGCTGGAGACACGATTACCATCGGCGCCAATCAGCTTGCGGTGGACCAATATAGTAACCTGAGCCTGGCAGCCTCGAGCGGCGTGCTGATGGAGGATCTCGGCGGCCTAACGATTCAAGGAAATGTGAACATCATTGCGCCGCTGATAACTGGCGCGGGCGGGGCGTCTCAGAGCATCACGGCCGGAGGCGATTTGACCATGTCGCCATCCGCGGCGCCACCTACGACATCGATTGTGGGTGGACTGGGAGCGAGCCTGACTTTGACCGGAGCGAATGTGACCGCCGATGGAATTATTCGGCTCCCAAGCGGCGTCGTGAACTTGCATGCGATCAGCGGCAATGTGCTGGCCGACGGGACAATCGATGTCTCTGGCACGGCCCAAAGCTTTTTTGATTTAACCAAGTATACGAACGGTGGAGCGGTAAGTCTTAGCTCGGATAACGGCTATGTTCTTGTCCCTCCCGGTAGTCTTATTGATGTGGCGGCGCAGCCGGGCGGTGGCAATGCCGGCTCGCTGGCGATTAGTGCTCCGACAGGTTTCCTTCTGTCAGGCGGGACCCTTCTTGGCCAGGGTGGAGAAGGCGGGCAGAACGGCAGCTTCTCGCTCGACACCGGAGTCCTGGCCACGCTCGCACCGCTCGATCGCTATCTGGATGCGGGATCGTTTTCCCTCGCACGCTCGATTCGTGTGCGCACTGGCGATGTAACTGTCGACGGCGAGACGTCTGTGCACTCATTTAATCTTTCCGCTGATGCGGGATCAATCACCGTAGTTGGGAAGATAGATGCGTCAGGCGTGGAAGGCGGTAATATCGACCTGGAAGCATACGGTAATGTTGCCCTTTCATCTGGATCTCTGCTCACGGCAGCTGGGCAGCAGCTCGATGCGGCCGGCAAGGGCGGGGCTATCTCTCTCGAAACTACTCATGGCAAAGTAAGTGTAGCCGCCAACTCGACTATTGACCTCTCGATCGCAAATGGCGTCGGCGGCACGCTACATCTGCGTGCACCTCAGAATTCAGATGCGACCGACCTGGCGATTGATCCGATAGCTGGATCTATCAGGAATGCCAGTGGCATCGTAGCCGAAGGGTTTTTCGTTCAGGATGCTGCCACGCCGGGCGTAGCGACGATAGATGACTTCGAACCGGCCGCACTGGCAAATGCCACTGCCTTCGAAGGAAATGCCGCTGCGATTCAAGCGCGCCTCCTGGCGAATAACCCGGGCCTGGCCTCTGCCTTCCATGTCAGACCGGGTGAAGAAATCGATAACTCGCAAGGTGACCTCGTCTTGAACAATGACTGGGATCTCTCAACCTGGCGCTTTGGCACAGTCAAAGCGGTCGTCGATAACAACGGTAACTTTCTTTACGATTATTCCGGCAACCAGATCTTCGCCGGTGTGGAGCCGGGAATCCTGACCCTAAGAGCCAGCGGATCAATCACGCTGAATGGGAGCTTGAGTGACGGTTTCGGTGACAGCGGCGGCGACATCCCGTTCGATGATTCCGGCAACTTCGCACCGTGGAAGGAGACCCTTCTGCCGCGCTTTGCGGATGGAACGACACAGGAGTCATGGTCATTTCGTATTGCCACCGGAGCAGACTTCGGCGCGGCTGACTTTCGGCGGTTACAGCCGCTGACGAACCTTAGTGATACAGCGGGCTCATTGCTGATTGGCGTGGATGGCGGAAGCAATATCGCTAATCCTCCTGGCTCGACGAGCTCCGACTCAGCCTTGGAGGGTCACTACCAGGTTATTCGAACGGGGACTGGGGATATCGACGTGTCAATTGGCCGAGACCTACAGCTGCTCAATCAATTCGCCACTATCTACACCGCCGGTAGCCAGGTAAGTGATCCCACCCTTGGCGGGACATTTGATACGCCGAAAGTGTTTTCTGATCCCGACGGGTTTTTCCCGGTCTACCCGGCACAATATAGCGCCGGTGGTGGTAATGTGACGATCGCTGCCCAAAATGACATAGTCCACCTCACTCAGGATATTAACGGAAACTTGATTCCTGACTCGGAGCGAGAGTTACCCGTGAGTTGGCTCGATCGCCGCGGTTACGTGGATCCCGCGAGCGGGCAGTTTGGTCTCGGTCTCTTTGGCGATGTCGCGTCGACCTCATGGTGGGTGGATTTCAGTAACTTCTTTGAGGGTATCGGCGCGCTCGGCGGTGGCAATGTCACCTTAAAAGCCGGACATGACGTCAGTAATGTTGATGCGGTGGTTCCGACCAATGCCCGGGCGCCGAAAGGGATTCCGGACGCGAATAAGCTGGTCGAGCTGGGCGGTGGCAATCTGACCGTGCAAGCGGGGCATGATATTGATGGCGGAGTTTATTACGTGGAACGCGGTGCCGGAACGTTAACTGCCGGAGATAGCATCCATACAAATAGCACGCGCTCGCCTTCGCTAACGATCATCACAAACGAAGACCCCTTCCCATCCGACACATGGCTGCCAACGACTTTGTTTCTTGGCAAGGGAACTTTTACGGTCCAGGCGACGGGTGACATTCTGCTCGGCCCGGTTGTTAATCCTTTTCTGCTCACCCCCGGTTTGCAAAATACCTATTGGTATAAGACCTACTTTTCCACCTATGGGGCGACGAGCGCGGTCGATGTTTCTTCGCTCGATGGCGATCTGACTCTCCGCAACACTATTACGCTTCCTGCGGCCGATGTGGGCGGAACAACCTCAGTCTTACTAGCCTGGCTACAGGATGAGCTTGTCGTGACCGACTCTGGCGATACAGCGGCCTATTATCAACCTTGGCTAACCAGTGCTGAGACGGATGCTTCAGCCTTCCTCACGGCGACCGAGTTACTGCCGCCGACGTTGCGCGCGTCCGCTTTCGGCGGAGACATTGACCTCAATCTCAGGGCAAGTCTTTATCCTTCCGCCACCGGCACGCTGGATCTGGCGGCGAGCGGGGCGATCAACGGCTTACAGGTCAACGGCGAAACGACAATCAATGACGTCGACACCAAGGCCTGGGCGGCGAGCACGATTAATCTTTCGGACGCCGATCCAAGTTCAATTCCCGGCGTGGCTTCGCCCTTTGCTTATCAAACCGTGGTGGGGACGAACACCGCGTTGGCGAGGGTCACCGGAACAGGTTTCCTGAGCTTTCTCGATCAGCACTTTACTGAATCGGGCTCAAGCGAAGGACTTTTTGGAGTTTTGCAAACAAAGCAGGCCCTTCATACTGCGGGACTGCTACATCTGAATGATGCTGACCCGGTCCACGTTTATGCGTCAACCGGTGATATCTCCGGACTTACTCTCTTCTCAGCCAAGACAGCCCGAATCGTATCTGGCGAGGATATAACCGATGATGCCTTTTACATTCAAAATAACAAATCGTCGGACGTGACTGTCGTCGCGGCCGGCCGCGACATGATTTTGTATGATCCGAATTCGTCCCTGCGCTCGGCAGCGATTGCTCCCGGCAATGCGCTCGACTTTGATGAGTCGCCCCTGGCTGGCGATGTGCAAGTCAGCGGACCCGGGACGCTTGAAGTATTGGCGGGACGAAACCTCGACCTGGGTATTGGCGATAATAACCCTGACGGAACGGCAGTAGGTATCACCAGCATTGGCAATGGACGCAACCCTTACCTGCCTTTTACGGGGGCGGACATTGTCGCTGGCTCCGGTATAGGCGTTGCGTCAGAATTAAGTCAAAGCTCGCTTGGCTTTGGCAGTTTCATCGCGCAATTCCTTAACCCGGACTCCGCGCCTGTCGAGGCTGCGCGTTACCTGCCCGACACGGGTATGTTACTGGGTATGACTGGCTCGAGCGACGCCGATATCTGGACTGCCTTCACCCAACTCTCTTCTGAGCGAGAGGATCAGATGGCGTTGGACGTGTTTTATCTGGTTCTGCGCGACGCAGGCCGCGACCATAATGATCCCAGCAGTCCTGGCTTTAATAACTTTGACTCGGCAATTAGCGCCATTGCCGCGCTCTTCCCCGGCGACGAGTGGACCGGAGATATCTCGCTTACCTCGCGCGAAATCAAGACTCAGAACGGTGGGGCCATTAATCTCTTTGCGCCAGGTGGCGCTGTTACGGTTGGTTTCGATGTTGGGCAGAACCAGGCCGTGGATCAGGGCATTCTGACTGAGCACGGTGGCAATATTTCTATCTTTGCTCAGGATGACGTCAGCCTCGGCACCTCGCGCATTTTCACTTTGCGGGGCGGAAATGAGATTATCTACTCGTCGGAGGGTAACATTGCAGCGGGAGCTGCTTCCAAGACCGTCCTGGCTGCGCCGCCGACCCGGGTGCTGATCGACCCGCAGAGTGCCGACGTGCAGACAGACCTGGCCGGACTGGCGACCGGCGGTGGAATAGGTGTGCTTGAGAGTGTTACGGGCGTGCCGCCGGGTGACGTCGACCTTGTCGCTCCTGTCGGAACTGTTGATGCTGGTGATGCGGGGATTCGGGTTTCAGGGAATTTGAACATCTCGGCGGTGTTGATCTTGAATGCCAATAATATTCAAGTGGCTGGAACCAGCGTCGGTACGCCGGTTATCCTGGCACCTAACATCGCTAATCTTACGTCCGCTTCCAGTACCGTTGGCGCTACCACGAGTGCAGCGAATGAAGCAACCCAGCAAGCGCGCAGCCAAACACAGGAAGAAGTCGCCTCCATCGTAACGGTTGAGGTCCTGGGATACGGGGGAGGCGAAGACGACGATAGCCAGGATGACCAACAGCGGCTTCGCAAGAAGTCTTGACGAGCTTTATCCCGAATTCGTCATTTCGGCAGCAGGAGTCAAATCTGCGCCTTTCGTCGCCTGATGGTTTTATCTGAGCGCGCATTGTGCTTCGCACCCGCCGAGAGCGACTCGAGCCGCTTGATTGCATGAGGCTGAGGTGCTCGAACTTTTCCGGTTTGCACCTTGCTGAGCAACTGCCGCAACCATCGCCGATCGAGTTGGCGGACCTCAGTGAGGTGATCCATCAGATGACGATTGCCGCTTCCTAGAACGGCGCCGAACTGCTCTTTCATCGTCCTGATCTTTGCGATCGCGGATTCGGCCTGGCGCAGGCGCTCACGCAAGAGCTCGGCTACGGCTGGCAGTTGGGCGAGATGGAGAAAAAGCAGAGCCGGATAGATGGTTTGTGCCACGGTTCCCTGTTCCCGAAATTGCTCGAGCAAGAGCGCTTGAAACCGTTCCCGGCCCTGCGGCGTGATCCGATAAATCGTGCGTTCGCCGCCGCGGGCAACCTTCTGTCTCGTTTTCGGTGCGATATCCCCCGAGATGACCAGTTTCCGCACGGCATAATAAAGGGTGCCAACGTCGACGTCGGTGTAGCACTCGACCAGGGCGTTACTGAGCCGGCGTTTAATTTCATAGGGGTGCAGGTCGCCGCGGTGAAGCGCGCCAAGAACAAAAAACTCTGCTTTCATATTTCAATTATAATATTACAATTAAACCAATATGGAAACCGTATCTTCGACACGTTCGCAGCCTGTCAGCCCCCCCGGCAGCTATTCGATCTTTAAGACGATTGGCGCTGTTCTCGCCGCCTTGGTCACGTGGATCTTTGTCGCCACCGTCCTAAATCTGCCTCTGCGCACCTCCTGGCCGCACTACCATGAGGCCGAAACCGCCTTTAATTTTACCTTGACGATGAAGCTCGCCCGGCTGGCCCTGGGTGCCGTCTCTTCTCTCGCGGCCGGATTTGTCGCCGCATGGATTGGAAACGGCCGGATGCGAGCAGCTATGCTCACTGGAGTTGTGTTGCTTGGCCTTTTCGTTCCTGATCACTACCTGCTCTGGAGTAAGTTTCCGGTTTGGTATCACCTGACATTCCTGGTCTCACTCGTGCCGCTGACATTGCTCGGGGCTGCCTTACATCAGAGATCGAAGACCCATCATGGCAACCCGACCGTGACTGAAGATTGACTAACGAATGTAAGCTTGGTTGGAGCCTGCGAGACGAAAGAAAGCTTGAAAGGTTGCGCCAAGGCTGCGAAGACAGGCGTTTCACGAAAGTATCAAGGTTACCAGGCCAGTCGAGCCAGAAACCGCCGACCAGGCAATCCAGGCAGGTGCTTGGAATCAGGCACGGAAACAAATGAGTTCTACGCGAATGCGGCGCGGTCCGAATCTCGTCACCATCGACGTGGGGGTTAGAGTCGAAATGCCGGCGTCCGAGCAGGCGTATTGATTGCAAACAATGCTCGTGACTGCGTTGGTTTCGAGCGCTGTGTCGCGAAAATGTCACAAGACGTCTCGCGCAGCGTCATGTAGCGTCTGGAATGCAAGCGGCGTCAGTGCCGACCGAACGCGAGAATGCGACTGCTATCCAGGGTTGACCGATTTGTCGGGGGTTCGCCTTTAATCGATGACGTCTGCCTGGTTGCTGCGGAATTACCAATATGATGTCACCTATTAGGAGCATTGTTTCCGAGCATGGTTCCGACTGATCCCAAACGACAGCAACGCCTAACCAGATCCAGCTGAGAAGGCTAAGGCGGTCGGAAAGCGCTGGCGTTGCGGAGAAGTCTTTCGGTCTTGCGAGTAAGACCGGGATTGGAATCCACCACCGCGGCTGTCATACTTTGCGCATGCGCTCACTCTATTATTGGATTGCAGCAGTCGTTGCGCTCGGTTCCATTCAAGCCGCAGAGCCGATCGCTGCACGCGACGCGAAGATCGACAACGTGCGGTTACATTACCTCACGGCGGGGCAGGGACCGGCCGTGCTTTTGCTGCACGGGTATGCTGAGACTTCGCGGATGTGGCGGCCACTCATCCCAAAACTGGCGGAAAAGTTTACCGTCATTGCTCCCGATCTTCCCGGCATTGGCGATTCGTCGATACCTTCGGACAAGATCGACATGATTTCAGGGGCGGAACGGATTCACGCTCTCCTGCGTTCGTTAGGGATAGAGAAGGCACGCGTGGTCGGACATGACATCGGTTTAATGGTGGCTTACGCGTATGCAGCGAAGTTTCCTAACGAAACCGAGAAGCTGGCGCTGATGGATGCATTTCTACCCGGCGTGCCCGGCTGGGAAGCGATCTACAACGATCCGCATGTCTGGCATTTTCGCTTCAACGGTGAGTATCCCGAAAAACTCGTGCGGGGACGCGAGCGAACTTACTTCGAGTATTTCTGGAACGTCTTTGCCGCCGACAAGAATCATTCGATTCCGGAGGCAGATCGGAAAGCTTACACGGACGCGTATTCGAAACCGGGTCGAATGCGCGCTGCGTGGACTTACTTCGTTTCCTGGCCGCAACTCGCGAAAGACTTCGCGCAGCTTGCGCAAACAAAACTAACCATGCCGGTGCTATCGATTGGCGGCGAGAAGTCGCTAGGCAAGGAGCTGGGCGAACAAGCAAAGCTCGTTGCCGATAACGCGACTGTGATCGTGTTGCCAAACACTGGTCACTGGATTTTGGAAGAAAAGCCAAGAGAGACAACCGAGGCGCTACTCAAGTTTCTTGAGTAAACGAGAGCGTTTTGAAATATCTCGGAGGAATGCGCAAAGGTCGTACCCTGCAGTCGCGGTGGCCCAACAGTTGGCTCCAGTTTCCCCGGCTACCGATCACTGCGCTGAGCTGCCAGCTGAGGCTGCATTGCAGCACGCAGGGCTGCGTTCTGCTGTTGATTGTAAGCTTCGATGCCAAACAAAGATGCAAACTCTTCGTCGAGCGTCTCCTGAGCTTCCAGCCATCGACCGCGGTACTCTGGCGTGCTGGGATCCTGGGCGAAAGCGGACAACGATTCCGCGAACTGCTGGCGTAACATGTCAAATGCGGCCACCTGCTCCTGAGAGGTTAACAGCCCCTCCGGCGGATCGACTAACACAAGTGGCATCGCGACTTCGTCGCGCTCTTCCGCCCTGGTGTCTTCGGTAGGACTAGGATCTTGTAAGAGGCTCTCCACTCTCTTATTTTCTTGCTCAGCGGATGGGACTCTTGCCCATGCCCCGGGCCGAGAAGGATAGGTAACAGGCGTTACGTCGGCAACTACCGTCGCGGGCGCGCTGGACATCGGTGGGCTGACAAGCGGTCCTTGAAAGTAAGAGGCTATAACCCCAGGCAGATGATAGCCTGCCTCACAGACAATCAAAACGAGCAACCCAGAGAGGATGACTTCTAACTTTGTAACGCTCATGAGATTTTCGGGGTTCCTTGAAGCCAAAACTGGTGCGGACCTTGCGATCCGCACCAGCTGTAGGACATCAAATCGAATTTGATTGGGACGTTCTCGTTTTCTGGACTCCTAGAAGTTCTGCGTGATGATGCCGCCGTCTGTCTTCCGACTGACCTTCATGTCGTTGTAATGTGGTACCGGCGCATCGGTATTGAAGATTTGCAGGGCCAGTTTATCGGCAACGGTCTTCACCGTGGCCAGAGTGGTATCGCGATAATACAGGTGTTCGTAGCCCCAGAAGGTGTACTGTCCTTCCTGAACGGCGGCTACGCTGTAGGAACTTCCATTGTAAGTGAGAGCGTGGGCACCGTTAGTAATGGCCGTCCCCGCGTCGCTCAAGCCCAGATAGGTCGCGAAGCATGTGCTGCCGGATGTGGTGTTCGAGATGCCATTGGAGAGATCGCCACCGCTGCTGTAGCCGCCATCGCCGATTGGTTCAGTAATCCCATTGATAACCATTCCTGGCTCAAGAGAGTAGGGTGGCGCATCGAGCGCTCCGCAACAGGTCGTCGCGCGAACTCCGCCTTTCTCAGGCTCGTATTGTTTCACCGTCGCCAGCGCGCCAAGCCCTGTCTCCGCCAGCGCGGTCAACCTCGTTCCGGAATCGATATCGCGACCCGTAGCGTAAACGGTAAAGCCTTCGTCCCCCGCAGCTCCGGTAAAGAGCGAGAGGGCAACGTGGCCGTTGGACCAAAGATCACGTGCGTTTTGCGAAGTCATATTAGTGAAATCACCGGGCGCACTGTTGCTCGCAACAAACTCGAACTGAACCACGCCCACCACTTGTCCGGCAGGCAAACCGGCCGTCTTTTTTGTCTTATTGAGCTGTTGGTAGGTAACTCCATTGACGGTGCCGTGGAAAAGCGACGACGATTGAAACGTGTCCGACATCGCCACGTCAGGAACAGAGCTATCCGTCAGAGCCGTCCCATTGGGGAGCTTGTTGCCCGGCGGCGGCAGAGTTGCCGTGGTATCGTCGAAATAGCTGACGGTGAAGTTAGGCGAGCCGGCAACGGTTTGGATGCCCGCTTCCGAGCCCGACCAATGGGTCTTGATCGTGGTGGCAACGCCGGCGATGTTACCTTTGAAAATCGCGGCGCTGGTATTGCTAATGGTCGCTGTGCCGCCGGCATTATCGAGGTAGGCAAAGGTGACCGTGCCGGCATCGAATATGTTTTGGATTGCTGTATGGGTGTTGCTACGGAAAGCCGTAGAGCCAGTAAGACGCATTGTGGTTGCCGCCTGAGCCGTCCCGACAAGAGCGAGGACGAGGATACTGCCTGTCATTAATTTGAGTAGTTTCATGCCAAGTCTAGATACTGCTGTAGTGGTTTATTTATTGAGTTGGTGAGGATGGCTGATTACCATCTAGCCGCGGGATATTCTACTAACCTGGTCTGAGCCTTGCGACGGGAAAATTGTAACGTTTGGCGGACCGAAAGTCACAGTTATGTGACTAGGTGTAACGGCAGAGCAGGGGTTAGCTCTAAGTGATCGCTCTTCTCCACTTTGAGCTGGGGAAGTAAGCCCAAGATTAATCTTATTGAGCTAACGTATAAAACTCAACCAGGCCTACGCCGCTGGTCCCATTCTTCCCCTGGACAATGGCGGTGTAGGCGCCGGGTGCGAGCGTTTGAATGAGGGCTGATTCGGCGTCTTTTGTTGGAGCGAGAGTCGTAGCTGTTATTTCCGATTCTTGAGTATCTTTCCAATTGTCATTCGAACCGATCAGCGTGCCTTGACCATCGTATAAGTCGACAATCGGATCCGGCAAGCTGCCAGCCACTGGAAGCGAAGGACCAAGGCCGCGCACCAGCACCTTTTGCGGGCTGCCGCCGACGACGATCAGTCCCCCGATCATGACATTGTCACCTGTTTGCACGAAGCTTCGCGTGGAGACGTTCGCCAGCCGGGCGTCACCGGCGACGTCAAGGTCATACACTTCCACTAAGGCTATACCGGTGCTGTTGTTGGTTCCCCGCACAATTCCGGTGTAAGCCCCAGGACTTAGGATCATCAGAATGGCCGATTCCTTGTCGTTCGTGGGGGCCAATTGGCTATTGACGATATCCTGCTCATTGGGCTGATCCTTCCAGTTATCGTTCGAAGCGATGATTTGTCCCGAGGAATTGTAAAGATCAAGGGTGGGATCCAGGAGCGGACCGGTCAGGGGCAACGACGGGCCAATGGCGCGGACAATTACGTTTTTAGGCACGGTGCCGGAAATGATAAAGCCACCAATGAGAACATTGTCGCCCGTATCGACGAACGCGCGGGTGGATATGTTACCCAGCGCGCCCGTTGGCGGAGTGGCGGTCGGCGTGGGAGTTGGAGTCGGTGTGACGGTCGGAGTAGGAGTGACCGTTACTGTCGGAGTGGGAGTAACACTTGGCGTTGCAGTAGGAGTCGGCGTCGCAGTGGGTGTCGGGGTTGGCGTCGGCGTCGGCACACCATTAGGCTGGAAAGTGAACTGCCCGCCAGATGAGAGTTGCAGCCAGCCGAGAGGGTCTCCTGGGCCGTGGGTGGTACCCGTCGTAGGTATCAGTCGGTTAACATAGAGAATTTGGCCAGGCGTCCCTTCATTCGGTGGATCGAAAAACGCAAAGCTAAAGCCGCCAAATGTGTTTACGCCGCCGGGTTGAAATGAGGCATAATTATTTGCGATCTCGACGATATCCTGAAATATCGCGTGCTGATTGCTATTCACAGTTGTGTTAATGCCCGTATACGCAGCGTACATCGAATTGATGAGGTTGGCCGGGATGCCTTGGCCGGCGGGAGAATCTGTGGTGTAAGGATCCGAATCCGGATTACTCGTAAAGAGGGTGTTCTCGGGGTCGACACCTCCTCCTTCATCCGCGCCGACCATGGCCCACAAGAGATCGTTGCGCGAAAACCAGTCGGCCCCATACTGACATGCCAGATCAGCGGCAATGTTGCCAAGATCCAAGGTACAGCCACTCCCACAAGTGCCACCGGTCTCAAACTGGCTGGCCGAGCCAATGTCGATAAGATAATCGATGGTCGAGCCCGGGTCATTCAAGGCGCGAAAACCGATAAAACACTCACGGTCAGGTGGGAACTGAGACGGCGGGCCGTCGCTCGGGCAATCTCCCTCGATTGTGATCGCAGATAGAAGCAAGGCGGCGGAAAAGATACCGCTGGCCAGGAATTTAATCGTTTTCATGTCGGAATTACGATGCGTGGTGGTGCGGACAGAGAGTTAGGGCGGCGCTAACTCGACTTTCGTGGCCGCACAAATTCGGAGTAGCCGAAGTCAGCCTGGCCGTCGAAGAGTCTTTTGTAACATTTAGACGACCGATTGTGTCTGATTATCGACATGTGCAACTTTCGCGCGTCGGGGCGTGTCATCTCATGGCAGACAAAGCGTATTTCGAAGGGTTCTAAGTGACGCGCGCTATCAAGCGCGAAAGCCTCAGCTCCGTAGATTTGCGTGAATGTGATCTCAACTCCATCAGCCTGCCACATAGCCGGATAAACGTAGCTCCGACATGCGCCGGCGATTTCTTTTATCTATCTTGGCTGTCTTCTGCCGAGCTACTGCCTGTTGATGAACAGTAACTTTCAAAATGTCGAAAGCCTTCTTCAGCGTCTCGGGTTGGAAAGCGAGGTTAAGCTCCTTAGCCTTAGTACGGATCCCGTTCATGATGGTCCGGAACATCTCCATCAAACGGCAGCCTCCTATCGAGCTCAAACGCCGCATTGGACTTTCGCCGCGGTTCCCGACGATCAACTTAAGTACTTAGCGAATGCCACCGGGCTGCAATTTACAAAGGTAAACGGCCAGATAGTGCATAATCTCCGCGCCGCGGTCCTTGATCATAATTTCGATTGCGTCGATCGTTCCCGGGAAATCGCTGGACGCCGCAGGAACTCGTTGCTGAGCTACGAGCGGCGCTAAACGATCCGATCAGCGAATAAGCCCGGACCGCTTCATCGGCAACGGAACACCAAGTCAACAGATCACTCGGGCCTGCAAAAGGAGACGTTGCGAAACATTTTGCTCGCCTGGGTGCTCACTCTGCCTGCATGCATGTTCCTTGGAGGCGGCCTTTTTGCTGTTCCTCGTTTTTTGCGTACTCGGCTTGCATTAGACGCGGAGGCGGGTCCATTGCGTCAGCCCGATTGGGGAGTTAGTTGGCACTGACAAGTCCGCATATGATCGTTAGCAAAGGGTTCCGCGATGAGAGAAGAAACGATTGATACTCATTCGAAGGCGTTAAGGATCAACCTAGATCCGCGCTGGTATGGAACGTTTGCGGAGATAGGTGCCGGACAAGAGGTGGTGCGTTGGTTTTTCCGCGTCGGCGGTGCTGCCGGGACGATCGCCAAGAGCATGTCGGCCTACGACATGAAAGTAAGCGACGCGATCTATGGTCATGCCGAGCGCTATGTCTCGCGCGGTCGATTACAAGCGATGCTTGATCGAGAGTTCGATCTCGATGTGGAACGACTGGGAAGAGAGCGCGGCGATAACACTTCTTTTTTCGCCTTCGCCGATACGGTTGTCGCTCGAAGCTACCGCGGAAGCAATGAATGCCACGGGTGGATGGGGATTAAGTTTCAAAGCCGGGCGAACGATCAGCCGAGCCAGGTCGTGATGCATGTTCGAATGCTGGATGAGGAGGCTTCCTTGCAACAGGAAGCGCTTGGCATCGTGGGTGTCAATCTCTGCTACGGCGCTTTCTTTCTAAATCATGTGCCAGAGGAGTTGATTGAATCCCTCCTCGACAAGCTGACGGTTGGCCGCATCGAGATCGACATGTTCGAATTAAGCGGAATCGAATTTCGCAATATCGACAATCGCATCATGGCGCTAAAGCTTGTCCAGTTAGGACTGAGTGGTGCGGCGATGTTTGGTTCCAATCGTGAAGTCCTTCAGCCGTCCGATGTCTTGCACAATAAGGCGGTCCTGGTCGAACGCGGAAGCTTCCGGCCCACGACGCTAGTTAATATCGACATGATCGAGTGTGCTTTGAAGAAGTTCAAGGAAGACCCAGCCGTGGCGGACAAGCCAGTCCTGCCGCTGATGGAATTGACCATGAGAAACCTTCTGGCGGGAGGCACGGAGGTCGACCGGCGGGACTTTCTTGCCCGCGCCGAACTCCTTTCCGCTTGCGGAATGACCGTTCTTATCTCGGACTACTTCGAATACTATCGCCTCGCGGCCTATCTTGCCTGGCGCACCAAGGAACGCATCGGGATTGTGCTTGGGGTACCAAGCGTCTACGAACTCTTCGAGGAGAAGTATTACACTCAGCTTCCAGGCGGCACGCTTGAGAGCTTTGGTCGCCTTTTCAAGAATGATCTGAAGGTCTATGTCTATCCGCTTCAGCGAAGCCCGGGAGACAGGCTTGAAACGATTGAAACGCTCCAAGTGAAACCGGAGGTCAAGCTCCTCTACGACTATCTCGTTCGACGGGGTAGCTTTGTCCAACTTGACAATTTTAATCCAAAGTATCTGTCCATTTTCTCGAGGGACGTCCTCAAACGAATCGCTAACAATGACGACAGCTGGTCGGAAATGGTGCCGGCTCAGGTGGCAGAAATTATCCGTTCCCGGGGATTCTTTGGTTACAAGGGAGACGGCTAGAATCCATCATGAGTGCGGGCGATCCATCAACCGACGACGCCTGTTAAGACGGCGAACAACTTTAATCTTGCTATGGACGAGACGGCAGATGGTACATGACCTTTGGGGCCCGCTGATTCTTAGTCGGCCACATGCCATCAAGCCAGCCTTGGCGGAATGAATTTCCTGGAGGGAACAGGGAACCAGCGACAGCCAGGCTTGGCCATTGGTTGCTGCAAACCGCAGCGAAGAGCAGCTAGAAACCGGCGACTGTCCTGACGTGGCTCTGCGGCAGCCAGCCTTCCACGCCTGAATCGAGGCGGATGTATGTCCAACCGTCTAAGGATTCAATCATAGTGCCCGACTCGCCACCATCTACCGTGAGTTCTCGAGCTGAATAAGGCCGAGTGGTCTTTGTGGTAGCAGCGGTGTCAGCGAGGAAGGATCGGTGCACCCAACCCTCGTTGCCAGATGGCGCACGACACCAGAACCAGTTCAGAAATTCAGAGTCCTCGCGCAACACCTGCACAATCACATCGCGCTCAAAAGAGATAGGATCCTTGTATTGCGCTTTGTAAGCCTTGATGACTTCGACCAGCATGCGATGGAAAATCGTCTTATTCTAAAGATCAAGTCCCGCTGGCAAGGCTATACTTCTCGCACGCCATCATTGATCTTCACAGGTCCAGCTGCGCGGGTCATCGTGCATACTCGACCAAACCGTGGGTGGGATTCCGCGCCTTAGCTCCCAAAATCTCACCGCCGCCAGAATTAAACTCTGGGTCCGATCGAGCCTGCCATGCGCAAGACCGGAGAACCTTTCATGGGAATTCGCGCTTGATCGCAACGACTGGGGTGACCTCGGCGATCTCTCTCGCTTGGGCGCAGGCTTCCGACAGTCCGTTACTTCGGGGGCAATGCTAATCGATCGAGTCTTCATATTGCGTTGCATAGGTCTGGGTGAAACCGGTCGCATACCTTTGTGACAACGGTATGGCAACAAGGCAACGTTTCGGCAAATTGACGTTGCGGCATCGTTGTTCTTGAGTTGACACATTCTCTGGGTCGGTCACTTGCCTGCAAGAGCTAGCGTCTGTAGGTGGCATTCCTGTGCCCAGGTCCTCAAGCACCGCGTGAAATGAGGCATTGATGATGTGCCGCAACCGCCAAGAAGAGCTAGAGGCCTCTTGGATCCGATTTGACAAAAATGTTACCCGATCTCCACCAGTCCGAAACAATAGCTTGCAACATTCCTCATGGCGGCATGGGCCGCATAACTCAACTAATCACAAAAAACTCAATAGTGCGATCATTCTATGTTGCGAAAATTCAACTACCTTACCTTATACTCGGCTGCGCTATTTGCTGGCGCGGCGCTTGCGGCGGGAACTTCGGCAGGTCAGATTCGTGTCCTTGGCCAGCCTGTTGCCGGAGTGAATAATGCAAATCCGGTTGTAGTCACAGACGATGTTATCTCGGCAGGCTTCGGCCTTGACCTAAGACAGCAAGGTCACGACTCGTTAGAGAACCCAGCTGACCCGATTGTGGATTTCGGCTTGTTGTCTACTGGGGTCGCTACCGAGCCTGACCAGAATCTGTATCTTATTCTGGATCATAACCCCGGCGGGCCAACCGCTGACTATGATTACGGGCGACACTTCCTTTTTCAGGGCCACGAGAATTCTGACGATCTCGCTTATGTAACGCGGATCAATTTGGATGTCTCGAATCCCGATCACAGGATTACCCTGCTCACGCCACCCGGCGCAGACGGACTCACCCATTTTAACAGCATCGATGGCTCGACCTGGAATCCTTTTAGTCAAACGCTCCTTTTCACTCAAGAGGCCGACGTGAATGGCGGCGTCATTGAGATGAGTGACGACTTCGATGCAAGTACTGGAATGGGTGGTGGTTTGCGGACGCTCTATGGCAGCATCGGCCGAGGCGGCTTCGAGGGAATTCATCCAGACGATCAAGGCAGTATCTTCATCGTGGAGGATGTTGGTGGGCAGCTCTTCGGCCTTGCCAAAAATCCGAATTCATTTGTTTATCGCTTTACCCCGACCAATCCGGCCGATCTAAGTCGGGGGAAACTGGAAGCCTTGCAGGTGTCCATCGATGGCCAGCCCGTCGTGTTTGTTCCAACGGGTGATACTCTTTCCCTGAACCAGCTTAAATTACATGCCGTCGGTGCGACCTATCCAGTCAAATGGGTGACAGTGCACGACACGGCGATCGATGGCACAGAGTCATTTGATGCGAACGCCCTGGCTAAGGGTGCCGGAGCTACACCGTTCAAACGACCTGAAAACGGCCAGTTTCAGCCTGATACTCACTTTCACACCTTTTTCTTCGCCATCACCGGTGACACGGATGCAAACGCGGGCAACGATCCTGAATTGGCGGCTCGGGGAGCCTGGGGTGGAATCTTTCGACTGATTTTGGATCCTAACCGTCAAACAGGCAAGATCGGTCTCGTTGTCCTTGGCGACGCTGTGCACAACAGCTTCGACAACCTTACTTTCTCGGATCACATGACGCTGCTCGCAACGGAAGATCGGGGAGATACCTTGCACGGTCAGCTCAATACGCTCGACTCAGTTTGGGCCTATGATGTGCGTGACGCAGGGCAGCCGGCCCGTCTGATCGCGCTCGGACTGGATCGAATGGCCACCGATGAGGACAATGAGCCGACCGGCCTGCATTATTCCGATGGCAACAGCTCGCTCCTCGGTTTGTACGGTACGCACGTGCCAAGTCCACGTGAGGCGCGGCTCTTCTTTACCCAGCAACATGGGGAGAACAATCTGTTCGAAGTCCTACTACAACGTCCGGACCAAAGCGGCCAGTAAGGCCCTTGGGTCGATCATTAACATTGGGTGGGGCGCCCCAGGTCTTGGCAGGACCTGGGGCGTTTGCTCCAAACCGACACAACAAATGCCAGGACGGTCCTGTTGTCGTCGATGGATAAGACTTGGCTTCGCTGAGTGAATGACGTCCTTACGTCAGCGAGCTTTACTCGACGGCGGCTTGGCGACTCTTGAGTACGGCCGAACTAGAGGTTGCTCCGAGCAGTGTCCACGCCGATGTGGCGGCCAGCGCAGCCAGCAATGCGCAAATTACACTGACAGCGCGAAACCCGAAGATGAAAGATTCCTGAATCGCGTGTCGGATGAGCTGCTGCGTCTGCCAACTCTCATTTTGCGGCAAAGGGATTGCAGCGAGCTTGATGTGTTGAGCTAGCAACGATTCTGACATGGCTTCCGGCAACTTTGACCCGGCCAATTGCCTTCCTAACTCGCGATCGAAGAGATGCAACATTACGATCCCAAGAACGGCGATGGCAATGAGCCCGGCCGTCCGTGCGACGGCATTGTTTACTCCGGAAGCGACACCAACTCGATTTTGAGAAACTGATCCCATCACGGTCGTAGTCAGCGGCGCGACACTGATCGCCATGCCAAATCCGAGAATGACGATTGGTAGGAAGAAGGTTTTCCAATAGATGCCGCCGACGTCGGACCATGCAAGGAGTAAGTAACCGAGAGCGGCAATCGATGGACCAATCATCAACGGAAGTTTCGCTCCATGTTTTGCAACGATGCTTCCCGACCAGCGCGAGAGCAACGAGATGACTAAGATGAACGGGAGCATTGCTGCGCCTGCCTCGGCCGCTGAGTAATGCTGGACCTGAATTAAATTCAGCGGCAGGAAAAACAACGCGCCGCCAAGTGCAGCATAAAGGAGGAATGTCAGCAAGTTCGTCCCGGCGAAAGTGCGCGACCGAAATAGAGGCAAAGGCAAAATTGGATTTGGAGCGCGAGCCTCAAACAACAGGAAGATGACGATGACTACAATCGCTGCGAGAAGAATGGTGATAATCAACGGATTCGCGAAACCGAGTCGCGAAGACTCGACCAAACCATAAACAAGTGCGCCTAAGCCGAGTGAAGCCAATAACGAGCCCCACCAATCGAGCTGCCCGGTATTTGTATCCGAACTTTCCGCCACACAGCCCAGTGCCAGGAAGACTACTACCAGGGCAATCGGAAGATTTATGAAAAATGCCGCGCGCCACGATATGTGCTCAATCAACCAGCCGCCCAGCAGAGGCCCGAGCGCGGTAGTAATGGCAGTCGTGCCCGACCATATCCCAATAGCGCGTCCACGTTCCTCGGGGCGAAAGGAGCTACTAATGATAGCCAGGCTCCCGGGGACCAGAAGGGCGGCACCAACTCCCTGGAGGCCACGTGCAGCAATCAGCTGACGAATATTTGCAGCACAGCCGCAAGCAACAGATGCCGCAGCAAAGATGCCGACGCCGATCAGAAAGACTCGCCGCCGTCCATAGTAATCGCCCAGCGCGCCACCAATGAGAAGAAGTGCCGAGAGTAAGAGTGAGTAGGCTTCGATCACCCATTGAACATCAATGACTGTTGCGTTCATGCCGCTCTGTAAGGCAGGCAGGGCGACGTTGACCACTGTCCCGTCGATGAAAGCCATACTTGAGGCAAGGATGGTTGCCGTAAGCACCCAACGGCCGACCGACCTGGAGCACGGTGTCGATACCGGCTTTGATTCAATTATGTTCCTGTCACAAGGTTCCTGAACGACAGCCCACATATCTAACTCGTTTGACGGCGCCGTTCGCCAGGTTGTCAGCTTCGCCCCAACATTACGCCATTCCCTGAGAACCTTTTAAGCGGCCACGACGAAAGCAGGCTCAACTCGACCGTGAACCGGCAAGAGCTTCGGCCGCATTCAGCGGCGACGAGTCGTTTCAAAGAGAAACCAACTCCGGCGTTCGGTCTCGTCGACCCAAACCTCGATCAGGCTGGCCGTGGCAACATCGCGATATTCTTCGCAGACGTTGTGCGCCTCGCGGAGACGCGCTACCAGGGTTCGATTATCTTCCGCGAGCTCGGCAAGCATATCCATCGGTTCTACATACTCTGCGTCGTTATCGAGGATACGCTGTGTACGAGAAATTTGTCCGATGGATTTTAAGGTCGGACCGCCAATCTTGCGGACTCGCTCCGCGATCGGATCGGTCATTGCAAAAAGTTGATCGGCGTGTTCGTCAAGCAGCAAGTGATAATCGCGAAAATGCGGCCCGCTCATGTGCCAGTGGAAATTCTTTGTCTTTAAATAAAGCGCAAACACGTCGGCCAGGATTGCGTTCATCGCGCCGGCAACGTCTTTCGTGGCGGACGCGGGAAGATCGGTTCGCGTGGCCAGTGACGCCCCGCGCCGATGAAGGAGTTCTACCGTCTTAAGTGAGTTAGGTTTTTTCATTGGTTATTGCTTCTAAAAACTTAGGTGCCGAGTGCCGACTGCGGCGGAGGTTCGACTTTAAATCTTACGATTCCAAGAATGATTAATACGATAAAGATGCATAGCGCGATAAGTTGGGTGATTTGGAATGGAGGCTCGGTTTGCGTGGGAGCAATCGCTTTCAGTGCCGGGATCTTTTGAAAGCTCTGCACGATTCCTACAAAGACATTCAGATAAAGTGAAAGTAATGCGCCGATGACATAGATCCAACGCCACGGGCCGCGCAGATTTCTTGGATAACGTGCATAGATAGTCGTGGCAAGGATCGGAACCGTAATGATGCCCAGGATGATTGCTGGCGTGACTCCGTGAAATGGAAACAAGAATCCGGTGACAGTGGTTGCGACCGTTGTGACCAGAAACCACCTCGTCCAGCCGTCCAGTCGTTTGCCGGTCAACAAACCGCCAAGCACCACGAAACCGGTCAAAATTCCGAGGAGCGCGATCAGCGTATGAAAAATTGTGTAGATATGCAGTATCACGATCGTATTACGGGTTCCGCTCCAAATGGGCGCGACCTAAGCTAATCGAACTGTCTTCGGGCAACCTGAGCGAGCCGGTTACCGTGAGATCCCGGACTTCCAAGGATCTGAGATCCGCTTTCTCAATCGTAAGGCGACGGATTACCAGTCGGCCGATGGTCAGCGCGCCAATCGCGACTGCACCGATGGCCAATGCGCCGAGCGCGACCGCACCGATCGCGGTCCGAACAATCGCTGCGCCGCGCAAGCCCAGATCGTTTCGTGACTGGGGAATTATTTTGTCGCGCGTGGTCATATTGCCCATCTTCTCATACATGACCCGCAACCTTCGAGACGGCAGAGAGCAGCGAAGCTATCTTGCCGACAACAGCATCGACATCGGTCAGATGATGCCGCACCGCGATCCAGCCCGGTTCGTTGTAGGAAACCCAAGTTTTGTTAGTTGAATCCTGCCAAACCAAAACCTTCAATGGCAAATCGATTCCTGTCGTCTGAGCCGATTGCATCAGCGGCGTTCCACCGCGTGCGTTGCCAAAAATAATGAGTTCGGTCGGCCGTAACTCAAGGCCGGCTTTGCGCGCTCCGGCGGCGTGATCGATTCGAGCGAACACTTCCAGTCCGTGGACGCCGATCTCGGCTTGCACCCGATCCATCGTCTCCTTCGGATCGCACTGGCTCTTAATAGTGGTCAGGCCTTCGACGCGAGTCATAGAAAAAGTTTCTCTCTTCCGACAGTAAGGTATCGCATCGTCGTGGTCCTGTCTTACTCGCGCTCGATTACTTCGTCGGGGACGGATCGGCCTGAGCGACAATGCGCCTGGAGGACACACAGGTCACGTTAAATTTCTGACTTTTCGGAGTCGGATGATGAAACGCTCGAGAACGCTTGCTCACCATGGCAGTGGCTAACCTCGGTTCGCGCCCTATTTCGAGAACTTTCATATTCCTCCCAAATGACGATCATGCGGATATGAAAATACTTGCTTCTTTTTTTTGCGGCGCCGCGGTGGTGATTGCGTTCGGCGCACTAAGCGCATCAATCAGTCCTTCCCATCATGTTTACGAATTGCGGATGTATCATGTTCACGAGGGTAAAATGGATGTTCTGAAAGCGCGTTTTGGCGATCATACGGATGGACTCTTCACGCGGCATAACATGAAGAGCATCGGCTATTGGGTGCCGGACGGTGCCGGGAGAAACTTGTTCGTCTACATTTTGGAGCATCCGAGCCGCGAGGAGGCGAAGAAGAATTGGGACGCATTCCATGACGACCCGGAATGGCAGAAAGTAAAAGCCGAGTCTGAGAAGAACGGACCGTTGGTGGACAAGATCGACGATTACTTTATGAATCCAACGGACTATTCCGCGCTGAATTAATGAGGATTAGATCAAGATAATTCATCGGCGGCCCTTGATTTGTTCGAACTGGGGCCTGAGTTATCGAGTTTCGCCCTCCGAACGGCCGGATGGTCGTTGTGGTCCGTAGAGCTAAAGAACATGACTGACTGCTTCTCGCCTCGCGTTTTTCTCTTCATAATCCTGCCGCTCGGCTTTTATGGCTGCGCGCTTCCTCTGGGGCCTAAGGCGAGCGTGACGCGAGACCGGGCCTTTATCTCTTATTCACCGGTACCTGGCGATGCAGGGAAACTTCGCCTGGCAGTGAAGGACCTCATCGACCTGAAAGGCGAGGTGACGACTGCAGGATCCCAGTACGTGGCCAAGAACTCTCCGCCGGCGATACGAGATGCCGCGCTGATGGAGAGGGCTCGACGTCCCGATGTCGCGATTGTTGGCAAAACCAATCTTACGGAGTTCGCTCTCGGAACGACAGGCGCAAATGAGTACTTTGGGACACCGATCAACCCACTAGATCACCATCGGATCCCAGGCGGTTCTTCGAGTGGATCGGCCGTCGCGGTCGCGAATAATGAAGCCGACGTGGCCTTCGGTTCTGACACGGCGGGTTCGATCAGAGTTCCTGCCGCGTGTTGCGGCATCCTGGGCTTAAAGACGACATTTAGTCTGGTCCCGCTGAAAGGGGTCTTTCCACTTTCTCCGGCTCACCTCGATACGATCGGTCCGATGGCGAAGGACGTTCCTAATCTTGTAAAGGGAATGGAATTGTTGGATCCAGGGTTTTCGAATCGCTACGAGACGGCCAAGGCAAACCAGCCATCTCCAAAGCAAATCAAGATCGGACGACTATATGTTCCGAGAACGGACTCGAAAATCGAGGACGCGATCGACGATGCGCTGAAGGCTTCCGGGTTTCAGGTGGTCCGGCTTGATGACCGTTTCCGAGATCGATGGATTCAAGCGCAATTGAACGGAAGCACTGTCGCAATCGCAGACGGATGGTTGAGCGATCGCCAGTATCTCGGCAAACTCGGTGTCTCCCTAACGACTCAAGCAACAATTCGATTGGGTGAATTGCAATCCAACACCGCTTACAAGGGCGCGCTCGACGCACGCCGCGCCTGGCGGCGGGAACTTCGCCGGGTTTTCGAAAAGGTTGATTATATCGCCCTTCCTACTTTGAAGTCTTTGCCGCCGCACAAATTGCTCTTTGAGCGATCCGCCATCTTCGAGGCGCGGGTCCTGGGCCTTCAAAACACAGTGGCAGTCAACTTTGCCGGCAACCCCGCAATTGCGATTCCGATTCCGTACCCCGATCGTCATTTTCCCGTCACCAGTCTGCAACTGATCGGGCCGAATTTGAGTGAAGGCGGCCTTACCAACACCGCACGCCTGATTATGGCAAAGGCGCCGGTTACGCTGAAAAAGCAACGGCGATAATCAATCTTTAAAAAGTCAGCATGGGGCAAAAGGTTAATCAAAAAACAATTCGTCCCGTAACTCGGACACTTATTCGTGCGGTTATCTGTCTGTGGTTAGGATCGTGGGCCGGTAATGTTCCTGCCTTAGGAGATAGTGCCAAGGCTCTGATAGCAAAAGGCGATACCTATGACCAGCAACTAAACGCTCAGAAAGCGCTTGAGTATTATCTGCCTGCGAACAAGCTCGAGCCGGACAATGTCGACCTTCTTGTCCGCATCGCACGACAATATCGTCACATGATTAGTGACACGTCGTCGAAGAGTGAAAAGCTGCGGCTCGGCAAGATCTCTCTCCAATATGCACAACGTGCTGCCGATCTTGCCCCGAACGCTCCCGAGGCCCAGCTCTCACCCGCAATCAGCTACGGGAAAATGCTGCCCTACATGGGAAGCAAGGATCAGGTTGCTGCTTCGCCTCGAATCAAGGCGGCAGTGGATCGCACCCTTGCACTCGATCCCTCCAACGATACGGCCTGGCACATCCTCGGACGATGGAATCGCGTCCTCGCAGACATCAGCGTTCTCAAGCGCGTCGTGGCTAAGGCGCTCTATGGCGACTTGCCCGTGACAACCAACGAGGAAGCCGAGGAGTGCCTGCAAAAGGCAATCGCGATCAATCCCAACCGGCTCATCCATTACATCGAACTCGGCCGTATCTATGCTCAGATGGGGCGCAAAGAGGAGGCCCGCAAATCCATCCTAAAAGGGCTCTCGATGCCTAACGAAGAAAAGGATGATCCGGAGATGAAAGAGATAGGACGCGATACGCTAAAGAAGATGGGTTTTCCTGCGAGCTAGGACTCGTTAGTCCTCTGGAGACTCTTTTCATAACCAGACCATTCCGGCAGATCGGCTAATCCACCACCCATAAATTGATGATGCCAAAGCTGGGTTGCGATCACCGCAGTTAGTCCCATTTCGACCGAAAGGCGTGGGAGGGAGCTGGCGCGTAGCTTGCGAAAGTCTTTACGCCAGCGAGCCACCTCACCGATATCGAAATAACCCGTTCGGCGCAATGAATCTTCACTCAGGAGCTGACTGACAAACGCTGGTTCGGGGTCCATATGAAAACTGTCGAGCGGTGCGCGGAAAATAACCTTGTGGCGCCGGGCGACCACCTTTGGAACCCAGCGCTCTGCGAGCTGGCGGAGCAGGTACTTGTCGCGGAAGCCGCGAAGCTTCCAACGCGGATGGAGCTTTGAGGTGAAGTCGAAGACGTCTTCGTCGAGGAATGGATAGCGGACTTCGACTGAAGAATGCATTGCTACCCGATCGCCTTTCGCCTGCAAGAGATGACCGGCTAAAAGAACACGGGCTGCGATCCAGACGCCGCGATTCAGGGGAGCCCAGCGTTTTGCTTTTTCGAGAGGAAATTCCAGCTCGGCCCAGGGATGACTGTTATTCATTACTTCGCGCATCGAGTCCGAGTAAAAGCGCAACTTCGAAATCGCGAGCAACCCATAGGAATCGATCCATGCGTTTTGTCCGCCGATAGAGCTTTCCACTTGCTCGCGCCATTCCGGCGGGAAATGCGGCACTTTGTTGAGACTTAGATAACCGCGTCGCGCGCAATCACTCAGCTTTACTCCGGGCACGCAGTCGAGAAATCCCAGCAGCTTCGCCGCCTTGTACCACGGATAACCGACCAGCCATTCGTCAGCGCCCTCGCCAGTGAGGACAACTTTCTGGCCGTTGGAATGGACGCGCTCGGCAAGTTTGAGCAGTGCGCCGCATGATGTATCGATGACGGGCGCCTCAGCTGACTCAATAAGTTCAGGATAACTCTGAAGCGCTTCGCGGTCACCATACTCCTGTACAATCGGTGGCTTCGCTCCAATGTGTCGCGCGGAAAGACTCGCCGCACTTAGTTCATCAAACTCCGGCTCATTCACCCGGACGGTATAGGTGTTGATCGCCGGTCCTTTTAGCCGACAGGCGAGAGCGAGAATCATGCTGGAATCGACGCCGCCAGATAGATAGGACCCAACTGGCACGTCGGCCCGCAACCGCTCTTCCACGGCCTGCAAAAGGAGGCGCTCAAATTCATCCACAAGCGCGTTTTGATTGTCGCCCCATACTTCTTCACCCTGCGCCGGGAAATCCATCTCCCAGTAGCGACGTTCCGTGATCACGGCTCTGGCTCGGGAACTTCCTGGGCCTATCCGCAGGCAACAGCCGGGCGGTAGCAGTTGCACTCCCTCAAAACAAGTCCTCGGCCCCGGAATCGCGGAAAACGTGAACACATGATCGAGTCCCCTGCGGTCCGGTCGTGGTGGGACCATTCCTGAAGCGAGAAGCCCCTTTATCTCCGAGGCAAAAAGAAGCCAATCGCCCTGTCGGCTCCAGAAAAGCGGCGCGATGCCAAAGCGATCTCTACCTAGATGGAGTTCGCGCCGCCGTTCGTCCCACAAAGCGATTGCGAATTGCCCGCGAAGCTGCTCCCAAACGTCCTCATAATGATCTTCGTAAAGATGAGGAATGATCTCAGTGTCACAGTGTGTAAGAAGGCGGTGCCCGCGCCCAATGAGCTCTTCGCGCCGCTCGACGTAGTCGAATAACTCTCCGTTGAAAACCACAAAGACGCTGCGGTCTTCGTTTGTCATGGGCTGCTGACCCTCAGCAAGATCCACGATACTCAGCCGCCGCGAAGCGAGTGAAATACCTTCTCGCTCCAGAAAACCTTCCTCATCCGGTCCACGATGGGTGAGGGCGCGAGACATCCGCCGCAGCACTCCCTCGGGCGCTCGCCGTTCCCCGATCAGATCAATTATCCCCGCAATCCCGCACATAACCTTAGTTGTAAAAGCAGAGCCGTTCTGCCGAAGCTATTCGCACGAGCTTCCAGATCAGCGTGTCTTCGCCGATACAATGTGCTCAAAAGCCAGCTTCTGCCAGCAGAGCGGAGGTCACCGGCGACGAAACAGAATACGAGCCCTTGGCAATGCAATCAGGGTGAAGACGTTAAAAAATGCGTGGCCGGGACATATCTGGAGCGTGCCAAATCCGAATTGATGTTACGGTAGTGAATGCCTAACCGTTTGATGCCGTCCAACTCGCTCCATCTGGCCGGGTTTAGCGAACTTGACATGCTCTCACACAACGCTGATCAATCCGCCCCTGCCGAGTAACTGGCGGTTATGCAAAAAGAACGTATCGCGATTGTTGGAGTCGGTTGCCGTTTCCCGGGAGGTGTAAACGGCGTCGATTCGCTTTGGCGGCTCCTCGTCGAGGGTCGCGAAGCGATTGTCGAGATTCCGCCGGATCGTTGGAACGTCGAGCGATATTATGATGCGCAATCGGGCGTAGCCGGTAAGTCGATGGCAAAGCGCGGCGGTTTCATCGAAGGCATCGATGAATTTGATCCACAGTTTTTTGGGATCTCACCCCGGGAAGCTCCTTATGTCGATCCGCAACATCGGCTTCTTCTCGAAACGGCTTGGGAAGCGATTGAAGATGCTGGGCTCGTCCTCGACTTCGAACGTGGCACTGATCTGGGCGTCTTCGTCGGAATTTCCCATAATGATTACCAGGGAATTCAAAGCACACCGTTCGATCATTTCACGATCAGCCCACACACACCGACTGGGAGCGCGCATAGCATTGCGGCCAATCGCATTTCGTATTGTCTGAATTTGCGCGGTCCAAGTGTTGCCATGGACACAGCCTGCTCGTCCGCGCTCACCGCGGTTCACGTGGCTTGCGAATATATTTGGGCCGGACGCGGAGAGATGGCTCTCGCGGGCGGTGTTACTGTGATGATTTCGCCCGGTGGCTTCATCGGTTTTTCCCAGGCAGCGATGCTTTCACCAGAAGGCCGTTGCGCCGCGTTCGACTCTTCCGCCAGCGGATTCGTCCGCGGTGAAGGCGCAGGCATGGTGTTGCTGAAGCGGCTGTCGAGTGCGATTGCGGATGGGGATCCGGTTCAGGGCGTTATCCTGGGGACCTCCATCAACCAGGACGGGCACACAAACGGCATTTCGCTGCCTAGTCCTGAAGCACAAACCCGGCTGGTGCAAGATGCCTGCAAGGATGCTGGGATTGCGCCGGAGGACGTTGGTTTTGTCGAAGCGCACGGTACTGGAACGGCCGTGGGCGACCCGATCGAAGCGCTCGCTCTCGCCGAAGCTCTCTGTCGCAATCGCGCGCCCGACAAGCCGCTTCCGATCGGCTCGATCAAGACCAATCTTGGGCATCTCGAGACTGCCGCGGGCGTAGCAGGACTTCTCAAGGCGATGCTGGTTTTGAAATATGGCCAGATTCCTCCCAGCCTGCACTTCAAGAATCCAAATCCGCATATCGATTTTGAGAAGCTCAAATTACGTGTACCGACCGAGATGGAGGCATTCCCGGAGGGACAAGGCGAACGAATCAGCGGCGTTAATTCCTTCGGATTTGGTGGCGCAAACGCCCACGTCGTTCTGGCCGCTCCTCCTTCGCATTGGCGGAAAAGCACTCCCATTGTTCCCGGTGAACGGCCCTGGCCCATCATGCTTTCCGCACGTTCGGAAAAATCGCTTAGACTTTCGTCCGCGAGCCTTGGCAACTGGATCAAACAACACGCGAATGCGAACGGAAATTCCCCCGTTCTGCCGGATTTGACCTACACTCTCGGAGTTCGGCGGAATCATCATCCGCATCGGTTTACCGTTGTGGCCACCGCTTGGGCCGAACTGGCGGAAGCACTCGATGCTTTTGCGAACAGCGAAGAAAACGCCAAGGGCCGGGCGAGTTTCGCCCCTCGCCGAGAACAGGCACCGCGCATTGGCTTCGTCATGAGCGGTCAGGGTCCGCAGTGGTGGGGAATGGGGCGCGAGCTGATGGAGCACGAACCTGTGTTTCGAAAGGCCATTGAACGTTGTGACGTTGCGCTTCGTCCCTGGACCCGTTTCTCCCTTCTCCAGGAACTCGGCCGCCCTGAGGAGGCGTCCCAGATCCATCGGACAGAGATCGGTCAGCCAGCTATTTTCGCGATGCAGATCGCGCTTGCGGCGCTCTGGAAATCCTGGGGTGTTGAGGCGACGGCGATCGTTGGCCACAGCGTCGGTGAGATCGCGGCTGCCTGCGTTGCCGGCATATTTCCCCTCGAAGAATGTGCGCGGATCATTGGTCTACGAGCACGTTTCATGGAACAATGTGGCCGGGGAGAAGGAACGATGCTGGCAGTGGGACTGCCGGAGGATGAAGCGGCGGCCCTCATTGCACGGCATGACCGGACGGTGACGATTTCGGCCTTCAACGGCCCTCGTTCCATTACGCTCTCCGGCCCGAGGGCTTCCCTCGACGCGATTGCTGCCGATTTGGAAAGACAAGACACGTTCGCCCGCCGCGTAAAGGTAGATCATCCGTTTCATCATCCGCTAATGCGGCCCGCTGCGGAGGCCTTGGAAACGGCGCTCGCAGACCTGAACCCGCAACCATCCGCAATTCCATTTTTCAGCACCGTAACCGGAGATTGCTGCGCTGGCGAAGGGTGCGACGCCGAATACTGGGCCCGCGGCATTCGCCAGCCCGTGCGTTTCGCTTCAGCGGTGGG
The DNA here is from genome assembly GCA_036494545.1 of Chthoniobacterales bacterium. Classification (GTDB taxonomy): domain Bacteria; phylum Verrucomicrobiota; class Verrucomicrobiia; order Chthoniobacterales; family UBA10450; genus JAICXG01. The sequence continues at coordinate 81,795 of DASXOB010000013.1, forward strand.
AGCATTGGCAGATCTCGGAGTGGATCTTTGGCTAGAGTTGAACGCGCATCCAGCGCTCGCACACGCGACTCAGGAATGTCTCGCCGCGCGCGGGACGAAGGCCCCGGTGATCTCTTCGGTCCGTCGCGACCGCGAATTTGAATCGATGCTTGAGGCCGCAATGGACCTGCATCGCGCTGGCGTCGCACTCGATTTTTCCGCAATGACGCCGTCGCGCCATCTGCTTTCGCTGCCCGCTTATGCGTGGGAAAAAGCTCGATGGTGGAACGAAGCGGGCGACGCGCGCGAGGGCCGGTTGGCTTCCGGTGGGCGTGGGCTGTTGGATATCCGGCTGCCAAGCGCGACACCCTCATGGACCGTCAGGCTGGATGCACGGCACATGGCTTTCCTGAAGGACCACAAGGTTGAGAACCACCTCATTTTCCCGGCGGCGGCATTTGTCGAAATGGCGCTTGAGGCCGGCGTGCAGCTGTTCGAAGGGCGACCATTTGTGGTTGAGGACTTCGAAATTCGCAAGCCACTCATTTTACCCGATCCGGCATCTGGTGTGCGGCTTGAGTTCTCGTATTCGCCTGGTGATCGCACTTTCGCGATCCAAAGCCGTTTTGAACAAAGCAGTAACTGGTCGCTCCACGTCGTCGGGTCCTTGCGCAGTGAGCGGACGGAGTCCGCCTTTGCTTTTTCAACGTGGAAGCAGCCTCGCGACATTGAATCGGTCGCGGTCGCTGGATTTTACCAGCATCTGGGCCAGCTCGGCCTTCGTTATGGAGAGGAATTCCGGCCCATCCGCGAACTGTCGGCCGGCGGAGGACAATCCGCAGGCCGTGTCGCTTTGTCGCCAGCCATTGCTTCGCGTGCAGGTGAATATGCGCTGCATCCTGTTCTCTTCGACGGGGCGCTCCAGGTTTTTTCTGCCGGCGCAGCGACGATCGAAGATCGACGCGCTCGAATGAAATTGCCGGTCCGTTTTGACCGGATCTTGTTTCTTAATTCACCTGGCACCTCCAGTCGCGTTTGCGCAAGGGTGCATCAGTTCGGGGATGACTTTCTTGAAGGTGGCATCTCTTTGTACGACGAGGAAGGACAGCCTTGTGTGCTCGTGGATGGATTCCGGGCAATCAGCCTTTCCAGCGCGGGACGCTCTGCGGCGCACGGCGGCACGCGCGATCTGACCTATCACGTCGCCTGGCGACGAACGCCTAACGAATCGGTTCGGCGAGCACTGCCTCCGGTTTCACTTCGACTCTTACATGATGCCGCCCGAACCGCATTGGACGAAGTTGTTGCTACCCGCGGCTCTTCCGAGTTGGAGGCGGCGCTTTTTGATCTCGACCATCTGACGGCTGCGCAGTTGGCGCGTGCCCTGCGGGAAACTGGCGTACCTCGCACTGGCCATTTCGACGCTGCAACGTTGAGGGTGTCCGGGACAATGCTTGCCGCTTTTGAGCGGTTGATGGCTGGTCTCGTTAGGCACGGTTTGCTCCGGAAGAAGGAGGTGGGCTGGAAACTGACGCCTGATTTTGCTATCGCGGCAGATTCCGCCGATCAAATTCTGCGAAGCTACATCGAAAAACATCCTGGAAATCTTGCCGAAGCACTTCTCTGCGAAGGAAACTGCGCTGAACTCGAAGCGATTTTGCGCGGCGACAAGGAAGCGGTTCAGGTTTTGTTCTCGGGCATCGGTGCGGATTTACTCGATCAGTTCTATGGCGATGGTCTCTTCGCCAGTCACTGGCTTGCGGCAATTGCCGCCGCAGTGACCACGGTAGCGCGTAGCTTGCCGGAAGGTCGCGGCTTGCGAATTCTCGAGATTGGCGCGGGCACCGGCGGACTTGCGTCGCAGGTCCTGCCGCTCCTGGAGCGCGACTTGCATTCCTACGTTTTCAGCGATGTGTCGGCTGGATTTTTTTCCGCGGCGGCGCAGAAGCTGGCGGCGTTCCCAGAAGTGGAGTTCAAGATTTTTGATCTTGAAAAGCCCGGGGCCGATCAGGGATTCGAGGCAGGTGCATTCGACCTGATCATTGGGACCAACGTTCTGCACGCGGTGAGCGATGTGCGCAGCGCGTTGCGTCACCTGCATCGCCTCCTCGTTCCCGGCGGAACTCTCATGTTCATGGACACCGCCACGCCGCAGCTATGGACCGAGACGGTTTTTGGCCTAACGAGCGGTTGGTGGCGCTTTTCGGATCGCGAGCTGCGCCCTGAGCAGCCGTTGCTTAGCCGAGCGCAATGGGAAACTGTCTTGAGGGAGAGCGGTTTTGTCGAAACGGCTTCGTTGCCCGGTTTGATTGGTCCGACCGGCGGTGAAGGACAAATCGGCGTACTGGCGCGCAAGTCCTGCGAAGAAGCTGCAGTTTCAGTCGAAGCAATCGCGGGCGTGCCGGCTGAAACATCATGGCTCGTTTTTGCGGACGCGTCGGGACTCGCCGGCGCGCTGGTCTCGCGCTTGCGCCAGATCAATGCGCGATGCCGGGTCGTTAGGGCGGGAGACCGTTTTGCGTCCGACAACGACGATGGTTTTACGCTGCGTCCGGAAGCGCTTGAGGATTGGCAAAGGCTCATCGATGCCTGCGAGGATCCTTTGCCCAGGCGAATCCTTTATTGCTGGAGCCTCGATGCCGAAGTCCAGGACATGGCGGCCAATTTGGACGCGATGCTGCACCTGACGCAGACACTTGAATCCACTCACCCCACACTGAAGCTCTGCCTCGATCTCGTGACACGGAACGCCCAACCAGCGGGACGCGATCCGCAGCCCACCGGAGTGGCGCAAGCGCCATTGATTGGATTGATGCGTGTCATCCTCAACGAGCATTCCAATTTTTGCTGGCGCGCAATTGATCTTCCGCCGCAACCTTCCGTAGCGGATCGGAGTTTACTTTGGAGTGAGTTATTGCGCGACGACGCGGAACGCGAAGTCGCACTCCGGGACGAGGCTCGTTATGTCCGACGCCTGGATCCCGGCCGGCCTTCGCGTGAGCAGTGGTTCGATCCCGCGATTTCGTTGCGACTGGAATCGCGTGAACGAGGTCACCTTGATTCGCTGCGCTTTGCTCCATTCGAGCCGCCGCAGTGCGGGCCGGGTCAAGTGCTGATCGAAGTCAAAGCGGCCGGCATGAATTTTCGGGACGTGCTCAAAGCGCTTGCCCTTTATCCCGGCGATGCGCCGGATGCGCGAATTTTTGGCGACGAGGTTAGCGGGATCGTTAGGGCGATTGGCCCTGGGGTTGAGCATGTCGCTCCTGGAGATCACGCCTTTGGTCTGGCAGTGTTTGGGCTTGCTACCCATGCGATTGCGCGGGCTGGGGACGTACGTCGTATTCCAAAAGGACTCACTTTCGAAGCTGCGGCGACTTTGCCGGTCGTCTTCATGACCGCGTGGCATGCGCTCCACAATGTGGCGCGATTGCGCAAGGGCGAGCGCGTTCTTGTGCATGCCGGTGCCGGAGGGGTCGGGATGGCCGCAATTCAAATCGCGTATCACCTTGGAGCGGTGGTCATCGCCAGCGCCGGCAGTCAGAGCAAACGTTCGCTACTTAAGACGCTCGGAGTGAAGGACGTGATCGACTCACGTCGTGGTGATTTCGCTGAGGCCGTGCTGGATCTGACCGATGGCAAAGGCGTCGATGTGGTGCTGAATGCTCTGGCCGGTGAGGCGATTCCGATGGGGCTTTCGTGTCTCGCCGAGTTCGGCCGCTTTATCGAAATCGGCAAGCGCGATATCTATCAGAACTCGCGCATCCCGCTGCGCCCGCTGCGAAATAACGCTTCGTTCCACGTTGTCGCGATGGACGCGGTGTTCCACGGTGATGAAGAGCGGACCTGTCAGATGCTCAACGAGATTTCAACGTTGGTTGAACAAGGCGCGTTGTGGCCACTTCCGTTCCGGGCTTTTCCCGCTTCGCGGATCGATGCCGCGTTTAGGTTGATGTCCGGCGGGAAGCATATCGGTAAAGTCGTGGTGGCGTTTCCAGCGCCATTCGTTCCGCGCCGAGGTGAATTGCCCGGGCCCGGATTCGAGGTGAAAGCGGATGCGACCTATTTGATTACGGGCGCGTTCGGAGGCTACGGCAAGGTGCTTGCTCGATGGCTGGTTGACTGCGGAGCGCGTCACCTGGTGTTGACGAGTCGCAGCGGTGCTTCAAGTCCAGAGGCTGGAAAATTCGTGGCGAACCTTGAGGAGCACGGCGTCGAAGTACGGATCGTGACCGCGGACGTCAGCGCGCCTAACGACGTGCGGCGACTCATCGCGCTCGACTTCGGACCATATCCACTGCGTGGCATTTTCCATCTTGCGATGGTGATCGACGATGCGCCGCTGGCGGCGCTCACGCCTGAACGGATACTCAACGTATTCAAACCGAAGGCGCTGGGTGCGTGGCTGCTCCACGAAGCAACGCGCGAAATCGATCTCGATTGCTTTGTCATGTTCTCCTCCGTATCGAGCATTTTCGGCAATCCTGCGCAGGGCAACTACAGCGCAGCAAATGCCTTCATCGACAGCCTGGCGCATCATCGCCGCGCGCTCGGTCTGCCCGCCCTGACCGTGAACTGGGGCGTTCTCGGCGGAGAAGGCTATGTGGCGCGCAACGAGCGCGTCGCCGATTTTCTCGCGCGGCAGGGAACGCTGGAGATTTTGCCTAACGAAGCGACAGCACTGCTTGAATCCTTCCTGCGCACGGGTAGCACGCAAGCGATCGCTATCCGCGTCGATTGGTCGAAATGGCGCCAGTTCTTTCGGGGCATGCAAGCGAATCCTCTGCTCGAGCAGATTTTTTCTGCGCTCGAAAACGAGGAGTCAACTGGCGCGACGAGCGATTGGCGCAGCCGGATCGACGCCGCGCGCCCGGCTGAGAAACAGGCGGTGATTTGTCAGGCTGTGCGAGAAGCGGTTGGCTCCGTGTTGCGGGTCAAGCCAGATAGCCTGCGTGACGATCAGCCGCTTACCGACCTCGGGCTGGATTCGTTGATGGGCGTTGAAATCGAATCTTCGCTGGAAGCGGCCGTCGGTGTCGCTTTGCCACCGACCAGTCTGATGCGAGCGCGGACCATCGGCCAGATCGCGTCGTTAATCATGGGTCACCTTGGCGGTGCCATGAGCGGTCCCGTAGCGGTGCCGACTCCAGCTACGCCATCGAGCGAATCAACCAACGCGGTGGATTTGGATGCGATCTCCGACGAAGAAATTGACCGCCTTCTTGGTGACGAAACAGACGCTAAGGAGACTGAGCCGATCGAAGGCGCCAATCGTTAGGTCCGTCTGACGCACTCCCAATGCCGGCTGATCAGCGCGCCCGCTTAAAACAATGGCTTGAAAGCGGCGAGGCGCAGCTCCATCCACTGACATTGCCACAGCGCGAACTGTGGGAAACCTCACCGGTCCTTCCAGAGGACAACGCGAATCATATCTGCTGTCTGATCGAAGTTCGCGGACTTCTCACGGAGGCCGACTGCCGCGCCGCGATCAAGCACGTCGTAGATCGTCAGGAAGTCCTGCGGCTTTCCATCCTTCCGGGCAAAGAGCGTCCGCTGCAGATGATCCGAGGGAACGTCGGAATCAATTTCGATTTCCGAGAAGTCGCGCCCGCCGATGCGCGCCGAGAACCGATCGAAGAAGCGGCGGCGGAAATTTTTCGCAAGCCATTCGACCTTGTTCAGGGACCGCTGTATCGGGTGGTCGATTTATGCCGTGGTGCAAACGAGCATGTGCTCGTCTTTGCAATTCATCACGCCATTGCCGACGGCTGGAGTCTTGGCGTCATGATCGAGGATCTGTTTGCAGCCTACGTCGGAGGAAGGGTCGCAGCGAACAAGGGTCTCCCACCCGTGCCGCAAACCTGCACGGAGTGGGGCAAAAACGAGCGCGCCTTCTGGCAGCCTGCAGTGTTGGAAGAGCGATTCGGTTTTTGGAAGACTCTTCTGGCTGATACGCGCCGAATGTGGAGCACGCCGATTCCGTCTGGCCCGCCGAGGAGGTGGCTTTCGCAAATCTCGGACAACCTGACTAACGAAACGCGGGAGCTGGCTCGCAGGACCGGAGTCACTCTGTTCGACGCACTGCTTGGGACATTCCAAATTGCGTTCTGCGATTGGAATGGCTGCGAAGATCTTGTCGTCGGTACTCCAGTCGCCAACCGCACCAGACCAAACGCGCGCGAGACAATGGGCTATTATGCAGGCATTGTCCCACTGCGGAGCGAGATTGATCGCAAACTGGCGGCGGCGGATCATCTGCGGGCCGGTCATCGCCGAACGATCGACGCCTTTGCCAACACTATGCCTTTTGTCGAGCTGGCTCGTGCAAGCGGCGAGAAATCGGCAGCCGGATACAATCCCCTGTTCGAAGTACGTTTTGCTTTGCAAAATCATCCCATCCCCAACGTTTCATTGCCGAATCTTTCAGCGCATTTAAGTATGCGCTCAACCGGGACAGCGCGCTTTCAGCTAGGCTGTGAAATCACCGAGGAGCGCGAAGGGTTGGAGATCGCATGGCTGTTTCGGGAAAGCCTGTTTTCCCAGCGTGACATGGAGGAGCTCGATGGCATATTTAGGAGAATTCTGGCGGGCATCTGCCGCTCGCCCGAATCCGGGATTTCCTATCTGCTGAACCGACATCGATGAATTCTGGCTCCCTTGCTGACGATTTTCGCGAAGCGCACGACCCGCATTGGGTGCTGAAAAGCGCCTTTCAGCTTCTTGTCTTCGGGTTGATTCTCACAGAGGCATTACTAGGATTGGCGGTTCAACGCGGCCTTGTCTGGCTGGCGGTACTGCTCGTGATTATCGCGGCCCATTTGATGCATGGCATGCTGATCGGTTTGCACGAAGCTGCCCACGGATTGCTTCGCAAGAGTCGTCGCTTTAATGAATTCGACGGGACGGTGATCAGTACGCTCAGCTTCATGAGTTTCAGCCTTTACCGCGTCGTTCATCAAGCCCATCACGCATATTTGGCCTCAGAACGGGATTGTGAATTGTGGCCCTTCTCCAATCCCGAGATCCCGCGGTGGCGGAGATGTCTGGCCGCATTTTGTGAACTCAATTTTGGCCTTTTCTATACTCCGTTTGTTTTCTTACGGGTTTTCCTTTCGTCGTCTTCCTCCGTCCGCAACGAGCGCGTTCGGCGGCGGGTTTGGGCGGAACTCGGCCTGGTCTTGGTAGTTTGGAGCGTGATCTTCGCTGTAACCGCGACTCTCGGTCTGTGGAAATATTTTCTTTTGGTGTATCTCGCCCCCGCGCTCCTGGCGGCGAACCTTCAGAGCTGGCGAAAATACATCGAGCACGTTGGGATGACCGGCGACACGGTGAATGGCGTGACCCGCAGCATTGTCGCCAGGAGCCTGCTCGGACGTCTGTTCGCGTTCAGTTTGCTGCACGAACCGTTTCATGGTGTTCATCATCAGCGCGCTGGTCTTCCGCATTCGGTGCTGCCCCAATACGCGGAGAAACTTCAGCCGAGAAAACCGGGAGAGCGACGACCTTATCCGAGTTATCGCAATGCCTTAATCGATCTCATGCGTTGTCTGACCGATCCGCGGGTCGGTCCGCAGTGGCGCAGAGTTGAGTCGCAGGGCTAGACCGCACGTCCTGTCTGAGGAGTTGAGGTCCTTTAGCAAAAGGGAGCGGACCACGCCCGCATTCCGGCACGAATCTTCAGTATGAAGACGAAAATCCACAACCTCGCCGCGGTCCTGCTCGCCATGGGAATTTGTGCCTCTTGCACCCAGGCGCGGGCGCAGACAACAACGACCGTGACGACCACGAGAGGCGCTTTCGCGGAATTTGTTCCTGGCTCGGAGACGCTAGTCGTAAGAACCGATGCGAATCCGACACCCGTTCAGTATGTTGTGACCAAGGCAACGACTGTCGTGGATGAAACCGGGGCTCCAGTACCGATTAATCAACTTGTGCTTGGCGCTCCGCTCTCAGTGCAATATACAACCGCCGGGAACCGTCTCGTAGCTTCGCGCGTCGTCGTAGAACGCACTCCTATCGCGTCCACTGGCACCAACGTAATCCAGCAAAGCACGACCACCACCACGACCCGACCTCTCACGCACGATGAAAAAGAAGCCTTGAAAGAGCGTGAAGAGCATCGCAAGAAAGCGTTAAAAGAAGAGATCGAAAGGCGCAAGGAAGACTTGGAAAAAGCTAAGGACGCGCTCGACGACCACGGCGGAGATTAATCCGAGTCGTCAGTTCTTTGATGCGCTGGCAGTCTCTGGGATCGATACTTGTAAACAGGTGAATCCGACTGCTGCCAGCGCTGTGCCCCTTCTCGAAGCGAAAACGCTCACCCGGGAGTTCGATGAAGGGCAAGTCAAGGCACTACGCGGCGTCGATTTCTCGATCAGCGAAGGAGAATTTATCGCGATCACCGGGCCGAGCGGGTGCGGCAAATCCACCTTGTTGCAATTGCTTGGCGCGCTGGATCGACCGACTTCTGGAAAGCTCCTCTACCGGGGCAATTCTGTCCCAGACTATCCCGACCTAGCAGCTTATCGGGCCTCTGAGGTCGGATTTATCTTCCAAGCCTTTCACCTCCTGCCGACTTTCACTGCGCTGGAGAATGTGCAGCTTCCAATGTTCGAGAGCTATCGCTCAGGTTCGGAGCGGCATCGGCATGCTGTCGAACTATTGAAATTGGTCGGTCTTGAGAATCGGCTCAATCATCTGCCCTCCAAGCTCTCGGGTGGCGAGCGTCAGAGAGTCGCGGTCGCCCGTAGCCTTGCCAACGGACCGTCTCTCTTGCTGGCAGATGAACCCACCGGCAATCTCGACAGCGAAAACGCGCACTCGGTGCTCGATCTCATTATTCGCCTCCAACAGGAGCAGGGTCGCACCATGGTGCTAGTCACTCATGACGCATCAATCGCCGGGCGGGCGGGAAGAATTCTTCACATGATGGATGGTCGAATCGTTTCGGATGAGCCGACCGGCGCGCCGAGAATTGCAGCCAACGGCGCATGACTTTCTTTACGGTTGTTGTTCGGGGGCTTTTGCGACGGCCCGTGCGCACCGGGCTCACGCTGGCTGGAATTTCCATCGGCATTGGAGCGGTGGTGGCGCTGGTCGGCATGTCGCGCGGATTTGAGAAAAGCTGGCAGGTTGGATTGAAGGCGCGCGGAACCGATATCGTCGTGAGCAACAGAAGCGGCTCACTCACGCCCAAGCCGTTTGACGCCTCTGTCCGGGATCGGATCAAAGACCTTCCGCACATTGCTGCTACCTGCGATCTGCTCGTAGAGGTGACGAGCGTGGAAGACTCTGACCTGATGATTCTCTCGGCGCGTGAATGGGGTGGATTTTCCTGGAACAATCTCGAGCTGGTTTCCGGGCGCATGCCAAACAGTTCCACGGAAGAGGCAGTCGTGTTAGGTCAGACAGCGGCGGAGGTACTCAAGAAAAAAGTTGGCGACCCCATTCAGATCGAAACGAAGCAACTTAAAGTGGTCGGAATCGTTAAGGGCGGCGCACTGGTCGAAGACGGATCGGTAATTCTTTCCTTACCGCTTCTTCAGGGCATTCTCGGTTCCTCCAATCAGATCAATGCCATCGATGTGCGCGTGACGCCCTCGACTAACGAGCAACAACTGCGTGAGCTCACGCGGCAAATCGAGAAACGCGTCCCGCAGGTTCGGGCCGTGACCGTCAGTGAGCACCTTACTCACAATGAAGGATTTCGACTCGTGAGGGCGATGAGCTGGGGCACCTCTCTCCTCGCCTTGCTCGTCGGTGTTCTCGGCGTTATGAACACGATGCTCATGACGGTCTTCGAGCGGACCCACGAGATTTGTGTTTTGCTCGCAGTCGGTTGGACGCGCCGACGTATCATCCGGATGGTCCTTTACGAGTCCGCTCTGCTTGGATTCTTCGGTGGGATTGTAGGTGTAACATTGGGCGTCATCGGCGTCCGATTACTGAGTGAAACTCCAGCGATTCGGGGGCTGCTCCAGCCGGATCTGGGTCTTCCGCTTCTGGGGTTGTCGGTTGTGATTGCGGTCGTGGTGGGCGTTGTCAGCGGTCTTTATCCTGCCTGGCGTAGTGCGCGACTGACGCCCAGTCTCGCCTTGCAAGCCGGCTAGAAGGCGCGCAAAGCATGAGTATTCCGCGAATTTATTCTATGACTGTGAAGATTCTCGTTTTTGCTGCCGTCGCCGCAGCGATCCGCCTTAACACGTTCGGTGCCGAAGTGCCGTCGCCATCCTCTATGTCTCCCGAGGAGCTCGCGCGTCGATTGGATAGCGACGTTCAAGGGAGCGCGCTCATTCGCACCCAACTCGAGATGCGCTCAGTCGATGGTGGTAAGCGCGTCTTGCAGCTGCAGATCAAGCAGCGTCGTACTAAAACCGCCACTGACCTTGCCTACCGAGTGCTCTGGCCTAACGAGCATAAGGACGAGGTCGTGATCCTGCATCAAGACGCCGGTAAAGCGCCGCGTGGCTCGATCCTCACTCCGCACCAACCCATCCGCACGATCGGTGCTTCGCAAATGAACGAAGGACTGTTCAATAGCGACCTTTCCTATCAGGATGCGGTCGAGAATATCTACGCGTGGAAAGAGCAGGCGATCGTCGGCTCGGAAGTAATCAACGGCGTAAGCTGTCAGATTCTCCAATCGAAGCCCGACAACTCTTCCCTTTCTACCTACGCAAAGGTCCGCAGCTGGATTGATCCGCACCGCCTCGTTCCGCTCCGTATCGACAAATATTCTTCTTCTGGCGAACTCATTCGCCGCATCGAGGTGACGCGGATCGCCCGCGACGAAAAGCACAACCCGATCCCCGCCAGCCTTACCGTGCATGGGACGAGGAAAAATTCCGTGACGACATTCAATGGCGCGCGCATCGACCAGGACGTGACGCTTAATGACGACGATTTCAAACCGGCGAACGTCCTCCGTTGATGCGCTGAGTCCTGCCGCCCGGGCCTTGCGACGCGCTCAGCGTTGCAGCCGGAGCTTAACCGGGACCCTAGCCGCGTGACTCCCTTGCCAGGGCGCGAACAAGGCTCTCAAAATTCGGTTGAATTTTCTGATGACGGTAGGAGAGAGTTGGGCTGGCGCGTAGCACTCCGGTAATTCGTGAATATGTTTTTCAGAGCTGTTGTTTTCCTTCTTGTTTTGCCCTTCGTTGCGCAGGCGAGGTTGATCCAACGGGATGTCGATTTCTCAAACTATGATGTGCCGCTTTACACTCAGATCGTAAATCGGGTCAAAGCCAAAGTCTCGGCCCGTCTTGGTGAGGGTCGGAATACGCACGATCGCTATTTCATCATTCCTTTTGCTTATCAAAATGACGACAACGATCCGGAATTTTCGCATTCGTTTATCTCGGTCATTCGAGTGCTGTCAGATGACAAGCAATCCAGACTAACTCCAGGTCTGGAAAAGCGAAGATACAAGAATCGCAATTTTGAGGCGTTTACCATTAGCTGGCTGCCGCGCGATTTCATGAGCAATCCTCACCTCTGCGTCTTTGACGGGGTGGGTAGCCGAGTTATCCCGCAAATGAATGACTGTCCTTTATCTCCAGGCAAAAGCTTTTCCCTCGAAGAAACGATCCACCTCGCGGCGAGGGAAAAGGTTGCGGTAGCGATGTGGGGCCCATACGAAATCGACAAGCAAGCGTTTGATCTCGCTGTCGGCCGTAAGCGGCTACTCGATGGAGGAAAGATCAAGTATCGCGCTGACGATCGTCTTTATCGAAAAGACCAGGTCGCGATCAATTGCTTCCATGCCATGGCCGGTTTGGATAGGATTTTCCCGAACGGCGGGCTGTTCGGAACCGGCTTCAAGATGTGGGGCTTCAATGGAACCGCCCGCGTGCTGATTGAATACAATGAAAGGGCTCGTGAGAAAGGCTTGCTTCTCGAGCCCATGGACATAAAGGGGGATCGTTATGGCTTTGTCTTTGCCCCCACCCGAAATGGCCGCGTGCCCTACAATCCCATCAAGAATGCGTCCGCTTATCGGAGATAGCGCGCGAAGTAGCTAGGGACGAGAATTGTAGCGACCGCCACCAGGATCGGAGAACTAATTGCTCGCGATCCGAATTATTTCCAAGGACTGGGACAAAGTCGATAATCTGTTTCGTCCTGGGCTACGCGTATGGTCGATTTATTTTGGTTAGATCGAATTACGTTCGCACAATCAATTCGCAAAGAAGCAAAACGATATGCATAAACTAGTGATCATACTTGCCTTCGCCGTAGTAGGAGCGAGACCCGCCATTGCGTCTCGAGAGGCCGATGTGATGATGCCCGTGCGCCAGTTCATCACCGGCTTCAATAAAGGCGACCCTAAGATTGCTCAGGCGGCTTGCGTCGATACAATTTTCATCATCGACGACTTTCCGCCGCACGTGTGGGGAGGATCAGGAGCAATCTCAAAGTGGCTGCGCGATTTAGACAGTTTCGAGAAGAAGAATGGCACGTCCGATCCGTCCGTGGCTTTTGGCAAGCCCCGGCATTTCGACGTCACAGGCACTCACGCCTATGTGATTGTTCCGGCCAAACTAAGTTATAAGAAACAAGGGCAATTAGTTAGGGAAACCGGCTTGATGACCGTGGTGCTGCACAAAGGCGCAGCCGGCTGGCGCATTGCCGCATGGTCGTGGACTGATAGCTAGGTGTTGAAAGCGGTATTACGGAGCCGGACATTGTTTCGTGAGAAATCTAAGGGTCGATCATGAGGAACTAGGCGGAAGAATTTCACGTCTCATCTCTGCGAAACAAAGCCACCCACGACATTCGCCACTTTGATTTTGATTTGCGGCAACATGTCAAAGGTTTGAAAGACAAGAAGCTTGAGCAATGGAGGACGGGGATGACTTGTTGGATTCGGTCCAGCCACACGCCGACCACCTATGAAAGAGATATTTCAGTTAAATTCACAAGGCATGCTGTTTTCAGCTGTGGAGCATGGATCATAGCAAATGCGGTCATGAGGGAACAGACCTTGAAACGTCCGAAGAAGTTTCATGAGCGGATGCTGAAATTGAGCGAGATTTGGATTGAGGCGATACCTGCGCCCGCAACCGGGTAATCCGGGCCCGATCGGCAACTAGAATAATCAATCCAGATTCCATCTGGCTCAGCCACGATCGTTAGTTAAACTCCAGAACTCCCTTTGTCGGTGTGCCTGACACCTTCTTATAACGCATTGCCCGGTGCGAGCTGCTCGCTGGGCCAACCAAGGCATTTCTCGGTGCGAGTCTTGCGTCTTACAGATTGATCCGTGCGGGTCCGGATTTCTTTTCATTAGGAAAGCACGAAAGAGGCCTTATGTTCGGGAAAGCGATTGATCGTCCGGCGCTTATTCGAGCGCGACGCTGCACAAGATCTTGCACAGCTTTGGTGTGAACTCATAAAGATGAGGAAAATTTGCTACGGATTACGGTCGCTGAATTGAACTAATGGAAGCGTAACAACGAACACCGTTCGTGCGCATATCGTCAACATCTCATAACTTATGAAAGCCGAACTTCTCAAAGCAGCCTTGGAAATTGTCCCTAACCAGGGAATTTTGGTGAATATGGTTTCACGCCGTGTTCGGCAGCTCAATCTCGGCCACAAACCGATGGTGGAGTTTGTGCCTGGTATGCAAGCCGCTGATATCGCCTTAAGCGAGATCGGCAGCAAAAAGCTCACCTTCGAATTGACCCCCGGTAAAAATGGCAAGAACGAGCCGCGAAACGTGATTGAGTTTTTCGGTAACACCACTCCTGCGAAGCGTGCAGCATAGGAAGAGGTCGGGCACGTATGCAGGAAATTGTTCTGGGGGCCTAAGCGCTATCGACAAATGCTCGGATAGTGTAACGACCACCGGCTAGACCCTGACCCATTGCATGTCACTGCCCCATCAGCTCGTTATGTGTTTCACGCTCGACGGCAACCGACGAGCGGCCTTGGCGATAGAGCGATCGTATTAGATCTCATGACAGAAGCTGATCAAGCTCGCACTCCACAAGGCGTCCGGATTCTCGGCGAGATCAGACCCGCGTTTGAGGAAATCCTCACTCCGGAAGCGCTCGCCTTCGTCGCGAAATTGCAACGGACGTTCAATGCGCGGCGGTTAGAATGCCTGGCGCACCGCCAACAACGGCAAGCGGCGCTCGATCGCGGTGAGACACTCGACTTTCTCTCCGAGACAAAGGAAATCCGCGAAGCTGATTGGACATGCGCTCCGATTCCGCCCGATCTCCGCGACCGGCGGGTGGAGATCACAGGACCCACTGATCGCAAGATGGTGATCAACGCCCTCAACTCCGGCGCGAAAATGTTCATGGCCGATTTCGAAGACGCGAACTCGCCGACCTGGGCGAACATGATCGAGGGCCAGATTAATCTACGGGACGCGATCCGGCGCACGATCGCTTTCACCAGCTCCGAAGGCAAAGAATACCGCCTTAACGATGCCGTCGCGGTCCTGCTCGTTAGGCCGCGTGGCTGGCATCTGGTCGAGAAGCATCTATTGATCGATGACGAGCCGGTCGCCGGTGGGCTTTTCGATTTTGGACTCTATTTTTTTCACAACGCGAGAGAGCTGATCAAGCGGGGGAGCGGCCCGTATTTTTACCTGCCGAAAATGGAAAGCCATCTCGAAGCGCGCATCTGGAACGATGTCTTCAAGCTGGCGCAGGATGAGCTCGGCATTCCGCAGGGAACGATCCGCGCCACGGTCCTGATCGAGACGATCCCGGCCGCCTTTGAAATGGACGAAATTCTCTACGAGTTGCGCGAGCATTCGGCCGGGCTGAACTGTGGCCGCTGGGATTACATTTTTTCCTGTATTAAACGCTTTCGGAACAAGCCCGACTTCGTTCTTGCCGATCGCGCACTGATCACGATGACGACGCATTTCATGCGCTCCTATTCGCTCCTCTGCATCAAGACGTGTCATCGCCGTAAGATTTTCGCAATGGGCGGAATGGCGGCCCAGATTCCGGTAAAAAGCGATTCGGTCGCGAACAAAGAAGCGTTTTGCAAAGTGCGCGCGGACAAGGAGCGCGAAGCGCACGACGGACACGATGGCACCTGGGTCGCGCATCCCGGGATGGTGCAGCTCGCGCTCGATGCTTTTGACGCGAAAATGCCGCAACCGAATCAGATCGAGCGCAAGCGCGACGACGTGAAGGTAGGCGCGAAGGATCTGCTCGATTTCGGTCCAAGCGAGCCGATCACCGAAGCCGGTTTGCGCCAGAACATCAGTGTTGGCGTACAATATCTGGAAGCCTGGCTGCGCGGCCACGGTGCGGTCCCGCTCTTCAATTTGATGGAAGACGCCGCCACCGCGGAAATTTCGCGCGCCCAGGTCTGGCAATGGATTCGCCATCCGCGCGGGATGTTAAGCGATGGTCGCAAAGTGACGAAGGAACTGTTTCGCAGCGTGCTCGACCAAGAGCTGATTAAGGTAAGACGCTTCGCCGGAGATAAGTTCGACACGGCGCGTGACCTCTTTGATCAAATCACGACCGACGACGAGTTCGTCGAATTCCTGACCCTGCCCGGCTATGACAAGATCAACTGATTGGTCCAACGATCCACGCTGGGAAGGGGTGAAACGGACCTACTCGTTAGGCGACGTGCAACGGCTGCAAGGTAGTCTGGTGCTGGATCAAACTCTCGCCCGGCGAGGTGCGGAGAAGTTATGGAACCTGTTGCAGAGTGAGCCCTTCATTCCCGCGCTCGGCGCGCTCACCGGCAACCAGGCGGTGCAACAGGTGAAGGCAGGGTTAAAGGCAATTTATCTCAGCGGCTGGCAGGTTGCGGCGGACGCGAATCTGGCCGGGCAGATGTACCCCGACCAGAGCCTCTATCCGGCGAACAGTGTTCCGGCAGTCGTTAGGCGAATCAACCAGGCGCTGCAGCGCGCCGACCAGATTGCGCACAGTGAAGGCAAGCGCGGGGTCGATTGGTTCGCGCCGATCGTGGCGGACGCCGAGGCCGGTTTCGGGGGACCGCTCAATGTTTTTGAGTTGATCAAGGCAATGATCGAGGCCGGTGCAGCCGGGGTGCATCTCGAGGATCAGCTTGCGAGTGAGAAGAAATGCGGCCACATGGGCGGCAAGGTTCTCATCCCGACGCGGGCCGCGATTGCCAATCTCACCGCAGCCCGGCTGGCGGCCGATGTCTGCCAGGTGCCGACGATTCTCATCGCAAGGACCGACGCGGGCGGCGCGGAGCTCCTGACCAGCGATGTCGACGAGCGCGACCACCCATTCCTCGCGGGCGAACGAACCGTCGAAGGCTTTTTTCGCGTCCGCGCCGGGATCGATCAGGCGATTGCGCGCGCCCTTTGCTATGCGCCTTTCGTGGACCTGCTCTGGTGTGAAACTTCCAGACCCGACCTCACGGAAGCAAAAAAGTTCGCCGAGAGCATTCACGCGAAATTCCCCGGTCAACTGCTCGCCTATAACTGCTCACCTTCCTTTAATTGGAAGGCGAAGCTCGACGGCGCAACGATCGCGAAATTCCAGCGCGAGCTCGGCGCAATGGGCTACAAGTTTCAGTTCGTCACCCTGGCCGGGTTTCACGCCCTCAACTACAGTATGTTTAAGCTCGCACGCGGCTATCGCGACCGCGGGATGGCCGCCTACTCCGAGTTGCAGGAGTCGGAGTTCGCCGCCGAAGCCGACGGTTACACCGCGACCAAACATCAGCACGAAGTCGGCACCGGCTATTTTGACGACGTCGCCCGGGTCATCGCAGGGGGCGAATGCTCGACCGCGGCACTGCACGGGTCGACCGAAGAAGAACAATTTCATTGAGCGAAACGCATCTTTCGGTGCCGTCACCCACACGGACCGATAGCCGGCTGGCGACTCTCTGCGCGGAGGAGGCGCGGAATGCGCTTCGGGATTACGAGGCGCGTTTCGACGAGATCACGCGACGCGGGCGTGACCGTTTCCTGGCGCGCGACTGGCGGGGCGGTCACGACGACGCCGCCGAGCGGCTGCAGCTTTATTCCCGGGTGCTAACTGGCCTAACGAGTCGGGTGCGCGATCTGATGGGTGCGCGTTTTCAGGCACGTCCGGTCTGGCGGGCGACGAAAGCAGTGTATTCGTCGCTCATCACTCGTTCGATTCGCTGGGAGATCGCGGAGAGTTTTTTCAATTCGCTCACCCGGCGCGTCTTCGCCACCGAAGGCGTGGATCCGACAATCGAGTTCGTCGACACCGACTTTGATGCTCCGCCTAACAAACAAAGCGAAGAGCTATGCCGACACTACGCGGGAGCGGTCCTGGCGGATTTGCTCAAGGACGCGCTGACCGACACGCGGGATGCCGGCTTTTCGAAGGACTGCTGGTGCCATCTCGAAGCAACGAGTGCCGCTGCCGCCGACCGCATTGCCACGGCGATTGGGAACTGTGAATCCGCGACGCTCGAGATTTTCCGGGGCGTTTTTTATCGCGAACGAGGCGCGTACCTGGTGGGTCGCGTCATGACCGGTGAGACCGCGACACCAATCGCGTTGTGCCTGCGTAACCCGAATGAGTCCGGGCTCGTGCTGGATGCGGTCTTGATCAGCGAAAGCGATCTGGCGATTTTGTTTTCCTACACGCGCGCCTATTTCCGGGTGGCGGCGCCGTCGCCCTACGAGCTCGTGCAATGGCTGCGGCAATTGATGCCGGGCAAGCGGGTCGCCGATCTCTACAACGCGATCGGTTTCAACCGTCATGCCAAGACCGAATTCTACCGCGATTTCGTCCGCCATCTCAAGAATGCGCGCGATCATTTCATCCCTGCGGAAGGCGCGCGAGGCATGGTTATGCTCGTCTTCACGCTGCCCAGTTATGACGTCGTTTTCAAATTGATCCGCGACCGCTTCGATGCCCCGAAGGATATCGATTGCGCGGATGTGATGCGTCGCTATCGGATGGTTTTCGAGCATGACCGGGCCGGGCGCCTGGTCGAAGCGCATGAGTTTGAGCACCTGCGGATCGCGAGCGATCGCTTCGAGCCTTCCCTGCTGGCCGATCTGAAGCGCGAAGCCGGTGGTACCGTCCGAGTGGACGGCCACGATGTTGTGATCGCGCGCGCCTACGTCGAGCGACGGGTCCGGCCGCTCAATCTGCTCTTCCGCGAATGTGACCCGCAGACGGCGATCGCCGCAGCCTGCGATTACGCGCAGTCGATTAAAGATCTGGCCGCTTCGAATATTTTTGCGGGTGATCTGCTGACAAAAAATTTCGGACTGACCCGACGTGGCCGGGTCGTCTTCTATGATTACGATGAGCTTTGTCTGCTGACCGATTGCACCTTTCGCGAGCTGCCACAGTCCAAGACCTACGAGGAAGAGCTATCCGCCGAACCGTGGTTCCCGGTCCGGGAAGGCGATATTTTTCCGGAGGAGTTCCCCAACTTTCTCTCCTTTCCGGCACCAGCGCGGATCGCGCTTTTCGAGCGGCACGGGGATCTGTTTGATCCGAAGTACTGGCGGGGCGTTCAGGAAAAGTTGCGTGCCGGCGATCCGCCGGAAATCCCGCCCTATGCGGACGCGCGCAGACTGGTCCTCGGGAACAGCGAGGCTGTGTCGCGTGGAATGGCGAAACCCCGTCGTCGGTCCTGAAAACGTATTTGCAGATCGAAGTCCTCGCAGGGTCGCTTCCATTCCACTCGCGCCCGAAACCGGAGACTGCGAGTGATTCGCCCTTAAGTGAAGACAAAGCCAGCACGGTCCGGGGCCCACGTCCCGAGATTAGTGCGATCTCGGCAAAACTCCTCATCGCCTCGAGTGACGGGCCCTTTCCCACCTCGATGACGTTGTACTGAATGCCGGGGCTGCGGGCGTGGCGTGCTCGTCTTCCTAAAAGGGTCCGATTAATGTCGACATTGACCGGATCTGGAGTAACCTCATCTTAGTTACGTCACTCGACGTTTCATCGCATCTTTAGCCGGGCCCGAATCTGTCCCGCAGGGCGCTAAATCTTCGTTGGGGCACCGCTTTACGCGACCTTCAGGCCCAACTGGAGCACTGAGTCCACCGAACGGAGGCGGCATCTCATCATGCGTCTCGCGAAGGTGATTCTGGTTCCATGCGCGACTGAAGTAATTGAACAATCGTCATGATCTCTAACATCAAAAGTCGCGCTGCGTGTCTGGCGGAACAGACCTTCAACCCCAAATCCTACTTCAACTGCCCAGACTTACAGGGTGGTATCCCGGACTTGCCCGGAAGTAGAATCCATAAGAAGCCCACTCTGGTTAAGAAGGACACGTATTGCTTTTTCGCTCATATCGCCTTTGGAATGGATGCCCGCATAGTTACTACCCCTCAAGCGACCGCAAACATGCTTATCGAGGTGACCGCTACGGCCTTGGCAAACGCGAGTAAGAGGAAACATTTCAAGGTTTCCGCGCTAACGGCTCTTCAAAAGGTGAAATTGGCCAGGGGGATCGCCAAGACCGCTGCCCTTGATTATCTGAAATCAGAGACTGAGTTCAGCGCCTTTCCATTGCAACGGTTTGTAGACTTTAACCTTACCGGAACTCCCACATACATTTCCATTCGTCCCCCACCAACCAAGACATTGCCGAATGATTCCAAAATCTGGCGGCTTGCACAGAGCGAGTTGGATAAACTTAGAGGCGAAAAGGTTTCGCAGCTCCCTCTTTCTCTCCTGAACTACAGCTAAACGAATCCCGCCCCACGAACCGCCGATTCGATCTCTTCGTAATTATCTCGGCTCACAAAGGACTTAAGCTGATCATGACTCCCCTGGTGACAATGCCTCTTGCAAAGAGGGTGCGAAATGAGTATTGCGTGTCGATCGTGCCCATTCCTTTGTGGCAGGTTCCTTGTCAGTAGCTCATTTCGTTCTCGTTAGACTCGCGCATTTTGAAACAAGGCATGTCAGGAGAGGCCTCGGATGATCCGGAACGCGGTTCTGCGTTCCAGCCCAACGCGCAACCCTCACCGCCGCCTGACGATTCGATCGCCGCAGAACTGCGCGGATTCGGGCCGCTCGGACTTCTCGCGATTCTCGTCATCGTCCTGACCTCCGTCTTTAAACCTCTCGGCGGCCTTCTGGTACTTTTGTGGGCCTGGCGATCGCATACGCCATGGCGCGACATCGGCTATGTGCGACCAAGGAGCTGGCTTGGAACTCTGGCCGTCGGCGTCATTTTCGGCTGCGTGTTCAAACTCCTGATGAAAGCGATCGTGATGCCGCTGATGGGCGCGCCCGAAATCAATTCCGCCTACCATTACGTGATAGGAAACCGGGCCGCGCTCCCCGGAATAATCTTCACCATGATCGTCGGCGCGGGCTTCGGAGAAGAGACCATTTTCCGAGGGTTCCTCTTCGAACGTCTCGGCAAACTTTTTGGAACCGGGGTCGGCGCAAAAGCATTAATCGTCGTGCTCACTTCCGTGGTGTTTGCCCTGGGCCATTACGCCAACCTGGGGCTTCCGGGCGTCGAACAGGCGATGATCACGGGTGCCGTCTTCGGGACTATCTTCGCCGTCACGGGCCGGATCTGGATCGTGATGTGCGCCCATGCCGCGTTCGACCTGGCGGCGATCGCAATCATCTATTGGAATCTCGAAACCGCTGTAGCGCACCTCGTGTTTAAATAGTCGCGGGGTTGTCTACCAACCCTTCCACCCCTTCGATCATAAGCCGTGCTCTCGGTAAAAGAATACCCTAACCAAGCGCTACAACGACGGCTTCCCAGCGTGAAGTCCACCTAGGCGCAGCCCGGTGCCAGCAAGCCACGCGCTGATAACCACGCTACCGCCGCCGGAATCATGCCGTAGCCGAAATGTCCTTGCGACATGGTGACTAACTCGGAGCCCGGCCATGTCTCGCGCAATGCAGCAAGATCGCTGGACCGCACGATACGATCAAAGGCCCCGCCGATGATGACCGTTCGTTCCGCAACATCGCCTGCCGGCAACGCCCGAAGCGGGGATGAAAGGTGTGCGTGACGATCCACTAGCGCGCGTTCCAATCCGGCCCGCGCAAGCTGTCGGCGGATCGTCCAACTCGTCGGGCCCTCATACAATGCATGGCCGATATTCACCAGCGGAGCGAGCAGCGCGAGAAAGCGCAGATCCGGCTCCAGTGAAGCGAGCAGCGCGGCCACCCATCCACCGTAGCTTGTTCCCAGCAACCCAAACTCACGACCACCTTCCGCCCGCAGCCACGCCAGGAGTTGCCGAATCTCGACGACCGCCTGCCGCACGGTGTCACCCGTAAGAATGAGATCGGCGGTGCAGCATAGCTCGCCATTCAGATGTCTGTGCGGACGCCGCGAATAATGAAAAGGGAGATGCACAAAGGCTGCATTCAAGCCGAGCGCGTTGAAGCGTTGCGCCCAGCGTCGGTAACCGACATCCGAGGCTGACATTAGGGAGTGCAACATGATGACTGTCGGGGCCTCCGGCTTTACTCGATAAAGGATGACGCGCGCCCGTCCATTCACGGGAAACTCAGCGACTGACATGGCCGGACTCGACCAACCGATGGTCTCTGGTACTTCCGCGCGGAAATCCTCCATCAGGGCCGGGAGCGCAAAATGCTGGGCACGCGTTTGTCGCTCGCAGGCGGAGACATACTCTTCGACCGCGTCGCGGGTCGAGACGCGTCGCGCGTGGCGGCGGTGCAGTAATGCCATGGTGCCACAAAGCAGTTGATCCACCGTCAGCCCAAAACCACGATGCAGGAGCGATCTCATTTCCTTTATTCGTTAGGCATCGCTTCTGCGTCCCGCCCTTTGCGTCGCTGCGGCGTAGCAGGTAAATCCTGAGGACCGAGATTGAAATGCGCGGTCGCCGCCGCATATAACTCCCGCAAGGCACCGGCCAGGTGCACGTTCGCCTGAGCGCTGTTTGTTCCCGCCACAGAAAACGGTGGGCCGACGGTCACCCAGACTTGAATGCGTGGCGGGCCGGGCCGCCAGCTGCGGGTGGCGTAAAGACGATCCGTGCCCAGAATCACGCAGGGAATGATCCGAGCGCCAGTCAACCGAGCGAGCGCCGTCGCGCCACTCTTGGGTGCGGCGCCTTCAAGGATGGAAGTAACACCCGCGCGAATGCCGCCTTCGGGAAACACTCCCACCATCCGTCCAGCGCGCAGCCGCTCCACCCCGAGGCGCAATGCGCGACGGTCCGGCCGCGAACGGTCTACCGGGAAGGTATTGACCGCACGAAGCCAGGTCGCTGCCAGCCGGTTGTCGTAGAATTCCTCGGTCGTCATCCAGTCAATCATCCGGTCGAAGGCGATCGAGAGGAAGAGCGGATCGAAATGCGAAATGTGATTGGCTACCAGCACCGCCGCACCGGCCGGTTCAACGGCGCCATGAGTGCGCCAGACTTGCAGACGGACGAACGGATATAAGAACGTGCGCGCAAGGGTCCGGGAAGCAAGGTAACAGTAACTCTTCACCGTTCACTCATAGCCAAAGCAGGGGCGACCCTACAGAAATTGGTAGTGGCTCAGTTTGAATCGCTGTAATAATCGCCAGCGTCAAACCTCGCCTGTAGAAGCTTGTTCATATGGTCGCAATGGTCGGCGAGCATCGTGTATCCTTGTTTCCGCACCTCGTGTCCAATCAAACCCCAGAAAGTGATAAGCTCGATGTGCATCATTCTGGGTAGCCGCGTATCGAGTAAAAGTTTATACGCTTTCTCCAATTGAACGTCGGCAATCTCAATTTTTCCGTTTGTGAGAGCAGAACCTGCGAGGTTCATCGCCTTGCGGATTCTCGCTGTATTAGCACCGTCGCGAAACGCCTTAAACATCGCCGTTAGGCGAGATTAGCAACACGAATTGCTTTCCAACAAGGCGATAATTTCCTCGATTGGAAGTCTTTGCCGCGCCCGAGTTCTACACGAAACCGCGCGCCGACTAATCGAGTTACAAACTCAATTGAAAATGGCGCGGGACAAAGTCGCGCGCTTCTACGCGCGGTGGCACGAACTCGAGCTTCTACAACACCCAATCTCCATAGACGCGATCGTTCTTCCTAACGCTTTAATTAGAAACACTAACTCCTAGCCATCCGTACTAGCGGCGCGTTCTAGCTCCGCCAGGTCCAGCTTTTCCATCTGCCAAACCTTGGCCGTCACCCGCTTCACTTTTGCGGGATCATCGCCGTTCAACCAATCCCAGATTTGGCTCGGCACGATCTGCCACGGCATCCCGAACTTGTCCCGGAGCCATCCGCAGACGTTTGGCTCGCCCCCATCCGCGGCCAGCTTCTCCCAGAAGTAATCGATCTCCTCCTGCGAGTCGCAGTTCACCACCAGCGAGACCGCATTGGTAAAGGGAAAGCCCGGCCCCCCATTCAAGGCCACGAACTGCTGGCCCTTCAGCTCAAAGGCGATCGTCATCACCGTCCCGGCCGGGCTTGGCGCCCCCCCGGATAACGCGTCGTGGTATGAAATTGCCCGTCTTTGGAGACCGAAAGATAAAACCTGACAGTCTCCCCTGCCTGCGTGCCGAACCAAAGAAACGGCCGTGATTTTCTTCCACCGGCGACCTTGGTGCCGAGCTCCGGATCATACAACGTTTTTCGCGGTGGCCCGCTCTTGGATCTGCCGAATTATGCGCGCATCGTGATCGGCAAATGCGCTGCGCTTCGTATTCATCGCAACATTCCTCGCAAGGCGCGTCATCTGGCGAGTAGCCGATGCGCATATAAGTCGCCGTGTTCGTCCACGACTCCTGCCGCACGCGCAAGCCATCGAGAATTTGTCAATCGTGATCTGAAATTGTTTGCCCATAACAGGCATCAATTCCTGGCCAGGGCTTCGGAGGACGACAAGAGTATTTTCGTGGCTTGCCCAACCGATCTAACCATGAAAAGATCGCGCGATGGCTGACTGGTCGCGCATCGAAGTTGAAGCTGCGGTCGCCGACTACCTCGCGATGCTGGCTTTAGAACTTCGAGGTGAGCCTTACAATAAGGCGGAACATAACCGGAATCTGACCCTGTTGCTGAAGGGACGAACGCGGGGATCGGTTGAGAGGAAGCATCAAAACATCAGCGCCATCATGATCGAGTTAGGATTTCCCTACATCGAAGGATACAAACCACTCGGTAATTATCAGGATTTGCTCAGGGAACTCTTGGAGGAACGGCTACAATCCGAAAAGGCGCTTGAGCACGAAGTAGAGTCTGCAGTCACTAGCCCGCCGCCTCCTGCCTACCTGCCCTCGGATATTCTTAAGATCGCCGTGCCGGTTCCAACTCCCGACCAAGACACGCAGTCGCGCGTTTACGAGCCCGGCCGTCGTCCGACGCGATTGCCGAAAAGGAATTACCTTGAGCTGGAGGCGCGCAACGGTGCATTGGGGTTGGCCGGGGAACAAATGGTCTTGAAGTACGAACAGGAGCGCCTGTCGCGGTCCGGCCAATCGAAACTGGCGGGAAAGATCGTTCACATCTCGGCGACGGAGAGCGATGGCTTAGGCTTCGATATCCTTTCGTATGAGACCGACGGGCGTGATCGACTGATAGAGGTTAAGACGACACGCTTCGGGTCTCTCACGCCCTTTTTCGCGTCGCACAACGAGGTCGAGACATCTGCGCGACGACAGGACGAGTATCGGCTTTATCGGCTCTACAAATTCTCAGAGCATCCGAAGCTCTTCGTACTACCGGGTTCGTTACGTCGTTCGTGTCATCTCAATCCGGTTAGTTATTCCGCTCGAGTTGCCTAGCAACATGCCCGATTTCTTCTCGCCTCAGCAACGCTCAGAACTCATGTCCCGAGTTCGAGGAAAGGGTAATGTCTCCACGGAAAAAAAGGTCGTCGAAATTCTTCGGCAGGCAGGAATCACGGGATGGCGACGCCACCTTTCCTTGCCGGGCCGCCCCGATTTCACGTTTCCAAAACAGCGAGTCTGCATTTTTGTTCACGGCTGCTTTTGGCATAACTGTCCTCGCTGCGCGAAGAGATCCAAAACCCGGCCCGATTACTGGTCTAACAAGATCGAAACGAATAAATCAAGGGACAGACGTTCCGCTCGAGAGCTACGCCGTCGCGGATATAAAGTCTTCGTTGTTTGGGAATGCACATTACGGCGAAAAAATCCAATCCACGCAGCTAGGCGACTAGTTAGGCTGTTAGGGACCACAGGCGTTCATGGGGATACCAAACCACATCCGCAGCTTCGATCTAACACGAGTCAGTTAGACCGCGACTCGGACGAACTGCGGATATTCGCGGTGATATAATGCGTATTGGGTAAGCTGTCGCTTACTCCCCGAATCGGTGCGGTCAATTCTGTAACCGAGGGCCGGTTCCAATTCGTCTCCAGCAATCTTGCCGTTCGCGACTGGGAGATGTTCTTCTAGATGAAGACGCTCTTTTACACTAAGCGCCGGCACGTTGATCTCGACGGGCTCAGACCAATCAAAGCCCGAAAATCGCACATGTTTGAGAGTTTCACGAACCGTCTTCATAGATGTTCGGAGACAGACCACGCCTGTGACGCTGACCATTTGCGTTTGGTCGTTATAGCGCGCCGACTGAACGGGCAGAAAGTCTCGATCACTGCCGGCAAAATCGAGCGCCGTGGAGGCCGCACGCCGTACCATTTGTTGAACCATTCGGGCGAAATCCTTCAAACTTGAGAAAGCTCCGGCCGCCGGGTGAGGTAAAACCTTCTGGAACTCGTCCTCGAATGATTTCTCCATTTGACCTTGGATAGCTAAAACATCCGTCTCGGCCACACGGCGTCTTAGACTACTTAGCTCCAATTCGGGTTGTGCACGTAGAGTAATTTTGACCACTGTGCCACCGGGCACCGCCTTAAGCACGGTCTGAAACTCCTCAAGGAGCGGATATTTAAGCCCTGTGTAGTCTAACCAGAAGACGTCGTGCTCTCCCGGTTCATAATCAGATGAAAGAAAGTCACCGAGACTCTTTTTCAGGAGCGTTAGCCGGCTACTGAATTGATGGAACACCTGGCGTCGATACGTGTGTAACTCCTCCTCTAACGAAAAGAGTCGCGTCAGGGGAAAGAAGTGATCCATAACTCGCAGGTCTTCTAAGAAGGGGCCGGCGAGCGAGAAGTAGGAAAATTCTTTACGATCGGCCCCGAGCGCGCGGAGAATATCTACCAGCAACACGCGATCAACTGCCTTATTGATGCGCAAATGATAAGGAGGGTGCTTCATCTCCTGCTCGCTTGACCTGCTAGCGTCGTCGTTTGCCGTTGCAATGGTGTGCGTATGCAAAGTCAAAGGTCAACTCACCTAAAAGGCGGCGCTGCTCTCTGTCACTAAGTGAATCCGCATCAGGGACAATTTTGTCTGTTAGGTCCGCCACTCGAACCTTATCGCGATAGTAGGAGATGCGGACATCCGGCGAATCATCCACTGGACGCGGCAATCGAGGCTTGTACTGCTCGCCCTCGAAACCAACTCGCACCTTGGAGAATTTCAGTTCAGCCGCTTGCCGCTTTAGATTGCCGAATGTTACTGCAGGAACTGGGTCGACCTGCGCCTTCGCCTCATCCTCGCGTGTTTTCCACCTATTGGTATAGTCGATGAAGATACGTAAGCCGTCTCGCATTCGGTCGAGCACGTTCTGATATAGTGGCGAGCTAAATTCGAGTCCGCGCTTTGTCGTTGTGGTGGGCAGCGAACGAGGATCGCCTCGAAACTCGACGACACCGGAGATCGCGATGAACTGATTGTGGTAACGCGGTAGTTTTGCAGTTCCCCAGCCCGTCAGTTCATCACGGTTGCAATACAGCACGACACGGTCGTTACAAATGACTGTCCAGCCTGCGTAATCACTCGAGAACTGAATCTCCGTTTGCTCTTCCAATGTCCGTTCAACGTCGGGTATAGGCTCGCGTAGTCCGATCGCCAAAAAGACACTTACTCCCTTAGCCTTGGTGCGAAAAACATAAGGTCGGATCTCTGGTCCTTCGCTGTCACTCGTTGCGAATCTAAGTGAAATTGGCTTGGGCTCTGCGTCAGTGCCGTTAACTTGAACCCGCAGGCCTTTATGAATGATGACTGAGTAATGGCTCTGAATCTTGTCGAGTAGATCGTCCTCGAAGGCCTCAGCAGAAAAGCGATCGCGAACCTTTTTGTCGAGCCGTTTGATCGAGATATGGGTTCCGTCCTCAGTCATCTTCTTTTTGGTTGCTTTGACGTCGAGTTCCCAGTCTTCTTCTTCATCCATCCAACCCTTGGGGATGACGACGGTGTAGTTATCGCTCTTATTTTGCGTCCATATCGTTGCCTCGCGTCCCATCTTAAAGATCGCACGCTTCATTCCAATACCGTAAACGCCGACTGTTAGGTGGGACTCCCCCGAAGCATCGTCCGCGGCGGCCTTCGGGCGACCCATTCTAAAAGCCTCGTCGCGCAACTCCCAAGGGATTCCGCCACAGTTGTCCTTAATGTCGAACGATTCAGCATTAAAGCTGATTTTTGCCCAAAACCCTTCGTACGGTTGTTCGTCATCTGAGGCTTCGTCTCCCAATTGTCGCAGTACACCGTCTACGCAGTTGTCTAGCAAGTCGAGGATCGCGTCCTCAAGTGCGATATCCCGTGTGAGCATGTCAACGAAGAACCTCTTTACCGGTCGCGCTGTGACTGATTTATACGTGTGACCGCTCATAGTGACTGTAGCTCGCGAACTCGCGAATGAATAACATTTAATACTGCCTCTGCGACTAAGGGACTGATACTATTTCCAATCTGTCTAAAGCTATGCCACTTCGTGTGGGAAAATTGAAACCAATCTGGAAATCCTTGAAGCCTCGCAGCCTCACGGGGGGTAATGACGCGATTTTCATCTGGATGAATTGGCCGGACCGCTTGAAAGCTACCGCGACTACTATCGGTGCCTGCTCGTAAGGTGGGACATAGTCCTTCCCAGCTTAAGCGTGGATAACGCGAGACCTTCTCAGTATGCCCGGCCTCTACGGCGGCAAATCGTTCTAAAACTTCTGGCTGATGACGAGTTCCTAGCCAACCCGAAATTTCCCGTTCCTCCGTGAATCTTCTAATTGCATCAGCATCTCCAGTAGATCCTTCGCAATGTCGATTAATTAGCTGCAAGTATTCCGACTCCACCAGATCAATCGATCTCCAGCTGCTCTTTTCGCTTTGCCATGAAGGCAGGACGTGAGGTGACAGACCTGCGAGTGCGACTCGGACAGAAGCCGCTTTGCGTTCGCTTTTCGCGGTGAAATCGCTAACGCAAAGTTTCGATTTTAGCGAACTATGAGTCCCGATAAAGAAGACTCTGGTTCGACTGGTCGCCGCCCCGAAATCGCTCGCGCAGATTTTGAAAGGCTCTAACCAATTGTAATCCTCGCAAACGAGACGGAAGGATTCCTGGATAAGCTCGTCATACTTTTCGTCGAGAATCCCCGGGACGTTTTCCGCCACGAAAAACGACGGCTTCGTTTCCGAAACCAGCCTAAAAAAATGAAAGAAGAGCGAATTGCGTTTATCGTTCTTCCGGCGACCTCCCATTCTACTAAAGCCCTGGCACGGCGGTCCCCCGATAATCCCGCTCAATTTATCATCACCCAGATTGGCAATCTTAAGCAAAGACTTGCCAGATAATTTGCGGATATCGAGTCGCCGGTGCTTCGTTTGTGGAAAATTTTTTCTATGGCTCCCGATTGCGTGCTTATCCAGATCGATCACTGCCACCACGTCAAAACCGGCACGAATTGCGCCGAGACTGAAACCTCCCACGCCGGCGAATAGATCGACAACTTTGGGGCGATTACAGGTCTCCGAAAGACCTGCTTCTGGGCTCGATTTGGAACTATTCTTACCGTTTTTCTGCAACTGGCGCACTCCGACAGTATGCATCCGAAGTGTCAAGCGCAAATTGACCAATCTGGGTGGAGAATTGGGGGCAGGCGAAAATCTTGACAGTTCTCCGCTGACGAACTCACGCGACGCCTTTTTGCGCTCGTAGCATCTGAGCATCCCCGAATCGGTTTGAGCCTTACGCGCGGTAGAAGTTGCTGGCCGTGTCGTTCAGGCGCGCTAAGTTAGCCTTCAGCTATGAACAAGAGATTCCTCGGAGTGTTGTTAAGCTTGGTTGCAGTGAGCGGCATGCAAGGAGCGGCCACGCAGACGCCGCCGCAGGTGGGGCAGCCGGCACCGGACTTCACTTTGCCGAGCGCGGAGGGCGGGTCGGTTAGCTTGAAGGACTACAAAGGCAAATGGGTCGTGCTCTATTTTTACCCGAAGGATTTCACGAGCGGTTGCACGCTCGAGGCGCACAATTTCGAGCGCGACCTGGCGAAGTATCAGAACCAAAGCGCCATCATTCTCGGCGTAAGCGCCGACACCGCGCAATCGCACAAGGATTTCTGCGCGAAGGAAGGACTGAACTTCAAGTTGCTGGCGGACCCGGAGCTAAAGGCGATCACGGCCTACGGATCGGCCATGGAGTATCATGGTATGAAGATGGCGGCCCGGAATACCTTCCTGATTAATCCAGAAGGCAAGATCGCAAGAGTTTACATGGGAGTGAAGCCGGCCCTACACAGCGAAGAAGTCCTGAAGGATCTGGCGGTGCTGAAAAAGAGCTGACGCGGTCCCCGGGGCTTTCCCGCGGCCGATATTTCCTCGTCATAGCAGGCTCAACGGGCGAAGCTCGCCGTTGAATTATGATCGCGATACGCGATTCATCTCAGTCCTCTTCGTATGACCGGCTTCTTTGAAGAAGTTCGACGGCGAAAAGTGTATCGCGTCGCCGCGGCCTACGTCATTGCGGCTGGATTTATCATCCAAATCAGCTCAGCCGTTTTTCCCGCGTGGGAATTGCCGAACTGGGCATTCCGTCTCGTCGTCGTGCTCTTGCTGATCGGGTTTCCGATCTCGCTCATTCTCAGCTGGGCCTATGACGTCACTGCACATGGAATTCAGGTCACGCCAAAAGTCCCGGGAGCAAATCTTCGCCGTAATCTTATTTTGCTCGTCGCCGCCGGCGCAGTGATTTCTGTCGCGGCGGGATTCTTCCTCTTACGGCACGCTTCCGCACACAAGGTCGACAAATCCATCGCAGTCCTGCCCTTTGAAAACCTGAGCGCGGAAAAGGAAAACGCCTATTTCGCCGACGGCATGCAGGACGATATCCTGACGAATCTTTCGAAGATCGGCGATATCAAGGTCATTTCGCGCACGTCCGTGATGTCGTATCGCGACGGCGCGCGCAACGTTCGTGAGATTGGGAAAGCGCTCGGCGTTTCGACGCTCCTGGAAGGAAGCGTGCGCAGAATTGGCAATCGAGTCCGCGTGAATGTGCAGCTCATCGATGCCAACACCGACGAGCACATTTGGGCGGAAGATTACGATCGCGATTTGACCGATGTTTTCGCGATTCAAACCGATCTGGCGCAAAAGATCAGTTCCGTGTTACAGGCAAAACTTTCGCCTGCGGAAAAAGCACAAATCGATCGGCGGCCAACCCAGAATTCGGACGCCTACCTGCTTTTTGTCCAGGCCCACGATTACGCGAGCAGGACGGACATGTTTCGCGATGCATCGTTGAAAGCCGAGCCGCTATTCGAGCAGGCCATCAAGCTCGATCCAGACTTCGCCCTGGCGTTTGCCGGTCTCTCGATGGTGGAGAGCTGGACTTATCACACCGCAGACCCGACTCCGGCCCGCCGGGAAAAAGCGCGTCTCAACGCGGATGAAGCTCTGCGCTTGCAACCAAATCTTCCCGAAGCCCATCTCGCACTCGGTTTTTCCTATTATTATGGCGACCGCGATTACGAGCGCGCCCTGGCCGAATTCGAGATTGCGAAGCGCGACCTGCCTAACGAGTCCCAGGCCTATCTGGCCATCGGCGCCATTCAGCGACGGCAGGGTAAGTGGACGGAATCAACGGCAAATCTGGAGAAGGCCGCCACCCTCGATCCGAAAAACACAGACCTCCTGATTAACCTTTGTTTCACTTACATGGCTCTGCGCAATTTCGAGGCCGCCGACAAGGTTCTCGATCGCGCCATCGCGGCATCGCCGCAATCGTTTCAAGCACGAGCACTGAAACCATTCATGGCGGTCTTATGGAAGGGCGATCTTAGCGCGGCCGAAAGAGCGCTTTCTTCACACCCGCCGGAAACGGATCCGAATGGACTGATGACATGGGGACGGGTCTGGATCCTAACCCTGTCACGGAAGTATCCAGAGGCTCTTCAAGTCCTGGAACGATTTCGCGGTAAAACGATGTATACCACTACGACTGCCCCTTCTCCTAAGGCTTACCTGGAAGGCATGATTCACCTCCTCCAAGGCGATAAGACCAAAGCGCAGGCAGAGCTGGAGCAGGCGCGCGTGGTCTCGGAAGGATTGCTCCGCGAAGCTCCCGGAGACCCTGCCCGGCACGCGCAGTACGGCCTGATCCTGGCAGCGTTGGGTCGAAAGGAGGAAGCCATCGCCGAAGGCAAGCGCGCGGTCGAGTTATTGCCGGAATCCCAGGATGCCCTTGATGGCCCGCAAGGAACCGCTGCCCTGGCCGAGATATATGCCTGGACCGGGGAATCCGATGAAGCATTTCGCCTGCTCAATCATTTGCTCGGGATCCCTAACAATCTGACCGTCCCGATGCTTAAGCTCGATCCGGCCTGGGACCCGCTCCGCAAAGACCCGCGCTTCCAAGAGTTGATCGATAAGTACGCGGTGAAGAGTTAGCTGACAACAAGCGCTCTTATCAAATGATCCGTGTTGGGTCCTGCGTTCGTCACCGATAACCTGCCTATTTCGTGCTCGAGCGGTTTGCTCTTCACCGCACCTGCGAACCTGAAGTTCGCTCCGTCATTCCTATGCCGGTCGAATGTTCGCCCCGGATCGGCATCTCTTTTTGCCGCGAAGACATTCTTCGACGGCACGGAGTTTCCCGGAAAAAGTAACAGCGGCGTAACCTTTCTACGTTTGGCTGATAAAAAATCCGGCGTAGCATCCCGACCACTTTTTCAACATCATGAAATCTATCCTACTTTTCTCCGCATCAATCGCAGCGTCTGTCTGCGTTTTGCTCTCAACAACCCAAGCCGCGCCAGCCCAGCCCGATGTGGTGGGGCCAGGGCAGATTACCAGTTTGTCGGCACTTTCGGCCGATCGTAGTGGCTACCTCGAAATCAACGGGACCAACTTCGGCACCACCGGCACAACCCTGATCGGCGGATTGGCAGCTCCGATCGCCGATTGGCAGAACACCAAAATCGTGGCCTACGTGCCGGAAGCGGCCGCGCTCGGCGCCTCATCGGTGCAGGTGGTGAACGATTCGGGTACCCCAAGCTCCTCGGTCTCGCTCAGCGTGACGCCACGGACACCGAACGGCAAAGTGAAATGGCGTTTCCGCCAGGACGGGCCCTACTCGCAGGTGCGGCCGGTGATCGGCCCCGACGGAACGATCTATTCGATCGATGTCTATGATCATCTCTATGCACTGACGCCGGATGGCGGACTCAAGTGGATCGTGCGCGGCGCGCCCGCCAAAGGAGTCGCGGTCGGAACTGATAGCACGATCTACACTGCATCGGAGGCGGCGGTAACAGCTTATAACTCGGACGGCACGCAGAAATGGACTTACCCGATGAACCCCTACGCCTTTAACGTTCCAGGTATCTCGGTCGGGCCCGACGGCAATATCTACTCAGTGGCAGTGGAAGGCATCGGAGCTTTCTCGCTTACTCCACAGGGAACGTTGCGCTGGTCGAAGCCTGAGCCATACGACGCCCAGGCGCCCAT
This sequence comes from Chthoniobacterales bacterium, assembly GCA_036494545.1. Classification (GTDB taxonomy): domain Bacteria; phylum Verrucomicrobiota; class Verrucomicrobiia; order Chthoniobacterales; family UBA10450; genus JAICXG01. Next base: position 114,495 of record DASXOB010000013.1, read on the forward strand.
CCCTTACAACGAGATCGTCTTTGGCCCGAACGGCACTACCAGCCAGATGTATTTCTACCAGAACAGTCATCTCAAGGCTTACAAGCTCGATGGTTCGCTTGCTTTCACCATTAACTCGGACTTTGGTCAACCGGCGGTTGGACCGGAAGGTAACATTCATACGGCTTTTGGCGCTTACCTGCCGACGAATGGGAAGCTTGCCTGGGTTTTCGTTTCGGATTTTCCTTATAACACCACCTCGGCCCCGGATGTCGGCTCGGATGGGATTCATTACGAAATCCAAAACACGTTACAGTTATTTGCTCTCACTTCCACGGGCGCGAAGAAATGGCAGGTAACACTCGACGGTACCTTCGGTGATCCGGTGGTGGACCCACAGAATACCCAGATCATCGCCGGTAGTAAGCAGATGCTGTTCGATCCGGGTTACATCATTGCCGCGAGCGCAGCGGATGGTCATGAGCTATGGCGCGTAAATCTGCCGGCGGAGAATGGCTTTAACCAGGCAACGGATACGAAAGCTCGCTTCTCACCCGATGGTCTTTCGGCCTACCTGATCGCCTTCACCGCGACAGGTAACAATGACACGAGCGAGTCATTCCTATATGCTCTGGACACAAACGCCTCGACCACCCAGCCGGTCTTGCGCAGCACAAATATCGCCGCCCAGGCAAAGACCTCCGGCAGCGGCGTGAAAGCACAAGGCAGAGTGACAGTGCAGGATGGAAACGGCGCCGCAGTTGCGGGAGCAACAGTAGCTATCACCTGGAAGGTGCCAAGTGGCGCGACCATTAGTCAGAGCGCGACCACGAACGCGAAAGGATTGGCATCCTTCACGACCAGCGACGTGGCGGGCAGTTATACCCTTACGGTCACTAACATTACCAAGACGGGTTATACCTTTGACACTGCGAACAGCATTCTTACCAAGACCATAAGAAGTCGCTAACCCGCGCTGCGTCTGCCGGATTCGGGCAACGCTCCGCGCAGTAAAAGACTCACACAGGACAGTTACGAGGACCGGAACACGCGAATGTTGTGTTCCGGTCTTCTCTTTGGTTGTAACAAAGCGATGTGACTTAGGTTCTCGCCTGCAATGTCGATGTCGAGTGCGACCGGTTTGTTAGGGTCCGGTGTCGAACTTCGCTCGCCAGGGGGACGCGCTGTTCTGCGAATCGCTGATCCGCCCGTTCCCGAGTGGTGGCTGATCTTGTTTTTGTTAGGCGTTATCGACGCGATCAGTCGGTGTCACTTAATGATCTTGGGATTGCTGCGCTGAGCCGAACCTGTTTACCCCCGGGGTTCCCTAGCCTTTAGAATATGAACATTTCCAATTGCAGCTGCGAACATTAACAAGATTGTTAGGCACACTGAGATCACGCTCAAAAGTGAGCTCGGCTGGTTACGCATGATCTTTCGGTCGGTGGCGACCACGAGAACGCCGACAAGCAGAAAAGGCGCGAGCAGTCCGTTGATCACCGCCGTATAGAAGGGCTTTCACTGGACTAACTCTCGTGAAGTCCAGAGCGATGCCGACTAAAGTCGAACAAATGACGATGCCGTAAAAGGCTTGTGCCGATTTGAATTTTGCATCCAGCCCCTGATGCCAGCCGAATGTCTCGGCACAGGCGTAGGCTGCGGAGCCGGCGAGCGTCGGAATGGCCAGAAAACCGACTCCCAGGATACCAATGGTAAAAAGAAGAGTGGCGAATTTTCCCGCTAAAGGAACTAGCGCCTCAGCGCGTGATCGCCCGAGACAAGCTGTTCCAGAACAGCTCCGACGGAGCGAGCACCGTGTTTTCGATCACGCCATAAAGGAGTGCAAGCAATACCCTAACTCTTGCAAACGCTGGTAAGCGCGCTAACGACACTCCAATAATGCCGGTATTTTATCTCAGCTTGAGAAAGGAGGAGTCCATTCAAAGTGCTCAATTATTCTGACGGGACACGAGTGTACGTTTGCGAAATATTTGAGGCATTTCAGGTGTCCAATGTCCCAATTGGCGATTCCGGCATCGGCGTTGCAACAGAGTTGCAACCTTATTTGCCGGAGCAATAAGTGTTGCGCTGTTCAAAACGCTACAAATTTCGCTCGGCTTTGTCGATTCCGCGTTTTTGTAGTACGAAAATATCCATTCACTCGCTGGTTAAAGGGTCGTCGTTCTCGATAAGCCTTTTGAAATTTTGCAGGTAACTGGTGACCCGCTGTAAAACGGCGCCACCGTAAGTGGACGCCATTGTTAGGGTGACGGTTGTGGTTCCATTCGGACGCGGTGCGAATGTTACTACGGCAGCGGCGAGCTGTTCTGAGAGTGAGCGCCAAACCAATTTTCTTTCCGGGATGCGAAGCACGAATTCGAGCACGCTTTCGTGCTCTTCTCCGTTTAAGCTTTCAGATACCGAAAAATGGCTCGCGTCGAGGCGACGCGAGGTCTTAATCGCGGTTATGAATTTCGGGAAGTCTTCGCCCCGAAGCCAGTGTTCGTATACTTTGGACACGGGCGCCTTAACGATGATCGATTTTCGCGCTGCATTTATTGACATTGGTCTCCGGAGTCCCTTATCGATTAAGTTCGTTAGGCGGTGAATTGCCCATATCCGCTTTTGGAAAAGCTCCGGCTCCATCCGTCCTTAGAATTAAAAATCGACATGTTGAACACGAGCATTGGGTCGTGCTCTGGCGGACGGCTGCGGAGAGTCCGACGCAACTTTTGACCGAGGTTCCGTAGTTTCGTTTTCATAATCTTGTCATAACAAGATCAGCCATTCGGGAGGCGGCGCCTACGGAGCAGTGGCAGGGTTTTTCTCTCTCGCAGCCGAGGGAGCGGGAAGCACCTCTTTTGAGGGATGAAGCAAAACTGGCAGCCCTGCCGCAGGGTTGTAAGTTCATCTCAGCCGAGAGGGCAATACGTCCGCGGCACGTGCTCAATGAACTCCGCTGCCAAAGTGTTTGGGGAAGACGCGCGGAACCTCGCGGCGATTGATTCCGAATCGCGCGTTTCGGATCACGTCTTTGAGCACGCCATTTTTCGTTATGGCCTGGCCATCTTGTCAGTTGCGCTAGCGCTGGGAACAAAGCTCCTCCTCCTGCGCTTGGATTTTCCTTATCCGCTCAGCACAACTTTTCTCGCCGCGATCGCGATCACTTTTTGGTATGCGGGAACAGGACCCGGCACTCTTGCTCTGGTGCTTTCATCGCTGGCCTTCGGCTATTTCGTCCTCCCGAATCAAATTGACTATCGTTTGGTTCTTCCGGACGGATCGACTAAGCCCGTCTATTTACCGACCGGCGGCGCTTCACACCTCCTTTATCTCACTTATTTTGGACTGGCAGCACTTTTGATGGGCTGGTTTAGCTCATCGCGTAGCCGCGCAGAACGACTTCTCAAGCAGGTCCGCAGCGAACTGGAAGTAAAGGTCGAAGAGCGGACGGGGAAATTGAGCAGGGTTAACAATGAGCTGTTAAGCGAGATTGCTGAACGTGCTTTGACGAAGGATCAACTCCGGCAGACGGAGCAGCGTCTGCGCGATCTCATTGCCAACGCTCCGGTCGTTTTGTTTGCTTTGGATCGTTCCGGTTTGGTCACGCTGTCAGAGGGCAAAGGTCTCGAGACGTTCGGAGTCACACCGGGAGAACTTGTCGGCCGGTCGATTTTTGATCTCTATCATGACTCACCGGGTCTGCACGCCAATGTGAGGCGCGCTTTAGATGGCGAGGCGGTGACTTTCATTACGGAGGCGAACGATCAGTTCTTTGAGATCCATCTGATTCCGCTTCTAGATAAGAGCGGGAAGGTTGCCGGAGTTAATGGAGTTACCTATAACATCACTGACCGTCGGCGTACCGAGCGAGAGCTTCGCCTGGTCATCGATACGATTCCGGCAATGGCATGGTCCACGTTACCCAGTGGCGCCAATGACTACTGCAGCAAGGGCTGGCTGGAATATACCGGCATGAAGTTGGGGACCGAGTTTGAATACGGATGGCTGGACGCATTCCATCCCGAGGACAGAGCCGCGCACCTGTCGAAATGGCGCGCCGCAACTGAGACAGGGGAGTTATTTGAAAGTGTAGCCAGGATACGCGGCGCTGACGGGGAATATCGCTGGTTCCTTACCCAGGGAGTGCCGCTACAAGATGAATCAGGAAAGATAGTTCGCTGGTATGGCACGAATGTGGACATCGACGAGCGGAAACGCGCCCAATCTTTACTCGAAGGAGAGAAACACCTTCTTGAGATGATCGCCACGGGCGCTGCCCTTAACGAGATTCTGAACACCTTATGTTTGACGATAGAAGGGTACCGCGACGGCACGCTCGCTTCTGTTTTGTTGCTCAATCAGGATGGCGTTCATCTGGATTCGGTGGCCGGTCCGAATCTTCCGGAAGGGTGGACAAAGCAAATGGAAAAGCTGGCAATTGGACCATGCGCCGGATCTTGCGGGACAGCGGCGTATCGAGCATCGCCCGTCATCGTCTCCGACATTGCGACCGATCCACTTTGGGACGTGCCTCAGCATCGTGCATCGGCTTTGCAGCACGGACTACGCGCTTCGTGGTCGAGTCCAATCTTATCCTCCAAGGGAAAGGTGCTGGGAACTTTCTGCATGTACTATCGCACGCCGCGAAGCCCGGACTCGCATGATCTCGGCCTCATCGAGACAGCTACACACCTGGCGCGAGTTGCGATTGAGCGCGATCGCGCCGAGGTGGCGCTGCGGAACAGCCAGGAGAAGTATCGAGACCTCATCACGGCTTCACCTGATGCGATCTGCGTGACCGACGTGGATGGCAAGATTGTTTTGCTGAACCCGGCTGGTGTCGAGCTTTTCGGCCGTCCGGTGGAGGACTTGATCGGCAGTCCATTGACAGAGACGTACGTCCCTGAAGAGCTACATCTGGTGGAGGGACGAATCGCGAAATTGAAGTCAGGGGGATCGTTGCGTTACGAGCGAAGATTCGTACGCAGAAACGGCGACGTGATTCCGGTCGAAGTTTCTGTTTCATCGCTGCGGGGACAATATTTCCAAGCCGTCATCAGAGATGTCAGTCAGCGCAAGCGGGCCGAAGAAGCGTTGCGCGCTTCCGAGCAAGTGGCGCGCGGACAAGTCGAAGCGCTGAGCTACAGCCTGGATGTTCTCGCGACCGCGCCGGCGCCGGACAGGTTTCTTGGACAGATGTTGAGCACGATCGGCCGCCTTTTGGATGCGCAAAGCGTGATCTTTTGGCTGTTAGACGAAGCAAATGATTCGCTCGTTTTTCGTGCCGCGGCACAGGGTTCCAATTTCGCGGCCGGAGACCCAAAGCATCCATACATGAAAGACCCCATGGCATGGAGACAAAATAAAGCGCTGCAGGAAACCGTCGCCACAGGCGCGCCTTTCGTCTGCGACGACGTGGAAACTGACCCGCGTTTTCCCGACGACCTCCGTGAGTATTTTCGATCAAGAGGAACCAAGAAAGGCCTGACCATTCCGACGTCGGTGGGAGGTCGGGTGAAAGGTTTCATCGCGATTCGTCATGAAGCTCGGCCCCCTTATCGGCCGGAAGAAGTCGAATTGGCGCAAGCGCTGGCGCATCAGGCGATGTTGGCAATTCAGCTCACCGATCTGGCTGAGCAAAGCAGGCAAGCTGCCGTTCTGGCGGAACGAAATCGAATGGCTCGCGACATCCACGATACACTCGCGCAAGGCTTCACTGGCGTGATTTTGCAATTAGAGGCAGTGGCCGATGCCATCTCGAGCGGAGATCATAAAGAGGCGGAGAATTATCTCCGCCGCGCCAGCGAATTGGCTCGGCAAAGTTTGAATGAAGCGCGCCGATCGGTGCACGCCCTGCGCCCGGAGGCTCTTCGACGCGCAAACTTTTGGGACGCACTCAAGGGCATAATCAAAAACACAACGGCCGGAAACGCGATTTGCACCAAGACCAGATTGCGCGGAAAACTGCCGGACCTGCCTAACGAGTGGCAGGAAAACTTGATGCATATTGGCCAGGAAGCGCTGACCAACACCCTCAAGTACGCCCATGCCGATAATTTTGAAACCCAACTTATCTGCAATGACAGGGAACTCCGACTGGAATTCGATGACGACGGCGACGGATTCGAACTGAAAGATGGACATGACGGGTTTGGTCTCGCTGGCATGCGCGAACGCGTCGAGGAAATGGGAGGCGAATTGAAAATTACCAGCGCGCGAGGCAAGGGCACGAAAGTCGCCGTGGTATTGCCCTTGAATGGGGAATTGAGGTCATGAAATCCAAGAGTCAAGCGGTCGCGAAGTCCAAGAAAACGCCGAAGGCTGAAGCGGCCCGGAAATCCCGTATTCGCGTGCTGATCGCAGACGACCACAGCGTGGTGCGTGAGGGACTCGTATCGCTAATTAGCCGTCGAGCCGACATGACCGTCGTCGGAGAAGCCAGTAACGGACGCGAAGCTGTCGATCTCTGGAAAGAACACCGACCGGATGTCACCTTGCTCGATTTGCGAATGCCCGAGCTCGATGGCGTCGGCGTAATTAAGGAAATCCGGGCTGAAGACGGGAGTGCCCGGATAATTGTGCTCACGACTTTCGACGGCGACGAAGATATCTACCGTGCCATCCAAGCCGGCTCGAAAGGCTATCTGCTCAAGGACGCACCGCGTGAAGCGCTCATGGATTGCATTCGCCGTGTGCACTGCGGCGAAACATGCGTTCCGGTCCACCTCGCGGCGAAGTTAGCGCAGCGAGTCAGCGGTGAAAGTTTGAGTGAACGGGAAATCGATGTCCTCAAACTGATGGCCCAGGGAAAAAGCAACAAAGAGATTGGTTCAGCGCTCTTTATTAGTGAAGGCACGGTCAAGTCGCACGTGAAAGGCATCTTCGCCAAGATGAACGTCATCAGCCGAACGGAGGCTGTCGCGACGGCAACGCGACGCGGCTTGATCCAGCTCTAACTCCCACCGCTGGATCCCCCAGAAGAGGTAGTCGTGGGCATCTCTAAGGTCGGAGCAGGAAATCCTCCGCACGCGCTATAGCTGTTCGGTTAGACATAAGCGAAACTGGCCCATGATCCGGCTGGAACTGTTAGAAGCGAATGCAAAATCGATATTTGCGGATCGGAAACCGACGCGGTTCCAAACAACCAGCATGATAAGGAAAGAAGCCTCGCAGCCAAATGCTGCATCCGATGAAGCGCTGTGGGCCGCGTACCGCCGCTTCGACAAAAGGAGGGTGACAGAAACATTGTTTCGCTACTCCCTCGTTCGACTTGCCCGCCGGAAAACTTCGTAGTCGCGGCGACGGACTCGTCGGACAGATACGGTCGCTACCATAAGGCGCCGCGGTATGATTCGGCGCTGGGTTACGTTGTCGTTTTATTCGACGCAGCGGCGTTAAGACTACCTCGAAAGGAGGATAGAGCATCACCTCGTAGGTGGCACGACAAAATCCGACGAATGCGCCGTGGCCAAAATCCACCGATCAGCCATATCGTCACGTATGGCCAGCGGCGCTACGGCGGACGCAATCCTTGCCCAACTGCTCGCCAAAGACCGAGATGTTATGGCCTATCAGGTCGCCGAGGTCTATGCCTGGCGCGGCGAAACAGACAAGGGTTTCGAGTGGTTACAAATCTCCTTTGATACTCATGAGACCGGGACGGTAAGTCTTCTGATCGACCCGCTGCTGCGCGGCTTACAGCAGGACGCCCGCTACAACGTCTTGCTCGCGAAACTAGGTTTGCCAGTGCGGTTATGAACGAGTGCGGTTATGAACGAGCTTGAATCGCTTTTTGCTGGACTGAAGAAGTCCTGCCCGAGACGGCGACACTAATAGGAGACTCAACATGTATGCTATTACGGGAGTAACTGGTAAAGTTGGCGGTGCAGTCGCTCGCGCGCTTTTGACAGGCGGCCATTTGGTGCGGGCTGTCGTACGGAATGCCGACAAAGGTCAAGTCTGGAGGAACCGAGGCTGCGAGGTATCCCTGGCCACGGTGGAGGATGAGGCCTCTCTCAGCGCTGCCTTTCAGGGAACAGAAGCGGTCTTTGTCCTCGTCCCTCCGAACTTCGATCCCTCTCCGGAATTTTCTGAGGCCCGAGAAATTGGAAGGGCCCTCCACTTCGCGCTAGCCGCAGCGCGTCCGAAGCGGGTTATTTATCTCTCTACTATCGGAGCACAGGTCCACGAAATGAACCTGCTTACTCAGCACTCCATTATCGAGAAGGCGATCGGCGACCTGCCCATACCTATCACGTTCTTGCGTCCGGCCTGGTTTATGGAGAATTGCACTTGGGATGTAGCTCCTGCGCGTGAAACGGGTGTCGTTCCCAGTTTTTTGCAACCGCTCGATAAGCCAGTACCGATGGTGGCCACAGCGGACATCGGCAAGTTAGCGGCCGGATTGCTTCAGGAAAAATGGGATGGTCAGCGGGTCATAGAATTGGAAGGACCCACGCGCGTAACGCCAAATCAGATTGCGACCACTCTTGCAAAACTTCTGGGCAAGCCTGTACGCATGAAAGTTGTGCCGCGCGAATCATGGGATGCGCTTTTTAGGTCGCAGGGAATGAAAAACCCGGTTCCTCGCATGCGGATGTTGGATGGCTTCAACGAAGGCTGGATTGAGTTCGAACGAGGAAAACCTGGCCCCCAAAAGGGAAGCACAAGCATGGAGGCAGCGCTTAAGTCCGTGATCGAGCAAGAATCGAGCAACACGTGACGTCCAGCACAAGGAAAACTTCCTCGCTATCTCAAAAGAGGGAGCGTCCTTCATCTCGTAGGTGGTGCCAGAAAAACCCGCCGATGCGCAGTGGCTGGCCGCAAATGCTGCCGATACGTTGGGCCAGAAGAACAAACGAATGAAGATCAAAATACAGCGAACTTCTCGGTCTCTCTGCATTGTATTATTGCTGGTGGCGTGCTGCACGCTCTCAGCGCAGAGCGAAAAAAATCGGGTGCGAAATATCGTCCTTGTTCACGGTGCCTGGGCCGATGGTTCAGGTTGGAAAGGCGTTTACGACATTCTCGTCAAGGATGGTTACAAGGTAAGTATGGTCCAGGAGCCGGAGACATCGTTCAAAGAAGATGTGGCGGCGACGAAGCGCATCCTCGCGCTCCAAGATGGACCATGCATTCTGGTGGCTCACAGTTATGGCGGTGCCGTAATCACCGAAGCGGGAACGGATCCATTGGTGGCCGGTTTGGTCTACGTCGCGGCCCACATGCCAGACGCGGGGGAGAATGAGGCAGACGACGGAAAACGTTTCCCGAGTGACCTCAGCAAATCTGGTGCGATAAAGAAGACGACCGACGGTTTCACCTACCTCGACCCGGCACAGTTTCATGAATACTTCGCAGCTGACCTGTCGGCCGAGCAGGCCGCTTTCATGGCGCGCTCGCAGGTGTTTAACGCAGCTGACAATTTCAGAGCTGTGATCACCACAGCGGCCTGGAAAAGCAAACCGAGTTGGATGTTAGTAGCGACAAAAGATCGGACCATCAATCCCGACTTGGAGCGGTGGTATGCAGAGCGAGCCAAGAGTCATAAGGTTGAAGTCTCGGGCGCCAGTCACGCTGTTTACGTTTCCAGGCCGAAGGAAGTGGCAGCCGTCATCGAAGATGCGGCGAACTCAGTTAACTAGTTGGGTGCACGAGTTGATTCACAATAGAGAAACAGGGGCGCCGACTAGCTCGGGTTCATAGGAACTAGTCGAATTCGACCTAACGTTCTCACAGGACGCGCAGCGCCATTTTGGCAATTCGCCGTAATTCATTTCGACTCGCGCCATTGGCTCCCTGCACTGCCATTCCTTGCAGCACAGTCATGACATAACGCGCCAGCTCGGCCGGGTCGGCTTGTGGCAAGAGATCCCCTTCCAGCTTCGCTCGCTCAAGGCGACGACGCAGCGCAACTTCGCTGGCCGCGCGCCGCGCCGCAGTTTCCTTCTGAACGGACCCAGCCGAATCTCCGCAAGCCAGCGCACCCTGGACCAGGAGGCATCCTGCTGGAAGCCGCGGATCGCTCGCCATATTGGCGGCGCCGAATAGAATTTTCTCGATAACTTCCCGCGCCTTCGCCGCTGCAAGAGCTTTGGCAAAATAGGCCAGCGGCCCGTTCGCATATCGATCAAGAACCTTGCGGAAGAGCTGTTCCTTGTTGCCGAAGGCAGCGTAGAGACTCGGTCGATTAATCCTCATGGCCCGCGTCAGGTCAGAGAGCGCTGCGCCCTCATAACCTTTCGCCCAAAAGACGTGCATGGCGCGTTCGAGCGCCACCTCGGCATCGAAGGCACGCGGTCGTCCGGGAGGTGCCGGAGCATCTTTTAATTTCATACCGATGAGTAAATAAATCATTTGACAGAGTTTTGTCCATCGCTGAGTTTTATACCGTTCGATACATAATGAATCAAAACTTAGAGGAAACAGGAGACAAACCATGAATAGGAGACTGGAAGGAAAAATTGCACTTATCACCGGCGGCTCGCGCGGCATTGGCGCTGCCATCGCCAAACGCCTGGCGGCGGACGGGGCGAACGTAGCCATCACCTACTCGAAAGGCGCCGATTCGGCCGCCGCAGTTGTTAAGGAGATTGAACGCGACGGTGGAAAGGCGATCGCGATTCAGGCCGACGCTACCGATGCCGACGCCGGCACAGCCGCCGTCGAAAAGACCGTGGCGACATTCGGCAAACTAGACGTCCTGGTAAACAATGCCGGCACCGCGATTCCAAAACCGTTTGAGGAGACCACGCTGGAGGAAATGGATCGCGTACTCGACATCAACGTCCGCGGCGTTTTCATCGCCACGCAGGCGGCGCTGAAGCACATGAAAAGTGGCGGCCGCATCGTCATGATCGGCTCCTGTCTCGGTGAACGTGTCCCGGTGCCCGGCCTGGCGCCCTACTCAGCCACCAAGGGAGCCGTGAAGATATTTACTCAGGCGCTAGCCCGAGAGATCGGCAGCCGCGGCATTACCGTTAACAACGTGCAGCCTGGTCCGATCGACACGGATTTGAATCCGAGCACGAGCGAGTTTGCGGTGCCGCAGAAGGCCGCCACAGCACTCAACCGCTTCGGGAATGTCAATGAGGTCGCCGCATTGGTGGCGTTTGTCGCCGGCCCGGAATCCTCCTACATCACGGGAGCAAGTCTTACCGTGGATGGTGGAATGAATGCTTGAACCAAAGGAGAAATGATATGCGCGCAATGAGAGCCGAAACATTTAGTGGTTATGAAGGGCTGAAGCTCATCGAACTTCCAAAACCGGCGGTTACAAATGGGAAAGTGCTTGTGCGAATCACCGCAGCCGGTGTCACTCCGCTCGACCATACGATCATCTCGGGCAAATTCCACGCCTCGAAGGCGCCGTTAGTCCTGGGCAACGAAGGAGCAGGCGTGGTGGAGGACGGAGGCGGAACGGACTTTCCCTTTGGCTCACGCGTGATGTTCTTCGGCGCCTATGGCGCTTTCGAGGACGGAACCTATAGTGAGTCGGTTTCCGTCCGGAAAGAAGACCTTTGCCTGATTCCTGACAATGTCGACGACATAAGTGCCGCAGGTATCCCGGTCGCCTATCTCACCGCGCAGGTGGCTCTTACTCTGGCTGATTTTCGGCCAGGTAAAACTGTTCTGGCGCCGGCGATCGGCGGATCGATCGGCAATGCAGTAACGCAATTGGCGCGCGCCTTGGGCGCAAAACACGCCATCTCAAGCACGACCAATCATGCGAAAGCCGAGCAGGCTAAGGCGCTCGGATTCAATGAGGTCATCGACACCTCGTTGGAGAAGTTGGCTGACGGCGTGCGCCGTATCACGAGTGGCTACGGCGCAGACATTGTGATCGACGGAATCGGTGGTGACGTCTTGAGTGAGGCGCTGGGAGCGCTTGCGTCGGAAGGACGCGTCACAACCCTGGGATATTCCGCAGGCCGTAAGACAACTATTGACGTGACAAATCTCATCGTGCCACAGGCCAGCATCCGAGGTCTCAACATGTTCGCTCAGCCGAAGGCGGCCATTACTGACGCTTGGAAAGTTATTGTGTCTCTACTCAAATCCAGCGCGATCAAGCCGATCGTGGCTAAGACCTTTCCGCTGGCAGAAGCAGCGACTGCTCTTCGTTACTTAGTTGAGGGCCGCCCGTTCGGCAGAGTCGTCCTAACAATCTGAGGATTTCCAAAAGGAGAGCGAAACATGAAAGAAAAACAGATTAAGAGTCCAGGTTCCGATCATCCGATTTCGATCCAGCATAATCCCTCTCGGGTTGTCGTATCGGTCGCGGGTCATGTGATTGCCGATACTCGTAGCGCTCTGACACTTCGGGAAGCGGACTACTCACCAGTTCAGTACATTCCGCGTGAGGACGTTGATTTCGCTGAGTTGGAAAAGACAGATCACGCGACCTACTGCCCGTATAAAGGCGATTGCACTTACTACAGCGTTCCCGCTGGCGGACAGAAATCAGTCAACGCGGTCTGGACGTACGAGGATCCATATCCGGCGGTTGCGCAAATCAAAGGACACGTCGCGTTCTATTCCGACCGAATCGATAAGATCGCAGAGCGATGAGGAAATTATCATGAGCCAAACGTTACAGGAGAAAAACAAAGCGCTGGTGCTCGACGCCTTCGACACGTTGTTTAATAAGAGGGACTACGCCGCCGCTGAGAAGTTTTGGTCGCCGAACTACATCCAGCACAGCGCGCACATCCCTCCCGGTCGAGATGGTTTATTCAACCTGATCAAAGCCAGCCCACCTTCACTGAGATACGAACATGGATTGATCATGGCTGAAGGCGATTTTGTGACGGTGCATGGGAGGTATTTAAACACCGGTCTGCCGGCGAACTGGATCGTTGCCGACATCGTAAGAATTGAAAACAGCCTTTTGGCGGAACACTGGGATGTCATTCAAGACGAAGCCACAAGGGAGCAATCCAAAAGCGGAAATCCGATGTTTGGCAGAGATTTTCCCAAATGAAGAAACAAACCATCTCCTACAGCATATCGGCCTTGCTGATCCGCAATCTTCAAGATGTCTTTGGTGAAAACGATCCGGCGCGTCGGCGCGCAGCTATCGACGAGATTTGGACCGAAGACGGCGTGTTCTACGACCCAAAAACAGGCGTCCACCGTGGCCGCGACGAGATCGATCGCGTCGCGGGCGCGATCAAAGCTACTCACCCTGACTTTCAATATCGGCCGATTGCTGAACCCGAGGAATTGGGCGATGGCGGCCGGGTCAAATGGGTAGCGGGCCGTCCTGGTGAAGCGCCAGCTTACGCCGGGACTGATTTTATCATCGCCCGGGACGGCGGGATTGCCGCCCTTTATCTCTTTTTCGACAAGCTACCCTGAACCGGACTCTGCCGTGATGAAGACTCTGACGAAACAAATCAATGTTGAACGCGTAAGTGTTACTTCGCGCAAGTCTTTGCAAGACGTGTTGTCGAAGTTCGATGCCGCGGTGGGACATCCCGACATTCAGGAATTCTGGAAGGGGGTGAGTGCGGCCACGACGAATGTTGAAATGAAGAAGGTGATTCAGTCAGCGCTTGGGCCTTCCGGATTCATGGAGTTTGCGCGCTTCGATCATGGCGGAGTCGTGCACAAAGGAAAGACCGGCGACCATCCAAAAGTCTTTCGGCTCGTGATCGGCAATCCGCTGATCATGCGGGAAATGGTGAAACACGTACCCGATGCCGGATCGTACGCGCCGGTAACCATTTTGATTAATGAACGCCCGGATGGCGTTCATCTCTCATACGACAGAGTAGCAAGCTTCCTCGCGCCTTACGAAAACGCGGAAGCTCTTAAAGTCGCTAAGGATCTGGACGCAAAAGTTGAAGCCTTGCTAGCCGCGGCTGCGGCCTAACGAATTTCAAAGCAAACCACGAACAAGAGAAAGAAAATAAATATGGCTACAAAACCAGGTATTGTATTCGCTCACGGACTGTGGGCCGATGGCTCCTGCTTCAGTAAACTGATCGTTCCCCTTCAAGCGGAGGGGTATGAATGTATTGCGGCGCAGTACGGCCTCAACACAACGGCAGAGGACGTCGCCGTAACGAAAGCGACGATCGGCCGGGTGAGCGGCCCCGTTATCCTCGTCGGCCACTCTTACGGCGGAACCGTCATCACCGGTGCTGGAACCGACGATCGCGTTGTCGGACTGGTTTACATCTGCGCGCTTGCTCCGGACGCCGATGAAACGTCCCAGACACAGCAGTCCAAGTTTCCGAAGACCGACGTCTTCTCCCACATAGAAGTGTTGGATGGACGTATCTGGCTGCGTCCGGAGGGCACAAAGTATTTTTGCGGAGACCTTTCGGAGCAGGAGCAGAAGCTCGTTTGGGCGACCCAGGGTGTGCCCAAACCCGATCTGTTCGAGGCGAAAGCCGGGGGAACTGCCTGGAAGTCGAAACCGAGCTGGTACATCGTCGGCACAAAAGACCAAACCGTGCATCCCGATCTGGAGCGCGCCATGGCCAAGCGCATGGGCGCAACCACCTACGAGCTCGACAGCAGCCACGTGCCGATGCTCTCGCAACCGGAACGCGTCCTCGATGTGATCCGTGCCGCGGCGAACGCGTGATCAAAGCTGACTGGCTCGCCCTACAAATAATTCCACGAATCGCCAAGGCAGTGCCCGTGCGGCTCGCACCTCGGACTAACTTTGTGCCGTGGGACGGACAATAATCTCGCCCACGTCAACATCGGCCGGCTGCTCAATCGCAAATACCATGGCCCGGGCGATCGCGTCGGGCGAGATCCCCATTTTGTCCATGCTATCGCGGATCTGGCCCTTTATTTCCGGACTGGTCATGGATTCCGTGAGGTTCGTGTTCACGAACCCCGGTGTAATGATCGTCACGCGCAACTTGTCGCCGGCCTCCTGGCGCAAGCCCTCGGAGATCGCGCGCACGGCAAACTTCGTGCCGGCATAAACCGCCATGTTCGGGTGGACGCTAATGCCGGCCGTAGAAGCGGTGTTGACGAAATGTCCGAAACCCTGCTTGCGAAACACGGGCAACGCTGCGGCGATGCCGTAGAGAACACCTTTGATGTTGATATCGATCATGTTTTCCCAATCCTCCACCCGCAGGTCATCGAGAGGGGAGATCGGCCCAATGCCGGCGTTGTTGATCAGAACGTCAAGCTTGCCGTAACGCTCGCACGCCAGGTTGACGAGACTCGTTAGGTCTTCGCGCCGTCTCACATCGGTTTGTGCATAGGCCGCCTCGCCCCCCGCATCCGTGATCCGGCGAGCGATAGCCTCGAGCCGATCCAATCCGCGCGCGCCGAGGACGACCTTCGCGTCGTGTTCAGCGAGCATGACCGCAGCCGCTTCGCCTATTCCACTACTCGCACCGGTAATGACGACGACCTTGTCCTTAATTCCCGCCATGAAGTTTGTCTTCCAACTTTCTTCGATTTCAAAGGCTCTGCTTATGATCTCGGCGACGCCCACCGATGATTGATGTAAATGTCAGGTGCGGGCCCATCCCTAGATCTTTTCCTCGTCGCTTTATCGTGGGACGCTAACAGGGTGTTTGAACGTATCAACATCCGGCAACAGCGCATGGCAGATGCAGATCATCCGCACGACATCGCCTTCTTAGTAAAGGGCAATGCTGTTTTACGAGCATGTTGAGGTCGTCACAAGCCGGGCGGGATCAAACCAACTCGTGCGGACTTTCGGGCCAGAGTTGTTATTAGAGTATCTCATGCGGGACCATACGAGGGTCCAATTTGAACAAACTTTACTGCCGTAGTTGCAGAAAATTTCGGAACTTCATCCGAAACGTGTCTGCTGAGCGTGGCGCAAATCGAAAGACAGGATCTCCTCGATGTGATTCTACCTATCGTGACTGAGATTGTCGGTCGCCCGGGCAGAGGCCGTTTACTTGAGAGTTACGGCCGCGCGTCTGCCCAATTTTTTCAAGAGCCGCAGCAAGGTCAGGCGTTGGTTTTTTTGAATGGTTGCGGGCTACATCTTACAACGCGGCGGCGCACTCGCCAAATCCCCGGGTGATCGGCGAGGTAGCACTGTTGTAAACTCGACTGCCCGAAATTGATTCGGTAAAATAGATGAAATGCCAACCATCTTCGAGCAGGAAGGCTATCGATTTTTCTTCTACAGCAACGAGCATGAGCCAATCCACGTGCATGGTGCGGCGCGGAGGTGGTGAAGCGATCTTCGCAATCGAAGAAGAGGTCGCCCTAAGGGAGTCGGCAGGATTGAAGGTGCAGGAGCTTGCACGGGCGCAGCAGCGTGCTGAAGAGAATAAGGGTCTTATTATTGAGCGTTGGCATGAACACCGTAACTGATCTCGGCCAATCCGCTGTTTTCCGCGACGGACAGATCATTGTCGCGATGGAAAGTGGGACTGAGATTCGATTCCCGGTGGCTGACAATCCTCGGCTCGCGGCAGGCAGTTCCGGTCAGCTTAATCATATCGAATTGTCGCCTTTTGGGCTTCACTGGCCCGAGCTCGATGAAGACCTTTCTTTCCGCGGGCTCTTACAACGCGATCACGGACAGCGCCGATAGCAGCCTGGCCTTCTCGCCTTCACACGGGTGATGCGCGAACGAGTGCCGAATTCGTTTACTTATGAGTCTCGGCCGCGTGTTTCCCCAATTTTTTCAGAAGCCGCAGCAATGTGAGCCGTTCGTATTTTGAAAGGATGCGGGCCAAATCTTCCATGGCAGCGGCGTGTTCGCCAAATCCGCGGGTAATCAGCGCCCGTCCTTTGGGTGTCAGTTCCACCCGGCGGACGCGACGGTCGCCAGCGTGATCGTTCCGCGAGACGAGGCCTTTCTTAACGAGCCGATCGACGGCTACACTGATGGAGCCGGGAGTGAGCCAAACTTTCGGGCCGATCGTGTTCACGGGGAGCGGGCCTTTATTGAGGAGGACTTCCAGGACGCGAAAATCGGAGTCGCCTAGTTCTGTGCGCTTGATGCTCTCGGCCGCGTGCGGGAGCAGCGCCTGAAAGGCCTTCATGAAAACGAGCCAGACATGCACGCCGGAGGAGTCCTGCTTTTTGGTGGTTCGCTTCGTTTTCATTAAAAATAGTGACTTGACGACAATTATATTGATGTAAATATACTTTAAGTCAATTGAATAATCTTAACATGAAAATAACCATTGTCATCGCCCGTTTCCTTCTCGGCTTGATCTTTCTCGTCTTCGGATTGAACGGCTTCCTCCACTTCATTCCCGCACCTCCTCCTGCCGGAGTCGCCGGTCAGTTTGTGGGGGCGCTCTTTGTCTCCCATTATCTGGTCCCGATATTTCTGCTCCAGATCATTTCGGCGGTCCTGCTCCTCATCAATCGCTACCTCCCGCTCGCCCTGACGTTGCTCGCTCCGATCATCGTCAACATTCTGCTCATTCACACCTTGATGCTTCCGAGCGGTCTGCCTCTGGCTCTGGTGGTGACGGTGCTTTGGATCGTTGTCTTCCTGAGCGTCCGTTCCGCTTTCGCCGGTCTCTTCCAACAACGCGTTGCCGCTTGAACAAGAATCACCAACCAATGGAGATCGGCGTAGACAGTTTCGTTGCGGCAACCGTTGATGCGGCCGGTCAAGCCATCGAGCCGGCACGACATCTGAGTGATTTACTCGAAGCAATCACGCTTGCAGATGAGGTGGGCCTCGATGTGTTTGGCATAGGCGAACATCACCGACGCGAGTTTCTCGATTCCGCGCCAACCATGATTCTCGCCGCCGCCGCGGCCCGAACTCGCAACATACGCCTAACGAGCGCGGTCACGGTGTTGAGCGCAGCCGACCCTGTGCGCGTATTCCAGCAGTTCGCGACGCTTGATCTGCTTTCGAAAGGAAGGGCGGAGATCGTGGCCGGGCGCGGCTCATTCGTCGAAGCGTTTCCGCTCTTCGGGCTGGAACTCGATAACTACGATTCGCTCTTTGCCGAGAAGCTCGATCTGCTTCTGAAGATTCGCGCGAACACGCATGTTCACTGGTCGGGCAAACACCGCGCGCCACTGACCGGACAGGGCGTTTACCCGCGCCCGCTGCAGAATCCGCTGCCGGTTTGGCTCGGGGTCGGAGGCACACCGAGTTCCTTCATTCGCGCCGGCGCACTCGGATTGCCGCTAATGGTTGCGATCATCGGCGGCGAGCCACACCGATTCCGGCCATTGATCGATCGATATCGTCAAGCCGGTTTGCGCGCCGGACATTCACCGGATCAACTCAAGGTGGGCATCCATTCGTTAGGATATGTCGCCGACAGTGCGGCGAAGGCGGCAAACGACTTCTTTCCCGGTTACGCGCGCAGTTTTTCTGAGATTGGGAGGGAACGCGGCTGGCCGCCAGTCACTCGCGCACAGTTTGACGCGCTGCTCGGCCCGACCGGGGCGCTCATTGTCGGCGACCCGGAAACCGTCGCGGAAAAAATTCTGCGCGTAAACGAGTCGTTAGGCGGGATTTCGCGCCTTACGTTCCAGATGAGCGTGGCGGACCTGCCGCACGCGAAAATGATGCGCGCGATCGAGTGGCTTGGGACACGCGTTGCTCCTCTGGTTCGCAAAGCGCTCACGTTGGAAACGCCGCCACTTTTGGCGACAAGCGCACGTCGGGTCGCGTAGTGTTCCTCTCCCGAAAGAGGGAGCGCAATCCCCCTCCAAGGCGGAAGAATATTTGTATGCTCTGAATTATTTCCTGTCTTAGCTTCAAGTCGCATGCTGTGTTGCATGCGAGGAGCGTTGCATGTCTGACCACGACGAGACGTCGCACAAGACTGAAGCGGACGCGCGGGCCGGATTTGCTCGATCTACGCGCCGCAGTTTTCTCTCTCGAATGGGGCTTGCTAGTTTGTTGGCAACGACCGGCCCTGTTGTTACAACGTGGGCTCAGAGTTAGGGAAAAATGGAACAAACACTTTCCAACGAATCGAAGGACGCCATTCCGGTGACGCTTCGGGTGAACGGCGAGAAATACGATTTACGGATCGATCCGCGGACGTCGCTGCTCGATTGCCTGCGCGAACATCTGCATCTGACCGGCTCGAAGAAAGGATGCGATCACGGCCAGTGCGGTGCGTGCACGGTGCACATTAACGGCCGGCGCCAGCTTTCGTGTCTCTCCTTCGCTGCGCTGCACGAAGGCGACGAGATCACGACCATCGAAGGCATCGGTCAGCCGGACAAAATGCATCCGATGCAAGCGGCGTTTGTGAAATGCGATGCCTATCAATGCGGCTATTGCACGTCGGGACAGATCATGTCGGCGGTCGCGCTGCTGAAGGAGCTGTGCGGGCCAGAGGACGCGGAGGTGAAAGAATTCATGAGCGGCAACATTTGCCGTTGTGGCGCGTATCCGAACATCGTGGCAGCGATTCAAGAAGTGCGGCAAGGCGCGAAGGCGGGATGAAGACATTCCAGCTCACGAAGCCGAAAGATGGCGCGCAAGCGAGCGCGGCGACGAGCAAGGCGAAGACCGCGCAGCAAGGCGCAGACATCCGCCTCATCGCGGGCGGGACGACGTTGATCGACCTGATGAAGTTAAATGTCGAGCAGCCGCAGAATTTGGTCGATGTGAACCGGCTGCCACTCGACAAAATCGAAGCAACTCCCGATGGCGGCCTAACGATTGGCGCTACGGTGCGCAATTCCGAACTGGCGTGGCACCCGCTCGTGCGCAAGAACTACCAGGTTCTTTCCGAAGCGATCTTGAGCGGCGCGACGGTGCAAATTCGCAACATGGCGACGACTGCCGGGAACTTGTTGCAGCGAACGCGTTGCGTGTATTTCCGTGACACCGCGATGCCGTGCAACAAGCGCGAGCCCGGCTCCGGTTGCGGCGCGATCAATGGCTTCAATCGCAGCCTCGCGATTCTGGGCACGAGTGATCAATGCATCGCGACGAATCCATCCGATATGAATGTGGCCCTGGCTGCACTCGAAGCGGTCATTCATGTGCGCGGAGCGAAAGGCGAGCGCGCGATTCCGTTCGCCGACTTCCACCTTTTGCCCGGCAACACGCCGCAACGCGAGACCGTGCTCGAGCCCGGCGACTTGATCATGCACGTCACGCTGCCGCCGCTGCCGCCGGGAAGTCGTTCGCTCTATATCAAATTGCGCGACCGCGCTTCGTACGAATTCGCACTCGCATCCGCCGCGGTTGTGGTGGCGACGGCCGCTGGAAAAGTCACGCGCGCGCGCGTCGCACTCGGCGGGGTGGGCACGAAGCCGTGGCGATCACCAGAAGCGGAAGCGGTGTTGAACGGTCAGCCTGTCACCGAAGACATTTTTCGGAAAGCCGCGGACGCCGCGATGGGAAACGCAAAAGCGCAAAGTCAAAACGGATTCAAGGTGGAACTCGCGAAACGCTGTCTGATGCACGCATTGAAAACTGTGACGCAAGGTGCCTGACGAAAGATCGACATGCCAGCGCTAGAACAAACCACGGACGCATCGCCGATAGGCAAAAAGACACCTCGCGTAGACGGCCCGCTCAAGGTCTGCGGCCAGGCGATGTATGCGACCGATTTCCATTTCCCGGGGCTGCTCTATGCCGTTCCGGTCGAAGCGACGATCGCGAGCGGCAAAATCCAAACGCTCGACACTAGCGAGGCGGAAAACATGCCTGGCGTGCGAGCGATTTTTCATCGCGGAAACATCGGAAAGATTTCCCGTTCAACGCTCGGCCCCGGATTTGAGGGCATTGTCGATGAACGCCGGCCGCCGTTTGAGGATGATGTAGTTCGCTATTACGGCCAATACATCGCGCTCGCCGTGGCGGAGACGTTCGAGCAAGCCAAGGCCGCCGCCGACGTGGTCCGCGCGACCTACGCGAAAGACAAATACAATGTCGATCCCGATTTAAAACCGGATGACGAGCCGGATGTTGTCGAGACATCGTTCCAACCCACAAAGCGATTGCAGAGTGAACGCGGCGATCCGGACAAAGCTTTCGCAGACGCACCTGTCAAACTCGATCAGACCTACGTTACGCCGACGGAAACGCACAACCCGATCGAACTCCAGGCAACCACAGCAATGTGGGACGCGGATAAGTTAACAATCTACGAAGAGTCGCAGGGTATCTTCAATCTGCGCGGCGTTCTGGCGCAAATGTTCGGATTGCCGAAGGAAAACGTGCGCGTCGTCACGAAGTTTGTCGGCTCGGGTTTCGGCAGCAAACTCTGGCCGTGGACACATTGCCCGCTGGCCTGCGCGGCTGCACTTCAGTTAGGCAAACCGGTCAAGCTCGTCCTCAGCCGCAAAATGATGTTCCAATCGGTTGGGCATCGTCCTCGGACGCAACAGCGCGTTCGCCTCGGTGCCACGGCTGACGGAAAACTCGTTTCGCTTCAGCACGACTATGTGAATCACCAGGCGATGCTTGATGGTTATCATGAAGATTGCGGCGAGGCGACGGCGTTCCAATACAGCGTGCCGAATCTTCGAGTAAAATTCGGCCGCGCCCGGCGCCATGTTGGCTCGCCGACAGCAATGCGCGGACCGGGCGCGGTGCCTGGACTTTACGCAACGGAGTCGGCCATGAACGAGCTGGCCGACCAACTCAAGATTGATCCGGTGAAGCTTCGGATGCTTAACGAACCAAAGATCGACGAATCGTTAAATATTCCGTTTTCGTCGCGACATTACATCGAGTGTCTCGAGCTCGGTTCGGAAAAATTCGGCTGGTCGAAGCGCACGGCAGAAATTGGCTCCATGAAACGCGATGGAATGATTCTTGGCTGGGGTATGGCCGGCGCGGCATGGGTCGCTGCGCGATTCCCGGCGGAAGCGAATGTTCAGCTCCGCGATGACGGGAGTGCACGAGTGGCGTCGGGCACACAGGACATCGGTACCGGCACCTACACCATTCTCGCGCAACTCGCTTCGGAAAGGACCGGTGCGCCGCTCGACAAAGTGGAAGTTGTTTTGGGTGAAACCTCTCTTTTGGAAGGTCCGATCTCCGGCGGGTCGATGGTTACCGGTTCAATGGTGCCTGCGGTGTTCGCAGCCGCAGATAACGCGATTGCATCATTGCTGACGATTGCGACAAACACGCCGGGATCGCCTTTTGAAAAACATAAACCGAGCGATCTGGGTTTTGAGAGCGGTAAAGCTTTTCTAAAAGCCGACGGCGTCGACAAAGGCGTTCCCTTCGCGGATGTGTTGCGTCGCGCGAACATTCGCCTCGTCACCGGCAATGGTAAATCGGAAGCGACTTTTGGTAATCCAAAACCGAAATTCTCGACCCACTCGTTCGGTTGTCATTTTGTCGAAGTAACATGGCAACCAGAGATTGCACGGCTCCGCGTCAATCGCATCGTTACTATCATCGATGCCGGGCGCATCATTAATCCGCTGGCCGGCCGCAACCAAATCGAAGGCGCGGTCGT
The DNA here is from genome assembly GCA_036494545.1 of Chthoniobacterales bacterium. Lineage (GTDB taxonomy): Bacteria > Verrucomicrobiota > Verrucomicrobiia > Chthoniobacterales > UBA10450 > JAICXG01. The sequence goes on from DASXOB010000013.1 coordinate 136,862, forward strand.
GATGGGAATCGGTATGGCCCTGTTGGAGCACACAACCTACGATCCGCAGAACGGCGCGCCGATTAACAGCAATCTTGCCGACTACATGATGGCGGTGAACGCAGATGCTCCGTCGTCAATCGACGTCCACTTTCTGGACTATCCCGACAAGGAGATCAACGAAATCGGGGCGCGCGGAATTGGCGAGATCGGTCTGGCCGGCGTCGCTGCCGCGATCACCGCCGCGACCCATCACGCGACCGGCGTGCGTGTGCGCGAGTTGCCAATCAAAATCGAGGACCTGCTAACCTCTTCGGTCGTCGCCTAACCAGTCAAAGCGTTCCTACCAGTTATTCGCTGCGTCCACAGGATTCTGGAGACTGCAAGCCGTGCTCCGGAACCTTAATCCTATCCCGAACGAGGGAGCGCGTGCCACCTCCCGAGTAGCATTGCAAAATCCCGCGCTTGCGCCATGGCGGCAGAGTCGCTGGGAGGAATAGATTCTGCACGTGAATCAGAATGATATCGGATTAGATAGATATCTGCGTGAGATCGGTAGAATTCCGCTGCTAACTCCGAAGCAAGAGATCGAGCTCGCGGGAAGGATCAAAAAGGGAGATACAGCCGCGCGCGAGCAAATGATCAACGCGAATCTGCGGCTCGTTGTCACTCTCGCCCACGGTTACGCCAATCTCGGTCTGCCGCTGCTTGATCTGATTTCCGAAGGAAACATTGGCTTAACCAAAGCAGTCGAGCGTTTCGATCCAGGGAAAAAGGCGAAACTGAGTACTTATGCCGCCTGGTGGATAAAACAATCGATCAAGCGCGCGCTGGCTAATCAGAGTAAGACGATTCGGCTGCCAGTGCATCTCGTTGATAAGATCGCGAAAATCCGCCGCCTTTCCGTCCGAATGAGCGATGAACTTGGACGCGAGCCAACCGATGACGAATTGGGCGAGGAGATCGGTATTCCCAGTCATAAAGTTGCGCGACTTAGAAGCATGGGGATCCGCCCGACCTCACTCAATGCCCCGGTTGACGACCAAGATGCCACGGAGTTTGGCGATAGTGTTGGTGATGAAGAAGCGCGAACACCATTCGAATTGTTGCGCGACAGAAATCTGCTCGACGAAATGGAACCGCTGCTCACCTTGCTCGACCAGCGTGAGCACAAAATCATTTCGCAGAGGTTTGGTCTCGACGGAGGAAGGCCGAAGACTCTAGAGGACATCAGCAAGAATTTTGGCGTCACGCGCGAGCGTATCCGACAATTACAGAACGTTGCCCTGGCGAAGCTTCGCCGAGCGCTGAGCAAGAGAGAAGAGATGCTGAGCGGCGCCGTCCTGTCTGCAGCCTAAAAAGCAACGAAATGGATATGAAAAGACATGCGGGATTTTCGATAAACTCTCCCGAAAGAGGTAGCAGCAAATCCTTCTCACGCGCCCTGGCGACTAAGCGAGCTCAAACCGAAGGTTGCAGACATGAAGGCAAACAATTTTCCGGCGACTTCCAGCTCGACTGCCGAGATCCATTCCTACACTGAGCTCCGGCAACGCATTCATAATGACCTGCGCGTTCAGCATCCGGAATGGGTTAAGTCGAATGGCGACTGTCCTACTTGCGAGGCGTATGAACAGCGCCTGGCAGAACTGATCGGCCTCTTTCAATCCAGCGAACGAAAGCTGGCTTACGCTTAACTCATCGAGCCGAAGCGGCCAAGGGAGCACGAGCATTAACGTAACTGCACGATGTGGATCATTCGTTTAGCCCTTAACCGACCTTATACGTTTGTAGTAGCAGCACTGCTGCTACTCTTGGTCACGCCGTTTGTACTGATCAAGACTCCAACAGATGTCTTGCCGGAGATTAATATTCCGGTGGTCAGCATCATTTGGAATTTCACCGGTCTGAGCGCCAAGGACATCGAACAGCGCATGGTTTACACCGAAGAACGCGTGCTCACGACCACGGTCAATGATATCCAGCACATCGAATCGACCTCCTATGACGGCGTCGGCATTATCAAAGTATTTTTTCAGCCGACCGTAACGATTTCAACCGCCGTCGCGCAAATCACTGCTGTTTCGCAAACGATCTTACGACAGCTACCACCGGGAACGACACCGCCTCTGGTCATTCAGTATAGTGCGTCGGACGTTCCTGTTCTTCAGTATGGCGTTGGCGGCGAAGGCATTTCCGAACAACAAGCAGCCGACATCGCGCTCAATCAGTTGCGCGTGGGATTGATCACCGTCCCGGGGATCGCGATTCCGTATCCTTATGGCGGCAAACAAAGGCTCGTCTCGATTGATCTCGATCTTGGGAAGCTTCAGGAAAAGAATCTGACGCAGAGCGACGTCACGAGCGCCATCAGCAGTCAGGCACTTGTCTTCCCCAGCGGCTCGGTCAAACTCGGCCCGAAACAGTACCAAGTCGACATTAACACGTTTCCGCTCCAGATCGATTCGCTGAACGAGCTGCCACTCAAAACCATCGATGGCGCAACTATTCGAGTAAGGGACGTGGCCCAGGTACGCGACGGCAACGATCCCCAAACGAACATCGTTAGGCAGAATGGCGTTCGCAGCGTACTCATGGTCCTTCTGAAAAGCGGCAACGCTTCTACGCTCAGCGTCGTCTCCGGAGCCAAACAGGCGATGGCCAGCGTCCTGAAGACGGTCAACAGCGCCGTGCGCGTGACAGAATTTTCGGATCAATCAGTCTTTGTCCGCGCTGCCATCAGCGGCGTCGTCAGAGAAGGACTGATCGCCGGAGCGTTGACCGCTTTGATGATTCTTCTGTTTCTCGGTTCGTGGAGGAGCACCATCGTCGTGGCGATTTCGATCCCCCTTTCCGTCCTTGCCTCGCTCGCGGTGCTAAGCGCGCTGGGAGAAACAATCAACCTAATGACACTTGGCGGCCTTGCCCTGGCCGTCGGGATTCTGGTCGACGATGCCACGGTCACGATCGAGAACATCGAGCGCCACATAGGTCTCGGAGAAAAACTGGAGGACGCAATCCTCAAGGGCGCAGGCGAGATCGCACTACCGGCTTTGGTCTCCACTTTTTGCATCTGCATTGTTTTTATCCCGATGTTCTTCCTTTCCGGAGTCGCACGTTATCTCTTTGTGCCGTTCGCGGAGGCAGTCGTCTTTGCCGTCATCGCTTCCTATGTCTTATCCCGGACCCTCGTTCCGACACTGGTAATGTGGTTCGAACGCCATAATCATCAGCCTCCGGTCGCAAAAATCTCCGGCGGGCCAGGGGACTTGGACAAAGACGGACATGTTACTTTCTGGATGCGGCCGTTCGTTGTCTTCCAGCGTGCGTTCGAACATGGCTTTGATCGATTCCGCTCTGCTTATCGAGATTTGTTAGGCACAATCCTTAATCGTCGTGGGGTGTTTGCTACCGCCTTCCTCACTTTCTGCATTGGCTCCTGGGTTCTTGTTCCGTTTCTCGGCCAGGACTTCTTTCCTTCCGTGGACGCGGGCACTTTTCGGTTACATGTGCGAGCCGCTACTGGAACGCGTGTTGAGGAAACGGCCAGCCTTGTCGATCGGGTGGAAGCGTTGATAAGACGCCAGATCCCGACGAACGAACTTCAGGGGATTGTCGACAACATCGGCCTGCCCGTATCGGGTATAAATCTCTCTTACAGCGACAGCGGCGTTAGTGGGCCTGCCGATGCTGACATCACGGTCGCTTTGCAAAGGAACCACAAGGCTACGGCAGTCTATATCAGACAGCTGCGACTCAGTCTTCATCAGCAGTTCCCTGGCGTTACATTCTATTTTCTGCCGGCCGACATTACTACGCAGACGATCAACTTCGGGTTACCTGCGCCTTTGGATATTCAGGTTACAGGCCGCAACGCCGTGGCTGATCACAAGGTGGCTGGTGACCTGGCTGAGAAGATTCGTCATGTTCGCGGAGCCGTCGACGTTCGGATTCAGCAACCAGATGACTTACAGCGTCTACAGTTCTCCGTAGACCGCACCAAAGCTTCCGGCATTGGTCTGACCGAGCAACAGATAGCGTCCTCGGTCCTGCTTAGTCTAAGCGGCAGTGGCCAGGTCCAGCCGAGTTACTGGCTCGATGTGACTACCGGCGTTCAGTATCTCGTCAATACTCGCGCGCCAGAGTATCGACTGGACTCACTTGCAGCGCTTCAATCGGTGCCGATAAGCGCTTCGACGCCCGGCGCAGCCAACGGCCAGATTTTGTCGAACCTCGCGTCCGTTTCGCGTATCACCAGCCAGCCGATTTACTCGCACTATAACATCATTCCGGTGGTCGATGTTTACGCCGGAGTTGCCAACCGTGACCTGGGCGGGGTGTTGAGCGATATCAAACCGATCATCGCGCAGGCGGAAAAAACTTTGCCGCGCGGTGTTTCGATTATCGTCCGGGGTCAGGCCCAGACCATGAGCACGAGCTTTATCGGTTTGGCGACCGGACTGGTAATGTCGATTGCTCTGATTTACCTGCTGCTCGTCGTTAACTTCCAGAGCTGGCTCGATCCATTTATTATCTTAACCGCACTCACTGGCGCGCTCGCCGGCGTGATCTGGGGACTGCATATCACAAGCACAACACTAAGCGTGCCGGCAATGATGGGCGCGATCATGTGCATGGGCGTCGCCACTGCGAATTCTGTCCTGGTTGTCACCTTTGCGCGAGAGCGCCTGGCCGAAGGGATGGATCCGGTGCGTGCGGCCTGGGAAGCTGGTAGCACTCGTTTGCGTCCGGTGTTGATGACTGCTCTGGCCATGATCATTGGCATGTTGCCGATGTCACTCGGCCTTGGAGAAGGCGGCGAGCAAAACGCACCGCTTGGCCGGGGTGTTATCGGCGGCCTCATCATTGCGACCGTCGCAACGTTACTTTTTGTACCGGTGGTGTTCAGCTTTCTTCACCGCTCTTCGCCCACACCGTCGAATTCAAAGGCCGAAGAAACGAATTCCTCCCAGGGATCGGCTACCGCTCTTCCCGCCACCTGACGAAATGAAGTCTTATGAATGGAGCAACTGTTAGTAATACTCTATTAGTTCCACTGAAGGACGGACCAGTGAAGCCTATGTTCGGTAAACACAGGGCTCGCTGGCTTGTTATTATTGGGGTGGCACTGTTAGGTCTCGGCCTCGTGGCTGGTTTCGTGCCGCGATTGTTGCAGCGTAAACAAGCCGCCTCCGACACGAATCAGTTGGCAATACCAACCGTATCGGTGGTTTCGCCAACGACTGGCGCGCCTCCCGACGGGCTCATGCTTCCCGCTGAGGTCAAACCGTGGCAGGAAGCGAGTATCTTCTCGCGGGTCAACGGCTATCTCAAAAGCTGGATCGTCGATATCGGAGCACATGTCGACGCAAACCAGTTGTTAGCCGAAATTGACACACCTGATCTTGATCACCAGCTTGAGCAGGCCCGCTCCCAGGCTGCGCTCGCGGTAAAAACAGCCGAGCTGGCCAAAACCACTAACGCCAAATGGCAGAAGTTATGGCACGAAGGCGTCGTCTCCGATCTCGACGCGCAGAACACAGCTACTAACCAGGATACGACCGAGGCCAATGCCGATGCCTTTGCCGCTAACCTTCGCGTCCTTGAGCAAGAGGTCGCATTCAAACGTGTAACTGCTCCGTTCGCCGGCACAATCACGGCGCGCAACCTGAATGTCGGCGACCTGATCGTGGCGAATAATACTGCCATGGAAATGTTCCATATTCAGCAAACCAATCCACTGCGTATTTACTTCCGCGTCCCGCAAGCGAACGCGACTGACATTCGGATCGGGCAATCGATCGATGTCGTTTTTCCCGACGGAGTCGGCAGGACGCTACAAGCAAAGGTAGCGGCAACCTCAGAATCAATTACCCCCAATTCCCGTACCCTGCTGGTCGAGCTTCACCTTAGTAATCCGGACAATCGGATTCAACCGGGGAGCTACGCGCAGGCACGGCTGAATTCAGGTTCGTTGGGCCAAATCATTACATTGCCGAATAACACGCTGTTGTTTCGAGCCCAGGGATTACAGGTTGGTGTAGTTAAGCCTGACGGAAAGGTCGAGCTCCGCGACATTAAAGTCGGTCGTGACTTCGGGGCCTCTGTTGAAATTGTCCAGGGTATCGCTCCGTCGGATAAAGTCATCCTCAATCCCGCAGACTCTCTTGTGGCCGGTGACGTCGTTCATGTGCCAGTGCCCACGCCCGATCCAGGATCGACACCTTCTTCATCGCAGATAGCGACGGAATAACTCGAATACGCTCTTCGCGATGCACCAAAGATTTCCCCAAGCGGGGTGTCCGTCGTAGGTTCTGACGAACCAGCTGAGTTAGAGTCAGAAGAAATCACGGGTCTTTGCTTTTGAGCGCTACCCGCGGCTTACATTCGGATTCTACGTCCGACCCTGGCCTTATTCGGCGCTGTAAGGTAATCGCGTGCGCGCGCTCGCCCGAGCCAGATCTCACTCCGTAGAGGGATTACTCAATACTTCTTCAGTGGCATCACAAAATCTCACGGATGCGCAATGGTAATGAACGAGAGGTTGATCGAATTTGATGCTATGAAAATGAAACAAATCATTAGCCTCTTACTTGGGCTCGCTTCCGCAGCATTTACAGCTACGGCATGGGCGGAGCCCCACCATAGCGGGGGTGGGAGTGGGCCAGTTAGCGTTGGCCATGCCTCGTCGATAGGAGGCCGTCCTGGATTCATGGGGCATCCGCCTTTCTCCAGCGGTACGGGTTATTATTATAGCAGAGGCACGCATTTCGTTAATTCACACGCCGTGCAGTTACATTCTCCGGTCCGTCGATCGCCCTTCTTTGCGGGTACGGCTCGTAGGGCAAGCAATTCATCTGGTCGGCAGTTCCAAACGCCCGGCCGGCGACCTGGATTCAATTCTATAATGGGCCATGTCGCCGAACGTCACAACGGCAATTGGCATACTGACTGGGACCGGCGGCATGCCCACTTTGATCACCGCCGCTTCTTTGTCTTTATCGATGGTTCTTGGTGCGGCCTGGATCCCGGGTTCTTCCCCTGGGACTACTACCCCTACTATGCCTATGACTATTACCCATACGACTACTATCCAGGCTACTACGCCGACGTAGAGCCGAACTACTATAGTGATGACGTATATAGCGATGCACCGATGAGCGACCCCACTGTTGTCGCCGTCCAGGCACAGCTCACGCAACTCGGCTATTACAGCGGAGCAGTTGACGGCATTTTCGGACCAATGACGCGCGATGCAGTGGCCAATTACCAAATAGCCAATAACCTGGATGTAACCGGCAGCCTGTCAGCGGATACGTTGCAGTCCTTCGGATTGGTGCGGCCGACGGCCAGCTGATGGCAATATTCAGTCACGATGAAGTCGCGGCTCGTCCTCTGCGACTGCTAAGGTCGAGCCGACGAACGTAACGAGGCTAACATGTTTGGAATTTAAGGAGAGAAAAGAAATGAAGATTGGTTTTATTGGTCTTGGCATCATGGGCAGCCGAATGGCAGCCAACCTGCAAAAGCATGGCTACTCATTAGTCGTGTTCAATCGCACTCGCGCCAAAGCAGAGCCGTTGCTAGGTCCTTGCGGAACATTCGCTGATTCTCCGGCAGATGTTGCCTGGCGTGTGGACGTGCTCTTCACCATGCTGGCTCATCCCGACGCGGTCGAGCACGCGGCGTTGGGCGAAAACGGATTCTTGACTCATCTCAAACCGAACGCCATTTGGATTGATTGCAGTTCGGTCAATCCGTCCTTCTCGCGGAAGATGGCGGCATTAGCCGGGGCCCGACAGATTCATTTTGTCGATGCGCCGGTAACTGGCTCAGCTACTCCCGCAGCTGAGGCGGAGCTGACTTTCTGGGTCGGCGCGGAAAAGAGTGACTTAGAGAATATTCGCTCACTCCTACTCTGCATGGGCAACAAGATTGTCCACACTGGAAGGCCCGGCACTGGTACCTCGATGAAAATGGTGATCAACCTGTTAATCGGTAACACCATGGCCGCGTTTGCCGAAGCCATGACACTGGGACATGGAATCGGGCTTTCACAGGAACTCTTGCTCGACTCATTGCTTACTACTCCCGCGGTCGCGCCATTTCTCGCTCTCAAGCGGGAGAAAGTCGAAGACCGGAACTACGAGGTGGAATTCCCGCTCCGCTGGATGCAAAAAGATCTGCATCTTGCGACAGTGAGCGGGTTTGAATGCGGTATAGCCCTGCCCCAAACGAATGTCACCAAAGAAGCTTACCGTCTGGCCATGCTCGCTGGTCACGCTTCAGAGGATTTCTCGGCCATTTACGAATTTCTCCTCCACGACCCGGACTTTGCGAAGACTGGTACTGTGACGCGACTAACGCGCCAGGTCGTCGCAAGCTAGGAATGGAACTGATTCCGCAGCGTTTCTCGCTCGTGAGAGGATCTGGCGACCTGCTCGCCGTTGGACATTCGGCAGGACTTAGGTCCAAAAAACGACTCAAATATTCTGCAAACGAGCCTTGGAATTCAGCATTCGTAAGTAGCCCAAAATGAAGCTATTTCCGGCATTTTCGCTTATCTCCACTTACTAGCGAATGACTCAATTATTCTGACGGGACACAAAGACAGGCGGCTAACGTGCTCACGAGAGGAGTCGAACCTCCACGGGTTTCCCCATACGGTCCTGAGCCGTACGCGTCTGCCATTCCGCCACGTGAGCGTTGTTTTCTGAGGGCTTCTAAGTTGCCCGGCGGCGCGCGAACCGCAAGGGCGATTCGCTTCTGAGTCCCTGTTGCTTAGCGCCGCCGTTTGCGAGCGCGAGATTCGATTGCGGCCGCCTTGCGGCGTTTGCCTAACGATCTTAGAAGATCGGCGTAATTGGAAGCCGCGACCTGATAGTCCTCCGGAGGTTTCGCCACATTCTCCCAATTTCGAATCGACTCACGATAAAGCTCGATCGCGCGCTGGTGTTCGCCCAGCGAATGATAGACAACCGCGAGATTGCAGTTCGATTGCGCGATGTCGGCGTGCACTTTGGGGTTGGCCCGGGAACGAATTGCGAGCGCACGCTGATGCACTCGCTCCGCTTCGTCGAAACGCTCCTCATTGGCGTAGAAAACTCCCAGGTTGTTGAGGACGGCTGCGACATCCGGATGGTTTGGCCCCAGTTGTTTTTCGTAAAGCGCCAGTGCTTGCATGTAATAGGGCTCGGCGGCTCTTGGACGGCCGGTCTTGCGATAGATGAGCGCGAGGTTGTTAAGCATCGTGCCAAGATCGAAATGCGGGATGTTCCCGAGGACGGCGGCAGCGGCAATCGCCTTCTCGTAGGACGCAATCGCTTCTTCTTCCGTCCCGGCGAAATCCTGGAGATAAGCCAGACGGCGTGCCAGGCGATACACTGTTCGATGATCGCGCGGCTCAGTTGCTTCCACGATGCGCAATGCTTTGCCAAGGCAAACGCGCGCTTTGGCTACATTGTCCTGTTGGTCGTACAGAGAACCGAGACGTTCGTAAGTAAGCCCGAGAGATGGATGGTTCTCGGGGAAGATCCGCTGTGCCAGCTCAAGCGTTCTCTCGCCAACGCGCAAAGCTTCCACCCAGCTTCGGCCGGCGAGTAGCATTTCAAGTTTGTCGCAAAGGATGCGCCAGAGTGCTTCCTCGCCCTTCACTCCTACCAGCCTTCGCTTAACTGGCTGACGAGATGCGTCGCCAGTTCTTCGGCGGCGAGCGGCAGGGCTTGGCGCTCATCGGAAGTGATGTCTGGACCAACGAAGAAACTGGTCGTCCCAATAACATCGCTGGGTGGAGAAAGAGTCTTACCCGATTTATCGATGACCGAATAGCGGACGCGTAGAGAGAGGTTGAACTCCAGGGTAGCAAGAACATTCCCAAGCACCGAGCGCAAGGGAGCCCGAGTGATATGGGTGATTTCGCCGTGTAGAGTGGCGTCAGCCTCATCGTCACCGACAATTTGATAAGTGCCATCCTGTTGCAACTGCTTAATCACAGTGTCGGTGATGAGGACGGAAATTCGCGGCACGAGCGTTTTGTTATCGAATGTAGGCACAGCAAGCTTGTGGACAGAACGCAGGTAGTAAGGCTGAATCGGTCCCAGGTGATAGCCGGCGCAGCCGCCTAACGACAGCAGGAGCAATCCGGCGCCGAGAAGGCTTTTCACTGCGCCGGGCTGGCCGTCGCTTCAGGCGTCGGGGAGGGCGCCGGAGCGCCGGACGAATCGGCAGGTGTGGAACCTTCGCTCGCTGGCGGCGGGAGCGAATCCGCATCAGTTGGTGGCGGCAGCGGCGCAATATCGTTAGGATTGACCCGCATCGCCGGCGAGGCGGGCGATTTTTGTTGCGCTCCGCCGGGAACAGATGAGAAGCCCGGCGCATGGGCGACCGTCTTCGGTGGGTGGGCCTTCGCGTTCCGTTCCGCAATCTCGGCGGCAGACTGGAGAGCGGCGTCGCCTACCTTGGCGCGCAATTGTGCGATACGTTTCTTGGCGTAGTCGCTCTCGGTCGAATTTGGCTGCTGCTTTAGTACTTCGTTGTAGTAAAGGACGGCTGCCCGATAGTTCTTCGCCTTGTCATAGTATTTGGCGATGTTGAGGGAGCTTTTCACTTTATGATGCTCCAACGCGGCGAGGTCTTCGCGGGCTTGCGGCGCTTTTTCGCTCTTGGGAAAACGAAAGAGAAAATCCTGGAAAGCGACGCGCGCCTTCTCCGCCGCGGCGGGATCGTTGATGCCGGAACGGCTCGCGGTAAACCAAAGATAACCGATCTGATATTGGGCATCGACCGCCAGCGGATCGTTAGGGAATTTCTCCACCACCGCTTGGTAGGCGTCGACCGCGAGATCAGGCGCGCCCTCTTTTTCGCGTGCTCTGCCAATGTCGAATTGGGCTCGCGCCGTATAACGTCCATAGGGCGCGCTTCGCACGATCCCGGCAAAAATCTCCACCGCCTCATCCACCGTTGACCCTACGGGTACACCGAGGATTTTTTTCTTTTTGCCGGTCAGGAGCGATTCGCCGATACGAAATTGCGATTCGATTGCTTCCTGGAAATGCTGAGACTGCGGGTAATTCTCCATCAAGCCGCGATAGATTCCTGCTGCGTGGTGTAAGTCGCCCATTTGCTCCGCCAGGACGGCAGCGCGATAGGTTGCCTCGGGGGCGACGTTCGAGTGTGGATATTTCTTTACCAAATGGCGGTAAATCTTGATCGCTCTCTTGGGATCGCCACTGTTTGCGGCCGCTCCTGCCTGGGCAAACAGTTCGTTCGCAGTGCCACTGATTTCCACTTCCCCCGGAGCTTCGTATTTAACCTTATCGCCCGGCTTAAAAATGACCGGCGCGGGGCTTCGCTCCGGGAACGCTACACAGGCCGTCAGCAAGACGACAGAAATACGGAATCGATAACCCATCAGGAATGCGCAGGGTAATTAATGAACCCCTTTCCGTCAAGCTGCCCACCGCGTCGCGCAGGAGGATTTGGAGGTCGGAAAAGCGCGATGTAGCCATGTCATTCGATACGCTTAACAAGACGCCAGACCCGGTTGGCACACTTTGAATCTCATCGAGCAGCAAAAAATTCGCATCGGCACCTGCGCGTGGAGCTTCGACGAATGGAGCGGCCCGCTTTATCCAGCCGACTGGCCGACCAACCGCTGGCTGGAGTTTTACGCCCGTTATCTTCCGACAGTTGAAATCGATTCCACCTTCTACAGCGCGCCGGCCGAAGCGATCACACGGCGTTGGGTGGAAATGACGCCGCCGCATTTTCGTTTTGCCTGCAAACTACCAAAGGAGATAACGCACGAGCGGCGGTTGCGTGATTGCTCGAGTGAGCTGGTCGCGTTCTTTCGCGCCCTCGAGCCGCTGGCGTCCAAGCTGCCTGTTGTCCTAATCCAACTCCCCCCTTCCTACGGACCAAGGGAAGAGAAGAGCGGGCTGCGTCACTTTCTGGGGCAATTGCCGTCAGACTTTCGTTTCGCGGTCGAGTTCCGGCACCCTGGCTGGCATCGGCCGCATTTCATCCGTCTGCTCGAGAAGCATCGGGTTTGTTGGGTTTGGTCGGACATGAGCCCGCTTAACGAGCGCAACCTGGCGCCTTTTGAATTCCAGCCGCTCACCACCGACTTTATTTATCTGCGCCTTTTAGGCGATTCCCTAACGAAATACGAAGGTAACGGCGAACGGTTGCATCGTTATGGCAAACTGCTTTGGAAACGCGAGGCGGCGCTCGACAGCTGGGCTTTGCGTATCCAGCGACATCTGGATGGAGTGCGAAACATTTGGGTTTTTGCCAATAACCACTACGAGGGTTTTTCCCCGGAAACCTGCCAGCGCCTCGCAGAACGTCTCGGCTTCAATCTTAGCCTCCCCCCGGGGGAAAACGCGGTTGAGTCTAACCAACGCGGCCAACTCGATCTGTTTGCGGCGAGTTCATCATCCTGACAAATCCGGACGCGCCACGACGCGCCTGGCGGAACTTGCTTTCGCCGGACGCTCCTACCTACAAAGTGTCGGGGCCGAAATAAGCCCGTAGCACTTCCGGCACTCGGACGCTTCCATCCGCCTGCTGGTTTGACTCGATGAGCGCGGCAAACAATCTCGGCAACGCCGTTCCGGAACCGTTGAGCGTATGGCAGAAGCGATTTTTCCCTTCGGCATCCTTGAAGCGGAGGTTCATGCGGCGCGCCTGAAATTCCTCGAAGTTCGAGCAGCTCGAAACCTCCAGATACGCATTCTGGCCCGGAGACCAAACCTCCAGATCATAGGTCTTAGCCGAGCCAAATCCGAGGTCGCCGGTGCAAAGCTCGATTACGCGATAATGTAGGCCTAACGACTGCAGCACTCGCTCCGCATCGGCCGTTAATGACTCATGTTCCCTATAAGAATTTTCCGGCGTCGTAATCTTGACCAACTCGACTTTGTCGAACTGATGGACGCGAATAATTCCCCGGGTCTCTCTTCCGGCCGAGCCCGCCTCGCGTCGAAAGCAGGGAGTGTAAGCAGCGAACTTCTTCGGTAGTTCGGAAGCGGCAAGAATCTCCTCACGGTGCAGATTGGTTACTGGCACCTCGGCCGTTGGCGCAAGAAAGACGCTTCCCTCTTCCAAGCCATACATGTCTTCCTCGAACTTCGGCAGCTGTGTAGTTCCGATCATGCAATCGCGCCTAACGAGGAAAGGCGGGCTCACTTCGAGGTAACCATGATTGCGCGTGTGTAAATCGAGCATGAACTGGATTAGCGCGCGCTCCAGCCGCGCCCCCACGCCGGTGAAGCAGATAAAGCCGCTTCCGCTGAGTTTTGTCGCCCGTTCCAGGTCGAAAAGTTTCAGCCTTGTTCCCAGGGCAAGGTGGTCGAGGACCGGGAAATCGAATTGCGGTTTCTCGCTCCAGGTTCGCACCACGGGATTGTCGGCTGCGCTCGTTCCGACGGGCACGGTCGCGTGCGGCAGGTTGGGAATATTGAGCAGCAAATCTTGTCTTTTGCGGCTCAAGCTCAGCAGTGAGTCACCAGCGAGCATTAATTCGCGAGTGGCAATTTGTTCATTAAATATCTCAGCCTGCTGTTCGAGGTGATCGGAGGATTTCCCTTCCTTTCTCAGAATGCCAATCTCTCGATTCAGTTGCTTGCGTTCAGCTTGGATTTTTTGCAGTTCTGTTTTCTCGATCCGCTCGGCTAGATCAATCTCAAGCAGTTCGTCTATTTTGGCCTCGTCTCTGCCGTTGCGCGTCGCCAGCCGGCCTTTCACAAAGTCCGGTTGTTCGCGAACGAGTCGAATGTCCAGCATGCGCAGGAGTATCAGCGCTCCATCGCTCTCGCAAATGCAAACACGCCAAAAACACGTGACTTCATTAGATGCGCTCGCATAGTTGCCCGTGGACCAGTTCAAACTGCTCGGAGTGGCCCTCGGTCTTGCTTGTCTCGCCGGCCTTAACCTTTACCTCACAGTTTTCCTCACTGGGCTTGCGATTCAGCAACATTGGATCGTGCTGGCGCCGCAATATCAGTCGCTTGCCGTCCTGGGCGACCCGCTTATTCTCTGGCTCTCTGGCACGCTCTACGTGCTTGAATTTTTCGCCGACAAGATCCCGTGGGTCGATTCCGCCTGGGACACGGTGCATACCATTATTCGGCCTATTGGTGGTGCGTTGCTTGCGATTCGCGTCCTGGGACAAACCAGCCCGGCGTTCGATGTCATTGTGGCTCTCGCGGGCGGCGGCGCCAGCTTGATAACTCATTCCGCGAAAGCCTCGACTCGGTTGGTGACGAACGCTTCGCCGGAGCCATTTTCCAACATCGGCCTCAGTCTCCTGGAAGATGCGGCGGTGGTCGGAGGCCTTTTCTTGATTCATTTCAATCCGGTTTTGGCGCTGGCGATTTTCGTTCTCTTCATCTCGATTGTTCTCTATCTCGCACCCAGGATTTTTCGTGCCATGCGCGTCAAGCTTTGGCTTATTTGGAAAAAATTGAACGGTCCGGCCGAGCGCGAAAGCGAGTCCGGTCTGCCGACTTATCTTTCCGGGCGCTACAGCTCTGCTTTCGCGAGAGAGAATTTGTTAGGCGAAACCATTGCCTGGGCCGTGCCCTGCGTCGCGAAAAAACTGCGCGGCGCCCCGGCGAACACCGCCGGGATGTTGGTCGCAACGAATGAAGATCCGAGCAAACTGCTCTTTCTTGCTTCAAGGGGCTGGCGCGCACGCGCTCAGATCATTGGCTTGCAAGAGTGCGTTGCCGAGCGCGAGCCGAAGTTCCTTTCGGAAAATCTCGTTATCACGCCGACCGGCAAGGGCGCGAGTCAGGTGTTCCTTTTCGAGCGCGGTCGCGGAGCCCGAGTCCAGCAGATGGTCGATTTTCTCAAGAGCAGACCGGCGGTTGCAGTCCCGGCAACGGTTGAAGCAATTCCTTCTTCCACCTAACGAGTCAGAGCGAATAAGTTTTGCCGCCCTTGAACAGGTCCAGAAGCCGCCCCAGAAATTCATTGGGGCTGGAGGTAAGGGGATTCGAACCCCTGGCCTTCTCATTGCGAACGAGACGCTCTACCAACTGAGCTATACCCCCTTAAGCTTCTTGCCGCCGCCCAGAGTTAACGCGTCGAATCAAAGGCCATTTCGACCTGTCAGTCCACCCGCTTTGACCCTCTGGCAGATTTCGGAGAGTCCACTCCTGTCTGGAAAAGTCAAGCATCTCCGACAGGGGCGGCTTTACCTCCAGGTTTCTGTCTCTGCCCCTGCCGAGCAAGCGCTTTCTCATAAGCTTCGATTCCTACCTGAACATAGTAGCGAGTGAAAAAGCGGTCGTGATATTTGTCCCAGCCTTCCGCGAAGAGAAACTGCTCCGCTTGGCCCTTCGTGTATTGGAATGCGGCCATGCTCTCGCCTTCTTTTCGGGCAGGTTCGACGTCCTCTATGCCGAAGACGAAGCCGACAGTAGGTCTTTCAGTTTTGCCGTCTCCCACCTTTATATGCATGAGGAGATGGCCGCTGTGTTCCTGCCCGCCGCCTATCATTTCGATGTATTGACCTTGTTCGAGCAACGCCTTCTCTTCAGATGTCAGGCGAGTCGGTTTAGTCAGGCTGTCGGAAATGACTTTTCGGGCAAGGCGATCGGCCTCTTCCGCTCTTTTCGTCACTTGGGCGGAATTGAGATTGAATTGCTGACCAGAAGGTGAGGTTACCTCCACTCGATCTGCCACTGCGAGGTTTGCGGGTTGCCTCGAAGATCCCCCCTGGCGGCCGTGAACGATCGGTGTACTGGAGATATGCCGCCCCAGCCCACAGGCCGAAAACCGCAGCAAACGCGGCGGCAGCTAGGATTGATCGCTTCCTCATCCGTGCCGTCTTGGTTTGCAGAACCGGCGGGGTTGAGGAGACGCCTGAAGGAATAAGCGACGGTGCTGGAGCGGGGTCTGCCAGAATCTGGCGTTCCAACTCGAGGAACGCCAGCAACTTGTCATCCGATCGGACGGCAAAACGTTTGCCATCGGCATTACAGGCGTCGGCAACGAAGATCGTCCTTCCATTCGAATCGACGCGCTTGGTGCAGCCCCACGTCCAACCCTCCGCCGCAAGTCTTTCCGCTATCTCCTGCCAGTAACGCATCGGGTCGCCTCACAGTGACGTTGAGTCCGCACGACTAACACGCAAGCTAAAATAGTCGCTACAGACAGCTCGACGTTCCAGGTTATGCCTTCGCGATCCAAGTTCTGGGAATTCCATTCTCCAAGATGATTGCGAACTCATACAGAGAGAAATCGCCGCGAGGTTTATCCCGGTAGAGCGGAAGCCCCCAAAAAAAACAGCCCCAGTCCATCGATGTCTGTGTCTGTCCTGACCAGTCACACCTATTAACTGGTTATGACTCGTTAGGCACAGTTGCGCCTACCAAAACTGGTTTCATATTTGCGTTCCCTGACTCATTTTTCGCCCGCAAATGGGCGGTAAAGGATATTTTAGCGAGAAACAGTGAGCCACTCTACGTCAGCTTGACTAACTTTCCGGGCCTTTATCGCAATACCGCTTCCGGGCTGTATTACGGCTTCAAGAAGCTTCGGGGAAAGAGGAAAGAGGTCTCACTGCGGACGACTGATCGGAAGATAGCGGAACGCCGGTTGCAGGAATGGATGCGGAATCTGGCGGTGGTGAACCGCGATCTCGAGCAGACCACTTTGCGAGAGCTGATCCTGAGACTTGTTATAGTTAATCGAGGGAAGTCAGCAAAGACGCAGGCAACCAATCGCTCCATTATCCGGCAGATCGAACGCAACTTTCCCTGTGGGCTAGACGTGGAGGTGCGCCATATCAGGTCGTCGCACTTAGACGAATGGCTCGCCCTGAACGAGAGGAGACTAAAGAACAGCAGTTATAACCGCCAGGCGGGCTTTCTTAAGCAGCTCTTCGACATTGCGGTGAGGGAGCTAATTATCGTGGAATCACCCTTCGCGGGAGTCAGAACACCGTGGAAGAAACCACAGGAGCCGATCCGTTTGGTCCCGACTGAACAACAGTTCCGCGCGCTCGTTGAGTCCATCCGGTCGCAGCGGCTTACCGACCACGCGAAAAAGAGTCCGATTTTGCTGAGTTTCTGGGCTTGTCTGGTTTGGGCCAAGCAGAGGCTAGCTCGTTGATTTGGGGCGATGTGGATCCGCCTAGATAAAGTGTGCTGCTATACGAAGCTCCAGCGTGGATGACAACCTTGCCCTGAATGGTCAGTGTTGTAGAACCCTCAGCGTAAGGGCCTGCCTATGCGCCGCCAGTTCCTTGACGGGACGGTAGCTGGGCCCTACCTGCTCCTTGAACCGATTATGTTCGCGGCTAGACCATCAGCTTTCTGGTGCTTTTGGGAAGAGTATAGTGGCGATTGAGATCACACCGATAAGGAATGGAAGTGTGCATTGTTTAGACACAATCCCGAAACTTTCGAACAATTGACAACAGCAGAGACTTAGCTTTGCACGGTTGCCAGGTGAGTGAATATCGCTCGTTTGCCCTAACGAACAACGGACAGGGGCTGAGCATCTGTTCCGGCACCAAGACGGAATCACTACCAACCTGGTTTTTACTTTGAAGGAAAAACGAACCGTCCTATCATGCAGATATGGAAGAAGCTGAAATTCCGCTGGAACATCTGCACGAGCAAATTCAGGAGCGCGCGGAGCACGGAACTGCACAGTGGATTTCGTGGGTTGCATTGAGCACGGCTATCCTTGCGGTCTTGGCTGCGATTGCGGCTCTGCTGTCAGGAAGCCATGCCAACGAAGCAATGATGAGTGAGATCGACGCCTCCGATCAGTGGGGATTTTACCAGGCCAAGAGCATCAAGGCGGCGGTCTTGGAAGCGAAAAGTGCGCAGTCCTCGGCGGCGATTGCAGCGGACAAGGAGAAAGCTGCCAGTTATCAAAAGGAGGAGGTAGCGATCAAGGCGGAAGCGGAAAGGAAGCAAGGCGAGTCCAGAGCGCACTTCCACAAGCACGAAGTTTATGCGCGGAGTGTCACGCTGTTCCAAATCGCGATTGCGATCGCGGCCATCTCCGCGTTGACGCAGAGGCGTTCGTTCTGGGGTGTAAGTCTTCTGGCAGGCGTCGTGGGTCTGGTGTTCTTCATTCTCGGGATAGCAGCGCGCTAAGCCGTGACAATCCGATAAACTATCGGTCCGGTTCTCGATGAACGGATAAGGCTGCTAGGCTGTATTGCCGAGAAACCTCATCGCCTCGTGATGTGAATAAAGCTTCTTTCTGAGCGCCTTCCCTGGATCGAAGCATAGAGCCGGAATGGCCGCCATTCCCAGTGAATACTGACATTAGGACACAGGCAGCTGTTCTCTGATCAGCTTCCTCTATCCAATTTCAGGATGTTTTAGGGTCTTGTAAGCAACATGTAACTCACGCAGATAATCTGCTTCTCTTTTGCCGTGTCTCCAGCCAACAAGGCTATTGCCCCCCGACTTCGCCTCCAGGAGATTCCACGGCAAAGCCGCCGCTGCCAACTCCAACCCCCACCTCGACGTCCAGCGATACTCTTACTTCAATTCCCGTCCCTACACCGACACCAACTCCAACTGATACACCCTTTTCGGTAAAGATACGCAGAGGCTGCGAGTCGCTTTAAGCTGACTCCTCTCAACGACGCGGAGAAGTAACCGATCACCAAAACGATAGGTGTAACAACATCGGCTTCGGCTGCGGGCGAGACTAATTCCAGTCAGGTCTGATACCGGTCCCGCGTTTCTTTGCCGAGGGGATCAGGATAGCGATTGCATCCTCGCTTTTGCCGATCAGGCTACGGTTTCAGGGATTCTGGGTCCTCGTTAGCTGATTCTTCGCCTCTTCGTAGCCCGAGTTTAGCGAAACCGAATACTCGTGCTGGACCCATGCCCTAGAAAGTTTGGTGACTCAGAAGCGAGCAGCCCAGGCGGCATAGGGAATTTGTCCGTTTCTTGGATGCTATGTTCCGGCGATCTCCGCTCAGCCCTTTGTCGTCGCGATAAAGTTAGCCCCACCTACGGTCGCAAACGCACCGAGCAGCTCGGCGGTGACATCGGGAACAAAGCTATTCGCAGGCGACTTTTAGAAAAAGAAGCCGAAACCTACATTTCCGCCAACGGAATCAATCCCAAAATTTGGCTTTTTGATTTCAGCATTCGAGATGTGACGATATCCCGCTTCAAGCAGGAGCGACCAGCGATCATTCAGCATGATGCGAGTGCCTATTGTGCCCTGAAGATTGAACTCCACCGGAAGACTAATCAGGCCGCCCGACTCTTTTTCTGGAATATTGGTGTAGACGCCACCGGCACCGATTTGCACGTATGGGAGCACTCGAGCCTGAGGTTGGACGAAGTTGTAGCGTAGGAAAAGAGTCAGACCCGTCGCGACGTTTCCCGGACCGCTTACCACCGGGCCCGCGAAAAGCTCGCCCAGCAATTCGAGATTTCCGGCAAGGAAGTTTGAGCCATGTGGATTGCTCAACATCACTCCCAGTCGCAGGCTCTCAAAAACGAAATCGATGGCGGGCCGGTTATTCGGATTGTTGTCGGCAAAGAAGAATGGGCCGATCGCACTCTGAAATTCTTTCGCCCCGGAAGCAAAAGGATTGGATGCCACAGTCTGCGCAACCACCGGCGGTGATCCCTCTGCCCCTGCCTGCGCGGAAACACCGCAGAAGAAAAGAAGAGCGCCTGCCACAATAAGTCTGTTCATCGCGCGCGATGATACTTCCCGTTTACGCCTTGCGCAATCCGGTGGGGATGCAAGGATATTGGTACTGGCATTACGTGGCAGGATGGCTGGGTCTTCCCCATCGACGATAAGGTTATGGCTTTTCTTGTGAAAGGCATTTTTCAGATAGTGGGTCATAATCTATTAGGACAGCTGCGCCTAGCCTCGATCGGCGCCTAGGTTGTTCCTCAAAATTCTCTTCACTTCACGGATGGCCTCCGCGTTATACTGCGCACGGTGATCGGAGTGAACGACTAACTCTGACTCGGCGCCCTCCAGATGCGAGCTCCAATACGGAACGACGCCATCGGAGCTATTGAGTGTGTCGCCCCGGCCGCGATCACCCATGATCGAGTGATATGGAATGTCTGGCGTAATAGGAAGTCTGTTCACAGCGCAGACAAAGCGATCGTTAGGTTCGAGTGTGTCGACGCTATTGGGCATGCGACTGAACGGTCCCGCGGCCGGGTTGTGAATGAGAAGCGGTTTCATTTCACTGTAGATAGGCCCAAACAGGCGCGGAGTCCTGACCAGAGAGCTACCGATCCGGCCGATCCAGCTAGTCGCCAGGTTGCTGCCGCGATGCGGCGTTGAGATAAATATCACTCGGCGCACGTCACGCTGATGATCGAAGATGAATGCCTCTTCGAGAAGTTTGCGTGTTTCCGCCGTCATCGGAGTCTTGGCTGGAGAGGTACCGAAGAAATCGCGCCAGATTTTGTCTTTGGCATCCGTGATCATCAATCGACAGATCATTCCACCCATGCTATGACCGATCAGGATAGCAGGCTTGTGATGGGGATAGGCCCGCATGATTCCGTCCAGGTCCTGCCGGAACAGCGCGGCCGAGTAAGGATAGGGATAGCCACTGGGGTAGCTATAGAACCAGAACTGATAATGTCGTCTTATAAATGGATCGCGGCGGAGAGACTCGATCATCGGTACCCAGCTCGCCCCTGTTTCTTGCAAGCCGTGCACGAAAATGACAGGCGTTCGCGCAGGATCAAAGTCCTGCAGCTGACAAAGCATTGTTGTGTTTGCATATGCTCCAGGATTGATGAGACGCGAGAACCCAAGTCGGTCCGGACGTTCACGAGCAATCAGGACTGCCGCGGGCGCATCAAAATCGGCAGCAAGCGGAAAGGTTTGGTGGTCAAGGGCAACTTGGTCTGTTCTGAGTGGATCGATGAACTCCAGCTTCGCTTCCTTATGGGAAAAGCGGACGATTGCCGTCGCCGCTGCGTAAACGCGGTGGTATTTGTATTGCTGCCGAAAGTTTGGAGTCTCGCTGCGCCCGACTAACACGAGTGGCGCACCCAAGCCGTTGGCCGATGAGTAAGTCCTGAAGAATTTGCCGCGGATCTTCAGTGTGTCGGTGGGAAACACTTCGTACCGGTTCGGATCATGTTCTGCATCGATCGGTTTAGGAGATATGAAAGTGTAGCCGCCTTCATCGGTCGACACCGTGGTCGGATGCCGCCACGGCTGCAGGTTTGCGCGCTCGATGTTCTGTACCGCTCTCGCGACGGAAAAGTTGTAAATGCTGAGCGCGGACGGATCGCCCGGTCGCTGTTGCACGACATTCAATGAAAGCCTGGCGGCAGAGATATCGTCGCCTAACGAGATTAATGGTTGTTCTCGCTCGGCGGCGACCAGGTAGTTGCTGGCAACTTTCAGCTGTTCGTCGCTTCCATTTACAGTCGGGAGGCGCGCTTGCGTTTCCTTTACCGTCGCAAGATGCGCGCAACCGCACCATGCGAAGACCGATAACGCGAAGGCGATGTTCTTCCACAATTTCATTTTGAGCGTCCAGATTCGATCTGAGCGCGCTCGGGCCAGATGTATTTGAAGACGAATGCGGTGACGATCAGTCCAAAGAGGATTCCAACCACACGATTGCGGACGTTATCGAGATCAGTGTCGGGCGCGTAACCTTGAAAGATGCTATAAAAGAATGCGAAGGCGATTTGCAGCCCAGCATAACTGATCCTTTCACTCCCCGTCCCGACCCAGCCCGCGATGGCAGCGGCACAAGCAATGAGGACGACGAGCGACGCGATCGTCTCCATGCGCGGCATGAAGAATACAATGGAGAAAAGCGAGATAGATCCTCCGATCACGCAACCAACGATTCGTAACGTTCCTTTGTAGAGTGTCGCCTCAGTGCTCTCCAGCGCGATGAAGGTACAGGTAATGAACGCCGTGTGGATTCCTGACCAGTCAATCGCCTCATAAACAATGTAACAAAACATCGCGGCGAAAGTGACTTTGAGCGCAAAGTGCACGTGTGCTGGATTTGTGAACGCATCCGGCGCAAACAAACCCTTTGGCTTTGGACGATGTTCAGCCGGGGTGGCTCCGTCCCGTAGAAACAGAGAGTGCAGCACGACCGTTACCGCGGCGCCGTAAACGATGGCTACCCAAAGCCACAGAAGCCCGCGCACCAACAGTTCAGGTGAGGGGACCGCTTCTCCGACTGATTGCGAGACAGCGACAACAAAGCCAATGATGAATCCGAGTGGCCCGAGGACAAAGACGCGAGAGAGATACATTCCGAGAAAAAGCGCAATCGCCATTCCAGGAATTCGCAGTTCGGGATGACCGTAGGTGAACTTGTAAAGTAAGAGACTGCCGACGATACCCATGGTCGCGCCGATAAGCCCGAGGAGTCCGGTAAGTGTCGTGAGATGCCTGGTCTCCTTCGAAACGAAAAAACACATGTAGGCCGTGGTAGCCAGCTCCGGCACCTGCAGCGTCATGGAAATGATCACGCACAAGATCACGCCACCGACGATGATCGCGGTGCGGATTTCGCGGGCGCGTATCGGCGCCAGCTCGCTTCGTAACCAGCCGATCCAGTCGGAATCACTCGGACGTGCCTCGAGAAATGTCGCGCTCATGGGATTATTTCGGCGGCGGACGGTTGATAATAGCCACCGCTGAGGCACCCATACGGAAAAGATCCTGGTCCGGGTTCTCTACTTCAATGCGGACAGGAAAACGTTGCGCGACTCGCACCCAGTTCAGTTCGCGTTTCACATAAGGAACTTCGCCGTGGGGCAGAGTTATCTCGCCTTCCGGTTTGACGGCCCAGCCGATGCCTTGAACTTTTCCGCGAAAACGACGGTCGGGAGCAGAAACCAGATAGACAATCGCTTCGCTGCCCGACGCCATATGACGAATCTCGGCTTCACGAAAGTTAGCCATGACATACCACTTTCGAGTGTCTAGTAGTGAAAAGACTGGAATACCGGCGCTTGCGTAAGCCCCTGCAGAAATGTTGAGGTCTATAACACGCCCGCCAAAGGGTGCCGTAACTTTGCAGTAGGAGAGCTCCAGCTCGGCGAACTTTACCGCGGCGACTGCGCCCGGTCGTTGCGCCTGCAAGGTCTGCAAGGTGCTCATCGCTGTCTTCGCCTGATTTAGCTTCTGTTCTTCCTCGGCCAAGGTCTCGGCGGCGACGTTTGCCAGGGTCCTGGCTTGATCGACCTGTTCTGCCGTCGCGAAACCTTTCGGCAGGAGCGGTTCGAGGCGGTGCAATGAATCGTCAGCCTGTTTCTCTTGCGCTTTAGCTCTTACGACCGCTGCCTCGGCTACCTTCACCCCGAACTTCAATTCTTCATCCTGTGATCGCCCGACTGTTATCTGCTCATCCAAAGCAGAAAGTGCCGCCTTTGCCTTCTCCAACGCTAAGTCATAGTCGTCCGGGTCGATCTCGAAGAGCAAATCACCTTCTTTAACCAGCTGATTGTCCTGAACCGCCAGCCTAACGATCTGGCCACGCACGCGCGGAACAATTCCCACCACGTTTGCCCGCGCACTCGCATCATCGGTTCGCGGATGGCGTTCGATAACGCTCCAGACATAGAGCGTGATCACCACCGCGCTGGCGACGATAACCACGCTGGCAACCTTGCGAATGAAGCGGCGCTTGCGATCGTGGTTGTCCACTGAAGTCACGACCTTTTTATCCTCCGGTGGTGCAGCGGCCTGGTGCATATCAGTTTTGGTAGAAAAGAATCCAGGTCCCAAACGTAAAGATGATCATGAGGCATGAATAGATGAGCGGCGCCGGACCGAGGTAAGGTTTCAGGTCGCGCAGCTGAATGATCCATTGAGCAATTAGGGTCAAGGTAAGCCCGCTGACAATGCAGACCATCCATGCAGGAAAATAGGAGCCGAGAATATCGACTGTCGGCGAATGGTGACTAAACAACTGCACCGCAACCAAGGAAACGATCAGCAGAACCAGGCCAGCGACAACGATTGGCAACACTGTGTGCTTTGTTTTCATCTCGATGAAGGTCTGACCGCTCGCACGGATGGTCGGGCCAGGTCTCCAGTGCTTAGCGCGAGCGCACTAGCCGCCGTATAAATCGCCGACTGCGTGTCATGACTGGTGGCAAGAGCGACGGTAAGATTCCGCTCGGCGTTAATGACCTCGGGATACGGAGTCAAGCCGTGTTGGTAGGATTCGAGGACCGCATCGAACGCGTTCTTCGATGCAGTTACAAGCTTGGCAGCCGACTCCTCCTTGCGCAGAGCAGTCTTAAAGTCAGTGTAAGCTTTCCAAACCTCGCGCACGGCAGCGTCGCGCGCGCCCGCAAGTTCGTTCTCGGCCGCGTGAAAGTCGGCTTCGGCCGCTTCCATCTTGTGGCGCCGGGCAAAGCCATCAAAGATCGGGACGGTGGCGGTGACAAACGCTCCATAAGTCGGCCTCGTATCTCCGAAATAGTTGGAGCCGGCGATGCTAACGTCGAGCTTGGTTTCGCTGGCGTGCGCGTCGATCGCAACTTTCGGATAATACTCCGCTCGAACTTTCTTTATTTCGTTTTGCTTGGCTCGCACGTTGGCCAGCTTCGCGACAAGATCTGGCCGATGCGACAAAGCTTTCTCGATTAGCTCGTCGACCGAAAGCCCGCTTTGATGGGATGTCGATCCCTGGCCAAGGTCAGCTACCTGAAGCGGCACCGTCGGCAGAACACCAAGGCTTTCGACGAGAGCTACTCTGGCATCGCTCTCGATGCCGGTCGCTGCTTCCACGTCAAACGCCGATTGTGCGGTTTGTTGTTGGGCTTGCAGCAGCTCGGGTTTTATCGCGAGACCGCTGTTAAGCCGCGCCTGCGCTGCTTCCTCCACCGTTTGTGCCGCCTTCAAGGCGCTCTGACTTACCAGAACTTTCTGGCGAGCAGTCCCGAGTTGATAAAAACGATCTGTAACTTGGAAAACGAGTTTCTGGTGAGTCGCGTTGAAGCCGACGTTTGCCATCATGAGCTGTTCCCTGGCCGTCTCGACCACTGCGCTGCGTTCACCGAAATCGAGCAACAGCCATTTCGCACTTAACTCTCCGCGGTAGACCTGGGCTTCGGTTACTAGCGAACCGCCGCCCGTAATTGAAACCGCTCTAAGACTTGGATTCGTTAGGAGCTTTTTCTCATTTACCGCCAGGGTCGGAAATGGAATGAAAGCGCGGTCGTAGCCAGCCGCTGCCGATGCGGCCAGGAATGGGTAGTAGGCGCTTTCACTTAGACCGACACCAGCGGCTGCCTGTCGCGCCCGTTCCCAAGCGACCCGCGTTTCGGGGTTGTTGCGTTCCGCGATATCGATCAGCTCTGCGAGGTTGTAGATTTTTCGTGGATTGATGGAAACGCGAGAGCCGCCTTGCGAGTCGTTCGAACGATAGTTGGCGAGGTCGCGTTCGTAGTTTGGCAAGCCCGGCGGCGACCAGGCTCGATCAGAACCTGGCGGGGGATCATTGCGGGCATTCGCGACTGCAAATGCCAGAAACAACTGCAGGCTTATCAGGCGTGTGGACATGGCTCATCGCTCCCAGCCCGGTTCTACAACAAAGTCCGACACCGCTACCAGCTCAGAAAATCCTCCTTTTGGCACCACAAGTGGATGCTGAAACGGGCTGGAGCGATCGGCGTGACCAAAACGGTCACCTTCGAGATGGAGCTTCTCCATCAGGGCCACGACATGGCGATCGATAATATGCTGGCAAGCAGTCAGCTGCCTCCCGCGATTACGGACGCCTTCGCGCGCCACGACTTCCAAGTCGTCTATATCATACAAAGTGACATTACTGAGACCGGCGGTGGCAGGGTCGATATTGCGCGGCACCGAGAGGTCGATGAGCAGCAGCGGCCGATTGTGCCGCGCTCTCATTAGATTTTCTATGTCCTCGCGATCGAGAAGTACTTCGGCGCTGCTTGTCCCGGCGATCACGACATCGCTGTCACGCATTTCGAAAAGGCAATAACCAAAGCAAACCGCTTCTCCGCCGTAGCGGCTCGCCAGATCGATCGCACGGTCGAGCGAGCGATTCGAGACAAAAATCGCGCGCACGCCCTTGGCGACGAGGGTTTGAAGACAGCGCTCGGCCATTTCGCCCGCGCCGATTACGATGAAAGATTTTTGTGCAAGGTCGTTTCCGAACGTCCGTTCGAGCAATTCAACAGCAGCGCCTTCGACTGAAACCGCGCCACGGCCTACGCCGGTCCGAGTCCGAATCTCTTTCGTTGCCTGAAAGGATTTTTGAAAGACGCGATTTAAGACAGAGCCGGTGAGTCCGCTGGCTCGCGCGATTTCGTAGGCGCTCTTAATTTGTCCTGTGATTCCGGTTTCGCCGATCATCATCGAGTCCAATCCTGCCGTAACACGGAGCAGATGACGCGCGGCGTCGGCGTTCTCATACCGATAAGTGTTCGCGCCTAACTCGCGCGGTTCGGAGCATAGCAATGGTAGAAGCGATTCGACTTTGGCGTTCGCTCGCTGCGTTGTCCCGTAGATTTCGACCCGATTGCATGTCGAAAGGAGAACGATCTCATCGAGATGCCCGAAGCTTTTGAGCATCTCAGCTGCATCGACAAGCTGAGAAGATTGGACCGCCAGTTGCTCGCGCAGTTCCACCGGCGCGCTCTTATGACTTAATCCGGTGGCGAAGAATGTCATCTCACTTACTCGAGATGGCTGTGGCGCTCAACGGTTCAGGTTGAGAGGTCCGATTAGTCGCGATCGGAGGAACTGTTATTGTTGGCGCAGCTTCAGACGCGCGATAATCGACGATGAGTCGCGATCCGCGTTGCCCAGTCAGGAACAACCAGCCCCATTGCAAGAACACGCTGATTTTTAGGCTGAGCTGAGATAGAAACGTGATGTGAATGAAGGCCCACGCCAGCCATGCGATGAGACCGTGCAGCCGAATTTTCCCGCTCTCCAGAACTGCGTAACCCTTGCCTACGACAGCCATGTTGCCCTTGTCGAAATAGCGAAAAGGCTTGGGCGGCCTCTTGCCGGCAAGTTGGCGTCGAATCAGCTTTCCAACGTAGCGCCCTTGTTGCATCGCAACCTGAGCAACTCCCGCCAGCGGTTTCCCGTCCTGATCGAGCGAGGCTGTGTCACCCACGACGAAAATCTCCGGATGATTCGGGACTCGAAGATCAGCTTGAATACGAACACGACCGGCGCGATCGGTCTCCGCCCCTAACCATTTTCCGGCGGGGGAAGGTGTAACACCGGCCGTCCAGATCACTGTCCTGCTCGCAATTCGCTCCCCTGCGACAATGACTCCTTCGCCGTCGATCTTCTCGACCGCGTGGCCCAGATGGATCTCTACTCCGAGCTTTTGGAGATGGAACTCCGCTGCCTCAGAAAGACTTGGGGCAAAAGTCCCAAGAACTTTTCGAGATGCATCGATCAAGACAATTCGTGCTGAAGTCGGATCGATCCGGCGAAATTCGGAACGTAATGACGTTCGAACGAAAATCGCGAGGGCTGCCGCCATTTCGACGCCAGTTGGCCCGGCACCGACTAAAACGAAAGTCAACAAATCGCGGTGAAGATTGACATCTTCTTCGGCCTCGGCCTGCTCGAAGGCACTAAGGATTTTGTTTCGAATACCGACGGCATCGGCCAGGCTTTTCAATCCCGGAGCAAACTTTTCAAATTCGTTGTGTCCGAAATAACTGTGTCGCGCCCCGGTGGCGAGAATGAGGTAGTCGAACGGCACTGCGACATGTTCGCGATCTTTGTCGCTTACAAAAACGCAGCGTTGAGCCTTATCTATGCCGGTAACCTCGCCCATGATGACCGTTGTATTTTTGTGTCTTCGCAATACCTCGCGGATTGGCGAACTCATTTGCGATGGCGCAAGGACTGAGGTCGCTACCTGATAAAGAAGCGGCTGAAAGACATGATGGTTCGTCCGATCAATGAGAATGACTTCGACCGGCGCTTTCCCAAGGGCTTTGGCCGCAGCCAGACCGCCAAAGCCTCCGCCAACAATTACTACGCGCGGCGTCTTCGACCTCTGCCCGTCCGCCCCATTGATGGAATTAAGATTAGGATCGTTCATCCATCTCTTTCTCAAGCTTCCAAGGTCTGAAATTTCAGAGAATTTGATTTTTCCCACGGAGGGCGATGGTCAGATCAGCGGGGGAAGTCGTTAGGCAATCCAGGCTTCGACCCACACATAGAAGATACGAAACGTAATGAAGAGCCACGGAATGCCGAGCACGATCGCCTGTAACTGACGAGTCGCCACGCGGTCGCCGTCGACGGTCGAATCGGGACCGAAGAATTGTCGCCGATAACGCCAAAAGTAGGCGCCGCCGAGCAGATTGACGATGAGGAACAGCGCTCCGGCCACTCGCAATGCCGGAAGAGCTGATGGAACAATTGCTGCCAGGAATATTGTATTCATGACCAGACTATCGAGTCGCCCGTGGCCTTTCGGGAAAGACTATGTTTCTTGCCTCAGCATAACTAATTCGCATACTCTCAGACGCGGTGGAACTAAGGCACCTGCGTTATTTCGTGGCGGTGGCGGAGATGGAAAACGTCTCCCGCGCGGCGATGCAACGCCTGCACGTCTCGCAGCCCGCATTGAGCCGCCAGATTCGCGATCTTGAGGACGAACTCGGCGTGTGTTTACTCGAACGGACCGCCAAGTCGGTAAAGTTGACCGACGCCGGACGCGCCTTTCTCGACGGCGCCCGCGCAACTCTAAAACAAGCCGATGAGGCGGTTGGCAAGGCCCGTGCGATCGCAGGTAAGGCTAAGACCGAGCTGCACATAGGTGACTGGCCGCTCGCAACCGGCCAGATTATGCCCGCTCTGCTTCGCGAGTATCAACGAGCGATGCCCAACGTGAAGGTGAAAATGCACGATTGGCGCCTCGAGAAAAACATCGCAGGCGTGCGCGATGGTCGGCTGCAGCTTGCCATTATTCTTCCACCGCTCAAGGCGAGCGCGCTCGAAGACCTCCGCTTCGAACCGCTCCTTACCGGCCGCGTCTGTCTCGCCGTTTCGTGCCGTCATCCCTTGGCGAAACGACAATCGGTCGCGTTAGCCGACGCCGCGCGCGAACCGTTCATCGGCCTGACTCGTGAGGACTATCCGCGTTACTTTGAATATCTGGATGCCTTCTTCGCGCACGTGAACGATAAGCCGCGCGTTGTGGAGGAGCACGATGGCTGGTCTGGCGTTTTTTCCGCCGTCAGCGCCGGCACCGGAGTGGCGCTGACCTCCGACTCGTTCAACTACGCCTTCAACAATCTGATCAAATGCCTGCGCCTGACCCCTGAACCCAGACGCATCACGGTCGGGATCATTACCCGAAAAGGAAAACTCACTCCCGCGGCGGAGAAGTTCTGTCAGTGCGCGAAAGAAGCGTTTGCCTCTATTCGCTAGGCCTTTGGTCTTCTCGCAGACCGCGATGGTCGGGTCAACGGCGAGCAGACGGACCGCCTTACCGAGCGAGCCAGAAACTAATCAGCAGAGCCAGGATAATCGTGGTTATTACCAGCCACGGGATAAGAATCAGCTCGACCCTGACGTGGCGAGCGGCCGGAATGTCGTTCTCGACGTTGGGATCTCGGTCAAAGAATCGGTGACGGTTGCGAAAGAAGTACGCACCGCCTAACAAATAGACGACGAAGAAGAATGTCGCGGCGATTCGCAGTGCAGGAAGAGCTGCGGGATTAAGTAGAGCGAGCATAGACATCAGCGCGACGATTTTCCATTTGGAAGCCATTCGGGTTTGCTTGAGCCGCGCGGAACCAGCACGGTTCGGTAGGCGCCCGGTGTGCGGGACATCACGACCTGATCAGTCATTCCCTGATAGGTTCCAAGCGGCGTTTCCGCGGTGAATAGATCTGGATCGATGGAGCTGTGTTCATCACTCGAACCTGCGGTGGCCTT
Organism: Chthoniobacterales bacterium; assembly: GCA_036494545.1. Classification (GTDB taxonomy): domain Bacteria; phylum Verrucomicrobiota; class Verrucomicrobiia; order Chthoniobacterales; family UBA10450; genus JAICXG01. The sequence continues at coordinate 166,754 of DASXOB010000013.1, forward strand.
CGCATACTCCTTGTCGAAAATACCTAACGAGAGCATCCAAAGTACTGTCCTTGTCAGCGAAACCACGACGCGATAGCTGCCGCCTTCGATCGCGCGCCGACGCAGCGCCTCAAGAATTCCGGTTGTGCCTAACCAGGCGACCACATTATCGCAAATGGGAACAATCGGCGGCTGCTTTGGTTGACTAAGGGAACCTTCGATCGCAAAGAGCCCGGAGACCGCGGAACCAATCTCATCGAAGCCAGGCCGGTTCGACCACGGTCCCTTCTCACCGTGGAGAACCACCGTTGCATGAATTAAACCCGGCTTCTGCGCGCAAAGCGATTCGGCATCGAGGCCATGCTTTTTCAAGAATCCCGGACGCTTATTTGCAAAAAATACATCAGCATTCTGAATCAGCTGATTAAGCCGGGCTCGATCTTCTTTGGAATCACCAAGTATCGTTGAACGCATCCCGACCTGCACATCCCAAAAGAAAGATTCGATTTCCGAATCGCGCGGTCTCCAGATATTGAGGACATCTGCGCCATACAACGACATGTCTCGGCCGAGGGCGGCTCCGGCGATCACGTGCCCCATTCCCAATGCGCGAATACCTGCGAGAGGCAGGTTATCGTCGTTAGGCTTGAGCGGAATGGGTTCGCTTTCACCAATCTTCTCCACGGTGATCAGCGGCATTCTTGAGAGAACATTGGTGTATTGCGGTTCGCGACGAAATTCGTCATTGGTCCGCACCATTGCCAAAACAAGTCCCTTCTCCGCCGCCGCGTCTTCTAATTCCACCGCGTCCCATTTGCGGATGGCGTAGTTAATGGATTCCTGGCTTGGACTGCAGTCGAGAAAATTGAGAGTGTTAACGAGGAGTTGCGGATAAATATCCAACGCCAGCACATGCCGCCCATCGCGAGTTTCGCGAAAGAATGACTCCATGTTTAGGAACGGGCTGACGGCATAGCCACCTGGCGATGGCGGCCGGCCGTTAATAGTTTCCCATTTCTCTTCGAAGAACCCGCAGAAACGCCGTAATGCTTTGCGCACATCGACCGAAATATTTTGTCCATCACTCGTCGTTTGCTTCCAAAGCGCGGCCAGCGCAACGCTTCTCGCGGCCAAACCGATCGCCGCCATCGTCCCGAATCGGATCGAACTTGGAAGAATCGGATCGCTTCCGGAGAATGTGAGCTTGCCGCCGCTGTCCGCGGTTGTTAGCCCGATGTCCTTTAGCACTTCATTCGTGCCGGCGTGCAGATCGAAATCCGGCGATGTCGCCGGATGACTCAGCTTCTCTTCTAATGTTTTGGTCAATCGATCGGTCGCTGCGTTCGCTTCAGTCGATCGGTCAGTTACTGTTGCGGTGCTCATTGGTTGTCCTATCTCTTTCTCAAGTTTCTAAGACCGCACATTTCAGAAAAACTTGAGGTATTTTTTAATCCGTACGTCCAAAGGCCGGCAACCAGCGTACGAGCAATGCGGCCACCTCGCGCAGCCGTTGTAGATATCGATCGGCGCTAGTGAATTTCGGCGGCGAGAAAAGTCTGGACTAAATCCCACGCGAGTTCCGGGCCTGCCCAACTGGAAGGACGAGATCAGGATAATCATCACCGGGGGTCAACTTCCAGTGTGCGAGATTTTTCATTCCACTAACATGCGACCGGACCTGCCTGTTGGTGAAGACGATGTTTCTTTTCTCAGCATATCCAACAGGCAGAGTGCACCTTGCGGTGCGGGCTTGCCAGGCGGGCCCATGCGGAGGGAATATGCACGCATGAGATGTGAGCGACGACCTACTCGGACGATAGGTCCGCGCCGGCTTGCTATCGTCGCGTTGATCTGGCTGGCGCTCATCATCAATTCTTCCTACGCCGCCTGTCCTGATTGCCCGCCGACGCCGGCAGAAAACGCACCACATTTCGACAGCGAGCATTATCTTACGGGCGACTGGTTCGGTCTTCGCAACAAGCTTTACGATTGGGGCCTCGAGATCACCGGCGGTTACACGACTGAGCCGGCCGGAAATCCAATTGGTGGGTTAGAGCATGGCTTTACTTATCTGCACAACTTCGGGTTCGATGTCCGGCTCGATTTGGAAAAAATTTTCACCATTCCGGATACGACATTCCTGGTCACAGTTTCGCAGCGCTCCGGCAGGGGACTAACTCAGGATAGCATCGGGAATGCGATCAGCGTGCAGCAGATTTTTGGCGGCGGGCAGACTTATCGCCTGGTGCAAATGAGAATGGAACATCATCTGTATGATGATCGACTAGAGCTTGCCTATGGACGCCTGACGGCGACTGCGGACTTTTTAAGTTCGCAATTTTATTGCCAGTTCGTGAACAACGGCATCTGCGGACAACCGCCGGCGCCATTTTTCAACATGCCTGGCGGAATTACAGCCTACCCGCAGGGGACGTGGGGCGGTCTGGTCCAAGTGCACACTACAAAAGACACCTACGCAAAGTTTGCATTTTATGACGGCGATCCCAACAACGGCGATGACGTGGCCAAGCACGGTGCAAACTTTGGATGGGGCGACAACGGGGTCCTGCTCATGACGGAAATAGGTTACAAGACAGAGGACGGCTTATGGTCGATGCCGAGCAGGTATAGCTTCGGCGGCTACTATCACACAGGCGACTTTCCGGATGTTGCGCTGGATGCCTTTGGGCAAAACATCTTCCTGAGCGGACGAACCGGGCGCGAGCACGGCGGACAGGAAGGTGTCTACCTGCTCTTCGAACAAATGTTGCATCGCAACATGCGCCGGCCGGAAACCGGCTTGAATGCCTTTGTGACCTTTGTGGTTTCGCCGGACGAAGACAAGAGTCCGATTCCTTATTACCTTAACGGCGGTCTGATCTATGAAGGTCTTATCCCCTGTCGACCTAACGACAAGACGGCGCTCGGCTTCTACTCCGGCTGGTTCGGCCAGGACCTGCGAAAAGCGCAGCGATCTGCGGGTCTCGCCTCGCAAACGAACGAAACCAACATTGAGCTAAACCATCAGGTCCAGCTCACGCCCTGGTTCTACCTGCGGCCGAACATTCAATACGTCATTAAACCTAACGGTCTCGATGAGATTGAAAATGCGCTCGTCCTGGGTATTGAGGCGGGAATAACTTTCTAGAGGCCGTTGCCGCCGTCGTTCCCCAGGTTGGACGGTCCGTGTTTCTCTGCGTGCCGGCGCGCAAGCCATAAACAAACCACGCCGAACCCGATCATAAACGCGCCCCAGACAAAATCGATATTCCAGCCTAACGACATTCCTTCCGAGGTCACTTGCGCCCCAAAACCGGCACAAACTATGAGCGCGCCGAGAACGACGAAGAGCCAGCCGAGCGGAAGTCGTAGATCGAAGAAGCTCATGAATTCTTCACCAGAAAATGATGTTTAGGATTAAAGCCAGGACGAGGACGAAAATGCCGAGCATGAAGGGCCGCTTATACCAAATCGTTTCTGTTTCGGCGATGCGTGGCGTCAGCGACCAAACCAGGCCGCTCAATTCCGTGTCGGATTTTTTCCGTTGCGTGAGCAGCGAGACGAGAATCGTCACCACGAAACAAGTGGTCCAGGCAAAGATGGCCGTCCAAAAATTCTGCGCCATTTCACTCGGGTAAATTTGCAGGGTATGACCGAGCCAGCCACCTTTGACCAAGGTGAGCGCGCCCATCGGCTGGGTCAGGCCGTGATGAGCCGCCGCCGCCAGGATTCCGCTGAGCAGGCCGACGAATGCGCCATGGCCGGTCGTGCGTCGCCAGAACATGCCGAGAAGAAACGTGGCGAAAAGGGGAGCGTTCACGAAAGCGAACACCAGCTGGAGCAGGTCCATGATGTTGTTGAAGTGCGCGGCGAAATAGGCCGCGGCCACACTGATGACGATGCCAACTACTGTGGCCATGCGTCCCATCCACAAAAGGGTGGAATCATGTGCCTTTGGTCGAAGATAGGCCTGATAAATGTCATAGGTCCAGACGGTGTTGAATGCCGTCACGTTACCGGCCATCCCGGACATGAACGAAGCCATCAACGCGGTCAGACCCAGGCCAAGAATTCCCGAGGGAAAATAATGACGCAGCATCATTGGGATAACGAGATCGTAGTTGAGAGAGCCATCGGGTTTGTTAGGCAAAGCAAACCCGCTCGCGCCTGAATGCTGAGTCAGGGCAATGGCAATCATGCCTGGCAGAATCACCAGGAACGGGAACAACATTTTCGGCACGGCCGCGACCAGAGGCGTACGGCGCGCCGCGGCCATAGAGTGCGCCGCCATCGCGCGCTGGATCACGAGGAAATCGGTGCACCAATAGCCAAACGAAAGCACGAAGCCCAGGCCCATGAGCATGGCCAGCCATTCCACTCCCATCGGGTTATCCGCGGCATGACCCATGAACTTCCAAGAGTGAGAAAACGCGCCCGACGCGAAATGCTGTGCCGCAGCTACTTCGCCCAGGCGCATCTGCAATCCGCTCCAACCGCCGACATCGCGCAACCCGAGAAAGACGAGCGGCGCAAACCCGGCGACGATGAGAAAGAACTGCATGACTTCGTTGTAGATGGCTGAGGTCAACCCGCCTAACGAGATGTAGAGCAACACGATGATGGCCGACAGCCAGACACTGACGTTGAAATCCCAGCCGAGAATGAGATTGAGCAGCAGGGCCATGGCATACATGGAAATGCCCGAGGAAAAAATCGTCATTACCGCGAAAGTCATGGCGTTGAGGGCGCGCGTTTTTTCGTCGAATCGCATTTTGAGATATTCCGGAACCGAGCGCGCTTTCGAACCGTAATAAAATGGCATCATGAAAACCGCGACAAAGACCATGGCCGGGATCGCGCCGACCCAGTAGAAGTGGCTGGTCATGATTCCGTATTTCGCGCCGGAAGCAGCCATGCCGATTACTTCCTGCGCGCCGAGGTTGGCCGAGAGAAAGGCGAGCCCTGCCACCCACGTGGGAATCAAACGGCCCGACAGAAAAAAATCGGTGCTCGAGCGCATGTGGCGCTTGAGAACGAATCCGATTCCAAGAACAAACGCGAAGTAAATGACCAGGATCGCGCCATCGATAAGCCCGAGATGAATCGGCTTCATTGGCTGTCGATCTTCTCAGCCTGAATGTCGAATGTCAGCCCTTAAATTTGGCAAATCGTCGTCGCTGTTTCGCCCAGGTCGACAACGAGCACGTTCGCGGAACGCTTCATCCGTCCGACCCGTGATTTAGAACGAATCTTTCGACGGCCCTGGCGAAACCTTCTTCTTCCGATGAGCTTGTGACATAGGTGGCCGCAGATTTCACTTCATCGCTCGCCTGGCCCATCGCGATGCTGATCCCGCTCTTTTCAAACATGGAAATATCGTTGGGCATGTCACCGATGGTTGCGATTTGTGCGATGGGAATATCGAGCAGCTCAGATAGACGGGTGACGACGTAGCCTTTGTTCGCTTCCGGGTGAGTAACGTCGAGGTAGTAAGGCTGAGAACGAGCGGCGGTAACGGAAGTGTCGCGCGTCGGACACGATTGCTTTGTGCAAACACCCGAACCGAATTGTTCGCGCACCGCGGCTTCACACCGCTCCACCGCGTCAAGGTCATCGCTTACCCCCACCAACTTAGCCACGTCGTTGGTCAGGCCTTTAAAGTTAGCCTCCACCGTGGGGGGGAATTTCACCGTCCACTCTTCGCGATCGACATGTGGTCCGTGTCGGTTGCGCACAAACCAATTCGTCCCACGATAGATCCAGCAATCGAGTCCACGTTTCTGCATCGTCTCCATCGCAGGCTCGATAACATCGGCTTGTAGGACACGTTGTTCAATGACGGATAGGTCCGCCTTGACAAACATGCCGCCGTTGAATGCAGCAATAGGTGTGGTAAGAGCCAGCGGCGCGATGAGCATTTCCATGCCGCGCGGCGGCCGGCCGCTGGTAATTGCGAACTGAATTCCTGCAGTCCGCATTCTTGCTACTGCGTCACGCGCGCGCTGCGTTAGCACCTTTTCGTGAGTTACCAGGGTGCCATCTACATCGGCAAGCAAAAGGCGAACCGTCGCACGGGTTCTTGGAGATGATAGCTCACCTTCTTTGTTAGTGGTCGGATGTGTCGCGGATACACTCATTACTTTAAGCTGCTTTGACTTGTTGTTTCTCGAGGTGACCGCCAAACCCGTAGCGCATTGCGGAAAGTAGCCGGTCGGCGTAATCAGCGTCGCCGCGCGAAGAGAAGCGTTCATACAAGGCCGCCGTCAACGCCGGCACGGGCACGCCTTCATCGATCGCCGCCTTGATTGTCCAGCGGCCTTCCCCTGAATCCGAAACTCGGCCGGCAAAATTCGCGAGTTGCGGATCGGTCGTAAGGGCGGATGCAGTTAGATCAAGTAGCCATGAAGCAATCACGCTGCCGCGTCGCCAGACTTCGGAGATATTAGCTAGGTTAAAGTCGTACTGGTAGTGCTCCGGATTTCGCAGCGGCGTTGTCTCCGCATCTACTTCGCTTTCACGCTTTCCTGCGTTAGCGCCTCTCAAAACACCGAGACCTTCGGCGTACGCGGCCATCATTCCGTACTCGATCCCGTTATGGACCATCTTGACAAAATGGCCGGCGCCGTTAGGCCCGCAATGCAGGTAACCCTGTTCGGCCGTCCCGCCAAGTTTATCGCGACCAGGCGTGCGCGGCAGCTCGCCGGGGCCGGGTGCGAGCGTGGCGAAGATAGGATCGAGACGCTGAACCATTGCCCTTTCGCCGCCGATCATCATGCAATAACCACGTTCCAAGCCCCAGATGCCGCCGCTGGTTCCGACATCGACATAGTGAATACCCAGCGAGCGCAAGCCTTTCGCGCGTTCGATATCATCGACATAGTAGGAGTTGCCGCCGTCGATGATGGTATCGCCGTTTGCGAGAAGCGGTGAGAGCTCACCGATGGTTTGATCGACTACAGCCGCCGGCACCATCAGCCAGATGGCTCGCGGTTGCGCAAGCTTTGTCACGAGGTCCGCCAATGAGCTAGCTCCCTCGGCTCCTTCTTTGACCAGACCGTCGACCGATTTGGAAGAGCGATCAAATACAACGCAATTCTGTCCATTTTTAATTAAGCGCCGCACCATGTTTGCGCCCATTCGGCCGAGACCAATCATCCCTAGCTGCATTGTGATCTGTTCTTTCATGGCTTGTTTTTCATTAGTTGAGCTACATGGGAGAAGTCTTCTTCACCGTTGAAGCTTCGAAGATGCTCTTGATCGCGTTACCGAGTACGGCATCAAATTCGGAATCAGATTGCTCTGCCGATAGCCCTTCGAGCAACGCGCGCGAAAAGCTTGCGATTACGCCGCGGTTGCGACGCAATCGATCGTTAGCCTTTTCCCGCGAATAACCGCCGGAAAGCGCGAGCACCCTGATCACATTCGGATGGGTGGTGAAATCTGAATAGAAGCCGTCTTTCTCGGGAAGCGTAAGCTTGAGCAAGACTAGCTCGTCCGCTGACAGCTGACTGAGTTTATCGAGTATGGCAGTTTTGAGTAGCTCCTCTGCTTTTGCCTTATCAGGAGACTTGATACTCACTTCCGGCTCAATAATTGGCACCAATCCAGCCCCAATAATGTGCGAAGCTAGTTCAAACTGTTGAGCTACTATCTCTTTTATTCCATCCGCATTCGCCTGATGGATGAGCGAACGCATCTTTGTTCCAAAAATCCGACTGTTTTTCGCTTTACTCAGCAAAGCATCTAAGCCCGAAACAGGTTTCATTAACTGAACGCCGCCCTTTTCTTCCGCCAGGCCTTTATCCACTTTCAAGAACGGGACAACGCGCTTTACCTCCCAAAGATAATCTGCTGACGGCTTGCCGTTGACGTTCCTGTCCATCGTACCTTCGAACAGAATTGCCCCGACGATCCGATCGCCGCTGAAAACGGGGCTGGTCATGACACGCGTGCGCATCTTATGCACCAGTGCGAACATTTGCTCCTCCGTCGACCACGAACCTTCTGGAATTCCGTAAGCCGCCAAAGCCTTCGGAGTACTTCCGCCGCTTTGGTCCAGCGCGGCCACAAAACCTGGCCGGGTCTTCATGACTTGTAATTGTTCGTCGTTCATTGTTTCATTTGCCGATAGCGGCGGATCAGGTTGTTAGTTGAGCTATCGTGTTTCAGTTCCGGCTCCGAGGATGCTTCTAACTCTGGAATGATTCGTTGCGCTAAGGCTTTGCCTAGTTCTACTCCCCATTGATCGAAGGAGTTGATGTTCCAGATCGTCCCTTGAGTGAAAACGCTGTGTTCGTAAAGCGCCACCAGCTTGCCAAGTACCTCGGGCGTTAACCGGTCAGCCAAAAGAACATTCGATGGCCGGTTACCTTCAAAGACGCGATGCGGCACGAGCCACCTGGGTGTGCCTTCCGCCTTTACTTGTTCGGCTGTCTTGCCGAAGGCAAGCGCTTCAGCCTGGGCAAAGACATTGGAGAGGAGGATGTCGTGATGCCGACCAAGCGGCGTCAGCGCGTGACCGAAGGCGATGAAATCACACGGAATAAGGCGCGTGCCCTGATGGATCAATTGATAGAACGAATGCTGACCGTTCGTTCCGGGTTCACCCCAATAGACAGGCCCCGTATCGTAGTTAACTTGTTTCCCATCCAGAGTGACGTGCTTGCCGTTACTCTCCATCGTTAGTTGCTGGAGATAGGCCGGAAAGCGCTTCAGGTATTGCTCATAGGGAAGGACTGCGACCGTCTGCGCATCGAAGAAGTCCGTATACCAGACAGTGAGTAACCCAAGAAGGACTGGCAGGTTTTGAGCGAAAGGCGTGGTGCGAAAGTGCTCGTCCATCTGATGGAAGCCGTCGAGCATGCTTCGGAAGTTGTCCGGCCCGATTGCCAGCATGGTGGACAAGCCGATGGCGGAATCCATCGAGTAACGTCCGCCGACCCAATCCCAGAAGCCGAACATGTTGTCCGTATCAATGCCAAAGGCGGAGACCTTCTCGGCATTTGTGGAAACAGCGACGAAATGACGGGCGATGGCAGCGTTGTCGTCGCCCAATCCTTTCAAGAGCCAATCGCGCGCAGTTTGCGCGTTGGTCATGGTTTCCAGCGTGGTGAAGGTTTTGGACGAAACAATGAACAAGGTCTCCTCCGGATCGAGATCGCGGGTAGCTTCCACAAAGTCCGTCCCGTCGATGTTGGAGACGAAGCGAAAGGTGAGATTGCGATCTGTGTAGTGTCTCAGAGCCTCATAGGCCATGACCGGCCCGAGATCGGAGCCGCCGATACCTATATTGATAATGTTTCGAATTCGCTTGCCGGTGTGCCCGGTCCATTCACCGCCACGGATCTTGTTACTAAAAGTGGCCATCCTCTCGAGTACTTCGTGAACTGCCGGGACAACGTTTTTTCCGTCGACCAGGATGGTTGCATTCTTTGGCGCCCGTAGTGCAACGTGCAGCACGGCGCGCTTTTCCGTAACGTTGATCTTATCGCCGCGGAACATCTCGTCGATCCTCGCAGGCAGTCTCGACTCCTCGGCGAGCTGCAGAAGAAGCCCAAGGGTACTTTCAGTGACTCGGTTCTTTGAATAATCCAGAAACAGTCCTGCACCTTCCGCAACGAGCTTTTCGCCGCGCGCAGAATCGCTGGCGAATAGCTCGCGCAAGTGCAGCTTTCCAATTTCCTTGCTATGTGCGGCGAGGGCTTTCCACGCCGGTAGCCGCTTAAGTGGTGTTCTCTTTTCTTTCATGGCTTAGGCTGCTTGTTGAAGTGCCGCGGTTTTGGATGCGATGACACTGAGTAACTCATTCCACGATTTAACGAATGAAGTGGCTCCGTCGTCCTGGAGCTGCGCGGCAAGCGCACCCAGGTTTACTCCCCCTCTGATGAACTCATCGAGAGTATCGGTGGCGTCTTTGGCTGTGGCATCACTTATTTTGCCATGATTGGCCAGAGCCAGCAGCGTCGCCTCCGGCATCGTGTCCACCGTAAGCGGCGTCGCCAGACTTTCAACGTAAAGTGTGTCGGAAGCGTTGGGATCTTTAGTGCCGGTGCTAGCGAAGAGTAACCGTTGCGGACCGGCGCCCTCATTAAAGGCACGCTGCCACCTGGATGAACCGAGCAGTTCGATGTACTTCTGGTAGGCACGACGAGCTATCGCAATACCTAGCTTGTTTGTCAGCTGGGGTGGAACTTTGCCGGCCACCGCGGTATCCCACCGGCTAACGAACAACGAAGCGACCGATCCCACTTTTGGATTCAGTCCAGCGTCGATGCGACGCTCGATGCCTCGCATGTAAGCCTCGGCGGTCGCTTGATACTGCTCCGGCGAAAACAGGAGGGTCACGTTGATTGGAATTCCCGCGAAGATAGCTTCCTCGATTGCAGGCAGACCTTCTTTGGTTCCAGGGATTTTGATTAGCAGGTTAGGACGATTCGCGCGCGCAAATAGCTGCTTCGCCTCCTCGAGAGTGCTTGCGGTGTTATGTGCCAGTAATGGCGAAACTTCCAGCGATACCCATCCATCCAGGCCATTGGTTCGATCGTGGATAGGTCGAAACAAGTCTGCTGCGCGGGTAAGGTCTTCCAAAGCCAGTTGGAAGAACACTTCTTCGCCGCTCTTATCTTTGCTGGCATAATCTCGAATCGCGCGATCGTAACTACTGCTGTTCTTAATTGCGTGATCGAAGATTGTTGGGTTTGACGTTAGCCCCGTAATAGCGAGTTCTGCGATGTAACGTTCGAGCGTCCCATTACTTAGCAGGTCACGAGTGATGTTATCGAGCCAGAGGCTCTGGCCCAGGTTGTGGAGTTGTTGTGTTGCGTTCATAAATTAGCGATCGTTCGTTAGGTCCAAAGGCCGCCAGGCGCGACCGTCGCGTCCTAGTAACTCGTCCGCCGCGGCCGGGCCGTTACTCCCAGCGGTGTAGTTTGGCAAAGAGGACGGGGGGTTAGTTGCCCAAAGATCGAGGATTGGCTGAACAGCTGCCCAGCCCGCCTCGATGTTATCCGCGCGCTGAAACAAGTCGCGTCACCGATCATGCAATCGTAGAGCAAGGTCTCGTAGCCGGTGTTCGGCGCGGTTTTGAAATAGTCCTCGTAGGCGAAGTTTAGGGCGACGTTGCTCAGCTTCATGGTGGGCCCGGGACGCTTCGCCGCGAACTCCAGCCCGATACCTTCACCTGGTTGAATGCGAAGAATCATCCAATTGGGATGCATTCGCTCGACGTCCGTGCCGCGGAAAAGAGTGAACGGCGCCTGGTGAATACGGATGGCTATCTCAGTTACTCGCCGCTTCATGTATTTGCCGGTCCGTAGGTAGAACGGGACACCGGCCCAACGCCAGTTATCTATCTGCAATTTGCAAGCGATGTAGGTCTCGGTGTTCGAGTCCGGAGCGACATCAGGCTCCTGGCGATACGCGCGCACGGTCTTACCCAGAACGGTGCCGGCATCGTATTGGCCGCGCACTGCGTCTCGTGCGGGATCGAGTGGACGAATAGCCTGAATCACTTCCGCTTTTTTTGCCCGCACTGCCTCCGCATCGAAGGAGATTGGCGGCTCCATCGCGGTCATAGCCAGGAGTTGAAATACGTGATTTGGGACCATGTCGCGCAACGCGCCGGTCTTCTCATAGAATTTTCCACGCTGCTCCACTCCAATAGTTTCGGCAGCGGTAATCTGAACATGATCGATGTGTTCCCGGTTCCACATCGGCTCGAACAGACCGTTGGCGAACCGTAGCGCCATGATGTTCTGCACGGTCTCTTTGCCTAAAAAATGGTCGATTCGGTAGATCTGATTCTCTTGAAGATGTTTCAGGATCTCGGCGTTCAGTGCCTTGGCCGAATTCAGGTCATGGCCAAATGGCTTCTCGATCACGACTCGGCGCCATGCTCCGTCTTTTTCCGTGACCAGACCCGCCGCTCCGAGACCAGCAACCGCCACACTGAAGAAGCGGTCCGCAATCGCGAGATAAAAGAGGCGGTTGCCCGCGGTTCCAGCTGCTTTGTCGAAGCCGGCGAGATGCGTGTCGAGCCGGCGATACATTTCGGCCTTTGTTAGGTCACCTTGCAAATAACTCATGCGATCGGCCAGCCATTGCCAGACATTCTGGTCAATGTGGTCGACTGCGAATTCGGCGTCGCTGCCGATAAATCCCTGCATTGTCTCGGCTAAACCAGCGCGCCATTCCTCTGTTGTCTTCGAGGCGAGGTCCACGCCGACAATCCGGAATTCGTCTGGCAGACGCTGCGCACCTACCAGGTTGTAGAGCGCGGGGACGACCAGGCGTTTTGTCAGGTCGCCGGCGGCGCCGAAAATGACCATAACACACGGCGGTGCAAGCGGTGCGCCATCCGGAGTTCTCAATGACGGATCTTCAGCGCCCATTTGTTTCCTACGGCGGTCGACCGGAGGGTCAAGGGTAATTACATTTGATTCATTGGTCTTCATTAGATTCGAGGTTAGTGCACTGGAGTGGGCCTTTGCTCTGAGCGATTTGAAACTTCATTCAACGGCACGTCTTCAGTCGGTTGCGCTGGAGTAGATTGCGAGATTGCTCGTCAGCTGCGTTCTCTTCAACGCGAAAGTTGCGCCCTTCCCATCGCTTCTCGCGCTTTTAAGAAAACGTGAATTTCACTTGTCTAGATTGACCGGGATCGTTGTCTTCAATCCTTATGATCACATTTCCGAGGGACCGGCGAGTAGCCGCGCCATGGTGGCATTGTAAGCGGTCAAATGGCGATGCTTTCATTCGCTGTTTCATCGGTGCAAGAGATCAGCACACGAACCTTTTTAAGCGTGCTAGAAGTCATGATTGCCTTTCTACGACGCTCGCCATCCAGACGAGCAAGTTTGTGATGACGTCGCGACGGTTTACTTCGTGAAGCATTTCGTGCCGGCCGCCGGTGTAGAAATCGTGAGCAATTGAGGTGAGGCCGGCGCTGCGATAGCGATCGATCAGCACGCGCACGCCCTCGAGCTTTTGGCCGACCGGATCGTCGCTCCCTGAGAAAATGTAGACGGGTAAATCGTCGCGCACTTTGCGGATCTCTCGGGGGTCGGCCAGCCGCGGAAAGGCATCCAGGAATGACTGCATCGAATCAGGCTTAAGGGAGGGAAAACAAAGCGGATCGGTGATGAAAGCGTCTACTTCCGCAGCGTCTCGACTTAGCCAATCGAATGGCGTCCGTGCTGGCTCGAAGGGTGCGTTCATGAGTTTCATCGGGTCCTGACCAGGCGGGAGTGATTGAGCCAGGCGAGCCAGGCCATCAAGCGTGCCGGATCCGGAAAGAACGAGACCGTCAATGGAGTGACTGTGATCGAGCACAAATTGCTGCGCCACGAATGAACCCAGACTGTGCCCGAGCAGAATGTATGGCTTGCCGGGGTAATCCTGCTTCGCAATGACACGTAGCGAGATCATATCCTCGACAAGCTGATCAAAGCCGCCTGGTCCGAAGTCGCCAAAGCTATCGGAAGGTTTTGCAGTCAGGCCATGTCCGCGGTGATCGTTCCCGTAGACCACAAACTCATCGTCAACCAGAACTTTAGCTAACTCGGCATAGCGACCTATGTGCTCGCCAAGACCATGAGCAATTTGAATGATGCCTCGTGGCTCGGGCCGACCGCTCCATTTTGCACAGGCAATGGAAAGCCCGTCAGTGCTTGTAAAGTGAAATCGCTCTGGTGCGCTCATTGATAGGTGTCAGGCGACGGCTCGTTCCTGGCGTGCCCAGGCCGCGTCGCGCAGGAGCCTCTTCAGTATTTTCCCGGATCCGCTCTTGGGCAACTCGATTTCGGAAAACTCGATATGCCTCGGGATTTTGTAATTCGCCAGTGATTTGCGACTATATGCTACCAATTCCTCTGCGGTGAGTGTCTTACCAGGCTTAAGGACAACATAAGCCTTCACAATTTCACCCCACTTCGGATCAGGAATGCCGATAACCGCAACTTCACGAACTGCTGGATGCGTGTAGATGACCGCTTCGACTTCGCCGGAGTACACATTCTCGCCGCCGGTAACGATCATATCTTTCAGGCGGTCCAGGATGTAGAAGTAACCATCGACATCCTGATAACCGACGTCCCCGGTGCGAAAGAAACCGTTCCGGAACGAATGGTCGGTTTCCACTGGGTTGTTCCAATAGCCGCGCATGATATTCGCGCCGCGCGCGACTAACTCGCCTTTTTGGCCAACCGCGACTTCCTTTCCTGACTCATCCACAACTCGAATGTCGATCCCAAGACAGCTTCGTCCGCAGGACGTAAGTCTGCTTTCCGTGTGCTCCTGATCCAGCAAGCCCGTGAGAAACCCCGTCTCACTTAATCCGTAGACCTGGACCAGCTTAAGATTCGGCAGAAGCTGCCTTGTTCGATGAACGAGCTCGGGAGCCATGGGAGATCCGCCGTATCCCAAATGACTTAAAGTCGTTAGGTCATATTTCTTAAGGTCAGGAAATTGGACTAGCATGTTGATCATTGTCGGCACCAATACGGTGTGCGTGACTCGCTCGTGTCCGACTGTCTCGCAGAACGTCTGTGGACTAAACTTTGGAATCGTGACCTGGCAGGCGCCGAAAGCTGGCGCCGCGAACACGAACGGAAAATCCGCGATGTGAAAAATCGGCGCGGCATGTAAGTGCACGGCGCCTTCCTCAAGCGGGAACCAGAATGAGGTGTGATAAAGATTCTCGAGAATATTTGAGTGCCTGATTTCAACGCCTTTCGGTCGGCCGGTTGTGCCGCTGGTGTAAATAAGGGCCAGAATGGCGTCGGGATCGTAGATTGGATCTGGAATGGAGTCACTTTGAGCGTCCAGTGCCTCTTGATCGAGCACCAGTTGCCACGAAACCTGCGCAGTCGGGACCGGCAGCGACGAATGACGAATCAAGCCATGCGGTTCGGCATCGGCAAGCACGCTATCGATTTCTTTCGCCGACAGTCGTGTGTTCAATGGAATCGCAATGACTCCGAGCCACGCGCACGCATACACGAGCTCGATATAGTCGGACTCGTTAGGAAGAAGAATTGCCAGTCGATCGCCGCCCTTGAAGCCGTGCCTCGTTAGGGCCGCGGCAATGTGCCCAACACGATCATGGAGCTGGCGAAACGTGAAGCGCGTATTCCCCGATGCGAGCGCAGTTCGCTCCGGAAAGTAGCGTGCGGCCCGGCCTAACGAGTGAGAATGGATCATAACGAGCCCTTAGTAAAAGCCTTGAGTGTCGCGCTGAAGGCTTACCTTGCCGGCATAGCGTCGCGAGATGAAGAAGAAGTAGAAGACCGCGAGGGCGAGACCAACCGGCCACCAATAGCTCGCAAGCTGCAAAGTGCTCGGATCGGAGGCGACAGCGTAGGCGGTCAACGAGTTCTCCAGTGAGAGCGTTGAGCGAAGCATCACTGGGAAAATTGCCGCTGCTCCAGTGGCTAATAAACCGGCGATAAGAAAATTCGATCCGATGAATGCCCGCCACTCCTGGCGATTCGTTAGGCCGGAGATCAATGTGATCGTCGAGATAGCAACGACAGCCAGCCCGATCCACCAAAATGGATTCCATAACGCGTGCCCAGGGAGATCGGGACGGACGATTCTCGATTCGGCCAGGATGACAAAAAGCAGAGGGATGACCGCGATCCAAAGATGCTTCGCGAGTTTTTCGCTGCGGTCATGGACCGGCCCTTCCGTCTTCAGCGTGAGATAAGTTGCGCCATGAGCTCCGAGCATTACGACAGCGAGAATCGCGATCGATACGGTGTACCAGTCGAGCAATCCGACGTGGCCGCGAACGTTGAAGTTCGTGAAAAACGGCATCGAGAAATTCCCTTGTGCGTCAACCGGAACGCCGCGCGCGACGTTACCCGCAGCTGCTCCGAAAAGAATCGCAAGCAGGAAATTGGAGCAGACGAAAACGAAATCCCAATACGCCTGCCAAAGGCGATCGTTGATGTGTCCGCCGGCTTCAATCGCGATGCCGCGCAAAATCAGACACCACAAGATCAGAAAGAGAGCCAGATAGTAACCGGCAAAGGCCGATGCCATCAGGCGCGGGAAGATCGCGATCAATGTTCCGCCGAACCCGAGGAGCCATACCTCATGCCATGTCCATAACGGCCCGATCGCAGCGATGACTTGTCGGCGTTCCTCAGGTGTCTTCGCGACAAACCAGTGAAGCATTCCGGCGCCGAAGTTCCGGCCGTCCAGAACGACATAGACCATCAACATGAAACTGACGACGGCGTACCACGTAGCGATCATGCTGACACCGCCTCTCGTTGATCGACAACTCCAGTTGTTTCATGCCCCGGACCTTCTGCGATTTCGCGACCGGTTAGGCCTAGAAAAAGCAGACCGATTACAAAATACAATCCGGTAAACCCGATCAGGGTGAAGATGGCGTCGCCGTTACTGACGACTTTGCTGTAACCATCGCGCGTGTGAAAGAGCCCGTAGATTAGCCATGGTTGTCGCCCGAGTTCCGCAGTCATCCAACCGAGCGTGTTGGCGATGTACGGGTAGGGGAACGCCAGCATCAAAACCCAGAGTAAGAAGCGACTCGATTCGAGTTCTCCTCGCAAATTCTGCAAAGTGGCGAACCCCATCAGGACGATGAACAGCGTCCCGAGCGTGATCATGATATGGAACGAGTAGTAAAGAAGCTCGATGTTGTCCGGCCATTGATCCTTCGGGAAATCGTTCAAACCGTGGACAAAACTTCCGAAGTGGCCGTAAGCGAGAAAACTAAGCGCGCCTGGGATTTCGATCGGATTATCGAGTCGCTGTTTAGCAACGTTCGGTTGGCCAATGAGATTAACTCCCGCCACTTTGCCGCCTTCAAACTTGCCTTCCATTGCGGCGAGCGTGACCGGTTGATGGTGGCCGACCATCTTGGCTTGTGTGTCGCCGGTTGGAAAGGCAACGAGAAGCGACGCGATCAAACCAACGAACGTCCCGGCGCGTAGATAAAGTCTCGCCTGAATCCGATGAAGTCCTCGGAGCGCATAAAAAGCGCCCATCGCGGCGACAACGAACGAGCCGGTCACGACCGCAGCGAATTGATTATGCGCGAATTGCAAGAACGCCCACGGATTTAAAAGATAGGCACTCATGCTGGCAATACCTAACGAACCGTTCGCTTCGACCTGGTAACCGACCGGATTTTGCATGAACGCATTGGTGACAAGAATGAAATAGCCGGAAAGCCAGCTTCCAAGCGCGACCGCGACAGCGACTGCTAAATGTCCGCGCGGCCCCAGTCGTTTTTCGCCCCAGATCAGCGCGCCGATGAACGCGCTCTCCAAAAAGAAAGCGAACATCCCTTCCATCGCCAGCGTTTGTCCGATTACGCTACCGGCATACTTTGAAAAGCCTGCCCAATTCGTTCCGAATTGGAATTCCATTGGAATGCCGGTGACGACACCGACGGCAAAATTCAATCCGAAAATCTTCGCCCAAAATCGAACCGCTTGATTGTATTTTTCGTCACCGGTCCGCAGGGCGCGCCATTTCCAGTAAACCAGAAACCACGCCAGCCCCATGGTGAGCTGTGGAAACAGGTAGTGATAAACGATCGTGAACCCGAACTGTAAACGGTGCCAGAAACCCGGATCGTTGAAGATCGAGTTCATTGTCGATCTTTAGGCTGCCGCGGCGCGTGTGGTCTTTGACTTTGTCGTCCGGTTTTCCGACTCTGCACGTGACCGTAACAGGCCGATGATCGTTTCGTTTTCTTCCTGCGCCAGTTCGTCCACTGACCGATTCCCCGCTTCGCGCAAGACTCCGTCGACGATCGTTTGCTTCAGCTCGGGAGTAACGTCTGGCGTACCGAGAGTTTTGATCATCCCTGTCAGCGGATCCATCAGATGATCCATGAAGTGTTTGATGCCACCGGCGCCACCGCCGAGATGCCATTGCAAACTTGGCCCCATTACTCCCCAACGAGGTCCAGGACCGTAACTCACGGCCACGTCCGCATCTTCGACGCTCAGCACATCGTGCTGAATAAGATACATGATCTCCTTATAGAGCGCCGCTTGCAGACGGTTGCCAACGTGACCAGGAAGTTCTTTTTTCAAATGAATCGGCTTCTTCCCAATCGATGCGTAAAACGCGAGCGCTTGTTGAATCGCTTCCGGCGCTGTCTTCGTTCCGCCGACAACTTCCACTAACGGAATGATGTGCGGAGGATTAAAGGGATGCCCGACGAGAATACGCTCCGGGTGCTTCGATTTTGATTGCATCACGCTCGGCGTTATTCCGGACGAGCTCGACGCGATGATGGAATCGAGCGGAGTGACATCGTCCATGTCCGCGAACAACTTCATCTTGAAATCAGGACGCTCGGGTCCGTTTTCCTGAACGAGGTCAGCTTTAGACAGTGCCTCTTTCATATCCTTCGTGAAAGTTAAGCGGTCGCGCCCCGCGCCCTTGGAAAGTCCGATATTCGTCAGGTCCTTCCAGGCTTCATCAACGTATTTGCGCAGATTCACTTCTGCGTTCGGTGCAGGATCGGTGGCGATGACATCAAATCCGCGCGCCAGGTATTCAGCGGCCCAACTGGCGCCAATGACTCCGGTGCCAACGATTGCGATGCGACGTATTGGTTTGTTGTATGACATAGTAGTTAATAGTTAGTGATTGATGATTGATGGTTACGGAATTTCTACGTAAGCGATGCCGGTGAGTTGTCCTTGCGCGACGAGCAGCGGTTTCTTTTCCGTGCCGTCCAGTTTGGCCGAGTAGATCGAGCCGGCTAAATCGGTCAGGAACATCCGGTTCCCTTTGAAATCGAGAGCGATCCCGATTCCCTCCTCCAGATGCGTCAGCAAGATGTCGGGTGTCGGATGTTTGCTGAAGTCGGCATCAATCGACGAACGGTTAACTGTGTTCCCGCGCGGCGGATCTCCGCGATCGGTCCAATACAGGAGCCGATTTTTCAGATCGAGCTCGAGATCGATCGGTTCCGGCAAACCATCGAACAGCACTTCGATGTCGGTGCGGTTCGCCGCCGTCTCACTCTTCGGGATGTCCGTCTTTGCACGAAAGATGCGGCCCTTGCCCGCGTTGTCCGGTCCTTTCTGCGTCCAATAAAATTGTCCGCGATCTGGGTCAACCGTGATGCCGACACACCATTTCATTACGTCGGGGCCAGGACGCGCGTCGCCTTTGCTGGTATCGACCAGGGTTTCGATATTCGACCCATCCAGGTTCGCGCGCATCACGCGCATCCCTTCGCGGTCGCACCAGTAAAGTTTGCCGCTCTTCTTTTCGAGATGGAGCTGCTTCGGTGTGAACGTTTGGCCTTCGCCAACGATGGTTACGCGATTCTGTCCGTCGAGATCGACGCGCTCGATCGAACCGTCGTTCTTGCTCGGCACACCCATGTTGGTCCAGTAAATGTGTCCGGCCTCAAGGTCGACGACCACGCCATCTGGGATTCGGGCACCGCTGACAATGATTTTTCGGTCCGACCCGTCGGCGCTTGCCGAATGAATCCGGCCGCCGCTTGCTTCGAGAAAAAATAATCGGCCAGTCGCTGCTTTGCCGATGGTTGTAGGTGTTGCTTTTAAAGTTTCAGTTGCACTCATATTTCCTTACCTCTTTCTCAAGTTTTCGAAGATCGACATTTCAGAATTTGTTAAGCCGCGCGTGCTTTGGGTTCCGAGATGGCGTCGAAGTTCGGCTTACGTTTCTCAATGAAGGCCGTGAACGCTTCTTTCGCTTCGGCCGAGCGGACGCGAACAGAGAATTCCTCATTCTCGAGCTTTACTGCGCGCTCAAGTAACTCGCGCGTCGACGACCTCATAAGCCGCTTGCACGATTGGAGTGCGGCAGGCGGCTTAACGGCCAGCTGTTGCGCGACCGCAGTAGCAGTGGGCAATAACTGCTGATCGGCTACGACGCGAGTGACTAAGCCTAGCTCTGCGGCTCGCTTCGCATCGAACGGCAATCCTAGTAGAACGAGCTCTGCAGCCCGCAGGTATCCTATTCGCGCGGGGACCGAGTAACTCGTTCCGAACTCCGGAACCACTGCCAGATCGACGAAAGGCATTCGAAATTTCGCGCTCTCGCCTGCGAGAACGAAGTCGCAGTGAGTTAGCATGGTGGTTCCACCGCCGACTGCCGCGCCCTGCACCGCGACGACGATTGGCTTGTCGAAGTTAGTCAGCGCCCGGATTAGGCGAGCTTGTGGACTTTCACCGGCCCCAGGCGGGTTCTTTAAGAAGTCTTGTATATCGTTGCCGGCGCTAAAGGAATCTCCCGCGCCATGCCAGAGCACGACGCGAACTTGATCGTCTTTCGCAGCGTCATTCAACAGATCGGCCAACGTGACGTACATGGCCACGGTCATTGCATTTTTCTTCTCCGGTCGATTCAACTGAATCCGCAAGATGTGTCCGGAACGCTCAGTGACAATGTCACTCATATTTACCTCCTAGGCTGCCTTAGCTGGTGCGATTGGTTTGGCGATGACTCCGCCTGCGCGCAGGCGCTCAATTTCGGTAGTCTCGAATCCGAGTTCTTTGAGAACTTCGTCGTTGTGTTCGCCAAGCTCGGGCGCTCGCCTTGCCGCTACTTTCGCAACGCCGTGCATCTGAATAGGACTACTGATTGTAAGTTTCAGGTTTTCTCCTGCGCCTTCGAGCGGCACAACGATGTTGTTAGCCTGTAGCTGCGGATCCTTGATGACATCTTGCGGATCGCGCACCAAACCGTAAGGGATGTGCGCCTTGTCCAGGACTTCTTGCCAGTGCGCAATCGGTTGTGAACCGAAAGTCTCGTCGATGATCGCAGTCAGCACGCTCATGTTTGCGGCCAGCTTTGTTGGATCAGCGAATCGCGGATCCTTCAAAAGATCGGCACGGCCGATACCTGCCGCGAGAGCCGGAATTTTGTCGGGCGTAGCGACGATCACGAACCAGACGTTATCGGAGCTTTTGTACACGTTCAGCAGCGCGTTTGCCGGATTTTTTCGGTCATGTTGCGGCGCAAACTTTGCCCCGGAGAGCGCCGCTTGAATCGCGACGCCGGCTGACCAAACGCCCGCAGCCAAAAGCGAAGTAGTAACGGAAGAGCCTTTGCCGGTGCGTTCGCGCCGATAAAGCGCTGTTACGATCGCGGCAAACAATCCCACGCCCGACGGAGCATCGCCCGTCCCGGCGAATGGCCAGGTCGGCGGTGCGCCCGCATCGTGCAAGAGAGAAAGCAAACCGGTTCGCGACCAGTAGGCCGTGAGGTCGAATCCGGGAAGAGCCGCGTCCGGTCCTGTGTCGCCGTAGCCGGTGATGTCGGCGTAAATCAGCCGCGGATTGAACTGCGCGACATGGTCATAGTCGAGCTTGAGTTTCTCGCGCGCGGGATGCGGCGTGTTGACGATGAACACGTCCGCCCACTTGGCCAGGCATTCGACAATTCTTGCCGCGTCCGGCGATTTGAGATCAATCGCTACCCCACGCTTGTTGCGATTGTTCAGATGCCACATGTAGGGATACTTGGATTGTGGTTGCGGCGGAATCTTGTTCCCGATTCTCCACAATTCGCCTTTGGGCGGTTCGACTTTGATTACATCGGCACCGAAGTCGGACAGAATGACGGCCGCTCCGGGACCAGCCACGAAGCTTGAAAAATCGACAACTTTAAGTCCGGAAAAAATGTTGTCAGTTGGATTTGTGTTTTGAGTTGCCATAAATGTTTCCTTTCTTGTTTAGCGACCTTGGAATTGTGCGGCGCGCTTTTGCAGGAATGCTTGTGTTCCTTCCTTTTTGTCTTCCGTCCCGGCGCAAAGTCCGAAAAGCGAAGCTTCCAGTGACAGACCGTCGGCCTGGCTCGTCTCCAGTCCTTTGTTTACCGCCTCCAGTGCGTACTTCACGGCGAGCGGCGCGTTGGCGAAAATTTGCTTCAGGATCGCTTCCGCGCGCGTGATGAGTTCCGAAGCCGGAACGACTTCGTTAACGAGTCCGATGCGATAGGCTTCTTGCGCGCTGATCATTTCTCCGGAAAGGATGAGTTGAAGCGCGCGACCTTTCCCGACCAGCCGTGGCAAACGTTGCGTTCCGCCGCCCCCGGGAATGACTCCCAGCTTCACTTCCGGCTGACCAAACTTCGCGTGCTCGGCAGCAATCCTGATCGTGCAAGCCATTGCAGTTTCGCATCCGCCACCAAGCGCGAAGCCGTTTACGGCTGCGATCACGGGTTTGCCCAGATTTTCGATCAGATCGAGGACACCTTGTCCAAACGTGCTCGATTCCTCGGCTTCGACTGCGCTGATCTGGGCGAGCTCGCTGATGTCGGCGCCCGCAATAAATGCTTTATCGCCGGCTCCAGTCAGGATGACGCCGCCCACGGCGGAATCATCCTGTGCATCCTCGAACGCGGCCTTAAGATCCTCCCACGTTCTCTTGTTCAGAGCGTTAAGGACTTTCGGCCGATTGAGAGTGACATAGGCGATGGCGCCTTT
>DASXOB010000014.1:0-1902 GCA_036494545.1 Chthoniobacterales bacterium
ACGCGCGGGATCGTTCTCACCGAAGACGTCCTGAAGATTGCGGGTTAGCAAGGTCGATATGCTGTAAGACATAGCTTGTCTCCTGGTTTACGCGGCGAGAACTGTCTTTGTCGGTGACACACGCTGTGGCTGTGAAGACGCGAGGAAATTGCGCACCATCGGCGCAACGGCTGTTCCCAGCAGCTCGATCGCGCGCAGCATCTGCGCGTGCGGCAATGCTGCGACGCTCATTTGGAACGTGATACGGGAAATGCCGCCTAACGACTCGTTCACGCGCAGGATTTTTTCCACGACGGTTTCCGAATCGCCGACCAGGAGCGCACCGGTCGGTCCGAGCTGGGCGTCGAAGTGCGCGCGAGTCATGGGTGGCCATCCGCGCTCCCTGCCAATCTCAGTGAAGCTTTGCGCATAGCCGGGAAAAAACTCATCTTCAGCCGTCGCCGAACTGTCGGCGACGTAACCTAAAGAATGGATGCCCACCTTGAGCTGATCAGGAGAATGCCCCGCGCGCAGACCAGCCTGGCGGTAACGGTCGATCAGTGGCCGAAAACGGTGCGGTTCGCCTCCGATGATGGCGACCATTAGCGGAAGCCCGAGCGTCCCGGCGCGAATAAAAGATCCCGGCGTGCCTCCGACACCGAGCCAAATCGGCAGCGGATTCTGGAGTGGCCGCGGGTAAACTCCCTGCCCGGTTAATGGCGCGCGGTGCTTGCCCGACCAGTGAACGTGTGTGTTCTCGCGGATGTTTAGAAGCAGATCGAGCTTTTCGGCAAAGAGCGAATCGTAGTCCTCCAGTTCGAGGCCGAAGAGCGGAAACGCTTCGATGAATGAGCCGCGCCCGGCAACCATCTCCGCTCTTCCATTCGAAAGCAGATCAAGCGTTGCGAACTCCTGAAACACTCGCACCGGGTCGGCTGCGCTCAAGACTGTGACCGCGCTCGTTAGGCGGATACGGCGGGTTCGGGCCGCGGCGGCGGCGAGAATCACCGTTGGCGCGGAATCGAGGAATTCGCTCCGATGATGTTCCCCAATGCCAAATACATCGAGGCCCACCTCGTCCGCGAGCATGATTGCTTCAAGTAACTCGCTCAGATGTCGTACCGGATCGATTGCCCGACCGGCCGCGTCCACGGTTGCCGCTACGAAACTATCTACGCCGATTTGCATTACAGTTAAGGCGCTCTAAGCCGGAAAATTCACTTGGGCCCACGTCGCGAACTTGGTCGGTTGCCTGCCAGCTATTTTGTTCGCGAGCATAATTCGGTCGGACGAATCCGAACCCAGATAGGTATGAACTTCCCAGTAATTGAACATCTCTGCTAACTCGGCGGCCCCGGGAAAGAGAGCAGCGAAAACCTTCTTAGGAATCTGTTTGAATGAAAATTCATGTCCCTGTCGATTTAGCGTCTCGACGATTTCGTTGAAGCTCATGAAATCGCCGACGAGTGGCAGGTACTCGCCATTGCCTGCCTCCTCTGGGTGCGCGAATGCTCCAGCAACGATGTTGCCAAGTTCGCGAATGTCGCCCATGTGAAGGCAACGCACATCGGGATCAAGTGGAAGAGCCCAGCCCACGGATCCGTCTGCCTGCTTTTGCGGAGCGAGAGAGCCCACAAAATTCTGGTAGTAGCCAGGCGCGATGACGAACGTATGATGCGGGAATCCGGCTTCCTTCACGATTCGATCAATCTTGGCCTTGCCGGTAAAGTGGGGAACGTCGAACCTGCCGCCGCTGATCGCTTCTACGTTAGGCAGCGTTGACCAGATAAAGTGTTGGACGCCGGCATCCTTGGCGGCGCGTACCGCCGCCGTTGCCTGCTTAGACTCGTCGGTGCCTTCTTCCCGAAAATTGGTGACCAGAAACACGCCGTGTGCCCCTTCGAATGCGGCGTTAAGGGTTTC
>DASXOB010000015.1:0-12261 GCA_036494545.1 Chthoniobacterales bacterium
AGGGTTTGCTTCCCAAGACAACACGCACCTCGTGAGTCAGCGCGTCGTCACGCAAGGTCACGATTTTGTCGGGTGCCGGGACTCCATCCAATTCCACCAGAGTGACACCTCGGGAACAGTGATCCGGGTTCTCGACTGCGATGCGATAAATGGTGTCCTGGAAACGGTATCGCAGACGGAAGCCAGGCCAATCTTTCGGTATGACCGGATTGATTGTGAGCGTGTCGCCGCGGCGTTGGAATCCCAGAATCTCTTCGAGCCAGACGCGATAGGTCCAAGCCGCCGCGCCAGTGTACCAAGTCCACCCACCGCGCCCGACATGGCCGGGTAACGAATAAACGTCCCCCGGCATAACGTAGGGCTCGACTTTGTAGCGCTCGCAATCCTTCTCGTCACGGGCGTGTTCGATGGGATTCAGCATCCGCAAAAGTCGGACGGCTTTGTCGCCATCGCCTTGGCGGGCAAAAGCCATGGCCACCCAGGTGGCGGCATGCGTGTACTGGCCGCCGTTTTCCCGCACGCCGGGCGGGTAAGCCTTGATGTAGCCGACGTCGGCGGTTGTTTTGTCGAAAGGCGGAGTGAAGAGCAAGATCAGGTCGTCGGCTTCACTCACGAGGTTTTCCTCCAGCGATTGCAGCGCGACTTCTACGCGGTTCGCATCGGCTTCGCCAGAAATCGCAGCCCAAGTTTGCGGGAGCGAATCGATGCGCGCTTCGGCGTTTTCCTTGGACCCCAGAGGCGTGCCATCGTCAAAGTATCCACGGCGATACCATTTTCCGTCCCAAGCCTGAGCGTCGACAGTCTGTGCGAGCTGGGCCACGCGGGCTTGGCAGGCTTTTGCTTCCTCATGGAGTTCGCGCAACTCGAGCAATTCGCTGAAATCGTTGAGCACACAAATCTGGAACCAGGCGAGCCAGACGCTCTCGCCTTTGCCGCCGAGTCCGACGCGGTTGAGTCCGTCGTTCCAATCACCTCCTCCGATCAGCGGCATTCCATGCGGGCCGGCGGTGGCGGAATGCGCAATGGCACGTCGGCAATGTTCGAGCAACGTTCCCTTCGTGGGGGAAACGGTCGGAATGGAGAGGCTTTCTGTCTGTTGAGCCTCGAGTGGTTTGGCTTCGAGAAACGGAACTACCTCGTCGAGAATCGCGGCGTCGCCAGTTATGCGGACGTAGTGCGCGGTGACGAAGGGAAGCCAGAGAAGGTCGTCACTGATTCGGGTGCGGACGCCAGCGCCTGACTCAGGATGCCACCAGTGCTGGACGTCACCTTCCACAAATTGCCGCGCAGTCGCGCGCAAAATGTGGGTGCGCGCAATCTCGGGTGCAGTGTGCACAAGGGCCATCACATCCTGCAACTGATCGCGGAAGCCATAGGCGCCGCTCGATTGATAAAGGGCTGAGCGACCCCAGACGCGACAGCTAAGAGTCTGGTAAAGCAGCCAGCGGTTGAGCAGAAGATTCGTGGAAAGTTCTGGGGTTTCCACTTCAATCGTGCTCAGGAGCCGGTCCCACCAACGCCGGGTTTCCTGCAAGGCGGCCTCGACGTTGGCGTGATCGCGAAAGCGGTTCACAAGAGCACGTGCTTTTTCTTCGTCATCAGCCTGCCCGAGAAGGAAAGTGATCTCAGCGGTCTCTCCCGGCTCGATCTCGACCCCAACCTGCACGGCGACGCAAGGATCCAAACCAGCGCCACTGTCGCCAGTCAATCGTTGGTGCTCCATCGCAACAGGGGCGCGTAGCGAGCGGTTGCGCCCGATGAAGGCGGTGCGATCGCTGGTAAAGGAAACGGGCGAGGGCGTGGAAGTAGCGAAGGCGACGCGTTCGGAGAGGTGGGGTTCAAAGGAATTTCGAGCAAACAGGCTCTTGCTTTGCAAATCCCATTTCGTGACTAAGTGCATGCCGGTTTCCTCTGGATGGGAACCAAGGACAAGAGTGGCGTAAGAGGTGACCGTTAGTTTTCGCGGACGCGACGAGCTGTTGCGAAGGCGCAGTCGCTGAACGCGCACCGGCAGACCACCACCGTCTTCGACCGGTACAAAGGTGACCAATATTTGTTCGATCGCATGGCTGTTGTGTTCAAAGGTTGTGTAACCTTGCCCATGCCGTGCGCGATAGGCGTCAGTCTCCCGAATCGGCTGGGACGTGGGCGACCAAACGACACCGATGTCGTCATCGCGGATGTAAATGGCGGTGCCGGGCGGATCGGAGATCGGGTCGTTGAACCAAGGCGTGAGGCGATCGTTCTGGCTATTGCTGCCCCAGACAAAATCGGTGCCCGACTCAGAAACCAGTGCGCCAAACTTCGAATTGGCCATGATGTTGATCCACGGAAGCGGCGTTTGCTGATCGGGTGCCAGATAAATGACGAATTCCTTTCCGTTCTCAGTAAAGCCACCGAGTCCATTGAAGTATTTCAACTCCATGAAAGACAATGGCGCAGAGGGTTCTTCGCGGAACTGCTGGCCGGGCGATAGCAGTTGCGGTTTCGCAGCAACCGGTGTGGTCGCGGCAAGTTGTTGGCGTAGCGAGCCGCGGGATGCGACCAGCACCATTCGAGCGGCGGCCTGAAGTGCGATCAATTCTTCCTTCGAAATTTTCGTTGCCGAGCGGAGATAAACGCCTCCGGGCTGATCGACACTGGTCAGGTGCGCCTGCGCTTCAATAAGCCTGCGCAGATCGCTGGCTAACGGTTCTTCGTAGCTGGGCTGTTCTTCGCTCACCAGGACCAGATCAGCCTTCAATCCACGCAGATGCCAAAAGGTATGCGCGGTCAAGATTTCGCGCACCACTTCGATGTCGCGGACGTGACCAATCATAACGACGACAATCGGCAGGTCTCCCGAAATGCCCTGCCGCCAAAGTGCACGCTGACCTTCCGCGCGCCGGCCGAGACGCGCGGCTGGCGGCCGCATTTGAGCTTGTGGAAAGAGGACATGGGCTGCGAGTTGCCGAAAAGTCTGAACATCTCCCGGACGGATGTGGAGCCGGCGCATTTCAAGTTGGGAACGAGTCCATGCTGTCTCGAAGGCGCGCGCGCAGGTGTGAAACTCCGCGTAGCGTTCCACCAGCCCGATGACAGCTTCTCGCGACTCCGCGACCACCGTGACGAGCGCAAATTGAAATCGTTCGTTAGGCAGGATCGTTATTTGCCGGCGCAAGCTGAAGATTGGGTCGAGCACGGAGCCGACTTGATTCGTTAGGCCGCTCCTGAGGGCAACTGGGTTTTCAAGCGTGCGGCCCCGGCCGAGGAACTTGGCGCGGCCGGTTTCAAACTCAGGCGTGCTGCGGAAAGCCGAAGACTCGGGCACCATCAAGTGTCCGGCCCAGATCGGCTGTTCGTCGGGTGCGCGGATCCGACGGTGGGCGAGCAGAGCTTCGCAATTCGGAAGCCATTCGGTTTCGATGAAAAGCTTACTGAAAGCGGGATGGTTACGATCGGCCCGATGAGGCGCGAGAGCGAGCTCGAGGTAAGTGGTCAGCTCCAGACGGCACGATTTGCGCGACGTGTTAACCAAAGTAACTCGCCGGACTTCGGCATTGTCTTCGGCGGAGACGACAATCTCCGTAAAAGTCTCGCACGGCCCGCTTCTCCGCCGGAACTCGGCTTTGTCCGGCGTGAAACTCCAAGTGTAATGCCGCTCGGGACGTCGTATCGGTTGATGAGTGTTGCTCCAGGTCGTGCCGCTTTCCAAATCTCGAATATAACAAACGGCGCCCGGCACATCGCAGGTGGCGTCGGCACGCCAGCGCGTGACGTCCAGATCCAACCAGCGCAAGTAGCCGCCGCCGGCATTGGTCACCATGACCGAACAAGGTCCGTTGGAAAGAAGATGAACGCGCGGCGAGGCAATATCGGGCGTTTGGGTTACGACTGGGCTGTCACCGACGGAAATCGTCCGAGGCAGCGGTCGGTCTTCATGCACCTCGCCGGTGGTTGGCAAAATTTGTTCGGGGATATGCTCGTGCAAGAGCGGTTCAGTAGCGCGAATACGCGGGTCGGAATGGAAACGCTTCCGCATCACATTGTCATGCAAAGCATTGTCGTAAGCGAGAAGGGACATACCCTGATGATGCGCCATGTAACAATGAATGACGATTGCGGCCGCGCCGCCGAGCTCAGTGCGCCGTGAATAATCGATCGCCTCGAAGTAACCGTAGTCGCAGAGCAGCGCAGAGTTGCCGAGCGTGGCGAGTCGCCGCAAGTTTTTCATGGCGACGGCCGGTTGTACGCCTAGAGCAAGCGCCGCCGCATACGGAGCGACGACCAAGTCCTGTTCCTGTCCGCGCCTTAGCGCCAGCGCCGGTACGCCGAAGGCGCGGTATTGATAGACATTATGCCGATCGAGCGCGCTGAAGGCCGATTCTGAAATCCCCCATGGCACCCTGCTTTGCTGGGCATAGGCAATCTGGCAGTGCACGGCGTCATGACAGGCGCGATCGAGCAGCGAATTCTCATGCGTCTGAGTGAAGAGGAGTGGCATCAAATATTCGAACATCGTCCCACTCCAGGAAAGAAGAGGAAGCCGGCCGTAGGCTGAGCCAAAGGGCCGACCTAAAGCCCACCAATGTTCCACCGACACTTCCCCGCGCGCGATGGCGAGGAAACTCGTCAGCCGCGCCTCGCTGGCGAGCAAATCGTAGAAGGAGGTGTCGAGTCGCCGTTGCGCTACTTGATACCCAATCGCAAAAATCCGCCTTTCATCATCGTAAAGAAATCGCAGTCCCATGCCGCTTTCCAGTTGCTGGCTCTGGGCGATCAACTCGTTCAACTGCGCGAGCTGCTCGGAGGCTGCTTGGCGCGAGCGTTCCGCCTCGGTCACGAGAAGATCGAACCACTCGCGCACGGGTGGCGGAAGTTCCGGTTCCTCATGTTGCCCGTGAAATGCGAGCAGCGGCACCAGCCCTGGGATTCCCTCCGTGGCGATGTTTCGCAGGGAAAACGTCGCCGCGAGCGCCGCGCGCCGACTTTCGTGCGTCGCTTCGCCTAACGACATCAATTGCGATGGCGATTCCATCAGCATTTCCACCGGCCGAAAATATTTATCGATGACGGCATTCCAAGCCGCGACCTGCCTGGCGACTTGTTGCGCCCAGTAACCGCGCGGATCGGTTCCCTGTGCCTTAAAGAACAGCAACAGGTCCTGGGCGAGCGGTCGCGCCGCGCGCAAGCGCAAGATGAC
Source organism: Chthoniobacterales bacterium (assembly GCA_036494545.1). Taxonomy (GTDB): domain Bacteria; phylum Verrucomicrobiota; class Verrucomicrobiia; order Chthoniobacterales; family UBA10450; genus JAICXG01. The sequence continues at coordinate 5,183 of DASXOB010000015.1, forward strand.
TTCCTCCAAGTTATTCGGCTCGCTCGTAGTTAGCTCCGTCAGGCGCGAAAACGCCGCAGGATGTTCCACTTCCTTCATCCTCGTGCTGATTTGCCGCATCACGCTGAGCGTGTCGGCTATTCCACGCAAGGTGCCCGCGTCCAGAAGTGGGCGCGCGGCCAGTTCATTGCAGCTCGTTTCGAAAGTCCAAAGGCTCGCGAGCAAATTGCCACTATCTACTGTTGAGACGTAGCGAGGCTGTAGTGGCGCCAGTGTTTTCAGGTCGTACCAATTGAAGAGATGACCTTCGAAACGCTCGAGGCGATTGACCGTTTCGAGCGTGCCCAGGTTGCGGGCCACCAATTCGTCGATCGTGATGTAACCAAAGTCGTTGGCCGCTACGGTCGCCAGCATCGAAAGCCCTATGTTCGTCGGCGAAGTACGCATAAAAATTTCCCGCATTGGCGTTTCCTGAACGTTGTCTGGCGGCAGCCAGGAGGTTTGTGGCCCGACAAAATCATCAAAGTATCTCCAGGTTCGTCGTGCGGCGGTGCGCAGGAACCTTCGATCGTCCGTCGTCAAAAGTCCTCCACGCCAGCTCCTGGCGGGACGATTGATCATGATTACCGCCACCGGAAAGAGAGCCCACAAAAGGAGGAACGGAGCCGCCGCAATCATCGCCGATCCTCCCTGCCAAGCTGCGCCGACGAAAAGCAGTAAACACAGGACTGGGATCCAAAGCCGGGCGAGAACGAACTGCCACTGCTGATTTTTTGCGCGGCGATGGGCGTCTTGTGCCGTCTCCCATTCCAGTAGCAACCGATTTGAGATGATTCGCCGGTACACGACGCGAATGATGGCATCGAGTGCCATGCCTGCATGATCGGGAAGGAAAATAACTGCGAACACCGACCGCAGCAGGCGGTCGCGCGGTTCGCGCCAAAATCTTGTCCCGGGAGGCGGCGGATGGAACAGAAGCGCGAGAAGAGAATTCAGGACTGGCCACAACATCAGGCAGGCGATAATCCCGCTCCAAAGCATAGGCGCCGGCGTTAGAAACCAGCCCGCCAGCAGGAGGGCCATGGTCGCTGGCGGCACCAGACTGCGGCGAAGATTGTCGAAGATCTTCCACCGGTTGAAGGCAGAAAGCGGGTTGGGTTCAACCCTGCCCCCGCCCACGGGCACGCGTGGCTTCAGCCAATCAATGATTTGCCAGTCGCCGCGAATCCAGCGGTGCTGCCGATTCCACCACGCGATGTAACTGCTCGGGAAAACGTCGAACAGCTCGATGTCTGTCGCCAGCCCGACGCGGACGTAGCCGCCTTCGAGCAGATCATGGCTCAACAAGTGCGCCGTTGGAAATCGTTCAGACAAGAGGCGATGAAACGTCCGCAATTCATAAATGCCTTTGCCGTGATAACTACCTTCACCGACCAAATCCTGATAAACGTCGGAGACTGCATGAGTATATGGATCGATGCCACGTGGATCAGCAAAAATGCGTGAGAACCATGTCGCCATCGCGCTCGGAAGCGTGGCGCTGACGCTCGGTTGAATGATTGTATAACCGCGAATCACGCGGCGGCCGTCCGGCGAAAGCCGGGCTTGATTCAGTGGATGCGCCAGGGTTTCGATCATCCTCCGGGCAGCGCCGCGGAGCAGTTGTGTATCGGCATCAAGAGTGATGACGAAACGAATATCCTCGAGTCGACTGCGATCGCCCGCACAAAGAAGTCCTTCCAACTCGGGCCCGGATTCGCCGATCAGGAATCGATTAAGGTCTTCGAGCTTGCCGCGTTTGCGCTCCCAACCGATCCAGCGTTGCTCGCTTTCGCTCCACGAGCGCCGGCGATGAAAAAGAAAGAAGCGTCCGCCTCCGTACCGACGATTCAGTTCCTCGATGCCGCGGGCCACGATGTCGATATACTCCTCGTCCTCCGGCATGGTTTGTCGCGGTGCGTCGGCAAAATCTGTCAGGAGCGCGAAGCGCAGATTCGCATCCGTATTTCCAAGGTAGCGAATTTCGAGGCGGTTGAGCTCGCTTTGGATTGCGTCCGGGGTGGTGAGCAATGTCGGTACCGTCACCAGCGTCCGGCAATCATCGGGAATGCCTTCTTTTTTGAAGGAAAACTTCGGCAACACCTGCGGGGTCAGAAGTGAGGTCACGAAATAATTCACGGCCATTACCGCGAGGTCACTCGCAGGCAGGAGAAGCAGAAGGCCGATTAAGCCAAGCGTTACCCGGTGAACTGACCCGGCAATGAAAAGCAGAGGAGCCGCCATGATCGTGAGCGTGAGTACGAGAAGACTTGCGAAATAAACGCCCGCCGCGTGCGCGCGAAGCCATCGGCGCAACCGTTCTGCCAGCGGCACCCGAGCGCCGGTTGCCTCCTCGAGCGTGAGGCGCCCCGCGTCTATCAAATAATAGCCGACGTGTCGCGCGATCTTGTCTTCTGCAGTCTTCGCCAACGCCAGCGTTTGGTCGATGATTTCCTGTTCTGAGCGCTTTGACCATCGAGCGATTTCCTCTATCGCGCTCCGACAACGATCGCTCGATTCAAAGTCCTGGCGTGCATAAATTCCCGCGGGGTCGGTGCCTAATTCTCTTTCCACCCAGCTGACCGACTCGAAAAATTCCGGCCACGCGATTTGCGCAATGAGGCGGCAACTATTGATGACATCGGCGAGCGCAGTCTGCTGCACGGCTTGGCGCCGATGTTCCTGCTGCATGACTTCGAGGAGAGGCGCGCGTAAAGAACGTTCCAGCCATCCGCTCACCAGTGGAAGGGCCGCCTCTTCGTCGTAGAGATGTGCCATCAGTTCGCTCGCAAATTGCGCGGTCGGCTCGGAATGACGTTGCACCAGTTCTTCCATTATTCTGAGCAACTGCAGCGAGCTGTGGCGCGCGGCGGTGATGAGCCGATTGGCCCAGAAATCCGCCTGCTCGCTCTGGTTTTGCTGTTGCTCGACCTGGATCGCGAGTGTGCGTAAGCATTCGAGTAACTGCAAACGCAACATCAGCGGCAGGGCCCAGAGCTCTCCAATGTCCAGTGGCCTAATCGCCTGAAAAGCGACCAGAAATTTCCGGATGATCTCCGGCTCCAACGCGCCACCGGTCTCGGATACCATTTTCGAGGCGACCTGGTAAACTCGCGGCAGTCCTGCCTCGGGACCGCTGGCTATGAGCGGCAGCTTTCCATAATATTTTTGTGGAAGACTGCGTCGCAGATTAATCACCTGCTCCCGAATCAAATAAGCATTATCGAGCAGCCATTCCGCCGAAAGGGTGAAGGCATGGTGCATTTCGGCCGACCTCGTCAGACTCGCGTTCGCCCATTCCAGCGCGCCCTCTACATCTCCCAACCGGCGCAGAAAGGATCGGCCGCGTGCCTGCGCTTCCCGGCTGACCGAAATCGAGCGGGCGAGCTGCGCAGCATTTTCCGAAAGACGCTGACTCGAAGGCCGTTCATCCCAGAGAGGTTGCGCGGTCGATTCGACAGAAAAATGTGGCGGCGAACGAAACGCGAACGTGACAGGCGCCTCGGCTTCCACGTCCCGCAAAATCACTAGCACGCGCGTCGTTCCGCTGGCTTCGACCTCGGCCATCACAGCCGTTTCGCCTGGGAGAATCGTGCTCGCGCACCGTGCCAACCAAGCCTTATCAACATGCTGCTGAAGCAACCTTACGAGAACCCATCCGCTGACACCGCTCCCTAACGCGAACGCAGCCAGCAACGGCGCCACCACGCCCGGTTGGTAATCTGTCAAAATTCCGCACCGCCAAAAGATGAATACCCCGATGGCCAAGCCGACAGCCGATGCGGCGGCGGCTGCGCCGATTGCCGGGACGCCATATTCTTCGACCCGCGGGCGGCCTCTGCCCGAAGCATGGATCACAGCGGCGCGGCCAAACCGCGCCCGATGGAGATTTTTTAATACGGCCTCACCCGTTCCCGGGTCTTGGAAAATGCCGACCACCAAAACGTGATCGCGATTCTTCCGCCAAAGTCTCATACACAATCCTACAGAATATATTGACCGCGTTCATCCGACGAAAGGCTAAGGCTAGGCGCCCAAGCCGATTTGACTCTCGCCGCTTCGCAATATCTTCTCCGCTTAAATGAGCACATCTCGAAATATCCCGCACATTATGATCCAAAATCTTCGTCCGCTTCTTCTTTCCGCTTTGTTTGCGCTTCCCTTCGTGGGGGGACCGCTCCTACCCGGCAGTTTGCGAGGGGAGGAGAAGAAAATAGAGTTCCCTGCTGCCAGCCAGCATTCGGTGGTAAGACAGCGTGTCGGGTTGACCGATGTCGAGGTGGATTATTCGCGTCCAAACAAGAACGACCGCGAGATCTTCGGCGGCCTGGTGCCTTACGGTAAGCTCTGGCGTACCGGCGCCAACGCGGTGACCAAAATTAAGTTTAGCAAATCGGTTACGCTCGGCGGCAAGGAGATTCCGGCCGGTGAGTACGCACTCTTCACGATTCCGACAGCGGACGAGTGGACCATCATCGTCTCGAAAGACGCGAAGGTGCAGAGCACAGCCGATTATAAGCAGGAGAACGATGCCGCGCGTGTCACCGCGAAGCCGGAACCGATTCCGAACACGATCGAGACGTTCACCATCGGGCTAGCTGATGTGAAAGGCGCTTCCGCAACGCTCAATTTCCTTTGGGATAAAACACGCGTTCCGGTGAAGTTGACCACGGACGATGTCGAGCAGGTGAGTAAGCAACTCGATGCAGCCGTTAGCGCAAAGACTCCGCTCGACCCGCGCACCGCCTATCAGGCCGCGGCCTTCTACTACGACAACAACAAGGACATGAACCAGGCGGCGAAGTGGATCGACCAGGCGCTGGAGAAGAACCCAGATGCCTACTTCATGCACTACAAGAAGGCGCAGATTCAGGCAAAGCTTGGCAACAAGAAAGAAGCCGCAGCCTCGGCGCAAAAGGCAATCGACATTCTGAAGAAAGACAAAGCGCCAGACGAGTCCGCGATCAGAAACGCGCAGCAGATCATCGACAGCTCGAAGTAACGATCAGTTGCGCAGGCTTGATTTTCGCGTTCGCGAATCGAAGATTCGAGCATCGAGATTCGATTTGGTAATTCGTTTCGGATTTCGATATTCGGATTTCGGATTTTACAGTTTGGCACCGTTAGCTCAATTGGCAGAGCAAGTGACTCTTAATCACTGGGTTGCAGGTTCGATTCCTGCACGGTGCATGTCATCAGTGTCCCCCGGTAACTGTGTAGCCAGCGGCTCGCAATTCTTCAGCCAATTCCCGAAACGGGTAATGTCGTGCGAAACGCCCGAGATGCGCCTGACGAAGCTCAAGTTCTTCGAACGCTTGAACAACAGGGCGTTCGAATTCGTCTTCATCTTCGTCTTCGCGTCGATCGAAACTTACAATTAAATCTGTTTGCGATGCGCGATAATGTGGGCCGCGCAATGCGAGGAGTTCCAGATAGTCGGCTAGTCGGACAGCGCCCGCTTTATGAGAAGGCGTCGCCAACAAATTTTTCATCGACGAACACGTCTATATCGAACCATCGGACGCGGGGCTGCTGCGCGCTCTTCCATGATTGTCACTAGATCCGTTGCCATTTCCTTAACTATTTTGGCCACTTCGAGAAGTTTTGGATCTCCTGAATAGCCGGACGACACGCGGCCTTGGGCCTTGACGAGTGCAGTTCTCGCGTCCTGCAGCGCATCCGCAAATACAGTCTCTTCCCCTTTGCTTTCGTCGTACGCGACTGCAAGGCCATGACCACGGCGAAGAGTTGAGAGTGCGCTAGGATTTCCAAGCACTTGCTCGAGTTGTCGAAGATTGGGATTCTGACTTGCAACGACTCGATCCGTATCGTCGCGTTTGTCTCCCCACAACCAGCGACAGAGCTCTCCGAGGTCATCCACCTTGCTCGGTGGAACAGGTTTATCAGATTCCTCCGAGGCATCCTTCACTTTAAGAAACCGGGAGAAGTTCGGATACTGCAATGCAGTAGTGAGATGAGAGAATGCAAACCGGCCCTTCACATATTCGCGGCGATAAACGCCAGTGGCTTCGGCCTGTTCGATGACCATCAGCGCGCGATAAAGCTCTTGGACTGTCCCATGTTGGTCCCCAATTTGCGTAGCGATTTTAGGAAGCGAGGCGCCGGTCGCCTTTTTCACGTAAGCGATGTACTGAGCCTTTGGATAGCTCCGCCATTTTTGCGGGCCGTTAACATGTTTGAAACCGATGTAGGGCCAGGCATCCTCTCGCTTCGCGACTCGAACGACTGGCAGTTCCCGTAAAGCCTCGAGTTTTTTCTCGCTCAGAGTTGGCAGGTCCGTCGCTCGCAATTTCGTGCGAAGGCCCGGACTGCGGAGAATTTTCGCAGCGGCGAGACCTCTGTTTCCTTCGATTACGACGAGCTTGCCATTTTCTTCGGTGACGATCAGGGCTCGTGAGTCCAAAATCCGCTAGCTGCGATCGACATCGCAACTTCATCGACAGCCATCTCATTCCACAAGATCTTTAAAACCTCATCATCCGCGGTATTTGGTTTTACGCCGTATTCAACGAGACGCGGATTCCGTCGATCTAGAGTGAGGTCAGAGATCTTAATGCGCTCAAACTGCCCTTCCGGCAGCTTTGGGGCGGGACCTTTGTTTCGATTTCATCCGGGCAGCTCCATTAACAGATCAGAGTCGCGCGATTTATTCAACACCCGAATAACTTGTTTTGAGAAACTATAGCTGTGTCGGTCGCGCCGGAATGGCACCAAACTGCTAGTTTATCTGATCGAACGTTCCTACGAAGAAAGTCGGAAGTAAGAAGGATGAAGTAAGAAGTGGAGATCAGCCTTTTGTGGGTCTTCATCGCACGAAATTAGTTGGCTCGTCGCGAACCTTCAACACGATCTTGCCGCGGGCGTGCCCCGTGTTCGCCTTGGTTAGGGCCGTGGCTGCGTCAGCAAGCGGAAAGGTTTCGGAAATAACAACTTTGATTTTTTTTGCATCGATGAGCTTTCCGATCTCGGCAAGCTGATCGCCGTTGTATTCAGCTTCGAGCGACACGCCGCGAATCCCATATTTGTCCAACTCGGCCTGA
>DASXOB010000016.1:0-685366 GCA_036494545.1 Chthoniobacterales bacterium
TGAACACCGCCTGAGTTTTCAGGTTCGGATAAAGCAGCTCGAAGATGTAAGTCTTGCCCGATCCTGTCGGCGCCTGCACCACCACGTCTTTTCCCTGTTGCAACGCGCGCACTGCCTCCTGTTGCCACAGATCGGGAATAACCAGTCCCATGGCCAGCCCTGCGTTCATTGTGAAAACATCAGTGCACCAAGTGCGGATGCAATTTGTGACTTCAACACCGCACTCGTGCGGCAAATTGACGTAAAGGCAGTCAGTTGTCCGTCGTCAGTGGTCACGCGGAGCGATTCAGCCACAGATCGGGAATAACCAACCTTGTCCCAAACCGTGGAGTCATTCTTGGAAGATGTTTTGCGGTATGGCCTGCTTGCAATGGAGCTGATGGGATCAGCGACATAGAACACGTCGCGATCGGGACTCGCGCGGGTAGACGGCAACGCAGCTAGGTAGCTGGCGCAAGCACCGGGCGGTGCGAGTGATCAAGGTAAAGTGACGAGGGTAGGAGCGAGCGAGTTTCAATCGGGATACGGATCTGGCGGACGAACCTCAGAAGCGCTGAATTAATCAGCCCCGACCGCGCGCTTCGATTGGACGTTCAGCGTTGGGCGTTCGACGTTCGACCTTCCTATGGCAGAGACGTCGACCGCAGTCATCGCGAGCGCGAACAACCTTTCCGTCAAATACGGCAGTCAGGTCGTCCTCCACGGCGCGACGATTGCCTTCAGGGAGGGCGAACACATCGGGCTCGTCGGCCGCAACGGCTCGGGCAAATCGACTTTCCTCCAGATCGCGGCGGGCGTTGCGCAAGCGGATTCAGGTGAATTCACACGCCGGCGTGATCTCGTCACCGGCTATATGCCACAAGTTTCCGGCCTCGACGATGCGGCCACGGTCCATGCGAACATTCTCAGCGGCGCGCAGCGGATTCTCGACCTCATCGCCGAATACGAACGCGTCCCGGGCGACAGCCCGCTCAGCGCCACGCTCCTCGACCAGATCGGCGAGGCCGACGGTTGGAACTTGGAACATCGAATCAAATCGCTCATCACGAATCTGCACGCACCGGAATCCGATCGCGTCGTGGGCACGCTTTCCGGCGGAGAAAAACGCCGCGTCGCGCTTTGCCGTGCGCTTCTCGCGCGTCCTGATTTTCTGATTCTCGACGAACCGACCAACCATCTCGACACCGGCTCGATTGAATGGCTGGAGGATTTTCTCGCGCGTTATGCCGGCACCTGTCTGTTCGTCACCCACGATCGCTATTTTCTCGATCGGGTGGCGACCCGGATCGTCGAGCTGTCGCGCGGCCAGTTCGTCAGCTTCGACGGTAACTACACCGATTACCTCCTTGCTCGCGTCCAGCGAAAAGCCGTCGAGGAAATGCAGGAGCACAAACGTCAGCGGTTCTTGAAACGTGAATTGCAATGGGTGCGAAAAGCACCGCGGGCGCGCCGGACAAAATCGGTTGATCGCGTCGAACGTTATTTCGAACTGGCGGCGCAGGAGGCGCCGGAAGCGGAGCTCGACGTCGAGTTGATTATTCCCACGCCGCCGAAGCTTGCGAATCGGATCATCGAATTGCGCAACGTGAGCCTGGAGCTAGGTGGTCGCACCCTTTTTCACAATGTGAATCTCAAGCTCGCAGCCGGTGAGCGCCTCGGCGTGGTCGGCCGCAACGGACTCGGCAAATCCTCGCTCCTCAGAGTGATTCTCCAGGAATTGCCCGCGACCAGCGGCGTGGTCGAGATCGGCGCCCGGACCCAGATCAATTACGTCGATCAAAACCGGCTCTTGCTCGACGACGAGAAAACGGTTTGGGAAGAAGTCGGGAGCGGCGGAGAACACGTCACACTCGGCGAGCAAAACATCACTTTGCGCGCTTATCTGCGGCGATTCCTTTTCAGCGAAGAGCGCATCAACACCAAAATCTCGCAGCTCAGCGGCGGCGAACGCAGCCGGGTGTTGCTCGCCAAAATTCTGAAGCGCGGCGGCAACGTCCTGATGCTCGACGAACCGACGAACGATCTCGATCTGGGAACGTTGCGTTTGCTCGAGGAGGCGCTCGTCGCTTTCGGCGGCTGCGTCATCGTGGTCAGTCACGATCGCTATTTCCTGAACCGGGTCTGCACTTCCATTCTCGCTTTCGAAGGCGAAGGCCGCGTGACTTACAACGTCGGGAACTACGATTACTACCTGGAAAAACGAGTCGTGCTCGAGTCGACTCAAGCTTCAAGCCCTGCGCCAGCCGAAGTCGCCGCCGCGCCAAAGAAGAGCAAAGAAAAACCGAGAAAGCTCAAGTGGAAAGAAGAACGCGAATGGGAATCCATCGAGTCGAATATTCTCGCCGCGGAACAGGAAGTGTCGGACTTGGAAGCCACCTTCGCCGCGCCGGATTTCTACAAGACACCACGCGCTGAGATGCTCGATTTAGAAACTCAATTGAAAACCGCCCGCGACAAAGTCGCTCAGCTCTACGCCCGCTGGCACGAACTCGAGCTTCTACAGAGCGTCCCGTCCCCTGAATAGTCACTTCGTCTGGTTTGACATATTCGCTATTCGCGAATAGCGAATGGACGTGATTGCCAAGTCTTTAGATGTCGTCGTTTGCTTGAAGCTCCTTTCGTCGGGCGCCGGAAAGACCTTTGCCCAATTATCAACTGAGCTAGGCATGAGCGCGTCTGAGGATTCATTCCTCGGTACAACGCGGTGCCATGGCAGGATTGATTGACCCGAGTTCCAGAATGCCGCTTCGAAAACCGCTGCAAGAATATTTATTATTCGGCGTGCGCTACGCGTTCCCAGCGAAGCGTGGACCTGTCGCGCGTGGAATTCCAACGTCGTACGCAGCTCCTGGACTTGCTCATTCTTTTCCAGCACAAGATGATTTGCCACCGGTCTGGCCAGATCCTCACGGATCGGCCAGGGGCTATTCCTTGGAGCCCCTTTTCAAACCGATCAAAAAAGCTATCGAGCAAGATCCAAAACTGTACGAACTGCTCGCATTAATTGATGCGATCCGAGATGGTCGTGCACACGAGCGCACTCTCGCCGCGGCCAAGCTGAAAACGCTGATCGCTCATGCCTACTCCCATTGAGTCGATGCGCCTAGTTGCGCAGGAACTTGAATCAGTCGGCTTGTCCTTTGCATTCTTGGGCGGCTGCGCGGTGTGGTTGCTCGTCGATCGTCCGGACTTAACAGACTTCAGGCCTACCGAAGATGTGGATGTAATCGTAGAGGTCGTAACGCTTAACGAATTGTACAAGATAGAAGAGATTCTCCGGGCGGCAGGTTTCCAACACGATACTTCCGAAGGCGCACCAATTTGCCGTTGGATCGTTAAAGGCTGCCGAGTCGACATCATGCCAATTGACTCGCGAGCGCTCGGGATGAATTCGCAATGGTTTCGCGAAGCATTGGAGTCCGCGCAGTTGGTAACAATCGATGGAAAACTTCAGGCGAGAGTTGTCACCGCTCCCTTCTTTCTTGCGACTAAGCTCGCTGCGTATCACGATCGCGCTGGTGACGATTTGTACGGCAGCCATGATCTCGAAGATATTGTTACTGTTGTCGACGGACGCCGAAACATTGCGGCCGAAGTAGCCGACTCCGTGATGCCTAACGAGCGCTCGCACCAGTCTTACGCCATTCTCCCCGGCTCAATACCTTTCACATGTTGATGTGAGGAACTCTAACCGAGCGCGGGAGTTACTATTTCGTCGCGAACGGTGGCGGTTTCATTTGCTCGACGCAGCTCACATCGAGATTTTTCGCGTCTGCTTTGTCGATGAACTCGATGATGAGTCTATCAAGACAACCCGCATTCGTTAGGCCCTCAAGACCGTGCCCGCCTTCCGGGATAACTATATGTCTGCTGTTCGGGAGATAATGCGCCACTTCTTCGCCGCGCTCCGGCGGCGTCACCGGATCCAGATTGCCGGAGAAAATTAATGCCGGAACACTTGAACGGACCGGTTCGCGGTAACCCGCCGGAATCACGCTGCGCGGCCACAGGCGGCACGCCCGTATCTGCTGAACCACGCGGTAATTTCCGAACGGGTTTTCCGCATTGAGCTTCGCCGCTTCGGTCGAGTCGATAAACGGAACGTCCTCCGCGCAGGTCACACAGAGATAGGTTCCGTCCGCGATAAAGTCGACCGGTGACGGCTTAACTGCCTGGCTCAGGAAAGGCCCGAAGTTTCCATTAGCTGCTTCGTGAATGGTAAGCGGGATCTGACTTGCCCGGTCGCGGGCGTAAAGGCAATTGCGAATTTTTTCCGCAAAGATGTCCCGCTGAATTTCCAAAGTAACCGCGGGCTTGCCGGACGAACGATACTCTGCCTGGGCCGGCCCGCGTTGCAGATCAGCCAGGACTTTCTTCCAATCGTCCCGAATTTGTGGAAATGACTCGTGACACTTCGGGTCGCGTTCACATTCCTCGAGCAGCAAATTCATCGCGCGATCTGCCGCTTGTGCATGATACATCGGCATCCGCAGATAAGTCGGCGCCACACCAAGCAGAGTGATGGTTCGAACATGCTCTGGATGTTGTCGCAAATAAACCAACGCGGCTCGCGTGCCGTAGGACAGGCCAAAGAGATGGATTCGGTCGTAGCCCAGCCAGGCCCGCACATCGTCGAGATCATCCATCGCAATCGACGTCGTGTATTGGGTCAGGTCCGCATGTTGTTCGCATGCGGTGCGCATCTTCCGGACATAATCAACCGGATACATCTCGTTTAACTGACCTTGCGGAGTTTGATCTATCGGAATCGCAAGCCGGTTCGATTCTCCCGTGCCGCGCTGGTCGACCAGCACAACATCGTGATGCTGCCGGTATTCGCGTCCTTCGGTGGCGTAGAAAACTGCCCCCGCCGCGACTGAACCAACTCCAGGTCCACCCTCCAGATCGAAGAGCGGCTCCGTTTTCGTTTTCTGATCGAACGCCGGTAAGACGAGAATGTTGAGATCAATCGTGCGCCCGGCTCGTGTTTGTCGATTCTCAAAGACCCTTAGTTTTCCGCAGAGCAGTTCTTCTTTAACTCCCGGCCACCGACACGGGTGCAATTTCGTCAGGCCACCGGAAACGGGAGCGCGCTGGCAATGTGTGAAGGCACCGAGAAGCAGCGCAACGCCGCCCATGATGAAACCTGTAGCAAATTTGTGAGGCCAGCTGCGCATCGTTAAGACTTTGTTATGGTGTAGCGCTTCTAAGTCTTGGTGACTAACGATTTCGCGACTCGGCGCAAATCGTCGAGCAGGATCTCCATGTCACGCAAGGTGGTGCGATAATTCAGGACGCAACCGCGGAGGGCAAAGCGGCCGCCAAGGGTGGTGTTCGAGAGATAGGAACTGCCGTCGTGTTGCAGGGCAAGGAGGAGGCGTTCGTTAAAGGCATCGATCGCCTCCGGCGATTCGCTCCGAAGTTGCCGCGGAACATGTCGAAAACAAAAGATGGAAAGCCCAACTGGCGCGACCATTTCGAAGTCATCGCTGGCTCTCACCAGGGACTCGAGATAGCGCGCACAGGCAAGGTTGTTTTCGATCGCTTCGCCTAACGAGTAAAGGCCAACTCCTTTTAGCAGCATCCAGACCTTGAGCGCGCGGAAACGCCGCGATAACTCCGGGCCGTAATCCCAGAAAGCAAAGACGTCGTCTGACTCCTGGCCAATAATGCGGGTGTATTCGGCGTCATGCGCAAAAGCGGCTCGCGCGATTTGTGGCTGGCGGTATATGACGCATCCGATGTCCACTGGAAGATAGAGCCACTTATGGGGATCGAGCGCGACGGAGTCGGCGCGCCCGAGGCCAGCGAACAACTTCTTCGCCGTCGGCGCGAGGATGGCAAAGGCGCCGTAACTCCCATCCACATGCATCCAAACCTGGAAGCGGTCGGCAATGTTCCGAATCTCGGCCAAAGGATCGACCGCGCCTGTATTCACGCTCCCGGCGTTTGCCACGACACAGAACGGAGCATCTCCTGCCTTCAGGTCGGCAGTGATCTTTGCCACGAGATCGTCTGTTCGGATTCTGAAGTTCTCGTCGACCGCGACCTCGCGCACATTCTCGCGCCCAATTCCGAGAAGGGCTGCTGCCTTGACGATGGAGAAGTGGGTCTCACTCGATGCATAGATGCGCAGTCGAGATAATGACTCACTCTTCGTCTGCCGCGCGGCGCCGAGCGCGGCGAGATTCGCCATCGATCCACCGCTGACAAAGAGTCCGCCAGCTCCGGACTCAAAGCCAAGGATCCGGCGGATCCAATCGATCGTCAGGCGCTCGAGGTCGACCGGCGCCGGCGCGGAACGCCAGGCGGTCAGGTTCGCGTTCAAGGTCGAGGCGAGCAGATCGGCGAAGGCCGCGAGCGGAGTCCCGGGCGATTGCACATATCCAAACATCCGCGGATGCGCGTTTTGCCGGCTAAAGGTAATGATCGTCTCGCGAAAAGTCTTCAGCAGGTCGTCGAAGTCGCCTCCTTTGGTCGGAAGCGCGTCATCGAGCTGATCGCGGATCTCGCGCGCAGAGAAGTCACCATACACTTTTCGATTTCGGAGATCGCCCAGATACTCGATCATCAGTTCGACCACGGAGTTGCTCCACGCGCGGATTTCGTCTGCAGAAGGATCGAGCATATTCATCTTCAAAGTGATTGTGTCGCGCGGCCGGTCAATCGCCGATCTGTCGATAAGAGACTTTGGATATAGGAGTAGCCGGCCTGTCCTGAGCGTAAGTTAAAGACACGCTGATAATGGAAAGCTCTGATTTCGAATCTCCGTTACGCCAGGCAACGCCGATCGCTTTGCAACGACGCTATTTCTCGACCGTGAAAGTGACAGAGGCGACCGGACTGATCACGGGCGAATTGGGAGAATTGCCGGCCTGGACGGTCGCCACGTCGCCATCGGCGGCATAGGTATAGAGAATGTGCCGTCCGGCGGTGAGAGTAGGAAGAGTTAGCTTGGCCATCGAAGTGATACCACCGACCTTCGGTTTAAGAGAGATGGCTGTCCATGCCCCTTGCCACCCATCGACCTGGTAGAAGCCATGAGTAGGAACTAGTGCGCTGGCTGACTGTGGGAACTTACTCGTGGCCGTGATCGTGAAAGATGGGGTGGTGTTGCGAGTGCGAAAGATTGGCTTGGTCGCGATGGTCAAGCTATCTCTCATGCCGGTCATGGCGACCGAGATCGGGACTGTTTCGCCGCCGCTGACGTCGGTCGTCGGGAACCAGAGGGTGGTGTAACTGTAACCACCGGCCCCGAGCACTCCCGTGCCGAGGTCGATGGAGATAGAATAGGCGGCCTGCTCGAAGATTCCCGGCGGCAGCACGCTGATCGCGCTGGTATTACCATCGACAAGTGCGACCTGGGTAGTCGATCCAAAGCTCGTGATTGTTCCGGCACACATCTTATTGGTTAATGGATTGGCGGTAAGACCATAGATGCCGCTCAATTCAGGATGAGTGGCCGATGAGATATCCGTAAGCAGCGCGTTCGTCGTGCCGCTATATTCAAGGAGGTGATACGTACCATCACCGGGGACTGTCCCGAGATAAAAGTTATTCGTGACTGGATCAATCGCCGCCGAGGTCGCCGAAGCGCCCAAAACCGGGATTGTGACAATGATGGTATTCTGGGTCGTATCAACAATGTAGAGCTGCCCGACATCTGCGATATAGAGTCGACTGTTGCTCGCATTGTAGGCGGCGACCAGCTCTTGTCCGCTGGTCGGGATCGTCGCGACCACGGTGCCCGCGTTTGGATCGATCACTTCTGTCGCGTTGCAGGCGAAATAGGCCAGGTCCTTGACTGGGTCGACGAACAATCCGGCGGAAGTTACAGGCGTCACTGCAATGGTCTTCAGCAAAGCCTCCGTCGTCCCGTCGAGGACGTAGACACTGTTATTCACCTGATCCCAAAGCAGGATCTTGTTACTCGCGTTGTCCACTGCGATGCTGTGAATGTCCGCCGTGGGCGGCAGAATGGTCAGCGCCGTGGCCACATTGGTCGCGCCGTTGATGGAGTAGAATAACCCGCCACCATCGCTGACATAGATTTTGTTCGTCGCCGCGTTCACGGCCACGGCTTCCGAGTAAACGCTTCCCAGGGGAATAGTTGTAACTCCCGTAGAATTGCCGCCCATTCCATTAGCGCCCGCACCCGCGGCCGCTTCGTTGATCGCATACAACGCTCCAAGACGCAGGGTGTAGGTCATCCCGGTGGCAGGGTTGGAGTCACTATAGTTATATCCGATGCTGTTCCCGGAGTGGTCCCCTTCGTAAGCGGGCACGGAAACGGTCGGGGTAACATCGAAGACGCTGACGGTGTTATCCCCCGCATTACTGACGAACAGTTTGTTCGTCAGAGGATCGAAGGCCAGCCCGGTAGTATTATTGCCCGCGATCAACAGGTGGTAGTTATCGTCAAAAAGGGGATTGAGGAGATCGACCAGGACAACGAAATCGCCGCTCGGGTAGGCCAGGGCCATTTGATTGGTACTCGGATTAACCGCCAAAGCGTTCGAGCCAGACTCCTGGGTAATGTAGGCATTTCCCAAAGTGACAATGCCGCTGCCGTCCGCGAAGAAAACGTCGCCATCACCGGTATCGGCGATAAAGAACAAACCGGTTCCACCGGGATCGAAGGCGATCGCGTTGGGCTTGGCTCCGGAATCGCCGCTTTGTTGCGTAACGCTGTAATTGTTCGCGGCATTGATAACGGTATGAACGTTCGCCACCGGGCTGGCGATGTTGGCCACATTGGTCGCCGGATCGATCGCGATCGAAGTCGGCGCCGCAGGCAGGTTCGTGATCGTCTTGACGACCTGTTTGGCCGATCCATCGATCACTACGACCGAACCGGTTGCGCCGGTGCAGGCAACAAAGACCGCATGGGTCGCGATGTTCACTGCCATCACTGCTGGGTGAGCCGTGGTTGAAAGCGTCTTTAAGACCGTGCCCTCCGTGCCATCGAGAATCACGACACGATTGCCGGAGGCATCTGCGACATAGAGTTGGTCTAACGCTGAGTCCACCACTAAGCCGATCAGGTTGCCGCCGACCGTCCAGGTCGCACTCACCCTCGTTCCCTTGATCGCGCTAACTGTCCCAGCCGTAGAGTTAGCCACATAGACCATCCCAGCCGGGGGATTAGCCGCGATCGCTGACGGCGCGGTCCCGACGGCGAGTGTTTTCTTTAAGGTGAGTTGCTCGGAATCAAGAATCGAAACGCTGTTCGAGTTATGATTCAGGACATAAACGTTGTGCGCCGCCGGGTCAGTCACCATTTGCGTCGGATCGTGTGCGACCGTGATCGTCTTGACCAATCCGACCGCCATGATGGCGGGACCTTGAGCGAAAAGCGAGACCGCCGCGAGTAGGATCAAGGCGCCTCGCGCTAGACCACGAATCTTCCTTTGCATTTGAGCCTTTCTCTTATCGCCCGCTGCTTAGCGAAGAGTTGGCCTAGCAGTCAAGCAGATTGATGGAGAAGCGATGATCACTAGAGGAGAAAGGGCGGCTTGACATCTCCCGAGGTAACGGGCGTAATGAGGGGCAGATGAAATCGCTTACACGCCGTTTCTCCGCGGCTCCGGAGGGAACGGCTGTGCTGTTCTTCATTCAAATCTTCTCGACGCTCGGCTTTGCCGTCCTCTACTCGACGCTGGTCCTCTACGCGACGAAGCACCTGCAGCTCAGTGTGATCCAGGCAACCACGTTGATGGGTGTGTTCGGCGCCTTCAATTACGGCCTGCACCTCTTCGGCGGCTACCTTGGCGGCCGCTTCCTCTCGAATCGCAACCTGTTTGTCGGAGGCATGGCGCTGCAGGTTATCGGCTGCGCCTGCATCGCGGTTGGCACGCTCGCACTTTTCTACCTCGGCCTTGCCCTTTTCCTCACCGGCAGCGGTCTCAACGTCACCTGCATCAACATGATGCTGACGCAGCGTTTCGCGCCGGAGGACCCGCGACGCGAAGGAGCGTTTCTGTGGAACTACGCCGGCATGAATGTCGGCTTCTTTGTCGGGTTCAGCGTCGCCGGTTACTTCCAGGGAACTCAGAGTTACTCAAGTCTCTTCATCTTCGCGACACTCGGCAACTTTATCGCGATTGTTCTCGCCGCGCTCTCGTGGAAAACGCTGACTGACCGCAACACCCCGCTGCTCGAAGCGACATCGAAACAGTTCCGACTCCGCCTGCTTGCGGGCATCGCCATTCTCCTCGGTCTTGTTCCTGTCGTGTGGCTGCTGCTTCAGAAGCCGGACATGACTGAAACGCTGGTGAAAGGCATCTGCGCACTCGTTGCCTTGACGTTGATCTACCTCACGCTTCGTCATCCGGATCGCCGCGAGAAGCGAAATATGACGGCATATCTAATTCTAACTCTCGGCTCACTGATGTTCTGGTCGCTTTATCAAATGGCACCAAGTGGTCTCCAGCTCTTCGCGATCAACAACGTCGACTTACAAGTCGGCTCCGTGATGATTCAGCCGCAATGGATTCAGAATATCAACACCGTCGTCATCGTGGTTGGCGGACCAATTCTGGCGTCACTCTTTACTCGGATGCGCGCGGGCGGATGGAACATTGACATACCAAAGCAGTTCGCGGCGTCGCTGCTCCTGATGGCGCTCGCCTTTCTTATTCTCCCGCTTGGTATCAAGCTGGCTGGCGTTGATGGCAAAAGTGCATTTGCATGGCTCTTTGCGAGCTATGTGCTGCAGAGCATCGGTGAACTGCTTATCTCACCTATTGGCTATGCGATGATCGGCAAGCTCGCGCCGCGGCGATACCAGGGCGTGATGATGGGCAGCTGGATGCTCGTGACTGGTCTGGCGTCATTGTTTGCGGGTGACTTTTCGGGGATGATCCCTGAGCCGAATGGCACCACTGCGGTCGTGACCAACCCCGGTTATGTGAAGCTCTTTGGAGCACTCGGTGCTGGAAGCCTGGTCGTCGGCATCGCCCTTGTCGTGCTTATTCCCTTCCTGCGAAAGCTGATCACCGACAAGGCCGAGATAAGTATCACGGAAACGCCGGTTGCGCTCGTTCCCGGTGAGTTGGAGATGCCGTGAGGTAGCCGACGAAGCTAGTCCTGAGCGTAAACAGACCGCAAACTGGACGGCCTGTTTCGAGGCCCAATTACAAAGATCAATCAGCGTTCACTACTTCATTCGGTCGATATCCTCGAGAACAACGACGTCGACTTAATCGGATTAGACAGTTGCCCTATCAGCTCGTTCCCGAGTATCGAGCAGATCGGCGCGGGTGAAGATGGCTATGACTTTGTGTCCTCTGGCTTCGATGGCGGCGCGTCCGCCTTCCTGACGATCAACCAGTGCAACAACAAAGGCGACCCGGCCGCCTGCGCGCTCGATCGCATCAATCGCCTGCATGGTCGATCCGCCGGTGGTGATGACATCCTCGATAACGACGACGGAGTTACCTTTGGCGAAGTTTCCTTCAATGAGCTTGTGGCGGCCGTGTTCTTTGAGCTTCTTTCTTACGGTAAAGACTTGCGGGAACTCTTCAGGGTTATTGGCATGGGCAGTGATGCCAATGCTAAGTGCAATGGGATCGGCTCCCATGGTCAGGCCGCCGACCGCGTCCACCTTGTAACCCAGTTCCGACGCAGTCTTACGAAGCAAATCCCAACCGACTTTGCCGATCAACGTGGCGCCGCGAGGATCAAGTGTCGTTACCCTGGCATCGACATAGAAGTCACTCTGCGCTCCGGAAGCTAATGTGAAGTGACCCTGGCAGATCGATTTCTGGATGAGGAGCCGGCGTAACTCTTCTCTCGAATCTGATTGACCCACGTCAGTGACCGGTGACGTGCAGCGGGATGCCATTCGACTGCGTGTTCACTTTATTCGATCGAATGTCTTTTGCAGAATCTCGACATCGCTTGCGCCGCCTAGTCTCTCCTTCGAGCTATCGATCCACTTTTTCTCCAAGGCGTTCTTAGTCGGGCGATCCGACTCATAGAAGACGCCAAAGACACCGGGATACGGCAGCGAAGCTAGTCTGTAGGCAGCTAGTTCGTCGGTGACGTCATGTCTTAATTCGTCTTCCGGAGTGTTATCCCATTTCTTTTCCTGGATGAGCTCGAAGCTGCCGCCTTTGCGCGGGTTGGCCGGGTCGAAGGCGCCGGGGAAAAATTCAACGCATTCGCTCAGGCATTCGATAACGGAAAAGCCCTGGTGATCCATTGCGCGCTCAATCATCTGGATCATGTGATTAACCTGGGCGGCGTGGGTGCGAGCGATGAAGGTGGCACCGCTTGCGACCAGCTTTTTCATGGCGTTGACCGGCTGGTCAATCGCGCCCTGCGGATCGGTCTTACTCTTGAAACCTATCGGCGATGTGGGCGAGGTCTGCTTTTTCGTCAGGCCGTAGACGAAATTATCCATGATGACGTAGGTGAGGTTGATGTTCTTGCGCGCGCCGTGATCGAGATGATTGCCGCCGATACTAAAGCCGTCGCCGTCGCCGCCGAACAAAAACACGTGCAGATCGGGCCGGGCGAGACTTACTCCTGAAGCCATGGGCACGGCCCGGCCATGGATGAAGTGAGCGCCGTAGCCATTGACGAAATAGGGAAAGCGCGAAGAGCAGCCGATGCCGGCGAGAGTCACGATCTTCTCTTGATCGACGTTGCGTTTCTCCAAGACTTTGTAGTAGGAGGCGAGAACGGCGAAGTCACCACAACCCGGACACCAGGTTGGGTGATCGGCAGTGATGGCTTTCTTCGTTAGTTTCTCGCGTGGTGGCTCTGCGATAGGAGTTAGAGTGTCGCTCATAAGTTAAAAGTCTAATTTTGAAAAACCAAAAAGCCGGAAAGTGGATGAAGATTCGCTGCCATATCTGTCGGTGCTTTATTTGTTAGGCAAACCCTTCTTGGGTCTTAGCCCCTCGGTCACACCCGGTTCGTTTCTGGCTTCTTCGCTTTGGATCCGTTCCTTTCTGGTTTTC
Organism: Chthoniobacterales bacterium; assembly: GCA_036494545.1. GTDB lineage: Bacteria > Verrucomicrobiota > Verrucomicrobiia > Chthoniobacterales > UBA10450 > JAICXG01. The sequence continues at coordinate 12,969 of DASXOB010000016.1, forward strand.
TGGATTTGAAATTAATTTCTGGTCTTAGCCTACCCCCTGCGGCACGACTTCGCGCGTGTTTTTGACGTTCTCGCCCGTGGTATCGGAGTGAACGGTGGCGACGCCTTCGCGCGGGATTTTCTTCGCGGCAAAAGTGCGGCCTTCGAAAACTCCGTCGAGAATTTCTCTCACCCGGAAAGTGAGTCCGTCGGTCTTGGTCACGCTCTCAATCTTCGGCTCGCAGTAACGGGCGCGGAGGATGGTGGCGAACTGGCCATACCCGTAAACGCCAAGGTCGTTCATCTCTACGACCGCGATGCGTTTGTAGTTCGGCCAGATGTTTTCCAGCCCGTTGGGCAACGGATGGAGATGACGAAAATGGATCGCACCGATTTTCTCGCCATGCGCCCGCGCCTGCGTTACGGCTTCATGGATCGGGCCATAAGTAGAGCCCCAACCGACGAGCAGGACGTCGCCCTCCTGGTCGCCATAAATTTCAGGCACTTCCACTTCCTCGGCGAGTTTGCGGAGTTTGTTACGACGCTTCGCGGTCATAACCATGTGCAACTTCGGGCTGCCGGTCGGGTGACCCATCTCATCGTGTTCGAGCCCGGAAAGAAGCGGGTATTTGCCATCAAGGATCCGAGTCCCAGGCGCGACATGCTGCGTAATTCCGTCAATGGGGTACGGTTTGAAAGTTGGGATGGGAGTGAGATCGGGTTTCGCGTTCTGCATTAACTCCGAGAGATTCGGCTCGTCGAACGCTTCGATCCGGGTCGCGAGCGAGCTGTCGCTCAGGATAAAAACCGGCGTGCTGTATTTGCGGGCGATTCTGGCCGCTTCGATTGCGATGTAAAAACAATCTTCGACAGATCGCGCCGCGAGTACAACACGCGGGCTGTCGCCGTGCCCGCCAAAGATGGCTTGAAACAAATCGCTCTGCTCGACATTGGTCGGCAACCCTGTGCTCGGTCCGCCGCGTTGGACGTTCACGATGACAAGCGGCATCTCGGCCATCGAAGCCCAACCGATCGCTTCGGTTTTCAGCGAAATGCCGGGACCAGCACTGCCGGTGACGGCAAGGTTTCCTGAAATCGAAAAACCGATCGCGAGCGAAACCGCAGCGAGCTCATCCTCGGCCTGGACAAAAAGTCCGCCGTACTTCGGAAGCTCGCGCCGGAGAATCTCCATAATCGACGACCACGGGGTAATCGGGTAACCTGCGCCGTAGCGAATACCCGCGGCGATCAACCCATAGGCGAGGGCCTGATTGCCATCCATCGTGATCTGGGCACGTCCGCTCGCGCGCGGGACGTATTCGAACTGGTAGAGCTGCTTGAGGAAATTACCGACCGGATAGTTATAGCCGGCTTGAAATCCCATGAGCGCGGTATTGACAACGCTCTCGTCTTTGCCGCCAAATTTTTCCGCGATCAAGTTCTTCATCTTGTCGGCGTCGAGGTGGAAAATTTTGCAGATGAGGCCGAGGACAAACATGTTTTTGCCCTTGTCCTTGGCCGTGCCACCGAGCGCTTCGACAGTGAGACCGGTGATTGGCACGCCGAGGTAAGTGAAGCGTTTGTCGTCGAGGTCTGGCTCGACGTTGTCCGAATCGTAAAGCAGGACGCCGCCCTCCTTGAGGAAGCCGAGATGGTCCTGGTAACTGTGTGGATAAAATGCGACCAGGAAATCCGCTTCGTCCCCGGCGGAAAGAACCTCGCCCGAACCGATGCGCACCTGGAAAATCGACGGCCCGCCCGAGATCGTCGCCGGGATCGTCATGTAAGTCATCACGTCCTGGTCGCTGCGGCCAGCAAGCCGGGCGAGGAACGCGCCGGCAGTCTGGATGCCGTCCTGTGAATTACCGGCCAGCCGAATGACGGCGTCGTCGATGTTCTCCGGCCGGAGGTCAGCCCGCTCGCTGGTCGACTGAGTCGCGTCCGCGGCGCGGGGTGATGTTGTTTCTGGATTAAGAGTAACTGGATCCACGGTAACGGAGATATTCGCAAAAGGTGCGGGAAAATCCAGCCATTGTTCCCGCGGCGCGGAGGACCGAGACGAGGCGTTGCTTGGGAGATTTCGAGAGCAAGGCGCGTGAATGGCTTTGCGCCCGCTTCGCTTCCGTCTTTGAATGGCGCAATGATCGGCCAGGCTAATGCTGAACCTCGCCGGCGCCTTGGCGCCATCTCCCTCATCGCCGCCCCGCTCCTGCTTTTCGTAGCCGACCTGCTTCAGGTCTTCAGCGGTTACGGTTTTGCCTGGACGACAATTGACTGGATTGCGTTTGTCCTTTTCATCCCAGCGGCGCTCGCGCTCGGTCACGTGACACGACCCCAAAGCAGTTTGTTAGGTTTAGTCGGTAGTGGCTGCGTGATTGTCGGCGCGATGGCTGCAGCGCAAACGATTGCTTTGTTTCGCATCCGTGGCGTGCTCCTGCACGGCGTGCCGGGCTTGCCAGCCGATGCGTTGCAGCGGATTTTTAAAGCGGACCCGCGACTTTTCCTCACCATTTTTCCTTTGGGAATTTTCTTCTCTATGGGACTAATCCTTCTCGGGCTGGCGCTGCTTCGGACCGGTCGGTTTGGTCTGGGCGCGCCGGTCCTTCTGGCGTTGGGCGGATTGATTTTTCCTTTTGGACATGCGGCTGGCGTGGCGGCCGGCTTGTTCGGCGGTGATTTGTTGCTCGTGATCGGGATGAGCTGGCTGGCGCGACGCATTCTAGCCGAGCCAGGTGCCTGGTAGTGGCGATCGCCTAACCACCGGGAAAAACCGTCGCAAGGTACGCGAGATATCCTCCGGCCGCAGTAGTCACGAACTCGGCAAGCGGTTTCTCGCTTCGCCGGCGATGACTTGCCCTAACGACCTGCTTGCCCGTCAGTGCAGACCATGGCGGGATTGGTCGTAAAGCCGCGAGCGCGTATTTTGCACGGGCACGATTGGGTTTTCAGCAGCGAAGTGCTGAAGGTCTTCGGTCAGCCTAAAGATGGGGACGTCATCTCGCTGAAAGATGGGCGCGATCACCTGATCGGAAGCGCGATTTACAATTCGAAGTCACAAATCGTCGCGCGCCGTTTCTCGCGGCGAAAACAGGATCTCGATCTCGATTTTTTCCAACGGCGCATCAGCCAGGCGATGGAGTACCGCGCCAGACGCGGCGTCAATCCGAGTTTGTGCCGGCTGGTTTGGAGCGAGAGCGATGGGTTGCCGGGAGTAATCGTGGATCGTTACGGCGATCACCTCGTCCTGCAAACGCTCACTTTGGCGATGGACCAGCGAAAGGATCTGATCGTTAGGGCGCTGAAGGATCTCGCAGGAGAATGCTCCATCATTGAGCGCAACGACGCTGTCGTTAGGCGAGCAGAAGGCATGGAACTGCGCAGCGGTATCTTATCCGGCGACGCGCCCAACCAACTCGAGATCGAAGTTGCCGGCCTGCAATTGCGGATCGATCTCCTGCATTCGCAAAAGACCGGCTTTTACCTCGACCAGTTACCCCATTATCAACTGGTCGCGCAGCACGCCGCCGGCCGTCGCGTGCTCGATTGTTTTAGTAGCCAGGGCGCCTTCGCTCTCGCTTGCGCCCGGGCGGGGGCACTTGAAGCGGTCGGCGTCGAGGTAGGCGCGGAGAACATTCGCCAGGCACGCGAGAATGCCGAACACAATCGGCTCGAGGTTCGCTGGATCGAGCAGGATGTTTTTCAGTTCTTGCGCGGCGCGGAGAAAGCGGAAGAGCGTTTCGACCTCATCGTCCTTGACCCGCCGTCATTCACCAAGAGCAAAGGCGGATTGCACGGCGCGCGGCGCGGTTACAAGGAGCTGCACGTGCGCGCGTTCCAGCTGCTCTCGCCTAACGGAATACTCGCGACTTTTTCCTGTTCACATCATGTTGGGACTGAACTCTTCGATCAAGTGATTGGCGATGCGCTGGTCGATGCCCGACGTTCCGCGAGGCGCCTGCGTCGCATCGAGCAGTCGCTCGATCATCCGGTGCTCCCGACCATTCCGGAGACAGAATATTTTCGGGGTCTGCTCCTGGAGATGATGCCCGGTCGTTAGGCAATGTTTCCGCCCCGCGTTGGAAGCGAATGGCCCTTTCCGACCGCGAGCCGGCGCGAAACTGTGCAAAGTCGAGTGAAAAATCTGGAATTCTCGCGGCACACAATTAATATCACCGCCGTACCGTTTGCCGCCGCATCGAAACGCCATGTCTGAACGCATCCGCCCGATCGAACAAATGTTGGAGCTCAACGAGGATGATCAGGTCAGCACCGAACACCTCGATTCGCAAGTCCAAAAGGCGCAGGAACAGCTTCTTCAGCTCAAGCGCCAACAGGAGCAAATCGAAAAACAAAAGCGCGAGCTGGAGGAATTAAGTCGACGCCAGGAAGAACTGGAGCGTGGTCGCGGGGAGATGACTGACAAGCTGACGCGCTCGCTCGTCGTGCTGGAACGCGAAGCCTACGAGGCGCAGAAAAAAATGGAGCAGTTGCGCGCCACGCGCGAGAGCTTCGGTCAGCATCTCGAGATCCTGGAAGGCATCGATCCGCGGACCTGGAATCCAACTGACCTGAACAAGGAACTGAGTCGCGCCCTCAGCATGGTCGACGACGCGCGGGCCGAATACAGCCAGCAACGCAGCCGTCTGCAGGCGACCACAAATGAAAGCGAAAACCTGCCATTGCCGGAAGCAAGTCCAGCGCTCGAAAATAACAACGGAATGGCGCACTCCTTCGGCCAGTGGATGCAGATTGGATTCGCCTTCACTCTGCCGCTGATCGTCTTTGCCATCATCGCGCTTGTCGTTTTCCTCTGGATGAACGGCCCGGCTCGTTAGGCGCGCAATGGCTCGTCGACCCGCTTCATCCGATACGCCGCTGAACCAAAAGCAGCAGGAGCTTGCTCGTGAGGAAGCCAATCTGCGCAAAAAGATGGACGACCTCCAGCGCATGATTGAGGACGCTCCGCGCGTCGCCGAAGAACGATCGCGCCGTCAGCGCGAGGAGCTGCTGGAACGTGCGAGCGAAGGCCGCGAACGCCTCGACGTTTCCATCGCGCTCAATGACAAACGTTTTACCGACGCAAAGTCCGAGCGACGCCGGCCACGGTCGTTGCGCAAACAACGCAGCGAAGGTCGGCTGCTTTTTATCGTCCTCGTCCTCGCCCTCGGGCTCGCGATTGTCTGGATCGCGACCCATCTGCCGTTTTGATTTTGGTTCGGCGCAGGAGTCTGCCTAACGAACCTGCAACGTCCGCAATCCTATGAAACAATCAGTCCTCCTCTTTGCCTGGCTGCTGCTCGCTTTTCTCCCTCCGCTGCGCGCAGCCGAACCCGACTTGATCACGCAGAACGAACTGGTGCGCCGGACGCAGGAGCTCTGCGATGCCGTCGTGCCAGGGAATGCTGCGCCCTGGAAAAATTATTACGCGGACGACTGTCTGTATCATGACGAGAAAGGCCGCACCCTGAACAAGCCGCAACTCGTCGCCGATATCACACCGCTGCCAGAGGGTTACTCGGGCAAGATCACGGTCGATAAACCTGAAAGCCGAATCACGCGGGAGAGCGCGATTTTGAGCTACGACATGCTGGAGACCGAAACCATTTTCGGACAGGAATTGCATGCCCGTTACCATCAGATCGATACTTGGATGAAGCGCGCCGGGCAATGGCAGATCGTCGCCAGCCAGGGCTTCCGCTATTACGAAGATCCGGCCGAGGGCAAAGCCGATCCAGCGGGGCTTGCGGCCTATCTCGGCACTTACGAGCTCTCCCCGAAATCGGAACGTAAGAGCATCGTGACGAGCGAAGACGGCAAGCTCTTTCTTCAGCGCACCGGTGGCAAAAAGGTGGAGCTCGTGCCGGAGGTGAGCGGTCTGTTTTTCCGGCGCGGGGTCGAAGGCCGAATTCTCTTTCGTCTCAGTCCGGATCGGAGAGCGGAGGCGCTAATCGATCGCAGGAATAACGAAGACGTTGTCTGGAAAAAGATCGGCTAACGGTCGGGCCAGACAGTTCCTGCGTAAGCGATAGCCGTTTTCGCGCGAAACCTTACCTCGACGATTCGGAGCCGGCGGCGCCGTTTTTCAAGGTCGCGACAATGAGGGTGGATTTGCTCGGGCTCCAGCGATAGCCGATCCCGAAATGCAGCGGCGCCGGGTTACTTTGCCGGAAAATTTCGAACAACTGCGGCTGGTAATATTGTTTGAAGAGATCGATCGGCCCAGCGTAGCTCCCAAAGAAACGGAGCGACCAGCGCGCCGAATCGAAGGCGCCGATTGGAATACCGGAGTCGTCCTGCACGATCGCCTTGCTGTGGTTGAGCAGAAAATCGCGGGATGTGCTGAAGCCATTCTCAAACATCAGATACGAGGCCGACTTGAGCAGACTTGCCGCCGTTCCCTGAGCCGCACAGAATTTCAAGAAGCCGGGCTGACTGCGGATGCCGTCATTGGATAGATCGGTCGTAAAATAATAGAGAGTCTTCGCCGGTGAATCGGGTGCGCCGGTAAAGGTAACGCGCACACCCGGCGTTAGGCCCTTTCCCTTTTCGTTAGGCGAGGACGGGTGCGGCTGCCCGTTTTTGTCCAAGGTGATGAAGTTTACCTCCGTGATCGTCTTGCCGGCGCGCGCGAGGAAGACATAGAAAATGGGCAACGTTCCTTTCAGCTGCTCGTTTTGCAGATCCGTCTTCATTTCCCTCGTGATGAAAAACGAAAAATTGAGAACGCTGTTGAGCGATTTCTCGAGGTTCTGCAGAACAGGCTCGAGCGGTGGTCCGGCAAAACGCAGCACATCGGGAAGCGATCCAATCGGCTCGGTCCCGGCCAGGATGTATGTGTTGGCATTGGGGAAAAACTGGTTCGCGTAGAGAAGATCCGGGCCGCTAAAGAAATAGTAAACCGCCGAGAGCGGCTGCGTCGCGTCGGGCAGATAATTCACTTCCCAATCACGAATATTCGCCAGCTGGCGCGTCGCCAGTTTGGCCCAGGCTTGATCGAAGAATCCGGCATGCTGTTGCCAGGGAGCTGTCTGTTCGAGCGCGAAAAGCGGCGTTCCTTCCGCCACCGGGAGGCCGGCAAGGAAACGTGCGGTGTCGTTGACCGTCGCGGGAACGCCCGGAACAATCGGCACCGGCGGAGGAGCAACCCCTGGCGCCGATCCCATGCCTGGCGTCGCTGCGACCGGTGGATTCTGCGACGGAGCGGTTGGGAGCTGCGATGCCGGACGAACGTTAGGCGGCGCCGTCGGGGCAGGGGTCGTCACGACTGGCGGGTTTACCGGAAGAGCCCGTCGCACTTCCTGTCCATGCACCGTCGCGCCCAGAATGCAGCTGGCCAGGAGCAGCCTAACGAGTTGCGAGCAAAGAGATTTTCTTGTTTGCATTCTTCCCGCGCGATTGCCTAACGAGAGCCTTTCGCCCTTACCGGCTGCGGCGTTTCCCGCCCCACCCGCCGCCGCAAGCTCACGACTTCTGCAAACATGTGCAAGCTGTCGTGCACGATGTGGACCTTGCTGCCTTCGTGATGATCCCAGCGCACCGGCACTTCCAGCACGCGGCATCCCGCGCGATGAGCAAGGAACAGCAGCTCGACGTCAAAACCGAAACCATCCACCTTCGCCTGCTCGAGGATTGGTCGCACGGCGCACATGCGAAAAGCCTTGAAACCGCACTGCGTGTCGGCGAAAGGCAGGCCAGTCGTCAGGCGCACGATCGCGTTGTAAACCTTTCCGCCTTGTTCGCGTCGCCACGGCTGGCGATGACCAATCAAGCTGCGGTCCAGTGCGCGCGAGCCAATGACAATCTCGTAGTCGCCGCGCTCGATTGGTTCGACAATCTTCGGCAGCTCGGTGATAGGCGTCGAAAGATCGGCATCGGAAAAAAGGGCGACCGGCGCACGGGTCGCGAGCAAGCCGGCGCGCACCGCATGTCCCTTTCCGTGGTTCTGCTCAAAGCGCAAAACGCGCGCCGAGACATCCGGCCGGCTCGCGAAAAGTTCTTCCGCAACCTGGGCCGTGCGATCGGTCGAGCCATCGTCGACCACGATCAGTTCCCCTTCGGGCCGGAAAGTTTGGAGGTAACTCAGAAGAGTAAGGAGATTGTCGGCCAGGCGACGCGACTCGTTAAAGGCGGGAATGATGAGAGCGAGCCTGGGATCGATCATACCTAACGAGCGCCTAACGAGCGCCTATCCAACCGCACCGAACACCAAGCCCAGTCCGTAAGTCACGACTGCTTCCAGAATTCCGACGACCGTCATTTCCAAACCCGAGGCCCACCACGAGCGAATGGTAATGAGCGATTTGACCGCGCCAACTGCGAAGTGCGCCAGAATGCTAATCACAAAGGCCGCGACGACCGCAGGAAAACCGCTCATGAAAAAGAAGGGCACGATCGGAATGAAAGCACCTATTGCGGTGGAGAGCGCGGCGGAAAAGGCGGAAGTCCATTGGTTGGGGAAATGATGTTGCGACAAGCCCAATTCGCTTTGTGCCATCGCCTGCACCATTTGCTCCGGCGATTCGGCGAGGCGCTCGGCCATGCGCTGCGCTTCCTCCGGAGCGAAGCCCTGAAGTTGATAGAAAAGCGCCATCTCTTCGATTTCTTCCTCCGGGTTTTCTTCGACCTCGGCCTTTTCGCGCGAGATCTCTGCTTCGTAGATTTCGCGTTCGCTCTTGTTCGCCAGCCATGCCCCCGCGCCCATGGAAAGAGAAGAAGCCATCATGCCGGCGAGACCCGCGACGAGAATGTAATGCTGCTGATTATCGGTCGCGCCGGCCACGCCCGAGACGATGCCGAAGACCGCACCCAGCCCGTCGTTCACGCCGTAAACGGCGTCGGCCACCCAACCACCGCCGCGCCCATGCCAGCGCTCGCGCTTCAGGATATTATCGAGCAGGCCCTTCGCGCCTAACGAGAGAGCGGGCCCAGCCATGGTGTTGAGGATACGAGAATGCGCTTTTTCTTCGAGCGCGGTTTGGCGAAGGAATTCCTTTTCTTCCTCGTTCGTCGCGAGCACGCCTTGTTGTTGCGCTTGATAGCGCTCTTTGTCGCGATCCTCCGCCGCTTCCATGCGACGAATGGCAACGTCCGCCCCGGCGGCACGGGTGAACCAGCGATTGAGTTTGCGCCGCCAATCGTTTCTTAATTCAGGCGGCTTTGCGCCCAGCTCACGCAACTTTTTTTCCCAGCGCACAGCATGTCGCTCTTCCGCCTCCGCCATGCGCAGAAGAATGCCGCGGCGTTTTTCGTCAGGCTCGTTCGCCGCCAGTTCGCGATAAACCAGCGCGGTCTCGCGTTCGGCGCGCCAGTTCGCCTCCAGCGTTTCAATTGCCTTGGCATCTTCCGGTTTCATCTTCCTAATCCCTCAATAGCGATTTTTATTTCCTTTGCGCAACCGCCGCCATCGGAGGCACGACCGTTTCTCGTTTCTCCTCCTGCGCAGTAAGGACAAGCGCGACCGAGCCAACAATGATCGCCCCAGCCAGGATGGTGCGCCCATTCAAATTTTCGCCGGCAAAGAACGCGCCCAGAAAGACAGCCACCACCGGGTTAACGTAGGCATAGGTCGCGACTTTGGCCGGATCGCAATGACGGAGAAGAAAAATGTAGGCCGTGTAACCGACGATCGCGCCCACCAGGACAAGATAGAGAAATGCGCCTAACGACAAAAGGCTTAGGTCGCCCGGATGGAAGTCGCTTCCTTCTCCGCTAAGCGCTCCCGCGCTCAACATCAAGGCCCCGCCGCAAAGCATGGTTTGCGCAGACGACAGCAACGGTGGCACGGAATGTTGGACGCGACGCGAGTAAAGGGAGCCGATCGACCAGACTAACGAACCAAAAAGAAGGATGAGCATACCGAGTCCAAGGTGCCTTGTCCCGGCCGCGGGCGGCGCACTAAGAGCCGGCGCGACGAGAATGCCCACGCCGACAAAGCCGCCGGCGAGGCCAAGCAAAACGAGTGCTCGCGGTCGCGGCGCAGAGCCACTCAACCAGGCGAGGAGCGCAATATAAATGGGAACGGTCGCCACGAGCAATGAAGCAAGCCCACTAGGGACCCATTGCTCGGCGACCGTCACTCCGCCGTTACCGCAGAAAAGCAAACAGGCGCCGATAATAAAAGCGACCCGCCATTCCGCGAGCGATGATTTCGGTGCGCCTTGCCAGCGGGCAATGACATACATGATGGCGCCCGCAAAAAAGAAACGCGTGCCCGCCATCAGCAATGGCGGGATTGACTCAATCGCAAAGCGGATGCCCAGATAGGTTGAACCCCAGATGAGATAAAGCGCAGCGAAGGCCGCGACGATCATCCACCGGCGAGGAGCGCGCTCCAGGCCGCTCACGAGAAACGATCTTCCCTCCAGGGATCAGCCGTGTTGCTGTAACCGCGCACTTCCCAGAAACCAAGCCTGTCCTCACCGGAGAATTCGATTTGCCTAACGAATTTCGCTCCTTTCCAGGCATACAGTTTCGGAATGATTACCCGCGCGGGTCCGCCATGTTCGCGGGTAAGCGGTTTGCCCTCAAACCTGGTCGCAACCAGGACATCGTCGTCGAGGCAATCGGAAAGCCGAACGTTCGTTGTATAGCTGTCGTAGCTCGTAAAGAGGACGTGATTCGCCTCCCGCTTTGGCCTAACGAGATCGGCGATGGTGAAGAAGGCGACACCGCTCCAGCGACAATCGAACTTGCTCCAGGTGGTGACGCAGTGGAAATCGCTCACGTCCTCGAATTGCGAAAGGGCGTTGAATTCCTCCCAGTTCAGGGTCGTAGGATTTTCCACCAGGCCGCCGATCTCGAGGCGCCAATCGCCTAATGAAATCTCGGGACGAATACCGAGATCGAGCACCGGAAAGCCGGGAGTGAGATGCTGACCGGGCGGAAGGCGATCGTGGGAGCGGACGGATGGCCTGGCTTTGCCGGCCATCTTGCGGGCCCAGCGCTCCTTGCGTTCCGTGAGGCTGGAATCGGACGCTGCCATAGAAATGTTAGGCCGCTGCGGCCGAAACGACCGATCCCGCTTAAAGCGATCGCGCCTTGAACTGTCGAATAGCGTCGCGCAGCTCTGCGGCACGTTCGTAACGTTCGCCAGCGATCGCCCGTTCCATTTCGCGCTCCATCACTTCCAGTTTCGTCAGGGGACGTTTCGCCCGCACTTCCTCCAGCCACTCGTCGAGGAAGGCGATTTCAGAACTTTTCGCTTCCAATTCCGGAAAGGATGATTGCTGGAAAAACTCAACGATCCGATCCCGGCCCTTTTCGATTTCGCGAATGGCTTCGGTGAATTTTCCTTCTCCCAACAAAATGGAAACCCGCGCTCGCGTGTTCATCATGAGCACGTAGGGCCGAAATTGCTGGAAGCTCCAGACGACATCTTCGCGGTCGCTGTGTTCGTCGACAAACGTGAAGAGATCGAGATTACGTTGCGTGTCGCGGATCACTCCTTCGAACTCATCGAGCTGAAATAGACTCAGGTAGCGGTGATAATATTGAATACCCTCCTGCTGCAACTCGCTGCAGTGCTCGGCCGTGAGCTGGTATTCTTCGCCGCGCTGGGCCGCACGAATCGCCTGTCGTTGATGGTAAACAAGGCAGGACTCACAATTGTGCGGGCGCTGACCATCAGGCCGGCCTTCCATCTCCATCTGGAGCAGACCGAGATCGATCCGGAGCTGTAACTTTTCTCGGCCGTCAAGACCGGGGACTTTGCGGACTTTGATCGCACCGGGTTCATGGGACCAGTCTTTTAGCAGGCTGTTTAGGTCGAGACTCATCGCAGGAAACAATCGAGTTCGCGGTTGCTTTGTCAACGCGAGCACAGATAGCGTGGATCGCGATGGAGGAAGAGATCGAGGCTTTCATTCGCTATCTCGCGGTCGAGCGGGGTTTGTCGGAAAATTATCAGCTCTCCACCCAGCGATCGTTAGGGGAATTTGCTCAGTGGTGCACGCAGCGAAAGCAGATCACGCGGGCGCAACAGGTGGGGTTGCCCCTGGTGAGTGAATACCTGGCGGAACGGAAACGTGGCGGACTCGCCGCTTCCTCGATCAAACTCATCGTGGTGGCCTTGAAGGTCTTCTTTCGTTTCGCCAGCGCGCGCGGCTTTGTGATCAAGGATCCTACTGAGTCGTTAGGGCTGCCGCGAATCGAGCGCTACTTACCGGAGACCTTGAATGAGTTGCAGGTCGAGCAATTGCTCGAAAGCGTGGACATGAAGGAGCCTTTCGGACTGCGAGACAGGGCAATGCTGGAATTGCTCTACGCGAGCGGGCTTCGCATCTCGGAGTTGGCGGGAGCGAAGCTGGAAAATCTCGATCTGAAGAGTGGCGTTGTTCGCGTGACCGGAAAAGGCAATAAGACACGGATTGTGCCGGTGGGGCGCAAGGCTTGCGCGGCGCTCGCTGCTTACCTCGACGAGCAGCGACCACGTTTGGTCAAACGCCGGAGCGGAAGTGAGATTTTTTTATCCGCGCGTGGCGGTCGCCTAACGACGGTACGCATATGGCAGATTGTGAAGGCGGTCGCCCGACGCTCCGGCCTGGAGGCAAACGTCTACCCGCATCTCTTGCGGCACAGTTTTGCCACGCATTTGCTAGGCAATGGTGCGGACCTGCGCATCATCCAGGAGATGCTTGGGCATGCCGACATTTCGACCACGCAAGTTTACACGCACGTCGATCAGCAACGGTTGAAGGCGGTCCATCACAAGTATCATCCGCGCGCCAGAATCCGATCAGGCTAGGCGCAGAATAAGGCTACCGAGGCAGTGTAGCCGTGGAGATAGCTGGCGCGACCGATCGGGCCGATCTCGCCATTGCAAAAGAAGCCCGCGCTTGGGACTGGACCGAAAATTTCGGCGAGGGTGGCAGCGTCGTGATTTGGGATGCCAAAAAATCGCTGGCCGCGACCGTTGCAGGAAAAAATGAGCGAAGCAAAGGGCTCACAGCCTTGCAAGCCATTCACCGTGGCCAGCTCCACCAGATCCGTGTGCGCGGTGCCCTTGTCTCGTAGCTGATATTGAAGAGTCTGTCCGGTCCGGGCGCGCGCACCGATCGCGACCGCGCCGGTTTGCGGATCGGCGCCTAACAAATTCCGCACTAGAAAGTCGCCGCGCTTTAACTCGGCGACATATTCGGAAGCGGCGATACCGGCGAAAAGATTGCCACGCGCGCGCTCTTTTTCGTTATCGGAAAGGGCGTTGAAGGTTTCGCTAAGGACCTGATAAGCCGGTCGCGAGCCGAGGGAGTAAACGAGATTCTCTTCCGCCTGGGTGATGGTAAAAGGCTCACCCACAGGCTTGCAACCCTGACTAACGATGGTGCGAATCCTTGTTCCTTTGACAGCCAGCGCAAGGGCAGCGGCGTCGATGGTCCTGCCGTCAAGGAGGAGAGCGTTTTCACCTGGACCATTAATCCCGCTGGCCAACCCGCCGATGCTCGGCGAATCGGGGAAAGCTACGTTCCATTCTGCCAGCCAACGTTCCAACTCAGGCGCAAAAGGGTTCGCCAAAACAATCCAGGAATCGACGTCCTGCGGACTAAGACCGGTTTCCATCTGCCAATAGGCTGGACCGGTCGATTCTTCGATTTGTTCGTTTGAAATGACGACCGGTGTAACCTTTGTCTCCTCCAACCTGACGAGAAGGAGCGACATGCCAGCGGCGCCTTCCGCTTCGCACTTCAGGCCGATGAGCCCGCCGCTAACAGCGCCGATGAGGAGCGGAATGCGGCCATGCAGCCTAACGAGATCCAGAACTTCAGCGATTTGAGGCAGCCAGCTGGCGGAGAGAAAAAGAAAGCCACACGTCGGTTGCCCACCACAGTTGGCGAGCGCCTCTTCCGCGGCCGTCACGACAGCGCTCTCGTGGAAACGGCCGAGAACGAGTTGTGAGCCCGCACATTTTTTCATGCATGGAGATCGTCGATGCGGCGCGAAATGTCGAGCGCGCGCCGAGGCTCGCGGCGGCGCGATTTGATGCGAGACTCCGCCGATGAAAAAATTTCTCGCGCTGATCGCAATCGCGCTCGTCGTCGCGGCCGCGGTCTGGGTGACGCTGCGGATCCAGATCGCGAATCAGCTGGCGAAAGTGCCGGATCTGTTGCCTGAGTCGACGTTGTTACTGGCACAGGCGAGCGTACCGATGCGCACGCGTGAGCGCTGGCACCAGAGCGAACTTTATCAAATCTGGCGGGAACCTGCGGTGCAAGCGTGGTTGCAACGCCCACTCGCAAAATTACCACGAGATCAATCGAGCCACCAAACGCTGGACGAATTTCTGCAACTCGGCCCGAATCATCTCTTTCTCGCCCTCACCTCCCTGGAAAAAAACGAGCCGGTGGTCATCGGCGGCTTTCATTTCGAAGCCACAGAGGCAAAAGCCCGGCAATTCATCGCCCAGCGCGAAGCGAATTGGTGGCCGAAATCGAGCGGCGCGAAACACACAATGCTCGTCTACGAACAACATTCGATCGAGGTGGTGGCTCTCGGTAATCTCACTTACACGAGCGTCTACCATAATCATTGGTTCTTTGCCTCGAACGACCTTGCGACCTTGAAGGCTTTGCTCGACCGAACGCGTCGCCGCGGCGAACAAACGAACGGTTCCCTAGAGGAAAATCCGCATTTCGCAGCAGCCACCAAACATCTGGGAAGGGACTATGATGCTTTGCTCTACGTTGATCCTCAGCCGTTCGTGCAAAAGCTGAGTCTTCTTTTGGCGATGGCGGAACAGCCGCTCGCCACAGCTGAACTGGAACGCCTGAAATCAGTGCGCAGCTTCGCGACCACCTTCGGATTTCAGCACAGCAAAATGCGCGAAGTCGATTTTCTGGAAATGCCGCGGACCGAATCCAAAGAGAAGTTGATGCAACCTCTCCTGAAGGCAGCGACAACCGATACTTTTCTTTACACGGTTTCAGAATTGCATTGGCCGCCAAACTTTCTCGCCCTGTCGACCGGACCGACTCAGGGCGTTATGGCGTGGCTGCGAGACTTTGCACAAACGTTGAGCTCCCATGGAATCTCCACTGACGAAATACGGGCCGCATTTGGCGAACAGGCGGAAACAAGTGGCATCTGGGCGCAGGACGCGCAGTGGCCGGCGTTTCTTGCAGCGGTGCCGGTGAAAGACGCGGCCCGCGCACGCAAAATCGCTGACGAGCTCGCAACCATGGAAGTGGCCGGCGCAGGTTGGACCAGAACGGAGGAAAACGGTTCGACCTTCTACAGCGCGCAAATTTTCGGCGGAATACTACCACTCAGCCTGACGATGGCCCTGAATGACCACCTATTCGTTCTCGGTTTGGACCGGGCCGCGGCGAAAACAGCGCTCGGTGGAGCGATTCCGCCGAATGGTGGCCTTGGAAAAAGCCAAACTTTTCGCGATGCGGCCGCGTTGGTGCCGGGAGGTGAGTCGGCCTTCAATTATGTTGATACAAAGTTGCTCTACGAGCGGCTGGATCCGGCGATTCGTCCGCTTTTGACCATGGGCGCGACACTTTATCCCGCCTGGAACAAGACCGTCGACCTGGCAAAGTTTCCGCCGCCCGAGGCGATCACGAAGCATCTATCCCCTATTGTGATGTCGCAGCGCTACGAAAACGATGGCTACGTGACGGAGTCGATTGGACCGGTGACGTTTCGGCAGGCGACCGTCGGCATCGCGGCGGCGGTAATTGGCTCAGTCGAATATTTTCACGCGGGACTAAAGGTACCTGCTCTGGCCAACCCGACGACTTCGCCTTCTTCTTCGCCTGCGGCAAGTCCAAGTCCGAGCCCGCTTTAGGGAAAATCCCGCCGCGGCCTCCCGCGCTGGAGCTGCTGCGCCAGAATCGCACACAGCGAGGAAGTTATTTTTCGCGCAAACGAGAAAACAGCTGCGGTTCGCGCAAGATATGTTATCGTTTGCGCCCTATGGCCATCCTGAAAAAGAATGCATTCTCTCGTCGCGTGCCAGATCTCGTTACCGAGGAATTGGTCGCCGTTCTCTCCCGGCGCACTTCCTTCGAGTTCAAGCAGCTTTTCGAGATTCTCCACGAAAACCTGCGAGCTCGGAATGCGGCCAGCGGAGGTGAGGAAATGTTGCGTCTGCGCGCCTACGAGAAACTGCAAAATCTTGTCGCACGCGGGATGGTAAAAAAGAACGGCAAAAAATATCGTGGCCTTCCCTCGGCTCTGGCCAAGGCCCTGATTCCGGCGAACGGTCACATTCCAGCGGCAACGACCTCGCGTTAGAAGCCGCCGCGGCGAGCGATTTGAGCTCATGATCCGCGAATACATTCCCATCCTTCTCCAAGCTGTGGTGGCGATTGGGTTTGCTGTCAGCGCCCTGATCATGAGCGTCTTGCTTGGGAAGTCCGGAGTGCGCAATCGCACGAAAGATTCGGCCTATGAGTGCGGCATGGTGCCGCAGGGAGAAGCGCAGCCGCGCTTCAGCGTGAAGTTTTATCTCGTGGCGATGCTTTTCATCCTTTTCGATCTCGAGATTGTCTTCATGTACCCATGGGCGGTAGTTTATCGGGATGCGATCGCACACAGCTACGTCATCTTTTGGAGCATGCTGAGCTTCGTTTCGATCCTGATGGTTGGCTATGTCTATGCCCTGAAAAAAGGGGCGCTCGATTGGAAAACGTAGCCCCTGCCTGAGACAACCAGCACCTCGAACAAAGACGCAGTAATCTCTTTTGGAATCATCTTCCCACCTTGTCCCATGAACTTTGGCCATGGAACGGGCCTCTCGACAGTTGCGCGGCTCATCGACTTGGCGATTCTTCCTAAAGGTCAATGAGCGCGCCGAATCACATCTTCACTCTCGGCATAGAGGAAGAATTCCAAATCATTGATCCGGTCACAAGGGAGCTGCGTTCTCACATCCAGGAGATTCTCGGCGAAGGCAAAGTGACCCTAAAGGAGCAAATCAAGCCTGAAATGCACCAGTCGGTTGTCGAGCTGGGCACTGACGTTTGTGGCGATATGAACAAAGCGCGTGAGCAAGTCATCGCTCTGCGCGGACATCTTGCCCGCACCGCTGCCCGGGCCGGGCTCAAGATCGCTTCCGCTGGCACGCATCCCTTCTCTCACTGGTTCGACCAGCACATCACAGAAGGCGAGCGCTATGCCACGATCGTGAAGGACATGCAGCAGGTCGCGCGCGCCAATCTCATCTTCGGCCTGCACGTTCATGTGGGAATTCCAAACCGCGAAACGGCGATTCACGTCATGAACCAGATGCGTTATTTCCTCCCGCATCTTTACGCGCTCTCGACCAACTCGCCGTTTTGGGTCGGGCGCAACACGGGCCTGAAGGGTTACCGGCTCAAAGTCTTTGAGCGCTTCCCGCGCACCGGCATGCCTGATGCCTTCGAAAGTTTGTCCGAGTATGAAGATTTCACCAAGCTGCTCATTAAAACGGGGTGCATTGATAATCCGAAAAAAATCTGGTGGGACATTCGGCTTCATCCATTCTTCGACACGTTGGAAGTCCGTATCTGCGACGCACAGTCGCGCGTCGACGATACGATGGCATTGGCGGCCTTGATCCAGGCGATCGTCGCCCGGCTCTTCAAGTTGCTCTGGCAAAACACGACTTTCCGCGTCTATCGCCGTCGTCTCATCGATGAAAATCGATGGCGCGCCTCGCGCTATGGATTAGAAGGAAATTTGATCGATTTCGGGCAGGAATGTGAGGTGCCCATTCGTGATTTGATGGAGGAGCTATTGCAGTTTGTCGGCACAGAGGTCGACGAACTTGGCACCCAACGTGAGATCGAACACGTGCGTAAAATCCTGCGCGAAGGCACCGGCGCAGATCGCCAGATTGCCGCCTGGGAACGCGAACACAACATGCATGACGTCGTCGATCATCTCGTCAGGGAGACTTACGAAGGTCTCGATTTCAAATTGGCGGACGCGGTTAACGCATAAGGGGCCTGGCCGGCGCGGGGCCGCGCTATTCTGGACACAATTCTCCGCATCGGCGGCTATGAAACGTCCGCTGGTTGCCCGGACTGCGATTTCGCGCTACAGCTGACAACTTTATGCCCGATCGCATCTACCATGATTCTGTCGATCCCGAATTGATTCCCGGTGCTCGCAATGCGATCGAGGTCTGCCTGCGTCTTCAGCCTAACGAACGCATCACAATAATCACCGATGCAGCTACGCGCGAAATTGCTGCCGCCCTGCAAAAAGAAGTGGAACGCATCGGGAGTGACTACAGCCTATTCGTGCTCGAGCATCACGCGCGACGCCCGCTCCAATTCATGCCCGAGGCCATACTCGATAATCTCGCTACTTCGCAGGTGTCGATCTTTGCCGCGCAATCGCAGACGGGAGAACTCGGTTCGCGCATGCAGATGAGCGATGTCGTCAACCACTACCACATCCGCCATGGCCACATGGTGAACATCAATCGCGAGATCATGCTCGAAGGAATGCGGGCCGATTTCCTCAAGATCGATGAGCTAAGCCAGCGACTGGTCGAACGCGCGCGGAAGGCGCGGCGCGTGACTTGCAAGACGCATAACGGAACCGATTTTGTGGCCGAGCTCTCGCCCAAGCTGAAGTGGCTCAAGACGAGCGGAATTATCACGAAGGACAAATGGGGCAACCTGCCGGGTGGCGAAATTTTCACCTCACCCATGAACACGAACGGCGTTTTCGTCGTCGATGGCGTTGTCGGGGATTATCTTTGTGAACGCTACGGCGACCTGAAGGACACACCCCTAACGATCGAAGTGGAAAACAACCGCATCGTTGATCTCCAATCGGAAAACAAGGATCTATGCGACGATTTTCGTCTTTACACGAGCACAGACGAAAACAGCAACCGGGTGGGCGAGTTCGCCGTCGGGACCAATACCGCCTGCACCCACATCATCGGTAACATTCTCCAGGACGAAAAGATTCCCGGAATCCACATCGCCTTTGGTCATCCTTACGCCGAGCACACTGGCCAGAACTGGATTTCCAAGACCCACATCGATTGCGTCGGCCGAGAATTCGACATCTGGTTCGACGGCGAGCAGGTCATGGAGCGCGGCCGCTTTCTCGTTTAGTCAACGAGCGTTCTCCCTCAGTCGTGGCCAGCGCCGGCCTTGAAGAGCCGTCTCTGCTTTGGAAGACTCATTCTTTTTGAGCGAGATAGGAACAATAGTTAGCCTTAAAAGCGTACCGACTTATACTCGTTAGGCTCTGGATTTTCGGGGATGCTAACTCGCCAGAAAGCTTGCTGAATTTCGTGCTTTGAGCTTGGCACGACCAGCATTGCTCGCTAAAGACTCGGCGATGAGCAGCCGTCTTCTCCCCCTTTTTTGCTCGGCCGTATTCTGCGCCGCGACGGCCGGCGCGCAGCAACTGACGGCGAGCGACGTGCAATTGGTTATCAAGCAAGCGGCGACGCGCGCGGAGGAAATCTCGCCGAAAAGTGTCATCGCCGTGGTGGATCGCGAAGGTTTTGTCCTTGGTGTGTGGAACGTGGGCGGTGGCGAACCGAGCGATCAGCAGATCGCGACCTGCGTTTCGAAGGCAGGCACGGCTGCATTCCTGAGCAGCGACCAGAATGCGTTCACTTCGCGTACTGCAGGATTCATCATTCAGCAACATTTCCCGCCGGGCGTCCAAAACACTCCGACGGGTCCGTTAGTGGGAGTTGGCCTTTCAAGCCTCTTCTCTTCCGACATCAACAAGTTCAAAGGTCCTGGGAGCGTCATTATCCTGAGTCCTGCCCCAGGCACGGCGATTAAGCCTGTGCTCTTCACTTCCCTCGACGCGACGCCCGGAGGGATGCCTCTTTATAAGGGTGGACATCTTGTCGGCGGAGTCGGCGTAACTGGCGATGGTGTGCCGGCGGCGATCTCCGGTTTTCGCGATGAAAACCCGCTCGTCTTTATCGCTGGCTACGACAAAGACGAAGACGTCGCGCTCGCCGGTCAGATCGGCTTTAAGCCTTCGCCGAGCATCCTCGCCAACAACGTTTTTATCAATGGTATAAGTCTGGCGTACACCGCAAGCGCAACTCATCTTGCCGTTAACCTTGTCCTGCCAGGCAACGTCTCGGCCCGTTATCCGATTATCGACTCTCCGCCGCCCTTCTCGTATCCAGTGGCTACCCTTGGCGGTGTGCAGGGGGAAATTCGGCAGCCGATCATTTCCGATCCAGTTCCCGGGACGATCAATGGCCAGCCTCGTCTCACAGCCGCGGAGGTGACCGAAATTCTGGCCGCAGCCGCCGACCGCGTGCGCACGACACGCGCCGGAATCCGCCTGCCGATCGGAATCCAGATGGAAGCTTTTATTAGCGTGGTGAATTTCCCTAATCAGGATGGCATGGCGCCCATGGTGCTCGGGACATTTCGCACTGGCGAAGCGACTCTGTTCAGCTGGGACGTGGCGGTGCAGAAAGCCCGTACGGCGATTGCGTATTCCAATAACGGCAACACCATGGCGATGTCGTCGCGCACGGTTGGATTTCTGGCGCAGAGTCATTATCCGCCGGGAATTGACGCCAACCACGCTGGACCGTACTTCGGCCAGCAGGAAGCTGCCTCGGGATTGCTAGGCACGCTCTCCAATGTCATTCTTAACCCGACACCGACGACCAATCCCAACCTGCCGAACGGCATCACCATCTTCCCGGGTGGCTTTCCGCTTTATCGCAATGGTCAGCTTGTCGGTGCGATCGGTGTGAGTGGTGACGGGGTTGACCAAGATGATTTGGTGGCGGCTTCCGGCACGGTCGATTTCCCAACGCCGCTCGCGATCGGTGCGGATGAATTCATCTTCGAAGATGCACGTCTTCCCTATGCCAAATTTCCGCGCGACCCGACGGGGACGTTAGGCAGTAACGATCCGGTGGTGCTTGCTTCGCCACATGCCCTCACCGTTGCGCAAGGGCTGGTCAACATTTCCACCCGCATGACGGTCGGCGCTGGAGAAAATCAGGCAATAGCCGGCTTTATCATTTCGGGTAGCGCGGCGAAGGATTTGCTCGTCCGAGCGCTCGGTCCTTCGTTAGGGCAATTCGGTATTCCCGGAGTGCTGAGCAATCCAGCTCTGGAGATTCATGATCAAAGGGGTGCCATAATTGCCTCGAACCAGGATTGGGCACAGAGCTCACAAAAGGACGCAATCATGGCAAGCGGACTGGCTCCGCCTAACGACGCCGAGGCCGCACTGAGGCTGACTCTACCCCCCGGGTCTTACACTGCCGTCGTCTCGAGTGAAACCGGATCGGTGGGCGTGGGCTTGGTCGAAGTCTACGACCTGAATCCGGCGGCGATTTCCAAACTGGCAAATATCAGCACCCGCGGTTTTGTCGGCCAACAGGATGACGTCATGATTGGCGGATTCATCGTCGGTGGCGAGACAGGCTGCTCGAAAGTGGTGGCGCGGGCACTTGGCCCATCACTGGCCATGCTCGGTGTGAGCGGGACGTTGAGCGATCCAATGATCGAGTTGCACGACATCAACGGTGGATTGGTGCTTTCCGACGATAATTGGGCCGATACTCAAGCCCTCGATCTCGAAGCTGCCAACCTCGCGCCCACTGATGAGCGCGAATCTGCCGTTCTCGGCTGGCTGCCGATCGGTCCTTATACGGTCGTGGCGCGCGGAAGTGGCAACGCGACGGGTGTTGGGCTCATCGAGGCATACTGCATCCAGTAAAGGAAAGGTGCAGGGCACACAGAAACAACAGGAGAAAATCTTGTTTCCATCGTCTCTGCGCTCTGGCTTTCGTTAGAGCTTGCCAACGGAAGCCCTTTACTCGTTAGACTGCGCTTCTTCCGGAACGGTTCTTTCCTTCGTCAGTTGTACCTTTCGAAAGCGGCGCAACGAATCGGTCTTGATGTTTTCCTCGAACAAATCCCGATTGATCGCCTGTGCGGCGGCCGCGCCCTGGCCGGCAGCAATGATCATCTGACAGTTGGCGGGCGTAACGCAGCCGGCGGCGTAAAGTCGTGGCACGCTCGCGCGCATGCATTGATCCACTTCGATCTGGCCGTCCGCATCGAGTCGCGCGCCTAACGACTCCGCCAGCTCGGTATAAAAAATGTCGCCGCGGGTGGTGAAAATGTAATCGATCCGTACCTCACGCGCCCCCATGAATCGCAGCCCCCGCACCTGACAATCGCGATGCTCAACCCCGATAATTTTCTCCCGGTGCACGGGAATTTCATACTTGCGCAAAAGCCGCCCTCGTCGCTGGCTCCAGCGCGGTTTTTCACCGTTGGTCGCCACGACCACACAGGGCGAATAATGGAGCATGCCGAGCGCATACTCGACCGCCTCGTCATTCGCGCCACAGATCGCGATGCGTTTCCCGCGCACGCGGTAGCCGTCACAATCCTTACAAAAGAACATGCTGTGCCCGAGACACTCCTTTACGCCGGGAATCTTAGGAGGCAGATGAAAGATGCCGGTCGCAATCAGTAATCGGTTGGTGCGATACATCCGCCGACGACCACGGAGGAAAAAGCCGTCCTTGCGTCGTGCGACGTTTTTCACTTCGTCGTTTGCAAACTCGACCTGATAGCGCCGCGCCTGACGCCGCCCGTAGCGCAGCAACTGCGTTCCGGCAACGCCGTTTGGGAAACCGAGATAATTCTGCACTTCCGGCTCCCACTTCGCCATGGAACGGCCGGAGTCGATGACGAGCGTGTCGCGTTCCGCGCGTCCAAGATAAATGGCGGCTGAAAGTCCGGCAATGCCCCCACCGACGACGATCACTTCTCGCTTCTCTGGATCGCCCAGGTCCTTATGCTTGATCATCTTTTCGATTCGAAAGTGAACCGAGAAAAGAGCGGGAAGTAAATTGTTTCCGGCAGGCAGCGGAATGCCGCCAATGGCTAGCCGCTAATCCGCCGGGCACGATGGCGGCAAGAGTTGGCGGATCGGCTCGGCATCCACCAAGGCGAGGATGTGGCTTTTTTTTGCCGGATAATCCAAGGCGCGAAAGGTGCGAATTTCTTCCACGCGACGCAGCCCGTTCAAGCTATCAAGGAAGCGCGTATAACTCGCCGCCAGCTCCGTCGTCTCGAGATAACGCCCGCGCAGGTTTGTATCTTTGAAGCCGCCCGGATTTTGCGATTCGAAAAGGTGAAAGCGCAGCCAGCGGCGGTCAGCGCGAGAGACACGTTGGGTCTTGCGAAAGAATGCGACGAATAAAAGCAGGACCAGATAAGTGTCGACTCGCGCCTGTAACTCGAGATCGCGGACAAAATCTTCCGAGCAGATCCGGCGCTCGCCATTCCGAAATTGGAGAGCCGCGTGCAAGGCGTGGTTAATCTCTTCCACAAACATAATCAACGAACGAATATTTCTGTTCGTCAGACCGGCACGCGGATCGTGTTCCTCGAGCTGTTCAATGAGCCAGCGTGAGTAATAAATACCGACATAGAGCCGATCATTCGCCGTGCGAAGAAAAGTCCGCGCCAGCTCACTTAACTCGCGCGCGGAAGCGCCTGCCAGCTTGGTCAGTTGGCGGCAACGGCTCTGATCGATCAGACATTCTTCGAGATTGATCCCGACCTGCGCATAGGTGCGCTCGAAAAGTCGCTGAATCTGGCTGAAAAGCGTTTCGTTCACAGGACTAACGACGAAATGTGATGATCGTCGTCGAGATTGATCAGTTCGTCAGAAAGACGATTGAGCGCCAGGCGCACCTCATGAAAACGATCAGCCAATTCTTCGTAAACATCGTTTAACTCGCAACGGCGCGCGGTCGAATGACCGGCCACCAGCTGAAAGTTAGTCCGTCCGATTTGTTCGTAGAATTTCAGGTCGGGAGCCCCGCGACGACTGCGACGCTGCGCGTTTTCGTGAAAGATGCCGCTGATGAAGAGTGAATAATTTCCCACATGCGCGCGGAGCAAAAAGCTCTGCGCCGAGGTCGCGCGCGTCAGCGCGATGAGCATATCGGAAATATATTGTCGACTGGACTCTTCGTCGGTATGCGGAGAGCACATTCCCTTTGCGCGCGAGAAGGTTTCGAGGAGCGAGCCGATATAATCGCAGAGCTTGCGATCGGCAATCTGCGCGCGTTGCAGGACATGCCGGGCCAAAACGTAAAAGTAAAAGGGCGACGAAATCGTGAGCTGGCCCGTCTGAGAAAGAATGGCCTCTACCAGGCGTGGATTATCCAGCACGGCGTCGCGCGTTTCAGCGTCGCTCAGGAGATCGACCAGCGACACTTGGTCGTTAGGCGAACGCGCCAGCGTCTGCACGATGAATTGAAAATCCGCCGCCGTGAACCGCGCCCGACAATTCGCCTGGATCATCGGAAACCTATCTTAAGCTTTCTCCATGCCAGAGGGCAAGGGTCTTGGCTGGCTAGAGAGTTTTGAGATACTCCAGCAACTGATCTTTTTCTTCCGGCGGAAGGCGGGTTCCGTAGAGATGACCGCCGTTACCGTCGCCGCGGCGTTGCGTGTCGTAGAGGAAATAGCGCTGCTCGATCTCGCCGTTCACGCCTACAGGGCGCGGTGGCGGTTCCAGGAAGCCGACCTTCACCGGATCGTAGACGTCGTAGCCGCGATGGAAGGTTTGCGGTCGTTCGTTAGGCGAATTGAGCAGGTCGCGCAAGGTGGGGACGGAACCGTTATGTAAATAAGGCGCGCGCATCCAGATTCCGTCGAGCGGCGGTGAGAGGTAGCCGTACGGATCAAGCTCGGTCATCGGCGGACGATCAATGCCTAACTCTTTCACTTTGCGATTCGCTTCCTGGGCGGCAGCTTTCGACCAGGTATGCATCCGTTCGGCATCGGTTCCGATCTGGCCGATTGGGATCACCTTATTCGTAAATTCGCCGCGCGGCTCGTGACAGGCTGCGCAATCACGCGCGAAGATTTTCTGACCCTCGGCCGCGAGTTGCTGATTGATCGGGCTGGTTTTGGAGAATGGCCATGCTGGCGGCGGCAGATTGCTCAGGTAGCGATCAAGGTCAGCCATTCTTTGCAGAAACCATGGCCGCGCCGGTGCGCCAAGGCCGAGGGCGGAATCGATCAGGACCGAGCGAACCGCCGGCGTGTCGCCCGACCAGTTGAGCAGCATCTGTTTGCCGGCTTTGTCCTTGCCGCTGCGGATAGCGAGATTCCAAATGGAAGGAAAATCCGTCGGCCCAACCGAGTTGTCCTCCGGCATGCTGGTCATGAAATACTTGGTCAGGTTCATGGCGTCGTCGCGCCCCGGACCCCAGGGTGGCTTGGGATGGTTGTCGCTCACATAGCGATTCATCCAGCTGAATTGTTTCTCCTGCTCGAGTAGTGCTTTTTTCGTTAGGGGAATGAGCAGGTAGCGATAAATCTGCCGGTCGATGAATGAGAGGCCGCCGTTGCCGTAGTTGTTTGCGCTCACGAGCCGGACTTCGCTCATAATGGTGTCGGCGTTGAAGCGTGGGTCGTGCGCTGCCCTGAAAAGGAAGCGGAGCATTTCCTGAAGGCGTACGTTGCTCCCGGCCGCAATCACGACATGCGGCGTTTCCTCTTCGCGCGCGCGCCATGTAGCGGTGTGACAGATGGCGCAATTGTTCGTGATGCGGTCGAAGCCAACTCTCTTTTTGGAAAAGCCAACCGGGATCTCAGCGCCTTCTTCCCAAACGACGCCAAACGACTTATAGCCGCCCGGCCCGGGCATGAGATCGGGAAAAACTCTCGGAAGAACCAGCCAAAGATAATACGGAATGCCCCGATCGCCTTCCGCGCCTAACGAACCATATTTGAATTGTTCCGCTTCGTTGGCGAAGACCTGCCTTTCCTGGCGGAAGAATTTCTCCCAGGTGAAAAGGCCGCCAAAGATGAGAAGGAGCACGAAAAGGACACCTGCGACCCAGAGAATACGCTTTGTCTTCGGCGAGAGTTTCATCAGAAAGTCTTGAGATATTCGAGAAGTGCGTCCTTATCTTCTGGTGGCAGCGACGTGCCGTAGGCATCGCCTTCGTGGCCGGCGTTGGAGTTGCCTTCGTTGCGCTCCCGCGGCGTTCGGCCCGCCTCGTTTACTCGCGTATCGAAACGGAAATAAGCCCTTTGATCGTTAGGGTCATCGAGACTGCGACCATCCGGAGCAAACCGTTCCGCCTGCGAGACGAAACCGACGTTTTGCTGATCGTAAACGTCGTAGCCGCGATAGAAAACCTGCGGCCGTTGCGCGCCTGGCTTGAGCAAATCGCGCAAGGTCGGCACGGAGCCGTTGTGGAGATAGGGGCGCGCAACCAGATGCCGTCGAGGGGCGAGTTAGCGTAACCGAAAGTCTTGCGGAAATGCGTGAAGCGCCAAGGATAACCGGTATAGATGGTGCTGAGAGTGGAAGCGAGCTCCGGCGTGAATGACTCGAGGCGATGCCGATCAGTGCCGACGCGATCGACCGGAGTTACGCCTCCGACCCAGCGTCCGCTAAAGTCACGACCATTTCGCCCGTGACAATCGCCACAGTATTGGCCGTAGATTTTCTCGCCCTGGGCGACGAGAGCCTGATTGATCGGGAAAGGATACTTCGGCGGCGTGAGGTCGAGCAGCCACTTTTCGATGCGGGCTAAACCCTCGAGATCGATCGTAGGTGGAAAGGCGCCGGTCCCAAAGGCTGCGTTCTTATTGCGCTCTTCCATTTTGCGCTGGTTACCGTCCCAGTGCAGCTGCATGTCGTGATCGCGCCGCGGGCCTTGCAGCCAGATCGAGGGCAGGTCGCAAATGCCGACCAGCTCACGCGTCTCCATCTTTTCGAGCGGATAATTAATGAGTGTCTTGGCGGGATTAAAGGTGTCAGTCCGCCCTGGTCCCTGTTCCGGTTCCCAGTCGATGAAACGGAAACGGTCCTTCAACATGAGGAGCCGCTCGCGCATGAACGGAATGGCGTAGTAACGAATAATGGTGCGGTTGAGCAGATCGTAGTTGGCGCCGAGCGCCTGCATTTCGCACATCATGCGGTCGGCGTTGAAGCGCGGATCGGAAGCACAGGAGAAGATGAAACGCTGAAAGCCTTCGAGATCGACCGTGTTCGAGGGCATCCCGGTGTAGATCGTATGCGGGCTTTGCGCGCTCCCGCGCACTGTGCCGGCGTGGCAGATGGCGCAATTGAGAAAGACACGATTGATCCCCTGGGTGTTGCGTTGCGAAACGCCCACGGGCAGGTCCTTGCCCGGTTCGTAAATAAAGCCTAACGAGGCGTATTCGCGGCCGGGGACGTATTGTTTTCCCGGCAGATATTCTGGAAACAGCTTCGGGAGAACTTTCCAGATCCAATAGGGGATGCCGGATTCGCGCTCGCCGCCGAGCGAGCCGTATTTGAAAAACTCTTCCGCATCGGCATAGGCGACCGGCTTATCCCGGGTAAATCGGCCCAGCAGGTTATAGGCGGCGATAATAACTAGACCGACGACGATCAGGACGAGGATACGCCACCACCAAACGATCGGTTTGGGCGGCGACGTTGCGATGGGATCGGCCATGGCCGCATCGACTCGTTAGGCAGAAGCAGGAAACTCGAGTGCAAAATCCACCAGGCGCTTCTTGCCCCAGTAAACTTTGCCGAGATAAGTGTGCGGCGCGACCTCGCGGATTTCGTCACGGATCCAATGGGCGAGGAGTGAGGTATCCGAGTAATCCAGGACGATGCACTCCTTGCCGTCGAGCCAGCTATCGCCTTTGTAGACTTTGGCGATGATGGCGTTCAGGCCAAAAGTCGTGATCTTGTTGCGCAAGACTCCTTTCTCCGGATCAAAGACTTTCCCCTGCCAGGCGAAGTGATTGACAAAACTCGCGATGTCCTGGGTGTAAGTCGTGCCGGGAGCGACGATCGCAGTGCCTTTACCTTCGCCTTTGGGAATTTCTCCCGCCGGACTTTCGGTAAACAGTTTGTCCAGATCAGCCTGCGACATCTTTAACATTTCAGCAGCGGTCATCTTCTTTCCTTTCGTTAGGGTGCGACGGATTAAAAGGTCTTCATGTATTCGATCAAGGCGCGCTTGTCTTCGTCGGGCAGATCGGTCCCGAAGTAATGGCCTTCGTCCTCGATGAAATCGGGACACTTGTTCGCCGCCAGTAACTCCGGGACGGACTTGATCAGTTCCTTGCGCGCTTCCTCCGGCGAAAGGTTACGGGCATGAATGGCGAGCAGAGCCTTGCTCAAACTAATGTTAAGCGCGGCCAATTGATCGAAATCGGGTTCGGTGTTGGCGAGCAGGTTAATGGGCATGCCTTTTGGAATCGGCCCGAGTTTTACATAGCCGTCCGTGTCGGCAAAGGACTGCAGCACTTGGGGGACGAATTCCTTTCGCAGGTGGAGGTAACATTCATTCTGGGTCCGCCAGATCGACGCTTTGCCGAGCCGCTTTTCCGGCCAGAGGAGTTTTTCGACGGCGTCGTTAAATGCTTCCAACCGGCCTGCGACCGAAGGATTGCCGGTAAACTTGCCGAGCGCGTTGTTATGCAGGAAGGGCGCCGAGCTCCAGAGACTAACGAGTGAAGGCACGCGATACCAGCCGGGCCCGGTCTTTTTCGCTTTCGGCTGGAACTTGATCGGCTGTGTCTCGTCCCACGGATTGTAGAACTCGAGGTCTTCGGGGAGCGGCAGTTCCTTGTAGTTAGTCGAGGAAAAGTTATCCCAGATGTGACCGGACATGGCGTTCGTTCCCAAGGCGCGGGCGGAGTTAGTCCGGATTCTCGAAAGCGGATAACGCTGGTCGCTGGAGAGAAAATTGTTCTCAAGGAAATCCGATTTCATGACGGCGGCGCGAAACCAGGCTTTGCCGTCACCAGACTCGGGATCGATCCCGGGCGGAGGTTGTTTGCTCGAGTGGCATTGGGCGCAACTGTTGGCAAAAACGAGCTTGCCGCGATTCATGAGCGATTCGTCGGTCGAGATATAGGCCGCGCCGCCCGGTGCGTCGGCGAGATGATAGGGTTGGAGCCGCCGGAAGAAAGCCGCGATATTGGCGACTCGCTCTTCCGTCGCCCGCCAGAAGACAGAGTGCTCTTGCGCAAAGGGAATTTCGAACGGCTCCTGCGCGGTAAGGCCGATGAGACGGTTGTGGCGCGTGAGCCAATACTCGGAGAACATCCCGATGTTGACGTAGACGCGGATGGTCGCGCCCGCGACGCCGATCGAGTCGGCGCCATCTTTCAAAATATGTGGCACCGCCATTTCCTCTTTTTCGCCCGGCAACGCGAGGGTGCCGCCGGCCATCTTTTCGTTCCGGGCCATCTTTTCGCGTTCGGCCAGGAGGAAGATGGCGTTGATCGCATTGGGATTGTTGATGTGATCGGTCGCGATGCGTGAGGTGTCCGACGTGCCGGGCGGTTGCGCGGCCAGTTCTTCGTAGAAGAAGCCGCCTTTTTCCACGTTCGCCGCGAAGACTTTTCCTTCCCGGATGTATTGGTTGCCTATGGCGGAGGCGAGATTTTCCCAGCGCGGATTTTCCGGATCGTCCGGCGGCTTGGAAGGATTAGGCGAGATGTGACAGGCCCCGCAGGCAACCCCGACGCGATAGGGCCTAACGAGTTTATTGTTGCTGTAATAATGCGGGTCGTTCATGAAGCGCGCGCCATCCCACTTTTGGCGTGCTTCGTCGTCGAACTCCGGATTGGGGAAGAGCCGGAAGCCGAGAATGCCGGAAGGTTTCCCATAGATTTTTTCGTCGATCCCGGCCGGCTCCGGTTCGACCTGCTCATCGAGCCAGAGACCGTATTCGTCCGGCTTGGTCGCGGCGCGGAAACCGGGCTCGTTCACAAGACCGAGAGTCTTAAAGCGGTCGCCGCGCGGGTATTTGCGGTTGTCGAGCATCTTGAGCAGGTCCATGAGGCCAAAGCTGTCCTGGGCGACGTGATTCCAGAAATGCTGGTTGCCGCCACTCCAGAGGTTCCAGGTGTTGCGGCCCATGATTTCGTTAGGCTCGAGCGCGATCCCGCCGTCGAGCGGCTTGAAAATGTCAGCCGTGGTCTGCGGGAAGTCGTTAGGCGTGAGACCGGCGAGTTTGGCTTCGTCCTCCGGTGCGGGCTTGGGTTTGCAGCCCGCGACGAGGAGAGAGAAAAACGCGAGCGTGCATCCCCCGATCGACGCGCTCCGCCTGCACGCCGCCAAACCGCTTTCGAACGGTCGCGGTTTCATAAGAGGAATTTCTAATCCCGTTCCGGAAGGCGCAGCAAGAATAAATTTTTTCTTGTCGAACCGCGCAAGATTAACCGGCCTCGGGTGTTGCGCGGGCCAGGTTCTCTTTCACCTGCTGGAAAAATTGCGGTAAACTTTTCGGTGTCCATTTCTCGCCGCAGATGGCGTCGATCGTGTGCACCCCGAGCAAACGGTAACTCTCGAGCTGCGATTCGCTGAACCATTGGTCGCTCGTCGGTTCGTGAGGAAATTCGGGATGCGCTGCGTGGTAATTGTAGACGTCGGGCGGTTCGTCCCCTGAAATGACCGGTTTGATGTAAATGAGTTCGCCGTCCGGCTTCGACGTGTCGACCACGGAATATTGGACTTTGCCGTAGGCGCAGCGTTGAACTGTGCCTTGAGTCTCCTTTTTCGGCGAGACCACCTTGAGATCGATCGGGATGCCGAAGTCGATGCGGATTTTGCGAATGGCATTGCCGAGATCCTCGAAGACGTAGTTCGAATCCTGCCCGGCATCGATCACGATGATATAGCGGCAACGGCGCAACACCATCTCGTAAAGGCCAAGGTTCTCGAAGTGGCCGCCATCGGAGAGATTGATGTACTTGTAGCTATCGGTCGTGTTGCCGAGCGCTTCGGAGAAGAGCGGCCCGACCGCGTAGCGCGGGCCATTTCGCTCCCAGGTAGTCGCGCCGTGCTTGCCGGGATTCCCCAACCACCAGCCGAGGCGGACGTTGAAGAGCGTCATGAGAAAAGCCACCAGCGCCGAGGAGTGATATCCCATATTAGGATTGGCCGCGGCCCCTGAGATAGTCAGAGCCGTACCGAGGCTGATCGTCGCGCCATACTTTTTCGAAGGTCGATAGCCAACGTGCCAGCCGCCGCAGTGGAGACGACTCATGGTGAAAGACTCGGCCTTGCGCTCCTGCCAGGCGAGCTGTTCGCCTTTCACCAGGTTGAGAGCGGTGTTGATGAGGTGAAAAGGCTTGCCGGGCGGCAGGCAATGCAGGTCGATGTTGTCAGCATCATCGAAGCCGGTGAAGCGATGTGGGCGGCGAAATTTCAAAGCCTCGTTAGGCGGATCGGCCGGCTGATCATCAGGCGGCTCTTCAGGGCGCGAAGCGGCGAGGAAAGCGCGAATGAGCCGGATGCGATAGAGCGCGTGGAGGGAAAACTTGTTCACGTTGATAAAGAAGCCCATCACGATGCCAAAGATGAGATTGACGCCGATGACCAAACAAATCGCGAAGAGCTGCTCCTGGTAGGAATGAGCATGCAGTGCAGTCCTCTTTTCCGAAAGCCACGCCGTCACGACAAGCAGGGCCCAGGAAAGAAGGATCGCCAGCAGGACGAGGAAAATCGCGGCCGCGATTACGAGCGGCCAGCGGAGCGGGCGTTCTGGCTTGGCTTTTGTCTTCGATAACTTGGAAGCCAGCCCGAAGAGGGCGCCGAAGATACCCGCGACCGTTCCAAAGCCAGCATAGATGGCGCGGGCGCTGCGGCTAGTGAAATCAAGGATATCCCGGCCGTTGGCGCCGTAGAGGACATCGATGCGGTTGGAAGGTTTCCCCGAAATCATCTGCGCACCCCAAAGCACAATGACGTTGAGTGCGATCCAGGCGCAGATCGTGATAAGAATCCAAGCAGCCGAGCGTGCCCACCATTCTCGATCGGGATCTTCCGAAAGCCAACTGGCCAATCCGGTAAAAAGGAAATTTACCAGGAGGAGCACAGCCATGATAGCGGGCGGGCCAAAGCAGACGTAATTGATCGCCATGGCCGCGGGGTTAAAAAACCAACCCGTGGCTATCTGCCAAAGACAAAGGCCGCCAAGGGCCGTTGTAACAAGGATGGCAAGCAGACGGAGAAGCGATGCACGCAGATGTGACTCTGGCGGTTTGTCCGTCGCCGACTTATCCCGCCAACGAAACCATTTTTGCCGGCGCAACCATAGGAAACCGCTCCCGAGAAATCCGCCTGCGAGGTAACTCCCGATCGCGAAAGCGAGAAACTCGAAGACACCGCTCGCGGAGCGAAATCGATCGCTCCGGTGAATATTCGCATTGAGCGCCCACCATTCCGTGAGGGCAAGCGCGGCGACGGCAAGCGGAAGTTGGCGAAAGAGAAGGAACTTTCTTTGCGGCCAGCGGGCATTGCCGGTCGCCGGGACATCGACAATCGCGTAGGCCATCGCCAGAGCAACGAGAAGAAAACTGCCTGTCAGAAGGAGACTAAGGACGATGTCATAGCGATGAACGATCGTTGTATAATCAGGCGCCGATGCCCAACCCTGAGGTGGTAAAAGGATAGCCGCGAGATAGAGGCGTGGGAGTGTCAGCACCGCAGCCATCCATGAGAAGAGGACGAGCCAGTTTAGGAAAACGTTGCGCAGATAGATCGCGATCAGTGTCCAGGAGTCGACCGAAGTGAAGCCGGTCTTCGGAGTGAGATAATTGCTGTACTTGCGCAGATGCCGGATCGGGACCGGCTCCGGGTTGAGCGTCAAGTCGGAGCGCTGCCCCAGTTCCTCCTCCACGCCTTCCGCGCCGCGTGAATGATTTTTGATCCAGGCGCTGAACCATCCGCCGACGTACCCGCCGCCCGAGACGGTCGAGAGATAATCGAATTCGCGCAGCAAAGACGCGTGCGCCAAACCCTGCAGAATCCCGAGACCGAAAATCGCGCTCCGGATGCCGCCACCGGAAAGACAGATCGCCGAGCGCTCCGGTTGTTCGGCATGAATCCGTTCGTAAACCGCGCGTAGAAGCTTCTGCTTCTCTTCCACGGGTAATTCCTGCGTCCCGCTCTCGCTCACATCGCCGTCGAGTTCCTCCGCCAGAATATCCGCCAGTGACTTTGCTTGCCCTGCCGTCTTGCGGTCATCGCTCATCGGTCTTTCCTTCTCTTGTTGCCGGTCTTAGCTCTCCGTGCTTCGCGCAACAAGTTGATTCTGGCCAGACATGCCCCGTCGGAATCAAGAACATTCTACATCCAACAAATAGGTTGCACATCCGGCGCGCTCGCGCGTTTGAACAAGTTTGTTGAAAACGACGCCTAACGAACGGAGTCGCCTTCGCTCCGCTGGCCTTTGCCGTTCGACGGGCTACCTTTTCGCCCCTGGTGAAATTTCTCGTGACGAATGACGACGGGATCGAAGCTGCTGGGTTGCAAGCGCTCCTCGCCGCGACCCGTTTGTTAGGCGACCCGATCGTGGTCGCACCGGCCGCCCCGCAGTCGGGTGTAAGTCATTCCGTCACGTGGCATGAAGGCGTGCGGATCGAGCCGCGTGGTGAAGAGGGTTTCGCCATCCACGGCACGCCGGCCGATTGCACGCGGCTCGGCCTTCTTCATCTCGTGCCGGATGCGAAATGGGTTCTGAGCGGAATCAATCATGGCGCCAATCTTGGCGCCGACGTCTGGTATTCGGGGACGGTAGCGGCGGTGCGTGAAGCCCTTCTGCATGGTTGGCCCGGTATCGCCTTCTCACATTATCGAAAGAGCGGCGTCGAGTTTGATTGGGCACGCGCTCAACGATGGATCACTCCGATTCTACGCCAGCTGCTGGAGAAGCCAATCGATCATGGCGTCTTTTATAACGTGAACCTTCCGCTGCTCTCGGCCGATGCCGCCGATCCGGAGGTGGTTTGGTGTCCGCTCGATCCAAAACCACTTCCGCTCAATTATCGCCATGAAGAAGAGAGCGGGCTTTATTACGCAGGCGATTATAACCTGCGTGGACGCACGCCAGGCGCGGACGTGGACGTTTGCTTTGGCGGACAGATCGCTGTTACCGAGGTGCGTCTGCTCTAGCCCGCGAGACCGATCTCGGGCCAGCGCTTATGTCCCGGCTGCAAGCGGTATCGCGCGAAAAATGCTAGAATTGTCTTCTGAGTAGCCATGCACATCACCGACATCATACGGCAGGATCCGCCGACGTTTTCCTTCGAGTTCTTTCCGCCGAAGACACCTGAAGCCGCCGAAAATCTCTACCAGACGATCCGCGAGCTGGAGGAGTATATGCCACATTTCGTCAGCGTCACCTACGGCGCCGGTGGCTCGACGCGCGAGCTGACCCATGACTTGGTGGAGCGCATCAAGAACACCACCAAACTCAACCCTATCCCGCACCTGACCTGTGTTTGTCACACGGAGGCCGAAATCGACGGCATCCTGACCCGTTATGCGCGGTCGGGCATTAGTAACATTCTCGCTCTGGGCGGCGATCCTCCGCGCGGGATCGTCTATGATAAGTCAGCTGACGCATTCCAGCACGCGGTCGACCTTGTAAGATTCATTCGGCGCTTCAACGCAGCCGGCGTGCACCCGGATCGGCGCGGTTTCGGCATTGGCGTGGCAGGTTTCCCCGAAGGTCATCCCGCAACGCCCAACCGCCTTGTGGAGATGGACCACCTGAAAGCGAAAGTCGGTGCCGGTGCCGACTACATTGTTACCCAGCTTTTTTTCGATAACCGCGACTTTCTCGATTTCCGCGAACGTTGTCTGCTGGCAGGCATTCACGTTCCGGTCATTGCCGGCATCATGCCGATCACCTCAATCGGCGGGCTTAAACGAATTGCCGAGCTCGCCGGTGGCGCACGTTTTCCCGCCCGGCTCCTGCGAGCACTTCAGCGCTGTGACAAAGATCCCGCAATGGTGACTCGGGTAGGTGTCCACTTCGCGCTCGAACAATGTCATGACCTGCTCGACAACGATGTCGCAGGCATCCACTTTTATACGCTGAATCGCTCCGACGCGACGCGCATCATCTTCGATAGCCTTGGCATTCCGCGCCGGCGCAAAGGCGAAGTGCCAGTGACACAGAGCTAGCTTTCTTAGTCAGCCAGTTAAGGATTCGCTTCGCTCGAAAACAAACCGACCCGGTTTTGTTGTGCGCGACGGTTTGTGCCATGGTCTGAACGCATGGATCCAGCTCAGCGCGCCCGTTTCAATGCCAATTTCTCGACCGAGAAATATGAGGCGCTGGTCCGTTGCGTGCAAAGCAGCGAGCGCTGGCCGGCTGATTTCCGGATCGCGGAGACGCCGGTCTTTCTCACGCGCGAATTTGCCGACGAAGTCATCGGGGCCGCGCACGAGCTCGTTAGGCAGACCCGCACACCTGAATTTGCCAGGCATGCGGCCAACGCCATCCCGGCCGGTCTGGAGGTTCCTAACGAACCGTCGCATCCCAACTTCATCGTCGTCGACTTCGGCATTTGCGAACTGGACGGCCGGCTCACGCCGCGTTTGATCGAGCTTCAGGCCTTCCCAAGTCTCTATGGATTTCAGCTTCTCCTCCTCGGCTGTATTCGTCAGGTTTTCTCAAGCATTCCCCGCAATTGGACCTCGGCCTTCAGCGGGTTGAAAGACGAGAGCTATCTCTCGCTCCTGCGCGAGGTGATCATTGGCGGCTCCAACCCGGAGAATGTCATTCTGCTCGAGATCGAGCCGGAAAAACAGAAAACGCGGATCGATTTTGCCTGCACCGAAACGCTGACCGGTGTCCGGCCGGTTTGCCTAACGAGAATAAGACAGCACGGGCGCCAACTGTTTTACGAGCGTGACGGGCGCGAAGTGCGCATCGAGCGCATTTACAACCGAGTCATCTTTGATGAGCTTCTCCGGCGGCCGGACGTGACTCCCGGATTCAACTTCAAAGACGACCTCGACGTCATCTGGGCCGGGCATCCTAACTGGTATTTTCGGATCAGTAAGCATTCGCTCCCCTTCCTCAGGAGTGCGCACACCGCGGCTGCGTTTTTTGCGGACGAGTTTCCGGCTGACGAATCGCTCGACAACTACGTCCTCAAGCCGCTCTATTCCTTCGCCGGACTTGGCGTCGACATGGAACCGACCCTGGAAAAACTTGCCGGGCTCGATTCTCCGCGCAGCTGGATCCTGCAGAAGAAGGTGCAATACGCCGAGTGTATCCAGGCCATCGACGGGCGGCGCTCCAAGGCCGAGATTCGGATGATGTTTCTCTGGCCCGAAGAAGGCGAGCCAACTCTGGTGAACAACCTTGTCCGCATGAGCCAGGGCAAGATGATGGGAGTCGATTTCAACAAGGAAAAAACCTGGGTCGGCGCCAGCATCGCGCTGCATGAGAGTGAGTGAACTGTTGAAATTTAACGACGTAATCGTCCAGGCTAAAGCGATAATCGTTACTTTCGTCGTTGCTAGCCGTTCTCGGGGGATAGACGCTATTTCAACTCCTGGTTTGTCTCGGCAAAAGCGTTGACCGCATGCTCTAATTCCTTCCGGCTATGAGCGGCCGAGACCTGGGTCCGGACGCGTGCCGTGCCGTGAGGCACTACCGGGTAAAAAAAACCGATGACATAAACGCCTTTCTCCAGCATGCGCGCCGCGAATTTCTGGGAAAGTGCGGCATCACCCAGCATGATCGGAACGATCGGATGAGTGCCCGCCTTGATGTTCAATCCTTTACTCGTTAGGGCGGCGCGGAAGTATTTTGTATTCTCTTCCAGCTTGTCGCGCAGTTCGGTGGAACTGGTCAGTAACTCGAGCGCTTTGAGAGAAGCGGCCACAATGGGCGGCGCAACGGTGTTGGAAAAAAGATAGGGTCGCGAGCGTTGCCGCAGCAGTGCGACGATTTCCTTGCGCCCGCTCGTATAGCCGCCGCTCGCGCCACCGAGCGCTTTGCCTAACGTTCCTGTGATCACGTCTATCCGGCCTTGCACGCCGCAATGTTCGGGGGTGCCACGGCCCGTCTGGCCGATGAAGCCCGCGGCATGCGCGTCGTCGACCATGACCATGGCACTGTATTTTTCAGCGAGGTCACAGATGCCTTTCAGGTTTGCGATCGTGCCGTCCATGGAGAAGACGCCGTCGGTCGCGATCAGGCGGAAGCGCGCACCCCTGGCCGCTTCGAGCTGCTTTTCGAGATCGCCCATATCGCAATTCTTGTAGCGATAACGCTGGGCTTTGCAGAGGCGGATACCGTCAATGATCGACGCATGATTGAGCTCGTCGGAAATGATCGCGTCCTGTTCGCCTAACAATGTCTCGAAGAGTCCGCCGTTGGCGTCGAAGCACGAAGGATAAAGAATCGTGTCTTCGGTGCCGAGAAACTTCGTCAACGCAGCTTCCAGTTCTTTGTGAATATCCTGCGTTCCGCAAATAAAACGCACGCTTGCCATGCCGAAACCATGCGAATCGAGCGCCTCTTTCGCGGCCGCGATCAAGGCAGGATGATCTGCCAGGCCGAGGTAATTGTTCGCACAGAGATTGATCACGCGCCGGCCATCTGCGATCGGGATTTCCGCATTCTGCGGGCCGGTGATAATACGCTCGGTCTTATAGAGACCTTGCGCTTTGATTTCTTCGAGGGTGGATGTGATCTGATCGGCAACGTTCGCGAGCATGACGCAGGGTAGCACACGGTTCCACCGCGTGGGTAGATCAGCCTGCGAGTGAAGAAGCGATAAGAGGCTCTCGTCGAAAGTGCGGGAGTTCAGAAAAGAGCGACTTGTCGAGCTTGTGAATAACTGTTAATAACTTTCCGACTCAGGAGGCATGCGTTTTCATCCTGCTCTGCTCGCCACCGCTAGCGCGCTCGCATTAGGAGCGTGCAGCACCGGTCGTCATCTCCCCGCTTATGAACCCCCGCTCGGCCGAGCCGATTTTCAGGTTGTTCGCACCACTGCCTACACACACACGGAGAGCGATCATGAGCAATATGGCAACCGCACCGCCCTCGGCAGCGTCCTACACGCCGCGCCACCGCCGGTCGTCCCGCGTGCCATGCCACTGACGCGGGACCAAAGCCTGAGTGGTTCGGAGGCAGACTATCGCCAGGTCGCCTACATCTCCGGACCGCAGCCTTTTCTGCGCGACAATTTTTCGCGCCAAATCTACGGCAGCGCGGCGGCGGATTGGTCGCGCTGGCCGGCGGGCACCATCTTTCGCGTCGTCTCGACCGGGCAACTTTATCGAGTTGAGGATTACGGCTGGGCCTTATCCGGTCGAAATACGATCGACCTCTACATGGCAACGCCGAGCGAAATGAACGGCTGGGGCGTGCGGCGGGAAATGATTCAGATCGTGCAATGGGGCGATCCCGCTGAGAGCCTGCATCGGCTCGCACGGCACACAAAGTATCGTCACATCCGGCGAATGGTCCTTGAACTTGAGGGACACGAGCGCGCCGCGGCGGCTCTGGACTAGCGACTCTTGAATAAGGCGATTTGAACGCCGCACCGGTTGCAAACCGCCGGTCCCTGCCTCCATCTTCCACTCACATGCGTGGGCTGGAGATCAATCTAGTTGTGCCTGATCTCTGGCAGCAAGAAGCCGTGCGTGCCCTTCAGTCTGGCAAAGACGTCGTGGTGCACGCTCCTACTGGCGCTGGGAAAACCTACATCTTTGAGCTGCTTTACTCATCGCTGAAAGGTCAGGCGGTCTTCACCGTTCCGACACGCGCTCTGGCAAATGACAAGCTGACCGAATGGCGCGCGCGCGGCTGGGACGTTGGCATCGCCACTGGTGATCTCGCGATCAATCTGGAGGCCAAAGTTCTTGTCGCCACGCTCGAGACCCAACGCGCGCGATTTCTCCGCCGCGAAGGACCGCAGCTGCTCGTGGTCGATGAATATCAACTCATCGCCGATCCAGTGCGTGGAGTGCATTATGAGCTGGCGCTGGCTCTCGCTCCGCCTGGCACTCAACTGCTCCTGCTCAGCGGGAGCGTGAATAATCCCCAGGACGTGGTGGAATGGCTGCGTCGAAATGACCGGGACGCCATTCTCGTTAGGCATGATCAGCGGCCCGTGCCGCAACACGAAGTCGACTTGCGCGGCCTTCAGGACGCCGGTTCCGCGCGGACCCGCGAATTTTGGCCGCGCTTGATCGCGCGCGCCCTGCATGGCGGATTTGCGCCCATCCTGGTTTTTGCGCCGCGACGCAATGCGACTGAAGAGATGGCGCAAGCGATCGCGAACGTGGTGCCGGTGCGTGATCCGCTGCCGCTTTCGCGCGAACAGGAAGCTCTCGCCGGCAAATACCTAACGAAACTTCTGCGCAACCGAGTTGCTTACCACCACAGCGGTTTGAGCTACGCGGCCCGCGCCGGTTTGATTGAACCGCTGGCCAAAAACGGCCAGCTCAACGTGGTCGTCGCGACCATGGGCCTGGCGGCGGGAATCAACTTTTCCATGCGCTCCGTCCTCGTCACCGATACGCGTTACTTCGCGGGAAACTTCGAGCGTCAGGTGCAGCCGGATGAACTCCTGCAAATGTTCGGCCGCGCGGGACGCCGCGGACTCGACGACACCGGCTTCATTCTTTTCACGCCCGATCAACCGCGCCTGAGCTTCGCCCGGCCGCGGCAATTGAAACGCGCGACCCAAGTCGATTGGCCGAGCCTGATCAGCGTCATGCGTGGCGCAGCGGAGCGGAGCGAAGAGCCTTTCGCCGCCGCGGTCGAGTTGAGCCGCTCGCTTTTCAGCGCGCAGAAGGTGCCGCTGGGCGTGGAACATTCTCACGCGACCGGCCTACGACCTTGCGGGCTTTGGGTCGATGCCGAACGAGCGCGATTCGTCAGGCGACCGGTCGTCGAAGTCCTGAGTAGCCAGGAGCAATGGGAAACGCGCGGAGAGCTGGTCGAGGTTTCGTTAGGCGAAGTGCTCTTGCGTGACGGCGAGCGTTGGTCGCCCGCTTTGCGTCTGGCGCGCACCCTCGATCGTTTTCCTTTCGGGAATCTGTGTCGTCTACGGGCAAAGAAAATCTATGGGCGCGAATTGCCTCTCGCGACCGTGCTCGCCGGCCGAAAGGAACTGCAACTGGTCAAACCGCTGCGTAAAGTTCTCCAGACGAAATCGCTGGCGGAGCCCGAATTGAGGGCACAGGTGGAGGCGCTCATGCCACAGTGGAGCGGCGGTGGAGTGGTATTGGGATTCGTCAGGCGCGGCCATCTCTTGTCAGCCCAGGTCGATTTTTCGGACGCGAAAGCACGGGCTTATCGCGATTCGTTAGGCCAGGCACTCGCTGATCCCCCACAGCGCGAAGCGTTGCCGATCGTCTGCCGCGGTTGCGATCAACTCGAGTACGATCAGAGCGCCGAAATTGTCGCCTCGCCTGCTTTTGCCTGGCGACGCCTTGGACTGGTCGAGGCTGACGGAAGACCAACGCGCCGCGGCGTCGTCTTCGGTTTTTTCCAGGCCGGCGAAGGTCTGGCCATCGCCGCCGCGCTCGAGAACGAGAGCTACGGGATTGATGATCTCATTTTCGACCTCGGCAACCTGCGCGCCGGTCATCGCTTTGCCGGTGACGATTCGCCGTTAGGTGGACGGCTGGGCGCGCTTTGCCAAACCGTTTATGAGCGAGCCGATCATCCCGGCTACCTCGAGATGGGCGTGCCAGTGCACTACGGCGCGGGGGCGTCGGAGGTCATTCGGGACGTGGTGACAAACGCTACCGGGCGCGGCAAGCTTACTTCGGAATCGTTGCGTCACGGCGACATCGAACGCGCAATCATGGAATGGCGCAGCCTCTTGCGCCACATCACTGCCGCGCCCGACCTGGATTGGCCCCGCTGGCGCGAACTAAAGGAGGCCGCAACGCGACTTGTGCAACTAACCGCCTCGCCCACGGTCCTCGATTTTCCGCCTCTGCTCGCGACGCAACAGCGGCGATTTGCCTAACGATTGTCAAATCGCCCATCCTGTTTCAATCTTCCGACCTATGCCGGATAAAACCAAGCCCACGGCCATTGGCTATCGCATGCCGGCGGAATGGGAACCGCACGCTGCCACCTGGCTTTCCTGGCCGCGGCGCGAAGGAATCAGTTTTCCTGACTCCTACGATCGGGTGATGCCGGCGCTGCGGACGATGGTGTCGGCGTTGCTCGCCTCCGAACCGGTCAACATCAATGTCTGCAATGGCGCGCATGAAGCCGAAGCGCGCGCGGTGCTGGAAGGTTTGCCTAACGAGCGCCTGACGTTTCATCTGATCCCGACAAACGAGCCCTGGTGTCGGGATCACGGGCCCATCTTTCTCACGCGCGACGAAGAGCCGCGGGTGGCCGTTGTCGATTGGGATTACAACGCTTGGGGCGACAAGTATCCCCCGTGCGATCTTGATGAGGTCGTGCCAACACGCATCGCTGAACGACTGCGGCTCCCCGTTTATTATCCGCAGATGATTCTAGAAGGTGGCTCGATCGACGTGAACGGTGCGGGCGCGCTTCTCACAACCGAAAGTTGTTTGCTTAACTCCAACCGAAATCCGCAGCTCTCGCGCGAAGAGATCGAACAACGGCTGCGCGATTATCTTGGGGTGCGCGAGATACTTTGGCTCGGCGATGGAATCGAAGGCGACGACACCGATGGACATATCGACGATCTGACGCGTTTCGTCGGCCAGCGGCAGGTCGTGACTGTCGTGGAAGAGGATGAGTCCGATGCGAACTACGCTCCGCTACAGGCTAACCTCGAGCGGCTGCGCGGCCTAACGATTAACGGTCAATCGCCCGAGATCGCGACCCTTCCCATGCCGCGCAAGATCCTCAGAGAAAACCTCCGGCTTCCAGCCAGCTACGCCAACTTTTACATCGCGAATACGAACGTCCTTCTGCCGACCTTCGCCGATCCAGGCGACGCTGAGGCAATGGAAGTTTTGCAGCGTGCTTTTCCCGGCCGGCGAATCGTGCCAATTGATTGCCGCGAGTTGATCTGGGGTCTCGGGGCATTTCACTGTCTGACGCAACAACAGCCGGCCACAGAGTAGATCAAAAAAAGGACCAACTTTCGCGAAAACCAGGCCCGGGCAATCGTTCAACCTAGGAGCGGCGAGTCGAAAGTGAACGCCCGGCCTTTGAGGCGGCCCGCCGTGCGAATCTTCGACGCCAATGTCGCAGCACGCGGTGTCGTCGTACGGCGGTCGCATGCGCGCTGGCGGATTCGATCAGCTCACGTCGGCGGAGCGTTTCCAAAGCCATTTGCACCGCGCTCTTTGACAGGCCGGTACCGTCGGCGATCGCGCGCACACTGCTCGCCACCGGTTGCCACTTACACTTCTCTGCCGCGCGATAAAGATGAAGATAGACAAGAAAAGCTCCCGGCTGCTGATCATGCCCCACGAGATCGCGCATCAGAATATCGAGAACATAATCATCCACCGGAACAGTTTTGCGAAAGCCAGCCATTGCATCGGCAGGTTAGCTGTTCTGCTGATATCTGAACAACCAGTTTCCGAGTATCCGGTTAATTCACGCCACGAGTGCTATACCGATAAACGGACAGCAGTTTCTTCACCCTTCTCCTGGCGAACGCTGGACGGGAGGCGCAGCCGCGACCTACGCTTTCCAGACCATGATCAAGCAAATCAAATTCGTCAGTATTCCGGTGACAGATCAGAATCGCGCACTCGATTTTTACACCGATAAACTCGGGTTCACGATCATCACCGATCAACCTTTCGATGAAAAACAACGCTGGATCGAGCTGCGCGTCCCAGGAGCGGAAACTCGGGTCGTCCTTTTTACCGCCGAAGGCGAAGAAAAGCGTATCGGCGGCATGATGAACATTTCCTATGCTTGCAATGACATCGATCGCACCTACGAAGAATTGAAGAAGCGCGGGGTGGAATTTGAGGGTCCGCCAGAAAAGCAGCATTGGGGCAGTTACGCCTTGTTCAAGGACAGCGAGGGCAATCGTTTCGTACTCTCCGCCTGACCCGGTATGCGCCCGTCAGCGTCGCGAGCTGCGAACTGTAGAATATGGACCCAGCCGATCCACATAATCTGCACGACACGGCCGATCACGAAGTGCTGGAGACGATCGACATAGCAACGGAGGGAAACGATTGCGACGAATGCGTGCGCGCCTTGCGGGAGCCACTGCTGCGCGTCGATGGAGTGAAAGAGGTAAAAGCGGATCCGAAAACCGAGCGCGTTTGGGTTACCTTTGACGCGCGCAGAACGCATGCACCCGATTTGCATGACGCAATTCTGAAGAGCGGCTATAAGCCGGCTCCGACGGCAGATTAGTTATCGTCATCGAATCCGAAGGCACGCCCCATCGTTAGGCCGGCC
This sequence comes from Chthoniobacterales bacterium, assembly GCA_036494545.1. Classification (GTDB taxonomy): domain Bacteria; phylum Verrucomicrobiota; class Verrucomicrobiia; order Chthoniobacterales; family UBA10450; genus JAICXG01. The sequence continues at coordinate 56,085 of DASXOB010000016.1, forward strand.
CGTTCGTTAGGCAACCCATTCGCTCAACAAGACCGTTCGCCTTATGATCGTTCGCGATCGAGCTGGGTGAGCAGATTTTCCACTTCGCGTGCGCCAAATTCCGATTGCGCGTACTCTAATGGAACGGCGCCGTGCAGGCTGCGCTGCGGCGCCTTCAACCATTGCCGGGCTTCTTCAAGTCCACCAAAAAGATGGACGGCGTGGCCAAGCAGTCTGGCGAAGGAAACGACCTTGCCCGACTCTTCGGTCGTTAGGCGGCCGCTCGCTTTGCGCTGTTCGATCGTGGCGCGAGAGAGCCCGAGGCGCGCAGTTAGTTCTTCCAGCGAAAGATCGAGTTGACGGCGGAGCGCTTCGAATTCGCCAAAAGCTAATCCGGCAGCGGGACCTACGGATTTTTTTGTCTGTCGGACAGGCGTGGGTTTGCCTTTCCTTTTTGCGGTCGGCTTTAATTTCTTCGTCGCAACCGAGCGGGCTGCGGAAGGCTTCGCCTTCGGTTTCACTTTGCTCGCAGGTTTCATCTCGCGGCACCGTCATAGCAGATCGGTCAAGCGCTTTACAAGCGTCGCGGAAGAAAGCGCAAATTCGCGAGACGCGGCTTGCCAGCCGCGCCCTTCATCCAATACTCTCACAACATGAGCACAAATCCGACGCAGTACGCGCATCCTGAAGCGCTGGTTGAGACCGACTGGCTCGAAGAGCGTTTGGACGACAAAGACATCCGTATCGTTGAATCGAACGAAGACATCCTCCTTTATGACACCGGACACATCCCCGGAGCCGTGCACATCGATTGGCGGGCCGATTTGCAGGACCAGGTGATCCGCGATTACATCGCGCCGGAGAAATTCGCCGAGCTGTGCCGCCGCAACGGCATCTCGCCCGAAACGACGTGTATTTTCTATGGCGACAAGGCGAACTGGTGGGCTTGCTATGCGCTTTGGGCCTTTCGCTTATTTGGTCATGAGAAAGTGAAAATCCTCAATGGCGGTCGCGACAAGTGGAAAGCCGAAGGCCGTAAGATGACGCGCGACGTGCCGAAATATCCGACAACCGATTACCCGGTTCCGGCGCGCCGAATGGATAAAGAGATTCGCGCTTTTGCCGACGAAGCGCTTGCTCAGAGCAAAGGCCACAAACCCTTGATCGACGTGCGTTCGCCCGGCGAATACAAGGGTGAGATCACTCATATGGCGGAGTATCCGCAGGAAGGTGTGCTGCGCGGCGGACACATTCCCGGCGCGAAAAGCGTGCCATGGAAAACTGCGACAAAGGACGACAACACTTTTAAATCAGCACCGGAGCTGGCAAAGATCTATTTTGAAGGCGCGGGAGTAAAACCGGACGTCGACACCGTGGTTTATTGCCGCATCGGCGAACGCTCGAGTCACACTTGGTTTGTGCTCACCTATCTGCTAGGTCTCGATAACGTGCGTAACTACGACGGCTCCTGGACCGAATGGGGCAACAAAGTCGGCGCACCAATAGAGAAGAGCGCCTAACAACTCGCCGAATCGGGCCATCGCCGGTCTGGTTTGAAGAAGCGGCATCGACGTCGATTCGCGGCCGCCTGCCGCGTCAGTCAAGATGACTGACTTCGGAAGCTATGGAACATTTCTTCCGCGATGTATCCGCCGAAGCTGCATAACATCATCGATCTTTTCGATCATCTGCCCGAGGTGGAGCGACGGGAAACGCTCGTCGCATATGCTGATAGCGCACCGAAACAAGCGCCTCGGCCTAACGAAAAATTCGACCTGGAAGATGTGCGCAAAGACGAAGAATGCGCCGACACGGTTGGCGTTTACTTGCAGGTCGACGATCAAAGCAAGGCGCACATTCGCATGACTCTCGGACCGGAAGTGCAAACGCTTACCCGCGCCATGGCTTCCATCCTTTGTAAGGGACTCGACGGCTCAACCCCGCAGGAAATTTTGAATTTGCCGCAAGATTTCGTTATGCGAATCGTCGGCGCTGATCTCGTGAGAGTACGCAGCCAGACGACCTATTACGTCCTGAGCCGCATCAAGGGAATCTGCAAGGTTTACCTCGATCGAGAGCGAGCAAGCGGAGCGGAAGTCAAGGTTCCAGCCTGAGGTCTAATCGGCCGCCCTGATTAAGAAGAAGCTGCGCGCAAAAGTGGTTCACAGAGCAGAATTGCGAGCGCGGACTGGCCATCCTTGATTTCACCCCGCCGCGCCAGCTCGATCGCTTCCGCGATTGCAACCGGCTTTACCTTGATCGTTTCGCTCGGTTCGCGCGCCGCTTCCAAAAGCATCACGCCTTGCGCGAGAAAAACGTGGCATTTCTCATCCGTGATTGACGTGGCGGAAAAGAAGAAGCCGACATGCCTCATCGTCTCGCACGTCCCACCCACCTCCTCGCGCAACTCGGAGCGCGCCACTTCTTCCAGTGATTCGTTAGGCTTGTCGTGCGTACCTCCAGCCGGCAATTCGAGACACCATTGGTCGATCGAATAACGATATTGATCGATCAACACCATCTGTCCGGCGGACGTCACAGGCACGATGATGACTGCGTCCGTGCGAACCATGTACGCGAGCGGCATCTCTGTCCCGTCGGGCAGCTCGATCTCATCTTTGCGCAATTTGAAGATCGGATTGCGAAAGACGATCTCGGTCTGGCGGCGGTGCCAGCCGACCTGTGCGCCGATGGGCTTGGCCCATTTCGACTTTTTCGCCACGCTTCCTGATTCGCATGCCGTTTCGAGGCTGAATGTCTCGACCCGTCAGGGTTCCTTCATCTGATTCAGTGCGCTGGAGAGAAATTCGTTTGCCTTTCCGCCGCTCGATTTCATCAACCAGCCGAAGACCATTGGCAGCATCGGCTCGGCAGGCCCGACTTCCATTCGACCGCTTTTTGCATACGCTCCCGCTGCGCATGCCGCGGAACAATCAGCTGCACAAGATTCTCCTCATTGGCTCGGGCCCAATCGTCATCGGGCAGGGCTGCGAGTTCGATTATTCCGGCGTCCAGGCTTGCAAGGCTTTGCGCGAGGAAGGCTATCAGGTCGTGCTCGTGAATTCCAACCCGGCCACAATCATGACCGATCCGGAGTTTGCCGATCACACCTACATCGAGCCCATTTCCCCCGAGATTATTGAGGCGATTTTGGAACGCGAAAAGCCGGATGCCATTCTGCCGACCATGGGCGGCCAAACCGCGCTCAATGCTGCCATGGAATTGAATCGCACCGGCGCACTCGTTAGGCACAATGTTCGACTCATCGGAGCCAACGCACGAGCGATCGCGAAGGGCGAAGACCGTCAGCTTTTCAAGGAGGCAATGCTCAGGATCGGACTCGACATTCCTCGCTCCGGGATCGCGCGCTCGCTCGAGGACGCGGCGCGAGTCGCCAGTCAGATTGGAAGTTTTCCGCTTATCATTCGGCCGGCGTTTACTCTGGGCGGCTCGGGCGGCGGTATCGCCTACAACCGCGAAGAGCTCGAGTTGATTGTCGAACAGGGGCTCGATCGCTCACCGGTCCACGAGGTTTTGATTGAGGAGTCCTTGTTAGGCTGGAAGGAATTTGAGATGGAGGTGATGCGCGACCGAGCTGACAACTGCGTCGTCGTCTGCTCGATCGAAAACCTCGATCCGATGGGTGTTCACACCGGCGACTCGATCACTGTCGCGCCGACGCAAACCCTGACCGACCGGGAGTATCAGGCGATGCGCGATGCCTCATTCGCTGTCATTCGTGAGATTGGCGTCGAGACCGGCGGGTCAAACATTCAGTTTGCGGTCAATCCGGAAAACGGGCGCATGGTCGTGATCGAAATGAACCCGCGCGTTTCGCGTTCGAGCGCGCTGGCATCGAAAGCAACGGGATTTCCGATCGCAAAAATTGCGGCCAAACTTGCCGTCGGTTACACCCTTGACGAAATCCGCAACGACATCACCCGGGAAACACCCGCGAGCTTTGAGCCAACGATCGACTATTGCGTGGTGAAGGTGCCACGCTTCACCTTCGAGAAATTCCCGGAGGCCGATCCCACCCTGACGACGCGGATGAAGAGCGTCGGTGAGGCGATGGCGATTGGACGCACATTTAAGGAAGCGTTGCAAAAGGCGCTGCGCAGCTTGGAGATCAAACGTTTTGGTCTTTGTTGTGACGGGCAGAACGGGCGGGTCGACGAAGAGACGCTGCGCCGGAACCTGAGCGTGCCAAATGCCGAACGTATTTTCTATCTGGCACAGGCTTTTCAGGAGGGATTATCGCTCGAGGAGGTTTTTGACCTAACGAAAATCGACAGGTGGTTCTTGCAGAATATCGCGCAGGTGGTGAAGGAGGCGGCGGGGCTGCAATCGAAATCCATCATCCTGCCGAAGGAGGCTTCGACAGTGGACCGCGAATTCTCGACTCGCCGCTTGCGCCGGGCCAAAAAGCTGGGCTTTTCCGATCGTCAGCTGGCTCACTTGTTAGGGCGTGACGAACCGGAAATCCGCGCACAACGAATCGCGGCTGGCGTGATCCCGACTTACCGCCTGGTCGATACCTGTGCGGCGGAGTTTGAGGCTTACACGCCTTACTATTACTCAACCTACGGGGACGAGAACGAGCAGCGCGCGAGCGCCAAACGCAAAATCATGATCCTCGGCGGCGGACCCAATCGCATCGGTCAGGGGATCGAATTCGACTATTGTTGCGTGCATGCGGCGTTCGCCCTGCGTGAGCTGGGGATTGAGACCATCATGGTCAACTCGAATCCGGAAACGGTTTCGACCGATTACGACACGAGCGACAAACTCTACTTCGAACCGCTGACGCACGAGGACGTGCTCAATATTTATGAGCAGGAAAAACCCGAAGGCGTGATTGTTCAGTTCGGTGGACAGACACCGCTCAACCTGGCGGCCGGGCTGAAGGCAGCCGGCGTGCCGATCATCGGTACTCAGCCGGAGAGCATCGAGCTGGCGGAAGACCGTAAACTCTTTGCCGAAACGCTCGACCGATTGGGTCTGCGCCAGACTCCCAGTGGGTCCGCGACAAGCGAGGAGGAAGCGGTCGAAATTGCTGACCGAATTGGTTACCCGGTTCTCGTTAGGCCATCGTTCGTTCTCGGCGGTCGGGCGATGGAATTAGTTTATCATCCTGAAGATCTGCGCCGTTACATGCAGAGCGCGATCGAGGTAAGTCCGGAGCGCCCGGTGCTGGTCGATCGTTTCCTGGAAGATGCGATCGAAGTCGATGTCGATTGCATAGCCGATGGTGAAACCGCAGTCGTCGGCGCGATCATGGAACACATCGAAGAAGCCGGAATTCACAGTGGTGACAGCGCGTGTGTCGTCCCGACCTTTTCTCTTTCGCGCGCCATCCTCGACGAGATCAAACGGGCGACCAAAGCGATGGCGCGCGAGCTGAATGTGCGCGGACTGATGAATGTTCAATTCGCGGTTAAGGACGAGAAACTTTATGTCCTGGAAGTGAATCCGCGTGCCTCGCGCACTGTACCGTTCGTGAGCAAGGCAATCGGTGTTCCGTTGGCCAAACTGGCAGCGAAAGTCATGACCGGAATTTCGTTAGGCGAACTTGGCTTCACCGATGAAATTTTACCGCTGCATTATTCCGTCAAGGAAGCGGTCTTTCCCTTCCTCCGTTTTGAAGGCGTCAATATCTCGTTAGGCCCGGAGATGAAATCGACCGGCGAAGTGATGGGGATCGACGCCGACCTGGGGCTGGCCTATGCCAAAGCGCAGCTTGCCAGCTCATGGCCGCTGCCGCGCGCAGGTAACGTTTTCATCAGTGTTAAGGACAGCGACAAGCAGAACGTCATCGTGGTCGCGCGCGAATATGCCGCGATTGGGTTTGGCATTGTTGCGACCGAAGGGACTGCTGCCGCGCTTTCCGCGGCTGGAATTCCCGTGAGCAGGGTATTCAAGATTGGGGCGGGTCGGCCCAATGTTCTTGATCTGGTAAAAAACGGCATGATTCAATTCATCATCAACACCCCGAGCGGCAAAATCCCGCGCAAGGATGAAGTGAAAATCCGCACGGCCGCGTTGGGGGAAAAGATTCCCATCATGACAACGCTGCGCGCCGCAATGGCGAGTGCGAAAGGCATTCGGTCCCTACAAAAAGGAGCCATGACCGTGAAAAGCTTGCAGGAGTATCATGGCGGTCCTAGTTCCAGCGGCGTTCGGCTTCTTTGAAGCGACATGATAATCGGCGAATCGCCCATCGCCCTAACCAGAGGCACCGGCCTTGCTAATTGACTACGTCGCTCAAGCAAATGGCACATGAATGTAACAGAAATTTTGTTTACACCGCAACCCGAGATGGTAAAAGCGGCACGAATTGCATGAAAATCACTGCCATTGCATCCTTTGTTTTGTTCGCTCTTCTCACGCTTCCCGCTCGAGGGCAGGGGTCCAGCCAAGGCTCTGAAGCGGATCGCCTGCAAAATCTTGAGCAGGCCGTCAAGCAACTCCAGCAGCGCAACTCGCAACTGGAAGACGAGGTCAAACAACTGAAGGCGCGTAGTCCTTTTGCCCCTGTGATAGGCGGCGAAAAAGCGCCCACGGCAGGCAATGACAACAAAGCGGTCTTTGCCGCGCCCGCGCCTTCGCCTGGCACGGTGGAAGTCCACGCCGCTGGTCCGGAATACAAGCTCACCCTTGGCGGTTATGTGCAGATGAATTTTGAAGATGGCGATGTCTCAGCCTTTGAAGGCCGCTTTGGCCTGACGGCGCTGAAAGATCGTTTCCGTCTGCGCCGCGCGCGCATTTCCATCACCGGAGATTACACCGATCAATTTGACTTCAAGGTCGAGGGCGACTTCGAGCAAAGCGACGCGGCGGTTACCGCACTGAGCAAGGCGACTCTGAAGGACGGCGTACTGACGACCACGACGACCTCGACTTCCAATCGCACCCAATTTTCCGCCACGGACATTTTCATCAACTGGCATGGCGTGCCGGAAGCAAACGTGCGCGTTGGGCAATGGAAAGCTCCTTTCGGTCTCGAAAATCTCACACCTGACACACTGATCTACACGATCGAACGCAGCTTGCCGACTGGTGCGATCGTGCCCGAGCGCCAGATCGGCGCCATGATCTGGGGCAAACCGCTGACGAACGCTTTTCCCGATGAAAAAGATCTTCTCACTTACTACGGCGGCGTCTTCAACGGCAACGGGCGCAACTTCAATAACAACGACAACAACGAATTCATGTATGTCACGCGACTCGAGCTCCAACCGTTCAAGGGCCAGATCATGGGACAAGACTCGTACCTCAAATTGGGCGCTGACTATTTCCACAGCCGGGACGATGCCGGCACCAATATCTCGCCCGCGCTCAACTTGAAAGTGGGTCCTGACGGCTCGCTCTCCTCGTTTACCCTAACGAGTGCAGACGAACGCAATGCGTTTAGTTTTGATGCCTGGGTGCGACTGGGACGGTTCGATCTCATCGCAGAATATCTTGAAGAACACGTCGACGGCCGCGAAGTGAACGGCGTCCCGGCAATGCCCAGCTTTGTGACCAATGGTTACTATATTCAGGGGAGCTATTTCCTTCTGCCAAAAAAGCTTCAGGCAGTCGTAAAGTGGGAAGCGCTCAATCCTGGGCAGTTCGGCAATGACGGTATCCACTCCATCACCGGCGGTCTCAACTATTATGTGCACGGCGACAATGTAAAAATGATGGCCGATTATGTGCACACCTGGTCGGATTTTCGAGAGGCGAATCCGGATCTCGGAGAGGATCAATTCGACGAGGTGCTCCTGCGCCTTCAGGTAGTGTTCTAAAGCAATGCGATCGCGCACGGAGACGCTGGCCTAGACTCGTGCCGTGGCGCTCGTTAACCAACTTCGTGCGTTTCGGCCCCGCGACTCTTCTTCGCGCGAAAATGAGGCTCGACATTCTCGTGCCTAATCGGTAGGCGGATCATTAATATGCGTACTGCGAATCGTTGGGTTATTGCCATTGCTGCCATCTTCCTTCAGGTCGTGCTCGGCGCCGTCTATGCCTGGAGTGTCTTTCGCGTCCCCTTGTCGAAACAATTCGGCTGGAGCATCTCGCAAGTCACTCTCACCTTCACCATCAGCATCTTCATGGTGGGCTTCGCCTCTTTCTTCGGGGGGCTCTGGATGAATCGTAAAGGCCCGCGCATCGTCGCCCTGACCGCGGCGGTGCTTTACGGACTGGGCATTTTCCTGGCCAGCTTTTCCGCGGACAAACTCTGGTGGCTCTACATGAGCTACGGTGTCATCAGCGGGCTTGGACTCGGCTTCGGCTATATCGTCCCGGTGGCCGTCCTGGTGAAATGGTTTCCCGATCGGCGCGGTCTTATCACCGGCATCGCGGTCGGTGGTTTCGGCGCCGGCGCACTCATTACTGCCCCGGTCGCGACTCGTCTCATCAAGTCGGTCGGGGTACTGCAAACCTTCGCCTATCTCGGGATCGCCTATTTTATCGTCGCGATCATCGCCGCGATGTTCATGCAGAATCCGCCGGACGGTTGGTCGCCTGCCGGCTGGACGCCAAGCGCAAAGCAGACCGCGCAACGAGCGACGCGCGACTATTACATCTCCGAAGCGCTCAAGACCTGGCAGTGGTGGGCGCTCTGGGCGATCCTCTTCCTTAACACTTGCGCCGGCATTTCGATCATCTCTCAGGAATCGCCGATCTTTCAGGAGCTGACCAAGGTGAGCGCGATCGTCGCCGGCGGAATGGTCGGCATTGCCAGCCTTGGAAATGCTTTCGGACGCATCTTCTGGGCCTGGACTTCCGATCTGTTCACCCGGCGCGTGACTTTCATGATGATGTTCCTCTTGCAGATCGTGCTCTTTTGGCTCGTGCCCAAGGTCAGCGTGCCTTCCACCATGACGACAGTGACCTTCATTATCCTCATGTGCTATGGCGGCGGCTTCGGTACGATGCCGGCATTCACGGCCGATTATTTTGGTTCGAAAAACGTCGCGCCGATCTACGGGCTCATGCTGACGGCCTGGAGTTTTGCCAGCGTGGTCGGCCCGCTCTACATCGCGCGCATGCGAGAAACAACCGGGCATTACGCCGGCGCGTTGCACGTCATTGCGATCGTGATGGCGGTTTCGATTGCTCTGCCGCTGATCGTTAGGCCGCCACGCGCGAGCTAGGATTTTCGCTCGCATGCTTTCGTTTACCGTGACAATTTTTGGCAACCACCGCGTTGCTTCGCTGCGTAACTATGGCAATGGACGACCTGATTTCGAGTTGGCCGCTCGTTAGGCAAATCCTTGGGCGCAAAGATGGGACCGGCCTCGAATCGATGTCGGAAAAGACACGGGCGATGCACGCCCGCATCGATGACGCGAAAGTCGCACGCTCGGTTTGTCCCTACTGCGGCGTCGGCTGTGGCCAGCTCGTCTATCACAAAAACGGAAAGCTGATCTCGATCGAGGGCGATCCGGAGTCGCCGATCAGTCAGGGAAATCTTTGCCCGAAAGGCGCGGCTTCGTATCAATTGCTGACCCATTCGCGCCGCGAGACGAAAATGAAATATCGGGCGGCGCGCGCGAAAGAATGGACGGAGATTTCGCTCGATCTGGCGATGGACATGGTGGCGGATCGCGTGTGGGAATCGCGCAAGCGCACCTTCGTACACAAGAACGAAAAGGGCGCGACCATCAACCACACGACCGCGATCTGCCATCTCGGCGGAGCTACTTTAGATAACGAAGAAAATTATCTTATCCGGAAGCTATTTACCTTAGGCCTGGGGATGGTGTGCATATCCAACCAAGCGCGGATATGACATAGCAGCACGGTGCCCGGTCTGGGCACCTCCTTCGGCCGGGGCGGAGCTACGAGCGCGCAACAAGATCTCGCCAACGCCGATTGCATTTTAATCGAAGGTTCGTCCATGGCCGAAGCGCATCCGGTCGGCTTCCGCTGGGTGATGAAGGCAAAGGAACGCGGCGCGACCATCATTCATGTCGATCCGCGGTTTTCGCGCACAAGTGCGCTGGCCGACATCTGGGTGCCAATGCGCGCCGGGGGCGACATCGCGTTCCTCGGAGGACTCGTTAGGCACATTATTGAGAATAATTTTTTCTTCCGTGATTACGTCGTTCATTTCACCAATGCATCCTGCATTCTGCGCGAAGATTTTCGCGATACCGATGAAGGAGAAACTGGCTATTTCTCCGGCTGGAACGAACAGCAACGCGTCTACGACAAAGAGACCTGGTTCTACGAAGGTCACCCGGAGCTCAGTTTCCCCGAGCGCGATCTGACCCTGCAACATCCGCGCTGTGTGTTTCAAACGCTGCGACGCCACTTCGCTCGTTATACGCCCGAGATGGTGGAGAAGATTTGCGGTATCTCACCCGCGCTTTTTCACAAGGTCGCGGACGCACTCGTTAGGGCGTCGGGTCCAGACAAAACCGCCGCGATTTGTTATGCGCTCGGCTGGACGCAACATTCGAAAGGCGTTCAGATCATCCGGACTGCGTCGATCCTGCAACTGTTGCTCGGCAACATTGGGCGTCCCGGCGGCGGCATCATGGCCCTGCGTGGTCATGCATCGATTCAGGGCTCGACTGACATCCCGACGCTCTACGACATCTTACCCGGTTATCTCTCAATGCCGAAGGGCGACGGGACGGAAGAGACGTTGCGGGATTACCTCGCCCATCAAACCAAGCCGACCGGACTGTGGAACAATTATCCGAGCTACTTCATCAGCTTAATGAAGGCTTACTATGGGAAGAAGGCGACCGCCGAAAATGATTTTGGCTACAGCTGGGTCCCGAAGCTCACCGGCAACCATTCGTTCTTCGAATATCTCTACGACATGGCCGACGGAAAAATGGAAGGCATGTTCATGATGGGCCAGAACCCGGCGGTGGCCGCGGCCAATTCGCGCTTCCAGCGAACCTCGCTCGCGAAGTTAAAATGGCTGGTCGTGCGCGACATGGTCGAGATCGAAGGCGCGACGTTTTGGTACGACTCGCCCGAGATCGAGCGCGGCGAATTAAAGGCGGAAGACATCGAGACGGAAGTTTTCTTTTTCCCGGCCGCGGGGCACGCGGAAAAGGAAGGCGCGTTCACGCAAACGCAACGCATGTTGCAGTGGCGCGAGAAAGCGGTCGATCCGCCGGGCGATGCGCGCTCGGAAGGTTGGTTCATGCATCAACTCGCTTTGCGTTTGATCGCGAAGGCGAAGCAATCGAGTGATCCCCTCGATGAATCGTTGCGCGCGCTCGACTGGTGGTACCCGGAAGATGAGCTCGGTGAACCGCAGATGGAATCTGTGCTGGCCGAAATCAACGGTTGGTACACGAATCCCCAGCCAGGCGCCGATGGAGTGGTCTTCGGTGGCGTCGATCGGGAGGGCAATCCGCATCACGGTCCGCAGGTGGATGGATTTGGTAAACTGAAAGCCGACGGTTCGACCGCATGCGGCGGTTGGATTTATTCCGGCGTTCTCGGTCCGGACAAGATTAACAAGGCGAACTCACGGAATTCGAAAAACTATCTTGGCCACGGCTGGGGGTTCGTCTGGCCGGCCGATCGACGTATTATATACAATAGAGCCAGCGCCAAACCGACCGGCGAGCCGTGGAGCGAACGGAAGAAATTGGTGTGGTGGGACCAGGCGCAAGGCAAATGGGGCGGAATCGACGTTCCTGATTTTGTCCCGGACAAGTCGCCCGATTATCGCCCAACTGGAAGCGAAAGCGGACTCGCTGGCATTCCGGGTGACGCGCCCTTCATCTTGCACGAAGACGGTCTCGGGTGGCTACATGTCCCAAAAGGTTTGCAGGACGGTCCGATGCCGACGCACTATGAACCACTCGAGTCGCCGGTGCACAACGCGCTGTATTCGCGCGACACCAATCCGGTGGTGAATTGGTTCACACGCCAGGAAAATCGGTTTGCGGCACCGGGCGATCCGCGATTTCCATTTGTCCTTACAACGTATCGCCTAACGGAGCATCATACGGCTGGCGGCATGTCGCGATTTCTCAGCCATCTTGCCGAGTTGCAACCCGAACTGTTCGCGGAAATGTCGCCTGAGCTCGCTGCCGAGCTGAAGATCAACAACGGCGATTTCATCTCGATTGTGAGTTTGCGCGGAGCAATCGAATCGCGCGCACTCGTTAGTCGCCGCATGCGACCGGTTCAACTTAACGGAAGGACCGTGCATCAAATTGCGATGCCCTTTCATTTCGGTTCGTCCGGACCGGTGAAGGGTAGCGCCACCAATGATTTGGTTCCGATTTCCGGCGAGCCGAACGTCACGATCATGGAAGCCAAGGCGATGGCTTGCAATATTGTCCCGGGCAGAATGCCACGCGGACCGGCGTTCGAGGAATGGATCAAGAAGTATGTGCCTACGGGTGGCCCACCAAATTTGCATCCAGAACAACCGCCACCGCGCGCCTCTCCGGGCCCAGGAGCTGGTGGTCACGGCCAACACGGAAAGACCGACTCACGATGATTGGCGAAGGAATTCAAAGCACCAATCAGCGGAAACATTCCTACGTGCACGATCGCGTCGAGGTGGGATTCTTCACCGACCCGAGTGTTTGCATCGGCTGCAAGGCTTGCGAGGTCGCGTGCAAAGAATGGAACCAGGTTCCGGATGACGGGTTCACATGGTCGGGAAATTCTTACGACAACACCGGTCACCTTGGCGCATCGACCTGGCGGCATGTCCTATTCCTCGAGCAGGATCTCGCAAAGGGAAACCAGATCGCCGGTCCGATGTCGTTAGGCAATGGCGATGACGGCGAAGATCCGTTTCGCTGGGTCTTTCTTTCCGATGTCTGCAAACATTGCGAAGAAGCCGGCTGCCTCGAAGCCTGTCCGACGGGTTCCATCGTGCGGACCGAAGTCGGCTCCGTTCTTGTGCAAGACGATGTCTGCAATGGTTGCGGTTATTGCGTTGTCTCCTGTCCCTTCGGCGTGATCGATCGCCGCCCGCAGCCGCTGCCTGATGCCGGTGGCGCATTCAAGTGCACCTTTTGTTACGACCGGCAAAAGAGCGGACTCACTCCCGCCTGCGCCAAGGTTTGCCCGACTGAGTCGATCGTCTTCGGTCGCCTCGACGATCTTCGCGCCCGCGCCAACGATCGTGTCCGTCATCTGCGCGAGGGTGGCTACACCGACGCACAACTTTACGATCCACAGGACACTTCGGTCGGTGGTCTTCACGCCTTCTTCCTTTTGTTAGGCGAACCGGAGCCGTATGGCCTTCCCCCAAAACCAGAGGTACCCACCATCTATCTAAAATCCTCCTGGCTTGCCGCCGCTGTCACCGCAATCGCCGCAATCGCGGTCGTTGCTCTTGCTTTCGCTTTCTTCTAAAAATGGCGCGCGAAATCGAAGGGAATTTTGAATCTCATCTTGAGGCTTTGCGCGAACAGGCAAAGCATGGCGCACCGATCCAGGGTCGCGGCGTCGATGTCGCAGGGGGTCCCGTCCCGCGCTATGCGGGCTATTATGGTGAGGCGGTCGTTAGGCCGCCAGTTTGGACTTGGGAGATTCCGCTCTACTTTTTTGTCGGTGGTGCAGCCGGAATGGCGCCTCTCATCGCGTTCACCGCGCTTCTCCTCGGGAAAATCGAGTTGGCCCATTTCGCGCTTTGGATCGCCGGCATCGGCGCGCTTCTTTCGCCCATCCTCCTCGTGATGGATCTCGGACGGCCGCAACTTTTCCTCAACATGCTGCGCGTCCTTAAACATCGTTCTCCGATGTCTGTCGGCGTCTGGATTCTCAGCCTCTTCGGCGCCTTCGCCGTTCCGGCCTGGCTCATCATGGTGCTTTACGTGAACCAGGCTTTCGCGCCTTCCATTTATCTTCTCGTCCTCTTCGTCGTTGCGTTGCTCACCTTTGCGGCTGCAATCGCCGGTCTCGCGCTCGCAACCTACACAGGCGTGCTTATCGGGGCGACCGTGATCCCGGCCTGGAATCTCCACCGGGTTCTGCTTCCAATTCACTTCGGCACGGCTGGCCTCGGCTGCGCCTCTGCGATTCTGGAATTGTGTGGTTTTCAAATTCGACCACTCTGGGTAATTGGACTGGTCGCGGCCTGCGTTGAGACGCTCCTTTGGGTTTGGCTCGAGTTCGACAGGCATGGCGCGGCTGATCGCGCTTTGCACCGTGGTCGTGCGGGCTGGCTGGTGCGGCTGGGCGAAATTCTTTCGGGTCCGCTCGCGATTGTCTTTCGCCTAACGAACTTGGTACCGTGGGCGGCTGTGTCCTTCCTCCTCGGCGCTCTCAGCAGCCGCTACGGTTGGATTGAAGCCGGTCGCGATTCCGGCCGCGACCCGGAAGCAGTCTTTGCCGCGCAACGACGCGCCTAACGAAGCGTCCGGCGATCACCGGAGCGTCTCGTTAGCCCGACCCGATCGAAATATTCCAGTAATGGCACGATCACTCGACGTGTCGTCCCCGTTGCCCGGCGCAACTCGCTCACGGTCGCGCTTTTTCCAACGCGCAATTGCTGCTCAATCGCCGCTCGTAGCTTTGTGATCCCTTCGGCACTGACGACGAGGTCCTCGGTCAGGGCGACTAGTTCACCTGTTTCACAAAGAAACCGCAGAACCTGAGTCGCAGCCGCATCGGTCGCAAGTTCCCGGCGCGCCGGCGGATCGAGTGGACGCGCTCGCAACGCCGTTCGAATCCTCTCTCCCGCTGCGTGCAAGTTTGGCGGAAGTGATGGCTGAAAGCTGGCACGGCGCAGCGTTGCTCCTTCCTGTCGGTATCCATCTTCCGCCAGCGCGCGCACGAGCGCGGCAAACAAATCAGGGCTCGTGACCTGAAGCCCTTCGCGCAGACGATTAATCTCGAGCCCCTGTCGCTCCGGATGCGCACCGTGTTCCGCGTCCACCAACCGCGCGGCAGATTGGCGAAGTGATTTCCACCAATTGGCGTCCACCGCCATTTTCTCTTCCAGGAAGATGCGGCTGCTCGCGCCCAATTCCCTTAGTACCGTCGCCACCTCCTCTTTGGAGAACGGAACATTACCCAGCAAGTCGGCGTGAGTGGCGAAGTGATCGCGCTCCAGTTGTGTGCACAGCGCCGTTTGAAGGTTGTTAGGCACAGGTGCGCGTCGATCGAGCAATGTGCACTGTCCGCTGGAGCGAAACTTGTTTACGGTTGGCGTTGCATCGAGAACGACTCCCCCGGCGATCGTTTGTCGCTCGGACGCATCGCGCAGGATGAAGCGGTCGCCCAGAAAGGCGCAGACGGGCTCGGCTAATCGAAGTCGCGCGATCGCGTTTTCGTTCGGCGATAATTCACCACGGTCGCGTAACTGCACCCGGGCGGGGATCCGCGCGCTACCGAAATGCAAATTGAGCATCGCACCGTTACGAATCGGTCGCGTGCTGGAGGGCAGTCGTGGCGATCGATTGAGCAAAACATCGATCACATGCGAAACCCCGCTGGCGTTGCGCGCCGCGCAGATTGTCGATCCGCGCGACACTTGGTCGGGCGCGAGATCAACGAGGTTTAACGCCAAACGCCGCCTCGGACCGGCGATTTCAAGCGGCTGATTGTGACTCTGTAAACCACGGATTCGCGCGGTGCGATTCTGTGGCTGAACCAGAGCATCTTCGCCGCGGGTGAAACTTCCGCCGCTCAATGTGCCGGTCACGATTGTTCCGCTGCCATGCACGCTGAAGACGCGATCGACAAAGAGCCGTGGCTTGCCGACATCACGCGGCTTCGCCAGTTGCGCAAACTCATTCGTTAGGGCGAGGCGAAGCTCCTCGACCCCGGCCTGCGGTCGTATTGACGTGGCAACGATTGGCGCTGAGGCGAAAAGGGTGTCGCGCAATTGCTCGCGAATCTCTGCGGACCGCTCTTCCACTTTGCCGAGATCGGACTTCGTTAGGGCAACGACCGCTCGAGTAACGCCGAGATAGCTGAGAATCTGCAAATGCTCCTCGGTCTGCGGCATCCAGCCGTCGTCCGCTGCGACGACAAAGAGAGCAAGATCGATCGCTCCGACACCGGCGATCATATTGCGCACAAAATCTTCGTGCCCGGGAACATCGATCACGCCGACCGAAAAACCAGGCAGCGCGAGATGCGCGAACCCGAGATCGATTGTGATTCCGCGGGCTTTCTCCTCTGGTAAACGATCGGTGTCGATGCCGGTTAGCGCCTGGACAAGTGCGGTCTTGCCATGATCGACATGCCCGGCTGTGGCGAGGATGAAATGCCTCACGCTGGCTTCGTTAGGCATCTTCTCAGCACGTTTACGACGACCTCATCCTGTTTGGGGAAGATAGTGCGGAGGTCGAGCCGAACCCCTCCTCGCATGATGTAGCCGATAACCGGCGGTGTGGTGTGGCGCAGGCGCAGAGCCAATTCGTCAGGCGAAAGAAATCCGCCGCTCAACTCGAGGGAGATCGAGGGAATAGCGGTGCGGGGCAAAGTGCCGCCGCCCATCTCGCCGGTTGAATCAATCACGCGGATTTGCAGCGGGAGGTCAGCCAGTTGCCTAACGAATGTGTCAGCGCGTGTTCGCAGATGGTCGAGGGACACCTGGAGGAGATGAATGGCTGGAATTTCCTGCCAATCCTGTCGCAAGTGAGCGTCGACAATCGCCTGGAGCGCAGCAAAGATCAGCTTATCGCAGCGCAAGGCGCGAAAAAGCGGTTCGCGCTTCACGGCAGTGATCAATGTTTTCTTGCCGACGATAATTCCAGCCTGCGGACCGCCAAAGAGTTTGTCGCCGCTAAAGCAGACGAGGGCCGCGCCGCTCTTTAGAGTTTGAGCCGGTGTCGGCTCGCCCTCGAGCAGATTAAGTTTTTCGGGCGGGAAGACCACCCCGCTGCCGAGATCAGTCACAAGCGGTATACGCCGGGCGCGCGCCAGCCGCGCGATCTGGTCATTAGGCGGAACCTCGGCGAAACCGCTCATGAAGAAGTTGCTTTGGTGCACGCGCAGGATAAGCGCGGTCTCGGAGCCGATGGCGGAGGCATAATCGTCCAGCGTTGTCTTGTTCGTTGCCCCGACTTCCCGCAACCGTGCGCCAGCGGCCGCAACGATTTCTCCAATCCGAAATCCATCACCGATCTGCACAAGTTCTCCCCGGGAGATGATCACCTCCGGTTTTGTTTTCGTGAAATGCCTAACGATCAGAACGAGCGCCGCGGCGCAGTTGTTGACCACGGTGGCGGCTTCGCTCTGGCAAAGCAGGGCAAGGGCTGACTCAAGTGAAGCGCCACGCCGGCCACGGCTGCCGGTCGTGAGATCGTATTCGAGATTATTGTAATTGCCCGCGATCTGGTTGAGCGCGCGTAGCGTCGCGGGACCGAGCGGGGCGCGGCCGAAGTTGGTATGCAGAATGATGCCGGTGCCGTTGACAATTGGCTGGAGGCGAGCCTGCTCGAGTCGCGCGATATTCTCGCGAACGGCTCTGATAATTTCATCACGCGCAGGAATCTCATTGTTGGTTCGAAGATGAGCGAGATGTTGCCTAACGAGTCGTGCGACTATTGGACGCGGCAGGTCAAATTCTCCGAGTTCCTCCAACAGTTTTCCGACCGCAGGAATAGCGCGGTGCGTCGTCATTTGCCTTCACGAAGGCTGATTAATCGTTTGCCCCGCTGCGTGATCTGCCCGACGACGGCGCGCGCAGGAGTTCGATGTTTCTTGAAAAGATCGATGACGGCCTTCAATTTTCGCGGCGGAACCGCAAGCAGGAGACCGCCGCTCGTTTGGGCATCGGTCAGAAGCAATCGTTGGCGCACTGGAGTCTTGCCCCAGAAGGTGACTGCGTTGGCCGTGGTTAGGTTTTGTTTTGTGCCGCCAGGGACGCAGCCTTGGGCGATAAGATCGAGAATCTCGTCGCTCAGAATCGGAACTTCGTGCCATGAGATTTCGGCGCTCACGCCGCTGGCCCGGCACATCGATGCGAGATGGCCGAGCAAGCCAAAGCCAGTGATGTCGGTTGCCGCCCTAACGAGTCCGCGCTCGGCCAGCTCGGCGCCGACGACATTAACCTTTGCCATGATTTTTACGACCGCGGTGGAAAGCACGCTACTCGTTAGGCCACGTTTCAGTCCGGTTGTTGCGATCCCTGTGCCTAATGGTTTCGTGAGAACAAGCAAATCGCCCGGCTTCGCTCTCGCGTTGGTCAGCATTTTCTTTGGCGAAACAACGCCGGTGACGGCAAGGCCATAGATCGGTTCAGGATTGCGAATGGTGTGGCCACCGATGACGACGCACCCGACTTCGCGCGCCTTTTCCAGACCGCCGCGCAGGATATCGGCAATCGTCTTGGGCGGGATGAGTTCGTTAGGCACGCCCAGGAGATTGAGCGCCGTGAGCGGACGACCGCCCATGGCGAAAATGTCGGAGAGAGCGTTAGCGGCGGCAATCTGGCCGTAGGCGAAGGGGTCATCCACGATGGGAGTGAAAAAGTCGGTCGTTTGCACAAGAGCGCGGTCACGATCGAGACGAAAAACACCGGCGTCGTCCGCCGTCGCGGAACCGACGAGGACGTTGCGATTCGGATACTGCGGTAGCTGACGCAAAACTTGCGCCAGGGCCTGCTGGCTCAGCTTCGAAGCTCAACCGGCACAGGAGGAGAGCGAGGTCAGCTTGCGGATCTGCTCACGCGACATCGTGTGTCACCTCCTTTCGACTGATAAAAGAATGGAAGTTGAAAGCCGGAAAACCAAAAGGGTCGATAGAAAGAACTTTCTAATCGAGGTTCTTTCTGGCTTTCCGATTTCCAGATTCCTCTGCTTTCACGAAAAATGCGGAGAGGATAGGAATCGAACCTACCCCGGCCCGTACAACGAGCCGACAACGGTTTTGAAGACCGCGCGGGCCACCAGGCACCGTTCACTCTCCGGACGAGGAAAATGTGGAAAACAGAAAAGCAGAAAGAAAAGGTGCCGAGGCGAAAAACATCTGCGAGTTGAAGGCCCGAGCCTCGCTCCGGCCGTTCTAGAACCTGTTTTTCAGATCCCTTCCGGGATTTCTGGTTTTCAAATCCGTTAGGCTTAGGCCTTCTTGAGTTGCCTAACGATTTCGTCGAAGTCCGGCCATTCGCCGGTTTCCAGTTTGGAATGGACCTTTTTGCCATTGGCGGTGACTTCGAAGGCGCCGCCGCCGGATGGAACCAGCGTGAGCGACGCGATCCGATCGCCGAGTTCGAGAATCTTGGTCGCCAAACTGACGGCCTTCGGCGTGTAGTTTCAGACCACGCAATACTCGATCCGGACTTCGGTTTTCATCGCTCGCTCCTTTCCGTCAGCGAGAGTAACGACTGGGGAGCGTGGGTCAAGCGACGTGCTATTCGTTAGGCCGCTACGGCGTTGGCTGCGCGCTTGCGGGCGGTGGCGTCGAGGATTCGCTTGCGCAGACGGAGCGATTTCGGGGTGGCTTCGACGTATTCGTCGGCGTCGATGTACTCGATCGCGCGTTCCAGGCTCATCTTCAGCGGAGCCTCGAGCTGAATGCCTTTGCCGTCGCCCTGGCTCCTCATGTTCGTCAGATGTTTGGCTTTGCAGGGATTAACCGGCAGGTCCTCCGGTCGCGCGTTCTCGCCGACAATCATGCCGGCGTAAATTTCCTCCTGTGGTCCAATGAACAATTTTCCTCGGGCCTGGATGTTGTTGAGCGCATAAGCAGTGCTGATTCCTGGTTCCATCGAAACCATCACGCCCCGGCCGCGCCCTTCAATCTCGCCCCGAAAGGAAACGTATTCACGGAAAAGGTGGCTCATGATGCCTTCGCCGCGCGTCAGGTTCACGAGATCAGTTTCGAAACCGATCAGGCCGCGGGTTGGGATGGTCGCTTCAACCGACACGCGATTGGCATGGTGGTCCATCGCGGTGACCTCGCCTTTGCGGCCGGCGATCGATTGCAGAACATCACCCAGGTTGTCGTTAGGGACTTCGACGTAAAGATTTTCGAGCGGCTCGAGCAGGTTGCCGTGTTCGTCCCTGTGAAAAATCACTTCCGGGCGCGAAACCATCACTTCGTAGCCTTCGCGGCGCATTTGCTCGACGAGAATCGCGATCTGCATTTCACCTCGCGCGTTGATCTCGAAAGCACCGCCTGTCTCAGTATCGCTTACCTGAAGGGATACATTGCCGCGGGTTTCCCTCACGAGTCGCTCGCGAACGTGGCGGGCCGTCACGAACTTTCCTTCGCGGCCGGCGAAAGGTGAATCGTTCACCAGAATTCGCATCCGGATCGTCGGCGGATCGATGTCGACAAACTGGAGCGGCGTTCGCTCCTCGCGATCGGTTAGCGTTTCCCCGATGTAAACTTCCTCGAAACCAGTCAGGCCGACGATGTCGCCGGCACTGGCGTGCTCGGTCTCGACCTGCTGCAAGCCAGTGTATGTGAAAAGCGCGGTCGCGGTCGCGCGCTCGCGCCGCCCGTCGCGATGGATGCAGACGATCGAGTCACCGACCGCGACACGCCCGCTTACGATCCGTCCAAGCGCGATGCGGCCGAGGTAATCGCTGTAGTGCAGATTCGAAACCAGCATCTGAAAATACGGCTCGCTCGCGATCGCCGGCGGTGGGACGTATTTCACGATCGCCTCGAAAAGCGGCGTCATGTCTTCGCTGTTCTCGTGCACCTCGCGCATCGCGAAACCGTTCTTCGCGCTGGCATAGATGATCGGGAAATCAAGCTGCTCATCGTTTGCCTTCAGCTCGACGAAAAGATCGAAAATCATGTCGAGCACCTTATGCGGACGGGCGTTTTCGCGATCGACTTTGTTAATGACAACGATCGGCTTGACCCTGTTCTCCAGCGCTTTCTTGAGGACAAATCGCGTTTGCGCCTGTGGCCCATCGTGGGCATCGACAACGAGCAACACTCCGTCGACCATTTTCATGATCCGCTCGACTTCCCCCCCGAAATCCGCGTGACCCGGCGTATCGACAATGTTGATGCGATAGCCGTTCCAGTTAAAAGCCGCATTCTTCGCGCGAATGGTGATGCCTTTCTCCCGTTCGAGATCCATCGAGTCCATGACCCGTTCCTCGATCTTCTGATTGGAGCGGAAGGTGCCGGACTGGCGCAGGAGTTGATCGACGAGCGTGGTCTTCCCGTGATCGACGTGCGCGATGATAGCGATGTTGCGGATCTTATCCATTTCGTAGCTGCGCCCTCCGAAGAGAAAGCTGGCGGTTGAACTCACGTTGTGCCGGCCGGCTGGGCGCAGAGGGCGCCGTGGAGGGCCGAATATCAAGGCAAGAAGGGCGGGCGTCAACCCGCAGAGCGAAGGCGAGGAATTCGGTGACGAACCCCGAAAAGCAAGAACGGCAGGCCATCGCTGGCCTGCCGCCCCGCTAGTTCAACCTCACTAACACTTACTGAAGTTGCGCCTTAACGGCCGTTTCGGCATTGATGAATCCAAAGCCGTCCGTCTTGGAGTAACCTTGCCCGATCCTATTCCTCATCACACCAGTGAAGGTCGCGCCGGTCGAAGTCGTGCCGCTAAAGGTCATGCCTCCTTGGACTTTCGTGCCAGCAGGAAGAAGAGTCTCGGTGCCAAACAAGTCAGCCATAACGAAGGAAGTGGAAGTCGCTCCGCCGTCCTGGCCGGTGCCATTGGTCACAACGCGGTTGTGCTGCGGACCGTGACCGACCACGAAATGCAGCTCATCACCATCGGTGAAGTTACTATTTGGGAAGGTCAAGGTCATTGTCCACCACTGACCCGCGACCGACGGTAATGGGGCTTGATTACTAAAGGTCGCTACCGCATCGCCGGTGCCGAGACCGACAGAGTTGCCCATGGTAAAGGGTTTGGTATTGGGTTCCCAGACCAGTCCCGGATAAATGTTACTAAAGTAAGTGTTGGTCAAATCCAGACCATTGTTGCCTCCAGTAGTGTTACCCGCAGTCTGCGCCGTGCCTTCTGGATTGAAGGTAATGCTCGTGATCGAGCCCGGGCCACGATAGCTGATGACAAAGGCGTTGGTATCGCCGAGACCGGCACTTGGGTTCAAGCCAAGGTCCGAGTTAATCTTGATTTGTACGTGACCATGATCTGTGGTTTGGACCGCGGCGCTGGCGGAGTTAGGATCCAAATCATGCGGGAAAGTGCTCTGTTGCAGGAGCGATTTCATTTGGTCTGGCGTAACCGAACCCGGTCCACCATGAGCCTCGAGAACGAGGGCGGCGATGGCTGCGGCATGCGGTGCGGCGGCACTCGTGCCGGAGAAGTTAGGTTTGGTATCCAAGTCTCCCGGATCGTCTCCACCGAAGAAGGAGGTGTTAGCATTATCCGCCGCAGCGATGCTGGGCTGGAGCCTTACCTCAGGAGTAGGCAGACGATTACCCATGATGTCGAAGTAGATGGTCGCTGGGCCAGGCGAAGTGAAATACTCCGGAATGCTCGGCCGGAACACGCCATAGGCTGCGGTGCCATTACAACCATTCGCGACTGAGTGACCATGGGTGTTAGGAGTATTGTAGGTAAAATACTCCGCCGGCCCGATACCGGATAGTCCATTACCACGAATGATCCAGCGGACATGAGTCGCAGGGTTAGGGGCCGTGGGTATGCTGGAACGGGCGATAACGTACTGCACCTGAGTCTCACCGAGTTTCGCATTCGTGGCGCCAAATTCGAACGGAACGTTATTGGCAATGTTGTTGGCAGTTAGCGAACTATTGCTCAGATAGTCACCCTCTTTGTCGAAAACAAGGAGGTTAAAATCAGTCGTAATTTGTGGATTGTTGCCTTTGTAAACATTGACGGTGAATGCTCCGGTCGTACCGCCAAAGTTCATCACGACGATCGAGTAAACGCCCGTAACCGGCGGGAAGAGATTAATGGTTTCATCGGTGCCCGTATCCTGGTTGTCCACCACGATATTACCATTCGGATCCTTCACCGTAACGATCGCGTCGAAAGAACTACCTTCGTCAGCTGTAACCGTGATGACATAGTTTTTTCCTGCGGTAAGGCTGGGCGTCATGAAGGTCAGCGGCATATTGGTATACACCGCGTGAGCCGTGAAGATCGGATTCGGGTTGAAGACTAAGATCTGATTGTATGGGTCATCCCATTGGAAGTTCGTCGCCGGCTCGCCGGAAGTAAGGACATTTACGGTTTGCGCAACATCCTGCTGACCCGGGTTCGGATTGAAGTTATGGAAACCCCCCTGGTAAAGGTTGGTCGGCACGCCGGTCAGGTTAATATTGGTGCCATCGAGCGCGTGTGGACCATTCGGGACATTACGATAGTCGGAATCGTAGTCATAAGTGCCGATGTCATTTCCCGCAGAGGAGAAGTAAGACACTCCGGCTGCCGCGACGTCATTTACAGCCTGTCCAATGATACCATCTTCGAAGAAGGGCTCATCGCTGTAACCTACGTCGTCACAGATCGTATCAGCGGCGAAACCCTGCTGGATTTCCGGGGGATAGACAAAGTCGGGTAATCCGGCAAGAGCACGAATATTGTTCGCGAAGCCCACTTCGCCGCCATTAGCGGTAGCGAAAGCGATTCTCGCCTTTGGCGCCATCTTATAAACGATTTGTCCCATGCCGCGGCCTTCATTAGTGCCCGGAATATCTTGCAGGATAACTACCGGCTGCGTGTTGACCGGGTTATTCGGGGCGCCGGGAAGATCGAAGTTGGTCACGTCGGTGGCAATGCTGCCAATGCTATCGGAGATAAAGCCGATACTCATGCCGCTACCCTCAAAGTCACGCTTAGCCGCAGGGTTGTAGAACTTATTGATCTGGTCTACCCGATGGTCGTAGACACCCTGATCGAAAGCGGTGCCAAGAGCAGTCAGGGTAGTGCCAGGCTGAATACCGCCGTTACCTGCCGCAGCAGCGCGGCTTAGCTCCGGCTTTAGACCCAGTTGCACGGAACGAACTCCCCACAGGTTACCAAGTGCCGCGGCATCATCGAGCGCAAGAAAGCCCTCCAGCACGCCAGCACCTTTGTATTTGGTATCCTTGGCAGTAAGAGTGAAGGACTTAAAGCGGGTTTCAATCTTCTCGAGCAGCTTATCCAAGGGCACCATGCCGCTCGGATGGATATCGACCAAAAAGCGACCGCTATCTTCATCCTGAATTGCCATTTGTGCGAAGTCAGCCGCTTGCTGGGTGGCATAACCATCAAAGTTCGCAGAGACGGAAAGGCCCTGAGCTTTTTGTTGTTTTTGGATCTGGTTGCTTTCAACCAATTTATCCAGGCCATTGGCGAGGTTTTGCGGAATTGGGCGCGCATCGAGCGCACCCACGATAAGACCAAGGCAAAGAGCCATGGCCACGGCGGAGCGCGCAGGTCGCCCCGGGAAGCAGATTCTATGTTGTGAAGGTTTCATGTTTTTGTGTAGCCACCATTTTGCGCCCCTAAACCCAGGTGAATTTGCGCAAGAAATTCTGACAATGACAGAAATGTCACCTAACTGACAAGAAAATTTTACACGAGACGAAATTTTTTATTCCTAACGTTCGAGAAGGCACGAGCGAGCGAAGAAGGAACCGCGCGGCCAACATTTCAAGATTGCTTTGCTGCGATAATCGTTAGGCAACGAGTCGCGCGAAGGAGTTAGCGGTTTGCGAATGCGCCTGCCGGCCGCGTGGGCGGCGTGTCGGCAGTTGGTTCGACCCATTTGCCGTGCTCACGGATGAGGTCTTTTAAGCGATCGACTGCTTCGGCTTCAGGGATGTTGAATTTGACCGCCGTTTTGCCGACGTAGAGATTTACTTTCCCCGGAGCACCGCCGACATAGCCAAAATCAGCGTCGGCCATCTCGCCCGGGCCATTCACGATACAGCCCATGATCGCGATCTTCACTCCTTTCAGATGAAGAGTGGCGGCCTTAATGCGTGCCGTGGTGGTTTGCAGGTTGAACAGCGTGCGCCCGCATGACGGACAGGCGACATAGTCGGTTTTAAAGATCCGCGTCCCGGCCGCCTGGAGAATGTTGTAAGACAAACGCAATGCCTGCCCTGGCCCATGCTCGCCTTGGACGAGAATTGCGTCGCCGATTCCATCGCAAAGGAGTGCACCCATGTTCATCGCGGCGCGAAGGAGAGTGCGCAGGAAATCAGATGCCGGGTCCGTGGAAATCGTCAGGCTATCTTTGAGCAGGATCGGATGCCGCGGTTCCAACTGTGCCGCGAGCAGCCGGTAGGCGCCGACCACAGGCAAGTCGAGCCCGTCCGCAACCGTCACCAGCTTAGGGTCCGAGTTTTGGTTCACGATCGCGATGCTTGCCTCATCGCGTGGATCGACTTCCGCAATGCCGGACTGCTCGTAAACGAATTCGGGCTTGAAATCGCCCATCTGATCCACCTTGTGCGCCACCTTTTCAAAATTGTCCTGCCGGATCGCAACCCGGACAGTTTCATCGCCACCTAACAAAATGTCGTCTTCGACTCCGACGACTTTGGTCACGCTGCTCTCGCGTCGACGGTAAGAAAAGGGATCGAAACCATATTGTCCTTCGATCACGCGTCCATGTGAAGTTGCGCCTTCCGATTCGCGCGTCGCCACCATCTCCACGAGCGCTTTCGCGACTGGGATTTCATTGATGCTATCTTCGGTGAGCGAAACACGGATCGTGTCGCCGATTCCATCCTGCAAAAGCGAACCAATCCCGATCGCGCTTTTGATCCGCGCGTCCTCGCCTTCGCCCGCTTCGGTGACCCCGAGATGGATGGGATAATTCCAATCGGGTCCTTCTTCCGCGAGCCGGGCGACGAGCAGACGATACGCTGCGATCATCACCTTTGGATTGCTCGACTTCATCGAAAAGATGAATGCGTGGTAATCGAGTTCGCGTGCGATACGGGCGAACTCGAGAGCGCTCTCCACCATCCCAAGCGGTGTATCGCCGTAACGGTTCATGATACGATCGCTGAGCGATCCGTGATTTGTGCCGATTCGCATCGCGATGTCGCGCTCCTGGCATAGCTTGACGAGCGGCCTGAAACGCTCGCGAATCCTGTCTAATTCCGCGGCGTATTGCTCGTCGGTATATTCAATGATCTTGAATTTCTTCGAGTCGGCATAATTGCCGGGATTGATTCGAACCTTGTCTACCCACCTCGCTGCTTCCAAGGCGGCCTCAGGTTTGAAATGAATGTCGGCCACGATCGGCACATCACAGCCGCGCTCGCGCAATCCCTTCACGATATGCTGCAGGTTGGCCGCGTCCTTCACCGTCGGCGCGGTAATGCGGACGATCTCGCAACCCGCCTCCGCCAACTCGACAGTTTGCGCGATTGAAGCGTCCGTATCCATCGTGTCGCAGGTGATCATCGACTGGACACGGATCGGATTGTCGCCGCCGATGCCGAGGGGGCCCACGAGCACTTGGCGCGATCGACGGCGGCGGGTGGAAAAAGCGCTGGTCAAAAGATTTTCACTCCTTCCGCTTGCGCGGTGCCGCTGCGTTTCGAAATTCCGTTGAAGTCCCTTCCAACGTCATAGCCCTTCACTCTATCGGGGAGGAATCAGCGGCGCAACGGCTCAAGGCCTGGCCGTCTGCGGAGTAGGAAGTGGTCGAGTAGTCTCCCGCTTGTCGCCGATAATATCGCCAACGTCGAAGAAGCTGATGTAGCAGATGTAACCGATGATCAGCACTGCACAGCCGGTTTGCACGACTTCGAGAACGCGAATGTTGACGGGTTTGCGCCGCACTGCTTCTACAAGTGCGAGCAGAATGTGACCGCCATCCAGAACGGGAATCGGCAGCATGTTGATGATGGCAAGGTTGACGTTCAGGATCACGCTAAACCACAACGCCAGTTGCCAGCCGCGCTCATTTTCGAAGAGCAAATAGTAAATGCGAAAGATGCCGAGTGGACCGCTCAGATGCTGCAGCCTCACGTCCGACTTCGGAGACGCGACCGCGCCAATTGTTTCCAGCGTGCTGGTGACGCTGTTGCAGACTTGTTCCACCGGATTCGGATGCGAAATGCTCATCTGGCCGGAAGTATCCCAGGCGATGCCAATGCGTGGTGCCTTTTCGTTAGGCAAAACCTCAGGTTTCACCGTCAGATTAAGCTGCTGGCCGCGCCGATCGACGTCGAGCACGACGGGCTGATTCGGATGATTTTCCAGCCAGGCGCTGAGCGCGACCGGGCTATAAATGCGGTGACCGTTTAAGCCACGGATTACGTCGCCATGTTGCAGACCGACAGCGGCTGCCGGCGTCTTCGGCTGCACTTCATCGATCACAGGCAGAGTCGCGGGATAAATCAGGACCTGCCGCACGCTTTTGCGCCGCCAACCGCTGCTCGGCGCAATATAGGGCACCACCGAGGTGGTGATGCGCTGGCCATCGCGCTCGACGACGAACAGAATCGAGTCGCCTTCGCTCCGGATCACATTCCACGTCACGCTATCGCTCATTCCGGAAAAGCGCGTCACCGCTTTGCCATCGACCTGGAGAATTTTATCTCCGGGTTTGAGGCCTGCTTTTTCGGCGGGTGAGCCCGGTTCAACAAAACCGATCACGGTCGTTGTGTCGGCTTCGCTTACAGGATGGCCTACGCCCCAGACGATGGCAGCAAAAACCAGGGCGAGCAGAAGGCTGAAGAGCGGGCCCGCGATCGCAACAATGATCTTATCGAGCGCCGAAGCCGGCGGCAGCTTGCTGCGGTCAGTCTCCGTTTCGCCCTCGATAATATCCATCGGAGCGAGTTGAGGAAGAGAAACAAAGCCGCCAAACGGCAACGTACCTAACGAATACTCGACACCGTTGATCTTTGCCTTCCAAATCGGCTGGCCAAACCAGACCGCGAACTTCTCGATCACCAGACCACGCCAGCGTGCGGCGAGGAAATGGCCAAGCTCATGCACCACAATGAGCAGGTTAAAAAGAAGGACAACCTCCAGCAGGATAAAGATGATTCGAAGGGCGTGCGACAACATACGCTCGTGGATGGTTAATGGCTCGAATCGACGACGCTCTCGGCGGCTTCCTGCCGCGCCCAACGGTCGGCATCCAATATGGCATCGAGGGTCGGCTTGGCAATGGACACATGGCGATTCATCACTTCCTCGACCATTTGCCAGATGCGCGGAAAGGGAATCCGGCGATCGAGAAAGGCTGAGACAGCGACTTCATTGGCAGCGTTCATCACCGCCGGCAGCGTACCGCCGGTTTCACCCGCATGTCTCGCGAGGTTGAGCGCAGGAAAATCGACCAGACGCGGCGCGGCGAACTCCAGCTTGTCTAAGCTGTGGAAATCGAGCGGCGGCAAAGTGTTTGCCACCCGTTCCGGCCACGTAACGGCATACTGAATCGGGAAACACATATCGGAATGCGAGAGCTGGGCGAGTACGGAGCCATCAGTGAACTCGACCATCGAATGCACGATGCTCTGGGGATGAATGATGACTTCCACCCGCGCCATTTCGACGCCGAAAAGCCAATGCGCTTCAATCATCTCGAGCCCTTTGTTGAAAAGCGTCGCGGAATCGATCGTGATTTTGGGTCCCATGTTCCAGGTTGGATGCTTCAGAGCTTGCTCCAGCGTGATAGCGGCAAATTCTTCGTTAGGGGTCTTACGGAAAGGGCCGCCCGAGGCAGTCAGAATAATCCGTTTCACGTCCGACGAGCGCCCGTCCAGACACTGAAAGATTGCGTTATGCTCGCTGTCGACCGGCAGGACGCGAATGCCTCTGGCTTCCGCGGCGCTCATGACCGCTTCACCAGCCATGACGAGAATTTCTTTGCTCGCCACCGCGAGATCTTTGCCAGCATCGATCGCCGCCAGCGCCGGGCGCAGTCCACCGGTGCCGACTACGGCCACCAACACCATTTCAGCATTCGCCAGGCGGGCGATCTCGATCAGACCCTCGTCGCCTGCGAAAATCTTCGGGTGATATTCGAGATTTGCGCAGAGCTCTCCGAGTTTTCCTTCTTCGACAAGACAAATCGCTTCCGGCCTAACGAGATTAGCTTGCGCGGCTAGCTTGCGGGCGTTCGACTTTGCCGCCAGACCGACAATTTCCATGCGCTCGGGAATGTCGCGCGCGACCTTAATCGCGCTTTCGCCGATTGAGCCGGTCGCGCCGAGCACCACGACTCTTTTTCGCTTCATAGGTCAGACCGGATTTTGAGGACTAAACAGAATCGGCAGAATCTAATCCTGACAATGCTGTTGATCCTGTCCTTATGGCACTCCGATAACCAATCGCAGATAAAAAAACAGCAGCGGCGCCGTGAAGAGCAAACTATCGACCAAATCCAGCGCGCCACCGATTCCCGGCAGCATGTTGCCGGAATCCTTCACCCCCGTGCTGCGCTTGACGATGGATTCGGCCAGATCGCCCACCACTGCCGCGAAACCCAGGAGCAACCCGAGCACGATCGAGTGCGTCCAATTCAAGACCGCGAGATGCCCGGGCATCAGAGCAAATAATCCCACACTCGCCAGGAGCGAAAAACCAATCGCTCCAAAAAAACCCTCCCAGGTCTTTTTCGGGCTGATGTGCGGAACGAGTGGATGCCGCCCGATCAGGCTCCCCGTAAGATAGGCTCCCATGTCGGAGAACTTCGTGATTGCGATGCAGTAAAAGACGTAGAATTGCCCGGTGGTCGCGCCTGCGGGGGTGCGTGGCGTTACGTAGACGATCTTGGTGATAAAATTATAAAGCCAGAGCACATAGAGCAGCCCAAAAAGCGTATAGGCCATCGTCCTTAATGGCGCGTCATCCCGCAGCCCGCTAAACATTTGCCGGGTAAAAACCGTCAGGAGGAAAAAAAGCAGCACCGCCATTTCGTAGTCGTAGGAGCGGGCGGGCCCGTAGACGGAGAAATAGTAGAAACTGCCCACCAACATCGCCGCCCCGCAGATCATGGCGGTGACCTTGAAATTCGGGAGACCGCGTCGGTCGAGCATGCGATAAAACTCCCAGAGCGCGATCATTCCCACCGAACCGATGAGGGCGAAAAAGGCCAGCTCGTAGCCCGAGAATACGATCACGAGCGCGACCGTCCAGAGCACGATGGTGCTCGCAAAACGGAAGATAAAAGTCAGTCGCGCGGTCGGCGCCGGAGGGGCAGGGTTCTCGAGCGTGGCGGACATTCCGGTCTGCATCATCACAGTGCCGGCGGAAATGTCCACCTCGGAGTCATCTCAATTCTTTCCTTGTATGTAGAACGCGCAAGTAGTAGAACTGAGACCCCCCGCACACCAAGCTTATGAACTTCACTATTTCTCATCACATTGCACACAACGTCCGAGGGCGACTTTTCGCCCTTCTTCTTCCGGTTATCGCTCTTGCCCTGACACCGGCCAGCGGCCAGATCGGGGCGGAAGCAAACCGAATCGCGACTGGATTGACCATCCCGCTCTACGTTTGTGCACCTCCGGGTGATACCGGACGCATTTTCGTGGCCGAACAGGGGGGCAAGATCAAGATCATCGACCTTACGAGCAACACCGTGCTTCCGACTCCATATCTGGATATTACAACTATAGTTGGTCAGGGCACCGGGACGGGTATTCTCGGCATGACCTTCGATCCGCATTATGCCACCAACGGTTATTTTTACGTCGCTTACACCACTAATTTTGGCGGTGTTTATGATAAAGGCGTTTCCTACATCGCGCGATTTCAGGTGACTTCCGATCCCAACGTGGCCGACCCAGAGAGCCAAAAAGTGGTGATCAGCGCCGACCAACCCGATCACGATCATAACTTCGACTGGATCGGTTTTAGCCCGCGAGCTGGCGACGATAACAATCTGTACATCTGCTCCGGCGACGGCGGTCTAAAAGAGGATGAAGGTTCCAGCGCCCCGCCAGGCGGTTTTGCACAAGACACGACGGTTCTCCTAGGCAAGATGCTACGCATCCACATAGAAGCCGACGGTAGCTATACGATCCCGGCCAATAACCCTTTTGTCGGATCTGAAACAAACAAGCAGGAGATCTTTTGCTACGGCCTCCGAAATCCTTTTCGCGCAAGCTTTGACCTTCAAAATGGCGACATGTTGATCGGAGACGTGGGCGAAACAGCGCGCGAAGAAGTAGACACACAACTCGGCTCAAACCCGGGCGGCGGAGAAAACTACGGCTGGCGTGTGCGCGAAGGTTCAGAGCAGAATAAGCATTTCCCCGACGACCCGCCGCCACCTAACGCCGTCGATCCGATTTACGACTATACTCACGGCACAATTGGCTCCTGCGTCATCGGTGGTTATATCTATCGAGGAAGTGTTACTGACCTAAAGAATCTCTACGTTTTTGGTGATTGCTTCGGACCGACGAGTGATTTCACGGGTCACGTTTTCACCCTTACTTACGCGAATGGAACAGCTTCTAACTTTACCGAAATCACCTCCCAGCTCTTCCCAACACGCATCGGCGGTTATACCTTGGGTGCGTTGACTTCGATGGGTGAGGATGATTCCGGGGAGCTATATCTCACCGATATCAACGGAAACGTCTTTCGGATCGTTCCCGCCGGTTCTTCTACTCCGACGCCTACTCCAACCGCGACCCCGACACCTACAGCGACACCAACTCCTACTTTAACCCCGACACCTACCCCAACTCCCACAGCGACACCGACGCCGTCGCCCACACCGACTCCCACGCCTACGGCGACACCCACCCCATCACCGACACCGTTCTACCCAGTTCAGTTAGGCAATATCTCGACTCGACTGAGTGTAGGAACCGGTGATGACGTCCTAATTGGCGGCTTCATTGTCACCGGAACCCAATCGAAAGAGGTCGTTGTTCGCGCGCTTGGTCCCTCGCTTCCCGTCCCAGGAGGCCTGGCGGACCCGTTCCTGGAGTTACACGACCAGGATGGCGGACTTGTCGCGAAGAATGACAACTGGCGGGATGGCACGAAGATGCAAGCTATCATCGACACGGGTCTCGCCCCGGCTAACGATTCTGAATCGGCAATTCTGATGACTCTTGCGCCGGGTGCTTATACCGCCATCGTCCAAGGAGTCGGCGGGGAAACTGGCGTCGCTCTGGTCGAGGTCTACGACGTGGATCGCACCGTAGATTCGAAGCTCGCTAACATCTCCACTCGAGGTCTGGTGCAAACCGGCGACGATGTGATGATCGGCGGTGTAATTGTCCTCGGAACCGTGGATACCCAGGTCCTTCTTCGCGGTATCGGCCCATCGCTTACTGATCTTGGAGTTCCAGGCGCTCTAGAGGATCCAGTGCTCGAGTTACATGATTCCAACGGCACGGTCATTCAGTCTAACGACAACTGGAAAGACTCTCAGGAGGCGGCGATTGAAGCCACTAAACTTGCACCAACCAAAGATTCTGAGTCGGCTATTCTGACGACTCTGAGCCCGGGAACCTACACCGCCATTCTGAGTGGAAAGGCCGGCGGAACAGGCATCGGCCTGGTCGAGACCTATAACCTCAGTCCATAATCAGCGAGTGTGATTATCTATTTTAGACACAGCTAAGAACTATGTATCTATAGCTAGGCTAAGCCTTGCACGAGTCTCAATCTAACCGACATCGAAGAAAACAGTTGTCGGAGCTTTGATGGAACGAGTTGTCATTTCGGCGGCGTCTTCTTTCGGGCCGAGGATCCCCGCTTCGTTAGGCTAATGGTATCTCGAGCGTCTCGGGATGAGCATGGTGCCGGGGAATTTATGAAACAGAGCCCAGGGTCGCAGGAGGCAGGGCCGGCGATTTTCGCACCGTTCGAGAAGGATACGCAGTATTTCGGCAGCGCAGATCGGCAACGAATGGTCATCTTTCGCGCGCCTGATCTTGATGCGATCGTCGACTAGCTGCGCGCTACGAAAATCGAACTGGCGGAGCACGAAGATTATTCCAACTGCCGTTTCGCCCGTCTCTCTAATTCGCAAAGCCATCCAATCGAGGTCTGGGGCCAAACTGATTACTCTGGACTAGGCCTCCACTTTTCCTGTTTTCCTGAGTTCCTGATTCGCTTAATCTTCTGCCGTGCAAAAGACAATGCGCGCGCTCATGAAAAAGGAGGCCAAGCCAGGGCTTTGGCTGGAAGAAGTGCCGGTGCCCCTAGTTGGCGACGATGATGTGCTCATCCGGATCAAGAAGACTTCGATCTGCGGAACCGATGTCCATATCTACAACTGGGACGCCTGGTCGCAAAAAACGATTCCAGTCCCAATGGTCGTCGGCCACGAATACGTCGGCGTCATCGAGCGAGTCGGCGCGCGCGTGCAGGGTTTCGCCCCGGGTGAACTCGTCACCGGCGAAGGCCACATCGTCTGCGGACACTGCCGCAACTGCCTCGCCGGACGGCGGCATCTGTGCCCAAACACGGAAGGCGTCGGCGTGAATCGGCAGGGCGCGTTCGCGGAGTTTCTCTCCATTCCCATGTCGAACGTCTGGCACGCTGACCCGAAGATTCCGCTCGAGGTACTGTCCTGTTTTGATCCGTTAGGCAACGCCACCCATACCGCGCTGTCCTTCGACCTGGTAGGCGAGGACGTGCTAATCACCGGTGCGGGTCCGATCGGTTGCATGGCAGCAGCGATTGCCCGGCACGCCGGAGCCCGCAACATTGTCATCACCGACGTAAATCCCTATCGCCTCGAGTTGGCGAAAAGGATGGCGAATAACGTGCATGTGCTTGATGTGCGGAAAGGCGATCTCGCGAATGCGATGCAGGACTTGGGGATGAAAGAGGGTTTTGATGTCGCGCTCGAGATGTCGGGCAGCCCAAAAGCGATGGCCGATCTACTGCCCGCGATGTTTCACGGCGGAAAGATTGCGTTATTAGGCATTATGCCAGACACGGCGGCGATCGACTGGAATCTGGTTGTCTTCAACGGCCTAACGATCAAAGGAATCTACGGTCGGGAAATGTATGAGACGTGGTACAAGATGACGGCCATGATCCAGAGCGGCCTCGACATTTCGCCGGTCATCACTCACCGCTTTCCCTACACCGAATTTAAGGAAGCGATCGAACTGATGAAATCGGGTAACTCGGGAAAGATTGTGCTCAACTGGTCATGAAACGGACGCGTTGTTGACGTTTCCAGTGGGGTTTGGCTCGACATCGGCCGAAATATAATACGTTATCTCCAGAGCAACTATTCGGGGATGACTGAGACTGCAATTATGGCAATCGACCACAAGGTCGTTTTCCTATGCGGCGGTCACGCTTTTGTTCTTGGCGACCTGCTCGATGCGGCGCTGTTTCGCGGAGAGCTGCAACCAGCCTGGAACAATCTTCTTCGACTTATCGCCGCCGAGCGGCGGGCCGATGAGCAAAAACTGGAATGCAGCGATGAAGCGATTGACGCCGCGGTCGAGCGGTTCCGTTACGAGCACGATCTCATTACCGCCGAAGAAACCGAGCAGTGGTTGAGCGATCGCGGCCTTTCGTTAGGCGATTTTGGCGCTTTTTTCGTCAGGCATTACTGGGCCGAGCAGGCGGATGACGACCTCGAGCCGGAGGCACAGGATTATTTGACTGCGCCTAACGAAATGCGCGAGTTGCTCATCGCGGAATTGGTTCTCTCTCGCGAACTCGCGCACATGGCTGAATCCTTCAGCTGGCGCCTTGCTGCCGCGCGCGAAGCGGACGGAAAACAGGTCGATCCCGAACTTGTTGCCGCAGAAAAAACATGCTTTTTCGAGCGCACTTCAATTCCGGTCGAAATGCTGCTCGATTGGCTGACGAAAGTAGGACGCGACGAGTCCTGGTTTCGCGAAATGCTCACACTGGAGGCCATTTTTCGCCGCGATACCGGCGCACTTCTCTCCCCCCAGGCTTGTGAAAAGGAAATGGCTTCTTTGCGGCTCCCGCTTACCCGTTTCGAGATAGAAACTATCGAACTGGATTCGCTCGACGCCGCGCGCGAGGCGTTCCTTTGCGCACGCGATGACGGACTCGCCATGGAGGAAGTGGCGGCAGAAGGACGTTATCCGTTTCGGCAGACTGAGGTTTTGCTGGAGAGAATCCCGGAGAATTTGCAATAGAGGTTTCTTAGCGTTCATCCAGGCGACATCCTGGAACCGATTGGCCAGGGCGATACCTACCACGTCTGCCGCATCGTCAGCAAGGCCGAACCCGAGTTGTCCGATCCGACCGTGAAAGAGCGAGCCGCCCGGCAAATTCTCGATCGCCATCTGGCCGACCTGACGACGCGGCACATCCAGTGGAGGCTTCTTCTTGCCTAACGAATGAAAGCGGCCGACGAAGATCTCCTGCGGCGCTCGTCGCTCATTCAGTTTTTGTCTGACGAAGTTTTCGACAAGCTGCGCGTACTTCTCCAGGAAGAACATTACGAGTTTGGTGATTTGCTTGTTAGACAAGGCGATCTGGCCGATGCTTTTTATGTCCTGATTTCTGGCCGCGCCCGGGTCGTGAAGCAGGACCAGGCCGGCAACGAAATTGTGCTCGGCAGCCTTAAGCCGGGGGACAGTTTTGGCGAAGCTGCGCTCACCGAGGGCGGGACGAGGAACGCGACCGTGCGTTGCAGCACCGCCGTCGAAGCGCTGCGGCTCAGTCGCGACGATTTCCTCCAACTCTCCGAGCAAACGCCAGAGCTGAAACGCCACGTCCAGATGACGGCGCGGCATCGCGCCCTGCATGGATTCCTCTACGAATTCAGCAACTTTGGTCGTCTGCCGGTCCCAGCGCTGCGTGCGCTTGTGGAAAAGCTTACACCGGTCGAAGCCGCCAAAGGCGAAGCGATTATTCGGGAAGGCGACCCGGCGGGTCCGATGTTTATCCTCGAGAAAGGCCGGGCGCGCGCCTTCCATTCCGATAATGGTTCGCAGCAGAATCTCGCCTTTTACCGCGACGGTGACTTCTTCGGCGAACTCTCCATCCTAAATGGTTCCGCGCGCGCCGCGACGGTCGAAGCTTACAGCGATTGCCAACTGCTCGCGCTCGAACCCGCGGCGGTACGCGACCTCAAACGCCGCTATCCAGAATTCGGCAAGTTAATGGAGGAGCGCCTCGCGCAGTATCAGGCGAGGACAGAAGCGCGCATTCCGCTGGACTTCACCGCTGAAATGCTGCCGGCAGAAATCGCAGCTCACGACAAGGTGGCCATCGACGACAAAGCCGCGTCCGATAAGACTACCGAGGGCGAAGATCCTTTCGCCGACGAGAGCGGTCTCTTTCGCAAAAGCAAAAAACGCATTCGCCGAATCGAGCACATCGAGCAGATCGACGAAATGGATTGCGGTGCCGCGAGCCTCGGCATGATCTGCCGTCACTTCGGCCGCAAGGTGAGCCTGGCACGGATTCGCCAACTTTGTCACACCTCCACAGACGGCACGAGTCTGAAAGCCATCTGCCGCGCCGCGACAGAGTTGGGACTCGCGGCGCGCGCACTCAAGGTTTCGTTGCGCAACCTCCCGCTGATGCCGCTACCGGCCATCGTTCATTGGGAAGGCAACCATTGGATGGTGCTCTACGACGTGACAAACGAATACGTCCGAGTGGCAGATCCGGCGCTTGGTTTGCGCAAGATTTCGAGACCCGAATTCGATCGGGGCTGGTCCGGCTACACCGCGCTTTTCGACTATACAATCGCGTTTGCTAACGCTCCGGAGAGTAAACCGACACTTGCCTGGATCCTGCCATTTCTTGCTCGGTTCAAGGCGATCTTCCTTCAGGTTCTGTTACTCGCCCTGGCAATCACC
Organism: Chthoniobacterales bacterium; assembly: GCA_036494545.1. Taxonomy (GTDB): domain Bacteria; phylum Verrucomicrobiota; class Verrucomicrobiia; order Chthoniobacterales; family UBA10450; genus JAICXG01. The sequence goes on from DASXOB010000016.1 coordinate 92,658, forward strand.
CTTCTCGAACTGCTCTTCCCAGTCTTCACCGAGATCGTGGTCGACAAGGTGATCGTGGAGAAAAACGTCGGCCTCCTCGAAGTCATACTCCTCGGCATGGGCGTGGCGCTCTTTTTTCTTCAGGCTTCATCGCTTGCCCAGGAATATCTGCTCTCCTTCGCCGCCGTCAGGCTCGATGCGGTGATCCTCGACTTTCTCAGCCGGCAGATGTTGTCGCTACCGATGAGTTACTTCACCAGCCGCCGAACGGGCGACATTCAACGCCGACTCGACGGGGCGCGACAGGTGCGCGAGTTCGCTGTGCATCACGGCATCAATGCGGTTCTCGCGCTCGTGCAATTGATTGGGGCGCTCATCCTTATGGCGGTCTACAGCCCGATGCTCATGCTCGCCTTTCTTGCCACCACGCCACTTTATGGTGGGTTAATGTATTTTTCGCAAAAGGTCCTGCGTCCGCTTTTCGCCGAAGTCGAGGAGAGTCAGGGCAAGTATAGCTCGCATCAGATCGACGCGATCAAAGGCATAGAAGCAGTCAAGGCGGCCGCGGCCGAGAGTGTTTTTCGCGAGATGATGCTGAACGAATTCCTCGCTGTCTCGCGCAAGGTCTTTCGCAGCAGTTTCGTCGTCATGACTTACGACAGCGTGCTGCAAAGCATCGGACTTCTTTCGACGGCCATCTTTCTTTGGGTGGGCGCCACACAAGTAATGGCAGGCCATCTGAGCATCGGCGGGTTTGTCGCTTTCAGCGCGCTCACCGCCATGGCTTACGGCGGCATCCTGAGAACGTTAGGGGTGTGGGACAACATGCAGTTTGCCAACGTTCTTCTCAATCGGCTGAACGACATTTTCGAACAGGAACCGGAGCAGGGTCGCGATCGTTCACGCCTTGTGCCGGTGCATAGTTTGGAAGGCCGGATTCAACTGCGCGGCGTCAGTTTCAAATATGGTGGACCAGAAGCGCCCAACATTTTAACGGACATCAACCTCGACATCGCACCGGGACGAATGATTGCCTTTGTGGGGCGAAGCGGTTGCGGCAAGACAACCTTGATCAAACTCATCGCGGGCCTGCTCGAGCCGACGGAAGGCACAATCCTTTTCGATAACACCGACTTGAAAACCTTGAATTATCGCGATGTGCGGCGCCACATCGGAATGGTCTTGCAGGAAAACCACATCTTTAACGAGTCGATCGCGCAAAATATTGCGTTCGGCGATTCGCAGCTCGACTTGGATCGTGTCCTCGCTGCCGCCCAGACCGCTGCCGCACACGACTTCATCATGCGCCTGCCGTTAGGATATGAGACGCGAATCGGCGAAAGTGGGCTCTCGCTTTCCGGCGGACAAAAGCAGCGCATCGCAATCGCACGCGCGCTCTATAACAATCCGCCTATCTTGATTTTTGATGAAGCAACCAGCGCGCTGGACACCGAGTCAGAGCGCGCCATTCAGGATAACCTCAGCCGCCTCACGGCGGGTCGGACCACGATCGTGATTGCGCATCGTTTAAGCACGATTCGCGAAGCCGACTCCATTGTCGTTCTGGAGAAAGGCGCGATCGCCGAGGTCGGAAACCATGATCACCTCATGGCAGAGCGCGGTCTATACTTCTACCTCTCCAGCCAGCAACTTGGGATCTAGGTTGCCTAACGATGCCTAACCAACTCCTGCAACGCGATGCACTGGTAGGGGAAAGCGAGCTATTGCCGCAGGACCCGCCGCCTTGGTTCGTGCGCTCGATTGCATGGCTGCTCATTTCACTTTTCGGCATCGCGCTGCTCGCGGCGACTGTGGTCAAACTGCCCGAAACGGTGACGGCGCCGTTTATCCTCGTGCCCGCGGGTGGCGCCGATCCAATTCAGTCGCCGCGCATGGCTGTGATCAACCAGGTCTGTGTGGCTGTCGGCCAGACGGTGAAAAAGGACGATCCGCTGTACGTTTTGCGTTCGGATGAAATCCGCGGCTGGGGTACCGAGGCGCAGACAATGGCCGAGGATTTGCGCACGCGAGAAGATGGGCTGGCGAAAGCGGATGCCGAATTTGTTTCCGCGCTCGCAATCAAGAAGGCAGAAATTGCGCAAGCGGAAAGCGAAGTCGCTTTTCGGGAGAAGCATGCTGCGAGCATGCTCGAGCTGCTCGGCCGGCTCGAGAAGTTATCGAAGACTGGCGGAATTTCGGTGGTGGAAGTCTTGCAGCACCGCGTCGATGCCGCGGAATCGGAGAAAGATCTGAGCATCGCGCAGCGGACGCAGGAACAAGTGAAGCTGCAGTTGCAGCAAATGCAGGCCGAGCACGGGCGTGCCCGCGCCGAAAACGGGGCCGAGATTGAGAAGCTGAAAATGCGGCTTGCGGCCTTGCATGGAGACCTGGAAAATTCTCAGAAGCTGCTGCTCGCGGTTCGCGCACCTTATGCCGGTGTGGTCATTTCTCAGACGCAGCAAAACGCGGGAAGTGTCGTGCAAAACGGGCAGGAACTTTGCCAGCTCGCGCGCACGAATGCGAAACCGCGCGCGCAACTCACGTTAGGCGAAGCCGGTCTGCCAAGGCTGGCCAGCGGCGAACGCGTCCGCCTTTTCTTCGACGCTTTTCCTTATCAGCGTTATGGCGTGGTCAACGCATGGCTCGACTGGGTGAGCCCATCAGCTGTTTCCTCGAGTCAAGGGCCGCGTTTCGTCGCGCTGGCTTCCCTGGATGAAAAGGAGTTGACGCAGCCCCATCGACTGGCGTTTCGAATCGGGATGGCAGGCGAAGCGCGTATTGTGGTCGGCCAACGCACCGTCATCGAATATGCCTTCGAGCCGATCCGCCAACTGCGCGAAAACCTGCGCGACTGACCTTTATGCGGCGCGCACTTTCCCGTCTCAAAGTCGAAGACCTGACGACCTCAAATGCCGCCATGGCGCGCTGTCTGCGCCTGGCCGCCCTCGCGGCCAGCTCGGATGTGCCGGTGGTATTATTAGGGGAAACCGGCACCGGTAAAACATTGCTCGCTCACGCTATTCACAATTCCTCAGGCCGCGCCTCGAAATCGTTTGTCGCTTTCAACGCCTCTGCCATGAGCGACACCCTGATCGAGAGCCAGCTCTTTGGTCACGAACGCGGCGCCTTTACGGGCGCACAGCAGACGGTGAAAGGAAAATTTGAGCTCGCCAACGGCGGCACGATTTTCCTCGATGAGATCTCAGACATGAGCCCGCTGGCCCAGGTAAAAATCTTACGCGTGCTCGAGTATGGAGAATTCGAGCGACTCGGCTCAGAGCAAATGCTACATACCGACGCACGCATCATTTGCGCGACGAATTGCTCACTCCTCGAGCGTGTTCGGCAAAGAAAGTTTCGCGAGGATCTTTATCATCGGCTCAATGGCCTGACATTGCTCATCCCGCCGTTACGCGAACGGATAGAAGAGTTGCCCGCCTTAATCGCCGCCGAGCTAAAGGCCTCTGCTGCCAATGAAGGCAAGACCATTACTGCGATTCATCCCGAGGCGATGGACAAACTGGTCGCTTATCCATGGCCGGGAAATTTGCGCGAGCTGAATCATACCGTGCGAACGATGACGCTTTTCTGCGATGGTCGAGTGATTCTGCCGGAACATGTCGCCTTTCCACCCGATTTGAAAACGAGCGCACCTGCGCTTGCCGATCCGATCGCGGACTTGCCAGTTTCGCCTAACGGCGAAACAGAAGGAGTGCCCGATCTGTCCCTCGCTTCCGCCGTAGCGCGACACGTGCAATCCATTTACGAGAAAGCGGGGCGCAATCAGCGGCGAACTGCGCGCCTCTTGCGCATCTCGCGAGCAACGCTCGCCCGCCATTTACGCAATAAGACTCAGAAATGAACCGGCTCTGGAATATGACTACGCCAGTCAGCCTCGCCTCAAGGCCGCTTGCGAAAAGCCAAGAGCCGATCGGCAATCTCGTTAGGCAAAAGTTTTTTAACGCCCGCTTCTTTCGTTTCACGAGGGAAACAGAGCGGGAAAAAGAACCTGTCGGACCCCTCATGTCCGACAATAACCAACCATGGCATGAATGCTGTTAAGAGGAGGCTTTCGTGAGCACACCGAAGGATAAGGACCCAGCTCCCGCTGGTGGTTCACCGACGCAGAAACAGTCAAACAAGAAAGAAAAATTGATCCGCCTCGATGACCTTATCCCCAAGAAAAACGTTTCGGGTGGCCGTCAATTGCTCTTCGGTGCGACCGAGATCAAACCAACAACAACCAACAACAAAACAAGGAGACAGAAATAGTATGGCTCAGAAGAAAGAAATTAAGATGAGTGACCTCAAACCGAATAAGGATGCGAAAGGCGGCGCTGCCCGTTCCAATCAATCATCTTCTCGCACGCAGCAAAACCGTGGAACGTTGAATCAGAATCGCACCACGTTGAATCGCGGCACCAAAACCCTCCAATAGTCAGCCGACCGAGTCGCCTTCCGGTCCGAACCCGGTCTGGCGGTCTCACCAGAGAGGCACTCCGCCTGCCCCAAGCCGACTTTGTTCGAGCGCCGGTGCCTTTCCGTGTCATAGGCCACGCGGATGCCGCGATTCGAAACCTTCGGGCGGCCGATAGTTCAATTGCCAGCGCGGCGCCTCGCGTTCGTTCCGTGTGTTCCAGGCAGTCGTGTCGAGGCGCAATCCCGCAATCACGGCGAAGGCGTGGCCGTTGCGCGCGTAGATCGTGATCCATCGACCGCGACCGTGTTCTCCGAAATTGCGCAGCTCTTTTGAGCACATGGGAGCGCGGATTAAGCCCGCGCCCGCCAGGACGTAGGAAATCGTGCCAGAACAATCGTATCCGAGATCGAAGAACGTCGCATGACCGCCGCCCCAGCGATAAGACTTGGAGCGTAATTGGTTCGCAGCCCAGATGGCGCGCTTCACCTGCAACGGAGCACTTGCCGGTGCGTAGGCAACGCCGCGACGCAGTCGGGCAAATCTTCCGGGGATAGTCGGGCCATTGCTGGGAAAGGAATTGGTTAGGCCGCGCGGCACAATGCTGAAAAAGAGGAAGCTCAAAAAGAACGCGAAACGAAAACCGGCTGCCATCGATGGATTGCGAAGCTGTTGCCATGCCAGACGCGCCTGGCGCAACGCGATCCGAACGGCCCCGTTATCGACGAGACCAAAATTCCGCGCAAGAGTTTCCTGTGGCGGAAATGAAAAAGGAACAGATCGTGGCAGTGCTCGAGACAATCGCCACCCTGCTCGAGTTGGAAGAAGAGAATCCTTTCAAAATCCGCGCCTACACGAATGCCGCGCGCTCAATCGAAACCTGGGGCGGAAATTTGCGCGAGCTGGCCGAGGAGAATCGACTCGAAGAAATTCCCGGCGTCGGCAAGGCGATCGCGAGCAAGATCACCGAGCTCGCGCTGACTGGTTCATCCAAGTTTTACGACGATCTCTGTGCTCGATTCCCGCCCGGGATTCTCGATCTTTTTTCTTTGCCGGGTCTGGGCGCGAAAAAGATCAAGGCGCTTTATGAGAAGTTGCAAATCGGCTCGATCCAAGAATTGGAGCGGGCCTGCCGGGAAGGCCGAGTCGCCGAGTTGTCAGGTTTCGGGAAAGTCACGCAGGAAAAAATTTGCCTCACGATCGCTAATCGCGCCAAACATGCCGGAAGTTTTCAATTCGGCGCAGTAGCAGCGGAAGCGGAAAAATTGCAGGAAGATCTGCGGGCGCATCCCGACGCGGCGCAGGTCTCTATCGCCGGCAGTTATCGACGACGAAAAGAAATCGTGCGCGATCTCGATTTTATCGTGGCCACGAAAGCTCCGGACGCAATCGGGGAATTCTTCGTTAGGCATCCGCTTGTCGAAAGCGTCATCGCGCGCGGCGCAACCAAAACCAGTGTGCGACTTCACTCCGGCATTCAGGCCGATCTTCGCGTTGTAAGCAGCGCTGAATATCCCTTTGCACTCGGTTATTTTACCGGAAGCAAGGAACACAACATCGTGCTGCGCAATCGCGCCCTGCAATCGGGTTGGACTTTGAATGAGTACCGTCTCGCACCGGCCGAGCAGACGACGAAAAAGAAACGAACAGTCCAAAGAATTCCGACAGTACGGAATGAGGCAGAATTGTATCGTGCCCTCGGTCTCGACTTCATTCCGCCGGAATTGCGCGAAAACTGCGGCGAAATTGAAGCCGCGGAAGAAGGGCTTCTTCCGGGTTTGATCGAGGCGAGCAATCTGCGCGGTTGTTTCCATTGTCATACGAGCGCAAGCGATGGGCGTAATTCGCTCGAGGAAATGGCAGCGGCAGCTCAGGAATTAGGCCTTCAATATCTGGGCATTGCTGATCACAGCCGCAGCTCGGTCCAAGCGGGCGGCCTGGATGAAGTGCGCCTGCGCGTACAAATGGCGACGATTCGCCAGCTAAACCAAGGCTTTGAAGGCTTTCGTCTTTTCGCCGGCGTCGAGTGCGACATCCTGCGGGATGGTTCGCTGGATTTTCCTGACGAATTGTTAGGCCAGCTCGATTACGTCGTCGCCTCCGTCCATTCCGCGCATCAGATTCCGGAAGCGGAAATGACAAAGCGCATTATTCGCGCGATCAGCAATCCATACGTTACCATGCTGGCGCATCCTACGGGACGGCTTCTCCTGCGGCGCGAGCCCTACGCGGTCGACATTCCGGCTATCATTCAGGCGGCTTCCGAAACCGGCACCTGGATCGAACTGAATGCTGCGCCTAAACGCCTCGACCTCGATTGGCGCTGGTGGCCTTTGGCGAAGGAAAAGGGAGTAAAATGCGTTATTAACCCTGACGCGCACGGCGTGGAAAAGCTACAGGAACTTTGGTTTGGTGTCGGCATGGCACGCAAGGGTTGGCTGACGAAAAATGACGTCGTCAACACGCGACCGTTAGGTAAGATCGAACGCGAGCTGCAAAGGAAGCGGGAAAACGTCAAGGGGTGAATTGCCCCGCTGGTCGTCCCTTCGCAGCTCCCGACAAAGGATCTCTTCCTAACACGTCTCCCTTTGCGGCATAAGCATCGTTAGGCATTTGCAGGCACCGCCGGCTTTCAAAAACTCGGTCATGGGCAGCGGATGGCAGGTATAACCGCGCTTGCCTAACGATTCCATCAATCGCGGCGCACCCTCTGGCATAACCACGTTGTGCTCGAGCACGACAGCGTTGCACGAGAAGTGGGTCGCTTCTTCCTCTGCCACGTCGATCAGGTTCGGAACATGGCTCCGGATCGCGCGCTGGCCGTACTCGTCGAAAGCAGGCGGGAACCAGATGGCACCGCCATCAGTCAACGGACAGAAGCAGGTATCAATATGATAGAAGCGCGGATCGACCAGTTCGACAGAAATGACAAGACAGTTCAAAATCTCAGCGATGCTACGATGGGCGCTCACATCGGTTCGGAATTTGTAACCGCAAAAGAGTGCATCGCCGGCGAAAAGTGCGTCGCCTTCGCCTTCGAAAAACTGATCCCCCGGCAGCCAGATCACTTCGTAGCCGTATTGCTCCATCCATTCCGCAAAGAAGGGCGCTTCACCGGCGCGTTCTTTGTGGCGGAAGTTGCTCGGGATAAATTTTCTCCCAACTGCTAGGCCAGCGTTAGCTGTGAAGACCATGTCGGGCAGCTTTGGCTGCGGTGGGACGAGATGAACCTCGCAACCAAGGGTGCGGAGCTTTTCATGCAGACCGCGCCATTGCGCCCGGACGACTGCGGTGTCGGCGCCGCGAGCGCGGCTCATCCATGGATTAATCTCGTATTCAATCCCGTAATGGTCCGGCGGACAAAGAAGCAGCTCGCGCATGAAATCTTCTTGCCTAACGATCGCCAATGCAACCGGTCAGCTCGCGTAGAAATGGCTCGAGATCGGTCACGAGACCGACAGTTTGGAAATTGCCCCGTTCGGTGAGCTTTGCCACCACACCAGGATTAATGTCGATACAGAGCATTTTGACTGTGGCCGGAAGCAAATTGGCAACCGCAATCGAATGCAACATTGTCCCCATCATGACAGCCATGGTGACACCGTCGAGTTTGGCGCGCATTGCCTTTTGCGCTTCGAGCACATCGGTGATGACGTCGGGCAGCGGTCCATCATCGCGAATGGAACCGGCCAGGACAAAATCGACACCGTGCTTCACGCACCGGTAAAAAATGCCGCGCTTCACCAAACCGCTTGCCACCGCTGGCCGAATGCCGCCCGCCCCACACACCGCGTTGATGGCCCGCAGGTAATTCTGCGTTCCCTGTCGAGCAAGACCACCTTCTTCAAGATTCACGCCTAACGAAGTGCCAAAAAGTGCGTTCTCCAGATCGTGCGCCGCAAGGGCATTGCCGGCGAAAAGAAGCTGGACAAAGCCGCCCGCGATCAATTTCTCGAAATGCTCGCCCGCGCCGGTATGCACGATCGCCGGCCCGCCGACGACGAGAATGCGGCCGTTTCCCGCTTTGGCGCGCTTGAATTCCTGCGCCATCTCACGAATGACGACACTCTTCGGCTTCTCAACCGAGGCAGGGCTCGAGAAGAACTCAAAAAGATCGGAATGTGAAGCCAGACGTTGCAGCGGTTCGACGCGAATGCCCTGATGGCCAACGACAGTTTCCATCCCTTTCTTGACCTCGCGGAATCTCTTCGCCGTTGCAGTCTTGGAAGCGCGGTCGACCACGATTGCGCTATCCATCAAGGTAGGGTGGACTTCGATCTCGGTATCATCGACTCGGGCGAACGTTCGTTGATTCGTCGTGATGTAAAAATCCTGTGGAAAAACGCCATCGGCCGGTGTCGTCGCAAGTTGCACATTTTTCTTTTCTTCGATCTCGGCCCCGTGTTGGCGCAGGCGCAGGACAAGCGCATCTAGCGTGTCGGCATCGGGCGCCATGACCTCGATACGAGCGAAGCTCGGGTCTTTTCGCTGCTCGCCGATATTGACCTCACCGATCTTGAAAGTCGCGCCATGGGAGATGATTTCATCCAGGACCTTGGGCAAAATGAGCGAATCGATGATGTGACCGCGCAGCTGGATGGTCTCGGAAGGCATGCGCCAAGTTTAGTCAATGAAGCGCATCACGCCAGACTGTAAGTCGCCCCTGAGGCCGCACTTCAGAGGTTTTCCCGCCGGCTTCGGAGATTTCGCTTGTCCCTGCGAGAGGCTTAGATATTAATCGCCGCGATCAAACCGGGATCGTGAACAAAGAAAAAACATCGAGTATCACAGGACCTAACGAAGAAGGTTTCCACATTTCTGTGCAGCCGGTTGTGCGCGCACGCCCTTCATCGAACAGCGATGAGTTACCCGCGACTTATGATTCTGATCTGCTCTACGTGACAGCGCGCGATCCGGGTTCCCTTTTCCTTTACTGGGACGTGAACTGGCGTCGACTCTTCGCGCGTGCCGGGTTGAGCCCGCGTCAGGTGCTTCTCCGGATCTATCGGCAGGATGGTTCGGTTGAAGGCGCGCGAGAGATCAATCCTTTCCTCGAACACTGCTTTGTCGAAGTGGTAAATGCCGGCGGCGGCTACTTTTGCGAATTGGGCTGTTTTGTCGGCGACAATTGGACGAGTCTGGTTCGATCTGGCACAGCCTTTACTCCACACGACCGAATCTCGAACGATCTTAACGCGCGATTTGCGACCCTGCCTTTTCATCTGAGTTTCCAGCGGATGCTCGATCTTTTTGAAACAGTCAAAGTGACTCCGGCTACGCTCGCAGAATCCGTGGGCAAGTTGCAGGAAGAAGCGCGGGAATTGCGGAGCAAAATGAATGACGACGATTGGGAACGCTTCGTCGCGGCGGCTGGGAAGAAGGCGGCCAACACGAGACGGTCCGCTGACCTGGCGATGCTTTTGAAAGCAGCCGTGGAAAACGAAAAGCCGGGCGAACTGACCCCGGAGCAGCTGGCGCGCTGGCAAAGACTGATCGAGCAATTAGGCGGCTCAAGCCGTTTTTCCTAACGAATGCCTAACGAATTAGTTCAGGTGCTCAGGGCAAGGAATTTCGTTGCCGCTGGGAAACAGAGTTGCTGATGAAAAGCCGATAAAATTTTGGCAATCGCAACTGACTGCGGGGGTTTCGGGACTCAGCATCATGTGCCAATTCGTTAGGCAAGACATTCCCTGTTCATTGTGACATTCGTCGCTGCTATCGCCGCGATGCCCACGGTGCCGCTGCTCTTTGGGATTCCGGTCGAGTTTATTCTCTTCGCTCTCACCTGCTGGGCGTGGCGCTTTTTCACCACCACACGATGCGTGTTGCGCTTGCCGGCGTAGCGAGTATTGCGCTCTACAAGATTTTATTTACCGGTTTCAAGGCGGGCCCGCGAATGGTCGGTTTCTTCATTCACCTTGGGAACGAATGGGTGATTCTGGCTAATCTCCTCTGCCTGCTTACCGGCCTCGGTGACTCTCCGTCGCCCGGCTTGGGAAGTGTTGCCCGAAACCTTCAGGGGTTCGATCTTCCTTCTCTCGTTAGTCCTTTCTGCTTCGATGATGCCGGTGGAGAGATTGCCAGCCGCATCCTGGCCCACAGCCTTGGGACTTGGCTTTTTCTCCTCCATCTTCGATAATATTCCACTTACTGTCCTCGCTCTAAAACAAGGTGCCTACGATTGGGTTTCTCGCGTACTCCGTCCGCTTCGGTGGGTCGGTGATTTGGTTCGGATCGTCTGCTGGTGTGGCGTTGACTAATCTGTATCCGGAAGCGAGGTCCGTTCTGTCCTAGGTCCGCTACGGCTGGTTTGTCGCTCTCGGCTATGTGGGTGGGATTTTTCGGTATGCTCTCTGTCTGGCAATGGCAGCCAAACGAGCCGCCCAAGGAAACGGCTGCCATGTCTGACCATCCATGGTGAAAAGCAGTATCCCCGCTTGAGGCGCGGTGCTATTTTCGACGATGCGATTGACCGGACATTTAGCCGTCCCGGGTAGATTAACCGGTCTATTCTTCGGCGCGGCTGCCGCGGGCTTTTTCGCCATTGGCGCAATTTCCGCCGCTAATCGACCGTCCGTCACTCAGCCGGCACTCGACAATTTGGTTTTCCAAGCCTTGCCGCTCGAGCGTTCGCGTCAGAATCATTTTCTCGTTAGGGCAGAAATCAATGGCAAGCCAGCCATACTTGGAGTCGACTCCGGCGCACCGGTCAGCGCAATCTCCACCACACGAGCTGCTTATTTTGGAATAAGTTCCATTCCGCGTTCATCCACCCTGCCAGCGCAGTTGCGCATCAATGGCGGCTACAACCGAGTCACCATCGCGCATCATCTCCGGCTCGGCGCTCTCATCCTCGTCGACGAGCCAATGGTCTCGATTGACCTCCGCACACCCGCGCGTGCCGCACAGGAGTTTCACGAGCAGGAGCTGGATGGCATTCTCGGGGCCGACATTCTCTTCCCCACGCAGGCGGTACTGAATTGCGAGAAGCAGCTACTCCTCATGAAAATTGACCCAGACGTGCCGGGTACGGTGCCGGGCGTGAACCATCGAGGTTGGAAAAACGTTCCCATCCGCGTGACTCAGGGCTGGAACCTATACGTCGATGGCAAGCTCAATGGGAAAGCCGCACAACTCATGATCGATACCGGTGCTTTTACGACCTTGATTCATCGTCCGTTCGTCGATCAAATGCGCCTGCATTTGCGAGATACACCCTATGCTTCTGGGGCCGTAAACCTCAAGGAACGCGGCCTTCAGCTCGCGGTCATTCGACATTTTGCGATTGGACATTTTCTCGTTAGGGGAAAGGAAGTTGGAGTCATGGACCTGCGTGGCCTTATTCATGGCGACCTGCTCAAAGGCACTCCCCCAGTCGCGGGCTTGTTAGGCTCGGAATTCCTCCGTCGCAATCACGCCATCATCGACTTTGGCACACGAACGCTCTATCTGAAACTCTAGCCGCAGGTGACCTTAGCGACCTTGTAAGGCGCAGGGCGCGCCTAATTCGCTCTGGAGTTCCCCACGTTCCTGAAGGCGAAATGAGAGGAACCTCATCGCGCGTGCTTCCTGGCGTGGCCTGGGCTTGGAAAACAAAAATTGAGTGCAACCGCCGCTCATTCGTGCCACAAGTCTGCCATGAAAACGATCCTGTTCGGCTGTCTGCTCGTCTGCTCTCTGGGCCTGGCGAATGTTCGCGGCCAGGAACCCAACACTAAACCGGAGGAAAAGAAAGCTATGGAAACAAATCAAAAAGAGGTAGCCGTCTTAAAAACGAGCGAAGGCGAAATGGTGGTCGAGTTCTGGCCCGGCGAGGCTCCAAAGACGGTTGAGAATTTCGAGAAGCTCGCCCGCCAGGGCTTCTACGATGGCACAGCCTTTCATCGCATTATCAAAGGCTTCATGATTCAAGGCGGTGACCCGAACACAAAAGATCTCTCCAAGGAGAGCAGCTACGGAACCGGCGGGCCGGGTTATAAAATCCCCGCTGAATTCAATGACCATCTGCATGTGCGCGGCGTGCTTTCCATGGCTCGTTCGGCTGATCCTAACTCAGCCGGCAGCCAATTCTTCATCTGCCTCGGCACAGTTAACCATCTCGATCATGAATACACGGCGTTCGGTCATGTGATCAAAGGGCTCGATGTCCTCGACAAGATCGGCAACACACCGGTAACTCGTAGTGCCATGGGGGAAACGAGCAAGCCGACAAAACGAGTTACATTGGAGAGCGTGAAGATTGTCCCGGCTGACTCAGTAAAATAGCGATGCCTAACGACTGCACTCGCGTTGCTGCCATCCAAATGCAGTGCGGCCCGGAGCCGCAGGCCAACCTGGAAAAAGCAGTCGCACGTGTGCGCGAAGCCTCGACTGAAGGCGGGGAGATCATTTGTCTTCCGGAGCTATTTCGTTCCCAATACTTCTGCCAATCGGAAGACCATAAGTATTTCGATCTGGCCGAGACGATTCCCGGACCTTCCACGGAGTCGTTAGGCCAAGTCGCCCGCGAGACCGGCGCGATCATTGTTGCGTCGCTCTTTGAAAAGAGAACTGCCGGCCTTTATCACAATACCGCTGTCCTTCTCGGCTCTGATGGCGAGATTATTGGCAAATATCGCAAGATGCATATCCCTGATGATCCGGCTTACTACGAGAAGTTCTATTTCACCCCCGGTGACCTGGGCTTTCAGGCCTGGCCTACCTCGCAGGGAAAAATCGGCATCTGCGTTTGCTGGGACCAATGGTATCCCGAAGCCGCTCGCCTAACGACTCTAAGAGGTGCCGAGATTCTCTTTTATCCTACCGCGATTGGCTGGCATCCTTCGGAGAAGGCGAAATACGGTTACGCGCAGCACTCCGCTTGGGAAACGATGCAACGCAGCCATGCCATCGCCAATGGCTGCTTCGTCGTGTCGGTGAATCGCGTTGGTCACGAAGCGCCCGCTGGTGGCGACGGAATCGAGTTCTGGGGACAAAGCTTCATCGTCGCGCCAGGCGGCGAAATTTTAGCCAAGGCCAGCGTCGATCGCGAGGAGACCATTTACGCCGATGTCGAATGGAAAAGAGTTAACGAGCAGCGCACTCACTGGCCTTTTCTGCGTGACCGTCGCATCGACGCCTATTCCGGCTTGGAGAAACGGCTACTCGACAAAGAATGAGACTAACTGCTGCCTTTGCAGTTGCGACAGCTCTCCTGAGTATGCCTGCGGTACCTGTCCGATCCGAACCGACTCCGACGCTGGCGAGGGGGATGGATCCTATTGCCGAGACTTACGTGAAGCTGGTCCTGGCACTAGGAGAAACCGACACCGATTACGTCGACGCCTATTATGGCCCGCCGCAGTGGCGGACAGAAGTTAAGACGATCAAGCCGCCGTTAAGTGCGCTCGCTCATAGCGCACGGACCTTAAGCGATCACCTAAAGCAACTCCCGGTTCCTCAGGATGAGATGGAACAGTTGCGTCGCGAATATCTGATCAAGCAATTAGCCGCTTTCCAAGCCCGCATCCGACTCCTTCAGGGGGAAAAGACGACCTTTGACCAGCAGTCTCAGGCTCTCTATGATTCGGTCGCGCCTACTTTTCCGGCGGAACATTTCCAAGAGCTGATCGATAAGATCGAAGCCACTGGCGCGCTCAAGTCGAAAGATGCGATGGATCAGCGCACATTGTCACAGCGCTACAGCGACTGGCGTAAAGGATTTATTGTCCCAAACGATAAGCTCGACAAAGTCTTTCAGCTCGCGATCAAGGAATGCCGGGCGCGTACCCTCGCTCACTTGCAGTTACCGCCGAACGAGAGCTTTACGGTCGAATATGTGACTAATAAACCCTGGGGCGGGTATAACTGGTACAAAGGTAACTATCATAGTGTTATTCAAGTTAACACCGATTTGCCAACCTACATCGATCGGGCAGTCGACCTGGCGGCGCACGAAGGCTATCCCGGCCATCATGTCTATAACACGCTTTTGGAAAAGAACCTTACTCATGACCGCGGATGGATCGAGTTTTCCGTCTATCCGCTCTATTCGCCACAGTCGTTAGTCGCGGAGGGCTCGGCTAACTTCGGGCGTGAAGTCGCCTTCACCAAACCGGGACGACGCAAGTTCGAAAAGGAAGTTCTCTGGCCCGCTGCCGGACTCGATTCCGCTAAGGCCGATCAATACTATGAGGTGGAGGATTTGGTCGACAAACTGAGCTATGCCACGAACGAAGCAGCGCGACAGCTAATCGACGGCAAAATCGACGCAGCCGCCGCGGCCGACTGGCTGGAGAAGTACGAACTGGAAGAACCCAACCGCGCCAGGAAACGAGTGGAATTCATCCGGCACTACGGCAGCTATGTCATTAATTATAACTACGGAGAGGACCTGGTTCGCCAATACATCGAGAAGCATGGCGGAACGCCGGAACAAACGGCGAAGCGATGGAAGCTGTTTGGCGAGTTACTGGCCTCGCCACGCCTCCCGAGCAATCTGCGCTAAGATAACCGACCCACGGGTTGTGAATGTAACAATCATGTTACGCTCAAACGGTTGCCGGTTTCGGGCAATTCTGCGAAATTAGAGCATGAGTAGATTTCGGGCCTCGGCAATTTGCCTGATCTGGTCCTGCACTCTCGCGATCCCCTGCGCACGCGACGACCATCATAGTCAATAACACGAACGACGACGGTCCGGGCTCACTGCGTCAGGCGCTCGGGAGTGCAAAGGATGGCGATACGATCGACGCCACCGGTATCTCCGGCGTCAACACCCTCGCCACCGGGGAATTGGTCCTGAACAATGGCGTGGTTATTAACGGCTCCGGTGCCGAGTTGCTGGCCGTTGACGGCAACGCCGCCAGTGTCGTGTTCCAAATCGGCTCATTGAAGACTGTCGCCATTTCTGGTCTGACGATCAGAAATGGCCAAGGCAACTTCGGCGGCGGCATCTCATTTGGCGCTGGCGGGACGCTGACTGTTATTAGTAGCACTCTTAGCGGCAACAGTGCCGCCTTCGGTGGTGGCGCCTTTAATACGGGAACGGTGACAATCCCTAACAGTACGGTAAGCGGTAACAGCGGTGGCGAGGGCGCTGGCGTTTGCAACGCCGGTGTCAGCATGGCGACAATTAAAGAATAGCATGCTCAGTGGCAACATGGCTACACAGACGGGGTGGTGCCTGCTTCAATTCGACTCTTGGTCAGTCGGTCAATGACCCAAAACAGATCGATGTCTATGTCACGCCGTATTATGACTCCAAGGGTCTGGCTATTAACGTCGGCTCATGGAGCAAAGGACTCGCTACCTCTAACGAGCCGGATTTTGTCGCGACTATTTCTAAGATGAAGCAGTCCTGGATCGACCTGCGATTTCCCGAAATGTACGTCGCCGCGATTCGCCTTTACGATCTTGGTTTCAGAAACGAAGCGACTTACTGGTTTTACTCGGCCCAGTATCGCGGCCGTCTTTTCGCGATCCTGGTCGACCAAGAGAAAATCGGTAGTATGGGCACGCCCGCATTCGAGTTAGTCCAGGCAGTAAGCGCCTTTCAGCAATCGGTCGGGCCTTACATTAATGGATATGCCTTTGGCGACATAGATTACCTCATCCAGATTGTTGCGCGGGTTCAAACGGAGAACAAAGCCATTCCCGACCTGGAGAAGCTTTATCCGGGGTAACCTTTAAGCAGAGATCGGAATGGGGCGCTGGAAACCACGGGCTCAATGAAGGACTAACCAAGTTCCTGGCGATGTTGAAGGACCAAAAGGCAACGTTAAAGAAGACAAGGATCGAAAATGGCACCGAAGCGAAGTTCTCGAGCCTAACCAGTAGAGAACTACCGAAAGAACCGCACTGATGACTCTTTTGCGACGTTTGATCGACGAGAGGACCTCCGACGTGCGATCTGCAAAGTCGGCTCCCATTTTCTCGCAAGTTGTGTCAGGTTGCGGCGTGTTTGAACTGTTGACCCTGCAGAAGACGCGCGAAGCGGTGCAGAGCGGACCCGTGGAGGCGCGCGTGCATGTGCAGCTCGAGACAGTCGCGTCGAAGCTGACTCGCGAGCAAAAGCCCTATTGCGAGCTAACCCTGGCCGATGCGGGCGACCGCATGACGCTGCGGGTCTGGAGCGATCATCCCAATTACCCAGCCTGCGATTCCATGCAAAGCGGCGATTTTGTCGAGATCGCGGGCGAGTTTTATCAACATCAGCAATACGGGCTCGACGTGCGGCGTTGGACGACGCGTCGGCTTACGACCGAGGAGCAAACGCAGCTTGTGCAGGGTCCGCTCGAGCTGCGCGCGCGTCAGACAGCGGACTGGGAATTTATCGTCGAGACGACATTGGCTATTCGCGATCCGCGGCTGCATGCACTTTGCGCGGAATTTATAGCGCAACACGGCGGGCGCTTCCGCAACACTGCAGGCGCGCGGACTTATCATCACGCGCGGCGCGGCGGCCTAGTCGAGCATACGGCGCAGATGATGCGCGTAGCGCAGGCGATAGCACCGCTTTATCCAGCCCTGAACATCGATCTGCTCATTGCCGGCACTCTCTTTCACGACGCAGGAAAACTTTGGGAAAACTATCTACCTGAGACTGGTTTCGGCATGCCCTTCGATGAGCTGGGCGAGATGGTCGGTCACATCGGCATCGGGATGGAGATTGTGAATTCTCTTTGGCGAAAAATCTGGTCGGAAGAATATGCTCGTTCGTGGTCGGAGCTGCGACCGTCGAGTGACGATGTGCGGCTTCACCTCTTGCATCTCATCGCCGCGCATCATGGGGAAAAGCAGCTCGGTTCGCCGGTCTTTCCCAAGACGCCGGAAGCGATGGTGCTGCATTATATCGATAACCTCGATGCACGGCTCGAGATGTTTTTTGCCGGCTATTCGATCGCCAAGCCGATCGCCAACCGCATCTTTGAGCGCGTCCGGCCGCTGCCGGGGAACCTCGTTAAGGCGCTGGAGAAATTCACGCCGCCGAGGGCGGACGACGGGGAGGATCGTCTACTCTAAACGGTTGCGCTCTGAGGAAATCAGGCTTTCAGCCTGACATCAGGCGGAGCTTTGCTTCGCGCAGATATTCTTCGTCGATTTCGAAGCCGATGAAATTTTTCACGCCGCATTGCTTCGCGGCGACGGCGGAGTTTCCGATACCAAGGAATGGATCGAGCATGCATCTTGTTTTCGTCAGGCCATGAAGACGGATGCAGTTTACTGCCAACTTTATCGGGAAAGTTGCCGGATGCGGTCGCTCTTTCTCGCGACGCTGGATCGTTTCGTAGGGAATAAACCAAGTGTTGCCGCGACAACGCCGATCGTGTCCGCTGGTGTGACTCCAGCGAGCGATATTGCTTTTGTCCTGATAAGGCACGCCGAGGGCCAGTCGGTCCAGCGGTGTCACGCCGCGCGGCGTGAGATGGAAGACGTATTCGTGGCAATCGTTGAGGAATCGCGACGAGCGGATCGGTTTAAAATGGCCACGTGAAATCTCACCTCCGTTATCGTTAGGCAAGGTAATGGACTTGATCCAGTGAATGGTATTTTGGAGCACGAAGAACTCTCGCAAACGCAGAATCAACTCGTGCGGGAACATGGGATTTGAAGGCGCCGCGCCGAGATTAAGAAAGAACGATCCGTTGGGCCGAAGCAGTCGATCAATCTCTCGCGCCCACCTTACACACCAATCCAAATACGACTCGCGCTTCGCGTTATCGGCGAATTTCCGGTAGCGAATCCCGAGATTGTAAGGCGGCGACGTGACCACAAGATCGATCGATTTCGCCCGGAGTCGCGCCATTCCTTCCACGCAATCGGCCAGCTGCAGATCGAGTCGCGTCATGAATCGAGATTACAATTTCGGAAATGAAAGTACAACTCGGCGCTGTAGGTTAGGCGAGATGTCGGATAAACCTTCAAAGCTCAAGATCGCTAATCGTGAATTTGGTTCGCGGCTTCTTGTCGGCACGGGCAAGTTTGCGTCCAACGAGCTGATGCGTGATGCGCTCGCAGCGAGCGGGACCGAACTGGTAACCGTGGCGTTGCGCCGCGCCGATCTCTCGGGACGGGGCGATCCGTTCGCCAACATTCTCGATTTTATTGATCCCAGCCGATACCTCCTGCTTCCAAACACGAGCGGCGCGCGCAATGCCGAGGACGCGGTTCGACTCGCGCGCCTCGCCGCCGCGGCCGGATTGCCGAAGTGGGTGAAGCTCGAGATTCACCCTGATCCACGCTATTTGCTACCCGATCCGGTCGAGACCCTCGCCGCGGCCGAGATTTTAGTCGGAGAAGGTTTTACCGTCCTCCCGTACATCAACGCCGACCCGGTGCTGGCCAAACGACTACAGGATATTGGCACCGCCACTATCATGCCACTGGGTTCGCCCATCGGAAGCAACCGCGGAATCGAAACGCGTGCGCAAATCGAAATCATCATCGAGCAAGCGACCGTTCCGGTAGTGATCGACGCTGGCTTGGGCGCGCCCAGTCAAGCGGCCCAAGCACTGGAAATGGGTGCCGACGCCGTCTTGGTGAACACTGCTATCGCCATCGCCTCCGATCCGGTTCGGATGGCGGTGGCCTTCTGTAAAGCGACCGAAGCCGGCCGCGCGGCGCGCGAGATCGGTCTCGCCGAAGCGCGCGCCACTGCTTCCGCGACCAGTCCGCTCACGGCGTTTTTCAACGACCCGGCAAAGATCATTTGCAAGGAATAAACGCCAGATTCCATCGGCGATCGAAGCTAACTTGAGAAGGTCGAGCCGTGCATGATTCAGTACTGTCGCCTCGCCTCAAATAGCGTCTACGCCTCGTTATGGAAATCGATTTGGCGCCCACCAATTCGCCTAACCACTCGCCAACCATGGCCACGCACAAAACGACGCAGATCATCGCCGCTTAGCGCTTGGAAGAGCTGACGCTCGTTTGATTGGGTAACGAAGTGCTCTGGTCGTACGGCCAGGCGTTGCGCGATGACGTGCGCCATCGGATCGAGGCCTTTTGGAGGATCTTCGGTCACGGGCGCGGTCCGTCGGGATCGCTGCGGACCGGTTTGCTCGCCGGTGGCCGCCGGCGCAAAGCCAGGTTAGGCGACGGTGGGGGTTTCGACGGAAGATTGAGTTTTTCGCCAAGTGCTTTGCGGGCTTTTTCGGCCGGAGCAGGTCCACGGACGTTTGATTTTTTCATGGCGTGTTCTCGCGATCTTGTTCAACTGCTTAAGTCGGCGAACGCTGAGCTGACATTGAGCATTGTTCGTCGCTTTTCATTTCGCAAACTCGATCCTCGTGCCTTTCACCAATTCATCGCGCCGCCGAGGGGCCGAGCTGCTCGAGCACGGAGTCCGCTACCGCACTTGGGCGCCTGGTAAGACGGCAGTCCAAGCGGAGGACATCCTTGGGCCTCGTTATTTGAGGAAAGGCCGTCTTGGCAATTGGTGCTTTCGACGAACGAAAACGATTCGGAGGTGATAGCGAGGAGCCGTTCGCCCACCCGGAAGTGCGCATCTTCCGCCGCGCTTCTCCGATTCCTTGGGCAGAGGACTTCGCCTAACGAACGCGAACGTTGACCGCGGTTGTGGACACGAGCAGAATGGAGATTCGTCGCTTCATGAACAAGATTCTCACAGTGCCGGAGTTAGCCGAATACGCGGCGATTCTTCGCGCCGAAGGACGCCGCCTTGTGCTTACAAATGGCTGCTTCGATTTGCTGCACATAGGGCATGTGCGCAATCTTAAGCAGGCAGCGGAGCTCGGAGATTGCCTGGCGGTGGCGGTGAATAGCGATGAATCCGTGCGTGCGCTCAAGGGCCTGGGAAGGCCGCTCAATTCGCAGGAAGACCGAGCAGAGGTCTTGGCAGCGCTAGCGTGCGTGGATTTCGTGACAACTTTTTCGGATCTCCGCGCTGCGCGGGTAATCGAGGCGGTACGGCCGGTCATCTATGTAAAAGGTGGTGACTACACAATCGAAAACCTCGATCCGACCGAAGTGGCAGCTCTCGAAAAAGTGGGCGCAAAAATTCAAACGCTTCCGTTAGTCCCGGGAAAATCCACTTCCAGCCTGATCGAGAAGATGCGGTCATGAACCAACCTCGCCGGCTCAAGCTCGCAATTCTGGGATCGGGGAAAGGCTCAAATTGCCGCGCGATTCTTAACCAAATTCGGCTGGGGAATTTGGCTGCGGAGTGTTGCGTGGTGGTTTCCGACGTAACGCATGCGGGAATTTTGTCGATTGCGCGCGAATTTGGTGTGCCTGATGTCTCTCTTCCTCCTGCAAAGTTTCGGACCAGGCTCGAGCCTGAACTGGAAACAAAGCTCGTTAGGTTACTGCAGGACGCAAAGGTGGAGCTGGTGGTATTGGCGGGGTTTATGCGCATCCTTAAAGCACCGATGCTGGAAGCGTTTCCGCGCCGGATCATCAATATTCATCCATCGCTCCTGCCGAAATTTCCTGGTCGCGAAGCATGGACTCAAGCACTGGCGAACGATGAGACCGTGACGGGCTGTACCGTGCATTATGTTGAACCTGGAGTGGACAGCGGCGAGACCATCGCACAACGCGAGGTGCCAATCTTGCCTAACGATACGCCAGCGAGTTTGCACGCCCGAATTCAGATCGCTGAACGCGAGCTTTTTCCGATGGTGATCGCTCAATTTGCCGCTCAAATGCCGGCTCCACTTCAACCACGCTCCGACTTCTGATCGCGGCCTAACAATTCCTGCATTGCCTGAGCGGGCGATTTCTGTTTATGGAGCACCGAATAAACTTGGTCGATGATCGGCGTCTCGACGCCGAGCTTGCGCGCGCATTCGAAGGCACTGCGGGAAGTCGGAATCCCTTCCGCGACAGTCTTCATTTCGCGTGTGATTGCCTCCAGAGACTTTCCGCGTCCCAGATGCTCGCCCAGCTGGCGGTTGCGACTGTGCTGGCTAAAGCAGGTTGCGATCAGATCGCCCACGCCGCTCAGTCCTTGAAAAGTGCGCGCGTCGCCACCCATCGCCACGCCCAAACGTAGGAGCTCCGCGAGCGAGCGGGTTACAAGTCCGGCCTTGGAATTATCCCCAAAACCGAATCCATCGCTCACTCCAGCGGGAATAGCGAAGATGTTTTTGAGAGCGCCACCCAGCTCTATTCCTACAACCTCATTACTCGTATAAATCCGAAAACGCGAGCTCCCGAGCATCGCTTGGAGATGTTCGGCGACCGCTTGGTCGCGGCAGCCTAAAACAGCGGCGCTGGGAAGCCCTTGAGCCACTTCAATCGCAAGGTTAGGTCCGGAAAGGACCGCAATCGGGTTATCGGGGAATTTTTCTTGCAGAATTTCGCTCATCCGCATGCCGGTGCCATGCTCGATTCCCTTCGTGCAACTCATGAGAGCGGCGAGTCGATTAACCCCGGCTTTCCGAATCGACTCGGCGACGTCGCGCAAGGCGACAGATGGCGTGACAAAAACAATCAAATCCGCGCTGGCGCAGTCGCCGATTTGATCGGTTAAATAAATGCGCTCGGATAATTGAGCGTTAGGTAAATATTCCGGATTTCGTCTGGTCTGCGCGATCTGGGCTACTCGCGCGGGGGTGCGGCCCCAGAGGAATACATCGGCATCAGCCTGCGACCACAGAAGAGAAACCGCAGTGCCCCATCCGCCGGTTCCTAAGATAGCGACACGGGTGGCCTTCATTTTTCGCCGAACCGCTGCTCCTGACCTCGCAAGAGTCGCTCCAGATTTGACCGATGCCGCCAAACAACGACGGTGGCGATTAGAAGCGAGAATGGCAGCAAGCTCGCGCCCGTCAGAAGGTTAAATTCGAGGTAGATCGCAACGAAGATTGGAAGAGAAGATGCGGCTGCAACAGAAGCGATAGAAACATAACGGGTTAGCTTAAACAATATCACCCAAACCACCAGCACCGAGATCACTGCCAGAGGCATCAGGCCTAAGAGCACTCCAGCAGAAGTGGCTACCCCTTTTCCTCCACGAAATCGAAGCCAAATCGGGAATGTATGACCAAAAACGCAGGCAACGCCGGCGGCGATGCCCACCAATTCGCGCTTGGGCGAGGAGAAGCAATAGGTCGCTATCCAGAACGCAAATACCACCGAAAGAAGGCCTTTTAAACAATCCAACGAAAATACCAGATAGCCCCAGCCCTTGCCTAAAACTCGCAGGACATTCGTTGCCCCAATGTTTCCGCTACCTTGCGTGCGAATATCAATGCCTCGATTGGCCGCAATTAGGAAACCATTCGGACAAGAGCCTAGTAAATACCCAATTAGAGAAGCCGAAACGTAGCAGATCGGCGACGTCATCGACAACTTGATTTGAGAACCCTCGAACGGAGCCAGAGGGTGACTATTCCGAGATCGCTTGGGGTAACACCACTAATTCTCGCTGCTTGTCCCACAGTTTGCGGACGCACTGCCATCAACTTTTGGCGCGCTTCGGTGCGAAGTCCAGGTACGATTGCATAGTCGATTTCAGCCGGGATCTTGGTCAGATGGGCAGAACGCTGAGCCTCGATCTGAGAGGTCTGTCGACGAATATACCCTTCATACTTAATTTCCGTTTCAAGTAGCTCCCAAACCTCAAGCCCATACTCTCGAATTAACTCTTCGGGTAATTTGCGGACATCGAATCTTGGCCGCTTTAAAATTTGTGCCAAAATTTCACCCTGCCACCGGAGAGAAATTGCGACTTGTCGGGCCTGCTCTAGGCGTTGCATCTTTCCAATCACGCGCGCATGACGTCCAGCATCCACTAGACCCACTAGGGCGGCCTTTGGCGTCAGTCTCTGATCGGCGTTATCGTGACGCAGCAAGAGTCTATATTCGGCGCGACTAGTAAACATCCGGTAGGGTTCATCAGTACCCACTGTTACAAGATCGTCGATCAAGACTCCGATGTAGGCTTCGCTCCGATGAAGAACGAAGGGCGGCCGACCTGCAACGCTGAGCGCGGCGTTAGCTCCGGCCATCAACCCCTGAGCGGCTGCCTCTTCATAGCCAGAGGTTCCATTGATCTGACCTGCGAAATACAGCCCTTGAACGAGCTTCGTCTCCAAAGTGGAATGAAGTTGCGTCGGCGGAAAGTAATCATATTCGACTGCATAGCCAGGGCGCATGATTTCTGCATGGCTCAAGCCAATAATCGAGCGGACGAATTGTTGCTGCACTTCATATGGAAGACTCGTCGAAACGCCATTGAGATAAAATTCTTCGGTTTGTCGTCCTTCGGGCTCTAGGAAAACAAGATGTCGATCTCTATCGGGAAACTTAACCACTTTGTCCTCGATTGAGGGACAATAACGCGGACCGGTGCCCTCAATTTGGCCGCAATAGAGCGGCGATCGATGAAGATTCCGACGGATGATTTCGTGGGTCTCCGTCGTGGTCTCTGTCATCCAACACGGTAACTGTTCCACGTGGAACGATCCATTAATCATCCGATTTGAGATCGACTCCCCCCGTTGGGCGATTTCCTCCAAGGGAAGATAGGACAAACGTGTTGGTGGTTCATCGCCTGGTTGCATTTGGCAAACGCCAAAATCGATGGAGCGCGCATTGACTCGGCAAGGAGTTCCAGTCTTGAACCGAGCCATTTTGAAACCGATTGCGGCAAGCTGAAGACTTAACGCTGATGAGGCATCCGCCATTCTACCACCGGAACCCCTTCTATTGCCAACATGCAAGAGTCCCCGAAGAAATGTTCCGGCTGTTATGACCACACTGTCGGCTCGCACAGAAAAACCAAGATCCGATTGCACGCCCGCCGCTCGACCGCTTTCAATCAGAATGCTCTCGGCGCCCGCTTGCTTTACGTCCAATCCTATTTGACCCTCTATAAGGGCCTTCAAACGAGCCTGATACGCCTTTTTGTCACATTGTACTCGCGGAGCCTGGACACTGGATCCCTTTCCGCGGTTCAACATTCGAAACTGAATTCCCGTAGCATCGGCGTTAAGAGCCATAGCGCCACCAAGTGCGTCAATCTCTCGCACAATATGACCCTTCGCTAGACCTCCGATCGCCGGGTTACAGGACATTTGGCCGATCGTGTCCAGATTTTGCGTTAAGAGAAGTGTCTTCGCTCCCAGACGAGTAGCCGCAAGCGCAGCCTCTATCCCGGCATGGCCAGCTCCCACTACGACAACGTCGTATCGGCGGTTGAGAAAAAACTGTTCCACAGTGGGAGTTACGTTGAGCGTCGAGAACATGCGCCCGAGAACAAATACCTGAGCTGCCACCGAAAAGCGTTGCGCCTAGCGGCTAGATTGAGACGGTCTATTTCACTGCCCATACTTCATGCCGATCATGCTTGCGCCTGGGTACCTCGCGCGGCTTTGCTGCTATCTCTGCATCCTGCAACAGCCGTAAGGAAATCCGCCCCAGCAACACCAACACTGCAATAGAGAGTATAAAACCCCCTCCCCAAATTACATACTCGATCATTCTTGGATGACTCTGGCCTCTTACAAGGTTTAAACCTAATTGGCCTAACGTCCCAATGTATGCGTACAAAAACAGCCCGGGAGCCTGACCTATCGCTATCCACAAAATGCAGGTGCGAAACCGGATGGCCGTTAATCCGTATAGATAATTCAGTAAACTTGTTGGGAATAACGGATGTAATTGGCTCAGCAAGATGATCTTCCATCCTTCCCGCCTTACCGCGGGCTCCAGTGCACCCAAGGTTGGATTATGCTTCAATTTTTGTCGCAGCCAGCGACGGCCAAGCCAGCGGCTGAGAAAGAAAGCGATCGCTGCACCAGTAATATTGCCAACAAAGACAATTAGGAATCCCCACCACAGGCCAAAAAAGAAGCCTCCACCGATGCTCAATAACCCCCCGGGCAACAGCAAAACGTTGCAGCAAGCGTATAGGATCGGGTAACAAATCGCGCTCCAAGCTCCGAGATGCATGATTTTCAGTTGTACATCCGACAACCAATTCGTAATTGGGAAAAAACGGCTTGCAATGAATACGGAAGTGACCATCGCGATTATGCCGCCGCCCTGTAGATAGAGTGCGCCCCGCACTTTCGACATTCTGCTACTTTGCCTAGTTAGCAGCTCAAGCGCAACCGGCCTCTTCGGCTTGGCACGTAACAACCGCTTTTCCGTCCAGCCTCCGCTATTTGGTCGAAGCTCAAGTGACCAATTCAATCCTTAGTAAGGTAATCGGAAACTTCAAGGCATCACTCTTTTCGTAACAATAGCCATCAGGCTCGCAGCGACACACCAATCCAAACAGAAGTAACCTGCGCACGCTTCTACTCGTTGTTATAAAATTGTGCACAAAGAGATAATAACTCCTAATAGACATCAATATTCCTTGCCATTCCTCCTGCTGGCGCCTTTAAGCGCACTAAATTCAAAAGTTGTTCCCCTTTGACATCGAGCCGAATTAGCGAAGGTGTTCTTCTGTTCTGTGATGAGTTATTCGGGCACTGAAGATGATTAAGTTGGAATTAGTAATTTATAAATCTTCCTAGCATTCAAAGAATAAGTCAGCCTTTATTGTCCCTTTATGGAGCCACTTCGCGCGCCGCCAAATACCGAAAGACAACTACTCTCCGGACGATGCAGGGAAAAAAATGCGACGGCTAGCGAGATAGACGCTATCAGTAATGCCTTGTGCGAGAAGGCATGACTTGGCGGCATCAAGTACTTTCTCCTGGCATGCCCATGGCTCAAGCAAGCGGGCGCTGTGGTCTTGCGATCATGACGAAAGCCCCGCGCGCCGGTTATGTAAAAACGCGCCTGTCCCCTCCGCTCACGCTGCCCCAAGCAGCCGGCCTGAACGTGTGTTTCCTGCGCGACATTGCCTGCTCAATTGAAAAAGCCGGTCCGCCGGGCCAAGGCATCGCCTGTTATACCCCGGTTGGGCAAGAGGACGCCTACTGCGAAGTGTTGCCAAGTTCATTCCACCTCATACCGCAGCATGAAGGAAAATTCGGTCAACGCCTCACCGGAGCAATCGAAGATCTCCTCACGATCGGATTCGCGTCGGTTTGCCTGATCAATTCTGATAGCCCAATTCTGCCGGCATCGAGTTTTCGCCGGGCCATCGAAATTCTCTGCGAGCCTGGCGATTCGGTTGTTCTCGGCCCGTCGGATGATGGCGGCTATTACCTAATCGGCATGAAAAAACTGTATCGACGGCTGTTTGAACAAATCACCTGGAGTACCGAAAAGGTCTTTGCACAGACATTGCAAAGAGCCTCCGAGATCCAAGTGGAAGTTCGATTACTACCTACCGCTTACGATGTGGATGATCGAGACGCGCTCGATCGACTGTGTCAGGATTTATTGGGCCCAAACGAGGCAAATCCGTCGCAGGCTCCCGCCACGCGTGAGTTTCTCCAACGATGGATGGCCGGCTTGGTTCCATCATGAAGCGCGCTCTTGTAACAGGCGGTGCGGGACTCATTGGATCTCACGTTGCGGATCTATTGCGTCAGGAAGGCTGGCGGGTGCGTGTGCTTGATAATCTGGAACCCCAGACTCATCGCCATGGCCGCCCCTGCTGGGTGCAGGCTGACGAGAATTTCATAGAAGGGGATCTGCGCGATCGCGTCACCATGCTTGCCGCGCTCGACGGAATCGACTTCATTTTTCACCAGGCAGCCTATGGCGGATACATGCCTGAAATTGCGAAATACGTAGAAGTTAATTCGTTCGGTACGGCCCAGATGCTGGAAGTGATTCGCGAAGAAAAAATACCGGTGAAAAAGGTGATCGTTGCTTCCTCCCAAGCTGTCTACAGCGAAGGTGCGGGGCAATGTCCAGAGCACGGCCTGGTTTTTCCGCCGGCTCGGCCAGTCGAACAACTCAGCCACGGCGATTGGATGGTTCACTGTCCACTCTGTGGCTCGGTCACAATTAGCGCGCCTACGCCCGAGCACGCGCCGATCGGTGGCGAAACGGTCTATGGCCTAACGAAAATCGATCAAGAGAAGCTCGTCCTTCTTTGGGGCAAACAAATCGGCATCCCTACCGTCGCGCTGCGTTACTCCTGTACCTACGGTCCCCGTCAGTCTATCTTCAACCCCTACACTGGCGTCATCGCGATTTTTTGCACGCGCTTGCTCAACGATCTGCCACCGATCCTTTACGAAGATGGTGAGCAGACCCGCGACTTTTCTTTCGTTGAAGACATCGCCCGCGCGAACTTGCTCGCGGCCGAGACGGAGGAACTCGATGGTCTTCCGGTAAATGTCGGCAGTGGACACGGTGTCCCGATTCGCGAAATCGCCGAGTGTCTCGCCAACGCGCTCGATATTCAGATTGCTCCCGAAACAAAAGGCGAATTTAGGCCGGGGGAAATGCGGCACTTAACGAGCGACATCACCCGCATTCGAGCTGCTGGGTATGAGCCGCAGGTCGATCTTGTCAGCGGGATCGAGCGTTATCTCAACTGGATTCGGCAGCAAGAAAATGTACGCGACTACTTCACCGCCGCGGCCGAAATTTTGCGCTACACGGGTATTGTCCATTGTGTCGCCGAGACGTGAACCGGTATATCTCCGTCATCATTCCAGCGCTCGAGGAAGAAGAGCCGATTGGTGATGTGGTGCGTTCCTGCCTGGCAACAGGTTTGCCTAACGAAATTATCGTGGTCGACAACGGCAGCACCGACAATACCTTCGAGCGTGCGCAGAATGCTGGAGCGCGGGTAATAACGGCGCCGCGCGGCTATGGACGGGCCTGTACTGCGGGCGTGGCCGCGGTCGACCCTCGCTCGGAAATTCTCGTTTTTCTCGATGGCGACGGCAGCGATTGCCCGGAATTGATGGCTCGACTCGTTACACCAATCGCGACCGGTGCAGCCGATTTTGTTGTCGGCTCCCGTGTCCGCGGCGAGCGCGAACCAGGCAGCATGAATTTGTCGCAAATTCTTGCCGGCCGCCTGGCGGGGTTCCTTCTGCATTTTCTTTATGCCGTAAAATTTAGCGACATGTGCCCATTTCGTGCGATTCGACGCGATGCTTTGCAAGGTCTCGGCATGCGTGAGGAAACCTATGGCTGGAACCTTGAAATGCAGATGCGCGCCGCTCGCGCTGGACTCCGCATTTTGGAAGTGCCAGTGGATCATTATTGCCGCGTCGGCGGAAGATCGAAGGTCTCAGGCACATGGCGCGGCGCCCTCGGGGCCGGCGCGCGGATTATCACGACGTTGCTTCGCGTTGCCTTCGAGCGCCGATCCGCTACGGATGGACGTTATTAGTCCAGAGGAATTGATAGACAGCAACGGCGTTAACCGCGATCGAGACGAGGAAAAGCATGCCTTCAAGTTCAGTCAAAGTGCGCGGGCCATTGCTCAGGAGCAGGAGGAACATCCAAGGCAACAGGATCATGGCGTAACGATAGGAAAACTGCCAGCCGCCTGGATTTCCGTGACACCAGAGCGCGAAGGTTAGGACGCCGATCGCCAGCCAGGCTGGCGCGCGGAAACGACCGCCTTCGCGAAAAAGCAAGAAAAGAAAAGGACTGGCGAGGAAGATCGAGCAGCCAAATGCGTGCGGCTGCAAGAAAGGAAAAGTGGAAACGTCCGTCATGCCTTCGAAGAGCATTTTGAAGACGTTCCATGGAATCGCGTGAAGCGAGAAGAGACCATACCGGTACCAGGGTTCCGCATTTACGTTCGGGATGCGCATGTAGCCGAAATCGAAAATGGATCCGAAGCGGGCAAAATTGTACGCGGCGGTAGCAATTCCAAAGGCGATTGGTATGGCAAGAAAAAAGCTCAGCGGTTTCCAGCGATCGCGTGGCAAATCTTGTTTGGCGCTCTCCGGAATCCGGAAAAACCACCAGAACATGAAGATGGGAGCGGTAAGGATAATCTCGGTCCGGTTTCCGAAGGCGAGAGCGAAAAAGGCCCCCGCCAGAAGCGGGCGTGGCCTTACGAGTGTAAAATACAACGCAGCGGTTTCCCCGAGCAGAGCAAATCCCAGCGCGATCTGCCACGCGCCAGCGAATCCGAGATTGCACCACGACCACGTTCCGAAAATCGGAAAGAGCGCGAGAAGAATCCGGCGCGGCTTGGAGATTGGTTCCAGCTCGCTCAGTTTATAAAAGGCCTGGACGCAAAACCCGACCACGACGGCGGCGACAACTCCGCCAGGAAAGGTGCTGAAGAGACCAATCGCGGCGAGCAACGCCACCGGAATGAGCGAGAGAACAGCGCCCAGCGGGAAAACAGAATAGAATTGGCCATCGGTCGAGACCATTTCGTTCAGCCAGGAAGGCGGCTGCGCGGAAAGACCCAGGTGGCCATGCAGAAATGCGGCCGCGATTCGGCTCGTGTAATCGAAGTGCTGTTGTCGGGGTTGAATCGAGAGCCAGAAAAGTGACGCCGCCACGACCGCCACCAGCATCGAGATTCCCTTTGCGTTGTCTTTTCCCGCTCTCTTTTTCCTAGCTGCCATGGCGCGACCTTAAGAAGCGTGCCAAGCAAAGCCAATCCGCGTCGACAAAAATTGTGATGCGTGCCGCCAAGTTTCCCGATGAAGTCACGCTTTGTGAGTCGGTCTAGATCCTTGCCGACGGGTTGGTGGTTTACACTCATCTTAAAGAACTCTGCGCCAGTTCCACGATCCCCAGGCCACTTCTGGTCCGTGGCCGTTCATTCCGCTGCCTAACGAACTAATGTTGGCAGCGCGGGCACCACGCGGTGGTGCGGCCACCGACGGTTTCACGGCGCAACTTCGTGCCATGTTTTGGACATTTGCCGCGCGATTTCCAGCGTTCGTGCAACAACCAATCGTGAGGCGGATCAGTATTGTTTTTCCCAATGCTTTCCAAGGAAGCGCGCGCGACGAAACGCACATTGCGCCAAAGAAGGATCAGCTTCGCCTCGCGGAGCTCAGCCGCCCGGCGCTGCGGCGCAATTCCGGCGCGCCACAGAATTTCATCCGCCATCCAGTTACCGATGCCCGGAAAACCGCCTTGGAGCAGAAGCACCGCCTTAATCGGGGCGCGAGCATGTCGTTTAACGAATGCGGACATGAGCTTCCGAGTGAAAGCGCGCGAGTGAACTTCTGGTAGGTTCGCCGGCCACCAAGCAGGCGCCTTCTTCCCATGGTGAAAGCGGACGCGACCAAACTGGCGCGGGTCGCAGAAAACGAGAGAGCGCGAGGCTTGTTGCAACACGAGATGATCGTGCTTCCCTGGCTCGAAGCCTTGCTTTTCGACACGCAATTTGCCGCTCATTCCGAGGTGGATCCCGAGCCAGTTATCGCCCGAGAATTCGAAGAGCATCTGTTTGCCGTGGACCTGCGAGCGAAGGTATTCTTGCCTAACGAGCCGGCAGCACAGGGCTTTCGTATCTTCGCCGCGAAAGACTCTCTTGTTATCATGCAATTGCACGACACCGATCTTCTGACCAAGCCCCGGGTCCCAGCATTTACGATAAAATTCGACCTCAGCCAGTTCCGGCATGGCGGGAGATTAGATCGTCCGAAGGCTCCATGCTACGCTTGGCGCGCATGGAAAAAGTGATCATCGTCGGGAGCGGTTGTGCCGGCCTAACCGCTGCGATCTACGCCGCCCGCGCCAACCTCACTCCGCTTGTCCTCGAAGGAAGACAACCCGGCGGTCAGCTCTCCACCACGACACTGGTGGAGAATTTTCCCGGGTTCCCTGACGGCATCGACGGACCGCAGCTGATCTTGAACATGCATCGCCAGGCCGAGAAATTCGGAGCGCGTTTTTCCTACGCGGAAGCAGCGGCGCTGGATTTGACTAACGAACATATTCGCCTCGAAGCCGACGATGAATGGCTCGAAACTCGGGCACTGATCATCGCGAGCGGCGCCTCGGCTCGATATCTCGGCTTGGAAAATGAGGAGAGGTTGATCGGTCACGGCCTAACGAGTTGCGCGACCTGTGATGGCGCATTTTACCGCGACGTGCCGGTGTGCGTGGTCGGTGGCGGCGACTCCGCGGCGGAGGAAGCGCTCTTCCTTACTCGCTTTGCCTCGAAGGTCTATCTGATTCACCGGCGTGACCAGTTGCGGGCGTCCAAAATCATGGCGGACCGCGTGCTGGCCTGCGAAAAGATCGAGCCAATTTGGAATACGACCGTGATCAAATACCTGGCCGACGACAAGGGCGAGATGTCCGCGGTTGAGTTGCGCAACCTGCAGACAAAGGAAGAGCGCATCCTGCCGGTGGCCTGCGTTTTCGTTGCGATCGGTCATGACCCAAACACGAAAGCTTTTCGTGGAAAACTGGAGACCGATGCCCAGGGATATCTCCTCGTTAGGCATTTGGCTGAAAGCAAACACCAAGGCGTTTTCATCGCGGGCGACGTAGCTGATCGCGTCTATCGCCAGGCGATTACGGCCGCCGGCTCGGGTTGCGCCGCGGCGATCGAAGCCGAGCGATACCTAAGCGAGCATTCCGCCTAAAGGGTGCGCACGGTGATCTTTTGAAGGTTTGCGATCTGACGCAGTTTTATTCGCCGCTGAGCGGCGGAGTGAAGCGCTATGTGCACGAGAAGATCGACTACATTCAACGCGCTACCGAGGACGAGCACGTCCTGGTTATTCCCGGTCCGAGAACTGAACGGATCGAAGCGGGGCGCTCGCGGATTTACTCGATCCGCGCGCCACTTCTTTCGCGTACCTCGCGTTATCGCGTGCTGCTCAATTTGCGGGCGATTGAAGAAATTCTCGAGCGCGAACGGCCCGACCTGATCGAATCGGGCGATCCGTATCAAGTGGCGTGGAAGGCGATCGCTTCGGGCGCAGCGCTGCGCATCCCGGTGGTCGGGTTCTACCATTCACATTTCCCCGAAGCTTATTTGCGGACGACCTCGCGGTTTCTTGGCAAAACGGCGACCGAGTTCATGATGGACCTGGCTCGACGCTACGTCCGGCAGATCTACAACCAATTTGAAGCGACCCTGGTGCCTTCCGTGCGGTTGGGAAATCTGCTCACGAGCTGGGGCGTGCAGAATGTTCGTGCAGTCGATCTCGGGGTGAATGTGGACGTATTTAGGCCTGAGCCAGACGACGCGGAAGCAACCCGTAAGTCGTTAGGCATTGCGGCCGGTCGTTGCCTCCTCGTGTATGTGGGGCGGCTGGCGCATGAGAAGAATACACAGACGTTGTTCGCCGCTTTCGAATTGCTCGTTAGGCGCGAGCCCGGCCGCTACCATCTGCTCGTTGTAGGCGACGGTTTGCAACGCGCCGAATTGCAAAGGCTGCAACAGCGCGCCGGCAATGTGACGTGGTTTCAGTATTGCAGTGAGTCAAGCGAGCTCGCCCGTCTTTATCGCGCCGCCGAGCTTCTGGTGCATCCGGGTGTGCAGGAAACCTTCGGCCTTACTGCGCTAGAGAGCCAGGCCTGCGGCACACCGGTGGTTGGAATTCGCGGAAGCTACATGGACCGAATTATCTTTGGCGGGCAGGAACATTGGGCGCGGGAAAACACCGTCCCTGCGTTGGCTGACGCAATTGCCGCCGCAGCAGGCGGCGAGCTTCGCCGGGCAGGTCGCGCGGCAGCCGGCCGAGTGCGCGAACACTACAGTTGGTCGGTAGTTTTTGCGCAGCTATTCCAAATCTACCGTGCGGTGCGCGCCGGTTATCACTCCGGATGAATGTCCGAATCCCGGTTCCGCCTGTTGCGAGAAACGATTCGGAAGTTAATCTGCAAACCATGAAGTCCGAACCCGCTTTTACGATTCGCGGTTTTCGCTCTTCCGATCGCGACGCGGTCCGCCAGCTCTGTTGCCAGACCGGTTTTCTCGGGACGCCGATTGATCCGGTTTACGAGGACCATGAACTCTTCGCCGATTTTCTGACGACTTATTACACCGACCACGAGCCGGAGTCTTCGTTCGTTATCGAAATGAACGGCGAGTTGAAGGGATATCTTCTCGGCTCGCGTCGACCGCTGCTAAACCAGCTCTACTCCTTTCAACAAAACATCGTTCTTTTCGTGCGCGCCCTTTGGCGGTATTCGCGTTACAACCCGCGTTCACGGCGTTTTATTCGTTGGATGCTGATGAACGGTTGGCGCGAAGTTCCAGCCGCGCCACGCCGCACGCCCCATTTCCACATCAACCTTTTACCGGAAGCACGCCAAATCACGACCACGCGCGCTCTTATGAGTGCGTATCTCAGCTACCTCTATCGTCGAGGCGAAAAGCGCGTCTATGGACAGATTGTGACCTTCGAAAGCCGGCGCGGCGAAAAGATGTTCGAACGTTATGGCTTTAAGGTTATGAATCGGGCGGAGATTACCAAGTATCGCAGCCTTTACCCCGAATCGGTGTATCTCAGCACCGTAATCAAGAACCTCGAAAGTGACGGCCCGCTTTCCGCCTATGGCAATCCAATCGCGGTAAACCTACCTCGGCACCGAGGCGCGTTACCTTAAGGCCTTTACTGGTCCAGCCCAGTTGATAGAGCAGCTGACATTTGTCCGGCCACGATTCATCAGCGCGGGCTTAAAGTTTCACTTCTAATTGGTCTCACCAAAGGCCCGGGACGAGACGATATCGCACGAAGGATTTGTAAGCCGACCAACGATTGTGGTGTGAAAGTATTTTTTCCTCGATCCGAATGCGGCAAACGAGAGATATCCAACCAACGAATACGAGAAACAGAGTCACGAGGTTCCATTCCTCGAGATTATATCCGATATCTGCGATGATGTAAGAGAGATACATCGGGTGTCGAACGAGTCTGTAAGGGCCGATTGTCACTAAGTCCCTCAGGGCCGGGCGGACGCCGAAATGCCTGCCGATAGTGACAAGACTCACAAGACTCAATACGGCGGCCAACGTTACCAGAACCAAGCCGCCTGCGGGCCATGCTGCCCCACCGGGCGACCAGCGAAGATAAATGACTTGAGCGTATGGATACAAGTACGCGACTGCGACCGCGATACTGGACAGTATTGAATAACTCCGAATTTTTGGCTGCGGTCGTGTTAGTGCCACACCCAACACAATTAGATGTTGCAGGACATAAATCCAGTCTGCGACTGTAAAGGTAGGGCTCATCAGAAAAAGGAGCACTGCCTCTACCGACGTAACTGAAAACAGGAGCAGATCCGCAAATCGCCGGCCAACGACTCGAAGAGCGCGCGAAGTAACGGCCTTGGGTGCCATGAGTTACTTTAGCGGCAGATCTACTCGAATCCGCCGGGAAAAATTTGGATCCGATGGTGAGCCTTACTGCTGGCACCGATCATCTCTGCCCACGCATCTTTTGTGAACTCTGGCTGGTCAACTGCGATTGACTTGCTCAAGTTCGAGGAATCGAACGCTAACGCGTCTGTCGCACCAACACGGCAAGTCAATGTAACGGGCTGTGCAAATCCAACCCCACGAATGTAGTCCGGCCAATTCTACGATGCCTGGAGTTATTCAGCTTCGCCCCGAGCGTTATTCCGTCGAGGTCTGAGCGTCTTCCGGCCAGTCGTCGTTAGTCGCCTTCCAGGTTTTATCAGGATTAAAACGATCGATGCCTTGGAATTTCGTAAGCGTGTCTGGGCCGAGATCCTGCTCATAAACAACGCCACGCGGGCCGACAATAAAACTCTTCACACCGGTGACACGATATTGCGCCGGCGCAGCTGCGAGGGCGAACCCTCCAATCATTGCACCTTCGATGACAAAATCCATCTCGCCCATTGGTGCGGCCGGACCCTGGCCCTTTAGAACCTTGAAATAATAGCCGTGATATGGCTCCGTCTTTTCGCTGTAACCCTGTTCGATTGCTTTGGCTACGTCCTCGCCCACCGGTCCGCCCCACGTGCCATCGGCATTCTTCCATGCAAGCCCATCTTGTTTACCGGGAGTGCTTATGATGCGCTGGGCGTACTGATTCACCTTGGAGTCGTCGTGTTTCTCACTCGCGTATTCATGCTGCGCATCAACAAACCCACGGCAAATAGCGATTGCATCCAACTCATTTGCACCGACACGACGGTTGAGAATCTCTTCCTTCGCGATCTTCGTATCAAAGACCCATTTCCCTCTCCGTTTCACGATCGGGATGGGAAGCGGGAAATCGTCGTTGCCAAGATCGATAATCGCTCGTCCGGGGACCTTCTTGTCCATCGCTATCGACATCTTTTCCCTTGCCTTCTTCACCAATTCTGCCGCTCGATTCTTATCTTGCACCGGGTCGCTGGAGCTAACTATCTCTTCGCTGTCAGGTCCAAGGATCTCCTTTAGTGCGGCCTGATCAAAGGGGTCAGCTGCTTGCAAAAGGGCATCGGCAGC
This sequence comes from Chthoniobacterales bacterium, assembly GCA_036494545.1. Classification (GTDB taxonomy): domain Bacteria; phylum Verrucomicrobiota; class Verrucomicrobiia; order Chthoniobacterales; family UBA10450; genus JAICXG01. The sequence goes on from DASXOB010000016.1 coordinate 128,276, forward strand.
CTCTTTTGGAGTGGCAAATTCCTTTTGCGTCCCCTGCGAGGCTCTTGCGGTCGCCTGGTCATTCTGGGCCAATGCGGTCGACGCGACGCAGAGAGCCGCTGCGCAACCGGTCAGAAATATTTGTGATAGTTGGTTCATATATCTTCCCTTTTCAATAAAGTAACTCATCTACGACCGCCGCCGCCGCCGCCGCGACCACCACCACCGCGACTATAACCCCCGCCACCCATGCTGCGGCCACCTCTGGAACTGCTGGCGCGGGCGGCACTTCCCGAGCCGCCGCTGAAGCCGCCGCCGCGCGAACCGCCGCTGTAACTAGAACTGGGACGAGAGGAGACGCTGCGATTGCCAACTTGAGAAGGGCTGCGAGTTCCGCCGCGGTTCGCCTGGCCCGTGCTCGGCCTCGTTCCGGTGCTGGGACGGTTTGCAGTTCCGCCGCCAGGTCGATTGCCGGCACCTTGACTTGGACGGTTGGCTTGACCTTGGCCGGGTCGGTTACCCGCACCTGCGCCCTGGCCGGGTCGATTGCCCGCACCTGCGCCCTGGCCGGGACGATTACCCGCACCTGCGCCTTGGCCGGGACGATTACCGGCGCCTGCGCCCTGGCCGGGACGATTACCTTGCCCGGGTCGATTGTTGCCCCCGAACTTGTCAGCCGTTCGGCGATCGCCATATGGAGCGTTTCCGCGATGCTGCGGATTGTGCTGCCACTTCCCGTTGCCAGCCTGGCCGCGGTTCGTGTTCCGATTGGTGTTACGGTTAACGTTACGGTTAAACTCGTTTTTGTTATTGATGTTGATATCGCCGTTGTTCCAGTTGCAATTGCCCCAATAGCCGCCTGCCCACGCACCCAGGGCAAAGCCCGCCGCACCCCAGGCTAACCCCATTCCCGGGTAATAACCCGGATAAGTATACGGATAGTATGGATAAGAGGCAGGAGCGGCCCCGTAGACGACGACTGGGTCGTAGGAAGGAACGTAAACTACGTCGGGCTGAGCGGACTGGACCTCAATTACTTGCTTTCCCCCCTCAACCGTCTTGGTCTCAACTACCTGTTGCTCGCTGGTCTTGAGTGTCCCCTTGTCCTGAGCCTTTCCCCGCATTCGCTGCACCGCCGCCATGACATCCGATTGCTGGGCGAGAAAGGCGTTTCCCAGATCTGTGGTCCATTGGATATTGCCCGCCAGGCGCTGAACAACATCCGGAGTAGCGGCTAAACCTTGGACACTTGGATCCCACGGTTGCTTTGCGACTGCGTCCTTGAGAGCCTTATCTTTCAAATCCGGATTCTTCTCCATCCATTGCTGCAACTGCACGAGCTCCAAGGGATACGTCGAAGCGGCAAGTGTTTGCGCCAACAGCGGATCAGGAAAAAGCGCGATCGGCGCAACGAGGGAATCCAATTGATCATCTGGAATCTTCTGCGCCGGCTCTTGCTCGGCCGTCGTGGTACTCAGCACCTGTGACTGCGCCTGTGTCTGCGCGAATGCAGCAGTCTTTCCGAGTAAGATCAGGAAAATGACGGCAAGAAGTGCAACAGCGCGGTGTCGTGGCGCATCGGGAGATTTGAAACGGCAATTACGTAAGTTCATGGTTTGGTGTCGTCGTATGACGCCTGTTGAGTGGCCATCGACTCGAATCTACCGCAACACGTAAAAAGATGAATATCGGACTTTGGGCCTACTCGTGCCTCCGCAATCGCGGACGAATTGGCGGAAAAGGCTAGCCGGGGATTTCGGTGCACTACTTTTTGCGCTTCTCACGTTGGCGCGCTCTATATCCGATGGCCCATGTGTGGGCAGCCTGAATCTGGTTACTATCTTTGTGCCGCTCCAACCATGCCTTTAGACCGTCCTTGTCGATTGGGAGATCCAGCACCCGGGGCCGCCCTCGTAACGTGTTAAAAATGGCCAGCACATCATTTATGGTGGGAAAGATAAGCTCATCGATGGCCTCGGGTTTATCTTGGCAGGCGTAAGCATTGAAATCAGCCCATTGACCATCGGGCCGTAGGACGAACATGCGTGTCCTGGACGCCGGTTCGTTCGGAGCGACACCAGTTTGCGTGACTAAATAGGGGCCCTTTTCGGATGCCGAACCAAGATCCATGATCTTGGCATCGCGATAATCATTGGTGATCGTGCGCATCGGGATGGTGGCTAACCTTTCCCCCCGCCGATTGATTGTGATATTGGACTTTCGCCCTATGTGGCACGCAGCTCTCGGAATCCATGACGATTCGGCGATTTTTTCCGGCAGGATGTGACGAGCCAAGAGGCAACTATCACAGCTACCGGTGCGATGAACAACTCCACCCAGGAAGAACATTGGCCGCGGCGTCGAATGTTTCGCCATTCTGGAGCGAAGTCCGGGCATGAGAGGGAATCGCCAGAATGAGAGGGCAATTCCCCCAACGAATGCCGCCGAAGTTCTGTTTTGTAAGCGGCGATACGACGTTTGTCCCAAGGGAATGCTTGTGCTATGCGGTATTTACTGCGATCGCCGCTGCGGTGAAGCCATGTACATCGACCTGGGTTTATTCGCGAAAGCCGAATATCTAGCCTTCTTTAAGCAACGGTTTCAGCTTCGCCGCGCAGCCTACATCCTCTTTTTCTCAGCTTTGTTTTGGATCATGTGGATGCTGGTGGCGGTTGGTCGGGCGCTGGATCATCTTCTCTTCCCCGGATTTAAGCGCCAGCTGATCCGCGAACCTGTTTTTATCGTCGCGCCCCCGCGCACCGGTTCCACACTCACGCAGAAGCTCTTGGCTCTGGATGAAGAACGCTTCATCTATAATACTCTTTATCAGACCATCTTTCCGGCCGTTACCTTCCAGTATTGCTTTGATGGCCTCATCTGGATGGACCGGCAACTTAGTGCCCCCTTTTCTAGGCTGCTGCGGCGGGCGGAAAGTAGATGGTTTGGCGGTTGGGATGAAATGCATAAAATGCGCTTCAACCAGCCTGAGGAAGATGACGGCTTCTTCGTTTACACTTTTCTGACTGAGGCCATCTATCTTCTCTTTCTTCATATCGATGAGTTGTGGGAGGCAGGATTTCATGATGGGTTGCCGCCGGAAAAACGGAGCAAATTGATGCGTTTCTATCGCAGTTGTCTCCAGCGGCGACTTTATGTCAGTGGGAAGAATAAGACTATCTTGACCAAAGCTACGCAATCCTCCGGCGCAGTGGAGTCATTGCTCGAAGCCTTTCCTGACGCGAAATTCATTACTCTTGTCCGTGACCCGCACGAATCGGTCGCTTCGCATGTGAGCGTCTTTTGGCCGGCTTGGAAAGTGCATTCGCCCGATCTTCGAAAAGATGGACCGGAATCAAAAGCATACGCCCGCCTTGCTGTGCGCTGGTTCCAACACCTGTTCGCCTTTCGAAATAAGGTAAGTCCGCGCCAGTATTACTGTATCGACTATCGCGAACTTACCGACGATCCAAAAGCTACCTTGGAGAAGCTTTACCAGCATTTTGGATGGAACATGAGCGAAAACTTGCGCGACAGACTTACCGTGGCCCGTCGGGCCCAGAATTACTTCGAAAGTAATCACAAGTATTCGCTGGAGGAATTTGGTCTTTCTCGAGAGTGGATTCAAAAGGAGTTACAGCCTTTGCTGGATTACTATCAGCTGAACGAGGAAGCAGAGCGACGGGTTGCCTAGGTCTTATTTGCCTGATGCGTTGCCCGGCAACCGAAACGCCACCAAGCCACATGAAGCAGGCCCAGGGCGATAACCAGCAGGCCATTCCCTGCCACGGCGGAAGGTACCTCCATGCCATGAAAACTCTCAATCGCCATTAGCAGGGCCAGCGCGATGTTCCGATTGCCGCTACCAAGTGCGATTACCTGGCGCGCTGAATAATTGGGCCCGCCTATTAACCAGCCGAGAAAGAGCGAAGCTTCAAAACAAATGGTCATGGCTATCCATGACCGCCACCCAAGACTCACAATCAAATGGAACTGGGTCACAGTGACGAACATCAGCGAGAGAGCACCCAAGGTTTCGGAAATTACTTCGACCGGATGCAGCAGGGAGCGGCTCAATTTTGGCGCAGCATGTTTTAGAAGAACTCCCACCGCCAAAGGCAGCGTGATGGCCGCCAGAAGCATGGTCAGGATCGACCACACGTTGAACTGCAAAGCATACTGGCCATTAAGAAAGGCCAGCGCTCCTCGAACCGCGAATGGTGTGACTACGACCGAAACTACTGGAAACATACCGGTCAGAGCGGCCGCTAAAGAAAGATCAGCTCCGGCCATGCGCGCAAAGATTGGCACGGCTGGGGCAAAAGGAGCTGCACCGAGAAGGACCATCGCAATGATAGTGCTGCGATTGAGACCGAAGATGTGCGCTATCGAAAGAGCGAGCGCTGGTATAACTACAAAATTAACCAGGATAACCTTGCCAAGCGGGCAGCGGGCGAGCGCACTCCTTAGCTGGTAATAATTGAGTCGTAGACCGACGGCGCCAAGTAATCCAACCAGCGCAGCGCAGGTCAGGATCTGAATTGCGATCTCGGTTCTGGTCAAGTTATTTCAATAACACCGCCTGGGGTTGACTACACCTCGGAGTATCCTATCCAGGTAGCGCACACTGCCATCCGGAAGAGTGAGTTACAATGTTATCCTCCGATTGGCGGTAGAAGGTAAAGGGCAGCCGCAAACATCAGGTAAACAATAATCATCAGGACGCCGACAAGCCAGGCAGACCGGCCGGAAGTAGATACAAGATTCGCAGTTAAGCTCGCCAGGAAGATCATGGTCACTGCGCCGGGCCAAAAATCCAAGTCCATTGGGGCCGGTCCGACAAAGAGGCTTAGTAGCACGAGGACCGGCGCGACGAAGAGCGCGATTTGGGCAGCGCTGCCAAGCGCGATGCTTACACTTAGATCCAGGTGATTCTTGCGTGCCGCAGAGAAGGCCGACGCCATTTCGGCGGCCGCGCCGACCAGTGCCACGACGATAAACCCAACGAACGCCGGCGTCATCCCAAACGCGAGCGCAGCCGCCTGGACTGAGCCGACAAAAACTTCGCTGACAAGTGCGATCAACACTGTCACACCGGCGAGCGTGCCCAGAGCTGTACTGATCGGCCATGCCGCTTCACTCTCCTCCGAGGCGCCCGCGAACAGCTCGCGATGTGTTTTGAGTGAGAAGAACAGGCCCAGGCCATAGGCGGAAAGAAGCAGCACCGCCAAAGCAATACTCAGATCTTCATTGAATCTGGCTGTTGCTGCGGAGGCAACGTGTTCCGCCGCAGCCGATGGGATCAGAAGCGCGACTGTGGCAAGAAATAGCATTCCTGCCTGGAAGCGCGCCGCCACTCGGTTGAATTCCTGAAGATGATAGCGCAAGCCGCCGAGAAGAAATGACATGCCAAGCATGAACAACGAATTGGTAACGATGGCTCCCGCGATGGACGCTTTCACGAGCGTGTATTGCCCAGCCTGTAAAGCGGTAATGGCAATTACCAATTCGGTGAGATTTCCGAGCGTGGAGTTGAGAAGACCGCCTACAGAATCGCCTGTCTTAGCGGCGACAGATTCGGTGGCATGGCTCAGCAAAACGCCAAGGGGGATAATCGCTAGCACCGATGCAACGAACAGGACCGTGTGTGCTTCTGGATTCGTCCGTTCTCCCACCAGGGTTATCGGCACAAAAACCACCAGCCACAGCAAAGGGTTACGGCGGGTTTCGTGCAGGAGCGGGCTCATGATCGGTGCATTAGATTCTCTTCTCTTCCGAATGGACTTTGATTACAAGAGCAAAGACCGACGGTTTTCGCGCTGGTGGATTCCGTCCACCACATTTTTCGACCACACCCGATCTCCATTTCATGACCTAGGTCTAAGGTCCGACTTCGCACGCTGGTCGAGACGATGAAAAAGTGGAGGGTGCGGATACTCCGGCTAGCTATCGCTTATCTTGCCACTTTTACCTTTGTCTTGCTCGTCGACGCACAGTCGGTAGCTCCAAGCGTTTCCTTGCCTCAAGCCATTTATTCACCAGCGCCGGTTTACCGCCAGGAGTGGGCGAAACAAGGTCTCCCTGGGAAAGGAGTTGTCCTGGTCACCATCGACCCAAAGACAGGCAAGGTTCTTGGAGTGCGAATGCTTCAAAGCACTGGCAGCAGCCAGCTCGATGGCGCCGCGCTTCAGACCTATTCCCAATGGCGCTTCAAACCCGGAAGCGTAACACAAGTAAAAATGCCGATTACGTTCGCTAATCGACAGGCAGCCCAGACGCCGGTTCGATCTCCAAGGCCGCCACCAGCCTCTTATTATTTACTGATCCTTTTCGGCCTTATCGTATTCGCGACGGCGTTCCTTAGGAGACGGAGAATGAAGTAAGTCTTAGCAGAACCGGTGCCCAGAGCTGGTCTCTTATTTTCGTCGTTGTATTGGAGTGAGATAAAAGTATGGCGGTGATCACAGGCAAACAAGATGACTGTGTTGTTGCGCTCGCGCTCGACTCAATCGAGAACGCCTGCTGCAGGTCCAGGAGCCTACGTAAGGGATGCGCAATGAAGCAATGGACGCGCTAGTGGCGTTGATCAGTGATTTAAGAACTACGCGCAGTACAGGGGCACTCGCGGCTGAATTGACAAGTGCGCAGGATTACGAGCAAAAGCGTAGCTCTATCTCTACTTTGTTAAATCGGAAAATTCCATTGCCTTCCACGCACCCGAAGAAGCGCTACGCATTCGGGGCCAATCGATCGATTTCGCCCGGCAAGGTCAGCTTGCCTTACGGCTGTCGAGGCCGGCATCCGTGATTAGCCTATCTTCGAAATGGTCCCGAGACATGGATATGCTCGCCTTCGCTCACAAAGGTTTGTCGCATGCTTTGGCACGCCGGCATGATACGCAAATGGCATTAACGAAGGGTAAGCCCAAAGTCCAATCCCAAGCAATTCATTTAATGGGTAAATTATTCGTCATGATTCCAAAAAGCCTCTTCATGTCGATTCTTGTTCTCGTGGCGTTGGCGGGGGCACAGCCGACGTTCGGCGCCACCATTCCAGCAGGCACTGTCCTCAGCGTGCGCCTACTGAATCCTGTCTCGTCGAAAGATTCGCCGGGCAGAGTTTTCCACGCTGAGCTGGAACATGACATCACCGTTGGTGGCAAGATAGCCCTGGCAGGTGGCACGAAGTTTTCCGGGAAGGTTATTACTTCGCGTCGCCTGACGAGTAGTCCGCATGACCTGACGGTAGACCTCGTTGCCGTGCAAGTTAACGGACAGAATGTGCCGCTCACGACGACGGGTCCCCAAACGCTGAGCAACAACGTTACCACCATGGGCGGAGTTGGGGTTTCCCGCAACAGCTACACGGTGGCTTCCGGGAAACGGATGCAGTTTAAGCTCGCTCGCCCACTTACATTATGAGCATCCAAGCGCGCCAATGCTGAAAGCGCGGCGTCGCCGTTCTAGATATGAAACCAGAAAGCACGTTCACTCGGACGCGGTCACGGTCGATTTGTCGTCCAGCGTAAAGGCGCAATGAAGTAGTCAGTGGACGCACCCTTTAAGCGCTGCAAAAGACGATGAACCTGCCCGCTGACATACAGTTCCACGAGGAGGAGCGCTTATTTGTCTATCGACCCCAGGGGAAGTTGGACGAGGCGGCCGTGAATAGGGTAGTTCGTGTCTTGGGCGAGCTCGAAGCTGCGACTCAGGCACCCTTTAATCGCTTTCTCGACACGCTCGAAACGGACGCGGTCGAGCTCAACTTTAAATATGTCATACATATCTCGCTCTATCGACGATTTGCCTACGCGAATCGCCCGCACGTTAAGTCAGCTATTCTGGCCGTCGATGCTACCGCGATCCATTACGCTCGACTACATGCCGTGCTTACCCAGGGTTCGCCGATTCAAGTCTCTATCTTTCAGAAACGGGAAGATGTAGCCAAATGGTTGGACGTGCCAGTCTCGTTGGTGAGTGAAGTTAGCGTGGAATAGCTGGCATGGCTCACGCGGATCGCAAACCGGGCCAAAGGTCTCCCTGGAACATCGGAAGAAAGATAGTATCAGGGATCGTCGAGCGTGACCGATGAACTGCCGTGCTCGAGTGAAAAAGCAACGCAGATATTAAGTACGACCAATGTCCGATTAGGATTGCCCGTCGTCCGCGCGAAACTCGCCGATGAACAATCTCATTGTCATTGGTTTTCAGAATCAGGCCGACGCTTTCGAAATGCGCGCCGCGCTCGCCAAATTGCAGTCGCAATATCTGATCGAGATGGAAGACGCGGTGGTGGTGACGCGCGACGAAAAGGGCAAAGTCCAGTTACATCAACCAGTGAATTTGACGACAGCGGGCGCCGTTGGCGGGGCGTTCTGGGGTATGCTCATTGGGATGCTCTTTCTCAACCCATTGCTGGGTGCGGCAATTGGTGCGGGCAGCGGTGCAATTTCCGGCAAGTTCGCTGACATCGGCATCAACGACAGCTTTATGAACGAGCTTGGCGCGACGCTGACGCCTGGCGGCTCTGCGCTGTTTATTCTGGTCCGCAAATCCACTCCGGATAAGGTACTCGAGGCGCTCCGGCCATTTGCGGGCAAAGGTAAAGTGCTGCAGTCATCGCTCACCAAAGACAAGGAGGAGGAGCTACGGGCTTTTATCGAGAAAAACGCCGCGCACGAGGTAACTGCTGCCTAGACCGTTATCGGGTTAGCGAGCTCGGATCGCCCAGGAAAGGCTGAAACCAGAGTCTTCTACCAACCCTGTCTTGGGCCTAACCCAAAGGTATTGTCGAAGCGAAGAATTAGCACCGCCGATCACGCTGACGTTTTCTGTATTCAACCGCCCAAAGTTGAGCGGCCGGGAAAGGATTGCCGCCTTCGTGGCGGTCGAGCCACTTCTTGAGGCCCTCCTTATCGATCGGTAGCTCCACGACCCGCGGTAGGCCGATCAGTCTCCCGAAAAGCTCCATCACTTCGCCCATCGTGCAAAAGACCAGCTCGTCCATGGCTTCAGATTTTCCCTGACAGGCGTAGGCGTTGAAGTCCGCCCATTGTCCGTCTGGCCGAAGCACGAACATATGGGTTCCCGGCATCGAGTCGTTAGGCGCGATTCCCGTTTGGGTCACCAGAAACGGCCCCTTCTCGTAGCCGGACCCAAGATCAAGAATCTGCGCGTCGCGATAGTCGTTTGTGATTGCCCGCATGACCGTCGGGGGACCTCATTTGCCTGGGGCGCCCGTACCCTGAAAATCGCCGCCGAGTGCCAGGTAAAGATTTACCCGCTCGCGGAGGCGGGAGGCGCGGACACTGGTAAGTTGGATCTTCGCGGCAAGGTTTTCCCCAGCAAGACGCAGGGTGGTGAACATGTCGATCTGTCCCTGTTCGAGTTGCGATCTGCCGAATTTCATGGAGTCGGCGCTGCTTGAAACTGCGTCGGACAGCGCACCTTCACGTTTGCGCAGGTAGTAATCGCCAGCGAGAGCATCTTCGACGTCCTCGAACGCGCGCAACGCAACGCCCACATAGGTTGCCGCCGCAGCTTTTTGCTCGGCAGTGCGGAGATCTTGCGCGGCCTTGAGTTCCCCGCCGAAAAAGATCGGCTGCGTGATCCCGGCCGCGAGACTCCAGATGACGGCATCTAGCGTACCCACCGTATCCAGCTGCGCGGTTCCGAGTCCTCCTGTCGCGCTGAGCACAATGCGCGGAAGGCGCGCGGTGCGGGCCTCATTCACTCTATGAAAAGCGGCGGCAAAGCGGCGCTCGGCAGCGATGATGTCTGGACGACGCTCGAGGATTTGCGCCGGCAAGCCGGCGGGGACCGCTTTCGGCTGGCCAGGGAAGGAGCGTCGTACATCAAACCGACCGGCAGGGTAACGGCTGGTCACCACCTCAATGGCGCGAATGGTCTGCGCTCGCGCCGCCTGCGCTGTGTAAAGTGCATCTTCGGCTGCGGCTGTACGCGACTTAATTTGCGACACGTCAAAGTCGCTCGCAAAGCCCTGCTCTTTTTTTTGGCCAGTGAGTTTCGAGTACTCCCGGTAGAGATCGAGCGTCTCTTGCGCGTTCGCTTCCTGCTGGGCGGCCTCGATCGTAGAGAAATAGGCGCGCGCTACGGCTGCAGCGAGGGATTGTCGGGCAAATTCGTAGTCGGCTTCGAGCGCGCCACTCTCCGCCCATGCGGCAGCTTTCTTCGAGCGAATACGACCCCAAACGTCGGCCTCCCATGCAGCACCGGCGGCGAGGCCATACACCCAGCGCTGGGAAGATTCATCCATACTGGTGTCGAGTCCGGAGCCGCCGGGGTTCTCGGTTCCCGGGGGCCCGAAATCCGGCGGGTTAATGCCGCGACCAAGGTCTCCATGCACTTCCTGACCCTGGCGTTCGCCTAAACCCTTCATCGCGATGCGTGGATAGAGTGATGCAGCGGCAATGCGCACCGCAGCGCGCGATGCTTCTACGCGCGCGGCCGCAGCCCTGAGATCGGGATTTCGCTCGACGGCGTCTGCAACCAGTGCCGTCAATTCCGGGTCGTTAAAAGTGCGGATCCAGTTCGGTACCACGGTGCCGCTGCGATGCGGGCCGGACCAGCTCCCGGGAATCTTCGCCCGAGCCGACTCAGGCATGATGTCGGCACCGTAAGGTGGCTGCTTGAGCGCACAGCCGGCAAGTGTGAGACACGCAACGGTCCCGAGAAAAGTGCGAATGTTCATGCGCACCGGTTCTTAGTGAAGCTTGAAGACGAACCAGTCCATTTTGGCGGAAACGCGTACGAAAACCTTGCGCACGATGTGAATCATTTTGCCGTGCTCGGTGAAGATGGCGCCCCCACCATGCGCGCCGGCGGCAAGAAACAGTCCGCGGTCCTTGGGCTCGACGAGTAGTCGCACGGCGATGCGCTGCTCGGGGGCTGCAACCGCCTGGGTGTTCGGCAGGTTGCCACTGATCGGCATCTGGCCCTGTGCCGTCGCCCACAGGATCGAGTCCACCTTGCACTTAATGATGCGTCCCGGATACGTCTCCAGAAAGATTTCCGCCTCGTTGCCCGGTTCCACGTAGCGCAACTCGTTCTGGGAGTAAAAGGCGAGCACCCACGGATCGTCTTCCTCGATGAAGCTCATCACCGGCTGGGTCGCAAACTGGTTGGCCCGCACGCCGGGACGCAGGGCGAGATTCGCTACTCGGCCATTCGCCGGTGCGAGATGGGTAGTGCCCTCGAGGTCGTACTGCGCGCTTCTCAAATCCGCCTCCGCCTTGACGATCTGCGCTCCAGACTGCTGTTCAGTGGCATCAGCCGCAAGGTATTCGCTTTGGAGGTTACCGAGATCGCTTTGCGCCTGCTCGAGGTCGGCTCGCTTCCCGGCCCCAGTCGTGGCGAGCGCGGCAAACTGCTCAACCCGCTTGTTCGCTAAATCGATCCGCGGGGTCAATGCCGCTTTCTTAGCCTTGGCATTGTTGAGTTGATCCTTCAATCCGCGCAGCGTGGCCTCCGCGGATTTCTCCGCCTCCTCGAAAGGCACCGGGTCGATCTTAAAGAGGACGTCGCCTTTCTTAATCGGCCGGTTTGGCTCGATCGGCACCTCCGTGACGTGCCCACTGACGCGCGGCACGATCGGGATGACATAATTCATCGCCCGCACGTCGTGCGAAGAAGGCGCCACAATGTTCATGAAGAGAATCAGGATCGTGAGCGCGATGACCGGGATGGTGACAACGATGACTTGGCTGGTGATGTTCCAAGGGAGCCACTTGAACTTGAAAAAAATCAGCCAGACGATGACCGAGTAGATGATAAGGAGAATGAGTTCCATTAGGCCTTGGCTCCAGGTGAGCTCAGTTTCGCTTCGAGCTCCGCGACACGGGCTCGGAGTTTTCCGACATCGTTCTCCTCCGCCTTGACTTCTTCGTGACCGTGCCGCACCGATTCATCCACGTCGGTGCCATAAGCCATCTTGTGGAGAACCGGCTTAGTATAGGCCCAGAGCCAGGCAAGTGGCCAAAGCAGGCCACCAAAGCAAAGCGAGAGCAGGCAGAGGCACTGAATCGCCCTTGTTTGGGGATGCGCTTTCTTTTCAGCAATTTTTTCCGGCAGGATATGGACGAGCCAGAAAATCACGATGCCAATAATTGGCGCGATCACCAGTACAACCCACGAGATGCCGTTGGCGATTGAATCGAGTGTCTCACCGTGAAACATCGAAGCATGAGCGCTGGATGCTGATGTCAGCAACGCGAACGCAATAAACGGTCCGAAACGTCGGTAACAACGCCGTCGCCTGGCGCCGAATTCCAGAGCTAATGGTTGGGTTTTCACCGCAACGACGGACGCAGTTTGAGCCATTGAAGTTTTCGAGTTCATTCAGGCAATCATCAATTGGACAGGTAAGAGATCGTACCGTGTCCGAAGCGAAAGCGTATTAGACCTTGGTCCTACGTTCCTACTTAGTTCCACGATCGCCGCTGGCAAGGGAGCTGTAACTGATGCGGGTTGTGGTTGAAGCCGTCATCGTTAGGCAGCACGCCTGCCTAACCAATCGCGATTTCCATTCCTTCGCGGGCCAGCACCGCGTTGCCACACCGTTCCTGACACAACTTTTCAATTCGCAGCAGAAATTCATCGTCGTGCTCGGGGTCGTGATGCGTGAGCGCGAGGCGTTTCACACCAGCCATTTCTGCAAGTTGCATCGCTTGATCAAAGCTGCTGTGTCCCCAGCCGCGGCGCTTTAGCAATTCCTCGGCGGTGTATTGGGCGTCATGGACCAACAAGTCCGCGCCACGCGCCAGGTCCACCAGCCGCGGATCGATCTGCTCGCCGTGCTCCACATCTGTGCAAACAACCAGCACCTTTCCGTTGCGCTCGATCCGGAAACTGTACGCGCCACCGGGGTGGTTGTGCCTTTGAGCCGTCACGACGGTTTCCACGCCGTTGATTGCGGTGAAGTGCCGACTCGCGTCCGCGATCTGCAGGAACTCGAAAACTGCGCCCATCTGGTCTAATTGCACCGGGAAATATTCGGCCTGCATTTGGACTTCGAAAATCTGGCGCAAATCTGTCGTTGTCCGGTCCCGGCCGAGAGTTAGAAGCGTGATTTTCTGTTTGGAATCATAAGCCGGGGCAAAGAACGGAAAGCCCTGGATGTGGTCCCAATGGAAATGTGACAAAGCGATTACGATTTGTTCCTGTTTATGGCCGATGGCGCGAAGATCTCTGCCCAGGTTTCGCAAGCCCGTGCCCGCATCGATGATGACAATGCGGTTCGTATCGGTGAACGTAATTTGCAGACACGTGGTGTTGCCGCCGAACTGCTGAAAGCCCGGATCGCAGACGGGGATCGACCCCCGCGTGCCATAAAACTTGAGTTTCATCAGATCATCTTTCTGAACCTAATTCCTGGTTCGCCAGCATTAAGCTAACGAACCAGCAAGACACATTCGGATAACCCAAATCGTTAGGTGACAGCTTTGCCCTGCGAGAGGCCGTATCCCTATCGGACTAAGGTCCTATGGCATCCACGCGGTTAGCCTTTTATTTGTTCATAGCAGAACTCGAAGCACACCTTTGCGCTACAAGAAACGGGTCCTCGCAAGACTTAACGCTTAGTCAACTCGTCAAAATCATGCCCACTTCATCGTCAAAGGCGAACAAGACCCAATCCAAGTATCGCGTCGGAATGTTCAGTGCGGGCGAAGCCCGTTGCGATCGCTGGCAGGAAATGGCGCATGCCACCCAGTCTCTCGTGGCCCGGTCCGCGGCCGGTTCATCCACCAAGGAAGCAGTCGCGCAGGTGGACGACTTGTTCCAGCATCTCAGCATTCTCGAGGCGTTCCATGCCTATCCCGGTGAATCTTTGATGGCCGCACTGAAGGACACGCTGGGTCGGGACGATTACCCCGGCTTTTCCAAGCTCAGCACCCGAATCGCCAAGGCGATCATCACCGGCTCCTACCGTCGCTCTGCAAACGCCTGGAAGCTGGGGGAGGAAGGAGAGCAGGAGGGCAATGAGCGTCTGATGAAGGACTACTTCGACACGGGCGATCTGACCAAGCCCTACTTCGAAGTCCTGATCGTTAGCGACGACCCAACCACGGAGCAGGTGCGTCAAGGGCGCAGCGAAATGCGTCAGCTTCGCCGCCCTGAAGATCCCTTCGTCTACGAAGCCGTCACGGTGCCCAGTTTTGAAGATGCCATCCTCGGGGTGGTACTTAACGCCGATGTACAGGCGGTGGTGATCAAGGATAACTTCCGTTTCCGCTCGCAGTTTGACGCGCCCAATTTACGGATCTATCTCGAGCAGCACCTGGCGACGGAACCCGGCACCCTCGAGCCGAAAGATTACGGAGTGACTCTCGCCCGCGCGATCGCCAGGACCCGTCCGGAGTTGGACGTTTATCTGCTCCTCGACCGGGCGGTGGAAAAGATGGCAAGCCATCTCGACTCGAAAAACATCCGGCGAATTTTCTACGGAATCGAAGATCTCATGGAGATCCACCTCGCGATGATGGAGGGCGTCAACCAGCGCTACGACACACCGTACTTCAACAACCTGAAAAATTATGCGCGCCGCCCGGTCGGCACTTTCCACGCGCTGCCGATTGCCCGGGGGAAGTCGGTTTTCAACTCGCACTGGATTCGCGATTTCGGTCACTTTTACGGCGCCAATATTTTTATGGCTGAATCCTCCGCGACGACCGGTGGTCTCGATTCGCTGCTTGAGCCGACTGGCAACATCAAGGTGGCGCAGGAGAAAGCAGCCCGTGCGTTCGGTTGCCGGCAGCTCTTCTTCGGCACAAATGGCACCTCCACATCTAACAAGATTGCCGTTCAGACTATCGTTCGCCCGGGCGATATCGTGCTCGTGGATCGTAACTGCCACAAGTCCCACCACTATGGACTCGTCCTCGGCGGCGGACAGCCGCTCTACGTGGAAGCCTACCCGTTGACTGAGTATTCCATGTACGGGGCGGTGCCGCTGAGCACGATCAAGAAGACATTGTTCGACCTAAAGGCTGAAGGGAAGCTTGACCGGGTTCGGATGCTGTTGCTCACTAACTGCACCTTCGACGGCCACGTCTACAACGTACAGCGTTTTATGGAGGAAGTGCTGGCGATCAAGCCGGACATCGTTTTCCTCTGGGACGAGGCCTGGTATGCCTACAGCCGTTTCACACCGTTCCATCGGATGCGTTCCGCCATGGGCGCGTGTGAGGCCCTGCGTGAGAAGTATGCCTCCGATGCTTACCGGGCCCAATACGCCGAGTTCAAAAAGAAACACGGCAAACTCGATCCGAAAAATCCCAAGCTTCTCGACACGCACCTTCTGCCCGACCCGGATGCGGTCAAGATGCGAGTGTATGCGACAACTTCGACCCACAAGTCGCTCTCGTGCTTCCGCCAGGGTTCCTACATCATGGTAAACGACGATTGCTGGGAGAGCACCGAGCCAACCTTCAAAGAGGCCTTCTTTGCCCACACCAGTACATCTCCGAACTTGCAACTTATCGCTTCGCTCGACATCGCTCGCCGCCAGGCGGAGCTCGAGGGCTACGAACTGGTCGGCCGTGCCATCGAGCTATCCCTGATCCTGCGTCGCGAGGTGAACCAGGACCCCCTGATCTCGAAATACTTCAGCATTGCTACCAATGCCCAGATGGTGCCGGCCCAGTATCGAGCCAGCGGATTCAATGACTTCCATTCGGAGAGCGCGAGTTGGCAGAAGATCTATGACGCGTGGGCCAACGACGAGTTCACCCTCGATCCCACTCGTATCACTCTCCTCTGCGGCTCCGCCGGTTTCGACGGCACCTCGTTCAAGGGGATGCTCGCGAGCAAATTCGATATCCAGCTCAACAAGACCTCGCGTAATAGCGTCCTGCTCCAGACCAACATTAATAACACCAGAAGTGATATCGCCTATCTGATCAAGGTTCTCGCCGACATCTCCCGCGATCTCGACCGCAAGCTTGCCAGGGACTACGACGAGAAGGCTGGCTTCGATGCCCGGGTTAAGAGCCTGATCACCGACGTACCAGATCTGCCGAACTTCAGCCGCTTCCACGATGCCTTCCGCGAGAACCCCAAGAGTAAGACTAACGAAGGTAACATGCGGACGCCCTTCTTCCTTGCCTATGACGGGGAAAATTGCACGCACGTGAAGCTAAATTCGAAGGAGATCGACGACCTTGTGAAACGCGGTCAGGCCGTTTCCGCGAAGTTCGTCATACCGTATCCTCCCGGCTTCCCGATCATGGTGCCCGGGCAGGTCATCACCAAGGAGACGATCGACTTCATGCGCAAGCTCGACGTAAAGGAAATCCATGGGTATCACGCAGCCTCGGGCTTGGAACTCATCAAGCCGGAGAAGCTTGGCGGAGCCAAAAAGAAAGCAAAGAAGTAGCAAGTACGTGCTTCAAACTACGTCGACCATATCGCAGCCCTTAAAATTCGAGTGTCCGGCCTAATTAACTAAGACAGAGCACAACATAGACATGATTAACTGGTTCTTCACTACGCTTAAGACTTACCCGGAAATCGCAATCTTTCTCGCGCTCGCCCTCGGTTACTACTTCGGCAAGTTCACCTTCAAGGGTATAGGACTCGGGTCGGTGACCGCTACCCTGATCGCCGCCGTCGTAATCGGGCAGATCGGGATCACGGTTAACCAACCCCTCAAAGCGTTTTCGTTCCTTATGTTCCTCTTCGCCGTTGGCTACGCCGTCGGGCCGCAGTTCGTGCGCGGCATTGCCAGCAGCGGCCTGCCGCAGGCGATCTTCTCGGTGGTGCAGTGCGTATTCAGCCTGGTCGCATGCGTGCTGGTGGCAAAGTTCGCGGGCTACGACCTCGGCTACGGAGCCGGACTCTACTCTGGCTCGCAAACGATCTCTGCCGCGATGGGACTCTCGACCGACGCCATCAACCGACTGGGCCTGCCCCCCGATCAAGCCAAGGCGCTGCTCGATTCCATGCCGATCGCTTACGCCGTGACCTATATGTTCGGTACCATGGGCTCGGCGATCGTAATCGCCGTCATCGGTCCGAAACTGCTTGGCATCGATCTCGTCGCGGCTTGCAGGGACTACGAAGAGAAGTTTGGTGGCGGCAAGAAGCAGCTGGGCGGGCCGGGAACCGGCTGGACGCGCTGGGCTTTGCGCGCCTACAAGGTACAGCCGGGCGGCAAGGCCGCCGGTCTGCGCGTCGCCGAGGCTGAGTCGCTCGTGCCAGATTCGCGCCTCTTCATCCTGCGCATTCGGCGTGGGAGCGAGATCATGGATGCGACCGCAGATACCGTGCTGAAGGAAGGCGACGTAGTGGCAGTCGCAGGCGAGCGCGAAGTACTAGTTAACGTCCTCGGGGCGGCCGCGGTTGAAGTCGAAGACCGCGAGTTACTCGCCGTGCCTGTAGAAGGCGTCGATGTCCTGGTAACGAACAAGGAAGTCGACAGTAAGACGCTCGCGGAGCTGGCGGCGCGTCCAGAGGCGCGCGGCGTGTTCCTGCGCAAGATCACGCGCGGCGCCACCGCCACCGATATCCCCATCCTGCCGAGCACCGAAATCAATCGTGGTGATTTGCTTACCCTTGTCGGCCGCACCTCGGACACAACGGCTGCAACCAAGATGCTCGGGGTCGCCGACCGTCCAACCGATGTCACCGACATGGCGTTTGTTGGCCTGTTTATCGTGGTTGGTGCTCTGATTGGCTCACTGGTCTTCAAGGTGGCTGGCGTGCCGCTTACCCTGTCGACCGCCGGCGGAGCGCTGGTCTTCGGGATTATCGGCGGATGGCTCCGCTCGGTGCGCCCGTCCTTCGGACGCATTCCGACGCCCACCGTCTGGTTCATGAACTCGGTTGGCCTCAACATCTTCATCGCTATCGTCGGAATCTCGGCCGGCCCAGGCTTCATCAATGGTCTCAAAACACAGGGCGTCGGTCTCTTCCTGTGGGGCGCAGTTGCCACGTCGGTTCCCCTGATTCTCGGCATGTTCGTCGCCAAATACGTGTTCCGCTTCCATGACGCGCTCAATCTCGGAATCATTTCCGGGGCGCGCACGACAACGGCATCGCTCGGTCTGGTCTGCGACCAGGCCAAGAGCCAGATCCCGGCGCTCGGCTACACCGTCACCTACGCCGTGGGAAACACCCTGCTGACGATCTGGGGCATGGTCATCGTCATGTTGATGTCGTGAGCCGTATCTTCCGCACTTGATTCAAGAGCAAGAAAACTTATGACAACAAAAAGCAAATCCTCTGCGGCCGCGAAAGCTAACGGACAAGCTCATCGTGGCAGTCGCCCATTATCGGACAATTCGAGGCTGAAAGAGTTCGAGAAACTCGGTCCGTTCGAGATCAAGGATTTCGTCCAAAAAGTGGCATCGAAATCCGCGTTGGAATCTTCCTTATCGTACTTGAATGCCGGCCGTGGCAACCCAAACTGGGTCGCGACTGAGCCGCGCGAAGCATTCTTTCTCCTCGGGCAATTCGCAATTACTGAGAGCAAGCGGGTCCTCGACCTGCCGCCCGGTGTCGGCGGGATGCCGAAAGCGTCTGGAATTGCTGACCGGCTTGAAGGTTGGCTGACGAAACACGAAGACATGCCGGGTGCTTCCGTTCTGCAGGCAATGGTGCCGTGGGCGGTGAAGAAATTCAGCTTCGATCGCGACGCGTTCGTTCATGAGTTGGTGGATTCCATTATTGGCGACCACTATCCGGTGCCAGACCGCATGCTGGTGCATAACGAACGGATCGTTCACGAGTACCTGGAGTGGGCGATGTGCGGAAGCCCGCGGCCGAAAGGCAAATTCAAAATCTATGCGGTCGAAGGCGGCACCGCCGCCATGTGTTACATTTTTAAGTCGCTAAAAGCCAACCGGCTTCTCAACCCCGGCGACACGATAGCGCTCGGAGTGCCGATCTTCACCCCCTACCTCGAAATGGCACATCTGGAGGACTACGACCTCCATTATGTCGAGATACATGCGAAGCAGGAGGCGCGGTTTCAGTATCCGGATGAAGAGATCAAGAAGCTGCTCGACCCGAACATCAAGGCATTCTTCATCGTCAATCCTGGCAATCCATTCGCGGTCGCGCTTTCTCCAGACACGATTAAGAAAATCGGCGCCGTGCTCAAAAAACGGCCCGATCTCATCCTCCTGACCGACGACGTTTATGGCACGTTCGTCCCGGGCTTCCGTTCGCTGATGGGAGAATTCCCGAAGAACACGATCGGCGTCTACTCGTACAGCAAGTATTTCGGCTGCACCGGGTGGCGGCTCGGAACCATCGCGGTCCACGAGGACAACATCTTCGACGAGATGATCGCCGGGCATCCCGAACCGACCTTGAAACAGCTCGACAAGCGTTACGGCGGTCTCACCCTCGAGCCACGCAAGCTCGCCTTTATCGACCGCATCGTTGCCGATAGCCGCGACATTGCGCTCAATCACACGGCTGGTTTGTCGCTTCCACAGCAGGTCATGATGACGCTGTTCTCGCTTAGCGAGCTGATGGACGAAAAGAAGATCTATCAGAAAGCCTGCATCGGCATCTGCAAACAACGGGTCCAGGCAACCATCGAAGGACTGGACATCGAAGTCGGTCCCAATCAGTACTTCGATTACTACTATGGCCTGATCGATTTCGAGTTTTTTGCCCGCAAATACCTCGGCGAAGAAGTCGTCAAGTGGATGAAGGAAAACGTGCATCCGCTCGACATCGTGTTCCGGCTGGCCGAGGACCACGGCATTGTCCTGCTCAACGGCGGCGGCTTTGCCGCTCCCGATTGGTCGGTGCGCATATCCTTCGCCAACTTGGAGAATCACGTTTACGACGACATCGGTCGCGCGGTGCGGGCCATCGCACGCGGTTATAGGCAGGCTTATGAGGCAGCTACGGGCAAGATTGCCGCGCCAGCCCCGACGAGAGCGAAACGCTAATTCGGTTCCTTCATGTTGTCGTCACAATAGAATCCTAACTCTGGAGACCCTGCTATGACCAGGCGAACGTCCTTACGCAAACAAGCGTGCGCGGTCCTGGCTTTAGGTTCCTTGTTGATCGGTACCGAACTGACCCTGGGGCAGCAGGCGCCTGCGCTTGTCACGACCGCGCCTGCTCCCGCCCCGACGGCCACAGCGACACCATCGGCAGCGCAGTCATCTGAAGAACAGGGTCAGACATCGCTTGATGAGTCATTTAGCGATTTTCGCGAATGGCGGCTTGAAGAGCGACGACAGGCCTTCAAGGACACAAAGTTCGAATTCAATTTCCGCACCTTTTACTTCGATCGCAGCGACTTCAGTGGCGCGGAGAAACAAGCGTGGGCCATCGGCGGATGGGCGGGAGTGAAGACCGGTTATTTTCTCGACCACATTGCGTTTGGACTTACGGCCTACACCTCACAGCCGATATACGCTCCTAAGGATAGAGACGGGACCACCCTCTTACAGTCTGGTCAGGAAGGTTATAGTGCCTTGGGCGAGTTCTATGCGGAAATTAGGATTATCGACGACTTGACCGTCAGTATCGGAGCCAAAGGCTACGACACTCCTTTTATCAACCGTAACGATACTCGCATGACGCCAAACACTTTTGAGGCGGTCGTTTTGCAGGGCCGCACCGAGCTTGGCGGAAGAAGCAGCGACACCGGCACGACCACGGACGGCATCGGTCCGAGCGGAGACGGAAAAGAGACTGCAGTCCCGACGCCAACCCCGGCCGCAGATGTCCCGACTCTCAAGTATGGCCTAGGATATTTCTACCAAATCAAAGAGCGAAATGACAATCAATTTGTCTCGATGGCGATCGACGCCGGGGCTCATGTTGACCGAGGTGTATGGACCGCCGGAGCGATCTATGAGAAAGGGAAATTCTCCATCGGCGCGATCGACTACTACAGCCAGGATATTATCAACATTGCCTATGGCCAAACAGGTTTTCAGATTCCGCTTTCCAACAAGTTGAAGCTGAAACTCGCTGCCCAGTACGTGGATCAGGGTAGCGTTGGAGAAAACCTCCTCCAGAACCACAGTTTCTCGGGCCATCAATTCGGTTTCAAAGTAGAGCTGCCCGTCGAGAAAGCGCTGTTTACCGCGGGCTTCACCCACGCGTGGGGAAACGCCAACTTGCAGAATCCGTGGAGCGGTTATCCCGGTTATACGAGTGTTCAGGTTCAAGACTTCAACCGAGCTGGTGAGAGCGCATTTCTTCTCCGGGTTGGTTACGATTTTCCCTGGGTGGATGGACTAAGCGCTTATGCCCTGGCGGTGTTCGGCACGGACCCGGATGCAGCGACACAATTTCGGCAGAACGAATATGATGTGAACTTACAGTGGGGGCCGACGAAGGGCATTCTGAAAAATCTGTCGCTGCGCCTGCGTTACGGGGTTGTCCAGCAGTTTGGAGGAAATGTCGACGATCTGACCGACTTCCGTGCCATTTGTAACTACGCGTTCAAATTCTAGCTAGAAAGCTTCGGTCTCGCCGACGCGTTGGGTCCAATGGTGAAGAAGCAATAGCTGAATAGGCAGTGTTATTATGACCTATTTCATTCACGCTCTTAGGGAACACCCGGAACTCGCAATTTTCCTAACTCTTGCGGTCGGGTTCTTTATCGGTCGCCTCAAGATCGGATCATTTAGTCTCGGAACGGTCGTAGGTACCTTGCTCGCGGGCGTTCTCCTCGGGCAAATGGCGATCCAGGTCCCGGCCGTGGTCAAATATGTCTTCTTCGATTTATTCCTTTTCGCCACCGGCTATAAGGTAGGACCTCAGTTCTTTCGCGGATTGAAAAAGGATGCTTTGCCGCAGGTGGCAATCACGCTCGTCCTTTGTGTCACTTGTTTGTTCGCTGCATACACCGCGGCAAAGATCCTCGGCTATGATATGGGGACGACGGCCGGCCTCCTCGCCGGTGCATTCACCGAATCTACGGTCATTGGAACCGCCAGTGACGCCATCGGACGACTCGGCATATCGGCCGCAGATAAGACCAGCTTGATAAATAACATCCCGGTAGCGTACGCCGTGACTTATCTTATCGGCACGGGGTTCGTCGTCTGGTTTCTACCTAACGTTGGGCCGAAGCTGATGGGGATCAATCTCAAGGAAGAGGCCCGTAAGCTCCAGAAGCAGATCTCCGGCTCCGAGAAAAGCGGAGCGGGGAGATTATCCGCCTTTCAGAGCCTGGCGGTTCGCGCTTATCGAATTACTCGCCCTGATTTGCTGAACCGAACTATCGCCGAACTCGAGGAGCGTCCCAAGCCAACGCGCGTCTTTGTCTCGCGCATTAGAAGGGATGGTCAGATCATCGAGCCCGAGCCCACGACAGTGATTCGTGAGAATGACACTGTCGCGGTCCTGACACGCTCGGAACTCCTAATGGCTCGCGGAGCCGAGATAGGGATCGAAGTGAGCGACAAGGAGCTCCTGGATTTCCCGTTTGAATTCCTTGACGTCGTGATCACCAACAAGACGATCGTCGGCAAAACCATTGCCGAGTTGGCGGCTATGGATTTCGCTCGAGGAGTATTCCTGAAAAAACTGACCAGGAGCGGACAACCTATGCCATTCGCCCCTGAAACGCAGGTGGAACGCGGGGACTTAATGACACTAGTTGGTGCGGACAGAGATGTCTGTCGGGCGGCTAAGGATCTCGGTTATGCGGACCGTCAAACTGTCATGACAGATATGATCTTTGTCGGACTAGGTATCTTCCTCGGCGGGCTGCTTGGATTACTCACCATCGTAATCGCTGGCCTGCCCCTCACCCTCACGGCTAGCGGCGGCGCACTAATCATGGGTTTGGTATTCGGCTGGCTGCGTGCAGTTCACCCGACATTTGGTCGCATCCCGGAGTCAGCCATGTGGATCTTCGATACCGTCGGTTTATCGGTCTTCATGGCCTGTGTGGGACTCGCGGCTGGGCCCAGCTTTTTTTCGGGATTGCAAAAGTCGGGAGTCAGTCTGGTGTTTGTCGGTCTTGTGGTCGCAATTCTTCCCCACACTGTAGGCATTCTGTTTGGCCGTTATGTTTTAAGGATGAACCCTGTGATCGTGCTAGGTGCTTGTTCGGGCGCCGGGACAGTGACTGCCGCGCTGCGCGCGATCCAGGAACAGGCAGATAGCGAGCTGCCCGCTCTTGGCTACACCGTACCGTATGCGATCGGCAACATCGTTCTCACCGCCTGGGGTCCTATCTTGGTCGCGATGATGTCATAGCCCAACGGATTGGTGGGCACTGACGATCTGACAGTTATTGGAAGGTGTCACGATGTTTGCAGATTCATTGGTCGTCCGAAGCGTGGCGCTCCCAATTTCCATTGATCTCGGAGCGACCGTCCTTTTCAGCATTACCGGCGCGATGGTGGCTATTCGGCGACAATACGATCCGGTTGGTCTCTTTGTGCTGGCCCTGGCCTGCGGTCTCGGTGGCGGTTTGCTACGCGATGGAGTCTTTATCCAAGCCGGGCCACCGGCGGCGATGCGCAATGGCGCTTATATGATTGCAGTCCTCGCGGGTTGCATAGTTGCGCTCCTTTTCTTTCCGCATGTGGAACGGTTCTCGAAGCCATTCCTAATTATCGATGCGCTCGCGACCGCGGCCTACGGAGTGGTGGGCGCCAGCAAAGCCCTCGAAGCAGGTCTGGCCATTTCCGCCTGTATCTTTGTCGGCGTCGTGAACGCCGTTGGCAGTGGCTTGATTCGCGATGTGCTCGTTCGGGAAGAACCGCTCCTGTTCAAGCCCGGTCAGTTCTACTTCATTGCCTCACTGCTGGGGGTGGCTGAATTCACGCTGGTCACCACTTTCTTTAAGGCTCCAGTCGTGCCGTGCGCGATCCTGGCGATTGCGGTCACCTTCCTCCTCCGTCTCCTTGCGATCATCTTCGACTGGAAGACCAAGTCAGTAATGCCTCTACCGCGGGATCGAGAAGACACTGATTGATCGAACGCCAGGGCTTGGGTGGTTGCGATCTCGTCAGCATCCCATAGTTTTGCTTGCATTGCGCTTCCAGCTAAGATGAGATCCCATAAGTCTGCCTTATCGTTTTACCACGATTACGGCGAGCGCATCGGAAGGAATAACTCCTCATATATCTCGTCAGGCAATTCTTCCCGGTCCGTGAGAACGGCGGCTTTATTCGTTGCGCTTTCAATTCTCCTTCTCGGCGGCTGTGCATCCGATCGCTCGTCGGAGAAGCATCCGCCTGACACGAGTTTTTTCGACTCCCCGGACGTTGAAAGTCTTCATTAGCTCGATTCCGGACATCGGCAACGCTGCGTCGTTGGATGCCCAACTTGCGCTTCCACTTGCATCGATTGGAGCGCGACTGTCTTTGTGCGGTGAGAACGGCACGGCTTGCACAGACAGCATAAGGTAAATTCCATCCTCAAACGGTCGTGATCAGCGATAGGACTTGTATTTGCCGAACGGCATCGACCATTTGCGACAGGTGGCTTATAGTCTTGCTGGTCGAATATCCATTAAAGATAGAGATGACCAGCGCGACTAAGAGGAGATTGGCGGCAGCCGACATGACTGCCTCTTGATAAGCTAGATCGGTAGACGGATATGATTCGCTTGATAAAATAATTCGTTGTTCGGGATGAGTTTGAATGAGCGCATGCCTGCGGCGCGCTCGATTCCCGCTGAACAGGCTTTGTCCGGCAAAATCCTGCGCAAGCATGGAAACGAGGATTTGATTCCTTGTTTCTCGCTTTTCAGGTCTACGACCAAGGTCCTATGGGCGGTGTCCGCTCTGCACTCGCAAAATGGCAGAATGAGAACAAGTCTGATCCGTCGCGCTGTCGCTCTTTTTCCCGCGGTGCTGCTGCTGATGGGTCAACCTGCGGCGTTTGGTGACGAAACGGAATCCGAAACGGCGGCTGCTTCGGAAGCGGCGGAGGCGCCAAAGATTCCGGACGACCAATTGGATTCGTTAGTCGCGCCCATCGCTCTTTATCCCGATCCACTGCTGGCCCAGACGCTGGCGGCTTCCACTTATCCAATCGAGGTTATGCAACTGGGGCAGTGGCTGGACAAGAATAAGGAGCTAAAAGACCAGGCGTTGGCCGACGCGATTGCGAAGCAGCCCTGGGATCCAAGCGTACAGGCGATGGCCGCTTTTCCCGATGTGACCCAACGCATGGCTGAGAATATCCAGTGGACATCGGATATGGGGAACGCGTTTCTCGGGCAGCAGCAGGACGTGATGGCTGCCGTCCAGCGCATGCGCGCGAAAGCTGAAAGCAAAGGGGCCTTGAAGACTGGCGAGCAGCAAAAGGTAGAAACGAAGACGGTAGGTAACGAGCAGGTGATCGTCGTCGAGCAGGCCGATCCGAGCACAGTCTATGTTCCTTCCTATGATCCTAACGTTGTTTATGGAGAGCCTGCGGCTCCGTATCCGAGTTACACTTATCCGGGCTATATAGCTGGTGGAGCGCTCGCGTTCGGTGGAGCTATGGCGCTAGGCGCGGCGTGGGGCAATAACTGGGGCTGGGGCTGTGGCTGGGACCAGGGCGACGTCAACGTCAATGTCAACAACAAGTACGTCAGTAATTACAATAAGCAGAATAACATTAAAGCAGGTCAGGCAGGTAAGTGGCAGCATAGCCCCGAGCATCGCGGCAACGCTCCTTATGGTGATCGAAAGACCGCGGATAAGTTCGGTGGCCGCGCCGCGAGTGGCGCCGGTGGGCCAGGTGGCGTCGGCGGCCCGGGAGGAGTTGGGAAGCCCGGTGGCGCGGGTGGAGTCGGGAAAGCCGGCGGCGCGGGAGGAGTTGGGAAGGCCGGTGGCGCGGGTGGAGTTGGGAAGCCCGGTGGCGCGGGTGGAGTCGGGAAACCCGGTGGCACGGGTGCCGCCAGCAAGGCTGGTCCGCCCGCCAAGAAGAAATCGGGTGGCTCGGATCAGATTGGCAGCAAGAACATGGGAAACAAGGGTAGCTCTGCCTCGCGCAGCAGTGGCGGTGCCATAAGCGGCGGAAGCGGACATCAGGCGAAAGCAAGCAGTAGCAGAGGAGGCAAGAGCATGGGTGGCGGCGGAATGAGTGGCGGTGGTGGCGGCGGGCGTAAAGGCGGCGGCAAAAAACGCTAAGGAGAAAAATGAGGACAAGCCCAATGAAATCAAAATATTATCTTTTAATCCTGGTAAAGATCTCGCTGGCCATAGTTACGGTCACGATCGGTGGCACATTGGAAGCTTCGCCTGAAACCAAGAAGGACGCGGCTGTATCACAACCGACAGGACAGCAATTCAACACACCGACGGCGGCGGCGGATGCTCTGATTAAGGCCGCGGAATCATACGACACCGCGGCGCTAAAGGAAATTCTGGGACCCGGTAGCGCCGACATCGTCAGCTCAGAAGATGCGGTCGCGGATAAGAACCGGGCCATGGCCTTCGTCGCCAAGGCGAAAGAGAGAACCAAGGTAGGGACTGACCCTAAGAATAAGAACCGAGCCATCCTAACGATTGGAAACGATGACCTTCCGGTGCCGATTCCAATCGTTAAGAACAACGGTAAGTGGTCATTCGATACCAAGGTAGGTCGCGAAGAAATCCTCAACCGCCGCATCGGCGCGAACGAACTGGATGCGATTGCCGTTTGTCGGGGATACGTGGAAGCGCAGCATCAATACGCGCAGGTAAAGCACGACGATGCTAAGGTTAACCAGTACGCCCAGCGCGTCATCAGCACGCGTGGAAAACAGGACGGGCTTGCCTGGCAGAATCCGGATGGGACCTGGGGCGGTCCAGTCGGTGAGGGTGTCGCCCGCGCGATCGAACGAGGCTACACCGAAAAGGGTGAACCATTTCGCGGCTACTATTTCAAGGTGCTAAAAGGCCAAGGCCCGTCGGCACGGATGGGGCAGATGGATTTTGTCGTCGAAGGTGCGATGATTGCCGGCTTCGCCCTCGCCGCTGCGCCCGCGCAATATCGGGTTACTGGGGTAAAGAGCTTTATCGTCGGCCCGGACGGCGTGGTTTACGAGAAGGATCTTGGGCCCGAAACCCTCAAGCAATTCCAGGCGATGGATCGGTATGACCCCGATAAGAGCTGGAAAGAGACGGATGATGACTGGGGGGACGAGGCCGGAGGCGAGGACCAGTAGTTAGCTAGCTTCAATAGGGATAGTCACATTTCCGAGTACCGAATCATCAGCTTCACGAGCCACGTCGCTGAAGTGAAAACTCGGCGCCGAAGGAAAGGAACTGGCGCGAAGATGAAGAAGCTTCCTTGCTCCAGCGAAGGAGCAATAATTCTTCTCTCATTTGTGCACCTGCCGTTGCTAATGTGAGTCACTCAATGTCAATCAGCCAGACGGCAAAGGTAAGTCTGAAGTAGCCGTGCCATAAGGGAGGGTAGCGGTGAAGTATTTACTGCAGGCGGCGGTGCTCCTATTGATGTTGGCGGTCGGCATCAGCCTGCGTCCGGGACAGATTTGGAATAACTGGCGCCGTCTCACGCTTTCGAAGTGGATGCGTTTGATTGCGGCCACTTTCCTGCTCCCGCCGACACTCGCACTCGCGCTCGGAAATCTGCTGTCGCTGGACGGGCCGGCAACGGCAGGGTTGTTCCTGATTGGCGCGGTGCCTGGGGCGCCGTTAATGACGCGGGGCGCGGCGCAACGCGGGTTCGATGTCCAGATGGCGGCGAGCTACCAGGTGTGGAGTGGATTGCTCACGCCGGTGATCGTCCCTTTGTTGGTCGCAACGGGCGGCTGGCTTTATGGGCGCGAGATCTGGGTGCCGCCGATGAAGTTACTGTCGGTTATCGCGCAGCAGCAGTTCCTGCCTTTGCTTGTTGGGATGGTATTCGTGTGGCTGGTGCCCGCGTTCTCGAGGCGCGTGCAGCGCGCGCTCGTGCCAATCGGTAACGTCATCATTCTCGTGGTGCTGGTGGCCTTGCTCTACAAAATGGGACCTGCGCTGAAGCAGGTAAGTCTGTGGCTCGCGGCTGCTGCCCTGCTTCTCGCGCTCGGATGTCTCTTCGGAGCGCGTTTGCTCCTAGGCGAACCCTCGCGGACCATTCAGACGTTGTCCGTCTGCAACGCGAATCGCCACATCGGTCTCGCGCTCTTGCTTTCCGGGCAACAAATGCACGACAACCGGCCAGTGCCAGCGATTGCGGCCTATGCGATTGCAGCCCTGCTGGTGATGGGCGTTTACGGGAAGCTTGCGGCGGAAGTGAAGGAACCGCCGTCCACCTGAGTTCGCGGCGGCATTCGGCAGAGTTGTAATTCTTAATTCGTTAGGCATTCCGACGGTCGACTTCGATTTCTTTTTGCGCCTTGCAGCAGGTCGAGCATCTTCAAATTCCTTTAGCGCCACTGTCGCGTCCTTGTATGCAATCAGACCTTAACCTTATAATTCTCGGCAGGGCTGCTCTCGATCAGAGCCAATCATGAAACGCCTTCTGGTTGTCACTCTCGTTCTGGGCCTCAACGGATGTGCACATATCGCAACCGTTAAACCGACGACCCCGCATTTGGCAACCAGCGGCACCCGAGAGCCAGCGCTTGTTTCAGCCGCGCAACAGCTGCGCGAAGCGAAAGAAAAGGCGCCACGCGATCCATTGGACGCTCTGGGTGAATACCTCGCTGCCGCACACTCCGCTTCCAATCAGTTAGCCCGCCATCCGGGCGATCGACAGGCCCGCAACATTTACAATTTTTCGGTCGCGCGTGCGATTGGAGTGATCGAGGATGCACACCTCGACCCCTGGGATCGCGCACTCACGGTGCCTGACCCAACCGGTGATTACACTGTAACAGCCAAACGTCAGGTCGGAACAGATCGTGATCCGGCTGCCTACGAAATCATTCCGAGCGACAGCCTCACGATTGGCGGAGCATATCTCCGGGAGCGGGTCACCATCAGCGGAATCGGTGCCCCGGTCGTGGCGATCGGCCGGGAGGAAAAGAAAGACTTTCGGGAGAAATTCACCGCGCGCCGGCTTTACGCGGGCGCGACGGGAATTATTCGCTTTCGAGGTCATCGCGCCGAGATCGAGTTTTTCCAACCCTTAATGACCGATCGGGTTTCTCTGGATGGACATAGCTATGTGTTGGCGGCGGATCTTACCGCTCCTCTCGCGGTTGGTTTAACCCGGGAACGTCCGGAGAAACTTGGGCTCGCGCGTCTTCTGCGCCCGGAGAAATATGTAGACACAGCGCGACTGACTCGCCTGCAGGTTTATGATCCAAAGCGGGTCCCGGTTATCTTCGTACACGGTTTGCAGGATACACCGGCGAGCTGGACTCCGTTGATTAACGCTCTCTACGAGGATCCCGAGATCCGGCGCCGCTATCAATTCTGGGTTTACAGTTATCCAAGCGGATATCCCTATCCTTATTCCGCCGCATTGTTTCGCGAGGAGCTCGATGGAGTAGATCGGTCGTTTCCAGATCATAAGGGCATCGTTCTCATCGGCCACAGTATGGGTGGGATGATTAGCCGGCTCATGATCACCGACGCCGACCAAAAGATCTGGCGTGATTTCTTTGGCAAGCCGCCGTCGGAAACCGTCCTGCCCAGTGAGACCCGCGAACTGCTCGTAAAATCACTGATCTTCAATCATCGGCCGGAAGTGAAGCGCGTGGTCTTCATGTCGACGCCTCATCGTGGAAGCGATTTGGCGAGTAATTGGATTGGCCGGTTCGCTGCCACCTTTGTTAAAATTCCGTTCCTGGTAGCCACCGTGCCTGTTAAAGCGATCACCGCCGCAGCAGAAGATCCGGGGGCCGTCCAGGCGAAAAGGTTACCGAACAGTATCGACACACTCTCTCCTCATAATCGGTTCGTGCTCGAGGTGAACAAGCTCCCGATCACACCGGGAATCCCCTATCACTCGATCATCGGCGACCGCGGGCGCGGCGACACGCCAAACAGCAGTGACGGCGTAGTCGCATATTGGAGCTCTCATCTGGACGGCGCTCAGTCAGAACTCATCGTTCCGTCAAATCATAGTTCGCCGGCGAATCCAGAAGCGATCGCAGAAGTACGCCGTATTCTGGAACTCGGACTGAGGGATAATTAGGTTCGAGGACGTAGTTTGTTAACAAGTCGCTTATAGGAATAGCGTGTTGATTGAGTTCTTGTGGCAGCGATTGCCCCCGTTACCGGATTTCCTTGCACAGCCTGGTCTGGCGCTCAGCGGCCCTGAATAGGACCAACGTCCAATAGGTAGCCGGGCGGCCGCGCGGCATCCTTGCCCTACCGGAGGCGCCAGCCTTGGTGGTCAGTATCGTGGAATCAATTGCGACCAAACTCATTGCTCCTGCCGCCGCTTCAATTATGTGCTCGTGGCTTCCAGCGACGGCCTGGCGTCGCTCTTCCTTCCGTGTAGTTGGCATAGCCGCCGTAGGTCTAGGGCTTAATGTTATTTCGATTGCCGAAGCGGCACCAATCACGCGCGAAGAAGCGGTCGCGCTTGCGAGGAAAGGCGACGCGAACAGTGCGATCGCGGCACTGCGAGAGTTGGTTTCAACCGCTCCGGAGGACGATCTCGTGGCGTATGACCTGGCCCTAATTCTCACTTGGGTGGGACGGAGCCGGGAGGCAACAGATGCGTTTGAAAAGGCCCGCGGGAGCAAGCCGCCGGAGTATGTGCTTGCGGCAATCATTCGGGCGTATCGCGATCAGAAAAGGTATGTGGAAGCGGAACGTTGGGCGCGGACAGCGGAGAAATCCTATCCGCTCGATGTGACCTGGGCGAAGTTACTTGCGCTGGTCTGGCCGATCAAGGCAAGACGAAGGAAGCGCGGGCGCTGCTTGAACCTTGGGCAACAAAGGAGCCGGACGATGCCGAGATCTGGCTGGCGCTAGGTTATGCCTCAAGGCGCGCCGGAGATCCATTTGGAACTTTGCGAGGTTACGGTGAGGCGCTTCGCGTACAGCCGGAGAACCGCGAAGCGATGGCGGCGATGGCGGCCGTTCTCGAAGATCTCGGAGCGCCGATTGCGGCGTCGCGCTTCGAGGACCCTTTGCCGTTTCGGACGCAGGCTGATCAAGCGGCGGAACTCATCCGGTGGGGAGACAATGTAGCGCCGCCGGATCCCCGGCACCGTTTCGATGGGACTGACAAGGCCCTGGCTCGGATCGACCACCTGCTCGCCCAGGCGCGCGCGCAAGCGAAACCTGACCTGGGTTTTATAGTTCGTCTCCGGCGAGACCGAGTCCTGGCGCTGCGAAATCGCGAGTACTGGGCGGAGGCGGTTCGCGAAGCCGAGGCACTGCGAGCTGATGGCGACAGGATCCCGCCGTACATTCGCGAAGCCGAGGCCGATGCGTTGCTCGCATTGCGACGTCCGAAGGATGCACGGCGCGGCTACGAGGAAGTGCTGCGCGGCGATCCGACGATGCGCGAGGCACAAATCGGGCGCTTCTTTTCGCTGGTCGAAGAAGAAAACTTCTCTGCTGCCTTTCAGCAGGTCGATCAGATCGCTAAATCAGAACAGCCCAGCGTGCGCGAGTCGAACCAGCGCGTGATCCAGCCGAGCGACAAATGGCTCGAGGCAAAGGTCCTCAGCTCGGAGGCGCGATTATTTGCCGATATGCTCGGGGACGCCTGGGAGATGATGCTGCCGCTTGCCGAACAGGCGCCAGCTAACGTGGAGCTGCGCAGGGTGCTCGGTGACATCGCCGCCGCCCGAGGCTGGCCGCGCCGCAGCGCCGAGGAAATAAAGATCGCGGCGAGCCTTTTACCCGAAGACAAAGCGGTCCAGGTCGCGCTCGCCGAGTCGGCCATCCACCGTCTTGATTGGACGGAGGCGCGTTCGCGCGTCGCAGAATTGTCGGAAATTTATCCTGACGACATTCAGATCCGCCAGGTCGAAACCGATTTGCGCGCCCATGACGAGTTTGAGCTGCAGACCGAGTTCCATTTCAACAAGGAGTACGGCGGGAACAGCGGCGATACGAATCAGACGAGCAAGTCGCCCGGGTCCGGTGCCGATTGGACGACGCGCATCTACGCACCGCCGGTGGCGGAATACTGGCGCTTCATCGGCGCGTGGGAGTACCACACCGCTGATGTCGACAATGAATGGGCCGAGCGCTATCGGTTCGGCGCCGGTGTTGAGCTGGCGCTTCCAGATCTCACGCTCGAAGCCATCGGCTGGAGCAATCAGGGAGACGTTTCGCAACCCGGCGCGAGCCTGGCTGTGGCATGGCTGCCTACGGACCACTGGCGCTTCGATCTCGGCGCAGAATACTTCGCGAGCGACACGCCACTGCGCGCGGTGTTGCACGACATCACGGCCAATTCCGCGAGCTTGGGTGTGACCTATACTTGGCATGAGTCTCGGTCGTTGGCCCTGGGCGTGAGCGGCTACGATTTCTCCGATGGGAATCGCCGCGGGGCCGCCCATCTGAATTTCGCTCAGAAGGTCGTGGACCTTCCTCATCTTGACGTGACGCTGCGGCCCGAGGTCTACGCTTCGACCAACACCAGCAGCGACGGTCCCTACTTCAGCCCGGCAAAGGATCTTTCCGGCTCGATCACGTGTGATATCGAGCAGATACTCTGGCGCCGCTATGAGCGCAGCTTCGGCCATCGTCTCGCTGTGACGGGCGGCGCCTACTGGCAGGAAAATTTCGGTACTTCCTGGATCGGGTCATTGCTTTATGAGCAGGTTTTTCAATACAATCCATGGCTCGAACTACGGTATGGCGTCGAGCGGAAGCGCGCGGTCTATGATGGCGCGCAGACGCCGTCCACAGATGGCTTCATTCGCCTTAATCTTCGCTTCTAATGCCGCGTCGAGCTCTGCTATTCCTTTTCGTACTCTTCGCGCTGGCATCGGCGCGCGGGGCCGATCGCTTCGCCAGCGTCTCCTTTCACGATGTCGTCGATCGCAGAGAAAATCTCGATGATGACGCCGTTACCGTCGATCGGCTGATCGGCTTCTTCGAATGGCTGCGCGCAAACCACTGGACGACGATCTCTCTCGATGATGTGGACGCAGCGCATCGGGGAGAAAAAACGCTACCCGATCGCTCGATTCTCATCACGTTTGACGATGGCTACCGGAGTCTGTACACGCGAGTGTTTCCGTTAGTCCTGGCGTATCGCATGCCGATAGTCGCCGCGCTCGTTGCCAGTTGGATGGAGGTGCCCGCGGGGAGCATGGTGAGTTACGGGCGCACGGAGGTACCGCGAGAGCATTTTCTCTCGTGGGAAGAAGCGTGCGAGATGGCGCAATCGGGTTTGGTGGAGTTCGCTTCGCACAGCTACGATCTGCACCGCGGCGTTCTTGCAAATCCCCAAGGCAACGAGCTTCCCGCTGGGAACGCGCGCATCTATGCGCCGGGGCGCGGGTACGAAACGGAAGCGCAGTTTCGCCGGCGCATCGCTGATGATCTCACCCGCTCTCGCGAGGTGATAGCGAATGAACTCGGCCGCGCTCCGCGGGCGATCGTGTGGCCTTACGGGCGGTACAACGGCGTGGGGCTGGAGGAGGCGCGCAAGGCAGGGTTTGAGTTTGGTCTCACGCTGTTTCCGGAACCGGCGAGCATCCATCAGCCGATGGCGCTCGCGCGCTATTTGCCGACGCACGATCCGGATCTCGCGACCATGGTGAACAGCATCCAATTCAATGACGCGCTGCCGAATGCGCGCCGGCTCGTGGCGATGAATCCGGCAGCGCTCTGGACCGGCGACGATGCCGGCACGAATGAGCGACTTGGGCACGCTGTCGAACGCCTGCGAACACTGGGTGCGACGGCTGTTGTTCTCGATGCTGCGGTAATCGGCACAGATGGCCGTATCGAAGCGACATGGTTTCCCAACCGCGAACTGCCGGTGCGCGCGGACATCCTTTCGCGCCTCTCCTGGCAAGTCCAGTCACGCTCCGGGGTGATCGTCGATCTGCGGCTGCCGAGCAGCGCAGCGCTCGCGACGCTCGGAAGTGCCGCGAAAGTCCGCGCGCTATTCGACGACCTCGGCGCGCAGGTTTCTGCGGGAGGATTGTTCATAGATGACGCACCCGAGCTCGCGCTCGTTCCCGGCGGGCATTCCGGCAACCCGTGGGAGGTGCGCGAGGCGCGCAATGCGGTGCAGCGCGGGAACCTGCCACCCTCGGCGGCGCTTGCATTTTCGTCGTTCAAGGCCGTGGAATCCTATCGGCCGTGGTTGCGGCTCGTCGTCGTCGGTCCCGATGAGCCTTCGACCAAGCCGAGTGGCCTGGCCGATTTTACGCTTGTGCCGGTCGCGCCGAGCACGCGGGCCGTGGATCGGCTGAGCACGCGCCTTCGTGGACTCGGCTGGCTCGCGCCGAATTTCGCGCGCCGCGGCGGGCTGTGGTTCGTGGGCACGCAACCTCCACAGGAGCGCGATTTAACCAGCGCTACCCGCTTTTTTCAGCGCCGCGGTGGCACGGTTATCGGCTGGGCAACAGATGATCCGGTGCGCGATCGGCCCAACGCGAAAGCCGTCGCGCCGACGGTCTCGTCTTCTATCTTCCCGGTTCAATTCTAGCCATGGACTGGGTCCCGCTCGCAAGGTTCATCAAGGCTTTCACCTTCGGTTACCCATTCGTTATGGCGTGGTATTGGATGATCGGTGGCGTGCTCTACCACTTATTGCGCGGGCGTCACGAGCCACGGCCGGAGAATCCTCCGACACTGCCTGAATACCCGCCGGTGTCTATTCTCCTCCCGTGCCACAACGAAGAGGCGCAAGCGAAGGAGACGCTCGGCGTGCTGGCGGCGATCGACTACCCAGATTTTGAAATCATCGCGATCAACGACGGATCAACCGACCGTACCGCCGAGATTCTCGACTCGCTTGTCCCGCATATCCCGCAGCTCCGCGTCGTGCATCTTGCAAAGAACCAGGGCAAATCCACCGCGCTCAACGTCGGCGCTCTGCTGGCGCGGAATGAAATCCTCGTTGGCACGGATGGCGACGCGATGCTCGAGCCACATTCGTTAACTTGGTTTGTCCGTCGCTTGCAAAGCGACGCCAGGTTGGGCGGCGCGACCGGCAACCCGCGTATCCGCAATCGCTCGAGCATGCTCGGGCGACTGCAGGTGGGCGAATTCTCTTCGATTATTGGTCTCATCAAACGCGCACAAACGGTCTATGGCCGGATATTCACTGTGAGCGGCGTGATGTGCGCCTTTCGCAAACGCGCCTTGCACGACGTCGGTTGGTGGTCGCGTGAGGCGATCACCGACGACGTGGACCTAAGCTGGCGCCTCCAGCTCGCCGGGTGGCAGTTAGTTTATGAGCCTAAGGCAATCTGCTGGATCCTGATGCCGGAAACGTTGAAGGGTTTGTGGCGCCAGCGGGTGCGGTGGTCAATCGGCGGCACGCAGGCAGTGCTCGGGTCGACGCGGCAGGTGTTTTTTGGCGGGCGTTGGGAACTGCTTGTCATCTGGCTGAACTACGTCGCAAGCATTTTTTGGGCATATTGCATCCTCGTTGGCATCGCGCTCTGGCTTGTACATGTCGCGATCATTCCCCTGCATCCGGAAGTGCCGATCGCGAACCCGATCCCTGGATTTTGGGGCGCTCTTCTGGCCGTGACCTATCTCATGCAGGCGGTGGTGAGCGTCGCTCTCGATCGTCGGTTTGAAAGCGGCGTCCATCGCGCAATTTTTTGGGTCGTGTGGTACCCGCTCGTCTTCTGGCTGCTACAAGCATTAACCGCCGCCGCAGCCCTGCCGAAAGCCCTCCTGCGTCCGCGAGGCGCGAGTGGAGCGTGGATCAGCCCCGATCGCGGCATACGATGAAGCGAGCGCTCCACCAACCGTGGCCGCCGTTGATAAAGAGCGGACAAGTGCCGTGGATTATCCGCGTGCGTGATTATCTCTTCACGGTGCTTGCGTGGCTGGCCCTCGCATTCTCCCTCCGGCTCGGTTTGCTGCTGTTATGGGATTACTTTTCCCATCCTATCTTCGAGTTGACACGGATGAAGGCGCCCGACTGGGGTCTGATTTGGGCGTCACTTTCAGCTTTTGCCTTCCTGATCCTCGGAGCGGCAATCTGGATCGCGGCGTGGGGAATAGGACGCCGCCCTCAGCTCCGCCAGGTTTTTGACGCGCGCGTGACGCCGTCGTTGTCCCTCGAAGAACACGCCGCGAGTCTGGGTCTTGATCCGCGCGAGGTCGAGCAGTGGCGCCAATGGCCGATTGTGACGGTTCATTTCACCGGTGATCGCATCGCGGAGGCGCAACCGGGGGGGCGCGAAGGTACCAACTTAATCAAGGACGCCTTGCCATACCGAGCCACGTCTGCTACAGACCTCACGTAAGTGCATAGGACGAAAGTCCAATTGCCACTGGACTGCGGTCTCTGCTCTGTAACTTCTGTCCGTTTAGAACCACGTATGAAATTCATCACCATCCTTAGCCTCTGTGTCGGTCTGCTCACCTCTTCACAGGCGATGGAGCAGCCGTCTTTTCACACCAAAGGCACTCCGACCGGCAAGCCAACGGGGCCATTGAAGCCTGGTGAGTATTGGTGGAATCCGCGGCTTTCTCCCGAGGGTCCAGTGGTGGTGCTGGTCAGCATCCCGCAACAGACGATGCATGTTTATCGCAATGGAATTCTCATCGGCCGCTCGAGCATCAGCACCGGCTCGAAAGGCCACGACACGCCGGGCGGTGTATTCTCCATCCTGGAGAAGAAGTCGACCCACCGTTCTAAGAAGTACGACAACGCTCCCATGCCTTACATGCAACGGCTTACCTGGAGCGGAATCGCGATGCATTCCGGCCAGTTACCGGGCTACGCCGCCAGTCACGGCTGCGTGCGGTTGCCATATGATTTTTCGGTATTGCTTTTCCAAGCCACTTCAAGTGGCGGAACTGTTGTTGTAGGCGACGGCAAAACGCCCACGCCGCATCTGGCCTCAAACCCGGGCATGATGCTCGCGCCAAAAGACTTCAAGCCCGGTATGCTCCGGCCGCTCGGTGCGAATGATTACGATTGGCATCCGGAGCGGAGTGAAGCTGGACCCATCACCATCGTGGTGAGTGCCGGCGATCACGCACTCTATGTCTACAGAAATGGCAACCCAATCGGCCGGGCCGCGCTCGACGTGGACGGAAGAGGCCGCCTCGGCGAGCACATTTTCACTTTGCTGGAAGGCAGCACCGGTCAAGCGAGCCAACTTGCGCCTGGTCGCGAAGCAGGACGCTGGATGCGAGTGGATGGCCAAGGCCGCAGCATCGATCCGCAAAAACTAGCTTCGCGTCTGCACTTCAGTCCTGAATTCGGGCAGAAGGTCGCGGACCAAATCCGCCCGGGTACCACCGTGATTGTGACCGACCGCCCTGTGGTGCGAAAACCAGTGGCTGATTCCACTTACTTCGCCGCGAACTAATTCGCATCGAGATGCGCGCGCAACTGTGCGTGCTCTGCAGCCTGCTGCTGCTCAACGGCTGTAATAAGTACGTGGAGGTATGGCATCGCGAGCCGCATCTAAGTGGGCCGGCCGGCACCGGGGCGCTCGCTTCTGCTGAAGAGGAAATCAGCAAGGCGATGCGTGAAGAACGCACGCAGCCGCTCGCCGCGCTCGGCGATTGCCTGGCAGGAATTCAAGCAGCCGCAAGAGAACTCGAGCGCGACTCCGAGAACGCAACCGCGGTTGGCGATTACAACTTCGGTATCGCACGCATTTTCCAAATCGTGCGCGACGCAAAACTGAATCCTTGGACGGCGCCCCTGACCATCCCGGGACCAAAGGGAGATTTCGTGCTTACATGTCGACCCGACCCACGGCCGGAATGGGAGGCGCTGCGCTATGACTTCACGCCGGCGGATGAATACGATGTTCATGGAAAATATGTCACCGAAAGGACCATCCGGCCCGGGATCGGAGCGGCGATCGTCGCAGTGGAACGAGAGCCGAATAAGAATGCTAAGCGCGATTTTTTGCCATCACGCATCTTCTATTCCGTCACTGTGGTCGCTCATTTCGAGGGCCAGCGTTGCGTGCTGGCATTCGAAGATCCGTTAACTGAGGAGACGACCATTTTCAACGGACGCGCGGTTCCGCTGGCGGCGGATTTTACCGTGCCGTTGGCCGTCATGCTTCAGGAAACAGATCCTCAGAAGCATGAATTCTCGCGTTTGATTGATCCTGAGAAATTCGCTCACACCGCGGCGATCGAGCGACTGCAACCATTCGACCCAACCAAGACCGTTATCCTTGTCATCCATGGATTGATGGATTCGCAGGCAACCTGGACACCGATGATCAACACGCTGCGCGGCGATCCGGTTATCCGTAAGAATTACCAGTTTTGGTTCTACAGTTATCCGAGCGGTTATCCCTATCCCTACTCGGCCGCGATTCTGCGTGAAGAACTTGATCGCGTGGAGAAACAATTCCCCAAGTTAAAGCCAATGGTGGTAATTGGTCATAGCATGGGTGGTTGCATTAGCCGGCTGTTGCTTACTGACAGCGGCAACGATCTCTGGATGAAAATCTTCGGCCGGCCACCCGATGAGGTTCCGCTTTCACCGCATGTTCGCGCGTATTTTCGCAAGGAGCTTCTCTTTCGTCATCGCCCGGAGATCGGACGGGTGATTTTCATCGCAGCGCCTTTGCGCGGCAGTGATCTCGCCACTGGATGGTTGCATCGGCTCTCGAGGCTGCTGATTCGCGACCCGGCACTCACCAGCGCAGCAAGCGAGGAGATGCTGCGCGTCACGGCTCATATCCGCGAGGAAGAATTGAAACCAAAGCGTCGCGCCAACGGGGTCGATACTCTCTCGCCGAAGAGTCGATTCGTGAATGCGATCAACACCATTCCGATGACGCCGGGCGTCCCCTACGACACGATCATCGGCGATCGCGGCCGGAGCGATTCGCCCAATTCAAGTGATGGCGTGGTTCCCTATTGGAGCTCGCACATGGAAGGTGCGGAGAGCGAACACATCGTTCCCTGCGATCACCGTGCGCATCAAAATCCGCAGGCGATCGCCGAAGTGCTGCACATTCTCAAGGCGCACACCCAACCTACGCCAAATATCCGCGTTCATTAGGTACGAGCTCTGCGTTAGACATTTAGCTCTCCGACCCCGCGCCGATTCGGGTGCTGATCCGCCCGGCTACGACCTTGGTCCAATGGCAAGCCCAATCCCCTCTGCTCACTGTTGCAACAACTGCGCTGCGGTTGCTGAACAAATGAGATCCATGAAACGCTGGAGCTGGCCTAACGAGTGAATTGGTTGTTCGAGCTTCACAAGACCCAGCCAATCGCGCACGCGATTGGCGCGCTTGCCTTTGTTTGTGTGCTCGGAATGGCATTGGGCAGCCTGAAGTTTCGTGGCATCGGTCTTGGCACAGCGGGGGTGCTTTTCGCGGGCATTGTCGTAGGGCACTTCGGCAATCCGGTCGATCATCACACCCTCGATTTCGTGAAGGACCTTGGGTTGATCCTGTTCGTTTTCACGATCGGCCTTCAGTTGGGTCCCGGCTTTTTTGCCGCACTTCGGCAACAGGGCGTGAGGCTAAATCTTCTCGCCGCCGCGATTGTTGTCATGGGAGCGATCGGCGCGCCGCTGATCGGTTGGCTGGCTAGCTTCGATCCCGCGGCGGTTCTGGGAATCTTTTCCGGAGCATCAACAAATACGCCGTCGTTAGGCGCAGCCACTCAGACACTCAGTACACTGCCAGGAATGACGGCCGATCGCCTTGCCTTGCCCGCGCTCGCCTACGCCGTGAGCTACCCAACGGCGATCGTTGGCATTATCGGGACGCTGATCTTCCTGAAACAAATCTTCCGCGTCGATCCGAAACGCGAGGCGGAGGATTTTGCGGCAAAGAATCGGGTAAACGTCGCGCCGCTCGAGCGCCGCACTTTGATTGTGACCAACCCGAACCTCCACGGTCTTCGGGTTGACGCGATTCCCGGCCGCATCGAATCGAACGTCACCATCTCGCGCATCCGTAATGGCCAAGACACGGTCGCTGCCACGGACGCAACTATCGTTCAGACTAACTGTCGGCTCGCGGTCGTCGGCACCCCTTCCGGATTGGAGCGGTTCGAACGCATCGTCGGAGAACGGAGCGAGGAAGACCTGGTGCTCGCGAAGAGCGACATCACTTTTCGGCGCGTGGTCGTAACCGAGCGCGATGTTCTCGGAAAAACCATCGGCGAACTGAATCTCGGCGATCGTTTCGGTGTGGCAGTCACCCGCGTCACTCGGGTCGACATAGAGATGTCTGCCGTGGCAGGGCTTCGCCTTCAGTTCGGCGACATGATCACGCTCGTCGGACGGAAAGAAGATCTCGACAAGGCGGCCGAGGCGCTTGGTAATTCGGTCAAGGAATTGAACGAAACGCATTTCATTCCGTTCTTCATCGGCCTCGTCCTTGGGATTGCTCTCGGTACCATGCCGATCGCTTTCCCCGGGCTACCGCAACCAGTCCGACTCGGTCTTGCAGGTGGTCCGCTGATTGTTGCGCTCATCCTTGGTCGGATCGGACGAATCCGGAGGCAGGTGTGGCATATGCCGATGAATACGAACCTGGCCTTTCGTGAATTTGGCATCGCACTTTTTTTTGCCGCGGTTGGCCTTGGAGCAGGCGCCAAATTTTTCTCTACCGTCTTCAGCACGACCGGCCTCTCCTGGCTGCTTGCGGGAGCGTGCGTCACCGTGCTGCCGATTTTGATCATCGGAATTTTCGCGCGCCTGGTTTGGAGAATGAATTTTATGGATCTGAGCGGCCTCATCGCTGGCAGCATGACCGATCCGCCGGCGCTGGCTTTCGCATCCAATATTGCTGGGTCCGAGGCGCCGGCAGTGGGCTATGCGACGGTCTATCCGCTCACCACGCTTCTCCGTATCCTCTCAGCGCAAGTTCTTGCAATAGTCCTTTTCCAATGAGCCAGTTAGAGCAGGCAGGAGTTAGATTTGATTAGCCAAGGTAAAGAAATGCAATTTCCGCCCGGCGTTTCGTTCGATCAGGAGCTGCGGCTTATTATCTTTCGGCCACTCGGTATTTTCGATGCGAAGATGGTGGCAGAGGTCGTTCAATTCCTGGAGACCGAAGAAGACCGGCTCGACCACCCCTTCAATCGCTTCACCGACACCTCGAAGATGGATGCGGTCGATCTGGATGAGCGATTTATTTACCGTATCGCACTTCATCGCCGTCGCTTTTACGATGGACGCCCACCAGTCAAATCTGCGTTTTACATCACTAGCTCCGCAGCTGGCCACTACATCAGGATTCACGCCGTCGTGACAGAGCATTCTCCTCTGAAGGTGAAAATGTTCAGAGAGCTCGATTACGCCGCGGAGTGGCTTGATGTGCCCCGCAGCGTTTTGGAAGAGTAATATGCAAACGCCCGCACTTGGTGAGGCCTGCATCGCTTCGCGACTGACTCACACGGTGAGCGATGAGGTCCGCATTCCCGAGCGGATCGAGATCGGTGCGGAGCCGGGGTTGCAATTCGAACAGGCCGGGCCGCGCGCGAAAATTTTCTTCGATCCAAAAGAAACGCGCGCCGGGATCGTGACCTGTGGCGGCCTTTGTCCCGGCCTCAACAACGTTATTCGTTCGCTCTTCCTCGAGCTGCATTATGGCTACGGCGTTGCCGAAGTGACTGGTTTCCGCGGCGGCTACAGCGGCCTCGATCCGGATTGCAGGCTGGAACCGATAATCCTTACGCCCGAGTTTGTAGGCGATATCCACCTCAAGGGCGGCACTATTCTCGGGTCCTCGCGCGGTCCGGTAGATGTCGGCAGGGCGGTTGGCAACCTGATCGCCCGCGGCGTGAACGTGCTTTTCACCGTTGGCGGCGACGGCACCCAGCGCGGCGCGCGCGACCTTTACCAGGAATCGCGCCGTCGAGGTCATGCGCTCGCAGTCGTGGGGCTGCCCAAGACGATTGATAACGACGTGGCCTTTGTCTCCCGCACGTTTGGGTTTTTCAGCGCGGTTGAAGAGTCCGCCCGCGTGCTCGACTGCGCCCACACTGAAGCGCGCAGCGTCCCGAATGGAATAGGCCTGGTGAAACTCATGGGACGGCACGCAGGATTCATCACCGCTGGGGCGGTGGTCGCGAACCAGGATGTTAACTTCGCCCTTATTCCTGAGGTGCCGTTTAAGCTCGAAAGTTTTCTGAATGCCCTCAAGCAACGAATGGCGACGAAGTCCCATGCTGTCATCGCGGTTGCGGAAGGGGCTGGGCAGAACCTGCTCGAAGCCAGTGAAGCAGAACGCGACGCCTCCGGAAATGTGAAGCTGAAAGACATCGGGCCGTTCCTATGCGAGCGCATCAAATCGTATTTTAAGGGCAAAAACATTCCGGTTGTTCTTCGTTACTTCGATCCGAGTTATCAGGTGCGAAGCCGTGCGGCGAATTGCGAAGATGCGCTCCTTTGCGATCTCTTTGCCCGCCACGCGGTCCACGCTGCGATGGCGGGTCGGACAGGCGTGGTCATCGGATTTTTGCACGAGCGTTTTATCCACGTCCCGATCGAGCTTCTTAGCGCGCATAGAAAGCGCCTCGATCCGGCAAGCGGTTGGTGGCGTTCGGTCCTCGCTGCAACTGGCCAACCCGAACAATTCTTATGAAACACATCCTGATACTTCCAATCATTCTTATCGCGACTTCCGTGCTGCTCCGCGCCGAAGTGGACACGGGCCGCCCATGCGGGGGCACGCCTTACGATGCCTACATGGGCCCGATGCGGCAGACTTACGCGCGGCTGGGAGGCGGGTCGCCGTCCATCAACGATGTTCGCTCGCAATTGCGAACCGCTTATCGCTTTCGCTACTATTTCGACCCGG
This sequence comes from Chthoniobacterales bacterium, assembly GCA_036494545.1. Classification (GTDB taxonomy): domain Bacteria; phylum Verrucomicrobiota; class Verrucomicrobiia; order Chthoniobacterales; family UBA10450; genus JAICXG01. Next base: position 170,996 of record DASXOB010000016.1, read on the forward strand.
CGCAGCCTTACACGCCGCAGACTCCCGAGGTTACCGAGTCGCGCCAGCAAGGCGACTGCAAGGCGAAGTCGCTCTGGCTTCTAAGCAAGATGGGCACGCGCGACACGCGCTACGTTATGGGTAGGGCGACAAACCGGTCGCGCATTTCGCACGTGTGGCTGCTTTGGTCGAACGGAGGCACGTGGATCATCCTGGATCCAACCAACACGGCGGAGGTCATCGACGCCGATCGCGTCGTTGGCCAAAAACTGTTCGCCAAATACTCCTACAGCGCCCGCAGCGCCTACAAACACCCAACCTACAGTCTTTACATCAAAAACTGACCGATTGCTTATCACGCCATGAAACCCTGTGTACTGCTCTTAAGTATTGTCGTTACCACGCTGCTCTTCTGCGGTGCCCGTGCGCAAACCAACCCGCTTGAGGATCGTCCTTTCGAACCTTCTCCGTCCGTCGTAAAAGGCACTGTCGCTGCGCTTACGGACTCGTCTGAGCAAGTCGCCGCCCTCGCCGTGCGCGCGCTGGCCGACTGGCGGCAGACATCAGTCGCCGCAGACGTTGCGAAATTGCTGGGGCCCGCAGCGCCCGAGGCTGTCCGCATGGAGGCATTTCAATTTTTCGCTCGGCTCGGCCCGCAAGCGAAGCCGCACGTCGCAGAAGTGCTCAAATATTCCGGAGACTCAGATCCAAACATTCGCGCTGCCGTCCTCGCAGTTGTCTTCGCCGCACAGGCGTCCGGAGAGAATGTCGAAGCGGTTTGGCCACTGCTCAACGACTCGCGCAACGACGTTCGGGTCGCGGCGGCGAAATGCCTCGGCCAGGCAGGCAAAGCCGCGGCGCCACACCGAATGGCGCTAGTCGAAGCGCTGGCGACTGCCGGCATTCCGGAATTCAAGGCCGCGGCGCTCCACGCGCTCGCGCAAATTGGCGGACTGACCGATGCGGACATTGATGCGATCGTTCCGTTGATCCGCGACCGCGATGCCGAAGTGCGCATCGCGGCGTGGGCGTCCACTCTGAGCGGGCTCGTCGATGCAAAGGCGGCGGGCGCGATCACCGATGCAAAGGACAAGTCGGTTCGCGAGATGCTGGTCGCTCAATTCCAGAACGAACCGCCGGAAGTCAAGGCGGCGATCATTGAGGACATCGGAAAGAACAAAGCGGCTGTCGAAGCCTCCATCACCCCGCTCGTGAAACAGATTCGGACCGGGACGATCGAGATCAAGGCCGCCGCACTGCGCGTGCTCGGAAAGGCCGCTGACGCGGCGCTCGAGCAAGTCGCGCTCATCACCGAGCAGGCGAAAGATCCCGACTCGATCGTGCGAGCCGCTGCTATCTCCGCACTTGGTTCGCTCGGTCCGGCTGCGGCGAAGCCCAACGTCGTGCTGATCGCAAATGCCCTGCTCGACGAATCCGATCTCGTGCGGGACGAGGCGCTGCAGGCACTCCCCGCCGCGGGCGACGCGCTACGCAATTTCCCCTACAGAGTGCGCGACGTTTATTCCAAGGCCTTGCCCGCTGTGCGTGCTACGCTCGTGCAGGCGCTGCCCATCACCGTGCGCGTCCTTGGAATGGATGAAGAGGGAGTCAGCCGCGCTCGTGCCGCGCTCACGGACACCGACCCCGACGTCCGTGTCGGAATGGCTTTTGTGATGAGCCAGCTCGGAGCCAAATTCGGCGGCCCGCTACTCCCGGAACTTCTTGCCCTCGTGAAAGATCCCGCGGCGCCTGTCCGCGGCGCTGCGGCCATTTCGCTGCGGGCCTTTGTAACCGATGACGCCTCGAAGCAAAAGTTTCGCGAGGCGCTGCGCCCGCTCCTCAAGGACCGTGATTCCCAAGTGCGCTGGGCCGCGCTCGATACCCTTCACGAACTCGATCCTGGGACGGACGCGGCACTCGTGAGCGAGATCGCCGCTCGACTCAAGGATGAGGATCAAACTGTCCGCTCCGCTGCTGTGCGCGCCCTCGGCGCAGCCGGTGCGGCGGCGAAACCGCATCTCCTGGATATCGTGCGCTTCTTCAACGACGACCCGGCCGTGCCTCCCTACGCTGCGGTGGAAGCGGTCATGCAGGTCAGTCCGCTCACGCCGCAGGAACTCACGAGCTTGCTGTATCCGCTCTATGTCTATTCCGATCTGCGGCCGATCACTCGTCTCGCCGCCTACAGCGCATCCGGCGGCGAACGCGACGGGTTGCTCATTATCCGCCTGCTTGGTCGGAGCAATGCCCCAATTAAGGATGTGGTGACGACTGCTGACAAGGCACGCGCCATCGCGCTGCTGCAAGATGCGTTAAAGGCCCCGTTACTGCATGAGAAACTTAAAGCCGAGATCACCTCCCGTCTCGCCGAACTCAAGACCAGTCGCTAGTCGATCGACTATGCCGGCTACCATCCCGATGACCGGCTAGTAGGTAAGACCAACGTCCAATGCGCCAAGCGTCACGCGTTTTCTAATACACAACATGCCTGCGAATCTCGATTTGGAACCTGACGGTATCTGTGTGCTGCGGATCAACGGAAAATTAAGACGTTCAGAGTTTGGCGAAGCCCAGGAGACGATTGCGCGGACAATCGACACTGGGTCGAAACCGCGTTTGCTCGCGATCCTCGACGAATTCGAAGGTTGGGAGCGTGGCGCAGACTGGAACGACCTGGATTTTCTTTTCTCTCATAGCCAGGAGATCGTCCGGATTGCAATCGTCGTGGATCCACGCTGGGAAGTGCCAGCTCTCGCTTTCGCTGGGGCGGGTGTCCGCCGAGCGCCGGTGAAGCTCTTTCCGCCTAACGAGCTGGCCCAGGCCCGTGAATGGCTCGCGGAATAACCTTATTGCGTTCGGTCAGAATCCTCCGCCCCAGCGATATTGCCAGGCAATCCCGACCGCATCGAAGTCATGATGGCGATCAGCGTTGTAGCCGGTAACGGCGTAGAGCTTGAGCGAATGATTACGGCTCAGGGGTAGCGCGAGGGTTGCGCCGAAGCGCGTGCCTTCCTGCTGGTCGTCGTTCTCTCTCCCGTTTACCGTGCTGCGACTGCCATCAAAGTAGGTGGCGTCGAGACCAATCCAGCAGCCGGGCCGTAGTGTGTAAGTGACGTGGGCCTGCACGGAATAGAGCGGGGCTTGCTTCCGCTGTTGGCCGCCAAAGAAGTCGTCGTTGTCCGTGTAAATGGTGACCGCCGGCGCCAGCTCGAGCGTCCATCGTCCAATGGCTTTCGAGGCGCCAATCTCCGGCTTGATCGACCAGCGGTTGCTCCCCACGTTGACCAGCCGGGTGTCATCGTACTGGCCGAGCGGCGCACCGATTCGCAAGCTCGCGCCGAGAATAAAATTCTGCCGGTAATTCTTAAATTCGTCCGCGTTCAGCGCAGGGGCGCCAAGAAAATTGATCGAGAACCGAAAGTACGGATCGGCGAAGCCGGAGATTTGCCGCGTATGCGGCTGGCCAAAGACAAGACCCTTGGCAGTAATACCGGCAAACGGTACGAGTAGCTCTAACTTTCCTGACTTCCCAAACACATCGAGGACGCGCACGAAACCGAACACGCCGACATGGGCGTCGTTGCTGACATTTTCGATCGGTAGCGATGGATCGGTCAGGACTCTGCCAGTGGCATAACCGTAGCCCAGGAGAACAAAATTGAGCCCGGTCGGCGAGTTACTATAGGCGCGCGGCTCAAGATCCTGAGCCTGAAGGCCGGCGCAAAATCCAGCGACGAGCAGGACGGTTGCAACGAAAGTGAGTGGTCGTACGGCTCGTCGCGACATACGGTGGCCGCTATTGCTCAGGATTGCCGTTCCTATCGGCGCGCTCTGCGGCCTTCGCGTATTGGACCAAAGTCCGATAGGAACCGCAGCGGCCCGGCGTTCATGCTTCTTGCGAGCACTTCGACTAACGAAAACAATATCATGAAAATCAGCACCACCTTCTGCACGGCCGTTTGCATCGCGTTCATTCTAAGCGGGTGCGCATCAACGGTCACAGTTACGACTGATTACGATCACTCGGCTCCATTCGGAAACTATAAGACGTATACGCTCGCGCCGCCGGCCCACGGACAAACCCTTGCGCCTACATCCGAAGCGGCGATACAGGAAGCCCTGCGTGCGGAGCTCGCCAAGCGCGGCATCGTCGAAGCACCCGCCAAAAAGGCTGATCTCGACGTCGTGCGGCATGTCTTTGTCCAGGAGAAAGTATCCGTACAACAATACACTGACTGGGGCTACGGCGGCTACGGAAGATGGCCTTATCGCTACGGCTATTACGGAATGTGGTACGGTGCTCCCCAGACTTATACCAGCGTCGACCAGTATCATGAGGGCACAATGATCCTCGACTTCGTCGACGCTCGAACAAAAAAGCTTGTATTCCGTGGGGTCGGCCAGGCGGTCGTCGGCGGGCCCGAAGCTAACGCCGCCAAGATCCGCGAGGCCATTGCGAAAATGATGGAGGGCTTTCCGAAAGGCAGCTGAGTTTCGGCATGATGGCCGTACCGCTCGATTGGGCTGTCCGCGTCCAGTGATCGCGCGCGACCGATGGGAGCTGTGACACCGAGAGAGAAGCCAGTGTCAACTGCAGCCCAATCCTTCAAGGAACCGGAGAAGAAGCGTTGGGTCGAGCCGGTGACCGCGCTGCTTATGGCGATGGCGACGCTGGGCACAGCTTGGTGTTCCTATGAATCGGCCTCTTGGACGCGACGGGCGAATCGACTCTTGAATGAATTCAGTGCACTCGAGCGCCGGGCCAATCTGTTAACCATACAGGGAATGCAGACCGCGACGATTCACACGGCCATGTTCATGGAATTGCTCGCGGCCAAACAGGCCGGCAATGATGGATTGGCCCAGTTTTACGCACAGCGTTTTCCGCCCGATGCGCGGAAAGCGTACGACGCTTGGATGGCACAAAAACCGTTCGAAAATCCCAAGGCCGATCTCCATCCCTTCGTCCCGAGCCTCTATGAAGTCCGCGGGACCCGCGAAGCGGCTGCCGCCACCGCCACCGCCGCAGAAAAACTGAAGAACTCGCGTGCTGCCGGCAACGTCTCCGGCGGCTATCTGGCCAATACCGTGCTCTTTGCCACGGTGCTCTTTTTCGCAAACGCCTCGAGCAAATTCGAGCAGCGCCGCGTCCGCGTGGTGGCCTTCCTCTTTGCCGCCGCCGTCTTCACCTTCGCCGTCGTTCGGATTGCGATGCTTCCGCTCTAGCAGGTCGTGAATCCATCCGACAAAGTTCGTACCGGCCTAACGAGTGCGGAAATCAAGCAGGCCTTTCGCGACAACCTTCGATGCGCACTGGCCCGAAGTGAGCGCGCCGCCACGAAGCACGATCTTTATTTCGCCCTCGCGCTTACGGTTCGTGATCGTGTTCTCGAGCACACGGTCGAGAGCCTGGAAAGCTACGGCGGCGCAAAGGGGCGTCGTGTCGCTTATCTCTCGGCGGAGTATCTGCCTGGACCGCACCTTGCGACGATCTCCTCAATCTTGGCATCACTGAGCCGACGCGCGAAGCCCTTCACTCGTTAGGCTATGATCTCGATGCTCTTCGGCGATGTGCGCATCCGCGTCGATCCAAACTTTTGCCCTCGCGACGCACATCGACACCAACGAAGCCAACGCCGCCAATTTGAAGAATGGAGCGCAAGGTTTCGTTGATGGCGTCCAGCACGAGCAATGAAATGCTTTTCGTTCTGCGTAACCACGTCCAAGCGAAGCCGCGGCGGCCCGGCGGAGCTTAAAGGTCGCATCGGTTCCATTGATTCGTTAGGTCTTCATCGGACAAAGGTCCTATAGGCAGAGGAAACCATCCGTTGACAAAATGTTGAAGGAGTCTTCAACCTATGAACAAATATGTCGCGGAATTCATCGGAACTTTTTTCCTAGTTCTCACGATTGGTTGCACGGGTGTTGGCCCCGGCGCTGGTGTTATTGCACCACTCGCTATCGGCGCCGCCTTGATGGTGATGATCTTCGCGGGAGGTCATATCTCCGGCGGACATTATAATCCAGCCGTCACGCTAGGAGTCCTTATTCGCGGACGGGTTAAGGCAGCGGATGTATTCCCCTACATAATTGCGCAGGTCGGGGCTGCGGTAGTCGCCGGCATGAGCATTCTCCGATTGGGCGGTGCATGAGCAGCCGGCGATCGCTTTTACCATTTATGGCGTGGTTGAGCGCGCGCTCATCCCGTTCGGACTTCATCATGTCTGGAACGTGCCGTTCTTTTTTCAGGCTGGCGATTACACCGATCCGGCGACGGGCAATGTCGTGCACGGCGAAATCGCGCGCTTCATCGCAGGCGACCCGACCGCCGGGAACATGACCGGCGGCCATCTTTTCAAGATGTGGGGACTGCCGGCGGCGGCCCTCGCGATGTGGCGCGCAGCGCGTCCGGAAAATCGCGCAAAAGTCGGCGGCATCATGTTCTCCGCCGCGCTGACTGCGTTCCTTACCGGCATCACAGAGCCGACATTCGTCGCGCCATTGCTCTACGCGGTGCAGGCGCTGCTCGCTGGCGCCGCCTATTTCATCTGCATCGAACTCGGCATTAAACACGGCTTCACTTTTTCGCACGGGTTGATCGATTACGTCGTGCTCTTTCCAAAATCGCATCACGCGCTCTGGCTCTTCGTGATCGGACCAATCTGGGCTGCGGTCTATTACGCGGCTTTCAGCTTCGCGATTCGCAAATGGAATCTCGCGACGCCCGGGCGCGAGACGGAAGACGACCTGACGAAGACAAGGCGCAGTGCCGCCGAGGAGAATTTCGCTTTCCAACTCGTGCGCGCCTTTGGAGGTCGCAGCAACATCGCCAGCCTCGACGCCTGCATCACGCGACTGCTGGTAAAATTGCACGACGTCACCAAGGCGGATTCCGCGAGGCTGAAGGGGCTCGGTGCAATGGGTGTGGTGGTGGTCGGCGACGGCGTACAGGCGATCTTCGGTACGTAAAGCGAAAATCTGAAAACCGAGATGGAAGAGTACCTCAAGAGCGTCGGACCGGAAGCGGACGAAGTAGAGGCTCGTTTTCCGGTGCCGGCGCCACCTGCTGCCGGCGTTATCTCGAAACTGCGGGATGCGGATGCCGCGCGCAAAGTCGCCGCGTGGATCGACGCGCTCGGCGGCCCTGCGAATATCGAGCGGGTTGATGATTGCGCTGCCACGCGTCTTCGTGTGGCCCTGCATTCGGCAGCAGGAGTGGACCAGTCAGCTCTGGGCCGCGACGGCATCGACGCGGTCGTTAGTCTGCCGGGCAACACTTTGCATCTTCTCGTCGGCCTCACCGCTGATCAATACGCCGCCGAAATGCTGGCTCAGCTGGCGGCGCGCGAAGCGGCCTAACGAGCCATGACCACGACCATTGTTTTCGATACCAAACCCTACGACCGCATCTCGCTGCAAAACGCCCCTTCCGGAAGCGAGATCGAATGGCGTTTTATGGAGCACCGGCTCTCAGCCGAAACCGCGCTCTCCGCGCAGGGCGGACGCGCCGTCTGCATCTTTGTAAACGACCATGCCGACCGCACGTGTCTGGAAACTCTTCGTTCGTTAGGCATCAGGCATCTGGCGCTCCGCTGCGCGGGCTTCAATGGCGTCGATCTAAAGGCGGCGGTCGAACTCGGCTTTCAAGTGACGCGAGTTCCGGCCTATTCCCCCTACGCGGTGGCAGAGCATGCCGTCGCACTGCTCCTGGCGCTCAACCGCAAAATCCCGCGCGCCAGCAACCGGGTGCGCGATCTGAATTTTTCGCTCGAGGGATTGGTCGGCTTCGACCTCCACGGCAAAACAGCCGGCATTGTTGGCACGGGCAAGATCGGTCGTGTGACCGCTGAAATTCTGCGCGGGTTCGGGATGAAGGTTTTGGCCTACGATCCCTTCCCTTCTGCGGAGTGGGCGAAGGAGCACAGGATCGAATATACCGACGGTCGCAGCCTGGCGCGCGAGTCTGAAGTGATCTCGCTGCACACTCCGCTCACACCCGAGACACATCACATCATTCGCCGGGAAACGATCGCGCTGATGAAGCCCGGGGCGATCCTGATTAATGTGAGCCGGGGCGCGTTGATTGAAACCAGTGCTCTGATCGAGGCACTGAAATCCGGCCGGCTCGGGGGCGTCGGACTGGACGTTTACGAGGAAGAAGAGGGCATCTTTTCCGAAGACCTCTCCGGTCAAATCCTGCAGGATGATGACCTCGCCCGGTTGCTGACTTTTCCGAACGTCCTCATCACCGCGCACCAGGCTTTTCTGACCAGGGAGGCGCTTGCAGAGATCGCGCGTGTTACGATTACAAACCTGATCGCGTTAGCGGCCGGCATGCCTTTTCTCCCCGGTACGACACTCACTGATCAATCCCCATGAGCAGACGCACCGGCAGGAAGAGGGCCCATGACGCACACTCGGATCTCGTCCTCGCCGAGACGTCGATGGCGACGCGGGTGAAGCCAGCAGTGAGCGATCTGTGCGACGCAGCCAAATTCGTCTTCGCATCATGAACGCGGCTGTACTTCCTCCGCACAAAACCAAGATCGTCGCCACCATTGGGCCGGCTTCAGAATCGCCCGAGATGCTGGTCCGGCTCGTGGGCGCCGGACTCAACGTGGCGCGCCTGAATTTTTCGCATGGCGACTTTTCGAGCCACGCCGAAGTCATCCGTCGAATTCGGGAAGCCGCGCGCGCAACCGGTCGGCGCGTGGCGATCATGGCCGATCTGCCGGGACCAAAAATGCGCCTGGGAAAAATTGATTCGGAGCCGATTCAGCTTTCGCCAGGCGACAAGTTCAGCCTAACAAATGAAGACATTGTCGGCGACGCGCACCGCGTCTCGATGAGCTTCGAGCCGCTGCCACGTGTAGTAAAACCCGGCAACCGCCTTTTTCTTAGCGACGGCCTTGTGCAACTTGTCGTTGAGCGCGTCGAGGGAAATGATGTTCATTGCGTCGTCGCGGTCGGCGGTGAGCTGCGTTCGCGCAAGGGATTAAACCTGCCAGGTATCGAGCTTGGCATCAGCGCCTTCACGGAACGCGATCGCGAATGCCTGGAGTTCGCCCTCGGTGCTGGTGTCGATGCGGTAAGTCAGTCGTTTGTTGAGCGCGCGCAGGACATTGAAGCCCTGCGCAACGCGGCCTCCAAGATCGGCCGCGTTCCATTCATCATCGCGAAGATTGAGCGCGCGGACGCGCTCGAGCACTTCGACGAAATTCTCGCTGCGGCCGATGGCATTATGGTTGCGCGGGGCGACCTGGGAGTGGAAGTGCCGATCGAAGAAATCGCGCACACGCAGAAGCAGCTCATTGCGAAAGCAAATCTCGCGAGCAAGCCTGTGATCACGGCGACGCAGATGCTCGAATCGATGATCGCCAGCCGGTTGCCTACCCGGGCCGAAGCGACCGATGTCGCAAATGCGATTCTCGATGGGACCGATTGTGTCATGCTCTCCGGCGAATCGGCGATGGGAAAATTCCCCGAAGAAGCGGTCACGATGCTGGCGAAGATCGCCGCTTTTACGGAAGCGCATCGGCCTGTCAGGCAGGTGGAGGCACTGCGCGATTTCGTACAACAGCCGGCCGCCACCGCAAGCGGCGGCGATCGCATGGCGTCGCTGGTCGAACACGCGCTAAATACTGTGCCCTGCGATTTGGTCCTCGTCCCGACGCGCAGTGGCACGACGGCTCGAATTATCTCGCGCTGCAAACCCCGGGTCTGGGTGGCCGCACCTAGTCCGGACCCCTCCGTCTGCCAGGGTCTCGCGTTCTCCTATGGAGTTCATCCGGTTGAGCTCGCAGAAGAACCTTCCGACTGGCGCGAATACGCCGCACGCTGGGTGGCAGAGCATGGCGTGATCGCACGACGGGTCATGCTCGTTGCCGGCCCCTCGGCACGAAACCCGCATGCGAACCATCGCGTCGAGTTAATGAAACTCGACGCCTAACGAGTCAGAATTGCGACCGCGAATAGGACCAAAGTCCGATGGTCTCAATCCAGTGCCGTGTTCAGATAGATCAGGCAGCAATGGCATCCGGAGGATCTGGAATCCTGCGCGTCCCAAAGAGGCCTAACGAAACTAACGCGTGGATCGTTACGGGTAATGGAAAGGAAACTACCAGACCGTCCGGTCAGGCCACAGACCAAAGTGACGTTGTTGCTCGCCACTGCTATTGCGATCGCGATTGGCCTGGTGCTGGGCTTGGGTAGCTTCACTTTCGTTTACGCAAAGGGCTACTCCTATCTCAGCAACGATCCCAATGCCTGCGCCAACTGTCATATCATGCGGGATCACCTCGATGCCTACGTGAAGTCGAGCCATCGCGCGGTCGCGACGTGCAATGACTGCCACACACCACCGGGCCTCGTGCCGAAGTATTTCACCAAAGCAGAGCACGGTTTCTTTCATTCCCTCGCCTTCACTACGGGAGAATTCCACGATCCGATCCAGATCAAGGAACGCAGCCGGCGCGTTACTGAAAACGCCTGCCGCAGATGTCATCAGGACATCGTGCACGAGATCGACACCACGCTAGCCGGCGACAGCTCCATGTCGTGCATCCGCTGCCACGCCAACGTTGGCCACGACGAATAAATGCCGATGAACAATCGCACTTTCAAAGATCGTCTTTTAAACTTTTATCGCAGCCGACCGCTGGCTGTTTTCAGCGCTTTGGTCGTTCTTGCCGGCGCCGCCGCGATCCTCGGAGTGATCCTGCTTGTTTCGATCTTCGAACACAAAGAGGAGGCGAAGAATCCATTCTTTCGCGTCGTGGAACTTAACGACCAGATCGATGATCCGGCGGTTTGGGGGAAGAATTTTCCGATGCAATATGATGACTACCGCCGCACAATTGATCAGGTGCGGATCAAATACGGCGGGAGTGAAGCACTGCCGCATACGCCCACCCACGCCGATCCGCGCTCAGTCGTTGCGCAGTCGCGTCTCGAGGAAGATCCGCGGCTGAAAATCATGTGGGCTGGTTACGCTTTCGCGAAAGATTTCCGCGAAGAACGCGGTCACGCCTACATGCTGGATGATCAGACTTACACTGAACGTCAGCAGGCTGCGAAACAACCCGGGACGTGTCTGCATTGCCACGCCTCGATTAAGGTGCCCTACACAAAACTGGGCGACGGGGACTTGATGAAAGGCTACGAGAAATTCAATCAGATGCCCTTTGCCGAAGCGCGCAAGCTGGTGACCCATCCAGTTGCCTGTATCGATTGCCATGAACCGACCACGATGCAACTGCGCATCACGCGGCCCGGTTTTATGGAAGGAATCAAGGCGCTCAAAGCAAGTCAGGGCGTCCAGAATTACGACGTGAATCGCGATGCCACGCGGCAGGAAATGCGCAGCTTCGTCTGCGGCCAATGTCACGTGGAGTATTACTTCAAAGGACCGGAGAAGCGGCTGATCTATCCATGGGCAAACGGTCTGAAAGTCGAGCAAATCCTCGCCTACTACGACAAGGAGAAGTTCAAGGACTGGACACATGCCGACAGCGGCGCGCCGGTATTAAAGGCGCAGCATCCGGAGTTCGAAATGTGGAGCCAGGGCATCCACGCGCGCTCCGGTGTGACGTGCGCCGATTGTCACATGCCTTACAAACGCGAGGGCGCGCTTAAGATCAGCGATCACCATGTGCGTAGTCCGTTGTTGGACATCAATCGAGCCTGCCAGACGTGTCATAAGTGGCCGGAGGAAGAATTGAGATCGCGGGCGGAAGCGATCCAGGAACGCACGCAAAAGATGCGCAACCTCGCGATGGATGCGCTGGTGGAGCTGATTGGTGATTTAAAGACGGCACGCGGTTCTGGAGCACAGTCGGCAGACGTGACAACGGCACAGGGCTTCCAACGCAAAGCGCAGTTCTATCTCGACTTTGTCGAGGCGGAAAACTCCATCGGGTTCCACGCACCCGAAGAAGCGCTGCGTATCCTCGGCGAATCGATCGATTTCTCGCGCAAGGGACAGCTGGAACTGCGGACGATGAACGAAGTGCGTCAGGATACGGGCAACCGGTAAATGACCAAGTAAGCCTAAGGTCTGATAGACTCCGGAGGAAAGATGCGATTAATAAAAGCGACAGCTGCCGTCCGACCAATCAACAACCCGATCTGACAATGTCATTCGATAAATTCGTTGATTACGAAACCCTCACCAAGGAGCGCCTTGATGCAATGGCGAAGTCAATTCGCACGATCAGCATCGACGAACTCAAGAAGTTGGGGGAGCAGATCTTTCCTTACACCGGCGACGTATGGCGGGACGCCTTTTTCAATTTCCTCAATGAAAATCAAAGCGCGACCTATCATCACGCGATCACCCACGACGGCGTCAACCTTCTTTATTGCCGTTCAAAGGATAAAGGCATTTGGTTTCTTCCCGGCAGCGGGCTGGGGCCATTGCAGTCAACTGGAAGAGCGGCGATGAAGAAACTGGCCGAGGGCCATCCGTGAATGCACTTAGGGCGGCCCCGGCGGTAACGAAACCATCGACGTTTGGCTTTTCGCCGCAAGCGCAAGTCGAGTCGCATCGCGCTTCCGGAAAAAACGAATCTGGTCTCGCACAGGTTTCTTCAAGACTTAGAAGTAGGACAACTCTACGGTTATCGCGTGCATGGGCCTAACGTGCCATCTCATGGTCATTGCTTCAATCCTCGTAAGCTACTGCTCGTAGCTAGCTCGGCTAGTCTCAAGCCTGTAACAGGCGGGTGTTGTTAATCCCACGAAGCGAGAGGATCGGGATCTTGTCGGCAAGATGTGGGCTGAACTGCTGGATTGGGCATGCCGAACAATGCTCAAGCAAGGGAACGAACTCGCCGACGAAGTAGACTCTGCGATTCCACTTTGCGTGAACACGATTCAAGAAGTGGCCGCAGCGATCCGGGAAAAGCGCGAGCGCTGGCTTAGTAGCCAACCGTGAATGATAGGTGTTCGCCCAAGAAAGCCTATCAATGGCAACTCATGTTTTCTAACTCCCATGTGAGTAGCTGCCGGCTATACTCAGGGGCATTTCGGCAGGAGCAGTTCGGGCGCCTGGCTCGTACGGAGCGGCTAAGTCTCGTAACTCGCCGACGGGATCTGTTATGAGCCGGAGCTTAGTCTATCTTCCAATCAGTCTCACTCGCTCGTGCTTAGTAGGGTGCGGACTACGCGTATAAATTCCTGATCGTCGAATGGTTTGGTAAAGTATGCGGCTGCGCCCAATTCCATCGCGGTTTTTTGCACGCCGACATCGCTTCGTCCGGTCATGATGATTACGCGCGTCCGTGGCGACAGACGCAAGAGTTTGGACTGCACTTCCAAGCCGGTGATTTTCTCCATCCAGATATCGAGGATCACAATTGGAACAGGTTGGACCGCAATGGACGCAAGCAGGCTCTTGGGGTCACTGAAGGTGCGAGCCTCTAATCCCTCCGAGGCAAGGAGTCGGCCGATCGACCTGCGGACTGACGCATCGTCATCCAACACGTAGACGGTTTCACTTGTAATCCTCTTGCCAGACATCTTGCGACAGATTAGTCCGTGAAACAGGTCTGGATACTGGACCTTGGTCCCATATCCGGTGGGACCGCTCTGGGACGGTCAGAGAGAAAATGGTTGCTTCGAGCTGTTCTCAATCGGGAGGGAAAAACAAAGGCGTGCCCCATCGGGAAGGTTTTCCGCTGTCAGCTTGCCGCCGTGCGCTCCCACTATCGTGCGGACGATCGCCAGTCCCATTCCCATCCCGTCAGGTTTCGAGGAATAGAAATGCGTAAAAATCTTTTCTGGACTTTCAGATGGAAGACCAACCCCGAAATCACGCACTCCGACCCGCACCGATTGTTCGGAGATATGAGTGGAAATTTCAATGCGACGCTTCGCCGGAGATATTTCCTCCATCGCCTCGAGCGAATTAACAATCAGGTTGATCAGCACCTGTTGCATTTGGATGGGATCTGCCCGGACCAAGGGAAGTTGCGGGGCTAAAAGCGTTTCGATTGTTGTGCTGCGGCCGAGGAAATCCGAATGTAGAAGGCGAAGCACCTCGGTAATGACATCATTAAGGCTGATGGAGCATTTCACTTCTTCGCCTTTACGGACGAAATGACGAATCCCGTGAATCACGTTTCCGGCGCGACGAGCATCAGCAAAAACATCAGCTAGCAGTTCTGAGAAAATCGCGAGATCGACCGTTCCTCCTGCCAGGAATCGTTTGCCAGCGGCGGCATTGGCGGCGATTGCCGCCAGCGGTTGATTGAGTTCGTGTGCAAGCGAAGCGGTCAACTCTCCCATGACAGCAACGCGACCTAGTCGGGCTAGTTCCTCCTGCTGCGAACGTAACTCGAGGTTTGCCGTCACCTGCGCGGTGACGTCAAGCGCGACGCCGAGCAGCTCGCTGGCTTCGCCGCGGCTGTTACATAAATAGCGACCGCGCGAAATGAGCCAGCGCGTTTTCCCATCCGGACGGCACAGGCGATATTCTACCTCGAAGGTCTGCGACTCCGTTCTCGCGCGTTCAATCGCATCATTTATCCTTCTCCGATCTTCCGGATGGATACACGAGAGAAAAACCTCACGCGAGAGCGGCTCGTTAGGCGAAAAACCAAACAGTTCTCGACCTTTCTCATTCATCCACGATTTGCCACGTTCAAAATCGATCGTCCACAAGCCGAGATGAGCTGTTTCAGCGGCGAGGCTGACGCGTTCTTCACGCTCCTGTAGCGTCTTGCGAATTCCTTCTCGCTCCCTGGTGAGCGCGGCGAGAAAGAGCAGGGGAAGGGACATGAAACTCACGAAGAGCTGGACGTAGATTGCGCTTTCTTCCGCCGTGTTTTCCGAGAAGGGCCCGTGCCCATGGGCGGCTCCCCAAATGGCCAGAAAGGCGATGGCCGCGATCGCGGTAGTTGCACCACGCAGTCCGAATCGGATCGCCGCCCAGAGAAGGAGTGGCAACGGTGTGTAAAGCAAAGCCGGGTCACTATCGGGAGCAAGTTTGTTGAAGAGGACATAGCCTAATGTTAACAGGATCAGAAGTAGACCTCCGGCCTCGACAAGTCTCATTCGGGAAAACCTTTGGCGTAAAGTCATTCCCTCGCCTGCCCATGCCAGAATCAATGGAGTGATCGTGATAGCAGCGAGGGCGTTTGAACTGAAACGAATTCGCCAACTGCCCCAGTAGGTATCACTGCCCCAGTGGTTCAAGACGACAAAGGCGGAATCCAGGAACGAAGATAGAAAGGGGCCCAGAAAGACTCCGCATAGACAAAGGATCGCGAGATCGCGAAGGCCGTTTAGGTAAACGGGGCATTTGGTTAAATAGCAAATGCAACTCGCGCCAAGGAGAGCCTCGAAACAATTGCTGACGAACCAGCAAAAAACCATCCGGGACGGAACGTCACTTTGGATCTCGACCAGATATTGCGCCGGAAGCACAGCCAGCAGCATGATCCACCATTGACGCGGCGGGGTGAGCAGGAGCGCAGCCAGTAGAACGGAATTTGGTGGCCAAAGAACCGAAACAGCATGGGGCTTGAGGGTCAGTGCGAACCCAACTTGCGCGCCAACGTAGTAGCCGGCGAAGACCAGAAATGCGCCCGATAGGACGCGTCGATCAATTCTGTGTTGCACGATCTCCGATGAATCGCCGCGACGAAGTCCTCGAACCGAGGCTCCTGCCCAGCCGTCTCCCGTCACGGTGTCCTCCATACTGTGAGCAGCGTCTCCTTTGATCTAACAAACGCGACACTATGGTTCGCAGCCAATGAAGGAAAGTCTTTTTCGTGCGATTGTGGAACGGAACAACTCGTTCGCGCAAGATCGTGCCAGGCTAAGACCAAAGTCTCGCTGGATGCTCGGGAAAGAAAAAGAGAATTATGCGGCTGTTGGTTCGGCCGTTGCCGCGCGGCGTTTTTGGAGCCGCACTCTCAAGGAAAGGTAGCCGTCCCGCCTTCGGTCGTCTAAGGATTCAGCCACCGAAGTAGGGCGTTACTTTCCAACAAGCTTCTTTCTCGCGGCTGCCAAGTCATTTAGTTTCTCCTTGCCCACTTTTGGATATGCCAATTTCAGGCCGGCAAGCGTGTCGATCACAGCAGCGGCGACCGCCACCCGAGTAAACCATTTGTTATCGGCTGGGATAACATACCAGGGAGCGTTACTTGTGGCGGTATTTTGGATCATGCTCTCGTAGGCCTCCATGTAATTATCCCAGTAGTCGCGCTCATTGGCGTCATTGGAGGAAAATTTCCAGTTCTTGAGCGGATCATCGATCCGTTCGAGAAAGCGCCGCTCCTGTTCCTTCTTGGAGACGTGGAGGAAAAACTTCCGCACCACGATGCCATTGTGACTGAGATACTTTTCGAAATTGCAAATGTCGTCTGCGCGTTCTTTCCAGATTCTTTTCGTGACAAGTTCCGACGGCAGCTTTTGTTTTGCGAGAAACTCCGGGTGCACACGTACAACCAGCAGCTCCTCGTAATAGCTACGATTGAAAATGCCGATCTGCCCGCGATTCGGCAGCTCTTTCATGCAGCGCCACAAATAGTCGTGGTCCAAATCCTCCGCCGAAGGGGACTTGAAGGAAGATACGTGACAACCCTGCGGATTTACTCCGGACATGACATGCTTGATCGCGCCGTCTTTGCCGGCCGCATCCATCGCCTGAAAAATGAGCAGGACCGCCCAACGATCCTGTGCGTAAAGCTTATCCTGTAGCTCTGCCAGGGCGCTGACCCCCGTTGCGAGCGCTTCCTCTGCTTTCGATTTATGTTTCTCCTTCGTGAAATGCAGCGTCTCCCCAGGACGTACTGCCTTAAGCCGAAAGCCCTTTCCTTCTGTAATCCGAAATTCCCTTGCCAGCTCTCGCGCCTGCGAGACCACGTTTTTCGTTTTCATATGACTACTTATTCTTAGTTGAGGAGGCACTAGCTAGTCTCTCTTCGAGCAATTCTTTCGCAGAGACCAGTGATTGCGTATGAGACCTTGGTCGTATCCAGTCTCGTAAATGCAGGAACCTACCGGGAAAGAGCGGTTCAATTGGCCGTAAGCCCGGAGGGCTTAGCTGTCGCCGACCGTAACCTTGATCGCTTGCAGAAACTCCTCGCTGTCGACGGGTTTGAGGAAAAACGCGGATGCTCCTGCGTCCATCGCTTTGCTGCGGACGGCGGGATCGTCCATGCTGGTGAGAACAACTACCTTTGTCGACGGCGAGATCTGACGCAGCCTTCTCTGCACCTCCAAGCCGTTCATGACTGGCATTAAAATATCAAGCACGGCGACTTTGGGGCAATGAGTCCGCGCATAGTCCAAAAAGGATTGCGGGTTGTCGAACGGCTTTGCCATCCACCCTGCGGAGGAGAGGAGCCTATTGATCCCTCTTAAGGCGGAGGGATCATCGTCCAGCAGGCAGACGGCACCGCCGTTCTGGCCAGATCCGTTAGGCGAACCGATGTCTTCCATTCGATGCATGTGGTCGAAAGTCCTGTAGTTCAATCCCCCTCACTTGGTCCGGGAGGGCATAACAAGGATCGAGCATTTGAATGCATTTGTGGCTCACCATGGTAACGACTTTCGATGAGAAAAAGGTCGTATTTGCCCACCCTCCATTTGCCAATGCGATGTCTAGGTGAAAAACCTAAGCAAAGTGATCGTCATACTCCTCCTTCGGCAAGGCGATCCGAAAATGCACCCCGCACAGCCTGTAAAAACTGCGTGTCGTCAAATGGTTTGATGAAAAACGCAAACGCTCCTGCCTGCATCACGGTGGCGCGAGCGGCGGCATCCTCCCGCCCAGTAATGAAGATGGTTTTCACTCGCGGCGAACGAGCACAAAGATGAACAAGCAGTTCCATTCCCGTTATTCGATCCATCCAGATATCTAAAACGGCGACTTCGACGTCATTATTAGCGATATAGGTCACGAAATCCTCCGGTTCGCCGAACGCGCGCACCATAAAGCCGTCGGACTCAAGGAGACGGCCGATAGATCGTCGGATCGAGGGATCATCATCGACGAGGCAGACGATGTGTTGTAAGGGATTGCTGATCGGCAATCTGGTAGTTTCAGGATTTTCATCCTTCAGTCTCATGTTTCGGTTCTCTTGCAGAGGCGGCGAAGGCCAAAAGCCGTAACACCACAATCTGTAAAGACATATCTAATGTCTCCAGTTAACCGATTTGTAGTCGAGTTGGTATTAGACCTTGGTCTGACGTGGCGTAAAAGGTGCAGCTTCGGCCTTTTCTACCAATCGAACCAACTGGGCCACCGAGGTAATGCGCAGCTTGTGCATAGCGCGGGCGCGGTGGAGCTTCACAGTCTTCTCCGCCATCCCGAGCTCGCCGCCTACCTGCTTGTTCAGCATGCCTGTGGCGACCAACTGCATGACCTCGAACTCGCGGGGAGTGAGCAAATCAAGCAACTCTCGGGCTTCGTCCTTTTCCGCCGCAATCCGCCGCTGCTCTGCAGAGCGGGCGAGCGCCTGTTCCACACACTTCAGGAGCTCGGCAGGTCGAAATGGCTTGGGCAGGAAATCGACCGCCCCTGCCTTCATCACCCTGGCACACATGGGAATATCGCCGTGCCCGGTAATGAAGATTAACTGTTCCTCACGCCTTCGCCGGATCAGTGTCTCCTGGAATTCCAGCCCATTTAGGTCCGGCATCTGCACGTCAACAATAATGCAGGCCGGTCCGGGATGAGGTGGCCGGGCCAGAAAAGCCGGGGCGGACTCAAAAACCTCGCTCTGGTGGTCCGCCGAGTTCAGCAATCGGCTTAGGCCTTTTCGCGCGGACGGATCATCATCGATTACAAAAACCATTGGGTCCGCGCCTGTCATGCCCCTGCTCCATTGCTTACCGGCAATGTGACGGAGAAGCAAGCGCCACCGCCATCCGCGTTTTCCGCTACGATCGAGCCTTCATGCGCGTGGATGATCGAACGCACGATGGCGAGACCCATTCCCAGCCCGTCTACCTTCGTCGTGAAAAACTGCTCGAAGATGCGGCTCCGCACTTCTTCATCGATGCCAATGCCGTGATCGCGAACTCTTAGAACAATCGTCTGATCGCCATTTCTCTTGGTGCTCACCTCGACGTTCCGATTCTCCAACGCTGTCTCTTTCATGGCATCGAAAGCGTTTCCAATCAGGTTGACCAATACCTGCTGGATCTGGATGGGATCACCGTTAACTGACGGCAACTCATCGGCCAGCGAGATTTTCAGGCGACACGAATGTGCCGTCGCGTCGGGCTGGATAAGGTGCGCCACATGGGTGACCACCTGGTTTATGGATAGTCGTTCCCGAATCGCTCCGCCTCTCTTGACCGTGTTGCGGATGTTTTGCATCACATTATACGCACGCCGCCCGTCCGCTCCGATATCGACCAAAATGTCACGAAGCTGCTCGAGATTCACATTGCCCCGGTCGATAAAGCGTTCGCCAGCGCCGGCATTACTGATGATGCCGGAGAGAGGTTGATTCACCTCGTGGGCGATCGAGGCGGTCATTTCACCAAGGAGACTGACCCGACTAAGCAAATCAATTTCCTCGCGCCGACGCTGGGCCTCCTCTTCGGCCAGCTTACGAGCCGAGATGTCGACGATCGACGCAAGGATAAGGAAACCCTGAGGCGTTTGAATCGGGTTCAAACCTATCTCCACCGGGAACTCGCTGCCATCCTTGCGCACGGCAAGTAACTCGCGGCCACCTCCCATTGCACCCCCCTGCAGCTCGGCGAAAAATTCCTCACGATTCGCAGGGGCGTACAAAGCAAAACGCTCCCGCACGAGAATCTCGATTGATTTGCCGATAAGTTCGTCGCGGTCGTAGCCGAAAAGTTCTTCGACGTGTGCGTTAACGAGAACAATTCGTCCTGCGGCATCCGCGAGCGCGACGCCGCTGGGCGATGCCTCGGTCGCCAGCTGGAAAAGTTGCTGCGCTTGTTTCAGCTCGGTCGTGTCCATCGAAACCCCCACAAGGCGACTGAGCCGGCCATCTTTGTCACTGACGCAGCGTCCTCGTCCACCGATCCAGCGGACACTGCCGTCGGGAAGCAGGAAGCGATATTCCAATGCGTAGCCGCCTTGCGTTTCAATCGCTTGCTTGATTGTGGACGCACGTCGCGTCCGATCTTCTGGATGCACTCGATCTTGAAACGCTACGTAACTAATCGGGCCATCCGATTCGAACCCAAATAGCTCTCGTCCTTTGTCAGAAATCCAGAGGTCGTAGGTAACCATATCCAGCTCCCACACGGCCAAATGGGCGACCTCGGCTGCAAGCGCGACTCGGTCTTCGATTTCCCGCAAGGCCCTGTCCTTTTCCAACGAGTCGGTGATATCAACACAAGCACCGACGTAGCCGCGGAAGTTTCCGCGCGGTCCATGGCGCGGTATGCCTTGATCGGTAATACACCGATATTCTCCGTCATTCCTTTTCAGCCGATATTGCATAACGAAAGATTCGCGAGCGTCGAAGGCACTGCCATAGATCTGCAAAGTCTTCGCCAAGTCATCTGGATGAATACTTTCACTCCAACCCTCCCCAAGGTCTCGCTCGAGACTTCGCCCGGTAAACTCAAGCCAGGCTTTGTTAACGTAGGTGCAAAGCTTATCCTCGCCGGTCATCCACATCATCACAGGCGAGGCATCAGCCGTCGTTTGAAAACGCTTCTCGCTTTCCTCCAAAGAATACTCAGCCCGCCGCCGTCGGGCCAGGTTAACTAACAAGCCGGCGATAAGCAGCCCCTGTAGAATGCAGATCGAAAAACCGCCTATGATCCACGTCCTGTAACGTTCCCAAATTGTCGGCTGCCGGAACAGGATTGTGCTTCCAGGCGGCAGGAGCTTCTCATTGATGTTCCATCGCCGCAGCTCCCGCCAATCGTAACGGGGTGCCAACGGTCCCACTATGACAGGAGGAAAACTGGACGGCGCCTCACCATCGAGGATCCGCTTCGCCAGACGAGCCGATTCCACTCCCTCGCGTTCCGCCTGATAGAGGCGGCCTCCGACAATTCCTAAGCCAAGTTGATGCAGAAAGATGCTGCTTATCGGCGCGTTCGCGACCGCGTGCATCCGCTGCAACGCCTCGTCAGCGTTGTGACTGACTCCGCTCGCATCTCGCAGCAGTAGAATCAGAAAGATCCAGGAGTTCGGAGGCAGTTTGCTCGTCCGGTCCAGCATCTGGTCAAAGGATAGGTCGTTGAGCCAGATGAAATTCACTCGACCCGCAAACGGCTCAAATGCGTCGCGAAACGATTGCGCCCAATACTTCTCGACGGGCGAAGCGCCAATCATGATCGCGATGTTTCTGGTCGTTGGCGCGACCCGGAGGATGTCGTCGACAAAGCCGGGTAGATCAAAATCCTCTCCTACGAAGGCGGCATTCGTCTCAAGCGCGTCCGACGGGAGCCGCCGCCGATCCATGCCGCAGTAAAGGATCGGAACTCTGGGAAACAAACGCTGCCGATATTGCGCGACGAAGGCACCGGCGGGGGACCCGATCGGCACCACCAGATCTGGCTGCCATTCGGCCTGGCGCTTTTGCAGGTACTCGACCAGGGCCTCTTGCAAGTGGGGATCAGCGTAGCGCGCCATGTCCAGTGAGACTTCGTCGAGATCAACCCGTTGGCCCATTTTTTCGACCAGTTCGGTTTCAAACGCGGTCGAATGAATGGTAAATGGCGGCGCTACGGTCCCAAAGGAGTGAACCACCAAGACTCTCTTAGCCGGTGTCGCGCTCGCGCCTAACGGCGCGAGTGTCATCAAAGACGCTGCCAGAAGGGAAAGCCAATAGCAGGCAAAGCCAACGCACGCCCTGATCGGCATCGACCAGATTACCGTCCAACTCATCGTGAAGAAGCCTAATTAGGGACTGTTGGCGTCGCGTGCCAGTTCCTGCCCCTTTTCACAAGTCTCACGCGACTTCGCAAACTAGTTCATCTCGAACAGAACGCTAGAGGAAGCTCGCAAACCCACTCAGGGACCTTGTCGGCTCGGTGGGTTTCGGCACGTCGACACTAAGGCCGCGACCTACGACCAAGGTCCAAAGCGAACGTTCCCTTCGCTTCGATCGTCGGAAAACAAGCCCAACACCAAATGAAAAATGTATTAACGCTGATCTCTGTTTTTGCGGCTTTTTGCCGCCTCGCTGCACGCCGGCCCACCGGTCGTTGAATCCAAAAGCGTCGTGCCGCAGTCAGTGCCCGAAATTTTTGGCACCGGTTTCTATATGGCGCTCGATGCAGGAGCGAACGTTTATCAAGACCGCGGTGGGAGTAGGACGTTTAGCAATGAATTCGGAGACACGCGGCCCGAATGTTTTCGCCGGTTATCGCAATTTGCCAGAGCAATCTGCGCAGGCTTTCACGGGCGACGGATGGTTTCGCACCGGCGATCTCGGGTATTTCGATCGCGACAATTTTCTCCATGTCACCGGCCGCGTTTCGACTCTGATCAAAACCGAAAGCGGCGAAAAATTCAGACCGAAGATGTCGAGTCGGCGTATGCGAAAGAACCGGCCATCCGCGAAATCGGCATACTCGAGAAAAGCGGAAATCTCGTCGCCTTGATCGTGCCGAATCGCGCGGCCTCCGGCGACAACATCGATGCCGCGGTGCGCGCCGCGCTTGAAACAGCGTCGCGCCGCTTGCCGACTTACGAACGCATTTCCGATTACGCGATCACCGCCGATACCTTGCCGCAGACGCGCCTCGGAAAAATTCAACGACATCGTTTACCGGCGCGATTTGACCTGGCGAAAACGCCGGTGCCGAAACCCACGCGCGCGCCGCGATGCCATCCTTGGAAAACCGAAAACGGCCGATGAATTAAAACAGCGCGGCCGCGGCGAGAAAACTCACGAGCGAATCGCGAACGGTTTGCGCGAAGAAGTTAAGGCACTGTAGAATTCTTGACCGACGACGATTGTCGATCGGCCAAACACAACAAGATCGCGCGTGTCGTTTCTAAAACGGTTTCACCGCTCGCGACTGTGATCGCGTCGCCAAACTCTGACGGCGCTTCATAAGCCGCGTTTAATTTCTCGAAATCTTCCAAACGCGCGTCGGAAATTTCCGCCGCGGCTGCGTTTCTCGCCTCCAACCGTGCGATGATTTGCTCGGGGCTCGCTTGCAGTTCGATGAGCCGCAAGCCAATCCCTGACTCTGCGCATTTGTCGCGCAGCAGATCGCGCTCCGCCTGGTTGGAAAACGTTGCGTCGAGAATGACACCGCTGTGCGCTTCGAGAGCGGCAAACGCATCGCGCAGGAGCTGCCGATAGGTTTGGTCGGTCGTCGCCTGCGAATAAACTTTGGCGCGAAGTTCCGTTGGCGTCCGCACAGTCAGCGGCACACCGGCTACTGTTTTGCGAATTTTGTCCGAGGAATAGAACGGAAAACCCATCTCTTGCGCGAGCTGCTTCGCGATCGAGCTCTTGCCGGTAGCGATCCCTCCCATCACCACGAGCACGATAGGCTGCGACCCGACAGTGGCGTAACGAAGCGCGAGATGAAAATAACGCCGTGCGCGCTGCGCGTGTTCCTCGGAAGTCGCCTGAATGCTCTCGACTTTCCCGCGCACAAACGCGCGATAACACTTATAAAAATCAGCGAGCTGCAGCATTCCAGGATCGCCAAATTCACGCGCCGCATTCCGAAGCAGCAGATCGCTAAGCTTGTGCTGCCTTTCAAAATCGAGATCCATCGCGAGAAAGGCGAGATCGTTCGCAATGTCGATAAAACGGAAGCGATCGTTGAACTCCATGCAGTCGAAAATGATCACCTCGTCCGGCGTGAGATGAACGTGATCGAGATGCAGATCGCCATGGCAATCGCGGATACGCCTTTGCTCGATGCGCTCATCGAAGAGCTGCCGATGCGCTGCGTAGAAGTTGTTCGTGAAATGGCGGATCGCATCGAAGGCGAGCGGCGAAATAGTCTTTCCCACGGACGACTGCCCCTGCGCGAAATTTTCGTCCGTGCTGATCTTCAACGTTTCGAGCCGGCCCCATTCCTCGATCTGTGGCGTGGGTGTTTGCGATTCGTAAAAACGACGAAGACGTGCGAGCACGCGATTGATTTCCATATTGCCGACCGCGCCGCGCGCAATCAATTCGCCTAACGAGTTGTTTGCCGGCAGCTCGCGCATCTTGACCGCGTACTCCGCGATCTCGCCGCCATCATCGTCGAACGAAAAGCCGGCGTTGTTTTGGTAGATCGGCACAACCGCTAAATAAACGTCCGAACAGAGCCGCCCATTCAGGTCCAGCTCGCGCCGGCAAAAGTGGTGTCGCTTTTCGAGTGTGCTGAAATCGAGAAATCCGAGATCGACCGGCTTCTTCACCTTAAAGACAAACGGAGCCGCAATGAAGACCCACGAGATATGCGTCTCAATCATGCGCACCTCTCGCGGCCGATGCAGATACGAGGATGGCGACCGGAGAAAGCTAACGAGTTGTTCCTGTCGCTTCAAAGACGCACCTTTCGTAGACGAAGCGCGTTCGCGATCACGGAGACGGAGCTGAGGCTCATGGCCGCGCCGGCGATGACCGGGCTGAGCACGATGCCGAAGAACGGATAGAGAATTCCCGCGGCAATGGGCACGCCCAACGAGTTGTAAACGAAGGCGAAGAAAAGGTTCTGACGAATGTTGCGCATCAGCGCGCGGCTCAGGCGAATCGCCCGCTCGATCCCGCGCAGATCGCCGCGCAAGAGCGTGATCCCGGCGCTTTGCATCGCGACATCCGTGCCAGTTCCCATGGCGATGCCGACATCGGCGGCCGCGAGCGCGGGCGCGTCGTTGATTCCATCGCCGGCCATCGCGACGATACGCTTCTGCGCGCGCAGCTCGCGCACGCGTTCGCGTTTTCGCTGCGGCTCGACGCCGGCTTCGACTTCATCAAGACCAAGCTGCTTGGCGACGGCGCGCGCGGTGTGTTCGTTGTCGCCGGTGAGCATGATGATTTGAATCCCGAGCTTGTGCAGATGCTCGATCGCGCCCGGCGTTGATTCCTTGATCGGATCGGCAATCGCGATCGCGCCGGCAGCGCGCTGGTCGATCGCAACGAAGACGACGCTGTTGCCCTGCGCCTGCAAAGACGCGGCTTTTGCTTCCACTTCGTCGAGCTTGCGCACGCCGGCGTCGCGCAGGAATTGCGCTTTGCCGACAAGGACGCTGCGCTGGCCGACGCGTCCGCGAACTCCGCCGCCGGTGGTTGACTCAAAATCTGTCGCGGCGGTCACACGTGTTTTCGCGCCGCGAACGATTGCGGCGGCCAGGGGATGCTCGCTCTGTTGTTCCACCGCAGCGGCGAGCGCGAGCACTTCGTATGCATTCGTCCACTCGTTAGGCACGACCGCCGTCACCTCCGGGCGGCCTTCGGTCAACGTGCCGGTTTTATCGACCACGAGCGTTTGCACTTTCTCCATCAGCTCGATTGCTTCCGCGTTCTTGATCAAGACGCCAGCTTGCGCGCCGCGCCCGACGCCGACCATGACCGACATCGGCGTGGCCAGGCCAAGCGCGCACGGACACGCGATGATCAGGACGGCGACCGCGTTCACGATCGCGTGCGCGAAACGCGGTTCCGGCCCGATGAACGCCCACGCGGCAAACGTAAGCGCGGCGATTGCGATCACTGCGGGCACGAACCAGCCCGCGACCTGGTCCGCGAGGCGCTGGATCGGCGCGCGGCTGCGTTGTGCTTGCGCGACCATCTCGACGATGCGCGACAAAACGGTCTCGCTCCCGATGCGTTCCGCTTCGACCAGGATGCTGCCGGTTTGATTGACGGTGCTGCCGGTCACGCGATCGCCGTTTATTTTTTCGATCGGTATCGATTCGCCGGTCAGCATCGACTCATCAACGCTCGTGCGTCCTTCGATGACGCGGCCATCGACTGGAATTTTTTCGCCTGGCCGAACTCGCAGTCGATCACCTCTTTCGATCGCGGCCAGCGGCACATCTTCCTCCGTCTGTTCGCGTACGCGATGCGCGACGCTCGGCGCGAGCGCGAGCAAACTGCGAATCGCGCCGCCGGTGCGACGGCGCGCGCGCAGCTCGAGCATTTGCCCGAGCAAAACGAGCACGACAATCATCGCTGCCGCTTCGAAATAAAGGCCGATCTCTCCGTGCGCCGTGAACGACAGCGGAAGAATTTGCGGCCAGAGCATCACAACCGCGCTGTAAAAATAAGCGGTGCCGACGCCGAGCGCGATGAGCGTAAACATGTTGGGCGAGCGATGGCGGATCGATTGCCAGGCGCGTTGCCAGAACGGCGCGGCCGCCCAAAACACCACGGGCGTGCTGAGAAAAAATTGCGTCCAGCGCGCGAGCTTGCCGTGCAACCAATGCGGTGCGGCCGGCAGCACGTGCGACATCGCGAGCAGGAACACCGGCGAGGTCAGCGCCGCGCCGATCCAGAATCGCCGCGTCATCTCGCGCAGCTCGGCGTTGTCCTCATCATCACCCGCCGCGACGTTCTTCGGCTCAAGCGCCATCCCACAAACTGGGCACGCGCCCGGATGATCCTGTTCGATCTGGGGATGCATCGGGCAGGTGTAGATCGACTTCTCGTTAGGCGGCGACGGCATTAGGTCGAGATCGACGTGGGCTCGGCCGTTTCGCGTTTGTCTCGCTCGCTACGCAGGACGTCCATCTCGGTTCCCATGACGATGCGTACCTGATGAGAATCGGCGTCGTTTAGCAAAGCGATCGTCTTGCTCGGCATCGTCACGCCATCCAGCTCGACCAAGGTGACACCGTGCGAACAGTGGTTCGGATTCTCGACCGTGATGTAATACTCGGTGCGCTGATAACGATATCGCATTTTAAACCCGGACCACTCCTTGGGGATGACGGGGTTGATCGTGAATGCGTCGCCGCGCCGCTGGAAACCCAGCACCTCCTCAAGCCAGACGCGGTAGATCCAACCAGCCGCGCCGGTGTACCAGCTCCAGCCGCCGCGACCGGTGTTGTTGCCTAACGAGTAGATGTCGGCCGCGATGACGTAGGGTTCGACCTTGTAACGTTCGCAATCGGCTTTCTCGCGCGCGTGTTCGATCGGATTCAGCATGCGCAAAAAGCGCGCGGCCTTGTCCCCGTCGCCCTGGCGGGCAAAGGCCATCGCTACCCAGGCCGCGGCGTGAGTGTATTGGCCGCCGTTCTCGCGCACGCCCGGCGGATAGCCTTTGATGTAGCCAACATCCGCGGAGGTTTTGTCGAACGGCGGGGTGAAGAGCAGAATCAAATTGTCGGCTGCGCGAATAAGATTTTCCTCGAGCGATCGCAGCGCAGTCGCTACGCGCTCGGGATTGCCCGCGGCGGAAATTGCGGCCCACGTCTGCGGCAGTGAATCGATGCGTGCTTCACTGTTTTCACTGGATCCCAACGGTGTGCCATCGTCGAAGTATCCACGGCGATACCACGCGCCGTCCCAAGCTTCGGCATCGATTGTCTGCGCAAGCTGCACGGCGCGGGTTTCGCAGGCGCGGGCCTCATCGTGAAGTTCGCGCAAGGCGAGCAACCCGGCGAAGTCGCGCAGGACACAGATTTCAAACCAAGCCAGCCAGACGCTCTCGCCTTTGCCGCCGAGGCCTACGCGGTTGAGGCCATCGTTCCAATCGCCGCCGCCGATGAGCGGCAATCCATGCGGTCCGTGAGTCGCGGCGCGCGCGATCGCGCGACGGCAATGTTCGAGTAAGGAGCCTCCAGTGGCGGAGACGAGCGGAATGGAAAGGCTTTCTGCCTCATGTTCTGCGAGCGGCTTGCCTTCGAGAAACGGGATCACCTCATCGAGGATGGCGGCGTCACCTGTCGTGCGGATATAATGCGCCGCGACGAAGGGGAGCCAGAGAAGATCGTCCGTGATCCGAGTGCGCACGCCAGTGCCCGACTCGGGATGCCACCAGTGCTGCACGTCGCCTTCAACGAATTGTCGCGCAGCGGCGCGCAGAATGTGTTGGCGTGCGATCTGCGGCGCGGCGTGCACGAGTGCCATGACATCCTGCAACTGATCGCGAAAACCGTAGGCGCCGCCGGATTGATAAAGCGCCGACCGGCCCCAAACGCGGCAGCTCAGCGTCTGATAAACCAGCCAGCGATTGAGCAGTAAATTCGCTGAGACCTCGGGCGTTTCGACTTCGATTGTGCTCAGGAGTTTGTCCCACCATCTGCGCGTTTCATCGAAAGCCGTTTCGACATTCGCCGCGTCGCGGAATCGCTGCACGAGCGCTCGCGCCGCGTCTTCACCATCCGCCTGTCCGAGGAGAAAAGTAATTTCGCAAGTCCGTCCTGGTTCGATCTCCACCACGACCTGCACGGCGGCGCAAGGATCCAATCCCGCGCCAATGTTGCCGGTGAGCTGCTCGTGTTCCATCGCCGCGGGCGCGCGCATGGAACGGTTGCGCCCGATAAACGCGGCGCGGTCGCCGGTGGATGAAGCCGGCGGCGGACTAGAAGTGGCGAAGATCACGCGATCGCAAAATTCCGGCTCATAACAATTGCGGGCGAAGATACTCTGGCTTTGCAGGTCCCATTTCGTGACCACGTGCATGCCGGTTTCTTCCGGCACCGAACCGAGGACGAGATCGACATAGGATGTGATCGTGAGGTTGCGTTTGCGCGACGAAGCATTTCGCAAACGCAGCCGCTGGAGACGCACGGGCATTCCGCCGGCTTCATTCACTGGCACAAAGGTGAGCAGCGTTTGCTCGATCGCATGGCTGTTGTGCTCGAAAGTTGTGTAACCCTGTCCGTGACGCGCGCGATAGGCGTCCCGCTCGCGGATTGGCTGGGCGGTGGGCGACCAGACTACGCCGAGGTCCTCATCGCGGATGTAGATGGCGCTGCCCGGCGGATCGGAGACGGGGTCGTTAGACCACGGCGTGAGACGATCGTTCTGGCTGTTGTTGCCCCAGACGAAATCGGCTCCGGACTCCGAGACCAACATGCCGAAAGTTGGATTGGCCATCACGTTGATCCACGGGAGCGGCGTTTGTTTCCCGGCAGCGAGCTGGATAACGAATTCTTTTCCATCGCGAGTGAAGCCGCCGAAATCGTTAAAATATTTGAGCTCCATGAAAGGCAACGGAGCGGAAGGCTCTTCGCGGAAATGCCGGCTGGGCACGTGCCGCCTTGGCTTTGCAATGATTGGCGTAGTCGCGGCCAATTGCTGGCGGAGCGTGCCGCGCGCGGCGACTAATACTATTCGCGCCGCGGCCTGAATGACGATCAGTTCTTCCTGCGACATCTTGTTCGCCGCGCGCAGATACACGCCCCCCGGCTGATCGACGCCAGTGAGATGTGTCTGCGCTTCGGTCAGCCGGCGCAGTTGTTCGGCCAATGGTTCTTCGTAGCTCACGATTTCTTCGCTGATGAGCACGAGATCGACTTTCAGCCCGCGCAAATGCCAGAAGGTGTGCGCGGTCAAAATCTCACGCACGACTTCGATGTCGCGCAGCTGAGCGATCATCATGACGACAATGGGAAGGTCGCCGGAAATGCTTTGCCGCCAGAGCGCGCGTTGCCCTTGCCGGAGCCGTCCGAGCCGGGCAAGCGAGGCGCGCAGTTGCGCCTGCGGAAAGAGAATGTGCGAGGCGAGTTGACGAAAGGTTTGCACATCGCCCGGGCGGATCCGCAGCCGGCGCATCTCGAGTTGGGAATGAGTCCACGCCGTCTCGAAGGCACGCATCGCCTTGTGAAAGTCCGCGTAGCGTTCAGCCAGGGCTATGATGGCTTCGCGCGAGCGAGCGACCATGGTGACGAGCGCAAACTGAAGACGTTGGTTAGGCTCAAGCGTAACGCGGCGCCGCAGGCTGAAGATGGGATCGAGCACGGTGCCGACCTGACTCGTTAGGCGACGCGTGAGTCTCTCGGGATTTTCCGGCGTCCGGCCGCGACCGAGAAACTGCGCGCGGTCTGTCTCAAATTCGATCGCGCCAGAAGTAGTATCAGCTTCCGGAATCATGAGGTGCGCGACCCAGACGGGCTGTTCTTCGGGAGCGCGGAGGCGACGCCGGGCGACGAGCGCTTCACAATGCGGGAGCCATTCCGTTTCGATGAAAAGGTTGTTGAACGCGGGATGCGCGCGATCGGCTCGATGCGGCGCGAGCGCCAATTCGAGATAAGTGGTCAGCTCCAGCCGGCTAGTGTTATGCGAGATGTTGACCAGGGTAAGGCGACGAACTTCGGCGTCGTCTTCCGCGGAGATCGCGATTTCAGTGACGGTTTCGCATGTTCCGCTGCGACGCCGGAACTCCGCTTTGTCCGGCGTAAAGTTCCAGGTGTAGCGATCTTCAGGCGCACGGATCGGCTGATGCGTGTTGCTCCAGATGGTTCCGCTTTCCAGATCGCGGAGATAACAAATCGGGCCTGCGTTGTCGCAGGTCGTGTCCGCGCGCCAGCGGGTGATGTCCAAGTCCAACCAACGCAGATAACCACCGCCGGCGTTCGTGACCGCGACAGAACACGTGCCGTTCGAAATCAGATGAACACGCGGCGCGGCGGTGTCGGGCTCTTGCGCAACGACCGGCTCTCCAGCGGCGATCGGCGTCGTTCGTGGCAGCGGTCGGTCTTCACGTACCTCGCCAGTGGTCGGCAGGATTTGCTCGGGGATATGCTCGTAGAGGAGCGGCTCGGTCGCGCGGATGCGCGGGTCGGAATGGAAACGGCTCCGCATTACCTGGCCGTGCAAAACGTCGCCCAGCGCGATCAAGGACATGCCTTGGTGATGCACCATGTAAGAACGAATGATGATCCCGCTCGCGCCGCCCGGTTCGCTGCGGCGAGAATAATCGATCGCCTCGTAATACCCGTAATCGCCGAACATCGTGGCATCGCGGAGTTGAGCGAGACGGCGCAGATTCTTCGTCGCCAGGACCGGTTCGAGCCCTAAGGCGAGTGCGGTGGCATAAGGTGCGACGACGAAGTCGCGTTCCTGTCCGCGCTTCAGTGCCAGCCCCGGCACCCCGAATGCCCGGTATTGGTATATATTGTTGCGATCAAGCGCGCTGAAGGCGGACTCCGAGATGCCCCACGGCAAATTGTTTTGCTCGCCATACGCAATCTGGCAGTGCACGGCGTCATGGCAGGCGCGATCGAGCAGCGAATTCTCATGCGTCTGGGTGAAGAGCAGTGGCATCAAATATTCAAACATCGTTCCGCTCCACGAAAGCAGCGGCATCCGGCCGTAAGCAGAACCGAAGGGCCGACCAAGAGCCCACCAATGTTCGACGGGAACTTCGCCGCGCGCGATCGCCAGGAAGCTCGTTAGGCGCGCTTCACTCGCGAGCAGGTCGTAGAAGGAGTTATCGAGACGCCGTTCTGCGACCTGATATCCGATGGCAAAAACGCATCGCGCTTCGTCATAAAGAAAACGCAGGCCCATGCCGCTCTCCAGTACCCGGCAGTGCGTGAGCAATTCGTTCATGCGCGCGAGCTGTTCCGCAGCGTGCTGACGCGAATGCTCCACCTCGCTCACCAGAAGCGTGAGCCACTCGCGCACGGCATTAGGAACTTCAATTTCCTCGCGGCGCCCGTGAAACGTAAGCAACGGAGCGATGCCTGGGATTCCTTCCACCGCAATGTTTCGCAGCGAAATGAGTGCGGTGAGCGTTTCGCGCCGAGCTTCATGCGCAGCTTCGCCTAACGACATCAACTGCGCCGGCGGCTCCATCAGAATTTCGATGGGCCGAAGATATCTATCAATCACGGCATTCCAGGCGGCGACCTGCCTGGCGATCTGTTGCGCCCAGTAAAAACGCGCGGCGTTTTCCGTCGCAGGGAAGAGTTGCAGAAGATCTTGCGCGGGCTGTCGCGCCGCTCGCATTCGGCCGATGATTTCCTCCAGATCTGTCGCTTCACTCGCAGTCAGGTCGTCGAGCTGTCGCAAGGGCGGCAGTAACCGTTCGGTTTGTTTCAGAGCGGGCGCGAGTTGCCGCAGCACGCCGAGCGTGTCGGCCAGTCCATGCAGTGCGCGCGAATCCAGCAGCGGCTGCGTTTCAAATTCTTCGCCGGCAACTTGGAAGGTCCAGAGGCTGGCGAGAAGATTGCCGCTATCGACGGTCGAGACATAACGCGGGTGTAACGGCTCCAGGGTGTTGATGTCATACCAATTGAAAAGATGCCCTTCGAAGCGCTCGAGCCGATCGACGGTTTGCAGCGTGGCGAGATTTCGCGCGACGAGCTCGTCCATCGTGATGTAGCCAAAGTCGTTAGCCGACACTGTCGATAGAATGCAAAGGCCGATGTTGGTCGGCGAAGTGCGCATGAAAATTTCGCGCATCGGTATTTCCTGCACGTTGTCGGGTGGCAACCACGAGGTCTGCGGCCCGACGAAATCGTCGAAGTATCTCCATGTTCTTCGCGCCGCGGTGCGAAGAAATTTGCGATCGTCCTGCGTCAGGATTCCGCCGCGCCAGCTCGTCGCCGGTCGATTGATCAGAGTCACCACCAGCGGAAAAATTGCCCACAAGATCAGGAATGGTCCTGCGGCCAGCGACGTTGATGCTCCCTTCGTTGCCGCACCCACCAAAAGAAGCGAACACGCAGTCGGAATCCAAAGCCGCGCGAGCACGAACCGCTGCTGCTCGTTCTTCGCGCTCTGGTGGACATCCTGCGCCGTTTCCCATTCGAGCAAAAACTGACCGGACCGGACGCGCCGATAAGCAACGCGGGCAATCGCATCGAGCGCCATGCCTGCGTAATCGACCAAAAAAATTAAGGTGAGGAGTGAGCGGAGAAATCGGTCCCGCGGTTCGCGCCAGAATCTTGTCCCAGGTAGTGGCGGATGAACAAGAAGGCTGAAGATCGAGTTCAGCGCCGGCCACAACATCAGGGCCGCGATGATTCCGCTCCAAAGCAACGGCATGGGCGTGAGCAGCCAGCCGGCGAGGAGGAGCGCAACCGTCGTCGGTGGAACCAGACTGCGGCGCAGGTTATCCAATATCTTCCAGCGGTGGAAGGCGGAGAGCGGATTAATTTCCGTGTCCGTAGCGCCGAGCGGCGCGCGCGATTTGAGCCAATCCAAAATCTGCCAGTCGCCGCGAATCCAGCGATGCTGCCGTTTCCACCATTCGATGTAATTGCTCGGAAAGGCATCGAGCAACTCGATGTCAGTCGCCAATCCGACGCGGACATAACTTCCTTCCAGAAGATCGTGGCTCAACAAGTGCGCGGTAGGAAAGCGTCCGGACAGAAGGCGGTGAAACATCTCGCGATCGTAAATTCCTTTGCCGTGATAACTGCCTTCGCCGACCAGATCCTGGTAAACATCGGAAATGGCGTGCGTGTAGGGATCGATGCCGCGCGGATCGGCAAAGATGCGTGAGAACCAGGTCGCAGTCGCGCTTGGCAGGGATGTGCTGATGCCGGGTTGAATGATCGAATATCCGCGCACGATGCGACGGCCATCCGCCGAGAGGCGCGCTTGATTGAGCGGATGCGCCATCGTCTCGATCAGTCGGCGCGCGGTGCCACGTGGGAGTTGCGTATCGGCGTCGAGCGTGATGACAAAGCGGATCCCCTCGAGTTGGGCGCGCTCGCCGGTGCGCAAAAAACCCTCGAGTTCAGGAGCCGATTCGCCGCTGAGGAATCGATTCAACTGCTCGAGCTTTCCGCGTTTGCGTTCCCATCCGATCCAGCGCTGCTCGCTTTCGCTCCATAAGCGCTCGCGATGAAAGAGAAAAAAGCCACCCACCCCATGGCGCCGATTGAGTTCCTCAATGCCGCGGATGACGATCTCGAGATACTCGGCATCCTCGGGCATGCTCTCTCGCGGCGCGTCGGCGAAATCGCTCAGAAGCGCAAAGCGAAGATTCGGATCTACGTTTCCGAGATAGCGAATTTCGAGACGCGTGAGCTCGTTTTGAATCGCGCCCGGTGTGGTCAACATCATCGGCACGACAACCAGCGTGCGGCAGTCATCGGGAATGCCGCTCTTCTTGAAGGACATCTTCGGCAGGACCTGCGGCGGCAGGAGAACGGTCACGAAATAGCTCACCACCAGCACGGCCAATTCGCTCGCCGGGAGAAGCAAAAGAAGCGTCAGCAATTTACTCGTTAGGCCGGAAACGCTTCCGGAAATGAGAAGCAAAGGGGCCGCCACCATCGCGCAGGTGAGCAAGAGAATGCTCCCGAAGTAGAAGCCAGCGGCGTGTGCGCGAAGCATGCGGCGCGAGCGCTCGCCAAATGACACGCCCGCGCCGATCGCTCTCTCAAGCGCAATCCGCCCCGCATCGATTAGATAGAAGCCAACATGTCGCGCGACGTCGTCCTCTGCCGTCTCCGCCAAGGCGAGTGCCTGCTCGATGATTTCTCGTTCGCGGCGTTTCGAACGTCGGGCGATTTCTTCTACCACAGCCCGACAGCGGTCGCGCGTCTCGAAATCCGTTCGCTCGTAAATGCCGGCGGGATCGGTTGCCAATGCGCTCTCCGCCCAACTGGTAGATTCGAAAAGCTGTCGCCAATCGATGTGGGCAAAGCGCCGGCAGGTGTTGATCACGTTGGCGAGCACCGATTGCTGCACCGCTTGCCGGCGGTTCTCCTGTTGCATGACTTCGAGCAGAGGCGCGCCGAGGGCGCGTTCCAGCCAGCTCGTGACCAGCGGGAGAGTCGCTTCTTCGTCATAAAGATGCGCCACCAACTCGCTCGCAAAGTGCGCTGTCGGCGCTGGCTGCGAGTCCACGAGGTGCGCCATCATTTTGAGCAACTGCGGAGAACCGTGTCGCGCAGCGGTGATTAGCCGGTTAGCCCAGAAGTCCGCTTCCTCGCTCTGGCTTTGCAGCTGTTCGATCTGAACGGCGAGCGCGCGGAAAGATTCCATTAGCCGCAAGCGCAGCATCAACGGCACAGCCCAGAGTTCTCCGATGTCGAGCCGGGCATTCGTTTGGAAAGCGACGAGAAATTTCTGGATGTTTTCCGCATCGAGCGCGCCGGCGCTGCCCGCGACCATTTCCGAAGCGAGCTGATAGACGCGCGGCAATCCTGTGTGAGGTCCGCGCGCAATCAGAGGCAGCTCTCCATACGATTGCGTGGGGAGGCTTCGCCGCAGATCAGTGAGCTGTTCGCGAATGAGGTAGGCGTTATCGAGCATCCACTCCGCGGCTAACGTGAAGCCGTGGTGCACGTCGGCCGACATGGTGAGGCTCTTGTTCGCCCATTGCAGGGTGCGTTCTATTTCACCTAACCGTTCGCAGAATGAAGCTCCCAGCGGTTTTACTTTCCGGCTTACTGGAATCGACGGGGCCAGGAGTGCCGCGGTTTCGGCAAGACGCTGACTCGAGAGCTGCTCCGACCAGAGCGATGTGACCGTTGCCTCCAAGCGGTTACCCGCAGGCGGCGGAAAAGCAAACGTGACAACTTCCCCTGCGGCAACATCTCCTATGATCGCCAGGACGCGCGAGGTCTCGCGGGCTCTGACCTCGGCCAAAACAATAACTTCATCCAGCGCAATCGACTTCCGGACACGAGTCAGGTGCCAATCAGCGACATGTTGATGGAGCAACCGGTGTGAGATCCAACCGGCGACGGCGCCAAAGGCGACGAAAACTGCCAAAAGCGTCGCGACTCCGGCGGGGCGAAACTCAGCCAGCACTCCGCGTTGCCAGAGAATGAGAATGCTAATCGCAAGGATGGCGACAACCGTGGCCGCCTCCACGATCGCCCACATGTCATGTTCATCCACGAGCGGTCGATGCGTGGCAGAGCCATTAATTGCAGCGGCGCGGCGAAAGCGCGCCCGACGCAGATTCTTCAAGGCGGCGCGCGCGATGTCCAGATTTTGGAAGATGGCGAGGACGAGAACGAGATCGTCATTCCTCCGTGGTCTCATCTGAAGTTAGCGGCCGATAATGCTCTGAGATTTGTTTAAGCTAGCCATCGTTCACGGGATGAAGTGACAGATTACCCTTCCCAAGACGGCTGCGCGAGACTGACTTTCGGCAGAGTGTGATGCTTTAGACCGCGAGCATTCCGATACGATGAGGTGCTGGCTATCTACAATCGCGCCCGATTTTTGTCTGGCGGATACAATTCACGGGTACAGACGTGGAAAACAAGAAGAAACCCGCTATTTTCCCTCGTAGTTGCCGGCATAGCTCAGTTGGTAGAGCAGCTGATTTGTAATCAGCAGGTCATCGGTTCGAGCCCGATTGCCGGCTCCCTCGTGGACTAAGCGTTAGACTCCAGCAGATGTAATGTCGCTGGGTCATGCTCGCCGCAAAAATACTTGCTGAGCAACTGCTGAAAGATCGACTCACCAGGCGAAGCGGCCGCGAATAACGTGACGCTGGATCTCAGTTTCTTTGCGTCGAGGAAACCGAAGATGCCGTCGGCCGATCGGTTCTCTAAGTTAAGCAGAGCCTCGCCGCAGATAATCAATCGGGGACCGAGGACCGGGTGCCCAAGATACGCCTTGGCTTCTGCGAGACTCTTGATTGAATAACGCTGAGACATGGCGCTGTGACCCAGACCAGCGATCTGGGGAAAGATATACCACATCCAATGCGAGCGTTTCTCTCCGCTTTTGATTTCCGAAAGCGCCTGCTCATAAGAGTCTTTCTGCGCCTGAACAAATCGGTCTAAGTCCAAGAGTCTTCAGTCAATTGATCGTTACCGATAGCTCTTCGTTTCTACCGATCAAGGCTGACCGCTTCCGCCAGCCGCGCCGTAAATGTTACCGTTTGCATAACTGGCGTCGTCCGCTGCTAACTGGACATAGATGGAAGCTAATTCCGCGGGCTGGCCCGGTCGACCGAGCGGGGTCTGTCCGCCAAATTTCTTTAGCTTTTCCATCGTAGCTCCACCGCTGACTTGGAGCGGTGTCCAGATGGGTCCGGGCGCGACGCCATTAACACGAATACCTTTTGGTCCCAGCTGCTTCGCGAGTGACTTTACGTAGTTCATGGTTGCGGCCTTTGTCTGGGCATAGTCATAAAGATCCGGCGACGGATCGTAAGCTTGCTCTGAGGCTGTGCCGATAATTACGGATCCTGGCTTTAAGTGTGGGAGCGCGGCCTTAATGATCCAGAAAGGCGCATAGATGTTAGTTTTCATAGTCGCGTCGAAGTCTTCGCTCGAGACATCAAGGATCGACTGCCGTTCTTGTTGTCGAGCGGCGTTGCAAACGAGGATGTCCAGACCACCCAGCTCTTCCAGCGCATCGGCGACCAGCTTCTTACAAAAATTCTCTTCTCGCAGATCTCCTGGTAAACCAACTCCCCTGCGACCGGCTTCCTTGATCAGCGCGATAACCTCATCGGCGTCGGGTTGTTCCGTAGGAAAATAATTGATCGCCACATCGGCGCCTTCACGCGCGTAGGCGATTGCGGCGGCGCGACCCATGCCGGAGTCGCCACCAGTGATAAGAGCCTTGCGACCTCGTAAGCGGCCTGATCCCTCATAAGTCTGCTCGCCGTGATCGGGTCGTGGATCCATCTTATTTGCCAAACCCGGCCACGGCTGCGATTGCTCCTTAAATGGCGGTTTTGGATATTTCAACGTTGGGTCCTCTAGTTTCTCTGGTGCCATAGTTTCCTCCTTCTTTGCCTGCATTCCAAACACTCGCGGCGCGGCTACGGCTGCAAGACCGGCACCGAGTCCGCCGAGGACGCGGCGGCGACTGATTCCAGGTTGTTCATTCATGATCTATTGACTGCACGACTAAGCCGGGCACGATCTCCGCTCTCGGCCGGGTCATTCGGTCATCGCGCTTGGAAAGATCAGTGGACGTAAGGCTTTTTCGCACTACGCGTGCTGCCGAAGGCTGCCGCAAGTGTTTGCGAATAGCGGACCTAACCCGGAAGATTGGTACCTTCAAAGCGCGCCAACTGCGCGCGAGATCAGGAGAACGACAATCGAAAGCGAGATAAACGCCTGGATCATCGAGAGGACCTTCGCCCAGCGCGCGAGCAGAGGAGAGTCGGTTGGACCGAAGGTCGAGCTTTGGGTGAAGGCGACGAAGAGATAATCGACGAAGTGCGGCCGCCAGCGCATACAGGCAAATTCGCTTCGTTCTTCACGCGGGATCTGCATTTGTGGAAAGAGAAAGCTGTTACTCCCAAATTGGTAGTGCTCCTGGCGCCTGGTCGGGCCACCACCGTCGATCCGCCAATACCACAACGCGAAAACAATAACGTTTGTGATCCAAAGAAGCGCGGCCGAGAAAAGAAGCTGGAGAGGCGGTTCTTTGTGCGAGGGCAACGCGTGCACCATCAGCACGACTGACCCGATGAGGGCGCAAGTAATGAGTGAATTGGTCGCAAAGCCGAGAATGCGGTTAAGGGAAAGTTGACCAAGGCGATGGCTAACGACTGTAGGTATGAGTAGAACGGCCATAAGTGTCAGCAGCAACCAAGTCGGGCCGACAATCAGCGATTTCGGTAACGCGAGGTAAATTGCCCCCACCGCGACAAAGGCGAGCACAGCCTGCCAGCGCGGCTCTGGTTTATCAACGTGATGCGCTCGCTTCTTCACTTCCATGGGTTATAGCACTAAGATTCCTTCGGACACGCGAGAGAGGATTGACTCACCTGACAGCACGATTTCTTGGCCTAACGATTAAAGGTTACGTTCGCGTCCGACTGTGATTTCGCTCACCGCATTAAACAGGTCCTCCGGCGGAAGCGCTTCCAACCGCTCCCATTCGCTTTTCAACTCGGCAGACTCGTAACGGACAAATTCGCCAGTGGCGGTTGAGTAAAGCGCGGCGCTGACTTTTTGGCCGGTCAACTCCCTCACTACCTGGCGATAAGCCGCCAGTTGGGCGCGGTATTCTTGCCGCAGGATGGAAAGCTGGTTTGGCGCGACGCGATTCGTTTTCCAATCGATGATGAGCCATTCATTGGACGCCGAATCAAAAAGCGCGAGATCGATCAATCCCTCCAGGCTTTGATCAGCAGTCATTTTCCAACAGAAAGGCATTTCAGCGTGGATCATCAGCTTGCACTCGCTCCAGTCGTTCGCGAAATCGGACAGCGCATTAACTCGCGCCCGCAGGAGGCGCCACTCGCGCGTCGAGCGCGTCACATCGGGTGAGCTGTTATGCAGAGCGGCAAAGGTCTTATCCCAAACGCTTGCTTCGCACAGCCACGGAATTCTCTGTGCGAGGCCATGCCACCAGATCCCATAGCGCGTTGCGGGGTTATCGACGCGCACCGGCCGAATTTCCGGCTCCATTTCTGTCCACGACTCGTGCTCCACCGAATCGTCCTTCTCGTTAAGTCCGAGGTTGCTGGGCACGACCGTGTGAATAAAGCGATTTGCGTTCTGTCGCGCGCGATCAATCCAACCGGTTTCGCGCGAACCAAAGTTTTCCCGTGTTCCTACCTGCGGGGTCATCTGCTGACGACGCGCCGTCTGCGTGCAGGCGCTCAGATTGGTCGGGAGAGAGGCGAGATGCAGCTCGTTAGGCTCGCCCCTGTCGGCGGCTAGCCATTTGAATAGCGAATCGGAATGAAAGCCCTTCTCCTTGGGGAAAAAGTCGCGGTCGACAGCCAAGACAAGCGTGTGTTTGGCCCGGGTGAGGGCGACGTAAAGCAGCCGCTCCATTTCCTGGCGCGTAGCCGCCTTCAGTTCGTCTTCTAATTCATCGGCATCGGTTTTGTCGAAAACGATCTGCGGCTCCTCACGCTGGCCGGCTTTCCTAAGCATAGGATAACGCGGGCTTGCGACCCACACCTTGCGAGTGAAGAAAGGAACAATAACCGCCTGCCACTCGGAGCCTTTGGCCTTGTGCGCAGTGATGAGTTGAATAGCGTTCGACGTTGAAGGGTTCGTCTCGCGAACCGCGCTGTAATTACTTCGCAGATTGCGCGCGAAATCCGCCAGTGAAACTCTGTTTGCTTCGGCGGCTGCGGCGGCGCTGAGCAATCGATCGAGCTCGGACGTGAGTTCGGGAAATGTCTCCGGTGGCAAGGAACGCAGACGCTCGCGCAAGTGCGTCATCCTCACAATTTCCTGCGCCGCGCTAAAGAGCGGTTGTTGCGTAGTCGTTAGGCGAAGACGCGCGAGGAGATTCAGCGTCTCCGGCACTGGACCGTGCCCGCTGGTCCGTTCGGCGATTTGAAAACGTGCGCCGACGCCTTGTGAAAAACGCGCCAGCTCGTCATCGGAAAGGCCGAAGA
This sequence comes from Chthoniobacterales bacterium, assembly GCA_036494545.1. Classification (GTDB taxonomy): domain Bacteria; phylum Verrucomicrobiota; class Verrucomicrobiia; order Chthoniobacterales; family UBA10450; genus JAICXG01. Next base: position 211,082 of record DASXOB010000016.1, read on the forward strand.
CTTCACGCAAGACGCCGACGATCTCATAGCTTGCGTTGGGATCGGCCATGATGGTGAGCAAAGCTGTGAGCCAGGCGTAAGCTGGATTCTCCGCGCGAAGTTCCGATTCGGAATGGACCTCGGCATGCAAACCAACGGCGAGCAACGCATCACGCATGGAGCGCAGCCACGCTTTGCGCGGTGCGAGAATGGCGACTTCGCGCCAGGATGCGGCGCGCAATTTCGAGAGTCCGCAATCGCGCAGCCATTCTGCCAATTCAAGAGCTTCCAAGTTGGCGCGAAGCAATTCTCGATTTGTTAAGTCCACTTCGCTCTTGAGATCTAACCGAATGATTTGCCCTGAAAGGATTTCCGGCCGCGCATTCAGCGGGACAAACCGCATTTGCCCGTCGGCGTTATCGAGAATGGCGGGAAAAGTGGCGTTGATGAAATCAAGCGGCGCCTGATCGAGTCGAAAAGTGACCGAAAAGGTCAGCTCTTCAGCGGCGCCCTCAGTGACCAGCTGCTCGTGGAGCTCGCGATAGCGCGCGAGATCCGACGGGGTTCGGTAGATGGATTGCTGGAAATCGCCGACCATGCAAAAGCGGCCGGGTCGAGGAGGCGTCTGGCGCGTTTCGCGCCAGATCCCGGTCGCGTCTGTCGGGCGGGTGACCTCGATGAGAACGAGAAATTGCGGCGGGTCCGTGTCCTGCGCTTCATCGAGGATGACGCGATAATTGTTGTGGCGAATGCGCCTAACGACGTCGGGCTGACGCATTAACTCACCTGCGAGCGCCACCTGGTCGGCATACGTGACCCTGCCGCGCTCGAAACGGAACTCGCGATAGGCGCGGTGCACTTCCGCAACGACGCAAAGAGCCAGGGCACTGACCCACGCACGCAGCGGCTGGAAGGCCTCGCGCCAAAGCCCAACAAAGTCCTTCGCATTGCTGGAACGCGGAGGCCAGGGGACAAACTCGCCGGTCTGACGCCAGCGTTCTTCCCAGCGGCGAAGATTCTCCAAATCTCCGGGGATCGTCTTTTTCGAGGATCCTTTTGCACGGAACTGGGAAACCTCAGTGAAGCTAGCATCCGGACAGGGCCAATCCGGCGGGATGGCATTCACCTCCGTTTCGCACTTACGCGCCAGCTCCATCAAGTCCCGCACTTGAACATGCCGGAGAAGGACTCGTCGATTCTCCTCGCCTAACGAGCGGCCAATGGTGGTATATTGCTGCACGAACTGGTTCCAGAGGTCGGCGTCATCATTGATCAGCTCAAGGTTCGCTGGCAGACCAAGGTGATGTCCGTGCACGGCAAGTAATTTCATACAGAAGCTGTGGATCGTGCCGAAAAAGGCGCGATTAAATGCTTCGATGACCTCGGGTGGAAGGCGAGCCTCAAGAATTCCCTGGCGTGTGCGCTGCTGCATCTCATCGGCCGCACGGTTCGTGTAGGTGACGACGACCAGCTGGGGCAGGCTTTCCCGTCCACTCCCGCTGCGTGCCAGTTCGAGAATGCGCTCCGTAATCGCACGGGTCTTACCCGAGCCCGCCGAGGCGACGACGGAGAAGTTGCGGTCCAATTCGCTCGCGAACCGCTGACGCGCTCCCTGATCGGCTGGCTCAGTCAAACTCCGGTTCCTCGGTTTGAGTGACGAGAGCTGGATGGGTGAGCGCCCACTTTTTCCGGAGTAAATCGACATCGACCTGCAAGGTCGCCAGCGGATAGGTGCGGCCAAAGCCAAAGCTTTTGTGCACGCGACCAAGCATGCCGAAGATCCCAGTTTCCTGCATTTCGTGCAGAGCCTGCCAAAACTCCATTTGGGCGGTCGCGTCCTTGATCCCGAACTGCGGCTCCATGCCGCCGTTGACGGCGAGCAGAGTCAGGCACACATCCTCCGCGCCCAAGGCGTGTGCGGCCAAGGCGTAAAGGGCAAGCTGCACGCCTTTTCCGTCGACTAGTAGCTTTACAAACTTGTCCGCCGGTGTCTCCTTCTTTTTGTGTCCGCCAAGATTAAACGGGCGTTGCCGCCCCGTCTTGTAGTCGACAATCCAAAGTTCGGGGAAGCCGCCGACACCAGCGTTGTTTTTTTCTCCGCGTCCAAGAATCAGATCGATCCGCCCGCGTACACGCAGGGCGCGCTCGCTCTCAAGCGGGATTATGGTCGGCGAATTGAGCTTCCACTCTGCGGCAAACGCCGACCAATCCGAAAGAGCGGAAAGCCTGCAGGCGATAGTGTCGGCAATGTAAAGCGCGTTACTCCAGCCCGAGGTCCACCAATCAGGAGCCGACCGGTCGGATGCCTGGCAAAGCGATTGTACTTCAGCGCGGAAACGCTTTGCACTCTCCAGAATTCGATCGCGAATTTCGTCTGTATCACAAATAGGCACAAAACGGTTAGCCTCGGAAGCTCCTGTGCCTTCGGCCAGCCAGCGATGAACCCATTGCCCCGTCGCGCTCGCCCAGGCATTGGCATCTTCTTCGTCGGCTTCCACGCCGAGGAAAACTTTCATCCAAATGATCGCGGGCCATCGAATAGCCTGCTCCCAATTGGTTACCGCCAGGGAGACTGGTCGATCCGGCGGCGCACGAAGCGCGAATTCGTATTCGCTCGCGGCTCGCATTTGACGACGTAAATCATAGGCGTAACGCGTGCGGCCGATCTTAATCGAGTCGATTTTCTCTGAATCGATCGGCGACCAGTCGCCCAGCCACTCGCGGGTCTGCTTTTCCAATGCATGCAGTACTGGCTGCGAGAGGCCTTCGCCTCGCGCGGAAAAATACAAACGCGAAAATAAGTCGCTAGGGTTGGCAATCCGACTGGGGAAAGACTCGGAATACAGGTTTGCGGTGATACCGATACCGTGCTGCGCGGTCGCCAGAAGATTGTTAAGCTGACGCCGGCGGATTTGGCGGCGCTCATTCGAGCCGAGGAGCAGGGTTTTGTTTGGACGCACGCTCCATTGGCCCTCGCCCTGCCGGCTGCGCTTCACCGCTTGTCGATTAAGAACGCGATTACGCCGATTGAATTCCTCTATTTCCTGCTCACGCACAAAACCAAGTTCCCCATCCAGAGCCGGCCACTCTTCCTCGTTTAGTCCGGCAAGGATGAGATGCGACCAGCACTGACCTTCCGCCTCGGCATAAGGAAGAAGATGCACCCGACTGTAGGGATGCGCGCCCAATTCGTCGCGTTGTAGCGAGGGCGTGCCCAAAATTTCGCGAAGCCAGCGCAGATAGAGGTGGCGCGAAAACGAGGCAGTCAATCGCCCCGCCCAACTGCGGCTCAGGCGATGGACTTCGCTCCAGTGCTGTTTCCAGCCAAGCGTCAAAAAAATCTTTTGCGTTTGCGAAAGGAATTCGAAAAACGTTCCTGTCCGCGGCAGGAATTCGATCTGCTCTAAACCGGCGGCGAGTGCGGCATCCTGTGGCGAATCGGCCCGACGCGCAAAAGCCTCGCGCAGGATGTCGAGATCATTGATCAAAACCGCATTGTAAAGTTCACGCAGGCAGCGTTCGATCTCGCTTGGCGTAACTATGCCGAAGAGCCTTGTGTTGCTCGCCCGCAAGAAACGCAAGAGCACTTCTAGTCGCGGGCTTTCTTGCAATTCCAACCAGGCGCGCCACGCCTCACTATCGAAGGCGCTCGGCGCCGGATGGGCCAGGCCATCGTTGTGCGCGATACGCGCCTTCTCAAACAGCCGCGCAACCACGCGAGGGAGAGCGCCACGGCGCGGAAACAGAATTCCAATCCGCTCCGCATGCGGTTCCTGAAGGAATTTTGCCGTTAAGGCGACAATTGCTCTCGCCTGTTCCGGTGTGTCCCGACCAACAAGAAAGTGAATCGCGTCGCCGCAAACCTCGATGCGGCCGCTGATTTCGTTCGTTGTTTCCGAACAACGACGCAACCCCTCCCCGGCTGAGAAACCTGCGTCATCGGCGGATGGAATGATTCGCGCTTCACCAAAAACTTCCTCCCAGGTGCCAATCCAAGTCTCATCGAGCTCAGAGGCTTCGTCGCGCGGATGGTTGAGAATTACAACTGAATCCGAAGAAGATCTCACCGCACCGTGAAGAAGGGGCCAAAGAGCCCAGTGTGCACCATCGAATCCAAGAAGCATCAGCCGGTGAAAAAGCGGAGGCAGTTGAGGCGCAGTCGCTTCGATTTCCCGATCCGCCTCGTGCACAAATCGAAAACCACAGTCGCGCGCCATCCTCGCAAAGCGGTGCGAGACTTCGCTCAGGGCAGGTTCATGGATGTCTCCTATGGTCCAACCCGCAGAGTTAAGTTGATCAATCGTGCGGAGGAAGTGATCGGGGTCGCGGGCGATCGATTTCGCAACCAGTTGCTTTGACACGTCGTGAGGCTCGCCTTCGCTTGACTGTTTGACGACGGTCTCGGCCGCGATGGCGAGCAGGAGACGCAGATGTTCGCGTAAGGAAATCTCTTTTCCGTCTCGCGAGAGGTTTTCCCGCAGCTGGGCGGGGGAGAGAAACTTTAGGCCGAAAAAGGATAGATTGGATGCGAGCAATTTGTTCCGCAGGAGATAGGCCATACTGCGAGATGGCGTAACGATTGCGCACGGTTCTGTCGCGAGGGGTAAGCGGACAACTTCCTGGAACCACGGCAACAGGACATTCTCCCATGAGTCGGCGAAGGATGCGCCAAGATGAAGTCTCACGCGCCTCGGATGATTTGACGACGAGGAGACGGTCGCCTTGGAAGGAAACGACGGGGCTTTTTCTTCCTGCACAGTTCGACACCATAACACAACCGCGCGAACTCATGGCGACGCCGCGATGCCGAGGAAAACGAGTGACTCAAGGGGGAACGGACGGCGCCTTGGGGTTCACACAGAGGTGCGCCGCCGCTCCCGGCCAAGATTGCGTAGCTCGTGGAGGGGAACGTTCCGAGAGAGAACGGTTTTTGAGGAATTACAGCCGCTTTTACCGGTAGAGAGAAGTGGATTCTCTACAAAGTTCCTACGGGAAATTCGGAGCGAGGTTCTCTAAAACTCGCGATTTTCTCTAATTCAAGTCGCTCCTCAGCTATGCAGCTGCATTATTTGACTGTCAGGATAGCGTTACTACTCGTCGCTGATCCGAGATTGTTGGTAACTGTGACGGCGAAGGCCGCGCCATTGTCTTCCGTCGTTGTTGGCGGCGTTCGGTAAGTCGGCCTGATGGCACCGGCTATCGGCTGACCGTTTTTCGCCCATTGATAGGACAAGGGAAGCTCGCCTGTGGCCTTGGTCGCGAAACTCGCCGGCCTGCCGACATTTACAGTTGTATCTGCCGGCTGGAGTGAAATTGACGGGGGCAGGTTGACAGTGAGCGTCGCGCTATTGCTTGTAACGCTTCCGCCAGGATCGCTGACAACGACCGCGAACTTACTGCCGTTATCGGCGCTCGTCGCGGGTGGCGTCGTGTAGCTTGTCGTCGTTGCACCTGGAATATCGGCACCATCCTTCGTCCATTGGTAGCTAAGAGAAGGAGAGCCGGTGGCCGTGACCGCAAACCGAGCGCTCGTACCCACGTCAACTCTTCGGCTGGCCGGCTGATGAGTGATCATCGGCGGCTGAGGTGTCGGTGTAGGACTTGCAGTTGGAGTGGGAGTTGGAGTGGGAGTCGCTGTCGGTGTTGGAGTGGGAGTGGGAGTGGGAGTGGGTGTTGGAGTCGCTGTCGGTGTGGGTGTGGGAGTGGGTGTGGAAGTTGGGGTTGGGGTTGGGGTTGGGGTTGGAGTGGGAGTTACCGTTGGAGTGGGTGTTGGAGTCGCTGTCGGTGTGGGTGTGGGTGTGGGAGTGGGAGTGGGTGTGGGTGTGGGTGTGGGTGTTGGAGTCGGTGTAGGTGTTGGAGTCGGAGTCGGTGTCGGTGTGGGAGTTGGGGTTGGAGTGGGTGTGGGAGTGGGAGTTGGGGTTGGAGTTACCGTTGGAGTGGGTGTTGGAGTCGCTGTCGGTGTTGGAGTGGGTGTCGGTGTGGGAGTTGGGGTTGGAGTGGGTGTGGGTGTGGGTGTGGGTGTCGGTGTGGGAGTTGGGGTTGGAGTTGGGGTTGGAGTGGGAGTGGGTGTTGGAGTAGGAGTCGGTGTTGGAGTAGGAGTTACCGTTGGAGTTGGCGTCGGTGTGGGAGTCGGCGGTGGCGTTTCATCGGTGACCGTATAGGCAATACGGATGACTCCAAATTGATCGACCGCCTGCAAAACCAGCCGGGCGGGATTCTGGAAAATACTGACAAGGCCGTACCCCGCACAGGTATCGTCGTAGTAGCCCTCGCTCCATCTTCCCTTCGTGGAAGTGGCGCACATGGAATTAATTGTCCGATTTGCCTGTGCTACTGACATCTCCGGAAAGCCACTTGCAGTGCCATTGTCAATTGCGTTCTCATGCAAGTCGCCGGCAATGAAAACGACATTAAGAATATTGTTCGTAAGGATATAACTCTTAAGAATGTTCCATTCGGTTTGAAAAGTTGCCCAGCCGTCGTCTTTTTTGGTGGTTGGATTGGTCACCACAGAGGTAAAGATGACTTTCCATTTTGCGGTCGAGCTCAGCAGACCGGTCTCGAGCCACTGCAGCTCTCCAGCACCGCCAAGATTGTTGCCGTCGAGCATACTCTTAGCAGTGTTGTCGGGATCCCCGTCTCGGTCACGCTGACTCCGGCAGTCCAAAAGAAAGAAATCCGCCTGCGCGTAACTGAACTTCTGCCAAATTCCCGGACTTACAGAGGGTAGAGGGTAGGTTGGGGTATACTCCTCATAAACTTGCTGCGTTATGTCCCAACCTGAATAAGTCTTATCGCAGTTGTTTGGACCGGAGTCATGATCGTCCCATTGGTGGGCGATGGCCATCCGTTGGAGAATCAGGGGCACGAAACCACTCATGAATGGCGTGTTTGGATCATAGAGATCCCGGAACATGGTTCTCTTTTCATCGATTGTCCCCGGTCCGCGATGGTCGAAATCACCGCCTATGAAGGCGAAGACCGGTTCTTCGGCTGAGGCGTGCGCGAAAGTCTCAACTGATGCATCCATGTTTCTCACAGTGACGAAATCAGTCAAAACGATGAATTGAAAGTCTCGTGAAGTGCCTGTCGGAGCAAAGGTGGCGAACGACGGATAAGGTGCCGAAAATTGCGGCGCGTTATTAACAAGGACGTTCAGATAATAGGTTGTTTCCGCCATAAGTCCGCTCAACGGAACTTTCGTGGTGAAATCGCTCGTAATGCTTGTAGTAATCGCGACTGTCGAGAGTGGATTGCTCAACCCTGGGTCTGTCGAGTACTGAATGATAACTGCCGCCGACGTGCTCGTTCGCACAAAAACCTGTGCTTGTGAATCGGTCACTCCGCCAACCACAGGACCATGAGTGAGGTTTTGGGCCAGGCTAGCCTTAGCCAGGAGAAATGAGATTAAGAATGAGGAGATAGGGAATCTTGAAAGTCTTTTCATGGGGCACAACCGCAATGTCGCCGCAGCGGAGCACGCGTTGTTTAGGGCGATTAACAAAACGCCTGTATTCTGTCGAGCATATTCTCGCGCGGCCGGGTTCAGGCCTCTTTGGCATTTATGGCTTTCGCGGAGGTTAGACATCTTCATCTTTGAGTTATGATGCCGCACATGTCACTCGCCACCGGTGTTTGCGCGTGGTATCTCCTTGCTTGTCTCACCTGGAAAACCGGTCATGCTACCTAATGACGAGATTCTTATTCAAGAGCTGGAACTTCTCGCCTCGGTCGGCGTGACCGAGGAAGAACGCGGCCGACCACAGCGCGTCGTCGTTTCGCTGGTACTGCGGCCGCCGAATCATTTCGGCGAAGTGGGAGAGGATCTCTCACGCACGATTGATTATGCCGCCGTTTGCGCGGAGTTGCGCCGCTTTGTTGCCGGCCGCCGCGACAGCCTCATCGAGACACTCGCGCACCAAATGGCGGAGCACGTTCTGCGCAGTTTCGACGTTTCGCGCGTCGAGCTGGAGCTTCGCAAGTTTATCCTTCCCGAAACGCGCTATGTCGCGGTGCGCATCCTGCGCGAGCGACGGGCGCCTCGCTAGCGATTGGCTTTTCTGAAAGCCCTCCATACCTTCCCCGCGTGCAAAAGAGCAATTTGGTGCGCGACGGCGAAGGTTGGGAAACCCTCGGCAGCGAAGTGCATTTCGAAATGCCGCATCTTCAGGTGGCAATCGACGAGGTGCGGACCCCCGTGCAACCTGGCGGCCGTAAGTGGACAGTGGTCCATCGCAAACCTGCCGTTGTGATCGCACCCGTGACAAGCGAGGGAAAATTTGTCCTTATCCGGGAGGAAAGAATTCCGATTCGGGCCGCTATCTGGTCGATGCCGGCCGGTCAGATCGATGAATCGCTTGAACCCGATGAGGACAAAGTTCGCAAGGCCGCACGCCGGGAATTGTTGGAGGAAACCGGCTACGAGCTCACGCCGCCAGCAGAGCTAATATCGTTAGGCTATTTCTTCTCGTCGCCCGGCATGACCGACGAACATTGCTACCTTTTTCTTGCCCGGCCGGTGCGAAAAACTCAAAGCGGCGCGCAACATGACGAGACCGAGGCAATCGTCGATTGCCGCGAATTTGGCGCCGACGCCGTGCGCGAAATGATCGCCGAGGGTCAGATTCGCGACTCTAATAGCCTTAGTATTTGGGCGCGCCTGATTGCGACCGGCAAAATTCTTCCCTGAAAGACGATGAAGCTGCGCGACATCTTCTCCTTTCGCGATCCGCCAGAAAGCGCAACCTCTAAACCCTTTCTCGAACACCTCGAGGACCTGCGCTGGACGATCGTGAAGATGGCTATCACGCTGGTGATTGCGATGGTTCTTTGCTTCGGTTTTCGTCAGCGTCTGGTCATGATTCTGCAGCGGCCCTTGAACGAAGTAGGCGGCCAGGTCGGGACCTTACGCGCCCTTGGCATTACGGACTCAATCACCATCTCCTTTCATCTCGCCTTTTATGCCGGGATAGTCATCTCCTTTCCTTTGCTGCTTTACTTTCTCGCCCAATTCGTCCTGCCCGCCCTCACCGCAGTGGAGAAGCGCTTTCTTTTTCCTGCCATCGGGGTCAGCTTTGGCCTCTTCCTGATCGGAGTGACCTGCTGCTATCTTTGGCTTTTGCCTAAGACGATCCTATTCTTCTTTCGTGACACGCAGTCGCTCGGCTGGACGCCAAACTGGACAGTCGAACAATACTATTCCTTTGTGACCCGATTCGTTCTCGGCTTTGGGTTAGCCTTCGAGTTACCAGTCGTGGTTTTGGCGCTCGTCAGGTTTGGACTCGTTACCTACCAGTTCATGGCCCGAACACGGCCCTATGCCATTCTCCTCATCTTTATTCTTGCCACTATCATCTCACCTACGCCCGATATTTTGACTCTTGTCGCGATGAGCCTGCCCATGTGTCTCCTTTATGAAAGCTGCATCTGGATCGCCTGGTTTATGCAACGCAAAGCCGCCCGGGCCGAGTCCTCCTAACGAGTGGAAACTCTCTCGGCCTGCGAGCTAGCTTTTCGCCTTCTTGCTTTCTTGCTTGGCGCCGCCGTTGGGTCATTTCTCAATGTTTGTATCTATCGCTTGCCGCAAGGACTTTCGGTCAATCAACCACGGCGTTCTTTTTGTCCTTCCTGCAAAGCGCCGATCCCGTGGCGGCATAATCTTCCACTGCTTAGCTGGCTCTGGCTTCGAGGGAAATGTGCGAAGTGCGGGAGCCGCATCAGCTTTCGCTACTTCGCGGTCGAGTTCATTTCTGGTCTCTTGTTCCTTCTAATTTGGATGGCCTTTCCCTGGCCGACCGCTATCGCTTATTGGATCTTTGTTAGTCTTCTGATTGTCGCGACCTTCATCGACTTTGAGCACTTTATTATCCCGGACGAAATCACTATCGGTGGAACGGTCGGCGGTGTCCTGGCCAGCTTTCTTATCCCCGCACTGATGGATGAAAGCTCTGCCGGGCGCGCGTTTCTCTGGTCGCTCGGCAGTGCCGTCCTTGGCTATCTCCTCCTCTGGCTTGTTTTGGAAGGAGGAAAAAAGGTCTTTGGGAAAAAGCGAGTTTGCCTCAAAGAGCCGACACCCTTTAGCTGGATGCGCCAGGGTGACGACGCCGATTTTGTCGTTGGCGACGAGCGTGCCCTATGGAGCGAATATTTTGCGCGCGAGAGCGATCTCATGCTCATGCGTTGCAGCGAAGCGCAGGTGGACGATCGAACCTTCTCGCGTTGCATCCTGCAACTGCATTACAACCTGCTTACGGTCGAGCAGGAAACCTTTCGGCTCGATGAACTCGAACGGGTTTCGGGCGTGGTGGAAGAGATGCAGATCCCACGCGAGGCCATGGGCCGCGGCGACCTGAAATTTATCGCCGCGATCGGCGCCTTTCTCGGGTGGCGTGGAGTTCTTTGCAGCATCTTTGCCGGATCTCTCTTCGGCTCGGTCGTGGGCCTAACGAGTCTACTCTTCAAACGGCACGCCTGGTCGGCCAAAATTCCCTTCGGCCCATACCTCGCTCTCGGCGCGCTCACTTGGATGTTCTTTGGCAGCAGCCTCGTCAATTGGTATCTTGACTTACTGACCCCTTAGTGAAAGAAGGCCGATAGATGGCGAAAAGTCATGAATGAAGATTAAGAGAAACGGTTCACAACCATCCGTCAAAGGATCGGCCGAATGGTTCACCGGTTCAGTGCGAATCGACCCACTTTTCGAAGAGTCGGAACGGGCGCGGGGCGCTAGTGTCACCTTTGACCCGGGGGCCCGCACCGCGTGGCATACACATCCTTTAGGTCAGACCTTAATTGTGACTGCAGGCTACGGATGGGTGCAGCGGGACGGTGGCACGATTGAAGAGGTAGGCCCTGGCGATGTTGTCTGGTTTCCTCCGAACGAAAGACACTGGCATGGCGCTACACCCAAAACTGCGATGACTCACATTGCAATTCAGGAGGCATTGGACGGCAAGGTGGTCGACTGGATGGAAAAGGTGAGCGACGAGCAGTATCGCAAGTGACTAAGGAACGAACCGCTTTCGGATTCGTAACTCAAACTCCGACTTAAGATCCTTGGCCCGCCAAAAATCAGTCGAGTTTATAGACTTCAACGAGCGCCGTTCCACGATCTGTGGCGTCAACCGGCGAAAGGACCACGGTGTAGGCTCCTCTTGGCACGTTGATCAGCATCGCCGATTCCAAAGCGTTTCCCGGGGCAAGGCCCGTAGCTCCAATTTCGGTCGACTGCGTATCGCTCCAATTGTCATTGCTGGCCAGTAGGTTGCCGTCACCGTCGAAGAGATCGATACGAGGATTACTCAGGCTAACCAAACCGAAGTCGGCCAAAGAAGGTCCGAGGCCTCGGATGAGGACGGTGAGGTCGCTGCCGTTGCCAACGATGAAGCCGGCAATCATGGGATCGGCTGTTCCATGAACCGTTCCACGTGTGCTGATGTTGTCGAGCGCTTCAGCGATGATAGGACTTAGATCGTAAAGTTCGATGAGAGCTGTTCCGTTACTCGGAGCGGTCCCAAGATCGACCTTGTTGCCCTGAACGATCGCCGAGTAAACGCCGGGCTCCAGAGTCATGACAATTGCCGACTCCAAAGGGTTGGTGGGAGCCAGACCGGTATCGGTGATGTCGTCTTCCTGGGTGTCCATCCAGTTATCATTCGAAGCGATAAGCGCTCCAGACGCGTCATGCAGTTCGAGGGTCGGATCGGCCAGCGGAACCAAACCGAAGTCTGCCAACGATGGGCCGAGACCGCGGATAAGAATTTTTCTCGATTTCGTTCCGCCAATAATGAAGCCGCCTATCAGGGCAGTGAGGTCCGTGCCCAATGCGGCCGGCGGGACGTCGACGCGGGTGGAAAGATTAAGCAGGAAAGCCGCGGGCGCGGGAGTCGAGGGGAGGGCCGCGAGCAGCATGGCGAAGAGAGCGACGGATTTTCTCATGGCATTATGCGGTGCTTCCAGCATGAGGGCTGAGCGTTTCTTCGGTCAAGGCTTAAAATTTGTTGCGCGCGGTTCTCAGGCGCGAGGGTGAGGGAAGTCGGAACACAGACCCAGTCATGCGCGCGCCAGCTCGCAGCTGCACTTTTCACCAGAATTGCCGGGCAGCTTCAGTTGACACGCCGGCCTCTCCAATCCATTCAGGTCGCAGTGTCGATGAAAATCGCACAGGCTTTTGTTCTCGGCGCTGGTCTTGGCACGCGGCTAAGGCCGTTGACCGACGATCTTCCCAAGCCGCTGGTCCCGATTTTCAACAAATCCCTTATTACCTTCGCGCTCGATCATCTGATGGCGGCTGGCGTCGAGTCGTTTGTCGTCAACACGCATCACCTCTCGGAACGTTTCACGGATTCGTTAGGCCAAGGAGGTTATAGACGGTGCCCACTCACCCTCGTCCACGAGAAACACCTCCTCGAGACCGGAGGCGGAATCAAGAATGCCGAGCGCTTCCTGAACCCGGCACAACCCTTTTTCGTCTACAGCGGCGATATCCTGACCGATCTCCCGCTCACTTCGCTGATCGAAGAACATTTCAGGAAAGAGAATGACGTTACCCTTGCCCTGCGCTCCACCGGTGTTGCGCGCAACGTCGCCTTTCAGAACGGACGAGTAGTCGATTTCGGCCAGCGACGCGGTCTGGCCGGTAATTACGATTATGCCAACATCTCGCTTTGGAGCCGAACGGCCTTCCAACATTTTTCGTTAGGCGAGAAGATTTCCTTCGTTCCCGTGCTGGCCGATTGGATTGGAAAGGGTGGACGCATCGGCGGCGTGGTGATCGAGGAGGGACAATGGTTCAATCTCACTTCGCCTAACGATTACCTTCACGTCCATCAGACTATCGCCGAGCAGCACTGGCGACCCAACTACCTCGCCGAGAACGATTGGCCGGAGCGTATTTCACCTCAGGCGCAACTGGCTTCGAACGCACAGATCAATGGCTGGTCGGCCGTCGATTCTGAGGCACGCGTAGGAAGCGACGCAGTAGTCGAGGATTCGATCATTTGGCACGGCGCGCAAATTGCCTCTTGCGCGCGCCTGAAACGCTGTATCGTCCGCAGCCATCGCCAGGCCGAAGGAACACTGGCCGATACCATTATCTAAATGATTTTATCCGAGACGTTGCTGCATCAGACGCGGTTGCACTTTCCGCGTTTTGAACAGTCGGAGGTAAGAATCTCTCCCATCGAGAAGGGCGGCTCGGGTCGCAAGTTTTATCGCATCCAATTTTCGCCCGGGCAAACGATCGTTCTGATTAAGTATACGCGAGAGCGAGCTGAGAATCAGCGTTACGTCGAGATCGCCGAGTTTCTCACCGCGCATGAGGTGCGCGCGCCCAAGATTTACTTTCACGATCCGGAGGAAGGTCTGATCTGGATCGAAGACCTGGGCGAACGCGACCTTTGGAGTCACCGCGAGGAAAGCTGGCCGGAGCGGCGCATTCTTTATCAATCGGCGTTGGAAGATGTGGCCAAGCTGCATCGGATCCCCGCAGGGGAGTTCGCCAGCATCGCGCCGCATTTGCCGATGCATTTTGATGCGGCGGTTTATCGTTGGGAACAGAACTACTTTCTTGAGCATTGCCTCGGGAGGCATTTTGGCGTGGACGGAAAAACGCTCGCGGAAGTTTCGCGGCTGCCGCGGCTGAAGGAAATCGCCGAGCATCTGGGAAACTTTCCTCGCGTCCTGGTGCATCGGGATTTGCAGTCGCAAAACATCATCATCCGCGATCAACTGGCTTACCTCATTGATTTCCAGGGAATGCGACCCGGCCTGGCGGAGTACGATCTAGCCTCGCTCCTTTACGATCCCTATGTTTACCTAACGACTAACGAACGCATGGAACTGATCGAGTATTACCGCGCGGAAGCAGAGGTCGACGATGCGGCCTTTGCGGAAAGGCTTCCCCTTTGTGCGATGCAACGCCTCATGCAGGCGCTGGGGGCTTACGGCTTTCTTGGAATCTCGAAAGGCATTGAAGGATTTCTCCAGCACATACCGGCGGCCATGAAGTCGTTGGGCCAAGTCATGCGCGAAATTGATGAAATCGAGCCTCTCACCAACCTTCTCGCAACGCTGTAGTCCCTCAGCATGATCCATGGCCGGCCCTCCCCGCCGGAATCCTCTTTCCTCTACTATGGTCGGACGAACGGATTAGAGCGGCGCTCGGCGCCGATGGTCGTGCTCGGACCGTGACCCGGCAGGACAACGACATTCTCGCCTAACGAATATAGTTTCTCTCGAATCCCCGAGAAGAGCAGTTCGCCGTCGCCGCCTGGCAAATCCCAGCGTCCCACGCCACCGGCGAAGAGGACGTCGCCTCCGACGAGCAATTCGTTCTCGCGCGAGAAAAAGCAGAGGCTACCCGGACAATGTCCTGGCACTTCGAGAATCTCGAAATCCAGGCCGAGGAAGTCACGCGACGGCGTAGGCTCAATTAGCAGGTCGGGCTGCACCGGCTCGATCTCGAATTGAAATCCAAACTCACGAAAAAAATTACTCTCCGAAATCATCGGGGCGCTCTCCTTATGTACGCCAATGGGACAACCAAAGTGCCGTTTGATCCTGGCGACATCCTGGATGTGATCGACATGGCCATGGGTGAGAAGGAGGAGTCGAAGTTCGATTTTCTGCGCTACAAGCCAGTCGCAGGCTCCATCGGGTGCGTCGAAAAGCATCCAACCTTCCGGCGCCTGCAAGGCATAACAATTCGTCTCAAAAATGCCGCCAGTGAAGCTCCGATATTCGATCATCTTCTGTCCCTCTTTTTCCTTCTCCTAAGCTGGCTCCGTTTCTCCTGCCACTGGTTTTGAGGTTCGATTAGGGAGCGCGAGCAACCGGAAAGAGGAGTTTGGAGACCGGAATTTGCACCTTTCAGCCGTCGCAGCATGCAAATCTAATTTTGAATCTTCGAGCACGAGCGCTGTCTCATTGTTCAATTGCGCCGTTTCTCAGCTCGGGCCCTCACCTTGCTTTAGAATCGAATTCTGCGAGCTTTTTTGTCCGCTTTTATGAACATATTTCTTCGCCGATCTGTTGCGCTGCTGCCAGGTTTGATGGTCGTCGCGCTCGCCGCGCAACCGGTCCTCGCCAAGTCCGATGACGAGCAGATCGCGCTATCCGTAGGTCGCCTTCTTGAGGAAGGGCATTACACCCATCATCCACTTGACGATGAGATTTCGAAAAAGCTTCTCACCGGTTATCTCGAGACGCTTGATTTCAGCCACCTCTTCTTTACCCAGAAAGACGTTGATGCCTTTACGGCCAAATACGGTCCAACACTGGATAACGACATCCTGAACGGCGATCTCAAACCGGCACATGAAATCTTCGGCGTTTTCCAGAAGCGCGTCGAAGACCGGGTAAAGAAAATCAAAGAACTGGTCAAGCAGCCGATGGATTTCAAGACCAATGACACCGTCTTGCTCAGCCGCCAGAAAGCGCCTTGGCCGAAGGACGACGCCGAAGCCGATGAACTCTGGCGCAAGCGAATCGAAAACGAGCTCCTTCAGGAAAAGCTGGCTGAGCATCCAATCGAGCCGGGACCGAAGCTGGTCGAACGCCGTTATGACCGCATGTTGCGTAGCGTCCACGAAGAAGACAGCGACGAACAGGTAAAGCTTTTTCTTGATGCGCTCGCCCAGGCGTACGATCCGCACTCGGAATATCTTAGCGCAGCTGATCTCAAGAATTTCAGCATCAACATGGGACTTTCGCTCGTTGGCATCGGCGCCATGCTCCGGAGCGAAGACGGCTATGCGAAAATCGAGAGCCTTGTTGCCGGTGGTCCGGCGCAAACCAGTGGGCGTGTGAAAGTGGGCGACCGAATCACCGCCGTCGCTCAAGGTACGAAGGAATTTGTGGACGTGCGCGACATGCGCCTCGACAAGGTGGTCGAGAAGATTCGCGGCAAGAAAGGGACCAAGGTCCGTCTTCTTATCATCCCTGCCAACGCGACCGACCCCGCCGAGCGCAAGACAGTCGAGCTCGTGCGTGATGAAATTAAGCTCAAAGATCAGGAAGCTCGCGCGGACATCATCATCAAGAAAAACCACGACGGCGAGCAAGTGAAGGTTGGTTGGCTCACCCTGCCGTCGTTTTACGCCGACATGGATTCGCACAAGAAAAGCACGACCAAGGATGTGCTCGCGCTTCTCCATCGGTTGAAGAAGGAAAAGATTGCCGGTCTCGTGATCGACTTACGGCGCAACGGCGGTGGCTCGCTCGAAGAGGCCATCTCCCTCACCGGACTCTTCATCAAGTCGGGTCCGATTGTTCAGACAAAGGGCGCCAATGAGCGCGTGATCATCTCGAACGATCCCGATTCGGGGATCGCTTACGACGGACCGCTCGTTGTCCTGACGAGCCGCCAAAGCGCGTCCGCCAGTGAAATTTTCACCGCCGCCCTGCAGGATTATGGGCGGGCGGTGGTTGTGGGCGATCAGAGCACGTTCGGCAAAGGCACGGTGCAAACCATTCTCGAGATCGGCCGCTTTACGTCGCTCCTCGGTACGCGCAATCAGGAAGATGGCGCCCTCAAGCTCACCATCCAAAAATTTTACCGCGTGGCTGGCGGATCGACCCAGCTGCACGGCGTTACCTCCGATATTGTTTTGCCGACTTTGACCGATTTGCCGGAGTTTGGCGAAAGCGGGCTGAAAAACGCCTTGCCATACGACGAGGTCCCGCAGGCCAAATACACGAAGTGGTCTGATTCTCATTCGCTCTTTATCGATGAGCTGAAACGTCGTTCCGCCATGCGCGTGGCGGCCGATCCGGAGTTCCATTATGTCATGGACGATATGGCGCGCCTGCGGAAGAAACTGGACGACAATCGCATCTCGTTGAACGAAGACGTGCGCCGTCATGAAGTTGACGACCAGAAGCTGCGCAAAGAAACACGCTCCAAAGAACGGTTAGCCCGCAATGAGGAAGAGCCAAGCATTTACCGGCTCACCTTGGAAAATATTGATGCTCCGAAGCTCGAGCTAGTCATGTATCCGGGGAAAATCGCCGAGGCAAAAAGCAAAGGTGTCCCGAAGGT
Organism: Chthoniobacterales bacterium; assembly: GCA_036494545.1. Taxonomy (GTDB): domain Bacteria; phylum Verrucomicrobiota; class Verrucomicrobiia; order Chthoniobacterales; family UBA10450; genus JAICXG01. Next base: position 228,099 of record DASXOB010000016.1, read on the forward strand.
CGCTCCCGAAGCTGCGCCGGATACCGATGACGACCAGACTGACCCAGATCTGGACACCGGCGACGACACCAAACCGGCGGCGATCGATCCCGAGCGAGACGAGACGCTCAATATACTGATCGATCTCGCGCAGCTTAGCGCTGGGCCAAAGACCGCGAGCAACGCGCAAAGCACACACTAGCGTCTGGCGGACTCGTTCGGTCGCGGGATGGCTAATTACTCGTTGACGCTCCGAGCCACCAACGCGTACCCTCGGTCCATGCTTTCTGCGATCGGCCGAGCGATGACGATTGGCGCGCTCTGCTTTTCGTTAGGTTTGCATTGGCTGGCGTTGCAATCAGTCGCCTGGACCACCATGCTGGTGAGCAACGCCCGGCACGTTCATCTGACCGAAGCCGTCGCCAAAACATTCGATGGCGCCCATCCCTGCGACCTTTGCAAGGTCGTTGCCGAAGGGAAAAAGTCGGAGAAAAAATCGCAGATTTTGCCAACCATCTCCAAGATGGACCTGATCTGCACGACACGGACCTTCCGTTTTCTGCCCCCCTGGGTGTCCTTTGGTTATGACTCCGCAGAGGCCTCCCTCCCGCAACACTATTACTCGCCCCCGGCGCCACCTCCGCGCGTCTCCTTCCTGGTTAGCTAATCCCCGTTAGCCCGCGGCTGCGCCGGTAGATGCCGGAGCACAATCGCCGTTGGTCACCAACCTGGATTCGTTAGGCAAACTCTGTCAACGAGCCCGCGACAAGGAGAAATTTACTATGCGCAAGATCACTTTCTTTTATTTGTTAGGCATTCTTAGTCTGACAATTTGCTCGCGGGCGCTCGCCTGCGACCTGTGCGGCTGCTATACGCCGCAACTGGAAACGCTGGCTAATCCTGAACCGGCCTGGACCGATCGTTTTTATGGAGCGGTGGCGGAGCAATTCACCCATTTCGGGACCCTCCAGTTCGAAGGAAGTGAGGTGCCAAACCCGACTGATCAGCACTTGGACAGTGCAATCACGCAATTGGTCGGCGGTTACACCTTCAACAGCCGCTTCGCCCTCCAAGTCAACATCCCTTGGATCTATCGTTCCTTTCAGCGGCCGGAAGGTTTCACAATCGATCGCGGAACAGAGTCGGGCCTGGGTGATATCTCGCTCCTCGGCAAGGTCGTTCTCTTTCAGACTCACTCGCCCGGCAAACGGGTCGTTGACTTCAGTGACCCGAAGTCGCCGCGAATCGAGGAACACGAACCCGATTTCACCTTTTCCGTTGACTTTATTGGCGGTATGAAATTCCCGACCGGCGCTACCAGTCGCTTGAAGGAAGAGTTTCACGAAGTGGAAGTCGAAGGAGCGCCGGAAAGCGGCATCCATGGTCACGACCTGACCTTAGGCACCGGCTCTTACGATGGGATTTTCGGCGGCCAGGCGTCGCTCCGCTACAAGAACTTCTTCTTCCAGCAGGATCTGCAGTTTACTTTACGCGGCGACGGTGCCCATCAATACCACTTTGCCAACGACCTCACTTGGAGTGGCGGTCCCGGCTACTATTTTTTGCGCAATGCGCACACGATTGTCGGTCTTCAGGCAATTGTCTCCGGTGAATACAAGGATGTTGACCGCTTCCGCGGCGATCCGGCGGAAGATACCGGGATCACTTCCGTCTTTGCCGGTCCGCGGGTTTTGTTCTCGTTAGGCAAAGTTAGTGCGGAGATCGGGGGCGAATTTCCGCTCGCGATTGACAATACGGCTCTGCAAGCCGTCCCGGATTACCGTGTCACCGGCGCGATCTCGATCAGGTTCTGAAAACCATTCCGAATCGAGGGCTGGATGGCCAGCTCGAACAGCGGAAAAACCTCCACGGTTTCGCGAGATTCGTTAACTTGACGAACCAATGAACTGGTTGTGGTCGAGCTTGTATCATGCGCTCGCGATGGCTTGGGCGACCTTTTGGGCGCTCGTCCTTGGTTTCAGCATTTCTGCTGCGCTTCAGGTTTTCGTGAGCAAGGAGCGAATGAGTCTCGCCTTTGGCACGGCGACATTCAAATCGATCGCGCTTGCTACCGGGCTCGGTGCGGCCAGCAGCTCCTGCTCTTATGCCGCCGCCGCCGCTGGCCGGAGCGCGATACAACAAGGCGCGGCCATCATCCCAGCGCTCGCTTTCATGTTCGCTTCCACCAATCTCGTCATCGAGCTCGGAATCGTTCTCTGGATTCTGATGGGCTGGCAATTTGTCCTGGCGGAATTTGCCGGCGCGCTCGTGCTCATCGTGCTTGTCGTCTTATTCGTTAGGCTCTTAATGCCGCAAAGCGTGCGTGAGGATTTGCGCCGCCGCGCCGAAGGAAGGAGCGGCGGTGACGATTGCTGTCACCATCACGGCACCGGCCATGAACATCACCACGGTCGTGATCTCAAGCACGAGACGGCAGCCGGCGGTCAGTGGACTGCGATGGCCAATGCGTTCGTTATGGATTGGACGATGCTTTGGAAAGAGGTTCTCGGCGGCTTCATCATCGCCGGCTTTATTGCCACACTTGTTCCGTCGACGTGGTGGAAAACGCTCTTCCTGGAAGTCGGTCCGCCCGCCCTCAGGTTGACTGAGAACGCGCTTGTTGGTCCGATCATCGCCATTCTCTCCTTTGTTTGCTCGGTGGGAAACATTCCGCTCGCCGATCATCTTTGGTCGAACGGGATCAGCTTTGGCGGTGTCGTCGCATTCATCTACGGCGACCTGCTCGTGGTTCCGCTCATCCTCATCTATGTGAAATATTACGGAACGCGTCCTGCCCTTTGGATCGCGGGGATTTTCTACCTAACGATGGTGCTGGCCGGCATCATCATCGATCTGCTTTTCAACGCTCTCGGCATCGTGCCGACCGGTCCACGGCCGCCCAGTGCCGTCGAGCACTCCATGATCCATTGGAACTACACCAGTTGGCTCGACCTCGTTGCCCTCGGGTTCTTGCTGACGTTCTTCTTTCTCCATCTCCGAGGAAGCAAGCGCGCCTAACGAGAGTGCTATAACTGCGAGCGAAACGGCAGCATCAGTTGTTCGGTAATGCGTTCCCAAAGGGAGCGATCTCGAAACTGCTGCAAGGTGTATTCCTTCGATTGCTGCAGGTCCTTCTCGAACATCTCCTCCATCCTGTGGCCGAACTCACGGTCGTAAATTGCCAGGTCCAATTCTTCGTTAATTTCCGACGAACGTGGATCGAGATTGGACGAGCCGAGAAGCGAGAACATCCCGTCAATCACCATCGCCTTGGTATGAATCATCGTGGGCTGATATTCAAAAATTCGGACGCCGCCTTCGAGTAAACGGCCATAGGCGGCGCGACCTGCACTTTTCGTTAGGGGCTGATCATTGTGCTCGCCTGGCACGATCAAGCGGACGTCGACATGACGCTGCACCGCCTCGACGAGCAGGTTTACCTGATCATGAGTTGGCGTGCAGTAAGCATTCGTGATCCAGATTCTCTCTTCCGCCGCGGCAAACGATACGGCTTGCGTCAGCGGCACCGGCGCCATGGAAAAAGAGTGCGAAGCGATGGCCTGGGCGCGAATGTCGCCCGCCGGACCGAGCGCCGGGAATTGGTCCGCGCCGCTGAGTGTTTCGCCATAGGTCTTGATCCAATGGTCCTCGAAGGCGTTCTGCAATAGACTAACGACTGGTCCCTCCACCCGCACCTGCACGTCGTGCCAATGTTTTGGATCCTGCGCGTGACCCGACCATTCTTCGGCGAAACCAACGGCGCCGGTAAAAGCAAGGCGACCATCGATCACCATCACGCGGCGATGGGAACGCCGGTTGGTGCGATCGATTCGCCACGAGAGCAATGGATGATAGTAGGCGAATTTGCAGCCGGCCTGCTGCAACATCTTGACGTCGGTGTTGGCGAGCTTCCAACCCGAACCGAGGCCGTCCAGTAGCATCCGCACCTGCACTCCGGCATGCGCGCGTTCGACAAGGGCGTCGCGAAAAGCTCGGCCGACCGTATCCGAATAAATGATGTAAGCCTCAAAGTTGATCGTCTTCTTCGCGCTGCGGATCGCAGCGAGCATGGCGGGAAAATATTCGTCGCCATTTTGCAACAGATCGATCTTGTTTCCCGCCAACGGCACCGGCGCAGAGAGCGCCAGCGCCGAACCGAAGAACTCCGGATCGCTTACGCCAAAGGTGTGCTGGAGATGATATTCCAGGACGTGGCGTCGGATGAAAAAGATGCAAAAGACCGCCACAATTCCGAGAAGGGCGAGCCCGAGCGCGACCACCTCCATGATCTCAAGTTCCCACTTATGCAGCTTGATCGTTTTGCGCGGGCGCGATCGTCGTCGTCTTGTCATGTCGGCAGGAGATTTGGAGGGAAGCGGTCGCGAGTCAATCCGCCAGGTAACTTCGGAAATTTGCGCTAAGGCGCAGGCGAGGTTTCTTTCTCTCTCGCTCCGGCCGCGAGCCGGTTTCTTATGCCATCGAAGGTTAAACCGTCGCCTGACAACAGTCCCGATAATGTGGTTGCGATGCCTTCGCCTAACGAGACCTGCGGCCAGCGCGATTTTTCTGACCCGAAGAATTTCATTAACCGCGAACTGAGCTGGATCGAATTCAACCGCCGCGTTTTTGAAGAGGCGCAGGACCCGAATCAGCCACTCCTGGAGCGGGTGAAATTTCTTGGAATCGTCAGCTCGAATCTCGACGAGTTTTTCGAGATCCGCGTGGCGGGCATCAAGCAACAGATTGCAAGTGAGACAAGCGATGTCGGGCCCGATGGGATGAGTCCGACGGCGACCTTCGAAGCCATCGAGCGGCGCGTGCACGAAATGGTTGCACAGCAATACGCCCTTTGGAACGAGGAGATCGAACCGCTCCTGCGGCAAAACAAGATTTTCATTCATGATCTCAACGAGTTGAGTGCCAAGCGCGCGGCCTGGGCGCGCCGATATTTTCAGCAGGAAGTTTTTCCGATGCTCACTCCGCTGGCGGTGGACGCGAGCCATCCTTTCCCGCAACTGCTGAACAAAAGCCATAACCTGCTCGTTAGGGCACGAGCCAGGAAAGACGGCGAACCAATGCACGCCATTGTGCAAGTGCCGCGTGCCGTCTCCCGTCTTATCCTGATGCCGCGCGGCGAGACCGGCGACGAAAGCTGGAACTACGTTTACCTCGCCTCACTGATCAAACAACACGTGGCCGATCTGTTTCCTGGGCTCATTCTCGACGGGGTGCACGCCTTTCGCGTCACGCGCAACAGCGACCTCTACGTGGACGAGGAAGAGGCCGACAATCTTCTCCGCAGTATCGAACAGGAACTGCGACGCTCGAGCCGCGGCAATGCCGTGCGTTTGGAAGTAGAAGCCGATTGCCCTAACGATTTCTCGAATTTGCTCCTTGAATTCTTTCAGCTCACGGAAGCCGATCTTTACAAGCTCGATGGTCCGTTCTCCATGACCCACCTTGCACCGCTGGTGGCGAACGATGCTTTCGCGCATCTGAAGGATCGCGTTTTCCAGCCCGCGCGCGACCCGGCATTGCCCCCGCACGGCGATATTTTCGAAGCGATGCGCAAGCAAGACATCCTCCTCCATCATCCTTACGAGAGCTACGATCCGGTAGTCGAACTGGTGGAGAGCGCGGCAAACGATCCGCTCGTGCTGGCGATCAAGATCACGCTTTACCGCACAAGCGGCGATTCGCCCATTGTTGAGGCGCTGATCGAGGCGGCAAATAACGGGAAACAGGTTACGGCTTTGGTCGAACTACGGGCGCGCTTCGACGAAGCGAACAACATCCAATGGGCGCGGCGTCTGGAGGAAGCTGGTGCGCATGTGGTTTACGGCGTCGTCGGATTGAAGACGCATTGCAAACTCTTGTTAGTCGTTAGGCGCGATCCCGATCGACTGCGGCAATACGTCCACCTCGGCACCGGCAACTATCATCCCCGGACCGCACGGATTTATACTGACTTGAGCCTTTTCACTACTGCCCCGCAGTTGACCGAGGAAGTTGCGATCGTCTTCAATACTCTCACTGGTTTGGCTGGCTATCCTGGTTTGAAGAAATTGCTCGTCGCGCCTTTTGATCTCCAGCAACGCCTGATCGATCTGATCAAACGAGAGCGCGATCACGCTGCGGCGGGAAAATCGGGCCGGATCGTGGCGAAGCTGAATTCGTTAGTCGACCAGGAGGTGATCGAAAAACTTTACGAGGCTTCCTGCGCCGGTGTAAAAATCGATCTCATCGTTAGGGGAATTTGCTCGCTTCGTCCGAAGATTCCCGGGTTGAGCGAAAACATCCGGGTCATCAGCATTGTCGGCCGTTTCCTCGAACACAGCCGCATTTACTATTTCCAAAACAATGGTGAACCCGCGCTTTACCTCGCGAGTGCCGACTGGATGCCGCGAAACTTTTATCGCCGGGTGGAGGTCGCTTTCCCGATCGAATCGCCTTTGCTGCGCGACGAGATCATTAACGAAATCCTGCCGCGGTTCCTCACCGACTATGGCAAGGCGCGCGAGCTGCAGCCTGACGGCAGTTACGTGCGTCTGAAACCCGAAAACGGCGCGCCACGCTCTCAGGCTCAATTGCAGTTTCGCGAAATCTCGCGCCGACAGGCGAAGAAACTCGCCGAACGACAGCGCGTCTCCAAACTGCGGCTTGTGCCAATCAAAGATCGGCCTAACCATCGCGCATGAAGAAAATCCTCGTCGTCGACGTCGGTGGTTCCAACGTCAAGATGATGATTTCGCTCGAAGACAAGCGGCGCAAATTTCCTTCTGGTCCAAAGCTCACACCGGAAGATGCGGTCGACCAAATCAACCAGGCGACCAAGGACTGGGAGTTCGACGCGGTCGCGGTTGGTTTTCCCGCGCCGGTAAAAAAGGGAAAGATCGCGGACGATCCGAAGCATCTCGGGAAAGGCTGGGCCGGTTTTGATTTTGGCAAGGCGTTAGGCAAACCGGCGCGCGTGATCAATGATGCTTCCTTGCAGGCGTTGGGCAGCTATCATGGCGGCGGTCGCATGCTTTTTCTTGGACTTGGGACTGGGCTGGGCTCGGCTCTCGTCTGGCAAGATCATGTGCTGCCGCTCGAGCTGGGCGACCTGCCTTTTATCGAGAACGACATTATCGAACGCCAATTAGGTGACGAAGGCTTAAAGGAGCTGGGAAAAAAGGAGTGGCAGCGCGAAACTCTCTGGGCGATCAAACTTTTGAAGCAAGCCTTGATCGCCGACTACGTCGTTCTGGGCGGCGGCAATGCCAAGCTAATCGACAAATTGCCCGACGGGTTCGAACTTGGCCACAACCGCAATGCCTATCCCGGTGGGGTGCGCCTTTGGGAGACAAGGGCGGAAACAAACGAACCGCGCTGGTGCATTCTTTAATTCGTTAGGCGGTCCCTTGCTCGACACGGCATGCAACCATTCTCGTTAGGCTGATGCTGCAATACCTCGAACTTCTCCGTCTCGTGCTCGAAAAAGGGCAACCTAAGGGCGACCGAACCGGTACTGGCACGCTCTCGGTTTTTGGCGCGCAAGCGCGCTTTGATTTGCGTCACGGATTCCCGCTGCTCACGACAAAGAAACTCCATCTTAAGTCGATTATTTACGAGCTGCTTTGGTTCCTGCGTGGCGAGACGAACACTCGTTATCTGCGCGAGCATGGAGTGACGATCTGGGACGAATGGGCCGACGAGGAGGGCGAGCTTGGGCGCGTTTATGGTGCACAGTGGCGCGATTGGCGCGGACCTAACAATGAACGGGTCGACCAAATCGATCGTGTCATCGAACAAATTAAGAAGAATCCCGACAGCCGGCGACTGATCGTGACGGCTTGGAATCCGGCGGAAGTGGATGCGATGGCGCTCCCGCCCTGTCATGCCCTTTTTCAATTTCATGTGCAGGAAGGGGCGCTCAGTTGCCAGCTTTACCAGCGAAGCGCCGACCTTTTCCTTGGTGTGCCCTTTAATATCGCGAGCTATTCCCTCCTCACGATGATGGTGGCGCAGGTCTGTGGCCTAACGAATGGGGAATTCATCCACACCTTTGGCGATCTCCATCTCTACCGGAACCATCTCGACCAGGCGCACGAACAGCTCGCGCGCGAGCCGCGACCTTTACCGCGCATGGAGTTGAACCCCGCCGTTCGGGACATACACAGCTTTCGCTTCGAGGATTTCACTCTTAGCGGCTACAACCCGTATCCCGCGATCAAGGCGCCGATTGCCGTTTGAGATTTCCGCGGCTGAGGTATCGTTCCGCCTGCTGGGATGTTCTTAGCAGGCCCTGCCCGATTGCGGGCTTGATGTTGGCTTGGTTTTTTACTTGGATCAGCGCATGCCTCCTGGTGACGTGACCTCCCTGACCGCGATTGGCGAAACTGCTGCTCACGGCGCTTGGGCGTTTACTACTACGCACTGGAGTGTGGTGCTAGAGGCGCAAGGTGAATCGCCAGAGGCGCAGAAGGCGCTCGAAAAGCTTTGTCGCACGTATTGGCGACCCATTTTCAGCTTCGTGCGGCGACACGGCGCGCGGCCAGAGGACGCGGAGGATCTCACCCAGGGTTTTTTCGCTTTATTATTAGAGCGGAAGGATCTGAATACTGTCCGCAAGGAAAAGGGCCGACTTCGCTCTTACCTGCTTACATCGCTCAAACATTTTCTGGCCGACGAGTCGCGCCACGCGATGGCAGTCAAGCGCGGTAAAGGACAGCGCTTGATTCCATTGGAGGAGATTCATGAGCGGGCGGGCGTCGATCTTGAACGGAGCGACAGGTTGAGCGCCGACCAAATTTATGAGCGCCGTTGGGCGTTTACAGTTTTGGAGCGAGTAATGGCCCTGCTGCGTGACGAATATCGCAGTGCAGGCAATCTGCGATTTTTTGATCAGATGAAGAAAATGCTTATGGACGAACCGGGCAGGCCTTCGCAAGCCGAGGTCGCCAGGGAATTCGACATGACTGAGAACGCGGTCAAGCAAGCGTTTTACCGATTTCGTCAGCGTTACCAAACCTTGTTGCGAGAAGAGATTGCCCACACGGTCGCGATGCCCAGCGATATCGAAGATGAGTTGCGCCATCTCATTGCTGTGGTCCGGGCGTAACCTCTGATAGCATTTCACGCACTGAAAGAGGGGAGGCTACGAGCGCATCTCCGACAATGACTAGCGCACTGAGATTTTGCCCAAAGTGCGGCATGAAAATCCCAGCCGACGCGCCGGAAGGAGGCTGCCCGGGCTGCCTTCTCGAGACCGGGCTGGGTCTTCTAACCGACGGATCTGAAGCCGGGGGCGATGCCTCCCCCTGTGCGGGCAAGCTCCTACCCGACGATGTCGCGCCCCCATCCGAAAAAGCAGCGCGTTTCGCTGAGATTCTTGGAGAGCTGGGTGATTACGAACTGCTGCAAGAGGTCGGTCGTGGCGGCCAGGGCGTTGTGTTCCGGGCCCGGCAAAAGAGTCTCAATCGGACAGTCGCCTTAAAAGTCATTAATCTTGGTCAGTGGGCGAGCAAAGCGCATCTGAAACGCTTTCGCCGAGAGGCCGAGGCTGCCGCCCGCCTTGATCATCCGGGCATCCTTCCCATCTACGAAGTCGGCGAGCGCGGTGGGTCGTGCTACTTCAGCATGAAGTTCGTCGAAGGCGGCCAACTGGATGAAGCAGTTAGACGCGCGCCAATGTCGACCCGACAGGCGGCGGCATTAATCGTGAAGGTGGCGCGAACGGTGCATTACGCACACGAGCACGGGATTCTTCATCGCGATATCAAACCTGGAAACATCCTGCTGGATGCAAAAGGTGAACCCCTTCTTACTGATTTCGGTCTTGCGAGATTAGTCGAAACAGAAACCACGATCACCTGCACACGGGAATTAATGGGGACGCCAAGCTACATGGCGCCTGAACAGGCGGTCGCGAATAACGCCCAGCTTACAAGTGCAACGGATGTTTACGGGCTCGGCGCAGTTTTCTACCAACTTCTAACCGCTCAGCCGCCGTTTGCCGGCGAAACAACTTACGAGACTATTAAGCTACTGCTTGAGAGCGACCCACGCCCGCCACGGCTCTTAAATCCGAAAGTCGATCGCGATCTTTCAAGAATCTGTCTTAAGTCCCTCGAGAAAGATCCGCAGCATCGTTACTCTTCCGCTCTCGGGCTGGCTGAAGACTTGGAACGCTGGCTGAAGCACGAGCCAATTCAGGCCCGGCATACTCCAATCTTCGAGCGAGGAACCAAGTGGGTGCGACGCAATCCTACCAGGGCGCTACTTGCCGTGTCTCTGATTGCGCTGGCAGCAACTGCGGGATGGATCGTTTGGAGAACTGAACTTATCAGCCGCCCGGTCACAAACGGAATCGCCGTTCTGCCGTTTGAAAATTTGAGCAGCGACCCGGACAGCGTCTATTTTGCAGAGGGGATTCAGGATGAAATTCTGGCGCGGCTCACGAAGATCGCAGACTTAAAAGTAATTTCGCGCACTTCGACGGAGCGATATCAGAGGAAACCGAGGAATCTCGGCGAAATCGCAAAGCAGCTTGGGGTAGCCAACCTTCTTGAGGGTAGCCTGCAAAAAACGACTGACCAAGTGCGGATCAGTGTGCGATTGATTAACGCGCAAACCGATGCGCATCTATGGGCCGACACCTCTTTCTCGTCGAGACTGATATCGCCGAAACAATCGCCGACAGTCTCAAAGCAAAGCTGACTCGCTCAGAACGGCAGGCTATCGCCGTTCGCCCGACAGCCAACCCCGAAGCTTACGAGCTTTATCTCAGAGGCAGGTTTTTCTGGAACAAACGCAGCGGCCCGGACTTGCACAAAGCGATTGAATCTTTCAATTATGCGATTGCTAGAGATCCCAACTATGCGGTGGCCTATGCGGGATTGGCCGACTGCTACGATTTACTCTGTGAATACAGCGAGCTTTCGCCAAAGGACTCCTACCCAAAAGCCAGGGCCGCGGCGAGAAAAGCCTTAGAACTGGACGATACGCTCGGTGAAGCTCATGCCTCACTGGCCTATAGCCTGATCAATTACGATTGGGATTCGCGGAGCGCGGAAAGAGAATACCAGCGAGCGATTCAACTTAACCCTAACTACGCTACGGCTCACCAGTGGTATGCCGAATGTCTATCGATCCTGGAACGCCATGTCGAAGCGATGGCGGAGATCAAGAAAGCACAACAGCTTGACCCACTCTCGCTCATCATCAATCAAGGCGTCGGCGGAAAGTTCCTCTATGCGCGCCGATACGACGAAGCGCTGGCGCAATTTCAAAGAACGGTTGAACTATATCCGCATTTCCCGCCGACACATCAGCGCCTCGGATGGTGTTACGCCCAAAAGAGCATGTACGATAAGGCGATCGCCGAAATGCAAAAGGCAGTCGAGCTCTCCGGTAACAGCACCCAAATGATCGCCGCCCTCGGCTACGCCTATGCCACAGCGGGCCGCAGAGACACAGCGCAAGGCATAGTTGCCGAATTAAGAAGGCGCTCAAAGGAGAGCTATGTCGATGACTATTTTGTCGCTACGATCTTTGCGGCCCTTGGAGAAAGGGATGAGGCATTTGCCTTGTTGAACAAAGCCTGTGCAGAGCGCTCCTACTGGATGCCATGGCTGAATATCGACTTTCAACTCGATAACCTCCGTTCCGACTCACGCTTCGAGGCATTGGTCAAACGCGTTTTCGCGCGGAAGCGATAAGGATCGCCGAACGCGTTTCTCTCCAGCGCGTTCACGCTGGAGCACGGCTCGACCTGCAACTTTCCGCGTAACCTCGCGCCGAATTTTACGCACTACCTCTGTGGACGGCCAGAAATGACTTTCCAAAGATGGGCAGCCACGCTTCGAGCGAATGCATTGAGAAGTCACAACTAAGGAGAATCAAAATGACGAACCAAATCGAAGATCAGACCGCGAAGACAATTCAGCGCTTGCATTTCGAGCGCTTAGATCACGCGACGGAGGAAGATCGTAAAATACAGAGAACCAACCGGTGGCAGCCAGGCCTGCGGTTGCTGGCGGTGGCTGGTCTGTTGTTCGCCGGAAGTTTCCTGCCAATGATAGGAGTGAAGGCAGCAACTAATACCTTCTATGGAGTTGGCGCAGGCACCAACATTACCGGTGCTTACGATACCGGTTTTGGTGCGGACGCACTTTTTTCTGCCACCGCAGCCAATTTCAATACGGCCGCTGGTATTGCAGCCCTCTACGGCGATACATTCGGCTCCAGTAACACCGCCGTTGGTTACAAGGCACTTTATGATAACTCCACCGGCAGCTATAATATTTCGGTTGGGACGCAGGCGCTCTCAAATAACACCACCGGCAGCAACAACACCGCCCTGGGCTACAACGCTCTTTATAACAGCGCCACCGGAACAGATAACACCGCCCTGGGCCAGCAGGCGGGTGCTGCGCTCAAAAATGGCAGCTTTAACATAAACATCGGGATTAACTCCGCCCAACCTGCCACTGAATCCAACACCATTCGCATTGGAGACAGCGCCACCCAGACCAATGCTTATATGGCTGGTATCTATAACACAAGCGTAAACGGTATTTCGGTTCTCGTAGATTCAACCGGACATCTCGGCACGTCGGTCTCTTCCGCGCGATTTAAAGAAGATATACGACCGATGGGAGAGGCCAGTCGCGCTGTCCTGTCGCTTCAACCAGTCAGTTTCCATTACAAGCCAGAGCTAGATGCTACACACACCCGGCAGTTCGGCTTGGTGGCCGAGCAGGTGGCGGAGATAAATCCCGCTCTCATAGCACGCGATGGCGAAGGCTTGCCTTACACCGTGCGTTACGAGGCTGTAAATGCGATGCTGCTGAACGAGTTTCTCCAGGCCCATCGAGAGCTAAAAGCAGAAGCAACGGAGAATGCCAGCCAAACCACCCAGCTAGTCCGGCTGCGCTCAATCTTTGGCGAGCAGAAGAAAGAATTGGCGCGCCTGAGTCGGCAGATAGAGAAAATTGCAGACCAAGCGGCGGTGACAAAGCCCGAGCTGCGACAAGCTCAAAACACGTTTCTGGGATCCGGCGCGGGTGCGGCTATTACCACAGGGAATTACAATGCAGGGTTTGGAGATAATGCCCTTCTTTCCGATACGAGCGGGAGTAACAATACGGCTCTCGGTTGCCATGCCCTCTCGAGTAACCTTCAAGCCAACGGCAACACTGCAGTGGGTCGCGAATCCCTTGCCTTAAACAGTGGATTGGGCGCGCAACTAAACACCGCCGTAGGCGCGCACTCACTCAATAAGAACACCAGCGGCCAATACAACACCGCTGGTGGAAAATGGGGCTGCTTTGGTAATACCACGGGTTCTTGGAATACGGCGCTGGGCTACCAGGCCGGATACAACCTAACCAAGGGCACCTACAACATTGATATCGGCAATACGGCAGTGGCAGGCGAATCTAAAACAACTCGTATCGGCACGTGCGGACGCCAGACTGACGCGTACATGGCCGGTATCTATGGCGTCGTCGTGCCCAACGGTGTGCAGGTGCTGATCGATTCTACTTGTCACCTTGGCACCCTAACATCCTCCGCGCGTTTCAAGGATGACATCCAACCGATGGAGCAGGCGAGTGAAAGCATCCTCGGCTTGCGGCCGGTTACTTACCGCTACAAAAAAGAGCTAGATCCCAAGGGGGGGGTGCAGTTCGGCTTGGTGGCGGAGGAAGTGGCGAAGATCAACCGCGACCTGGTCGCGCTGGATGATGAGGGTCAGCCTTATACCGTCCACTACGAGGCCGTCAATGCCATGCTTCTGAATGAGTTTTTGAAAACGCAGCGCCAGCTCGTCGAGCAAGCGCAAAGCAACGCGCGGCAGACGACAGCGATCACGGACGCTCGCTCGACCCTGGCCGAGCGGCAAAAGAAGATTGCCGACTTGGCCGCCGGCGCGAAGAAGATCAATAACCAACTGACGCAAACCGGGTCCGGTGTTAGGACAATAGCCGACGAGACGCCGGGAATAACCAACACGTTTTATGGCACGGGAGCAGGCTCCAGTATTACGACTGGAGTTTGCGACTCCGGCTTTGGCTACGACGCGCTTCATTTTAATACCAGCGGAAGCTATGCTACCGCGGTCGGCGCTTTATCTCTTTACCGCGAAACCAGTGGTAGCAACGTGGCCGTCGGTTCTTACTCACTCTACAAGGCCACGACGCCCGTTTTCAATACGGGGATCGGTGGAAGCACCTTATATAACACTACTACCGGGAGTCGCAACACGGCGATCGGGCGCAGAGCTTTATATAACAATCAAACTGGAAGTTACAATATCGCCTTTGGTTATCAGGCCGGCTACAACCTCACCACGGGCAGCTACAACATTGACATTGGCAGCAGCGGCGTAATGGGAGAAGCGAACACCATTCGGATTGGAGAATGCGACACGCAAACTAACGCCTTTATGGCTGGCATCTATGGTGTCACCGTTGTCAATGGAGTATCTGTAGTGATTGATTCGATCTGCCACCTGGGGACAAACACCTCCTCAGCCCGTTTCAAGGAAGATATTCAGCCGATAGGCAAAGTAAGCGAAGCCATCTATTCGCTCCGCCCGGTTAGCTTCCGTTACAAGAAGCAGTTTGATCCCAGGGGAATGCCGCAGTTTGGTCTCGTAGCAGAAGAGGTGGCGAAGATAAATCCCGACCTAGTGGTGAACGATGCGAATGGTAAGCCTTTGGCCGTGCGCTACCAGGCGATTAACGCGATGCTGCTCAATGAGTTTTTGAAGATGCATCGCCAAGTCGCCGAAGAGGTGCGCGAGAACCAGGCGCAGGAGACCATCTTGAACGGACTGCGTGCTGGACTTGCAGAGCAAGAGAAGACGATCTCAGCCCTTCACGCTGGTCTGCAAGCTATTCATGTAAAACTTGAGGTAAAGAAATCAACGAGTCGAGTAGTTGCTAAGAACTAATGCACGGTAGCACAAGTTTCGCAACGGGCACGAGTGTAGCCGGGGTCGGTGACGGCCTCGCAGTCACCAGGGTTTTCTGTCGACGGCGGCTGAGACTTCTATTACCCGTTAATCTGCTCTTCGCCACTAGCTTCGGTTGTCTGGCCGCAGTCAGCGAGGCAACCAGCACTAACACTTTTGTCGGCGATGGCGCTGGCGCCAATATTAGTACCGGCACAAAGGATTCTGGTTTTGGCTATTACGCGCTCAACGCAGATACCACCGGTTCCACTAACACAGCCATTGGCGAGTCCGCCCTTCTTTTGAACAAGACTGGTTCTCATAATACCGGCACTGGTACGCATGTCCTTCATTCGAATATCAGTGGCGACTACAACACCGCAATAGGCCATGGGGCTCTCTATAGCAACGTCAGTGGCAGCTACAACACAGCGCTAGGGACCGGAACCCTCTTTCAAAATACCGGCAGCTATAACATCGCCTTCGGTTATTTTGCAGGGGCAAATATAACTAGCGGCAATTATAATATCAACATCCGAACGGGTGGGTTGGCCGATGATTCTTACGGCATCCGCCTCGGGCTTGAAGGCGAGCAAGTCCATGCCTACATGGCAGGTATTTATCCCGTGACGCTGGTTGGATTGCCAGTCAGGGTAAGTTCTGGTGGGAAGCTCGCTGCAACAATTCTTTCCTCAGCGCAATTCAAGGAGGATATCCAGCCGATGGAAAAGTTGAGCGAAGTAATTTTATCACTTCGGCCGGTTACTTTTCGCTACAAGAAGGAGTTGGACCCAGGTGGCACTCGTCAGTTTGGGCTTGTGGCCGAGGATGTCGCAAAGGTCGACCCCGATCTGATAATGCGCGACAGCAGCGGACAGCCCCATGCGGTCTGTTATGGGGCGATCAATGCGCTATTGCTAAACGAATTTCTTAAGACGCACCACCAGGCCAAGCAAGAGTCGCGGGAAACTGAGGAGTTGGGCGCCCTCCTCAATAAACTCCAATCCACTTTCGCGGCGCAGGAGAAGGCTCTCGCAGCTCTAAGCAATGGTGTGCAAAAAATGAGCAACGAGCTGGCGTGGAGCAAGCCGACTGTGCGACTGGTTGGCGGTGGTCCGCCAGGTGCTGTCGGCAACACGTCGATCGGGCTCGGCGCGCTCGATAATATCAGCAGCGGCTATTTTGATTCCGCCTTCGGCGCCAACGCTCTCTTTTCCGATACCACTGGAAGTTACAACACTGCCAGCGGTTGCAAGGCGCTTTACTCCAATGAAGATGGGAGCAATAACACCGCAGCCGGGCGCGAGGCGCTCTACTCGAATCACGGCGATGAAAATACGGCCGTCGGGGCGCATTCATTGTACTCAAACGACACTGGCGAGAATAACACTGCCGGGGGAAAATGGGCCTGCTATAATAATACGTCGGGCTCTGCTAATGCGGCACTGGGTTATCAGGCTGGCTACAACTTAACCAACGGCGCTTATAACATTGACATTGGCAATACTGGCCTGGCAGGCGAATCCAAGACGACTCGTATTGGCGATTGCGCCCGACACACGAACGCCTACATGGCAGGAGTTCATGACGCTCTTACCCTCGTGCAGCTGCCTCTGTTGTATGTTGATTCAAATTGTCACCTCGGGATCAAGACCTCTTCGGCCCGCTTTAAGGAGGATATCGAGCCGATGGGCAAAGCGAGCGAGGTCCTCCTCTCGCTTCGGCCCGTCACCTTCAGGTACAAAAGAGAATTAGACCCGCATGGTGGGCCGCAATTTGGTCTGGTGGCCGAGGAAGTGGCCAAGGTAGAGCCCGATTTGGTGGTCCGCGATGCCGCGGGCCAGCCTTACGGTGTTCGCTATGAAGCGGTCGAGGCGATGTTGCTCAATGAATTCATAAAAACGCATCGTCAGGTCGAAACAGAATTGGACAAGCAGAAGGCGCAGGCAGCCGCCGTGGGCGAGGTTTGTGCGACGCTGGCGCAACGCCGGAAGCAGATTGCGACCCTTCGTCGCAACGAAAAGGAATTAAGGAAGCAGCTGGCTGAAGCCCAGCCAAGTACGCGGCCCGTAGTTTGTACGCCGCCCACAACTGATAACACCTTTTGCGGCGATGGAGCAGGCGCCGCTGTTACGATCGACGCGGATTGTGATTCAGGCTTCGGTCACAATGCGCTTCACTCCGCAACTAGCGCGGATTATGCGACCGCCATCGGCAACAGGGCACTCTCCAGCAACACGAGCGGCAGTAATGTTGCGTTGGGGAACGAGGCGCTCACCTCCACCAAAACAAGCCTCTATAACACGGGCGTGGGAGCGCGTGCCCTTTATAAGAACACCGGCGGCACGGCCAACACCGCCATTGGCCGCTGGGCTCTCAACAACAACGTGTTTGGCAGCTACAATGTAGCATTAGGCGAGCGGGCCGGATATAATACGACTGGTAGTTATAACATTGACATTGGAAATGAAGGTGCGGCCGGCGAGTCGAACACGATTCGCATCGGGACTGAAGGCACGCAGATAGGTGCCTTCATGGCCGGCATCTACACGGACACAGTAACCAACGGGCTTCCGGTAGTGGTAGATTCCGAGGGCCATCTCGGCACGAGCACATCTTCAGCCCGCTTCAAAGAAAACATACGGCCGATGGAGAAACGAAGCGAAACCATCCTGGCGCTCCGGCCTGTCACCTTCTTCTATCACAACGATCTAGACCCAAGCGGTGGTTGTCACCCCGGGTTGGTGGCGGAAGAGGTAGCCAAAGTCGATCCTGACCTGGTGGTCCGGGACACTCGTGGCAAACCTTACACCGTGCGTTATGAAGCGGTCGATGCAATGGTGCTCAACGAGTTCCTGAAGTTGCATCGAGCGGTCGAGAAAGAAGTCTATGATCGCGAAGCGCAAGAGTTAACGATACAAAGGCTTCGTTTCGGCCTCTCGGAGCAGAAGAAACAAATCACCTCGGTTAGGGCTCAAATACAAACAATTCATCTGAAACTGGAAGTGCACAAAGTCGCCGCCCGAGTCCTCGCGAGCAATTAAGAGCACGGTCTGTCGATGCGTGTTGGGATCGGAAGGGATGGGAAGGCTTAGGACTGACCCTTCGCGAAGCTTTCGAACGAGTGCGGTTGCCCTGATGCACGCTAACGATCGAGATGCTCACTTATGCATTGTATAATCAAGTGTATCTGCATTGCTATTTCTCCCGCGGGTTTTTGTGTCCCACTGTTTGGCGCTGTCGTCGGTCGTACAATCGGAGTATCGCAAAGGCTTCTCATCACTTTACACGCCCGTTACGTCGCCCGCGTTTTGCTCGCCGTATGGCTGGTTTTGCCGCTAACCGCCCGATCGACGTGTATCGAAGGCTGCGATAATTTTTACTTCAACACGGCTCTCGGAAAGGAGAGGTTGAAACTTGTTTACCCTTATTCGACCGGGAACACGGCCGTACGTTATCAGGCGATGAACTCTTCGGATTCGAAGGCCCACACGGCAGTCGGCGATCAAGCCTTTTTCAAGGGTGACATCGACGGGATCGACTACGATACGGGGTTGGGTTACAACGCTCTACTCCAATCCGGAAGACTACAATAACGTCGCTGTTGGCTCTGGAACTCTTTCCGGAAATGGCATCGGGGATGCCAACGTTGCAGTTGAGGTTTCGGCCCTCGAGTTAAACACGACGGGGCATAATACAGCCACTGGTCACCTGTCGCTTTACAACGAACACCATCGCCAGCTACAACACGGCTGATGGCGGAGAGACGTCTCTACAGAAACACAACTGGATATGAGAGCGTGGCCGTGGGCTAGACCGGTGCGCTATTTGCCTTTACTGATCTAGGAAGTGGCACCCTGTCTCCGGATAGAGTCTTTACAGTTATCAATAACGCGGCCGCGACAGCGATCTCGGGTCAGTTCAGCAACCTCGCCGATGGCTCGGTCTTCACGAGCAGCAGTAACACTTATGTGGTCGACTACCAGGGGGCGACGGTAGTCGATCTGAGTCTAACTGTACAATAGAACCAAAGGACTCGCTTACAAAGCGAGAGGTTTCGGTCACCAGCATCGCCTTCCACGGCATTCAAGACGCTTCGAATCATTTGCTCAGTTGTGACAACGACGGGCAAGTCCGCGCCTTATCAGCCGACAGGATAAGATCGGGCCGATGCGCGTTCCTGCGAGGGAACGCGCTTCTGCGTGTGAATCAACGCCTGTAGATTGGTCTATGAAACGACCGCGATTTTCGACTGAATGAGTACCGGTCCAAGCTGGATCGCTCATCTTTGGCATGAATGGACGGTAGAGAGCTGGCGACCGATCGCTCCCGCGGTCGCGAAGCCAAAGCCTGACGAATGGCCTAACGACCGCCTGAGTGCGAGCTGGCTTGGCCATGCCACCGTTTTGATGAACTTCTTTGGTGTCATGGTTCTGACCGATCCGGTCCTGCTTTCGCGCATAGGCATTCCGCTGTTTGGGACGGCCATCGGCCCCAAACGCCTAACGAAGCCGGCACTGACGATCGACGAGCTGCCACCGATCGATCTCATTCTGCTTTCTCACGCACACTTCGACCATCTCGATTGGCGCACTCTGCGTCGCTTCGACTCGTGCACGCGGGTGGTGACGGCGGCGCGGACGCGCGGCTTGCTGCGTGGCACGAGATTGCACGCCATCCGTGAGCTGTCCTGGGGCGAAAGCTACCAGGTTAAAACAGCACACGGCGAGCTTCTCGTTAGGGCATTTCGTGTGAACCACTGGGGAGCGCGGATGCGGCGCGATACGTATCGAGGTTACAACGGTTACGTTTTGGAGCGGAACGGACGCCGTATCATCTTCGCAGGCGATACTGCCCTGACGAACGGCTTCGCGGAATTACATGACGAACGGCCCTATGATCTCGCGATCGTTGGAATCGGCGCCTACGATCCATGGATCCGGTCTCACTGTACGCCCGAACAGGCGGTCGCGATGGCAAAGGACGCTGGCGCAGATTTCATCATGCCGGTGCATCACCAGACCTTTAAGTTGAGCGCCGAATCCTTTCGCCAGCCGATTGAACGTTTCGTTAGGGCACTAGTCGATGAACCGGAGCGAATTGCGTTGCGCGAGATTGGAGAGACGTTCGTTCTTTCGCGCTAACAACGACGGGCGCCAGCTGTACTTTCGCCTCTGGGTGAATCATTGCATTCGGCCAACGGCCTGTGACAGCAGGGTTTGAGCGCCTGCCGTTACAAGGCGAGCGCGTCGTGCAAGAATCTGCGGAAGGCTGCGGGGTTGACGACCCGATAGTGGGCGCGACTCGGTTTTGGGCCGATCTTGATTGTGATCAAATTCGGCCCGCTCAGTTCGAACATGCTCTCGTCTGTCTGGTCGTCGCCGGCGCAGAGCGCGAGGTCGTGGGCTTGTTCGCCTAACAATCGTCTGACGGCTTCGCCTTTTGAGATGGCCGCAGCGCTTGCTTCGATGATCTTGCGCCCATGCCGGATTGCGACCGACTCGCTTTCCATCACAGCGCCTAGTTCGAAGGCAAGCTGGTGCGCCTTCCACGCGCCGAACTCCGGATCGGTATTGCGATAATGCCAGACAAGTGAGGTCTCTTTTTCCTCTACAAAACTGCCTGGAGTCGATTGCTCGTAGCGGCGGAGAATGTTCAAGATCTGATCCTTCCAGCCATAGCTGAGGCCGCCGTCGAGTCGCTCCCAACTCCCGGCATGCCACAAGGCTGCGCCGTGTTCGGCGATGATGGTAAAAGGATAAGGGCCAAACCATTTCTCCAGCTCTTCGCGGGAACGTCCGCTGATAATTGTGACGATAAGATTTGGCCGGTTGCGCAACGCTTCGAGGAGAGGTCGCAAGGCGTCGTTAGGCTTGGCCGCGCCCGGGTCGCGCTCGATTTCGCGCAGGGTGCCGTCGTAATCGAGGAAAAGTGCAATGCGCTTTTGCGCGGCGGCTGCGAGGCGCAACTGCTCTGTCAGCTCTTCGATCTGCGCGCCGTCCTGCCCCGCCTGCTCCGCGCGAGCGTTACGCAATTGATCGATAAAAGTTCGGGCCCAATGTTGCGCGTCGTATTTCATGATGCGAGCGCGCATCGGTTTGTTACGGGCCGCTTTTTCTTCGGGCGTGAGCGCGAGCGCTTCGCGTAAAGCCCGCGCCACGCCTTGAGAATCGTAAGGGTTCACGATCATGGCGTTGAAGAGTTCGCCTGCTGCCCCCGCGAATTCGCTCAGGATCAAAACGCCCGGGTCTTCCATTTGGCAGGCGATATATTCCTTCGCCACGAGGTTCATGCCATCGATCAACGGCGTGACAAGACCAACATCTGAATGCGCATAGAGCGCGCAGAGATCGATAAAATCGACCGAGCCGTGGATGAAACGGATCGGACTATTGCGCAGCGTGGCGTAGGTGCCATTGATGCGGCCGACCCGGGCTTCTACTTCGGCGCGCAATTCCTGATATTCCTCCACGCCTTCCCGTGACGGAACACTCACGAAGATGAATTTGATCGTATCGCGGTCTTCCAACTCCTCGAGGAAACGCTCGATTGCTTCGATGCGATGCAGAATTCCCTTCGTGTAATCCATGCGCTCGACGGAAAGAACGATTTGTTTGTCGCTATCGCTCGCCTGTATTTGCTCGAGGCGCTGTTTGAATTCCGGCGAATCAAGCGCGGCTTGAAATCTTGGCGCGTTAATTCCAATCGGGAAAACACCAAGCGCGGCGGTGTGGCCGCTTTCTGTCCGGATGAGCGCGATTTCCGATTCGAGGCCAAGGAGTCGTAGAACTGTGCTGCGAAAATGGCGCATGTAACCGAAAGTGTGGAACCCGATTAGATCAGCCCCGAGCATCCCAGTGATCAATTCGGTACGTTTGGGATGACAGCGAAACGTCTCGAACGATGGAAAAGGCGTGTGAAGAAAGAAGCCGATTCTCAGTTCCGGCATCGCCTCATGCAGAATCGCCGGCACAAGCATCAGTTGATAATCGTGGACCCAGACAAGGTCGCCCGATTTCGCAAGCTCCAGCGTCTTATTGGCAAAACGTTTATTCGCCTCCCGATATCGATCCCACCACGCCGGGTCGTAGCGCATGTAGTTCGGCATGTAATGAAGAAGCGGCCACAGGTTGGAGTTGGAAAAGCCTTCGTAGTGTCCGGCAGCTTCTTCCTCGGAAAGAAAGATGGGGATGCATCCGTGCTCATCGATGAGGAGGCGTTCGACTTCGGCTTTGCGTTCGTCGGGCACAACACTCCCCGGCCAGCCGATCCATTTCATCTCGAACTGATCCGCGGAAAGTCCATCCAGCGCGGCAACCAAACCGCCGGAGGATTTGGTGATTGTTTCGCCTACCGTTACCGGCAGACGATTCGAAATGATGATCAGGTTGGTCCGTTCTTTTGCCATCTAAGCTCTGAGTCGTTAGTCTTTGCATCCGTAACGCTGGCCGGTTGGCTCGGCCGACGCTCCTCGGCTTGCTGCTTCATCAAGCCATGAAGTCTGACCAACCTCAATGCAAAGCGTGTTTCAGTCGGAGCCGACGATCACAATTGGCGTTCCAGATGCGATATGCCGACGCCCGTCTTGTTCTTGTTCGCGAAATACCGGATGCCCGGCAACAGGCAAGCATGAACGAGCTAGTTCCCGCCACCGAAGAAGCGTTTGAATGACCGGAGGATGCTGCGAGGGATCTTCTTCACTGTTTGAGGTATTTGGTCTATGCGTGGGCCAAGCACAGTCGGATTGCCACCGTGCACCTCGCAAACGCCGCGCGGGATGCGGCTGACCGGCAGGTCGATCGTGTAGGCGGTCCCGGCAGCAACGCAGCCGGTGGTGGCGATCGCGTTGGAAATGGAGCACACGGTTGCTTGCTGCGTCGCAACCGGCGCTTTAAATGGCTCCGCCGGATAACGCTGAGATGATTTCATCATCACGTCTGTCCAGACCGGCAGAGCGAGCGCGGCGCCATAACCATGTGGCATAATCGTGGTCGGCTGATCGAACCCAACCCAGACGCCGCAGGTGATAGAGCTCGTGAAGCCGACGAACCATGCATCTTTGAAGTCATTGGTCGTCCCAGTTTTGCCGGCCGCCGGCAATCTGAAGCCTAACGAACGCGCGCTCGCCGCCGTGCCGTGAGTAAGCACCTCCTCCATCAACTCCGTCGTCATCCAAGCCGCGCCGGGATCGAGCACGGGAAGCGTCAGGTGAGCCGCGCGATAAATCGGGCGATGCTCCGAGTCGTCGATTCGTTCGATGATGTAGGCCTGTTTGCGAAGGCCGGCATTGGGAAAGACCGTGTAGGCGGCGGTGAGGTCTTTCAGGTCGGTTTCGAAGGACCCGATGTAAATAGCCGCGCCATGCGGGATGTCGTTGCCGAGGCCGAGCGTGGTGGCGATTTTCTGTGTGTCATCGAGTCCGGCAAATTCGCCGACCCGGACACTCATCGTGTTTCGGGAATGAATGAGTCCATAGGAAACGGGCTGGATCCCGCCATAGCGGCCGTCGGAATTCGCCGGCGACCAATTGCCTGCGCCCTGCACCTCGCCCGGTTGCAATGGGCCATCGCTGATGGCAGCTCCGGGAAGTAATCCGTGTGTGAAGGCAAGCGTGTAGACGAAAGGTTTGAAGGACGAACCGATCTGGCGGTTGGCGGGCACGAGGGCGCGGTTGAATTTGCTCTGCGTATAATCGCGACCACCGACGAGGGCGCGAATGCCGCCGCTGTTGTTATCAATCGCGACTAGTGCACCTTCGAGATAGGGCATGGCGTTATCTTCGCCATTGTCAGGCGCATGGTATTGCGACTTGAGCGGATGATGGAACCCGGGCTGCCGCTCGATTTTCGCCAGTTGTTTGTCGACCGCGTCCGCGGCAGCCTTCTGCATGATCGGATCGAGCGTGGTGTAAATGAAAAGACCGCCGTTATCGATTTGGTCGGGGGTGAGGAGGACATTGAGGTCACGTTGCACCGCATCCATGGCGTAGTTTTCCTGGACCAAGGTCTGGCGGTGTGATCGCGAAGCGATCTTCTCATGTTTAGCGCCTTCTTCTTGAAGGAGGGAGATCTTCTCCAGCTCGCGCATGCGATCGAGCACCGTGTCACGTTGCTCGCGCGCGCCTTCGGGATTCTTCAAAGGCGAAAAACGATTGGGACTGCGAATCAGACCGGCAAGCAAAGCTGCCTCAGAGAGGTCGAGTTTGGCGGCGCTCTTGCCAAAGTAAGACTGCGAGGCGGTCTCGACTCCATAACAGCCGGAGCCGAAATAAATGCGGTTCACGTAGAGCTCGAGGATTTGGTCTTTGGTTAGTTCGCGCTCAATGCGCAAAGCCACCATGGCCTCGAGCAGTTTGCGGCTGATGTTGCGGCCGCCTAATGGCAGGCTGTTACGTGCCAGTTGTTGTGTGATGCTGCTCGCGCCTTCCTTCACTGAACCGCTTGTGACGTCGCGAAAAAGCGCACGGGCCACGCCGCGCCAATCAATCCCGCCATGCTCGTAAAAGCGGGTGTCTTCCCGCGCCAGAAGTGCCTGAATGAAGAGAGGTGAGACCTGATCGAGCGAAACCTTGAGCCGATTCGCTCCCGCGAGCCGGCTGTAAATTTTGCCGTCGACATCGAAAACGGTGTTGCGCTCCGGCATCGTGCCGAGGCGTTTCAAGTCGAAGGTTTGTGCCCAGACGGCGTAGAAGGACAGGATCGCGACCGCGATCGCGACCGGGACGGCAAGAAGGAAGAAGACCGCGACCCAGCGCCAGCCGCGATTCCGGCGCTTTTTGTTAGGCGACTTTTTTCCGGCGCGGATGCGGGCGAAAAGTTTCATCCAGCCAAGCGCCAATCGCCTAACGATTCAACGCCGCCACGCGCAACCCTAAAACTTCAGCTTCACCGGATCGCCATGCTGCTCGTTCGCGCAAGGGGCGTTGATCGGCACGCCGGCATCGGCATCGCTAGGCGCGATCAGGTCTTGTTCGATGAGGTAACGCTCAACTTCCTCGCCGCTCACGTCGGCCAGCATTTCGCCGTTGATTTCGACGCAGGGCGAAAGCGGCTGACCACTCTTGGTCTCCATTTCCCAGCGAAAAGCGGGGTTCTGGATGATGTCCTTCTCCGTGTAGGGAAGATCGTATTTTGCGAGCACGGCCCGGACGCCGCCGCTCCATCCGCAATGAGTTTTCAAATAGGCGGTGATCTGTGGCTTTTCCATCCGCCTACGGTAACACCGGCAGAAACTTCGGCCACCGATTTCGCGGGCGGCTAAAGCTGCTCGATGCGATAACCGCGCTGGCGCAGGATGGCGAGAACGCCGTCCGCTCCCCCCATGTGTCCCGCGCCAGCGACAACAAAATAAGTGCGACGATCGCGCAGGTAGCCTTCAATCTTGGGAATCCAGTTCCGGTTCCGCGCAGCGAGAATGCGCTCACGCAGCGATGGGAGATTGGCAAATGATTGCTCTTCCAGTCGGGCAAGGGTCTCGGTATCGCCTCGACGCCAGGCGGCCAGCATCTTTTTGCGCATTTCGCTTCCCGGCGCCTCGGGAATGAATGTGGTAAGCAAAGTCAGCTCCGCCTCCTTGTCCGACATGCCGGAAAGGACTTCCCCGTGTTCGCGAAAAGATTCGAGGCCCAACACGGGTTTGTGATTGGCGTTGGCTCGGCGAAGCAAGAAAGCTTCGATACCCAATTGGTTGGTCCCGCCCGACCAGAGCATCTCGATAAGCATCCAAGGTTTGCGTTTCGCCACCTCCGTCTCAGGTATTCCCACGAGACCGAAGACCCGGCGCACGTAATCGTAAGTACGCGGATCAACATGATTCCTGAGACTGTCCCCTTTGGGATAGAAGCCTGATTTATAAAATGTTTCCGCCGTCCGCTTCGAGACGTTGGGGTCATCTTCGATCACCAGAGCTGTACTGGCATCGAAAGCGCGGTTGTATGCCGAAGGAAGCGGATAATCCGTGCTCTCCAATCCGTGCACCGAACCGCCAAGATAAATTGTGCCCCCGTTCGGCCCCGTCACTTTCCAGACACAGGCCCTGGCGAAAATATCAGTCGTAGAACAAAGAATCAGCCCCGCGCAGGCGAGAACGATGTTGCGTAAGGAGAGCATGGGTGTCGCTCTAGCTGCGGAGGCGAATTCCCACAAGTCTTGCGTCAGATTTTTTTGAGTGGCGCGCGAAATTTGCTTTCGCTATAAGAATATTGATCCCGTAATGCTCCGCCTCATTTCCCGACATCTCCCCTTTTTCCTGGTTTTGCTTTTTCTTGCCCAAGGCGCCGTTAAGGCGGCAGACGAGCCGTCGGTCGACAGCCTCCTAAAAAAATTACCGCCGCCGGAGAAGCTCGTGAAAAGCCCGACTGATCGCGTGCTGCTCGACGCGCAGGCCCTTGTCAATGATCGTACCGTGCAGGATCTGGGAAAGGCCGTTGCCAACCGCAATTTTTCGCGAGCCTTGCAAATCGCGCGCACACTCGCTGCGCAGCGGCCTGACAATGCGGTGGCTCATTGCCTGCACGGGGTCATGGCCTTTGTGATGCACCAATACAGTGAGGCCGCGCAAGCCTGCCACCATGCGATCGCACTGCGATCAAACTATGGATCGCCCTACTTCGGCTTGGGATTGATCGAAATGTCGCAAGGCCATTTCGCGGCGGCGGTGCCGTACTTTCAGCGCGTGACCGAACTCGAATCCAAAGACCCTGGTCCGTGGATTCTGCTCAGCGTGTGTCACGTACGGCTCGGACAAAAGCAGAAGGCGATGGAAGAAGCGAAACGCGCCACGCAGGTTTCACCCGCTTCGGTTGGCGGTTGGATTCAGCTTGCGCGGACGGCGAAGGCCGTTGGAAACACCGACGAAACCTTGCGTGCCCTCAGTCGGGCCGCCGACCTTCTTCCCGATAGCGCCTACCTCATGGCGGCCATCGGTTTCAGCTATATTAACCTCAATCGCATCCCCCAGGCTGTCGGCCCGCTGCAACGGGCAGCCCAGTTCGCGCCTAACGACTATCTCATTCAAGCGCAACTCGGCTTTTGTCTGATGGAAACCGGACAGCTCGAGGCAGGACTCGACCATCTGCGGAAAGGCGCTCATCTCGCACCGAACTACCCGCCGGTTTACGAACATCTCGGCCTTGCCTACGCAAAACAGGGCCGGCATCGCGAGGCGATCGGCGCTTTTGAGCGCGCGACCAAGCTTCAACCAAATTATCTGCACGCCTGGCAGCATCTGGCGGATGAATACCGTCTGGCTGGCCGGAATAACGATGCCCAGCAGGCAGCGCTACGGGCTGACAGTCTCAAGCATCACTCGCCTAACGAACACAAGAAGCAGAGTTAAAGCGCTCTTGCTTGCCAGGTGGAAAACCTAGCTGCTCTTAGGCCGCAAGAGCGGGAAGAGAATGACGTCACGAATCGATTCCGCGCCGGTCAGGAGCATCGTTAGGCGATCGATTCCCAGACCGAAACCGCCCGCAGGCGGCATACCGTGCTCGAGCGCGAGAAGGAAATCCTCGTCCAGTTTTTGTGTTTCTTCCCCCGCTTGTTCGAGCAGGCGCTGACGCTGCACGAAAGGGTCGTTGAGTTCGGTGTAGCCAGGCGCAATTTCCTGGCCGTTGATGATGAGTTCAAAGACGTCGACTAGTGAGTCGTCTTCCAGGTTTTGCTTCGCGAGCGGCACCAGCTCTTTCGGGCAGTGCGTGACAAATACCGGATCAAAAGTTTTCTCTTCCACCAGCTTTTCAAAAAGGTGCTGCGTGACTTCAAAGTCCGCCATTTGCGGATGGATCTCGACACCGAATTCGCGTGCCTTCGCGCGTCGTCCTTCACTCGTTAGGCTAAACCAATCTGGCCCAGCCGCTTCGCAAACCAGATCGCGATAGCGCGCGCGACGCCAGGGTTGCCCGAGGTTAATCGTGCGCTTAAGGCTCCCTTCCGCGTCGCGATGTTCAATCTGCAATCCTCCGGCCACCTTCTCTGCGAGGTGACAGATTAGATCCTCCACTAATTGGGCAATCTTCTCATAGTCGGCATACGCCCAGTAGGCTTCGAGCATAGTGAACTCCGGATTGTGCCGGCGAGAGATGCCTTCGTTGCGGAAGTTGCGATTCACCTCAAAGACCTTGTTGAATCCGCCCACGAGCAGCCGCTTGAGATACAGCTCCGGCGCGATCCGGAGATAAAGATCAATCCCCAGCGCCTTGTGATGGGTGCGAAATGGCTCCGCCGCGGCGCCCCCCGGGACTGCTTGCAAGATGGGTGTTTCCACCTCCTGGAATCCGCGGGCTTCCATGAAGCGCCGTGTCTCGCGCAGGAGGGTGATGCGCTTGGAAAAAATGTCGCGCGAACGTTCGTTTGTTACCAGGTCGAGATAGCGCTGGCGGTAGCGCGTCTCGACGTCGGTCAAACCGTGCCATTTTTCCGGCAACGGGCGCAGACTTTTTGCCAGCACTTGCAGACGGTGCACTTTGAGCGTCGGCTCGCCGGTCTTGGTCGTGAAACAACTTCCTTCGATGCCGACAAAATCGCCGAGATCGAGAAGAGCGAAGGTCTCCATCGCATCTGGCGCGAGCTCTTTCGCCTGGACGTACACTTGAATGCGGCCGCTCGCGTCCCGCAGATCGAGAAAATGACTCTTGCCCATGTCACGATGCGCGGTGATGCGGCCGGCCACGCGCATCGTCATGCCTGCGGCGAATTTTTCCCGCACTTCCCCGATCGAGCCGCTCGTTTCGAAACTATTACCAAATGGCGCCATCCCACGGGCGTGCAAGGCTTCGATTTTTCCACGCCGGAGCGCGATCAATTCATTCTCTTCTTCCATCCGCAATTATTACCTGACGATATTCGCTGGGCCGACTGCATCGCCAGCGAAAGCGAAGGAATGTAGCCGGAAAGCTCAGTCGCCACAGAAAAGAAATACAAGCCTTCCCAATTCTCGTATCGCGGGGAAAACAGCCTTGGTTGGTTGAGCGCCCGACAAGAACGTTTATGGTCGCGCGGACTTATTATGACTGCGTTGCTTCATTTCCATCGTTCTCACCGCGCGCGAAGGTGGTTCCTCATCCTTGCCGGCCTTCTTCTTCTTAACACCCAGCAGGCGATGGCAGATGACGAGCGCTCGATCCGTCTCTTTCGCGACGAGATTATTTCTCTCGGTCCGACGGTCAATCCGGCGGAAGCCCAGATGGTCTCGGAGACTTCCTATCACGCCGCGAGCAGATATCGAAAGGAGTGGAAGGTTTTTCCGTCGGCGATTTTCAACAATTTCCTCATCTATATCGGTGCGCGGCAACGCGGTTACTGTTTTCATTGGGCGCATGCCATAGGAGCGGATCTGCGCAAACTGCCGCTTAAGACACTCGAGTTGCATTGGGCGGAGGCTTATCCGGGTGGTCAACTCGAGCATAATGTCGTGGTGGTAACGTTGCCCGGACAGCCAATTCAAACCGGTTACATCATCGACGGCTGGCGCGCAGCCGGCAGGCTTTTTTGGTGGCCGGTGGCGAAGGACGAATATCCGTGGAAAGAAAACCCCGCGCATACCGCCTGGCTCCAGCATCGTGGTCCCGATCCGCTGCCGGGTTTAGATGAAACGGTGACCAAGGAAGGCGCGCCCAGCAAGACGAACCGAAAGATTGTCGGTGCGTTATAGCTTTCGTCAGGCGAGATCGCTCCGGACCGACTCGTTAGGCACTTTGACCCGTCGAAATGTTCGCTGCCGGTTCGCTTGAGTAGAGGGCGGGATCCTGGCGGTAAAAGCGTTGCAACACCTGATACAAACGAGGGTGGTAGCGGCGCAAAGCCAGAGGCCGCTCGAAAAATGCTTCCGTCGCGACCGCGAAAAATTCCGCCGGATTGCTCGCGCCGTAGATGTTAAGGAGGGTCGGGATGCCCGCTTCGCCCGCGGCCCGCAAGCCGGCGAATTCCATCTTCATCGTTTCAGCCCACGAGAGTTTCTCGCCGCGCGAGCTGATTGCGGGCATGCCATCGGCCACTGAGTCTTCGAAATCGAGCTGATGAGCAAACTCATGCAGGACGAGATTCTTGCCGTCAGATGGGTCGCGCGCGCCTGACTTGGCCGCGTCCCACGCCAGGACCATTGAACCCATCGCAGACGCAGTCTCGCCGAGGCGGCCCTCTCGTCCGCCTTCCCAAACAGGTCCCTCCAAATGCCGTTCCTGATCGACGACGTATCCGGATGGATAAACCAGGATTGTGACAAGCCGGGGATAGTAATCCGTTTTGCGATGCAAGAGGAGGAGACAGGCCTGGGTCGCGATCGTGACCTTAATCTCATCAGTGAGCTCGAGTCCGCCGCAACCTTCGAAGCGTTTTTCATCGAGAAAAACCCGCAGGTGACCAAGCAACTCATCGCGATCTCGCGCGCTCAATCGATCAAAGAACGGGAGATTGCGCGAAATGATGCCCAGCCATTCTTCTGGTGCGGACCGTTGGCATAGCTCGCGACGCCGGCGTTCTCGTAGGAAACGGAGCATGATTCAATTTAACCCCAGGCGCGAGCCCAGCCTAATCTGGAAACAAAACTGCCTAACGAGTTGCCGCCAGAACTCATCTGACACCTACGTTCGCATCTTCGACACCTCGGCAAAAAGCTATCGACGTCGGTGGTCGAAGCAATCATGGTTTAGGCTTTCGCACCGCAACGGTTCCGACGTTCCAGGCGGGTGGCCAAGTCCAAAAGGCTGACGGCAGACGAAACCTGAATGCCATGCCAGAGGGAGAAACAATCGAACGGGCGCGCGAAGATGCGCGGGAAGGAAAGTCGGCGTCGACGCAGGCAGGAGAATTTGTGCGCGAAGAAATGGAGCACATACGCGAAGGCAAGCATGGGGCTCGATCGGCGAAACAGGCAATCGCGATCGGGCTTTCCAAAGCGAGGCGTGCCGGCGTCGACTTGCCGCCGCCGAAGAAAGGCGACTCTTCGCGCCGTGTGCGCGAGCAGGCGAAACGCGACCTAAAAAAAGGCGCGAGCGGTAAAGCGAAAAAGCCTTCGGCCACACGGTCACGGGCCGCCAAACGGGCATTGAAGAAAGAGCCGCGCGTCGCTGCTTCGCATCGAGCGTTATCGCGTCAGGCAGGCACTGCGGCGAAAAAGCGAAGTAAAGCCGATCGCTCGCGCTCAGCCAGGAAGGCGGCGCAAACCCGGAAGCGGAGTAGTCGTTAGGCAGATTTGCTTCGAACCAGTGAAGGAGGGGAGCGTCCAGGACGCGCGGCCTGCTTCTCCGGCTCCCAATAGCTCTTTCGGAAGTATTCATTTGCCATGCTCTCCCGGCCACCGGCATATTGTCCGACTCGCGCGATGGCGTTTTATGGAGGCAAAATTACCTGAAACCACTTCTAAAATTGGCGGACCCCTGGTAAAGCAATTTTCCATTTTCCTCCCAAACAAGGTCGGTGCGATGCTCGAGATCGTGAAGTTGCTCGCCACTCGCAACACCCATGTTGTCGCCCTCAGTATTGCAGAACAGACCGATTCGGCCATCGCTCGCATCGTGGTAAGTGATCCCGAGACGGTGGAGAATATTTTCCACGAACACGAGGTGGCCTTTGGGGTTTCGGAGATGGTGGTCGTGGAGATGCAGGAGGTGGCGACCGAGCTTTCGAGGTTGCTTGCCTGTCTGCTCATGGCGGAGGTGAATCTGCATTTTAGTTACCCTCTTCTTACCCGTCCGCACGGAATGGCCGCACTCGCCATGCACGTGGACGATGCGGAGTGCGCCTGCAACGTTCTCCAGGGTGAAGGATTCAAAATGCTGAGCCAGGCCGATATTTCGCGGTAGGAAAGAGGAGCGAAGGTTTCGCCAGTCCTCGCCCGTCCACTTTCTTCCAGAGCAGCGGCACGAGATTCGCTTGTTGCTCTGAAATGAGTGAACAGGCGATCGAGCGATTGACACCTTTCGCCGGGCTCGCATACAGAAGAAATCCCGTCATGAGCGCGGTCTCCCTTCGTCAAGGCAACAGAGCGCAACGTACTTTCGCGGTTGCCATGGTGCTGCTCGGGACAGTGGCGGCTGTGCAAATTATCGCTGCGCTTTATTTCGTAACCCATCGCCCCCATCAGAATGAGGCGGCCATACGGCGCCGCGCGATTGAGGCCAGGCTTTTCCGTCGTCCAAAGGAACCTGAAACACCGACGCCGAAGCCGGTCAAGGTCGCTGCCGTGGCTGGGTTGCCAGCGGCCACGGTGCGTCCCGCGAACAACCCGCCCAAATCGGTGCCCGAGACACTTCTTCGGTTGGCCAGAGGCTTTCGCGATCGCGGCGATACGACAAATGCAATTGCAAAGTTGCAGCAGGCCAGCGCGCTCGATCCGGGTAATCCCGAAATCCTGGCCGAGCTGGCATTGACCTACGAGTCGATGCAGCTTTTCGATCGCTCGAATGAAGTCTGGCGCCGACTG
Organism: Chthoniobacterales bacterium; assembly: GCA_036494545.1. Classification (GTDB taxonomy): domain Bacteria; phylum Verrucomicrobiota; class Verrucomicrobiia; order Chthoniobacterales; family UBA10450; genus JAICXG01. The sequence continues at coordinate 260,437 of DASXOB010000016.1, forward strand.
CAGTCGTTAGGCGCGGGAGCTGGTCCGCTCTATCAGCTAGCCGAGTTGAAATTACGGGTTGGTGTTCCGGCAAAAGACGCGCCTCTCGCCGACAGCACTCCGGCTACTTCTGGCGACGCCGCAGGCATTCCTGATGGCTCGACTTTTGGCATTTCCGAAATCAGCCTGAAGACTCTGAACGATCCAGAAGCCGAAGCGAAGTTGCGCCTGCGCGTTGGGGTCAAGAAGCGGCCGGGCGCGGAGATCGATCACACCAAGGTGAAAATCCAAGTCTTCTTTTACGACATGGTAAACAACGACCAGGTCGTTCTAACAAATGCCGACGTGAGCTACGAGTGGATTACGCCTGGGCATGATTGGGCCGGCACCGGCACAGAGGTGCTCGATGTGACCTATCTGCGTCCCAAATCTCCGCCGCCTGGTGCGCCGCGCCCGGTCGAGGTTCCCGATTCCGTCGAGAAAGCGAAGCTCGCCGAGCGCGAACCAAACGCCGCAGGCTCACTGCTGCCGACGAGCGAGAGTGGTCCGCGCCAGTATCTCGGATACATCGTCCGCCTCTATTACAAAGATCAACTCCAAGTCGTCCGGGCTGATCCGACCCGTTTGCTCAATCTTTTCCCACCGCCCATCAACACGCCGACTCAGTGATCAGGCGTTTTCGAAGGACGGAGGGATATGTCTTCTAGCGCGGCGCAAGCAGGGCTGCTAGAATTCTCGACCAGTTTCCCTCCTCCCGTTGCAGTATTTTAAGCGCCTATGTGCCGCACCCTCACTGCCCTTCTCTTGTTTGGCGCAATCGCGATCGCGGAAGGGCAAATTCAAGTCGATCTAAAATTCCGTCGTCTGCAATATATTGCTTACGAGCCGGTGCTTGCTACGGTCACGATCACTAATCTCGCCGGACGCGGCATCGAGCTGCGCGACAACGGCGACCAGGCCTGGTACGGCTTTGAAATCACTGGCGACGGCGACCGCCTCCTCGCACCGATTAAGCGCCCGCACGAACCGCCTCTGCAAATTGCCGCCGGCACTTCCGTCACGCGCAAGATTGATCTCACTTCGCTTTTCCCCGTTCAGGACCTCGGTGTCTACCACGTGCGGACCAATGTTTTTTTCGCCGATTTGAACAAATTTTTTTATGCGCAGACTAAGGTTTTTGAGGTCACCTCTGCGCGCCCGATCTGGCAACGCACGGTTGGTGAACCCACAGGCTATGGAACTCGCACCTATTCGCTCATGACCAACCGCTTTCCTGATCACACTTCGCTCTATGTTCGCGTCGAAGACAGGGAGAACAGTCTTGTTTACGCCACATTTTCGTTAGGCCGGGTCATTTCATTCGACCAGCCGCATGCCGAGATCGATCGCGAAAATCATCTTCATGTTTTGCATTGCACTGCCCCGCGCGTTTGGGCTTATTCCGTCATTGGGCTCGACGGGAAGCTCCTCAAACGCGAGGCCTATTCCGAGGCTCGAACCATGCCGCGTCTCCGGCGCACACCCGACGGTGTGGTCGAGGTCGGGGGCGGAATGCTCGGAAACCCCGCGCGCGCAGTCCCGCTCCGCACGGAAAAACCTTTGTCTAAAATCTCTGATCGACCGGCGCGCTCGACTCCGGAAGACTAACGAAAAATGGGGTCGACTTCGAGACACGTTCTGCGGCACGCTTCACTTCTCAAGGCTTGCTCCGCTGCGCTGGCACTGTTCGCCTGCCTCGGCGCTCCGAAAGTCGCGAGCGGTCGTCAATTTTCCACCGTCGTCATCGACGCCGGTCATGGTGGCTTTGATCTCGGCGGGATCCCTCATCAGCGCGTCGCCGAAAAAGGGATGAACCTTGATGTCGCGCAACGCCTGGCGAGAAAGTTGCGCTCGGCCGGTTATCGGGTCGTCATGACCCGCGATAGTGATGTCTTTATCTCGTTAGGCGAACGGGTTCGTATCGCCAACAGCTATCGCGACGCCGCCTTTGTCTGCGTCCATTTCAATTCCGCCACCCGTGAGGGCGCAAACGGCATCGAGACCTACTACTACAGTAACCAAAGCGCCGCTCTTGCGGCGAACATTCATCGCCAGGTTGTGGGCGGCACCTATACTGATAACCGCGGCATCCGCCGTCGTGGTTACTACGTCCTCCGGCGTACCAGCATTCCGGCGGTTCTGGTGGAGTGCGGATTTCTCACCAACCCGACCGAAGCACGCCTCGCCTTGCAAGGTACATATCGCGAAAAACTCGCCGACCTCATTGCCGACGGCGTTATGGGGAGAACCCCGCCGCTCAATCGGCCGGTCGTCGCCGGGCTGACGCATGTTTCCGCACCGATCCCACAGTCTGCCAGATACAACGATTTCGTGAGGGCGGAGCCGGAACGTTCTGCTAGCTACTCGAGTCGTTCATCAAAGCGCGGAAGCAGCCACAAGAAATCGACCGCCTCCAGGAAAAAATCTTCCTCCAGCAGCAGCAAGAAAAGTTCTTCAAGCAGCACCACCTCGAAGAAAAAAAAGAAGAAGAAGTCGTCGACTGAGTCTAACGAGTAGGGTGCACTCGCCCATTGTCACACCGGCGGAGATGCGGGCGGCGGAGAATGCTGCTTTTGTTCGCGGCATTACGGCCGCGGCCTTGATGGAAAAGGCCGGCGCCGGCATCGCGCGGGCGATCCGAGAATTCTTTCCCCGCGCCGGAAAGTGCGTCGTATTTGCGGGCAAGGGACATAACGCCGGTGACGCCTTTGTCGCTGCGCGTCATCTCGCGCTGGAAGGGTGGGAAATCGAGACGCGACTAATTTTTTCAAAGGAAAAGCTGAGCGCCCTAACGAAAAAGAAATTGTCTGAACTGGAAAAAGTTTCGGCTCAGAAAAGGCCTACACCATCGGTCCTCAACCAATCCACCATTATCCTGGATGGCTTGCTTGGTCTGGGCGCGAATCCGCCCTTGCGCGAACCGATTCGCAGCGCGTGTCGTGAGATCAATTCGTTAGGCCAAAACCGCGCCTGTATTTTCGCAGTTGATCTTCCTTCCGGATTGGACGGCGAGACCGGCGAAGCCGACAAAGACTGCGTGGTCGCCAACTGCACCGTCACGATCGGGAATGCCAAGACCGGCCTTGTCGCCGACGCCGCGCTCGATTTTGTGGGCCGTCTCGAGGTTGTCGTGCTCGATGAGCTGCGGAGGGATGAGTTTCCGTTCGCTCAGGAGGTAAGCATTCCGCAATCGCTGCGCGCCTACCTGCCGCACCGAAAATTTTCCTCCTATAAGAACCAGTTCGGTCGCATTGGGATCATTGCAGGTTCGCGCGGCTTTACCGGCGCAGCCCTTATGTGCTCGTTAGGCGCCCTTCGCGCCGGCGCGGGACTCGTCGAACTTTTCGTTCCGGAGAACATTTACGAAATCGTCGCCTCCGCCGCGGCGCCGGAAGTAATGGTGAAACCGGTCCGCTCCTACGCCAGGTTGATCGAGGAGCCGATTGATATTTGGGCCGTTGGCCCTGGTCTCGGCCAGACACATGGTGCAGAGATTCTCCGGCTCATTCGCGAGGCAAAGCAGCCCATGGTAATCGATGCCGATGCTCTCAACATTCTGGCAAAAAAAATGACCATCTTGAAAAAAGTGAAGGGTTTGCGCCTTCTCACTCCGCATCCAGGTGAAATGCAACGTCTTTTTCCTGGCAAAAAGCGATCGCGTGCCGATTGGGCAAAAGAGTTTTGCCAGCGATATCCTGTTACCCTGCTCCTAAAAGGGAGTCGCACGCTCGTCGCGGAGGCGGACCAGCCGCTGCGCTTTAACACCACCGGCAACCCAGGGATGGCAACTGGTGGAATGGGCGACGTTCTCACCGGTGTCTGCGCCGGTTTGCTGGGGACAAGACTCACACCTAACGAGGCCGCGCGTGTCGGTGCCTGGGTTTGCGGTCGCGCAGCCGAGATCGCGATTTTCAGCGGACCGGCGAGCGAAGAATCCCTTCTCCCAAGCGACCTTCTCGACTATCTCGGTGCCGCCTTCCAGGAACTGCTCTAAGGACACCGGCCGGTCCGCGCTCGTGAAACAGATCATCGTTGTCGGCTATCCAAAGAGCGGCTGCACCTGGGCGACGCGCCTGGTGGCGGAGCTGGTTGGTTGTCCCGTGGCCGGGTTTTGGGGTTCGGACAAAAAGGAAATCGCGGTCGAGGGCAAGGAACGCCTCTCGGACTACCGGGTTTTCAAATCGCACCATCAACTTTCCGAGTTAAATCTTTTGCCTAACGACTTAGATACGCGCCTTATCTATCTGCTGCGCGACCCGCGCGACATTGCCATTTCGGGCGCAAGTCATTTCCAATTTGATCGCTTTCCCCTACTCGTTGCCTTTTTCCGGGCTCTGCCGAGCGGCGAGAAATTTTATCGCCACACTCTCCATCCGCTTTTCGTTAGGCGATCGTATCGTCTCGAGCAAATGACCGAAGCGCTTCTTCAGGGCTGCGCTTCCGTGCATAATTGGCTGCGCGTTTCCTGGCGCGAGCATTGGCGGCCATACCAGAAAATCGACGTACCTATAATTCGTTATGAGGATCTGCTGGTTTCGCCTAACGAACAATGCCGGCGGATCCTGCAATATCTGGGGCTGGAGCGAAGCGCCGCTCAGATCTTCAGCGCGATCGATAAACAGTCCTTTGCGCGCAAGAAACAGACTCTCATTCAAGAGGGCGAGACTGGCCGGGCGAAATTTCTTCGTGCCGGCAAGAGCGGACAATGGCGCGAAGAGATGCCGCCGCACTTGCAACGACGATTTGTCGCCGAGTTGGCCGCTGAGCTGGAGGAATGGGGATATCAAGTATAAAACGCCTTATTGCCTAACGAGTTTTTTGAACCTGGGATCGCCTCGCAGTGGATCCCATTCCCAACGATTTTTGAGATCGTTAGGCGTAATGCTGTAGCAGGCGCTATCGATTGTTCCGGGCGTTTTCAGCAGTCGATCGAGCAGAGGAATTGCCTGATCGTTTTCCCCCACCCGCGCGTAGATGAGCGCGAGCTGACAAAGCACGATCGCGCCATCGACCGCGTCCTTCTCGATCGGCTTTAGCTCGGCCGCACGCCGGCCCTCGGCGATTGCTTCTTCCCTTCGCCCCAGGAATGCGTTGACCAGACCAAGATTGGCGTGGGCTTCGGCGCTGGAGGGCGATTCCTGGGCGGCGGCGGCAAAATCGCTGCGCGCCTTTTCGAGAAGCGGCCTGGCCCTCGCCAGGTCACCGCGCGCCAGCGGGATACAACCTGCCAGAAAAGCGCGCGGCGTCGCACCGCCATTGAGATAGTCTATCGTTAGGCGAGGCGAATTTTTCAAGGCTTCTTCGGCCGCCGCAAAATCGCGCGCGATCATGGCGGCGTCCCAGCGCGCAGCGGTCACGACTCCATCTGGATCATTCTCTACCGGGACATCGGCGAGGATGCGACGGAGGCGTTGCGTACTTCCGCCGATAAAAAAGTCGAGATAACCGATCTGGATTTTTGCGATGAGCGAATCCGGCGCGATCTCCTGCCAGCGGTCCGCCGCCTTCGATGCTTGCTTCCACTCTCGCAAGGCGGAGTAGGTATAGACGAGATTGCGAGCGACGTTCGGATTGCGCGGGTCGAGCTTCGCAGCCCGCTCGTATTCTGCGATCGCGTCGCGGAATTGTCCCTGACGTCGTTTCAGTGCGGCGATGAGAGCAACCACATCGCTGTCGTTAGGCAACAGTTGCGTGGCGGTCGCAAATTCCGCGAGAGCGGCGTCGTAATTTTGATCCATCCAGTAAAGGCAGAGTCCAAGCGCGACGTGTCCCTCAGCCAGATTCGGATCGAGTCGCAAAGCCGCTGCCGCTTCGGCCCGCGCCTTTGATGCCCAACTATCGAGCGGCTCGTGGAAATGAAAAATAGCTGCGCATGTGGTGGCGAGATGAGCGTGCGCGAGAGCAAACGATAAATCGAGCGTAATCGCCCGACCGTAAAGCTCGACTGCTTCTTTGTAATCCTGCAGAAGCGTGTCGGGTTTGTGCTCGAGTCCGAAAGCGCGCAGATAAAGCGCATAGGCGTCCGCATTATTCGTCGGCTTTTGCGTGACACGCGTCCTCTCCTCGGGCGAAAGCGTGGCGTGCAAGGTATTCGCGATTTCCGTGGCCAGTTCGCCTTGCAACCCGAGTGAATCCTCGAGTTTGCGATCGTAGTGTTCAGCCCAGACTTGCCGATCCTCACGCGCATCAATCAACTGCACGTTCACCACGAAATGATTGCGCTCGCCGCGCACACTACCTTCGAGCAAATAGGCTACACCGAGTGCGCCTCCGATTTCTCGTGTGTCACGTTGCGCGGTTGCCTGGTACAAATTGACGGAATTTCGGCTGATGACTTTCAACTCACCGATGCGAGCGAGACTCGTTAGGATATCGTCCTGAATTCCCTCGGCAAAGAAGGCGTTTTGTTTGTCAGAGCTGAGATTGGCGAAGGGCAGAACGGCGATGCTCTTTTCGGGTATCGCCTCCGGGCGCTGTCGTTTTTCGGGAGAAAAACGGAGATAAAGCAAGACTGCGATGGTGATCGCCAGGATGCCGACCACGCCGGTGTAAACCTGATGAACTACCGGCCAGCCGCCAGTTTTCCCGGTCGGCATCTCGTCCGTCTTAACCAGTCCTTCTGGTGTGAGCTCAAAAGCCCAGGCCAGTGCGACCGCAATTGGAAAACCTGCGACAAGCAGGATGATGATCAGCCTAACGAGCCAGCTCGGCACGGCGAAAAAGGGAGAGACCTGAGTCGTGACCTGGATGATGAGCCAGCTCGTCATCGTATAGACGACCGCGGCGCGATAAACGTGACGTCGCTTTAGCTCCGCGAAGAATCCCCGCGCCTTCATGGCGAACTACCTGGAACGGATTTCAGCGCGCTTGCGATCAAAACTGGTTTGTTAAAGCGCGCGGCGTACTGCGCGTCGCACGGTTTCAGTAATCCAGCCGTAAACCAGGTGCGAGGCGAGTGCGTAAAGATGAATCGTTAGGGGAATTTCCCTGGCCGGCTTGGAAAGACCGGCGGCCGGCACTGCAACCTCATCCGCCAGCAACCAAACGCCCGTCCCAAACACGACACCGTCGCCTAACGTTACCATCGGCGCCATTTCTGCCAGAACGCCGTAGGCGGCTGCGGAGGTCGCGCCCATCCCGTAATGCACGGCCTCGCCGGCAATCGGCTTGTATTCCGAGGGTATTTTGTGGCCGCTCACTTTCTCGGTGATCAAATTGGCCGCTTTCACCGTTGCCGGATCAGGCTTGCGACCACCGTGCTTTTTTTCCGAAGAACGCATCGCTGCCGCGGCCGCACTCCAGGCGGCCTGAAATTGCTCCATCAAGAACGAGGCGAGCAAACCACCGGCCACACCGGCCAGCAGCCCTTTCATGAGGTCGATTTCACCATAATCGGTATTGTCGTATTTCATCGTCGTTAGTCTCGCTTCTTCGCCTTTCGCTGCAATCAAATCGACGGCGGGAGAAATTACGCCTCGGTGGCTGGGCTCGCGAGCATGAGCTGCAAGTAATGCACATTGAAGCGGCGTCCGAATTTCAACCCTACTTCACGCAGGCAACCCGCTTCGACAAAGCCTAACGATTTCAAGAGCGCCACGCTTCCAATCGATTCCTCGCACGAGACCGCGAGGATAGTGTGGTAGCCTAACGAGCAGGCGAGTACGATCAGCTCCTGCGCGATCATCCGACCGTATCCGTGGCGATGACAATCGTGCCGGACATAAAGCGACAGCTCGATTGTCTCGCGATAGGCACAGCGTGAGCGAAATGAGGAAAGCGCGCCCCAGCCGACAATCTCGCCCGCGGCCTCGAGCACGATCATCGGCTGTTCGTTAGGCCGGGTTCGGAGCTCCTCGGCACGTTCCTCCGTCGTTTCGTCATAGATCTGGAAGGTCGCCGCCGAGGTGCGGACGTAATGGTTGTAGATAACGTTAATTGCTGCCGCGTCGGCGGCAGTCGCGAGGCGGATGAGCGGCGCGCTCATTTGTCAAGGTTTCGCCGATGTTCGGACCAGGTGCCATGGCAGAAGCTGCGCGCCACCTGCAAAGCCGGCGTTAAGACCACGAGGTCGGCGTCCTTTCCAATCTCAAGGACACCTTTATCTCTCCAGTCCATCGCCCGGGCCGGCGTTTCCGTAGCCATGCGCACGGCTTCGTGCAGCGGGATGCCAACTGTCTTCACCATTTGCCTAACGAGGTCGATCATGCGGACCGCGCTCCCGGCGAGAGCGGAACCATCCGCCATCCAGCACGCGCCATCGCGCACGACACATTGCGCCCCCCCAAGTGAGAAGCGTCTGTCGTTAGGCAGGCCCGCTCCCGCGGTCGCGTCGGTTACGAGGCAAATTCCTTTTGGGCCCTTCGCCTGGTAAAGCATGCGCATGAGTGTCGTGCCGACGTGGTGGCCATCGGCGATCAGTTCACAAAAAATTTTCGGCTCGCTCAAAGCGAACTCAAGCAGACCAGCTACGCGCTCGCCGCCGCGCCGGCGCAGAGATGACATGCAGTTGAAAGTATGAGTGACCTGACACATCCCGCGCTCGAACGCTGCTCTCGCCTCTTCTTCCCAGGCATTGCTATGCCCGCCGCTGGCCTGGATTCCATTTTTCGTTAGGCACTCAACCAAATCCGTCGCGCCTGCCACTTCAGGGGCCAAAGTCATGCGCCGAATGGCTGTCCGGTACTCGAGCAACCGCCTAACGAGTTTGGGCTCCGGCTCGACGATGAACTCCGCCCGCTGCGCGCCGCATTTCTGCACCGAAATGAACGGCCCTTCGATGTGCGCTCCGCGCAACTGCGGAAAGTATGCTCGCGCCGCCTCGATTTGCCTGACGACCTCCACGATTTGTCTGATGGGAGCGGTGGCGGTGGTGAGAAGAAGCGAGGTCGTACCGCCGCCGACGTGATAATCGATTACGGTGCGAAACGCTTCCTCCGTTGCCTCCATCGTGTCGCGCCCCATCGCGCCGTGGACATGCAGGTCGATGAAGCCAGGCGCGAGATAGTTTCCGCCCAGGTCGACCACTTCCTCGCCAGGCGCACGAATTTCACGGGCAATTTCTGCGATCTTGCCCTTGGCGACGCGAAGTAAAAATCCCTCCTCAATCCGGTCAGGGAAAATCAGGCGGCCATTGGTGCAGATCATTGCCGGGAGGATCATTGCGTTTACAGAGGCAGCAGTCCATCATCCTCATGCCATGAAGCCCGAGTTCGATGTCGCGATTCTCGGTGGCGCATTCTCCGGTGCTGCGACGGCTCTTCTGATCAAACGTCACCGGCCCGAGGCGCGCATTTTGATCGTGGAGAAGGCCACGGAATTTGATCGCAAAGTAGGCGAATCGACCACGGAGGTAAGTAGTTGTTTTCTCACCAGGGTGCTCGGCCTAACGAATTACCTTGGCCACGAACAGCTCGTGAAACAGGGGCTGCGCTTATGGTTCGCCCACAGTCCTGAACAATCGTTCGACGACTGCGTCGAAATCGGCGCCCGTTATCAGGCGCGGCTGCCTACTTTCCAAGTCGATCGCGCGAAACTCGACGCTCATCTGATCGAGCTTGCACGGCAGGCCGGTTGCGAAATCTGGCGACCGGCCAGGGTCACACGGTGTGACTTGAATGGCGCGAAGGGTCAGTTGTTAGGCGTAAACGTGGACGGCGCTGAGCGCGACGTGGATTCGCGCTGGGTGATCGATGCCACCGGACGCGCCTCGTTTCTCTCCCGCAAATTGGGTTATTTTCGGCAGAATTCTGCACATCCGATTAACGCCGTCTGGGCGCGTTTCAGCGGGGTGAAGGATTGGGACAGCTACGAGTGGCGGGAACGATTTCCTGGTTATGCCGCTGCCGCCCGCACCGGCCGGAGCTGGGCGACGAACCATCTCATGGGTCAGGGTTGGTGGTGTTGGATCATTCCGCTCAAGGGCGGCGATTACAGTGCGGGACTGGTTTACGACAGCCGTCTCTTCGCTTTGCCTGAAGGCGCGAATTTAGGCGAGCGCCTCCTGCAACACATCCTCGCGCATCCGGTCGGGCGAGAAATTTTTCGCGAAGCGCAAATTGTTCCTCACGACACGCGGGCTTATTCCGATTTGCCTTACTTCAGCACACAAGTTTGCGGCGATGGCTGGGCGATCGTCGGCGATGCCGCCAGCTTCCTCGATCCGCTTTACAGTCCGGGACTCGACCTTTGCGCCTACACCACTTCGGTGGTGAGCGATTTTGTGGCGCGTTCGTTAGACGGAGAGGATGTCACCGCGCGTCTGCGCTATTACAACGAGCAATTTCCCGTTAGTTATCGCTATTGGTTCGAGACTCTTTACAAGGACAAATATTTCTATCTCGGGGAAGCCGATCTCATGTCGGCCGCACTTCTTCTCGATGTTGGGACTTACTTTCTCGGACTCGTTAGGCCGGCTTACGCGAATCCCGAAGAGGCTTTTCTGCAACTTCCGTTCGAAGGCCTCCAGGGCCGAATCTTTGGCGGAATGATGAAGTTCTACAATCGCCGTCTTGGCGCGCTGGCGCGTAACCGCATCGCGCATGGCGTCACCGGCCGACACAACGCCGGCTGGCGCGAGCTCTATGACGGTTTTGTACCGGACGTGCGCCTGCAAAAGCTGCTGCGCAAAGGGCTTTTCCGATGGTGGAAGGCGGAGCTGCTCAATTTGCGTTTTTATTTCACGGGGCAAAAAGAGGCTGCCGCCACGCCTGCTCATCGGACGGCCGAGGCCCAAGGATAACGCAGGCTTGCAGCTTGCATGGAGCCGGACGCAAGCTGAAAGCTCGCGCATTCTATGGCCGATACTCGCAGCTGGTTTCGTCGCTTCGCCGTTCGCGGCGTCCTCTGGCGGCACTATCTGGATTTCGGCGTAACGAACGTCCCGTTCTACCTCATCCCAATAACAATCCTTTTCTGGACGATCTTCTTTTTCTTTTTCGCCGTCCCCGCGCGACGCGCTGTCCTCTCTAATCTCCGCGTCATCCGCCGACGTTCTTTTCCCCTGACAAATTACGCGCGCGCCTTTCTCACCTTTTACAACTTTGCCTGGACCATTTCCGACGCGGCCGACTTCAAGCTCAATCGCAACGAATTCGCTTATTCGATCGAGGGCGCGGAATTTCTCGATTGCCTCGCGGCCGCGGAGGGCGCAGTCCTCCTCACCGCGCATATGGGCAATTACGATCTCGGCGCGGCAATCTTCGCGCACCGTTTTCTACGGGAAATTCGCATGGTGCGCGCCCCCGAGACAGACAAACGGACCGCACAACATCTCGACGCTTCACTCGAGCGCGCGGGTGGCGGGGCGGTTCGAGTCGCTTACAACACCGCCGGGATGCAGCTGCCATTTGAGTTGCTCAACGCGTTGCGCGACGGCCAGATCGTCTCGATTCAGGGCGATCGCGTGGCCGGGGACGTCGCCTATCGTGAAACCCGGCTTTTTGATCGGGTCGTTAGGCTGCCGGAAGGTCCGTTCATGCTCGCGTTTGTCGCGCAGGTGCCGATCTTTCCCGTCTTTGTCGTCCGCACGGGTTATCATCATTACAAGATCATCGCCTGCCCACCGATTGAGTGCCGGCGCAGCGAGGAACCCCGGGATGTCAGCGTCGATCGGGCCATGAACGCCTGGTGTCGAACCTTGGAAAAGGTGCTTGTGCTTCGCTGGTCGCAATGGTTTTCCTTCGTCCCGATTTTCCCGTGAGCAGCGCGGATCAATTGGAATTGGGCTACGGTTTTGCTTTGCCGCGCATGCTGGCACGATTGGCGGGCAAACGCGTGCGCCAGGCGCAATTCAGCGCGCTGGAAGCTTATGCGGTTTGCCTGCTCATCTTCGCGACGCATTACATTTTTCTCACGCGACTGCTGATCATTCCGCTTGTCAGGCCAGGCTGGTCGCTGGTTCTGGGTCTATCGCTGCTGCCGATCGCGACCTGGGTCTACCTTCTTCTTCTCTATTATGCGATTTCGCTCGTTCTCCGGATTTTTCGCAAGTTTGGGCTTTTCGTCTCTTTGCCTAACAATCATTTTCAGAGCGTCATCATCACCGCACTCACCACCCTCGTTGCGCTTCTTTTCCTGGGGGCGGATGCATTCTGGCTGAAATCGCTCGGCGGGTTTTGGCTGGGACTTGTTCTCCTTAACCTGCTGGCAATCGCTGCCGAAAAGCTGGCCCATGCGAATTAGAATTACGCGTCGATGGATTCTCGGTTTTGCGATTGGGGCTGTTCTCTTCTTTCTCGCGATGGTGGCGTCTCATCCGCTACTCGCCCTCACAGTTCTTTTCACTTCTCACATGCTGATGCTCTGGCCGACCCTGGTGGCAAATTCGCCCTGGTGGGGACCGGTCGTGATTGGTTTCATGCCTAACGAAAAGGAAATTTGGCTGACGATCGATGATGGGCCGCAGGCGCGTGATACGCCGGCCCTGCTCGATTTGCTGGATGAACATCAAGCGCAGGCGACCTTTTTCGTGAAGGGTAAACGCGCCGAACAGTATCCAGATTTGATTCACGAGATCGTTAGGCGAGGACACAGTATCGGGAACCACACTTATAATCATCCAAGCGGATCATTCTGGGCTTTGCCGAAAAACCGGCTCCGTGTGGAAATCGACGACTGTAGCAATAAACTGAAGAGCATCACCGGCACGACGCCCGAGTTTTTTCGCGCAGTAGCCGGGATGAAAAATTTTTTCGTCCACCCGCTCCTCGCCAGACGTGGGCTACGGTTGGTTGGCTGGAGCGCGCGCGGCTTTGACACCACCTCGCGCGATATCGATCGCGTGCTCGATCGAATTTTTCGCCGGCTCCGTCCGGGCGGCATTGTCCTCCTGCATGAAGACACGCCGATCGCACGCGACTGTCTTCGGCGTTTTCTCGGACGCGCGAAGACTGAAGGCTACCGCTGCGTCATTCCGCGGACCGAACGCCTCGTTGCTCAAGGCTAATTGATTGCGTCGATCGAAGGCTACTGCTAGATCGCACTGTGCGGCGGGGAACGGGATTTTTTTTGTTCGTTATGCTGGCGGTTGCCTCGGCGAAGGCCGAGCAGCCTAACGAAAAAAAACTGATCCAAATCTGGCTGGAACGGCAGCACGACATCAAGTCGCTCAGCGCGGACTTCGTCCAAACGCGTTCGCTTCGTTCCCTGCAAAGCCCAATCAGGAACAAGGGCCACCTGTGGCTGGTGAAACCCGATCTCTTTCGCTGGCAACTCGGGGATCCGCCCAAGACCGTTGTTGTGCGCCACGGCCGCAACGTTGATCTGATTTCGCCGTTCAAACGGCAGATGCGTCCGCTCGATCCGCAGGAAGCGCAAAGGCAGCTTGGGATGCAGGGAGCAGCCATGATGGACACGCCCGTGGCGAAAAACTATGCCGATTTCATAAGCCGTTTCGATGTCCTCAGCGTGCAATCGTCCGACGATCGCTGCGAAATTTCGATTCTCCCCAGGCAGGATGACGCGCGAAAATTTCTGGAAGGCATCAGCCTCACTTTCAAGGTCTCGGATGGTCATCTGCTTGCCTTCGGGATGCGACTGCGAAGTGGTGCGGCGATTGAAAACGAATTTACACAGGTCGAGATCAACCAATCGATCCCGCGTTCCGTTTTCGAGTTTCCGGTCAGCGGGTATGAGGTCCTGAATGCGAAAAATTAGAGCAGCGGGACTGGTTGTCCTTTTGCTCGTTTTTCTCTACGCCGGCCTTTCCCACATTTCCTTTGACGTTGACGTTCTGCGACTCCTTCCGACCAATTTGCGCGCGGTGCGGGGTCTTTCGCTTTTCCTCCAACATTTCTCTTTGCCTAACGAACTTATCGTTACGGTTACCGCCGAGCGGGCAAAGGAGGCAGAGAGCGCGACGGAATCCATTGCCGGGGCCCTGCGCAGTAGGAACACGATCGTTAGGCAGGTCGTATCCGAGCCGCCCTGGGAGAAGAATCCGGTGCAGCTTTCAGAGTTTGTCGCCTGGCTGGTCCTGAATGAAACCCCGGCTGAAAGCGACGCGCTGCTCGCCCGGATCGCGCCCGGACAGGCGGCAAGAACGGCGCAGGAAACCCTGGAGAAATTGAGCGAAACGATCTCCCCGCAGGAACTGGCGCTGCTTGGCTACGATCCTTTTGGCCTGACGCTTCCCCTGACGACAGGCGATTTCTTCTCCCAGACGGCTCAATCGGAATTCTCTTCCGCTGATGGCAAGTTTCGCGTGCTTTACGTCGAAGGAGCGCGAAGATTTCGCACCTATCGCGATAACATCTCCTGGATTCGTGAGATTCGCGCGACTATCTCTCAGACCCATCTCCCAACCGGAGTGAAGGTGGGATTAACCGGCGAGCCAGCATTTGTCGCCGATATCTCGGGCAGCATGCAGTTCGACATGTGTTCCTCTGGCTTCGTTACCATGTTGCTCATCGGAATCATCTTCTGGCTCTGCTATCACCGCCACGGGCCGCTTCGCGATTTGATGACGATGTTGATCGTCATTTTCCTCGTTTCGCTCGCTTTCGCCGGTCTGTTCCTTCCGCAACTGACCGTCATTGGGGTCGGCTTTGCCTCAATCATGATTGGCCTGAGCGTCGATTACGGATATTTCGTTTATCAACGCTCGCTCTCGCACCACGGCTCGGTGCGCGTCCTGCAGAAGGATTGTCTGCAAAACATTCTCTGGACTTCCGGCACGACGGCGGCGGCTTTCTTTGCTCTGAACTTGAGCAGTCTGCCCGGTCTTTCACAGCTGGGAAATTTGGTTGGGATCGGTGTGCTGGTCGGCGCGACAGTAATGTTGGGAGTCTTTGCGCAGATCGCCGCTCGTTATCCGAAAACGGATGACCGCGGAAACTGGGGTAAACGGTTTTTCACTTCGCCAGGTTTCGTGCGCGCAGGAATCTGGTTCACTCTGGCGCTCCTTGGAATCGCGACCGTCGGTCTGATCTGGAAGGGTCCGCCTCGGGCGGACTTCTCCGCGCGTACCTTGCGACCGCGAAAGAGCGGTGCCTACGACGCGATGGATCAGTTGACTGCGCGCCTGACAAATGACGCCGATTTCGTCAGTCTGATTGTGACCGGTCCCGATGACGAGACAGTGCGGCAACGTTTGGAATGGGCCGATGCCCGACTGCATGCGGCCAAGGCGCAAGGGTTGGTGACGAGCTATCGCTCCGCGTTACCGCTTTGGCCCTCGGTCAAAAACCAGACGTGCAATCTACCGCGGCTGCGCGGGCTGGTGAATGAGCTGCCGCGCCTGCAGCAAGTTGTGCTGGCCAACGGTTTCACCGAAGAATCCCTCGGCCTAACGAGAAATGTTTTTCAACAATTCGCCCAATGGGGCGAGCGCAAACCGCCGATTTGGCCGGAGAATCCGGCCAGCCATTGGATCCTGCGCCGGGTCGCAAGTCATCGCGACGCTCAGGTCGCGGCGCTGGGACTGCTTCATCCGGTGCCGGGAAAACACCAGGCGCTGGCGAACCTGCTTCAGGGCGAGGGCGTTTATCTCGCCAGCTGGGGATTACTCGGGGACGAACTATTACGCGAAATCCCGAAGGAGTTTCTGCAAACAATTGTTGGACTCGTTAGTCTGGTCCTCCTCATTCTCGCAATCGCGTTTCGCAGCCTGCGTGATGTTGGGTTGTTCGTCGGGATCACGGCGCTCGTCCTCGCCACTCTCGCTGGTGTGATGTCGCTTCTCGGAATGACGTGGAATTTCTTCAACCTGGCCGCGATCCTCTTATTGTTAGGCACGGGGACGGATTACAGCATTTTGCTTCTGCTTGAGCTGCGGCGGAACGGCGGTGACGCGGTGGCTGCACGGGCCACCCTCGGTCAGGTGATCGTTCTCTGTGCTGCTTCCGCTTCAGCAGGGTTCGGCTCAATCACGTGGGCCAACAATCGTGGACTCGCGTCGCTCGGTCAGACCTGTGCACTAGGGCTGGTGATCGACGCGCTCATTTCGATTTTTCTCCTGCCAGAAGCGCGCCGCTGGCTGATGAATCGGAGCCACGCCTAACGAATGGCGAATTGAGCTGGCTCCCAACCGCGGATTCCGTAGCGGCCGAGGAAACGCAGAAGAAATCGACTGTAAGGTCGCGCTATGTACGCGCCTGATGCCATCCCGCTGAGATTTTTCTCGATGTGCCGTTGTATGATTTCGTTGAGTTTTCCTGGAAAACGCCCGCCCATGTCCATACCGGTTTTCTGCATGGCGAAAATGCGGCCGTCGTAGAAATAGTCGATCAGGTTCTGCCAGGCGGAAAGCGTGGCGGCGAGCCAATGCCAATAATCGGTCAGGCGAGGCGCGAGTCCGCTCTTGCTCGCGCCATTTGCTCGCACCGCTTTAGCCAGTTCTTGCGCCGACTCCATGGCCATACAAACTCCGGGCGACAACATTGGATCAACGAAACCAAACGCATCGCCGACCATGGCCCAGTTCGGCCCCGAGCCGCACTTGGAGATGAGTTGATAATTTGCGTAGGTCGCAATCGGCGAGACGCGGCGACGATCCTTGAGTTCGACGCCGAGACGTGGGTCGTCGTCGATGATGCCTTCCAGCTGTTCCTCAGGCGTGTTGCCGAACCGCTTCGCATCTTCTTTGTTCAGAACAACGCCAACGGAGAGCTTGGGACCCGGGAGCGGAATCCGCCAACCCCAGCCATATGCCAGCCGCATGGTAATGACCTGACCGACCGGCTCTGGCATCGGACAATCTTCATAATGAGCAAAATGCGAAACATCCTTGCGCTCTCCCACAATCGCTTCAACGCCGGCCAGTCTTGCGAATAGACGGCGTCGTCCGGTGGCGTCGATGAACAAGTCCGGCTGTCTGCCCTTCCACTCCGGAATCATGCCTAACGATTCTGCTTTGAGTCGCGCGATCTTCGTTGTCGGGTTGATTTCGAGGGCTGCGGCCCGCGGCACAAGGCGCGCGCCGGATTCGCGGGCCACGTCCAGGAGCAATTGGTCAAAGGCGTCGCGCGGAACGTTGTAGGCGTAGGTGGGCAACACTCCGCGCACGGCGGTGAAAGAAAGCTTGATCTCTTCGTTGGCGTCAAAAGTCACCGTCACGCCGGGTTTCTTAATTCCAAGCCCGGCGACGCGTTCCTCGATCCCCAGCTCGCGAAAGATCGGCACCAGTTGCGGCACGAGCGATTCGCCGACGACGAGATCGGGTCGTGAGCCCTGATCGAAAATCACGACTGAAAATCCGGCGCGGGCGAGGAAAGCGGCGACGGTGGCGCCCGATGGTCCGCCGCCGATAACAGCGACGGTTCTGACGGTCTGGTCCTTGGTTTGCATGCTATCTCGTGCGTCGAATTTTTCCGCTCGCGGTCTTTGGCAGTTCCCTAACGAAAACAAATTTTACCGGTCGCTTGTAATTCGAAAGCCGCTCCCGGCAAAACGCGATCAGTTGCGGAATCTTCGGCGGCATGGCGGGATCGCTCGGGACAATCTCTGCCATCGGCACTTGTCCGAAAGTCGGATTTTCCTGTGCCATGACACGTGTCTCTTTGATCCCGGGAAACGTGTTGAGGAGTGCTTCGGTTTCTTCGGGAAAGCATTTCATGCCGCCGACGTTGATCACGCTATGGGTCCGGCCATGAAGGAAGATCGCCCCGTCGACATCGCGCGACGCAAAGTCGCCAGTGCGAAACCAACCGCCTTCGAGAATCTCATCGCGCGACATCCACGGTATGAGGTAGGCATCCGCGAAGCCCGGTCCGCGAACAAAGAGTTCGCCAATTTCTCCTTGTGCTACTTCGACGCCGTCTGCTCCGCGGAGCGAGAGTTCAAAGGCCGGTTGCGGCTCGCCGACCGAAAGTGGTTTGGTGCTCGCCCAGCGTTTATTGATCAATGGCAGGCCGCATTCGATGATGCCTAATGCCTGCGTGAGCGGCAGGTCGAAGCGTTCTCGGAAAGCGACGGCCGTTGCCTCGGGTAATGCGGCCGCAGTCGAAACGGCGAGACGCAAACTTCCGATGGAATGCGTTTCTGCATAACTGGCGAGAAGTGCGTAGTGAAACGGCGAAGCGTAGAGGACAGTGCCCTGCTTTTCCTCGAGTGCGCAGAAAACATCTTCGCCAAGATGCGACAGCTCGATCACGGTTGTTGCGCCGTGCAACAGATAAAGAATGATTGAAACCGCGAAGTGATGCGCCATCGGCAAGGTCCAAATGACGCGGTCGCCTGGACCGATTCCCAAACCGGCATTCGCCGCAGTGACGCGATCCAACAGCGTTTCATGCGACATAACAACGCCTTTGCGATGACCAGTTGTACCGGAGCTGAAACGAATCAGTGCGGGATTAAGCGTGGCCAGTTGGTTTTGATCGAACTCCGTCGCCGGCTGCTCGCGGCCACCAAGCAAAGTGCCGGGTCCCAGGCCAGGGACGTGGAGCGAGTTCGTTAGCGGAAGTGGGGCGGTCCAGAATTTTCCGTCGGCGCAAAGCACCGCGTCGAGGCCGGTAAGTTGCAAGACCTGCTGGCGTTCCCAGGAACTGAGCTCAGGCGCGATAGGGACCAGCACGCCACCGGCGTGTAGCACGGCCAGCGACCAGACAATGTGCGCGATTCCATTCGGGCAATAAAGTCCGATCCGTCCCCGACCGGCGTCGCCAAGCGCATTGCGGGCGGCAACGGTGAGTGATTCCAATTCGCCGAAGGTCAGCATCCGGTCGCCGGCAAGAAGCGCAGGCGCGTCTGGGTTGCTCCGCGCGAATATTTCAGCGGCAATGTTTAGCATGTTCGGACAAAATTCCGGCGCGCGCTTTTCAAGGTCTCGGCAAACGTGGGCCAATCGCTGATCGAGGCGGGCGCAAGCGCGGCGGCAATGCCAGCGGCTTCGCCCGTCGCGAGACAGGTTCCGATAACGCGAATTGAAGCCTGGGCGGCATGATCCGACGCCAGGCAGCGACCGGCGCTCCAAAGATTCGCCACCGTGCGATGATGCAGGCTGCGCAACGGAATCTCGCTGCTTCGTCCTTCGGGAAAACGCCATCGTGCGCCCGTAGCCCGTTCGCGCAATTCAAGTGGCCAGGTCGCGTACGCGATTGTGTCGGAAAACTGCCGCCCGCGCAAGAGATCCTCGCCCAGCAGTTGGTAGACGCCTGAAATTCTTCGACTCTCACGCACACCGGCCCGAGCCGGCCAGGCAGCGACGGCGCAATGCTCACAGCCTTCGAGATTCTCTCGCAGATAAGTTGCGATCGCTTCCGCGACCCGACGCCCGGCAAGCTCGACACCCGTAAGAAGTTCAGGTGACGTCGGATCCCACTCGCCCAGAACGCGCGGATCGCCCGCCAGATCAATCGTCAGATAGGAGCTGTTTTCTTGCACGCCTTCACGAAAACCTGCGCCTAACGATTCACCAGGGAGTCGGCCGCTCTTGACCGCGCGCGCAATGAGATAGGCCAGTTGCAGCCGACCGGCTTCCTCGAGATGTCGTCGAGGTAAACCGCGAAGCTGCGCGATATAAGCCGGGCGTTGTAACGATGCGGTTGGTTCCTGCTCGTATTCCGCGCCCGCGAGGGAGGTGAGCGCGGCGTCTCCGGTGGTGTCGATGAATCCTTTTCCTTCAACAGTCAGGCTTCGGCCGCGGCACAAGACCTCGATTCGATCTATTCGTTCCGCGCTTCGATCGACGCGCGCTAATTCACTATGCAGCCAGATGGTCAACTTCGCAGTCGAAGAAGCGAAGTCATCTGCCAGCGCAGCAAACTTCACCGGCTCGTGCAAGAGGACGTCGAGCCTTCCCAAACGTATTGGTCCTCGTGCGCCTCCGCGTTGCAAAAGCGCATGCGCAAATTCGGCTGCGAAACCCTCGTTGGCAAAACCTTCGCCAGGCAAATGGTCGATCGTGTAGAGCCCGCAAATGGTGTGAACAAAAGCTGAAACCGGCATGCCGCCGAGTGCGCCCCCGCGTTCGATAAGAAGGGTTTTCGCGCCCGCGCGCGCAGCCGCCACGGCGGCGGCAAGACCCGCGCTGCCACCCCCCGCGACAACAACCTCGAAGACGTTCATGCCACGCCCAGGTCGTGGAGCAATTGCTCCATCATCATTTCGCGCTCAGCGTCGCTTAGGACGGACTCGTGCCAGCAGGTGGTGAGGACTAGTTTGCCGTTCTTCTCGTTGCAGAAAATGCCCGTGCCGGGCGGAGTCGGAACGCCCGGAACATGAAAAGCGTTCACGATTTCAGCGCCGAAAAATCGGTTGAGTCCGGCGGCGAACTCGCCGGTGTGTGAATGAAAAAACGAGGCGAATGGACCTTTCATCTGAAGCGAGATGAAAGTCATGTAAAGCCAGGAAGGAATCGGGCTCATCGCATGCATGAGTTCATTGAGCGAATCGCCGAGACGCTCGCGAGTAAAACGCGCGTGCTGCTCCATCAGTGATGTGACCGCGCCCTCGAGCGTACTGAGGTCTTTGCGCTCAAGCGCGCCGAAAAACATCGTGAGATGATTTTGAAAGAGCGGGCCGCGCGAGCCCTTGCGCCGCACCTGCACCGGCACGCTGCAAACATGCGACTCGGGCGCGAGGCCACGCGAGGCAAAGACGCGATCGTGTGCCCGCATTATGCAGGCGAGATAGAACGGCATTGTAACGAGCGGTCCGCAAAGTTGATTGCAGCGCTCATGCACGATGCGTGTTTCCGCTTCGGTTAGGGTGTGGATGGCAAAATGGGTGCGACCTGCCGCGGGTCGGCGTGATCCGAGGCAGGCGAATGGTTTTCTCACCAGCTCGCGGAACTGGTTCACCATCGGCCGGGAAGCGATACAGCGCTCGCGCCAGGTTGGCTCCGAACCATTCATCCCTTCTCCAAACTGGCTCACCGGCGGCCGATGCGGCGACCCCATGCCAAGTTGTTCGAGTTCCTCGATAAACAGCTCGGCACCGACGCCATCGATCATGAGATGGTTCCAGGAAAAGATAAGAACCGAGCCGCCATCGCGTCTTTCGAGGAGGGCAAAACGCGACTTCGCCCAATGACCGGGCTGTGGGCGCGGGAGAGGAGTGTTAACAATCTCTTCCATGACGTTGTGCGCGTCCCTGCAACGCTGCGCACCCTCGGCAAGGAGCGCACCGGGCGAGCCTTCCTCGGAATACAGCGCTAGCTCTGGCACGGCCGGCGCGCGCGCAGGCACCCAACCAAGCGAGCCGAATATTCCCTTGCGCCGCAGTTGCGCGGAGAGCATGGGAAAGTGACGTGTCGCGTTTTCCAAAGCTTTGCGCAGCCGAGCGACGTCGGGCAGTCGGTCGAGAACGAGAAAGGACGACGCGCGATGGCCCCCTTGACCGGTCCGGCGTGAAAGGCCGTCGAAGCTTAGAACAAAATAGTCGCAACTTCGCAGGGGCACCCAGACGAACTTCTCGCTTCTGGGTTCCGCTTCCTTTGGGGCATCGGAACCGTTGACCCCGTTGCGATGGCGCGAAGCGGCGAGACAAGGGGCGAAAGACTCGGAGGGGTGGATCTCCGGAATTTCCTCGCCGGCAAACTTGCTCTGCAATAGTTGGGCGACGGCGCGCACAGATGAAAAATTTCTCCGTGAAACGGTCTCGACTGGCAGCGAAATTCCGAACTCTTCCTCGAGCGCGAGCAGCAGTTGCATAATGGCCATCGAATCAAGGCCTGTCTCGTAAAGATTCGTATCGGGCGAAAAATCAGCGGGCGCCTCGAGTACTTGCTCGCTGATCAGATTCATAAGTCTCTCTTCGAGGTCCTCGGTCGGTGGACGACTTTTAGTTTCCATAAGAAGTGTGCAGGGCGATATCAGAACGCAGCTCCTTCATCCAGGCGCGGCGGCGACGAGCCATCGGGGCGCGATACTGACGCAATTGGCGGAAGAGATTACGCATTGATTGCTCAATTTCATCTGCCATGACGGCGCGCTGCTCGCGGCGCGCTCTCGCGGACGGCGGATATATCGGTGCACCGCGCGCGAGCCAGAGCGGTGCCCGGCGTACCATGGAATAGCGTTGGATTGTCATGAGCGCTTCGGCGCCCAGAAGCACGCAGGGAACGACAGGACGTCCGCTGCGTTGCGAGATCAGGCATGCGCCACGTTTGATTTTTCCCTCGAAAAACACCGACCCTGCATTTCGCTTCACTTCGCCTTCCACGAAGACGCCTACGACTTTATCGTTTTTCGCTAAACGAATCGCCTGCTTGATTGCGCGAACGGGCACTCCCTGGCGATTGACCGGAAACGCACCCATCACCTGCAGCAATGGAGCCGCCCACCAGTGATGATAGAACTCCAGGCGCGCCATCCAATAAATCTGCCGCCGCATCAGCGCACTTAGGCAGATCGGATCGAAATGGCTGGCGTGGCTGCAGGCAAGAATGTAGCCACCCTGAGGTTCGGGTCCGATGGCGCGAAAGCGCAGGCGCGTGGTGTTGGAAAAGACTTGCCGGCAAAAATGCCTAACGAACCGATACAGCATTACGAGGTGGTAGGCAGGCCAAAGCGATTTATCGACATCGCTGCGGCTCCGAAAGAGACGAAAATAAAAACTGTTTGAGTCATGTCCTGAGAAGGGCGGCATCTGTCGCCGGCCGACTGCGCAAGAGAAATAAGTGACTGTTGAAGGGAGTTCCACCCCAGAGCGGCGCGATCGTCAAGGAAAACTGCCCGTCGGCAAAGGCAGCCACGATCGACTCGCGCGATGGATAATAGAGTTTGCCCGCGAGATTCCACGAGACCATCTGCCCGAGCCGCTCAGCCAGGTAGGTGAACCAATAGCGCAGATTCTTGTCCCGAGGGCAATCGCGCAGGAGCAGCATTCCATTCGGGGCAACGCAACCCGCGATATGCTCCAAGAGATCGGCTTGTTCCAGCGGCGGCAGATAATGCAGCAAATCGAACAGCAGAATCGTGCCCTTGCTGGGAAGGGGTTGACGTGCATCCTGCCTAACAAATTTTACGTCCTTGTAAGATGTCCCGATTTCCTTCGCGCGCGCGATTTTGCCGGCATCACAATCGATTCCCAGAATCGGCATCCGAACGCCGCGCTCGCGCAGATAGAACGGAAGCAACCCAACGCCGCAGCCCAGGTCAATGATCGGTTCGCTCGCATCGCGCAATAATTCATAGGCGACAGGGAACATGGGGTCGGTCCGCAGCTTGGAAGAGACGTAGCGACGCAAAATGCGCGGCCGAAAACGTGCCCGCACGCGCTGACAGGCGCGGCGGTGGTCCGCTTCGGTCGACCCGTTTTTCATTGCGTGGTTCTTCTACGCTGACAAAGTGATAATTCCAATGTCCGGCCTGTTTTCTCAGTACGAGGTCGCTGACTTTTTTGACGAAATGTTCTCCGCGCCCGGGGTGGCGCGTCCTCACTACAGCAGGTTGTTGACGGCGTTCAAGGAAATGGGACGGGCCGATTTTGCCCGCAAACGCGACCTGGCGGCGGCCAGCTTTCTTACCCAGGGGGTGACTTTCACGGTCTATAACGATGGCCAGGGAACCGAGCGCATTTTTCCCTTCGATCTCATTCCGCGCATTATTCCAGCGCCGGAATGGGAGCGGGTCGAACGTGGGCTCGTGCAGCGCATCAATGCGCTCAATCTTTTTCTGCACGATGTGTATCACGAGCAAAACATTCTGCGCGATGGCGTGATTCCGAAGCCGATCGTCTGGGAAGCGGCGCATTTTCGCCCTGAGTTCATGTATTCGGAAGTGCCGCATAACATTTACATCCATATTTGCGGCACGGATCTGATTCGCGATCGCGGCGGCAATTATCTCGTGCTGGAAGACAATGTGCGTTGCCCTTCCGGTGTCTCTTATGTGCTCGAGAACCGGCAGGCGATGAAGCGTATATTTCCCACCCTCTACTCCCAATATCGGGTGCGACCGGTGGAGAATTACAGCCAGGAGTTACTCAACGCCCTCCGTTACATTGCACCCCCCGCCGTCACGGAGCCGACGGTGGTCCTACTTACGCCTGGTATCTATAACTCAGCCTATTACGAGCATTCCTTTCTCGCGCGTTCAATGGGAATCGAAATCGTAGAAGGACGAGATCTCGTGGTCCAGGACGGCTGCGTGCACATGCATACGACTAAGGGACTAAAGCGCGTCGACGTCATTTATCGACGGATCAACGATGACTTTCTCGATCCGAAGGTCTTTCGCAAAGACTCGGGACTCGGCGTGGCAGGGTTGGTCGAAGCCTACCGTTGCGGCTGCGTCAGTCTGGCAAATTCCATCGGCACGGGTGTGGCGGACGACAAAGTGGTCTATCACTTCGTTCCCAAAATGATCCGCTACTATCTCGATCAGGAACCCATTCTGGAGAATGTTCCGACTTACCTGGCAAGTGAGCCCAGTGATCTTAAGTATATCCTCGAACATCTCTCCGAACTGGTGGTGAAATCGGCTAACGAAAGCGGCGGCTACGGCATGCTCATCGGTTCACAATCCACCGTGCCGGAGTTGGAGGAGTTCGCCGACCGGATCAAGCGCGATCCGCGCAACTACATCGCGCAACCGATCATGCCGCTCTCGCGCTCGCCAAGCTACTGCGAAGACGGGATTCACGGCCGACATGTCGATCTCCGTCCTTACATTATTTCAGGTGAAACGACGACGGTTATTCCCGGAGGCCTAACGAGAGTAGCCTTACGCGCCGGTTCATTGATCGTCAATTCATCACAGGGCGGTGGGAGCAAAGATACGTGGGTGGTGGAGGAAGAGGAAGCGGACTGACAAGGGGCAAGTAATAAGTAATGAATGACAAGATTCAGAGCCAGCAAGAGAACGTGCTCATCCAGAGATGTCTGTCGTAATACATAAGTCGTTACACTTCCTATCATGTTAAGTCGCGTTGCCGATTCTCTTTACTGGATGGCTCGTTACATGGAACGGGCGGAAAACGACGCTCGTATTCTCGATGTCAATCTTCAGTTACTCCTGGATTTGGAGAGCGAAGCGGATGCGATGCAGCATTGGGCGCCGGTCATTGCTTCCCTCGAGGAGACCGACCTTTTTGATTCACTCTACGGCACGGCGGATGAGCGCTCGGTGACCGAGTTTCTCGCTCTGCAAAAGGAAAATCCGAATTCTATTCTTTCCTGTCTCACCCTCGCGCGCGAAAACGCCCGTACGACCCGGGAGCAAATCTCAAGCGAAATGTGGGAGCAGATCAATCGGCTCTACCTCTTTGTGCAAAGCGAGGCCGCGCGCGAGCTGCTCGTTTCAAGTCCCCATGAGTTCTTCAAACAAGTCATCAGCGGCTCGCACTTATTCCAGGGTATCACGGGCTCAACCATGACTCAGGGTGAAGGCTGGGATTTTATTTGTATCGGCGCATTCTTTGAGCGGGCAGATTGCGCCTCACGCCTCCTGGATGTGAAGTATCACATTCTTCTTCCTTCCGGCGAGACCGTTGGCGGCAATGTCGACACGATTCAATGGATGGCAGTCCTCAAGTCATGCAGCGCGCTGGAAGCTTATCGCAAAGCCTACACCGGTCCGCTCGCGCCCTGGAAAGTGGCAGAATTTCTCATCACGCATCGTGACTTTCCCCGCTCCATCCGTCACTGCGTCGACTCTTTCGATGCCGCGCTGCATCGCATTTCCGGCGTGGGCGAAAGCAGTTATGCCAACGAAAGCGAGCGGCTCTCCGGTCGTTTGCGCTCCGATCTTGCCTACGTCACAATTGGCGAGATTTTTGAACACGGCTTGCACGAGTATCTCGAGCAAATCCAGCGACGATTGGCGGAAGTGGGCGACGCCATGTACGCGACTTACTGCCCCAGCCTGGTGAATACCTAACGAGTATTAGATCTTGCGCGAGTCATAGGCCCAGTGGAGCAGAGCCTGACGCTGTTTAGGACGACAGTTTAGACCGCCTTTGGGGCAATTCTTCTTTAGTTGCGCCACATGCCGGCGCGCCGCACGCCAGCGCTTGATCTGGCGCTGATCGTCGGCACAACGTCGCCCGATGTAGTAACGGCAATACCACTGAAACCAACCGCGCGGATCCTCGTGATAAATCCAGCCTTTTTTGCGCCAGGTAGAAAGTGGCTGGGAAGCATTCACTCCAAAGTAATTCAATTTTGGATCGTGGCGCTCATGACATAGCCTGGCATGCGTAAACCAATCGTGCGGAAACTCCTTTTTGCAGTCAGTCATATATTTCCCTCCGAAGACACCAAGCTTGAGCAGTTGCTTTGGAGTGAGTTCTGGTTTGAAACCTGATGCGAAGTCTCTTCCAGGGCGCTTGGTTAAGAGATACTCGTAGCCTTGCTGCATCGTGTCATAGACCTTGATTCGTCTTGGCTTCGGTCGCATGGGGTTATTGTTCAGAAAGTCGGATTTGCCACCTGCCCCTCCGATAACGGTGGTCCTTTGATAGCCAGCAACTGATTGTCTATTAGTCCTGTGTTTGAGGAGTATGCCTTGTTTGGCAGCGGTAAAGCGCCGGACGGCGATGCGCAAAGACGGGAAGTTTCTTGCGCACGGCGTCAAGCACTTCGGTCGACAGCTCGGCGAAGATCAATTCTTCCCTATCGGCTGAGGCCGCCGAAAGGACCACCCCATAGGGATCGATTACGACCGAAGAACCACAAAATGTTACCCCTTTGTCGTTCCCGACACGGTTCGCCAGGAGGAAATAACTCTGGTTTTCGATCGCGCGCGCTGTCGCCAGGATGCGCAGATGTTCCAGGCGCGGAAAAGGCCAGGCCGATGAATTCAGAAAGGCAGTCACTAAATGCTCGAGGGCCAGCGTGCGATACAGTTCCGGAAAGCGGAGGTCGTAGCAGATTGTCAGGCCGAACTGCCAGGGACCAATAATTATACTCGTTAGGCTATCGCCCGCCGTGCAACACTTGTCTTCTCCGCTCGGCGCGAAAAGATGAACTTTGCGATATCTGGCCGCAATCTCACCGCAGGCATTGATTGCAACCTGCGAGTTGTAGATGCAATCGCCTTCCTTCTCTGAGACACCGGCAACGACGCCTAACGAAAATCGCCGCGCCATTTCTTGCAGTTCCGGCACCGCTCCTTCATTCCAAGGCCTGGCTGTCTTCCGGATAACGTCCATGACATATCCGGTGTCGCTCATTTCGGGAAAGACGATCAGGCTCGTCCCAGTTCTAGCCGCCCGTTCCGCAAACCGACGCATCTTTTCCACGTTGGCGGCAATGTTGCCGGGGCTGCATGAGATTTGAGCGACAGCGATCTTCACGATCGCCTTATTCGTTAACTGGGCGCCAGGTTCAACTGAAAAGCGCGCTCGACAGACGGCGCGGTTACTCGGCACGCAGGGCGATCATCGGATTCACCCTCGTGGCGCGGCGTGCGGGCACGAAGCAGGAAGCTGCCGCAACCGCGGTAAGAAGGGCCGCGACACTGAAGTAAATGAATGGGTCGAGGGCGTTGACCTTGAAGAGAATATTTTGCAACGCGGCCGCGGCCACGACACCAAGGAAAAAGGCGGCAAAGCTAATCCCGAGTGCGAGCCCGATGAGTAGTTGCCATGCACCCTGACTCATCACCATGCGAAAGATGCGCGCAGCGTCGGCACCCAACGCCATGCGAATGCCAAACTCCTGAGTGCGCTGATTGACCGAAAAGCTCATTACGCCGTAGAGGCCGACTGCGGAAAGAATGAACGCCACGACGCCGAAAATGCTAAAGAGCGAGGCCACGAGACGCGGCCCGGAAAGAAATTCCGAATGCGAGCGCGCTGGCGTGCCAGGAAAATAGATAGGCAAATCGGAGTCAAGTTTGGCCACGGTTTTGTTGAGGACTGGCCCTAGTGTTTCGGCCGACTGACCAGGATGCGGGCGCACAATAAGGGTACAAAACTGCGGGGCGGGACTTTCGCCTAACAACGGCGCATAAAAGCCCGCGCTATCGGTTTGGGTGTTAAATGGTCCCTGCATCAAAGTATCTGGGACGACGCCAACGATTGTGCGCCAGGGCTGGGGTTGGGCGGGATTAAAGATTCGTACGCGATGTCCCAATGCACTCTGGTTGCCCCAATACTTGCGCGCGAAGCTGGCGTTGACGATTGCAACCGGCTGTTTGTCGTCGCTGTCTTCCAGCGTGAAATCGCGGCCTTCGAGAATCTTTAATCCTAAAGACTGGAAGTAACCATCCGAGACCGCTTCAGAATTACCACGTGGCCGGTCGCGGTCGGTCGCATAACTTTGGCCATCGACTTCGTACTGTCCAAAATTGCCAAAAGTCATGCGAAAGCGATCACTCATTGCCGCGCTGGCAAACGCAGGATCGGCGCGCAGCGTCCGCACGGCGCGCTTGAAAAACTCGCGGCGTGCTTTTTCATCCGGATAAGCGCCTTCGAAGAGCGCCATGCGCGCGGTGTAAACGCCTTCTTCGTCGTAGCCATAATTGAGTTTTACCTGGTTGCGAATCGAGCGGACTTGTAGCGCGGAAGCGATGAGAAGTGCGGCGGTCATGGCAATCTGGCCGACCACAAGGACGCGCGTGATGACGTTGACTAGCCGACTGCTATTGCCACGGCCACCTTCCTTCATCATTTCGGAAGTGTTCCCACGCGCGGCTAGCAAAGCGGGGACAAACCCGGCAACAAGAGTAGCGAGCAGAACAGCGGCGAGAGTGAAGCTGAGGACCTTGCCGTCGATCGTGAAGCGAATCCAATAGGGTAACTGGAATTGCGGGGTGCTTGTGATCTGCGCGATGAGATCAACCGCCCAATAAGCCAATGCAACGCCCACGATCGCGCCGAGCAGGGCGATAAGGAAACTTTCGGTAAGCATTTGCCTAACGATGCGCCAGCGGGTCGCGCCGAGCGCGCCGCGAATTGCCAGCTCGCGTGCCCGCAGAGCCGCGCGACCGAATTGCATGTTCATCACGTTTACGCAGGCGATGAGGAGAACAACAAGGACTGCGCCGAGCATAGCGTACATGATCTGGCGCAGTTGCGGCCCGGTGAAGGTTTTCAAGAGCGGCTGCACACTGGCAGAGACGAGCTGCTTGTTGGTCTTTGGGTTGTCCTGTGCGAGCCGACGCGCGAGAGCGATGAATTCGGCGTTAGCCTGGTCTTGCGTCACGCCAGGTTTCAGGCGGCCTAGAATAGCGGGGCCAATGCCAGTGGGATCGCCGCGCGGTTTGGGTGGGAATTCATTGTAAAGCGGTACCCAAAGCTCTTCGTTTTGAGGGAACTTGAAGTTCGGCGGCATGACGCCGATGACGGTGGCGGACTTGCCGTTAATCCGGATCGCTTGTCCGATAATGTGTGAGTCGCCTCCGAAATCACGCTTCCAGATTTCATTGCCCAAAATCGTGACTTTCTCAGCGCCTGGCTTGTTATCGTCCACAGTGAAATCGCGACCGAGAATTGGTTTTACTCCTTCGATTCGAAAGAAATCTTCCGTCACGTAGCCGCCCGTGTAACGCTGCGGATTCTTCTTGTAGCAAACATTGATCGTTGAGCCGTTGAGGTAAGCGGACATGAGGGCGAACGACTTCTGCCCGGCCCGCAAATCTTCGTAGTCTTGCGCAGAGGGAATGTTGCCGTTGCCGAAGTTATTGTTTTGATCTGAAGCCTGCGGGTCGATTAGTCCGACGCTCATGAGTTGTTCGGGATGCGGAAAAGCGAAGCCGCGCAGGACGATGGCGTTTACCATGCTGAACTGCGTCGTGACGCCGCAAATGCCGAGCCCGAGCACCGTCACCGCGAGGACGAAGAACGTCTTGTCCTTTGTTAGCATGCGGAGGCCGATGCGAAGGTCCTGATAGAATGATTCAAAGAACATGGCAGTTGGTTAGTTGCGTTATCTGGACGAAATCGAGGCGAGTCACTCGAAGTTGTATCGTCGGTTGGATGCCGCGATCGCGGTGGTTGGATTCAGAAAAATCCAAGCTAATCGAGGGCATAAAGGTAACCGTCGGTTGCGCCGAAATAGACGACGCCTTCAACCACGAGCGGGGACGAAAAGATCGCGCCGATGGAAAACTCCCGATCGGTGGCAACGATTGGATCTTCGCGCCAGCTTGAGTAATAAAGCAACGGGTCGTTGAAGTGGCGATCGGCCGTCAGGATCCAGCCTTTGTTTTGCTTCGAGGCTTCGGTTTCAAAACTCCAGAGCACTTTGCCGGTAGTTCGGTCACGCGCTTCAAGAGTGCCGTTGAGGACGCCGATAAACACGACGTCCTCGGTCACGGCCGGCGAGGAAAACATGTAGGCCTTGTCGGTTTCCTTAAGGATCGATTTACCCGTCGCGGATTCGACGACGTGATAAAGAGAGGAATCGGAAGTAGCGAAGTATACCTTGCCGTCGACTATGGCAGGCGAACTGATTACCCAGCTGAGAGCATTATCGAAGCGCCACTTTTCCTTTCCCGTCGCCGTCTCCAGCGCGTAGAGCTGCGCGTCGCGGCAACCGGTGAAAACGACACCATCCGCCACTGCAGGTGAAGATTGAAAGCCAACCTGATTATGAATCTGTGGATCCTCGCCGCCATGAAAGCGCCATTTTTCTCTTCCGGTCGAGGCATCGACCGCGTAGAAGTAGCTGTCCCAGCTTCCGAAATACAAGACGCCGTCCGCGTACGCCGGTGACGAATGAACAACGTCACCGGTCGGGAATTTCCAGCGCAGATCGCCGTCCGCAGCATCGACAGCGTAGAGATTTCCGTCGCCGCTCCCGAAGTAAACCGCGCCTTGCGCTACGACCGGACTGGAAAGGAAAACATCGAACGGATCGGCGATTGTCTGGTTTTTCGGCTGCAACCCGTGGATACCTTTCGCCTCGAACCGACGCTCGCCGCCGGTAGCGAACTTCCAGCGCACACTGCCGTTGTGGGCATCGAGCGCATAGAGGTTTCCGTCGTAGCTCAGGGTGTAAACGATCTCGCCGCTCACCGCAGGCGTGGAAGGAGCGGGCCCGGCCGTGGCGCGTTTCCAAAGCTGGCGCCCGCTCTTCGCCTCCACCGCATAAATATTGCCGTCGTCACCGCCAAAGTAGATTGTGCCTTCGCTCCAGACCGGAGACGACACGACCCGCGCGCCGGTGGGAAACTTCCATTTCACCTCGTGAAACTGCCGCGGCGCCGAGCCAGGGTAATAGCCGGTGTGGGCCGGGCCGCCGCGAAACATCGATTGGGCTAAGCTGATCTGGCTCGTTAGGCAAAGAAGAATTCCGATCGTTGGCTCGCACCCTTTCATGGCGTTTGTGAGTTGTGACGCAGGATGAGCGGAAACTCCGTCGAACCGAGATGAAATGTTCCCCGAAATTGACCCGCATGGAGGCGGCCTTCATAACCGAGGCCAGTCTCCTGCGAGGTAACCGTGAGGTAACCGCTCTCGTCTGCCACGAAATCGATCGGCGCGTTGGTTGTGCGTTTGCCAACTATGACAAGGGTTGCGGTCGCCGCGGCATCTTTGTGATTCGCTAAGGTAAGAGTGACGTGACGTGGATAACCAAGCAGCTCAAAGTCACCTTTCCATTCGCCGACTAAGTCCTGCCCGACCGGCGTACTTACACGCGGCAGTTCCACTTGGGCCGGTCCGATCTTGTGCAAGACAAACGGCGCGCTGTTGCCCGCTTGGAAGAAATTACCACGCAACTCACCAGTCGTTAGGCGACCTTGCAGTTTTGCCGGTTCGACCCGGATACTCGCAAGCGCGCCCTTGATTGTACCAGTGATCGCGTCGCCCTTGATTGAAAGCTCTGCCAGTGGCGCGCCCTTCACATCGAGGATGGGGATAGTCACTGAGCCGATCCATCCCTTTCCGACCGTTTGCTCCAAGTCGACAACCAGAGTGAGGGCGCGATCTGGAACCGCGATCGAGCCCTCCCAACGGCCTGCGAGCTCTGCGGGAAAAACGGAACTGACCGCGCAGAGAAGGATCAATGGCACCGCGAGTCGCATTTCGGGACGCGACAAACGCAGTCCGCATACCAAACAATGCGAATGCTCATAAGTGATTAATCAGCAAGATTTTATGTTTTCAATTAGCCAGGACGGGAAAGAGTTTTCGTTGCGGCTGCGGGACGCGGCGGTTTCGGTTTCGAGATTGGCAACCGACAATCTAGGACAACTTTTTCTGTCTTTATCGGCCGGGCGCGCACGCGACCTGCTGCAAAACATTTATGCACACAACTCTCCCATTCCGTGATTCCGGTAACGTTTTGGATAAGACCGAGCGCGAGTCGGCTTTGCTTCAATCGAATCCTGCACGCGATGAAATTGAAGCCTGTCTCGCGACGCGCGATCTGCTGCTGCGCGAAGCAGAGAAACACACCGACGAGACAAACCTTCGACGCGCAATCTCGGCGAACGAATTCGCCGTCGATTGTCTTCGTCCCGTGCGCTCGCCTTACGAAACGCAGGCCCTGCCAGAAAGCCACGCGCGCGGTGAGCGTCGACGTTGTCAGGCGGTACGGCGGCGCCTGGCGGAACTAGAGACCTTCTTACGCCGTCGGGCCGCCTGAGGAGAGTTGCCAGGCTCTTTCGTTGGTTCCACTTTTGGACCGTCTTTGCTAACCGGGCTGTTCCGGAGCCAACTCGGGCGCGGCGGAGGCGCGCATGGGTACGAGGCGAATGGCGCTGCCCTGTTGCGTTTCCCTTTCGCTGCTTTCGGCTTCATGATATTCGGCGTCGCCATTGACTTGCCAGAGATTGTAAAGCGATTCGCCGGCGAGGATATTCTCTACACAAAGCATCGCCGTCATCATGGCGTGATCCTGGTTATTGTATTTGTGCATCCCGTTTCGACCAACGAGATGAAGGTTTGGATAATCCCGCTCGAGCGCGCTGCGAATCGTGTTGACGTGGCGGGCGTAATCGTCGTCATAAACCGGATAGGCTTTTTTTTGCCTAACGACACAGCCATCAACCACGGCGCCTGATTTGGCGAGCCCGATCTGAACCAGTTCGCGTTTCGCCAGCTCAATTAACTCGTGATCGGTCGAATCCCATAGACCATCGCGTTCGAAGCAAAAATATTCCAAGCCGTAACAGGCTTTGTCCGATTCCGGTACCATCTCCGGAGACCAGGAACGAAAATTCTGAACGCGACCCACCTTTACGCTCGGATCATGGATGTAAATCCAGTTATCCGGAAAAGCATCCTTCGCCTGAACGACCAGCATGACGGTGAGAAAGTCTCGATATTTCAAAGCCTTCGCCGCCTCCAAGACTCGTCGTGGCACAGCTGGCCGGAGACTTAGAATCAGCTCGCGCAAAGGCGCCGAAGAAATAACATGCTCGGCTTCGATAGTCCCTTCCGCGCCTACCGAATCGCAAAAGCGAACGCTCCAGCGTGCTGCAAGCGAGTTGTATTCGCAGCCGATCACTCGGCGGCCCATGAGGATCTCCCCGCCTAACGATTGTATTCTTTCTGCGGCCGCTTCCCACATCATCCCGGGGCCTTTTCGTGGATAATGAAAGGAGTTAATCAATGTTTTGATCACATTGCATTTGCCCGACCGGCGCCGAGGGAAAAGCGCATTTCGAATAGCGCCACCTAACGATAAACCCTTGATTCGCTGCGCGGCCCAGTCGGCCGAGATCTCGCGGCAGTTCATTCCCCAGACCTTTTCGGTATAACTCTGAAAAAAAGTTTTGAAAAGACGACGACCGAATTGATTACTGACCCATTCCTCAAAATTGCGCGGATTTGCGATGGGAAAGAGGCGCGCCTTTAACCACGAAAGAACGCAGGCAATGGAGCGCAAGAGGCCGAGCTTGAGCAAGGCCTCGAAAGGCTTCAGCGGATAAGTGAAGAATTTACGATCGTAATAAATGCGTGAGGAGCGTGGGCGCTCCAGCATGTCGTTAGGCAAAATTTCGTTCCAGAGGTCTTCGATCGCTTTCGACTTGGAGAAAAACCGATGGCCGCCAATATCGAAATGAAAGCCCTTGTAGCGCGCAGTACGCGAGATGCCGCCAACATAGAGCGGATCTGCTTCGAGAATGACGGCGTCAATCTCGTTCTTCGCCAAGAGATAGCCGGCGGTTAATCCAGCCGGTCCGGCACCGATGATGGCGACGGTCGCCTTAACTTCAGGCGACCCAATTCCCTTGGGTAAAATTCCAGACATAAAATCCCTGCAGGCCGAGCCCCGCCGCAAATACCACCGATGCCAAACCCATCGCCAGCGTCCGCACATAAACTGGCGGAAGGCGCAGTTCGCGAAAAAAATGAAGCAGTCCCAGGACGATCAAAGCGTGCACGCAAAGATGGTAACGCAGCATGCTCTCCATTTGGACGGAAGCGACCCCGGCGAGGGAGATGTAATAGATGACCGCCGCCGCGCAGTAAAAACCGAGGCGTCCGCGCCAATCGCTCCGCCAGCGCCAGGCGGCTATCAGCTCGACGAGTGCGATGACGAGAAAAAAAACGCCGGCTAATGCGCTTGTGAATTGGCTGACGAATATCGTGTTGTCGAGTGGTGGTAACGCAAAGCGGTAGTTTTCGATCCTAAAGGCAGCTAGGTAATCCGGTTCAATTCCCCAACCCTCGCGCTGCGTGAGCATGTAGAGGTCCCAGCGTCCCCAGTGCAGCTGACAGTAAGCAAAGAAAGCGATTCCCCCCAAGGTCGAGAGCAGCATCACCAGGACTGGCGCGCGATAGGGGACAAGCTGATCTCGCCACGCTTTGCTTGGTTGGAACCGGTGGCGGACAAATGCCGTCAGCACGGCGATCACCGCACAAGGCAGACCAACGATGCGCGTGGCGGATGCAGTGGAGCCGTGTAATACAGCCATGATACGCGCCACCCTGCTTTCCCCGGTGCTCCAATAAATGAACCCAGTGAGGGCCATTAGGAAGAGCGATTCAGAATAACCCGCCACCAGATAAAAAGCCGCCGGGTGAACTGCAATGGCCAATGCACCGAAGAGTTGTAAGGGCAAACTGAGCCTCCAACGTTGGCAAAAGAGAAAAAAGTACGTCCAAAATCCCCATGCTGCGACTTGGGCGACGATTAGCAATGATAAGTAGGTGCCGAGACCAGTGGCACGTTTAACCAGACCGCCAAGTAGCGGGTAAGCCGGAAAAAACGCCACGTTTGAGACTTCCATCTCTTTGTGATCGATCGGTGGCACCGTTGTCCCGTAACCACGGTCGATAATGTTGGCGAACCAATAGCTGTCGTGTTGGACGAGGCTTAGATACTTCTTGGCCAGCGAGCTTTCGGGGTGAGCAAAGCCGACCACAAGCGCAACCTGCATCGCGGTCATGAGCAAGCCGAAGGCGAGACAGCAAAGTGGCGAAAATCGGTGAAGCATAACGAAACGAGCGGCGAGGAAATATCAAGATTGTAGTAATGACAGATACGTTAGCTCCTCTTCGGCAGGAGAAGTTCGCATCTGTCAAAGCAGTTGGACGGAGAAACTGTTGAAGGCGGTTTTGCCGACAACGTCGCCGGACGTGTTGTGGGGTCGCGAACAAACGCGCACGCGCCAGCCCAAGCTCGAGGCTGACGCGGCGACGTTGTCAGGCGGGACGAAGCCGCCTATGGGTCGAGAACGTAAATCTCCACCAGCGCCACACCGGTGGCGTTGTTCGCGCCACGCACGATGGCTGTGTATGTCCCTGGCTCGAGCGTGGCAATGATGGCCGACTCTTTGTCGTCAGTTGGCGGAGCGGTGGTCGCGATGATCTGTTGTTCCTGCGCACTGCGCCAGTTATCGTTTTGGTAGATGAGCGAGCCCTGACTGTCGTGTAGCTCGAGCACGGGATCGGCTAAAGCTCCCGAAATGCCGGCTGCGCTGAGAGACGGTCCAATTGCGCGCAACATCACTTTTGATGGAACAGTTCCGCCGACGATGAAGCCACCAATCATGACGTCATCATTGATTCCGACTTCACCACGCGTCGAGATGTTGAGAACGCGAGAATTGCCCGGCGCAAGATCATAGAGTTCAACCAACGCGTTACCACCCGAGCCGTCCGAGCTCCTCAAGACCGCAGTGTAAAGGCCGGGCGAGAGAGTGCGCACGATAACAGACTCGAGCGAATTGGGTGGCTGAAGTCCGTCTGGAACGGTGCCTGGAGGTAGCGAGGTCCAATTGTCGTTCTCCGCGACCAGATTTCCCCTGCTGTCATAAAGTTCGAGAAGAGGATTACCCAACGGTCGCTTTACCCCTTGAGCTGTAAGCGACGGACCAAGGGCGCGAATGACGACCGACTTGTCGTTGTCGCCCGAGACAATGAATCCGCCGATCAGAACGCCATCACCGGATGTCACTTTCACGCGAGTGGAAAGATTCAGGATGTACTTCGGTGGCGGCGTCGATGATGGAGTGGCCGTCGGTGATGGAGTGGCCGTCGGTGTAGGTGTTACCGTTGGTGTGCTGGTGGGAGTGGCAGTGGGCGTTGGTGTGCTGGTGGGAGTGGCAGTGGGCGTTGGCGTTAATGTCGGGCTGGGTGTAGGCGTTGCAGTCGGCGTCGGGGTCGGCGTTGCGGTTGGACTCGGCGTTGGGGTCGGCGTTGCGGTTGGACTCGGCGTTGGGGTCGGAGTTGCGGTTGGAGTAGGCGTAGGGGTAATCGTTGGCGTTGGCGTCGCGGTTGGAGTAGGCGTCGGGGTGATAGTAGGAGTAGGCGTGGCAGTTGGAGTTGGTGTCGGCGTAGGGGTAGAGCCCGGCGGTGGTACAACTACCGAAATTTCGTCGGAGTATGCGCTTTCGTCACCGTTCTCATTGTACGTGGTGACTGCAAAGTAGTAGCGAGTGTCGATCGTGAGATGCATGATCGTCTTCGACGTTTGATGGTAGGTGTCCAACATCTGGTCATACACGCCACTCTCCGTCCCCCAGTAGATATTGTAGCCCGCGTTTGTTTCGTTGGAGGCATCCCACGCCAGCGTGATACTATTCATTCCGGCGCGAGCGAGGCCGGCCACGAGAAGATTGGTAAGCAAAAAAGTGAACTTCAGGAACGGAGACTTCATTACAGCTAGAATTATAATTATGGCAATTATAAGCAGAAGCTATGCCTCTTCTCGGAGAAAACCGCCCTTCGAGAGCGCCGGAGCGGCAGCTTAGAAAAGATGGAGCTGATTCAGAAAGCGTTCGGCACTTGGAAAGCTGCTCTCATCTTGTTTGTGCCGATAGAAGTGGCCGAGGCCATCCTGATCAGCACGCAGTCGCAACGTTGCGGAGCAGGTTCGGCCCACGAAAGATAAAGCCACTATAGATCTGAAGAAGCTGGGCTCCGGCCTCGAACTTTTCGTGGGCCGAGACAGAATCGCTGATTCCCCCGACGGCAATAATCGGCAAATGCGTTCGGCTTCGCATTAGGCGAACAACTGCTGTAGAACGCGCACGCAAAAGCGTTCCGCTCAGTCCGCCGGTTTCGTCCTTCCCTGTAAGTTTCGCGTGGTCGATCGTGGTGTTGGTAGCGATCACACCCGCGAGACCGAAAGTTTCACAGACTTGCGCGATCTCAAGGAGAGATTCGTCCGACAAATCAGGTGCAATCTTTATCAGCAACGGTCGAGAAGAGCTGAGTCGTGCATTTTCTTCTGTGATCACGTGCAACAGGTGCTCAAGTGCCTGTTTTTCCTGCAAGGCCCGAAGTTGGGGCGTGTTTGGCGAGCTGATGTTGAGAGCTACGTAATCGGACAGCGGCGCCAGTTGCCGAAAGCTTTCCCGATAATCGCTGGCGGCTTCATTGAGCGGAACGGTGCGAGACTTCCCGAGGTTTATACCGATTGGAATCGAGGGCGCGAACCGGCTCCCACGCAAACGGCGCAACCGTTCGGCAACTACGCGCGCGCCTTCGTTGTTGAAGCCCAGCCGGTTGATGAGCACCTCTTGCGACGGATATCGAAAGATGCGCGGCCTCGGATTTCCTGATTGTGGTTGCGCGGTGACGGTGCCGATCTCGACAAAGCCAAAGCCCATTGCTTCCCAGGCTGGAATGGCGACGGCGTTTTTGTCGAAGCCGGCGGCAAGCCCAATTGGATTCCGGAATTGCAAACCAAAGAGGGAACGGGGCCGTGGCGGCGGAGCAAAGGAATGCAAGAGGGTCAGCGCGCCCGGGATCCACGGAGCCAGGTGGAACGAACACATGACAAGGTGATGCGCCGATTCGGGATCAAGCTGGAAAAGAACTGGCCTAACGAATCGCCGGTAACAATCAATCGTCAGGCGGCGACTCATTTTCCTATGCAGAAATTCGCGAAAAGCGCATCGAGGATCTGTTCGACATTAGCCTGGCCGATCACCTCGCCGACCGCTTCAAGCGCCCCGCGCAGATCAACTGCAATCAACTCCGGCGCGAGATTCTCGAGCAACGCTCGACGCACTTCATTGCAGGAAGCAAGCGCCCGGCGCAGACAATCGCGATGACGGACATTAATCGCTACCGCACTCGGGACATCCCAGCGGTGCGCATGGACCTTTGTCAAAATGGCGTCCCCCAATCCGGTGAGCCCATCCTCCATCGTACAGGAGACTCGAAGTCCTTGGATGGAATGCCAGTCCGGATGCTCGGGCAGATCGCATTTGTTGAGGAGAAGCAATGCCCGATCGTCACCGGCCCGTGCATCGAAATGAGGCGGCTTCGACGCGTTTGCGTCCACCACGTGCAGGATGAGATCCGCATTGGTGAGCAAACGTTCGGTGCGGGCGATTCCATCCCTTTCGACCGCGTCGCTCTCGCCGTCGCGCAGACCGGCGGTGTCTGCGAGCCGAAGCGCAATGCCGCGCAAGTTGATCATTTCTTCGATGGTATCGCGAGTTGTCCCGGGCTGTTCGCTCACGATTGCGCGAGAAAAACCGAGGAGCCGATTGAGGAGACTGGATTTACCGGCATTGGTAGCACCGAAAATCACCACTCGAATTCCCTCGCGAAAAATCCGACCTTGATCCGCGGTTGCGAGCAATCGTTCAAGCTCGGCACGGATGGTATCCAATCGCGCAAGAAACGCCGAACCCACATCCGGCTCGATTCCCTCCTCGGGAAAATCGATATAGGCCTCGAGGTTGGCTACAAGCGATATCAAGGCTTCGCGCAACGCGGAAATCTTCTCTCCAAGTCGACCCTCGAGCTGCTCCTGGGCCGACCGCAGAGCGAGATCGGTTTGCGCGCGGATGACATCGATGACTGCTTCAGCCTGAGTGAGATCGAGCTTTCCGTTGAGGAACGCGCGCTCGGTAAACTCTCCACCCCGTGCCGCGCGCGCTCCCGCCCGCAGACACGCTTCGAGAACCTGGGCAGTGACCAAAACCCCGCCATGACAGCTAATCTCGACCACATCTTCTCCAGTGTAGGTGGCCGGTGCACGATGGACTGCGAGCATGACCTGATCGATGACCCGCTCGCCGTTCACGATCTCGCCCAACTGCTGACAGTGCGACTCCGTCTCGGAAGGCTTTCGCTTCCCACGAAAAACGTCATCCGCTACTGCCACCGCGTCCGCACCGGAAAGCCTAACGAGTGCAATCGCGCCTTCGCCTGGCGGAGTCGAGACAGCCGCGATCGTGTCGTTAGGCATACCGTATCGGAGCCATGCCCCGGGATTACTGTCAATCAGGCCAGGCGTAAAACCTCACGCAATGCGGCGATACACCGGCGGTTTTGCTCCGGCGTGCCGACTGAGATGCGCACCCACTCCGGAAAATTATAGCCAGTCAGTGCCCGGACAATCACGCCGTGGCGGAGCAACGAGTCGAAGACCTGCTTGCCATCTCCAACCTGAACCAGAACAAAATTCGCTACACTTGGGACAAACGTCAGCCCCAAAGCGGAAAACTCATTTTCCAGGAAGGCACGACCCTCGCTCGTTAGGCGCTTTGCGGCCGCCTGGTGAGCCTCGTCCGCCAGTCCTGCGATCGCGCCGGCCTGGGCGAGACTATTGATGTTGAATGGCTCACGGGTTTTTTGCAGAAGTCGGACCAGTTCCGGTCGCGCCACCCCATAGCCAAGACGAGCGCCGGCCAGTCCGTGAATTTTGGAAAAGGTTCGAAGGACAACGACATCGTACTCTTGCCTAACGAATCTCAGTGTATCCGGCGGATTGTCCAAATATTCGAAATAGGCCTCATCGAAAACGACTACGACATCGTCAGGCACTCGCTCCATGAAGTGGTCGATCGCCTCCTGGCTAACGATGGTGCCGGTGGGATTATTGGGATTGGCGATGAAGACAACGCTGGTGCGCGCGGTTATGGCAGCGGCCACCGCTTCGAGATCGAAGCGGTAATCCTGGTCCGGCACTTCTATCGTGCGTGCGCCAAAGAGCGAGGCAGCGAGCCTGTAAGCAATGAAAGCATTTTCGGAAGTCACCATTTCTGCTCCCGGCCGGAGGAAGGCGTGCCCGATGAATTCGATGATCTCATTCGACCCGTTGCCGAGAACGATATTTTCGCGCGAGACTTCCAGCTTCTCTGCCAGCGCCGTGCGAAGGGCAAACCCCCCGCCATCCGGATAAAAGTTCGCCTCCGCCGCCGCGGCACGCATCGCTTCTACGGCGCGCGGCGAAGGGCCGAGCGGGTTTTCGTTTGAAGCCAGCTTGATGATTTCGCTGGGCGAACGCCCCCACTCGCGCGCCGTTTCTTCAATCGGCTTGCCCGGCTCGTAGGCGGTTAGGTCGCGCAATTGCGGGTTGGCCTTCTCCCAAATCGGATCCATCGCGCCCATGTTAGGCGAAAACCTCCGCCCTGCCCAGCAGCGGAATTTCGGTTTCGGCCTGCCACATCTTGGGGAACAATTCGCCGCTATGAATAGCCTTCACTTGCTGGCCGACGCCTCGTTTTTCGGTCTCTCGGTTAACGCCTGGAAAATCGTGGGCTGGACCGGCAACATCATCTTTGGCGCGCGCTTTATCATTCAATGGATCGCCTCCGAACGCGCGCGTAAGAGCGTTATTCCGGTCGGATTTTGGGAGTGCAGCGCGCTCGGCTCGGTTTTGCTCCTGACTTATTTCGCCTTTTACCGTCGTGACTCCGTCGGTGTGCTGAGCGCGCTTTTTCCATTGCCGATCTACCTGCGAAACCTTTATTTTCGTTACGTTCATCATGCAGCCGTCCATCCCGGGAATGAGCCGCGGGTGGAAGAATAGTTGCGACTGCTTTACTGGAATCGTTACTCTTGCGTGATGCGTGCCGAAGACGAAGTCATTTATCTCGATAACAATTCAAGTACCCGAATTGATCCGGCGGTGCTCGACGAGATGATGCCTTTTCTCACTTCGCGCTACGGCAACCCTTCTGGCTCCCATCGTTTCGGCGCGAAGGTGAAAGAGGCGACCGAGCAGGCTCATGAGCGCGTAGCCAATCTCCTTGGCTGTCAGCCTAACGAAATCGTTTTCACCAGCGGCGGGACGGAATCGGACAACACGGCGCTGTATTCCGCTCTCCAGATGTCGCCCGAGCGACGGCACGTTGTCACGACCGCAGTCGAGCACAATGCGGTTTTAAATTACTGCGAAGCAGCCGGAAGACACGGTTTTCAGGTGACGACAGTGCCGGTGGACGAACAGGGTCATCTCGATTTGGGCGAACTCGAGCGTGCCATTCGGCCGGAGACCGCGGTGGTTTCGGTCATGTGGGCAAATAATGAAACGGGCGTTATCTACCCGATCGAGGAAATCGCCGAGATGTGCCGGGCGAAAGGCGTTTTCTTTCACACCGACGCAGTGCAGGCGGTGGGCAAAATGTCGATCGACCTGAGCCGGCTGCCGATTCATTTTCTATCGCTCTCCGGACATAAGCTTCATGCCTCGAAAGGCGTGGGTGCGCTTTACGTGAATCGCAAAGCGCGCTTCCAACCTATGATGCTTGGCGGCCCACAGGAAGGAGGTCGTCGTGCTGGCACCGATAATGTTGCCTCGATCGTTGGGCTCGGGAAGGCGGCGGAGCTGGCCGCTGAGACCCTTGCAGAAGAAAATATCCGGGTCCGCAAGTTGCGGGATCGTTTCGAATCGACCCTCCTTACCGAGCAAAATGTAAGCATCAATGGCGATCGCGACCATCGTCTGCCGAACACTTCCAATCTTGCCTTTAACGGTACCGATGCGCAGGCCATCCTGGTCAAGCTCGACCAGGAAGGTGTTTGTTGTTCGTTAGGCTCATCCTGCACCACCGGTTCGGTGCAGCCTTCGCATGTCCTCCGCGCGATGCATTTGCCTAACGAACGTGCACGCAGCAGCATTCGTTTTTCCTTCGGGCGCTACAACACGGAAGAAGAACTGGACCGCGTCTTGGAAATCATTCCGCGCATCGTTCGCAAACTGCGCGCCTTATAAATCCCGTTTGCCCGCGTTCAGGCAGTTTGCCAACTCAGAGTAAACAGACTCGCGCGAAAAGCGCGTCGGACCGCCTCAAAATCTTTCTTCAGCGCCACGGTGCGGAAGTGCAACTGCGTGTTTCCAAGATTGGCGAAGAGCACACTCGTCTCGTAATCCTG
The DNA here is from genome assembly GCA_036494545.1 of Chthoniobacterales bacterium. Taxonomy (GTDB): domain Bacteria; phylum Verrucomicrobiota; class Verrucomicrobiia; order Chthoniobacterales; family UBA10450; genus JAICXG01. The sequence goes on from DASXOB010000016.1 coordinate 302,797, forward strand.
TCCATAAAATCGGTAGCTCATGGTGACCGCGTAGCTCTCCTGCTGGTTGATTCGCACCGGGTTCTGTTCCTCCGATACGAGCTGGATATTTTCCGATCCGCTCGGCATGGAAGCGATCACCTGTTGCTGCAATTGCTTCGTCGTTACCGCATCGAAAGATTGAGGCGCGGGGAGCGGCACCTGGTCGATAGTGCACTGGACCAAGGAAAGGTTAGGCGGGACAAGCGTCATCTTGGACTTATCGCCGATGCAGGTCCAGCCTCGCGGCGGTTCGTAGGCTACCGCGTGATCGTCCTGATGAAAGATGACCTGTTTGAAAACAACGCCTTCGAGAGTGCGCTCAGCGGGCGTTGGCGTGAAATCGAATCCGGCAAGCGCGTTATTGAGAAGCGAGAGCCAGACTAGCGTAAGACAAATTCTTTTCATCGCCCGTAGTTCATTCCGTCAAGGTCGTCCATCTGCACTGCCAAGTCGCAGTAACGACGCTCAAACGCCGGCTTCAAAAGCACGTCATATGCCGCGATTATTGGCGGGCAAGACTGGACCTGGCTCGTTCCACGAGCGCTTCTTCTTCAGGGAGCAGCTTGGCCTTTTCGCCAAATTGAAGGTAGCGCGCCGCTTCATCCGTTTTGCCGGCCGCAGCGAGGAAGATTCCATAATAAGCGGCGACAGAAGGATCCTCGAGCTGCTCTATCGTAAGCTGCCCCATTGCTTTGAGTGCGCCTTTAATATCTCCTGCTTGATAAAGGGCAAAGGCATAGGTCGAAGCGTAAGCCGCTTCGCGCGGATGAGTCTCATGCAGCGAGCGTGCGATTTCCTTTGCCCGGTTCGCCTCGGTGTGCAGGAGCAGAGAAATTTGCGCAAAGTTGTTCCGGATTCCCTTGTCGTCCGGCATCAATGCCATGAGGCGAGACAGGGTGCGATACAGCCCGCTTGTGTCGCGTTGCTGGGTGTAATAACGATACAGAGTTTGCAACGCTTCTCGCTGCGCGTCGGGAATGTCGGCCAGCATCCAAAGCACGCCAGTGGCCTTCTCCGGCCAATGCCATTGAAAAGCGATCTTTTGCAACACGTTTAGACGTTCCGGATCGTTCTCCGCCCGCTGGACGGCGTTCACCCAATCCTTCTCGAAGCTGTCGGCATCGCCCGTTTCGCGAGCGACTTTTGCGAGCAACGCGAGCCGTAGCGAGTCGGCACTGCCCCATGACCCGCCACTCAGCATCGCCTTTAGAGCCGGCCAATCACCAACTTGCGCATAGGAATTGGCCAGCGCGAAGCGCAACGAAACGCTGTTCATCATCTCCGGCGAGAGCCGCTTGCTCCAATCGATCGCCAGAAGCGCGAGAGAATGGCCGTCCAGCCAGTTGATGAAAGCGACGGCCCTCTCGGCCGACTGCGCCGACTCGTTTTCCAAACGGGTCAAGGCACCGGTAAAAGCGGGAGCGTTCAGTCGATGCAAAATGTCGAGTGCAAAGAGACGATCGGAAAACGGCGGGGCGGGAAGCGCCTCCAGTTCTTTTGCCAGCTCAACGCTCGATGAATCGTAGCGCCAGCGCATCGCATCGTTAATCAGAACGTGAAGCGCGGAGAGTTGCACTTTCGGGTTGCTCTTCAGAGCCTGGGCGAGGACGCGGCCTTCTTCCCGTTTTGCCCGATCGTCGGACCGAAGCTGGAATTCCGCCAGCTCAAGCTGTTTCTCGGGGTCGTTAGGCGCAAGCCGTACGGCTACCAGAAAATGTTTCTCTGCCGCAACCGGATCGTTTTTCGTTAGGGCGAGGTGCGCGGCGGTGGATTGATAATGGGCGTTATTCTGTTGCGCCGCTCCGATGCCGGCGATTGCTTCCGCCGCGACCAACGGTTGATCAAAGCGGAGAGCGCTATCAGCCAACGCCAGTCGATCCCCTAACGAATTCGGTTCGAGTTCGACCGCGCGTCGCCGCCAGTCGATCGCCTCCGCGCTCTGCTGTTTTTCTGCGATCGAAGCCAGGGTGCGGCAGGCATCGATACTTGCCGGATCGATAGAGTAAGCCCGTTGCGCCGCCATCGATGCCCAGCGCAGATCGCCCTTGTCGAAGGAAACGTGAGCCTGGCGCATGAGCTTGCGCTCCTGCCAGCGCACGTAGGCGCGATGCCCACCCCAGCAGAGTGCGACGAGCAGGCAAAGAGCACCGATGCCGACGAGCCAGAGCCTGACGTATGTATGTTCCGTCCGTTGCAGCGAAGTTTCGAGAGTCGGATTCGGAGAGCGGGCCATTCGTCAGGTAAGTGCCTTCCGCGCGTCACTGGCGACAAGGCTCACTACCTGCTAGGAACTTAGCATGTCCCATTCCACCGCGGTAGCGCCGGCGCAGACCGCGACTCGGTCCGGGATGATTTTTCACTGGCCTTTTGCGCTCGCTATCGTGGGCTTTGTTTTCCTCTGGCTGGAAGTCATTTTCCAGCTGCAAAGCGAATGGTCGTTCAACCCGCAATATAGCTTCGGGTGGACGGTTCCGTTTCTTGCCGCCTGGATTTTCTATCAACGCTGGATCAGCGGCCCGACCCCAGAGCCGCCCGCATGGCCTGGCCTAACGATCACACTGACATTCCTGGCTGCTGCCATCCTTTTTCCATCGCGGATCATCGCGGTGGCGAATCCAGATTGGCGTTTGCTCAGTTGGACGATGGCGTTGGTAGCGGCAGCGGTCTCGTTAGGCGCGATCAATCTGGCTGGTGGGCGCGTCTGGCTGCGTCACTTTGTTTTTCCAGTTCTCTTCTTCCTCGTGGCGGTTCCGTGGCCGGTGCAGTTCGAGCAACTCATCATCCAGTCACTCATGCGTGCCGACGCAGCGATCACCATTCAGCTTCTCAATCTGGTCGGCACGCTGGCCGTGCAACATGGCAATGTCATTGAATTGAGCACTGGCCAGGTAGGAATCGACGACGCCTGCACCGGTGTGCGGTCCCTTCAAGCGACCTTCATGGTCGCGCTTTTCCTCGGCGAATTTTATCGGCTCACGATCGCGCGACGTGGCTTGCTCGTCTTAGCTGGTGCGCTGCTCGCTTTCATTTGCAACATCGGCCGCACTTTTTTGCTTTGCCAAATCGCGGCCGGATCCGGCCTCAACGCCATCCATCGATGGCATGATCCGGCCGGCTACACGATTCTCTTCATCTGCCTTTTCGTCCTTTGGGGTTTGAGCATCTGGCTGAAATGTCCTGCGGAAGTTCCTACGACACCGCCACAACGACACCTCGCCGTCAGTTCCCCCCGCAACACCATCCTGGCGCTGGCGTTGATCGTATGGCTAGGGCTGATCGAAATCGCCGTCGCCGTCTGGTACTCCAAATCCAGCGGCCTAACGAACAACAATGCACAATGGTTCGTCGTCTGGCCGATAAACGAACTCGATTATCGCCCCTATCCGCTGCCGGAGGAGGTCTCGGCGCTCATGCGTTTCAACGAAGGCGGCGCTGCCACCTGGCGTTCGAGCGATGATCGCAACTGGATGATGTATTCCTTTCGCTGGCTTCCCGGTCGCACCGCAGCGCTTTTCGTTAAGAATCATCGGCCCGACATCTGCCTCCCCGCCAGCGGCCTAACGATGCAATCTCAAAGCGAGATCCGGCTCGTCAGAATCAACGGACTGAATCTTCCGCTTCATTTTTATCGCTTCGATGACAATGGCCACCCACTCCATGTCGTCTATTGCTATTGGGACGGACGATCTTCCTACGACACTAATTCCGCTGCCGCGGAAGAAGATTGGACGATGCGCGGCCGGCTGCGCTCGGCCAGAGAAGGCAAGCGTGAAGTGGGCGCGCGCATGCTCGAGCTGGCGTTTTGGGGCGAAGCCGATGACGGCGAGGGACAGGCTGCGCTTACTCACGAGCTGAAGCAGATCGTCAGACGGTAAGACGGCTTTTTAATTCGTCTTCGACAGGTTCACTTGAACGTATAATTTGCGCTTTGCGGCGTGCGAACCGATTGTCGTCGGTGGCTTCCAGCAACGGCAAAAAACCCTGCGTCACTGCCCCGTCCGACAATGGTTGCATCGAAATTCGCGGTGCCCGGCAGAACAACCTCAAGGGCTTTGATCTCGATCTGCCGCTCGGAAAACTAACCGTCGTCACCGGCCCGAGCGGCTCTGGCAAGTCTTCCCTCGCCTTCGAGACCATCTACGCGGAGGGCCAGCGACGTTACGTCGAGACCTTTAGTCCGTACACGCGCCAATTTCTCGACCGGATGGACAAACCGCGCGTTGACGAAATCCGCGGCATCCCCCCAGCGATCGCGATCGAGCAATCCAACCCCGTGAAGAGCTCGCGTTCCACCGTCGGGACGATGACGGAAATTAATGATTACCTGAAGTTGCTCATGGCGAGCGTTGCCCGGGCTTTCTGCCCAAACTGCGGACGCGAGACTCGACCGGAGACCGCAAAGTCAATTGCCGACCAAATTTCCGAAGACTGCGCGGGCAGAACCGGGCTCATCACTTTTTGGGTAGCCGTTCCTGCCAAAGAAGCGGCGGAAGATTTTTTCACCTTCCTCCAACAACAGGGCTACCTCCGCGTCTGGATCGATGGTCAGGTCGTGCGGGTTGATTCCGCAGCGAAGAACCTCCGGCTCGGCGCGCGTGTGCAGGTGGTCCAGGATCGCCTAACGATCAACGAAGAGAACCACACCCGTCTCGTTGAATCACTCGAAACCGCGCTGCGCTTCGGCAAGGACAAGATCAATTTAATCGAGCCGGAGACAAAGGTAGAGCATCCCTTTTCCACCGGCTGGCATTGCGCTCATTGCGATCTCGACATTCGGCCGCCCACGCCCGGTCTCTTCAGTTTCAATAATCCGTTAGGCGCATGCCCCGAATGCCGCGGCTTTGGTCGCACCATTGCGATCGATCTCAATCGTGCCATTCCCGATCGAGCTCTTTCCATTGCTCAGGGTGCAGTGCGCGTTTTTCGCGGCGAGGAAATGGGCGAATCGCAGAAGGATCTTTTGCGCGCCTGCACACGCGAAGAGATCGACGTCAACCTGCCTTTCGAGGAACTGCCAAAGGCGGACCAGGACTTTGTCATTGAGGGCGAAAAGTCCGTCGTAGCCGCACGCGAACGCGGCGAAACCTACACCGAGGAAGATTACGAGAGCGATCGCTGGTATGGCGTGCGCGGCTTCTTCCGCTGGCTGGAGAGCAAGACCTACAAGATGCATGTTCGCGTTCTGCTCAGTCGCTACCGCGCCTACACCACCTGCCCGAGCTGTCAGGGCGGCCGTTTTCAGCCGGAGACGCTAAATTATCGACTCGTTAGGCAAGACGGCATTGCGTTTACCTTGCCGGAATTTGCTGCCCTTCCCATCGCGGAGGCACTCGATTTTCTGCGAAGCCTGACAATCTCGCCTAACGACGCCGCGGCCGAGATGTTGCGCAGCGAGATCGGCACCCGACTCACTTATCTCTGCCAGGTGGGCCTCGGCTATCTCACACTGGATCGTTCCACCCGCACTCTCAGCGGTGGCGAGGTGCAACGAGTTAACCTCACAACCTGCCTTGGAGCATCGCTGGTCAACACCCTGTTTGTCATGGACGAGCCGAGCGTCGGACTTCATCCGCGCGATATCGGCCGGCTTGTTCGGGTGATGCACAGCTTGCGCAATAAAGGCAACACCCTGCTCGTCGTCGAGCACGAAGAAGCCATTATTCGCGCCGCCGATCAGCTTCTCGACATCGGTCCCGGCCGCGGTGAAAAAGGTGGCGAACTGGTTTACCAAGGTTCGTTGGGCAGCATGTTGGAAAACGGGCCTCGCGGTGTGGCGCCTTCGCTTACGCGGGATTATCTCAGGGGGAAGAAAAGAATCCCGATCCCGTCGTCGCGTCGCTCTTTTTCCCATTCACTGAAAATTAAAGGGGCGGCTCAGCACAATCTGAAAAACCTCGATGTCGAGATTCCGTTAGGCGTTTTCACCTGCGTCACAGGCGTTTCAGGCTCCGGTAAATCGACGCTCGTTCACGAAGTCCTTTACCAAAACCTTCTCCGCGCCCGCGGCACGGGTAACGAAGAAGCTGGTGCCTGCAAGAGCATCACGGGAATGCATCGGCTTGGCGACATCGTTATGGTCGACCAGTCGCCTCTCTCGCGCACTCCACGGTCCACCCCGATTCTCTATCTCGGCATCTACGATCGCGTGCGCGAGCTTTTTGCTGCCCAGCCTGAAGCGATGGCTCAGGGGCTGACCGCGAGCGCCTTCTCCTTCAATTCCGGCGCCGGCCGCTGCGAGCGTTGCGGCGGCACTGGTTATGAAAAGATTGAGATGCAATTCCTGAGCGACCTCTACGTGCGTTGCGCGGAGTGCGAAGGCCGCCGTTTCCAGTCGCAGGTCCTGAGGGTGAAGTTGCGCGGCCACTCGATTCACAAGCTTCTCGACTTCACCGTGAGCGAGGCGATCGAGTTTTTCGATTCATTAGGCGAAAGCAAAACACTTTCCCGGCCACTCGCTGTTTTGGAGGAGGTTGGTCTTGGTTACCTCCGCCTCGGTCAACCACTCAACACGCTTTCCGGCGGCGAATCGCAGCGCCTGAAGCTTGTCCGATATTTAACCGAGGGCGGTAGCGAGACCGCGAAAGGCAACGCCCTTTTCATATTTGATGAACCGACCACCGGTCTGCATTTCGATGATGTCGCACTGCTCGTCAGGCTGTTTCACCGTCTGGTTGATGCCGGCAATTCGGTCGTGGTGATTGAACACAATCTCGAAGTCGTAAAGTGCGCCGACTGGATCATTGACCTCGGCCCCGAAGGGGGCGAAGAAGGCGGCCGCGTCGTTGCTGCGGGCACGCCGGAAGACATCCTGCCTAACGAGCGTTCCCATACCGCGCGCTTTCTGCGCGAGACTCTTGTCCCAAGCCGCATCACTTCATTTGTCATCCCCCGTCGCGAAGATCGCGACGAGTTTCAACTGGCACGGGCCGCCGAAACTCCCGGACGCTACGGCACCAATGGCCACGCCCATTCCATTGCCATTCATGGGGCGCGTGAGCACAACCTCAAGAACCTTTCTCTCACCATCCCGCGCGACAAAATGGTGGTGATCACTGGTTTGAGCGGCTCTGGCAAATCGACGGTTGCCTTCGATCTCCTCTTTGCGGAAGGACAGCGCCGTTTCCTCGACAGCATGTCGCCCTACGCGCGGCAATTCGTCGAGCAGCTCGAAAAACCGGACGTTGATCTCATTGAGGGTTTGCCACCCACGGTTGCGATCGAGCAGCGCGTCACGCGCGGCGGCGGAAAATCGACTGTCGCAACTGTGACCGAGGTTTATCATTTTCTTCGCCTTCTCTTTGCCAAAACCGGCACGCAATTTTGTCCGAACTGCGATCTGTCGGTCGAAAAGCAAAGCGCGGCGGCGATCGTTAGGCAGATGGAGATGGCGGCGCGCCGCAGGCCGCTGACCGTTCTCGCGCCCCTCGTCAAGGCGCGCAAAGGTTTCCACACCGAAGTTGCGCGCTGGGCGGAACGGCAGGGTTTCGACACACTCTTTGTCGATGGCCAGCTCATGCCGATCGTCCAATTTAAAAAGCTCGAGCGTTTCAAAGAACACTCCATCAGTGTCGTCCTCGGGACGATCGACAGGAAGTGCATCCGGCAAGCCCGCCCTCTCGTCCAACGCGCGCTCGACATTGGCCGCGGCACCGCACATTTGCTCGACGCACAGAATCGCCTAACCACCATGAGCACAGAGATGAGTTGCCCCGGTTGCGGTCGTGCGTTTGAGGAGCTCGACCCGCGCATGTTCTCCTTTAATTCGCCGCACGGCTGGTGCGAGACCTGCGGCGGCTTCGGCGAAATTTGGAATGAATCGGTCCAACGTGGCGATCCAGAGAGCGGTGATTCACGGCTGGAAAGCGAATTAGCCGCGGAGAAGCAGTTTGAATCGGTCGAAGAGGAGGAGGCGCGGCCTTGTCCCGATTGCCACGGAGCGCGTTTGAATGCGATTGCGCGGTACGTGCGAGTGCAGGGCCTGACGATCGACAACTTCAACAAACTGTCGGCCGGCGAAGCGCTCGCCCTCCTTCGCAAGCTGCGTTTCCGTGGCACGCAAAAAACGATCGCGGCCGATTTGGTTCCCGAGATTGAGCAACGCCTTCACTTCATGGAAAATGTTGGGCTGGGCTATCTCTCGTTGGGCCGTTCGGCAAAAACGCTTAGCGGCGGTGAGTCGCAGCGGATTCGTCTTGCTGCCCAGCTCGGCTCGAATCTGCGCGGCGTTCTTTACGTTCTTGATGAGCCCACGATTGGACTGCACCCGCGCGATAATCTGCGTTTGCTCGACACGCTGCGAGCGCTGCGTGAAAAGGGTAATTCGTTAGTCATCGTCGAGCACGACGAGGAGACGATGCGCCGGGCCGATCACATTATTGATCTGGGCCCGGGTGCGGGCATGCATGGCGGCGAGCTGGTCGCGCAGGGTTCGTTAGGCGAGATTCAACAGAACCTCGCTTCGGAGACCGGACGGTGTCTCCGCACTCCACTTTGCCATCCGGTGCGCAAGAGTCGGCGATCGTTAGGCAAAGTCGAGCACTGGCTGGAGATTCGCGGCGCAACGGCAAACAATTTGAAAAACCTGGATGCGCGATTTCCCATCGGACGACTCTCGGTGATCACCGGCATTTCCGGCTCAGGCAAATCCACCTTGATGCGTTCCGTTCTTCTCCCGGCCGTCCAGGCTGCCCTCGATCGCAAACGCGGGCAAATACCCCTGGGGGTAAGCGGGATCGACGCGATCGAGGCAGTCTATGAAGTTGATCAATCGCCTATCGGCAAGACTTCACGCTCGATCCCTGCGACCTACATCAAGGTCTTTGATGAGATTCGGAATTTGTTCGCGCAGTTACCGGTCTCCCGTGTGCGCGGATACAGCGCCAGTCGATTTTCCTTCAACGCCGAAGGCGGCCGTTGTGAGACGTGCGCGGGTCAGGGGGTGATCAAACTCGAGATGAGTTTCCTGCCCAACAGCTATGTCGCGTGCGAAGATTGCGGCGGGAAACGTTACAGCGCGCAAACGCTCGAAGTTCTCTACCGCGAATGCAGCATCGGCGACGTCATGGAGATGACGATCGCCCAGGCCGCAGAATTTTTTGCCGCCCATCCCAAAATCGCGCGTCCGCTCGCATTGTTGGCCGAGACCGGGCTTGGGTATCTAAAACTTGGTCAACCGAGTCCGACCCTGAGCGGCGGCGAAGCGCAACGACTCAAGCTTGTGACGCGCCTAACGAAAGGTGTCAGTCGTGCGGCCAACGAACGTTTGCGCAAAATGCGCCAACCAAAATCGACTCTATATCTTCTCGAGGAACCCACCATCGGGTTGCATATGGCCGATGTCGAATTGCTCCTCAACGTTCTCCATCGCCTGGTCGATGAGGGCAACACGGTGATCGTAATCGAGCACAATCTGAGTGTGATTGCGGAAGCCGACTACGTCGTCGACATCGGACCGGAAGCCGGTTCGTTAGGCGGACAGATCGTCGCCGCTGGCACACCGGAGCAGGTGGCAAAGAATCGCCTCAGTCGCACCGCGCCGTTTCTGCGAAAGACTCTGAATCAATCGGCGTTACGCGTATCCTCCGTGTAGATACACGACGACTGTCCGGCAGCGATGTTCGCCTACTACCTGCATGATCTGAATCCGTTCATCTTTCGGATTTGGGGCAATTTCGGGCCGCGCTGGTATGGGATGGCGTATGTCGCCGCGTTTGCCTGCGGCTTTTGGCTGCTGCGTGTCCTGGCTCGCCGCGGCTATACTCAACTGCGCGTGGAACAGGTGGGCGACTTCATTACCTGGGCGGCACTTTTTGGCGTCATGCTCGGTGGACGGCTGGGGTACGTAATTTTCTATCGACCAGAAATGTTGCGCGATCCGCTATCCATCGTGCGTGTCTGGGAAGGAGGAATGTCGAGTCACGGCGGAATGATAGGGCTGATCGTCTTTACCTTTTGGTACGCCTGGCGACACAAACTCTCGTGGACAAACCTGGGCGACAATCTCGTTGTCGTAGCTCCAACGGGCCTTTTTTTCGGGCGCTGCGCCAATTTCATCAATGGCGAACTTTACGGCCGTCTGACAAACGTGCCCTGGGCCATGCTTTTCCCGAAAGAATTGCTCGACCGGGCGAATGAAGCGGAAGCGGAACACGCCGTCGCTGCCGCCCTGCGCATTGATCCTCGCCTAACGAGTCCGGAAGCGATTGTGGAAACACTGCACAGGAATTCGCAAATCAAGGAGGCAATCCGGCCCATGCTTACTCCGCGGCATCCGTCGCAGATCTATGAAGCGCTCCTTGAGGGCGTAGTGCTTTTCATGATTCTTTGGCTGGTGCGCACTCGCACGCGGCAACCCGATGGTGTGCTGACCGGATTATTCTTCGTCTGTTACGCGATCTTTCGCATCGTGGTGGAATATTTTCGCGAACCTGATGCGTCGCTCATCGCCGGTTTTACCCGTGGACAATTTTTTTCCTTTTTTCTCATCGCGATCGGATTGGCGTTCATCGTCGCAGGAAAAATTCGGAATCGTCGAGCCGCTCCGATTTTCGCGCGATGATCCGCGGGCAGAGCGGCGCGTTCAGATGAAGACCGGCTTTCGTTCCGCGGAAGTTCCGCTATTACTAACGAAAGAATGACGGCCCAGATCATTCCAGGCTTCCTGGCGGCGGGCGGGCTCGTCTTTTCCTTCGAGCATGCCACGATCGCCGGCAAGTTTGTCCTCTTTTGCCTTGCCGTCGGTTCGATCTTCAGTTGGTCGGTGATGGTGACGAAGCTGCGCGTGGTGCAATTCGCGCGGAAACAAACCGATCGCTTTCTCGCCGCCTTTCGCCAGGATCGTCAACCCCTGCGTTTGTTTGAGTCGAATGTGCGCTTTCCCGGTTCGCCGGTTTTCCAGGTTTATCGCGCCGGCTGCAATGAGCTGACTTTTCACCTTCTCGGCTCAGCGGAAATCGACGAGACCTTTCGCGCCCGGCTGGAGATCGCGGATAAGATCACGCCCGCCCAAATGCACGCGGTCAACGCTGCCATGGAACGCGCGATCGGTGAGAACGCACTCGAGCTCGAGTCGCAAATGATTTTGCTCGCCACGGCGGTCAGCGGCGCTCCGTTCCTGGGATTATTAGGCACGGTTTGGGGTGTGATGGACACTTTTACCGGCGTAGCGGAGGCGGGTTCAGCCAGTCTTGCCGCCATGGCGCCAGGTGTTTCTGGCGCGCTGATTACGACCGTGACTGCGCTCTGCGTCGCGATTCCGGCCATGTTTGGCTACAACTTTCTCGTCACCAGCATTCGCGCGATGGCGGTGGAGATGGACAACTTCGCGGCCGAGCTCGCCTCCGAGTTCGAGCACAAGTACGTCGAGCACGGCGCACGACTAACCGATTTCCGTCGATGAGGCAGAAGAAGGAGTAGATGCGCCGTTACTCAAATCGCACCCCACTGACGACTCTCTCGGAGATCAACATTACTCCGCTGCTCGACCTCGCCTTCGTCCTCCTCATCATTTTCATGATCACGACTCCTCTGATGGAGAATAGCAAGACGCTCGTCATTCCTTCCAGCAACACGACCAACGCGCCGATCAATCCGTCGGCAGTGCAGATTCTTTCCATCGATCGTAATGAAGTCGTTAGGCTGAACGAGGAAACCATCGCAGCCGGGACACTGGAGGGTCGGCTGGCGCAGTTGAAAGCCTCCGACCCGAACGTGGCGGTCGTGATCCGCTCCGATCGCAATCTGCCGGTGCAGAAACTCGTCACCCTGATGGACGCCTTGCAACGGGCGGAGATCGCCAAGGTCGGAATTGCGACGCAGGAAGAACAGCCAGGGCGATGACCCGCGACGCGCGTTTCTGGCGCAACGTCACGATCGTTTTGCTGGTCCACGTCGTTATCCTGCTCGGACTGGTGTGGTGGAGTCGTTCGGCGCGTCGAGCGCCTAACGACATCGTATGGATGGAAGGCGGAGCCGGTGCCAATGCGGGAGGTGCTCCCGCCGCCGAAACACCGCCGCCGCCCACTTTGGAGTCCACTCCGGAATCGACACCCGAGGAGCAGCCAACGCCAGAAGTGGCGCCAAGCGCGAAGAGCGAAATCCAAATGCCCTCTCCGGCCGCTTCCGTTACGCCGACGCCAACCGCAACTCCCACCCCAACGGCCAAGCCGACGCCGAAACCGACTCCGCATCCGACGCCCAAATCAACCCCTAGACCAACGCCGAAGAAAAAGCCGAAACCTTCCCCGACGCCGAAAGAGCAAGCGACACCGAAACCAACGCCTAACGAAAAGGAGGAAAAAACGGAAGAGGAAAACGACGGGAAGAAGGAGACTGCAAAGAAAACGCGCGACAAAGAAGAGTCTTCAAAAAAATCACCAAAGAAGGCGACTGCGGCTGGTAAGGGAGAAGAGGAGAAGAGCAAGGGCGCTGGCGGCTCCGGCGGGAAAGGCAAAGGCGAAGGCGGTTCCTCTGAATTCGGATGGTACGGCAGCATGCTGCACGACCGTTTTTTCAGCGAATGGATTCAGCCGACTTCCGTTATGCACAGCTCAACGCTGGTTGTCACCCTGCGCATTCGAATCCAGCGCGACGGACGTATTTCCGATTACTCCATCGCCCAATCCTCAGGGAACTCGGTCGTCGATGATTCTGTCACAGCCGCGGCCGCACGAGTCAAACAGGTTGATCCTTTGCCCTCCGGGCTGGCCGATGATTATTATGATGTGAACATCAACTTCGAATTACAGTGAGAACGATGAAGATTGCCCATTTTCACTTGTCGATAGCTGGCTTCCTCGCCGGTGCGGCTTTCTGCCTAACGAGTGCTCTGTTGATTGCCGCGAAGGACGTGCCCACGATTACCGTGAGCAAAGGCGACCAGATCAATCTCGCGGTGACGCCACTCGATGGAAGTGACGGTGCTGCTGCAACCAAAATCGTGGAGAACGATCTCACTCTTTCCGGTTACTTTAAACTCGGTGCCACCGGCAGTTCTTTCACCACGCACGGTTCAGCGAGCGGAAACAGCCTGCAGGGTCAAGTGCTCGATCACAGTGGCGGCACTGCTCTTTCGAAGAGTTACAGCGGCAACACGCGCGAGAACGCACACGCCTTTGCTAATGATATTGTTGAGACGCTAACCGGCCACAAAGGCATCGCGGGAAGCAAGGTCGCCTTCATTGCCACGCGGAGTGGGCACAAGGAAGTTTACCTGGCTGATTGCGATGGCAGCAATGTCAGGCAGCTGACCCACGATAACACCATCAGTGTTCATCCTTCCTTGAGTGCGGATGGCCGGCGCCTCGCCTATACGGGTTATCAAAGCGGTTACGCCGATGTTTATCTGATTGACCTCGCGAGCGGAGCGCGAAGCCGGATCGTGAATTTTCCCGGAACAAACAGTGGCGCAACGTTTTCACCCGATGGCGATCGTCTTGCCCTAACGATCAGCAAAGATGGCAATCCCGAGCTTTACACGGTAAGCGCAAACGGCGGCGGAGCGCGGCGACTGACCCACACGCGTGCTGTTGAGTCAGGGCCGACCTGGTCGCCGGATGGTAGCGAGATCATCTACTCCTTCGATGGCGCGGGAGGGCCACAACTTTATCGCATCTCTGCCGGTGGCGGTGAAGGCTCACACATCGCGACAGGTCATGGTTATTGCACCGAACCAAACTGGTCGCCCGATGGGAAAAAAATTGCGTTCAATGTGCGGAGCGGCGGCGAATTTCAGGTCGCAGTGTTCGACCTCGGCGGTAGTGGAGCACGCATTCTCAGTTCCGGCGAAAGCCCGGTCTGGGGAGCCGATTCGCGGCACCTGATTCTTTCCGAAGGTGGTGCCCTTTACATGCTCGATACGGTCAACAGCAGGAAAAACAGAGTTCTCGACGGTCTCGGAAAAATCAGCGAGCCAAGCTGGTCTCGTTAGGCAGCCTAACGAGCAAAGGAAAGGCCGTCGATTCGTCTGCGCGCAGTTCGACCTCGTTCAGGCCTAAACGCGCCGAGATAACTTCCACCAGCCGTTAAAAGCTTGACGCGAGGGACAGGCTGCCGTGCAATCGAGGACGACAAAAGATTTGAATCCGGGGGGAGACGCTTTTTCGCCTGGGGTGGAACCACGGTTGACTTCAATGGCGTGACGGTCGCCTCGGCAGAGTTATATGATCCGACTACCGGAATGTGGGCGACAACTGGTAACATGCTTCAGGGCCGGGAGAGATTTACGGCCACTCTACTTCGGAATGGCAAAGTGCTTGTCGCCGGTGGTGATTATTATGATGGAGTTAATGCCGGTGTTCTGACCGAGAGTGAGATATATGATCCGACTGTTGGTACATGGTCTGCCACAGTCAGCATGAACACGCCGCGCTTTGGGTCAAAGGCTGTACTCCTGGGGAACGGCAAGGTGCTCGAGGCTGGAGGAGATCCCGATTTCAGTGACACCCCAACTGCTTCGGCTGAGTTGTACACGCCATGAGTTCTTCCATCGGCAATGTAGTTTCGTGAGTAACGAAGTCTGGAGACTGCGTCTTGCCGGTAACCGATAGGTAACTTAAATCGTTAGCTGGGAACGACGGCCCCTTTGGGCGGAAAGGGCTTCGAAAGAGGACGTGATTTATCTGCCGCTGGGACCGTGCGCCATGAAGAAGTGAACGCAATGCTTCTTAACGAGTTTCTCAAGGAACATGCAAAGGTAGAACAAGGGGAAACGAAACTCACGGAGCAAGCAAACAAAGTTCATGAGCTAAAAGCGGCGACTGTCGCTGAACTTAAGTTGGCATTGAAAGAGCAGGCGGAGCAAGTCAAAAAAGTGAATGCGCAGTTAGTCACAATCGAGGAGCCTTTTCGTCCGGTAACTGGGGGATAAAGCTAGCAGAGCCTGACTAGCTTACAGGACAAGGAGGGTGCTTGAAAGAACATCTAATTCCTAAAGCGGGAAACTAAGTTACAATAGCTCAAGCGTTTTACCCTCTCGTCCCTCGACTTGATCGAGCGTGCATTGGTGTGGAGCTTTGTCTTTGCGCCAGCGCACGATTTTCGTTCCATGCCGGAAACGACCGCCGGTAAAGTGATCATAGGTCACTTCGACTACGATCTTTGGAGCAACCGGTTCCCATTCGCCGGTGCGTTCCGTGCTCCACCGGCTCGGGCCGCCGGGCACGTTGCCAGTGAAACCGGGCGGCTTTTTCAACGCCTCAAACTTGTTCGTTAGGCCTGCTCGTTCTTCCTTTTTGAAAGCGGAAGTAAAACCGACGTGATGCAACAATCCCTTTTTGTCGAAGAGCCCAAGGAGAAGCGAGCCGATAACGTGGGCGTCGCTGGCATAGCGAAAACCGCCCACCACGCAATCGACAGTGCGGATATGTTTCACCTTTACCGCTGCGGTGCGCTCGCCCGAAGCGTAGGCATCCTGGCACCGTTTTGCGATGATGCCGTCGAGATCGCCACCCACCTCGGCGAACCATTTTTTTGCTTCCGCCAGGTCGTTTGTGGCCGGAGAAATTCGAATCTGCTTTTGGTCAGGGAAATATCTCGCCGCGAATTCATCAAGCAGTTGTCGACGTTTGCCTAACGACTGGTTGAGGAGCGATTGGCCCTTTGCGTCGACGAGCAGATCGAAAACAATGTAAAGGGCCGGATGTGCCGTCGCCAGTTTTTGTACCCGACTGGCGGCGGGATGAAGACGCAGTTGCAGTTCGTCGAAAGAAAGCGCGCCATCGACTGGAATAACGAGTTCGCCATCGAGGACGAACTGTTTGACTCTCAATTCGCCTAACGACCTAACGATATCGGGAAAGTAGCGCGCGAGCGGCTGACCCGCTTTGGATTGCAGAAATATTTCGTTGTCTTCGCGAAAAGCGAGGCAGCGGAAGCCGTCCCACTTGGGCTCGTACTGCCAGCCGCTGTCGCTCGGAATTTCGTCGACGGATCGCGCTTCCATCGGCGGAAGTGGCGGCTTAAGCGACAGAGGCATCAGGTATAACGTCGTGGCGCCAATTTCGGTGGTCGCTTTCCTTTTCGAGTCGCGCCTTGCACCGGGATGTAGCCCAGTTCGCACCGATCGACCGCGCAACGCAGGAGTAATCCGCCGCGGCTCATATCGCCACGCCCTACAAACTCAGTCGGGAACTGAATACGCTCGCGCAGGATTTCGAGAAGGACGTTGACGTATTTTCCCGTGGCAACGCTGCCGAGAAGAATGATCTGGCATTGCGGAGTCAAACGCCTAACGAGTCGTCGCAGGTCGCGCTCGAGCGGTTTGCGATAACGCGGGTCGCCATCTTCGATGTCGACCTCCGCAAACTCACGCAGGTCAGCGAGTGTAATCGGCGTGGCGGCGGGAACGAGCCCGCGCGTCGGGGTGATGACAAGCACGCGCGAGAGGTCAGGCCGAGCGAAGGCGTTGGCGTAGGCGAGTTTTCCCCGAAAATAGAGACCGCTGAGAAAAGTGAAGGCTTCGCCTAACGAAACCGGGTCTCCGCTTCGCAGACGCCGTGCGAGCTCGAACTGGGCGCGATCGCTCAGGAGCATTTGGGCGCGCCGGCCACCAGCATAGGCAGGCGAGAGGAGGAAGGTGCGCGTCATAGAGCAACTGTGTAGCATCTACACGCTACGAAGATGAAACCTGGTTTCCTCGAAAAATTGATCGGGCGCCTGGGCCGGATTGGCCCGGAGGAAGTCCAAAACTACCTTCTGCGCCTCGCCCAGGAAAAGGGTTTCCTCGAAACGATTTTTAATTCCATCCAGGAAGGGATCATTGTCACCGACGCAAAGGGACGCATCACTTATCTGAACGACGCTGCTTGCGAAATTTTCGGTCTGGACGGTGACAGCTCGATCGGCAAACCACTCCAAGACCAGGTGCGCGGGCTCGATTGGAAAGCGCTTTCCCAATCCGATTCCGCCCTGAGCCGCGACATGGAAATCTTTCATCCGTCCAACCGCTTCATCAATTTCTATGTCGTGCCGCTGATGATTGAAAGGCGCACGGGAGCCGATCCGTCCAGCGAAAGCATTGCCGAAGCGGTAGGCCACGCCATGATCCTGCGCGACATCACGGAAGATCGGCGTTCCACTCAGCAAACAATCGAGTCTGAACGATTGTCGGCCCTCACTTTACTCGCGGCCGGAGTAGCGCACGAGATCGGCAACCCGCTTAATTCCCTGCACATCCATCTGCAATTGATGGAGCGGAAGATTAAGAAACTGCGCGCCGCCGAAGACAGGCGCGAGTTGCAAGAGTCGATCGATATTGCACAAGCGGAAATCAACCGGCTGGACTCGATCGTCACCCAATTCCTGCGCGCCATTCGTCCCTCGCGGCCGCAACTGCGCCCGGAGAATATCAACGCGCTCATCGAAGAAACGGTGCGCTTTTTTCAGCCGGAAATTCAAGATCGTGACATCGTGGTCGAGACCGAGCTGCGATCCGATCTGCCGTTGCTGGAGGTGGATCGCGACCAAATGAAACAGGTCTTCTACAACGCGATCAAGAACAGCTTCGAAGCGATGAAGCGCCGCGGCATTCTTCGCATTCGCACTGACCGCGACGACACCCACATAAAGATTAGTTTCACCGATACCGGCGGCGGCATTTCAGCCGAAAATCTGAGCCGTGTCTTTGAGCCCTATTTCACGACGAAAAGCGGCGGCTCGGGCTTGGGACTGCTCATCGTTAGGCGCATCGTCCGCGAACACGGCGGCGAGCTGGCGATCGAAAGCACGGAAGGCAAGGGTGTGACGCTAACCGTCCGGCTTCCCGTGGTCGATCGCCGGGTGCGGATGCTGACGGAAGGAGAAAGGATGACGGATGAAAAGAAGGCCGGCAGCAGTTAACTTCTCTCTTTTCTACCTTCATCCTTCATCTGTTGCATGCAACCGACCGTTCTGATCGTCGATGACGAGAAGCATACCCGCGAGGGTTTGCGGCGATTGTTAGGCGACAACTACGATGTTTATGTCGCGGCCGATCTGGCGGGCGCACTCGATGTTTTGCAGCGCGATCAAATCGATGTGCTTCTGACCGATCTGCGCCTCGGCGGCGAAGATGGCATGCAGCTGATTGAACGCGCGCTCAAGCTCCCCCATCCACCGATTTGCATCATGATGACGGCGTATGGTTCGGTCGATACTGCGGTCGAGGCGATGAAGCGCGGAGCCTACGATTTCGTTACCAAGCCTCTCAATCTCGACAAGGTTGAGTTGCTAATCGCGCGGGCGCTCGGCGGCCGGCGACTTGAGCAGGAGAATCGCGCGCTCCGTCAGCAAGTCGATGAGCGCTTCGCGCTCGAAAACATTCTTGGCCAATCACCCGTCTTGCGTGAAGTGCTCGACACCATCCGCCAGGTCGCGCCTTCCTCCGCCAATGTATTGCTCGAAGGTGAAAGCGGTACCGGCAAGGAATTGGCGGCGCATGCCATTCATAATCTAAGCCGGCGACATCGCGGTAAATTCGTCACCGTGCATTGTGCGGCGCTTTCGCCACAGTTGCTCGAGAGCGAATTGTTCGGCCACGAAAAGGGCGCGTTCACCGGCGCTTTTGAGCGCCGTATTGGACGTTTTGAACAAGCCACTGGCGGCACGATTTTCCTCGACGAAATCGGGGAGATCGACACCACTACGCAAATCAAATTGCTGCGCGTAATCAGCGAGGAACGCGCTTTCGAACGTGTGGGCGGATCTCAGACTTTGCACGCCGATGTGCGCCTGATTGCGGCCACGAACAAGAATCTCGAATCGCTCGTGCGCGAAGGGAAGTTTCGTGACGATCTCTATTTTCGGCTCAACGTGGTCAAAATCACGATGCCACCGTTGCGCGAGCGCAAAGAGGACATTCCGTTGCTCGTCCGGTCGTTCCTGCGCTACTTCTGCGAAGCAAACGACAAACCGCTCCTCGAGCTTACGGTCGATTCAATGAACACGCTGCTGGCTTACGATTGGCCCGGCAACGTGCGCGAGCTGCGGACCGCGATCGAGCATGGCGTGGTCATGGCGACCGGCGCGAAAGTGACGGTTCGTGATTTGCCTCCCGCGGTCCGACAAGCGGCACCAATCGCGGGAACACGCGCCCGCTATTTCGACGAAACAGTCAGTCCTCTCGACCTGCACGCGACCGAGCGGCGACTCATCAACCAGGCGCTCGCGTCAACCAAAGGAAACATCACGGCTGCGGCAAAAAAGCTGGGGATTAGCCGCCGCACCCTGCATCGAAAGATCAATGAAATGAAAGAGGAAAAATCGGACATCCAATCGGCCTCAGCTGCACCTCAACCCGAAACAATCTCGAACGACCAAGGCCCAGAGCCTGAAACGGCGAGCTGATTAGGTCGCTTCTCATTTTTCTGCTTGTGCGGTTGAGCGATGGTTTTCAACCTCCCCGGAGCGACGATGAGTGCGTTCTCTAGGAAAATTCCGGACAGACTTGAGACATCAGTGACAACAGAAGCAAAGAAGATTTTCGGGACCGACGGTGTGCGCGGAGTCGCGAACGTCGAGCCCGTCACGGCCGAGACTGCCCTTAAGCTCGGACGCGCCGCGGCGCATGTTTTCAAGACGCTGAATCCCCAGAAACATCCGCCGGGAACGCGACCCAAGATCGTGCTCGGAAAAGATACCCGTCTTTCCGGTTACATGCTGGAAAACGCCCTTGTCGCCGGAATCACGTCGTTAGGCGTCGACGTGCTTGTCATCGGTCCGTTGCCTACGCCAGGTGTAGCTTACATCACACGTTCGCTGCGGGCCGATGCGGGAATTGTTCTATCTGCTTCTCACAACCCCTATGAAGACAATGGGATCAAATTTTTCCGGCACGACGGCTACAAGCTCGACGATGAAGTTGAGAAGAAAATCGAGCAATTGGTTTTCACCGGCGCGATCGATTCGATTCGACCAACGGCCAGGAAAATCGGACGAGCCACCCGCATCGACGACGCACTCGGGCGCTACGTGGAATATGCGAAGGCCAGTTTCCCCCGCGGGATGTCGCTGGAAAAAATGCGTATCGCCGTCGATTGCGCGAACGGCGCCGCTTACAAATCCACGCCCTGCATTCTCCGCGAGCTGGGCGCTGAACTCATCGTGGCGCACAATCAGCCTAACGGGACGAACATCAACGCCGGTTGCGGCAGCACTCATGCGGAGGAGATCCAGCGCATCGTCCGAAAGAGTCAGGCCACCATCGGCATCTCGAACGACGGCGATGCCGATCGCGTTTTGCTTTGCGACGAGAACGGCGCGGTCGTAGATGGCGACGAGATTCTCGCCATCGCTGCGGTCGATTTGTTAGGCAGCGGGCAACTCACGCAAAATACCCTCGTCGCGACGGTGATGAGTAACTTTGGGCTCGATGAAACTCTCGCCGCGCACGGTGGCAAAGTGATCCGGACGAAAGTGGGCGACCGATATGTGATCGAGGAGATGGTGCGGCAAAACCTGAACCTCGGTGGCGAACAGAGCGGCCACATGATCTTTCGGGATTTCACCACGACGGGCGACGGAATCATCAGTGCGCTGCAAATTCTGCGCATCATGCAGGCGAGCGGAAAACCGCTCAGCGAATTGAAGAAATGCCTGACAAAATACCCGCAGGCGCAGCGCAACCTGAAGGTGAAAGAAAAGCCACCGCTTGATTCGTTAGGCCAGGTCATGCAATTGGTGAGCGAAACGGAAAAAGAGCTGAACGGCCAGGGCCGCGTGCTCCTGCGCTATTCCGGCACCGAACCAAAGATTCGTCTGCTTATCGAAGGTCGTGAATCGAGCGCCATCGAACAGCAGGCGGAGCGGATTGCAGATGCCATTCAAAGTGCGATTGGGGAGTGATGATGAAAAGCCGCGTTCGCCGGGTAGACGAGCAGGATTGCCTTTGCATCCTCGGCGGTTAGGTAAAGCTGGCCTATGACTCTGGAAAGTATTGTCGAGGCGCTTTTGATCAGCGCACAAAAACCACTGACGGCGCGCGAATTGGCGAACGTGATCAAGAGCGCAGGCGCGGAGGACGAATTAACGCCTAACGAGTTTGCCAAAATCAAGGAAGCCGAAGTAGCTGCTGCGCTCGAACAACTGAAGCTGGAATACGTCGAGCAAAGCCGAGCCTTTCAGCTTCTGGAAAAAGCCGAGGGCTGGCAGTTGGCGAGCGAATCGCAATATGCGCGTTGGGTGCGACAGCTTTTTCCCGCCGCGAAACCAGCCCGTCTCAGTTCGCCTGCGCTCGAAACTCTCGCGATCATTGCCTATCGCCAGCCGATTACGCGCGCCGACGTGGAAGTGGTCCGCGGCGTGGCGATCGAAAGCGTCCTGCAAACACTGATGGAGCGCGGACTCGTGAAGATTGCCGGACGTGCCGAGATCCCGGGACGTCCATTGCTTTACGAGACGACGCAATTTTTTCTCGAGCACTTCGGCTTGCGCAATCTGGATGAATTGCCGAATGCCGAAGAGCTGAAGCGACGCGAGCTGCCGAAAGCCCCTATTCCCGCCGCGACGGAAACCGCGCCTAACGAACCTGAACCTGTTGCCGAAAATGCCGAACCCACCACCGTCTGACCCGAATTCGCCAAACCCGCGACGCCTTCTCGAAATGGCCTGGGGTTATGCCTCGCCCATGATCCTGAGCGCAGCAGTGCACCATCGCATCTTTGACCTCCTCGACGCCGGACCGAAAACCGCGGTGGAAGTAAGCAAATCAAATGGCGCTTCGCTACGCGGCGTGCGCGCGATTATGAACGCGCTCACCGGTTTCGAGCTGCTGAGCAAGGACGCAAACGAGCGTTACGCCCTCACACCGGAGAGTGCGATGTTTCTGGTAAAGGGAAAGCCTGGTTACATCGGCGGTTTCATGCGTCACGGCGACGCGCTGATTCCGAAGTGGCTCAAGTTGTCCGAGATCGTACAAACCGGGAAGCCTGCCATGGCGGTTAACCGGGAAGATGACGGAAGCGAATTCTTCGAATCGTTCGTGGAGGATTTATTCGGGGTTAACTTTCCACCCGCTCAGGCGCTGGCGGCCGCTGTGCCTAACGGGAAGCGCGTCCTCGACATCGCGGCCGGCTCGGCAGTCTGGAGCATTCCGCTGGCACAAAGATCGAAAGACGTGCGTGTCACGGCAGTCGATTGGCCGGGCGTGCTTCCAGCAACGCGCCGAATGACGGAACGATTTAGGGTCGTCGATCAATATGAATTTCGCGCGGGCAACATCGAGACGGTGGCGTTTGGAGACGGTTACGATGTCGCGATCCTCGGACACATTCTGCACAGCCAGGGCGAGAGGAAGAGTCGCGATTTGTTAGGCAAGGTTTTCGGCGCGCTCGCCCCTGGCGGCACGATAGCGATCGCGGAGTTTCTGGCCAACGACAATCGAACTGGTCCTCCGATGCCAATGCTCTTTGCGGTCAATATGCTGGTGAACACAGAAGAGGGTGACACTTTCACGCCGCCTGAGATTTTCGGTTGGCTGACCGAGGCTGGTTTCGAAAATCCGCGCGTGCTCGAAGTTCCGTCGCCTTCGCCGCTCATTCTGGCGGACAAGCCGGCATAATGCGGCAGCGACAAATCCGGTCGTGCCTCATCTAACCGGTTGGTCCCGATGTTCACCAGTGACGTGGGACTTGGCGCGGCAATGAATCACCAATCGCGAGTTGTCGCGTGACTTTGCTCTCGAACCAGCCAATTCTTAACAGCAACTGATCTTGCAATGAACAAATTTGCTTTCGGCTGTGGCGGAATTTTACTGGTCGTCGTCTTCATCGCGGTTGTGATCGGGATGATGGTGATGGGCAAATACAACACGCTGGTCAAACTCGACCAGAGCGTGAATCAATCCTGGGCGCAGGTGCAGAATGTTTATCAACGCCGGGCGGATCTTATTCCGAACCTGGTCAACACCGTGCAGGGTGCGGCGAATTTCGAGAAATCGACTCTGATTGCGGTGACGGAAGCGCGCGCCAGCGTCGGCCGTCTTCAGATCAATCCGAATCAGGCGCCGGCGACCGCGCAGCAACTGGAGCAGTTTCAGGCTGCGCAAGGCCAGCTAAGCAACGCGCTCTCACGTTTGCTCGTGGTCTCAGAGCGTTATCCCGAGTTGAAAGCGAACGCGAACTTCCAGGCACTCCAGGCGCAGCTTGAAGGGACCGAAAACCGGATCGCAGTTGAGCGCGGCAATTTCAATCAAGCGGTCCAGGAGTACAACACTGCCGTGCGCACTTTTCCGACGGTGATCTTCGCGGGCATGCTCGGCTTTCCACCGAAGCCGTTCTTCAATGCGCAACCTGGCGCGGAAAAAGCGCCGCAGGTGAACTTCGATTTCAAGGCCGCGCCTGCACCACCGATCATGACTCCAGCGCCGAGCGCAGCTGCGACTCCATAGGTTTACTTGAATGGCAAAACGACGATGAGCTGCAAACCCGCGCGGCGAAATCGCCCCGGCGCTCTTCTCGCGGCAAACACGCAACTTTGCCTAACGATTTGGTTCGCGCTCCTGGTTTTCCTTACTGCGTCGGCCACAGTCGCGGCCGAGACATTGCCCTCCAAACCGGCGGGATATTTTAATGATTACGCCGGCGTGGTGGATCAGGCGACGGCGCTGCGCTTCAATGAACAACTGGCCCAATTCGAGCGCGAGACCTCCAACCAAATCGTCGTCGCGATTTATCGCACGATGGAGAGCGAATCGTCGGTTGACGATTACACTCGACGCGTCGCGCAAACCTGGGGCGTCGGCCAAAAGGGCCGCAAGAACGGCGCGGTCCTCTTCGTTTTCGTCGAGAACCACCAGATGTTTATCCAGACGGGTTATGGGCTGGAAGGCGCGCTGCCTGACGCGACCTGCTGGGACATTACTCACAACATCATCGCCCCGCAGTTTAAGAAGGGCGAGTACGCCGCCGGTCTCGGCGCTGGAATCCAGGCGATGATGCAGGCCGCGCGTGGCGAGTTCAAAGGCACAGGTAAAACGCACACGGAAGAAAACGGTAAACACTCGGGTTCCTTCCCGGTCGGGTTGATCATCTTTTTTGTCATCCTGTTTTTCGTGATCGTGCCGAGGTTCCGTCGCATTGGACGGCGCGGCTACGGCTATACCGGCTGGGGCGGCCCATACATCGGAGGTTTTGGCGGCGGCGGCTGGTCGGGCGGCAGCTCCGGTGGCGGCTTTAGCGGCTTTAGCGGTGGCGGCGGCAGCTTTGGCGGCGGAGGCGCCGGCTCGAGCTGGTAACGATGCGAACGAAGCATTTTATCGCGAAGCTCGACGACGAGCGCATCGTTAGGGCGATCGCCGCAGCTGAGCAACAAACCTCAGGTGAGATCCGCGTTTTTGTTCAACATGGCGAAGTCGCTGATCCAGTTGTGGCGGCGCAAGCGCGATTCGAGAAGCTCGGCATGACCGCGACACGCGAGCGAAACAGCGTTCTTATTTTCGTCGCGCCGCGCTCGCAAAAGTTTGCCGTCATCGGCGACCGAGGGATTCACCAGCGCTGCGGCGACGAGTTTTGGCAGCGATTAGTGGAAGCGATGCAACAGCATTTGCGCGCCGAAAATTTTACCGACGCAGTCGTACACGCAATCGATCAGACTGGCGAATTGCTTTCTCAGCATTTTCCCCGCCGTTCCGACGATCGCAACGAATTGCCGGACGAGGTGGAGGAAGGCGACTAAGGCGACAGCGCGCGCGACGCCCACCCGCGCACTCCGCAGGTCCGTGCATCACGCGCGCTTTTTGCTTAACGAAAACCGCAGACTGTCCTGCAGTTATTTCTTTTTCTCGTCCTTCTTCCGTGCGTCGCTCGCAGATGCGGACGTGGTGGTGCTCTTTGTGCCAATCCTCACGGTTCTTGCCTCCATCGTGCCGTCGTCTTTTTTCCAGTATGAGCCACCCACCATTTCTCCGCTCATGATATCGCTCAGGGCGGCCGGAGCGTTATCCTTCGTGATCTGGGTGTCGTTCGTGATGGCGAACGTTCGTTTCCCGACCACGAAGCTGCGGGCCGACGCGTCGACCGAAACAACTTTGCCGTGATAAGGGAGAGCCCGCGTCTTTTTCATCATCGCGCTCGCTTGAGGCGAGCTTGCCGGACTTGGACTGGGCGACTGAGCTTTCTTGTCTTTCGCGCTTATGCCTGTGGCAAAAACGGCGATACCGGTGAGAACTGCGCTGAGGATTAGGATTTTGGATTTCATGGGGTTTGGGGTTTGGGGTTTGGGGTTTGGGGTTTGGGGTTTGGGGTTTGGGGTTTGGGGTTTGGGGTTTGGGGTTTGGGGTTTGGGGTTTGGGGTTTGGGGTTTGGGGTTTTAATGTGTTCTATCCGGCGTCGGTTCGTTGTGCAAATACAAAAGTTTCTTGCAGGTCAAGTCGACGTCTCGCTAGTCTGGCGGAGTGCCCCACCCGGAACGTTATGTTGAGCTGCGCGCCGCGGCGAAAATTCGCGAACGCCCGCTCTTCGCGCTTCAGCGCGATTTTTCCGAGCTGGAATTGCAGGCGCGCTGGTTTGCCGGCGATTTCGGGCGCAGCTTCATCGGCACCGCCGGCGAAGAGATCGAGATCGTACAGTTCGGGACTTGGAATCGCGAGGCTGGGCCAGATTTTTCCGATGCCGCCATCCGCGTAAATCGTGACGAAGTGCGACGTGGAAGTATCGAGTTCGATCTCGCAGCACGAAATTGGGAGACGCATGGACATGCAACCAATTTGGCCTTCGAACAAACGATCCTGCATGTCGTTGTTGATACCGGTCCGCGCGAATTTTTCACTCGCACCGTCGGGCATCGTCATGTGCCGCAGGTGCGGGTCAATCCGGCGACGTTGCCTGCTGGTTCTTTCAGCAACTTGCCTTTGGCGCGACCGGGCCGCTGTCAGGCACCATTGCGCAATCTGCCGGAGACAAAGATTACGAGCATGCTCGACGCCGCGGCGCAGTTTCGGCTCCAACACAAGACGCAACGGTTGCAACGACTGAGCGAGCTGCACGGAACCGACGAAGCGCTCTTCCAGGAGCTGGCAGGCGCCCTCGGTTACAAACAGAACAAGCTCCCTTTCACCTTGCTCGCGCAACGGCTGCCGCTTAAGAACCTGCGCGCGGCGCCTAACGATTTCGAGGCGCTGCTCTTCGGTGTGGCGGGATTTCTCGGTGCGCCGGATTTGGCCAAATTCGATTCTTGCACCCGCAAATATCTGCGAATTCTCTGGGACTGCTGGTGGCCGCAACGCGCCGGCGTGGAAAGGTTGATTCTTTCGTCGGGCACCTGGCACCCGAGCGGATCGCGCCCAGTCAATCATCCGCAGCGCCGGCTCGGCGCGCTTGCTCGAATCGTCGCGAGTTGGCCGCGATTATTACGTTCGTTAGGCAAAGACAGCCTTGCTCCCGCGCGCCAATTTTTTCTCGAGCTCCAACACCCTTACTGGGATTTCCATTACACGCTCACCTCGGAAACGGCACGCGCGAAAACGGCAATCGTCGGCGCAACGCGCGTCGCCGAAATCATGGCCAACGTCATTCTGCCCTGGCGCGAATCCCGCACACATACGGCCTGGCGCGAATACGTCGCGCTGCCCGCTCGGCTGACGAATCGCTCTCTTGAAACGGGAGCCGCGCGTCTTTTCGGCGACGACCCGCGCCGGCCACATTTTCTCCGCACCCTGGCCGGACAACAGGGATTGCTCCAGATCTACGAAGACTTTTGCCTGCAAGACGAGAGCGACTGCACCCAATGTCCATTCCCCGAGCAGATGCAACGATGGACGTGAGCGCAAACACCATGTCCAGAGTCGGAAACGGACAGCCTTCCGCTGCCTTTACTCTTCTCGAGTTGGTCGTCGTCATTTCCGTCATCACGATTCTCATGGCGCTGAGTTTTCCGGCCTTTCGCGGGGTGCAGGATCAGGCAAAGAACGTCGAAGCGAAAAACGATCTCATACAGATCGTGAATGCGGTGAATGCGTACTACACGGATTACGGGAAGTATCCGCTGAGCGACGAAGCCTCCGACACGACGGTCGATGGATTAAATGCCAATACCAACGATACGCTCTTTAATAAGCTGCGAGGAGAAGGTCTTGACTTGGCGGCTAATCCCAAGGACATCGCTTTCATCAGCCTTCCCGCGGCGAAGGATCCTTCGCACCCACGCAGCGGAATTGGGACGGTCGCGCCGACTACTGGGCAGTTTTTCGATCCATGGGGCACGCCCTATGTCATTCGATTGGATACTACCTTTAACGATCTGGTCGAACCCAACCCATATAAGGCGAATGCTGGTGATCCAAACGGCGTAAGTGGTGGAGTGATTGCGTGGTCGTTCGGGAAAGACACCAAATCGGAGAGCATTCCCACGCCCGCGAATGACAAGAAGACAGGGACGAACCGGGATGATGTCATCTCCTGGCAGTGATCTTTCTTGCCAAGCCCAGCTCACCGATGGAAGATCGAGAACCTTTGCGGGTGTAGTTTAATGGTAGAACGGCACCTTCCCAGCGTGCATAAGGGGGTTCGATTCCCCTCACCCGCTGACTCAGCTCAGTTTTCGGCGCCTAACGAAACCTAAACCGAATGCGGCAGTCATAGTCATTGGACACAGCGCCGTCGCTGTTTCCGGTTGGGTTCGATCAGAAGGCAAGATTCCAAGTCAGGGAGCCAAGTCGCTTCTGAGCTGCGAAGAATCTTGCGATGTCCGATGCATTTCAGCCATCATCCGGTCCTGCGTCTCCGGGCGATCCCGCCGACCAATCATTCGTCTTTGGCAGCGTGGAGACTCGCCGCCGATTCATAAAAAAAGCCGCTGGCACCGGCGCTGCCATTACGCTGGGTCCGCATCTCGCGTCGTTCGGCGCGCAAACCGCGACCCGCGCGGCCGCCAGCGATCAAATCAACATGGCCGATCTCCATCTTAAGATTAATGGGGCAGCGCACTCCTTGAAGATCGATCCGCGCACTTCGTTGCTCGATCTGTTGCGGGAACATCTGCAACTTACTGGGTCGAAAAAAGGCTGCGACCACGGGCAATGCGGCGCCTGTACCGTGCTCGTCAATGGCCGGCGGATCAACACCTGCCTCAGCCTCGCGATCGTGCACGAGGGGGACGAGATCACCACGATCGAAGGCCTGGCAAAAGGTGATCAACTTCATCCGATGCAGAGCGCTTTTATCGAGCACGACGGTTTCCAATGCGGCTACTGCACGCCGGGTCAGATTTGTTCGGCGGTCGCGTGTGTCCAGGAAGGGCACGCCAGGGACGACGCCGAGATTCGCGAATGGATGAGCGGCAATCTCTGTCGCTGCGGCGCTTATCCCAATATCGTCGATGCGATCAAACAGGCGCGCAGTCAGATGGGAGCTGCGTAATCGTGAATCCTTTCACCTACGCTCGCGCGACTGACGCTCAGGCTGCGATCAACGGCGTTGCTGCGAATCCGCGGGCCAAATTTCTCGGCGGCGGGACCAATCTCGTCGACCTGATGAAAATGGGCGTCGAGCAACCGGCGCAGCTCGTCGATATCAACCGGCTCCCACTCACCAGGGTGGAAGAATTGCCTAACAACGGAGGTGTTCGCATCGGAGCGCTGGTGCGTAACTCCGATCTGGCGGAGAACGATCTGATCAAATCCCGTTATCCGCTTTTGAGCGAAGCGCTGCTTTCCGGCGCAAGTCCGCAACTGCGCAACCTTGCTACCACGGGCGGAAATCTGCTCCAGCGCACTCGATGTTACTACTTCTACGATCCGGCATTCCCGATGTGCAACAAGCGCGCACCCGGGAGCGGCTGTGGCGCGCTCGAAGGCTACAACCGCATTCATGCCATCCTCGGCCAGAGCGAGCAATGCATTGCAACGCATCCGAGCGACATGTGTGTTGCGCTCGCCGCGCTCGAAGCCGTCGTGCGGGTGCAGGGTCCGCAGGGCGAACGCACGATTGCCTTCGAGGACTTTCACCGTCTGCCGGGCGATACGCCAAACGTTGAGACCAGTCTTCAGCCTAACGAACTCATTATGGCAGTCGATCTGCCTCCGTTGCGTTTTGCCCAGCGATCGCACTATCTGAAAGTGCGCGATCGCGCGAGCTACGCGTTTGCCCTCGTCAGCGTCGCGGCCGCTTTGGAAATGGACGGCGGGACAATCAAGACGGCGCGACTGGCGCTTGGGGGCGTGGCGCATAAGCCGTGGCGCGCGCGCAAGGCGGAACAAGCCCTGGCAGGCAAATCGCCTAACGAGCAAAGTTTTCGCGCAGCCGCGGAGACGGAACTGGCGAACGCCAAAGGTTACAAATACAACGCTTTCAAAATCGAGCTGGCCAGGCGCGCCATCATCCAGGCGCTCAGCACGGTTGCGAAGATGGCGTAATGAGCGCGGCACTCGCTGCTCCACCACCGCAGATCGGGCAGTCCCTTACCCGGGTCGAAGGTCCGGCGAAGGTGAAAGGCCAGGCTCTGTATGCGGCGGAGTTTCGCCCGGACCGGATGGCGTACGGCGCGCTCATTCAGAGCCCAATCGCGCACGGTCGCCTAACGAGTCTGGATCTGGCCGCAGCCAAAGCCGCTCCTGGAGTTATCGACATCCTGACGCGTGAAAACGCATCGAGATTTCCTTCTTATCCTTCCGATGTCACAAAACCCGGTTCGCCGGCCGAGAATCGAGTTCCGCTGCAGGACGACGAGTTGTTCTGGGTTGGACAACATCTCGGCGTGATCATCGCGGAAAGTCTCGATCAGCTGCAGCAGGCCCTGTCGCTCGTGCGGGTAAGCTGTGCGCCTAACGAACCCGTCTTGCGGATGGATTTGCCCGCGGCGCAACAAAGCGCCACCAAGCCCGAAAAATGGGTCGGCCAGGAAAAGCTACAGGTTTCGCTGGGCGATGTCGCCGGCGCGCTTGCTTCCGTGCCGCCGGAGCGAAAACTCGAAGTCACTTACCGGACGCCGATCGAGAATCACAACCCGATCGAACCGTATTGCACGATGGCAGAATGGCTCGCGCGCGATCGGCTCGTCATTCACGAGGCTACGCGCGGCATCAAGCAACTGCAGAAGATCGTGGCCCACGCTTTCCAGCTTCCTCCGCAAAGTGTCGACATCGTTAGTCCATATGTCGGCGGCGCGTTTGGCTCGAAAGGATTTCAGTGGAGTCACACTCTGCTCACCGCGGCGGCTGCACGACTCGTTAGGCGGCCTGTTCGCCTCACTTTTATGCGAACGCAGATGTTCGATTCTGCCGGACAACGTGCCGAGACCGAACAGAAGTTCACCATCGCGGCGGAGAAAAATGGGAAGTTGATTGCGCTCCGCCACGCCACCACCACGCATTGTTCGCCGGTTGCCGATTATTCTGAACCATGCGGCAACATGTCACGCATGCTTTACGCCTGCCCGAACATCGAAGTGAGCCACGAACTGGTGCGCTTGAATCTCACGACTCCCTGCCCAATGCGCGCACCGGGCGAAGCGCCTGGGGTTTTCGCGCTCGAATGCGCGCTCGATGAAATGGCGCACCAGCTAAAGATCGATCCGGTGCGGTTTCGCCTCACAAATTATGCGGAACGCGATGATTTCGAAAAAAAGCCCTGGTCGTCGAAGCGCCTGCGCGAATGCTACACACAAGGCGCGGAAAAGTTTGGTTGGGCCAAACGCAATCCCCAGCCGGGTTCAGTGAGTGCCCCAAACGGCTGCCGGATCGGCTCGGGAATGGCAACCGCCGTCTATCCTGCGAAGCGTCAACCAGCCGCCGCACACGCCATTCTTTCCGCGGACGGCCAACTCATCGTGCAGAGCGCGACTCACTCGCTCGGCACTGGCACCTACACGACCATGTCACAGCTGGCGGCGAACGCGCTCGGTTTGCCGCTGGAGAATGTTCGTTTCGAGTTAGGTGATTCGAGGTTTCCCGACGCGCCGGTCAATGGCGGCTCATGGCTCACGGTGAGTGTCGGCAGTGCAGTGCTCAATGCCTGCGAAGCGCTAAAAGAAAAGGTGACTGAACTCACCGGGAATTGGCCTAACGACTTTACCTCTTTGCGAGAAGTGCTGGCGCGCAACGGCCAGAAGCAAATCGAAGCCGACGGCAAATCAGAACCGGACAGGGAAGCGCGCGAAAAATTCTCTTTCCAATCTTTCGGCGCACTTTTCGTCGAGGTGGAGGTCGATTCGTTAGGCCAGGTCCGCGTCACGCGCGCTACCGGTGTTTATGATGTGGGTCGCATCCTGAACCCGCGCCTGGCACGGAGTCAGGTTTGCGGCGCGGTCATTTTTGGAATCGGGATGGCTTTGATGGAAGCGACCGTGCCCGACCCGAAAACCGGCCGGATCGTAAATGCTAACCTTGCTGAATATCATTTGCCCACCCAGGCCGATATCCCCCAATTCGACATCCATTTTCTCGATCAGCCCGATCCGCATATGCCGGTGAACGGCGCCCGCGGCATCGGCGAGATCGGCATCGTCGGTACGCCCGCCGCCGTAGCGAACGCGGTTTTTCACGCGACCGGAAAGCGCGTACGCGAGCTTCCCATCACTCCCGATAAATTGATTTAGCCATGGCAAAAACAGACATTCTCGGTCCCGCACGTAATCGCGTAGACGGCCCACTTAAAGTGACGGGTGGAGCGAAGTACGCGGTTGAATTCGAAATTCCCAGGGCCGTTTTTGCGTGGCCGGTGGTGAGCAGCATCGCCAAGGGGAGCATTACTGCGATCGACACCAAAGCGGCTGAAGCCGTGCCCGGTGTGCTCAATGTTTTAACTCATAAGAACGCTCCGCAGCCAAAGGAGACGCAAGGCGGAGGCGGCGGAGCCCGCACCAAGGGAATTCGGATTGAAGAGCGCAATCCATTAGCGGACGACAAGTGCATTAGGCCGGGCAGTACGTCGCACTTGTCGTCGCGCAGACTCTCGAGCAGGCACAACACGCCGCCTCGTTAGTCAAAGTGAGTTATGCGCCGGAGGTGGCCATCCTCACCATGGCGGCGGCAAAAGAAGATGCGAAAAAGCCGAAGAAGAACCAGGACGAAAATGTTCAGCCGAAAAAGGGCGACGTCGATGCGGCGCTCAAGAATAACGACCTGATTAAGATTGAGCAGACCTACATCACACCGACCGAGACACATAATCCGATCGAGATGCATGGCACGATTGCGGCGTGGAGGACGATCGAAAGCTGACCGTTTGGAACGCGACCCAGTTTGTTAAAGGCGTGCAGAGCATCCTTGCCCGCACCTACGGACTGGATCTGCAAAACGTGCGCGTGATCGATCCGTTTGTCGGCGGTGCCTTCGGCAGCAAAGGGGCAGTCTGGCCGCATGAGCTGCTGGCCACAATAGCGGCAAAAGCGGTCAATCAGCCGGTAAAGTTTTATGTTCCGCGGAAAGAGATGTTCACTTGCACCGGGCGCCGGACACCGACGCGCCAGACCATGACTCTGGCCGCAAGCCGGGACGGAAAATTGCAGGCCATGCAACACGTGAGCGAAACGCTGACTTCGCCGGTGGGCGAGTGGACGGAATCGTGCGGTGGGCGCTCGACTGGCGTCATGTATGCGAGTCCGAACATCAAGGTCGAAGAATACGTTTACCCGGTGAACGTCTCGACGCCCAACTTCATGCGCGCGCCCGGCGAATGCCCGGGTACTTACGCCTTGGAGTGCGCGATGGACGAACTGGCAGTCGCGTTGCAGATGGATCCGGTAGAATTGCGCCTAACGAACCATGCCGATACTCAGCCAATCAAAGGAAAGCCCTTTAGCGCAAAACATCTCAAGGAGGCCTATTCGTTAGGCATGGAGAAGTTTGGCTGGTCGAAGCGCAACCCGCGGCCGGGCTCGATGCGCGACGGCAATTAGCTGGTCGGTTGGGGCATGGCGACTGCAACCTGCCCGGCGCACAAAATGGAGGCGGCCGCCAAAGCCATTCTCCACGCCCACGGCCGCGCGACCGTCCAATGCGCAACCCACGACCTGGGAACCGGCGCTTACACCGCATTCACACAGATTTCTTCCGAGCAATTAGGCGTGCCGTTCGAGAAGGTCGCCTTTGAACTCGGGAAATCGGATTATCCATTTGGTCCCGTAGCCGGCGGATCGAACTCCACCGGGACGGTCGGCACGGCGATTCATGCGGTCGCGGGGCTTTTGCATCAGGCGCTAGCCAACCTGGCGGCAAAGGATGCAAAATCGCCGCTCCATGGCTTTTCGCCTGACGACATTGCGATGACCGAACCCGGCCGCATCGGTTTGAAAAGTGACAGTTCCAGGTCCGATGCCTGCGCCGACATCCTGAACCGCGCCGGCATGAAATCGATCGAAGTGGAAAGCAAAATGCCGGAAGAGGAGGAGAAAAACGAACAGGTCTTCCAATCATGGGGTGCGCACTTTTGTGAAGTGAAGATCGATCCGCTTCACCCGCGCGTGCAAGTGACGCGCGTCGTGACGGTGATCAACTGCGGACGGGTGGTGACTTACAAGCCAGCGCGCAGCCAGATCATCGGCGGCGTCGTCATGGGCGTCGGCATGGCTTTGCATGAAGCAACTGAATACGACCCGAAGACCGGTCTGCCGGTAAACGCTAATCTCGCCGAGTACCACGTCCCGACCCACGCCGACATTCCGTTTGTCGATGTCCACTTTGTTGGCGAACCGGATTACAACTTTAATCCGATCGGCGCGCGCGGCATTGGCGAGATTGGAGTTACCAGCATCGCTGCGGCGGTGGCGAACGCGGTTTATCATGCAACCGGCAAGCGCGTGCGCGACTTGCCGATCACGCCGGATAAGTTGCTCTCGTGATTCCGGCGATGGAGCGTTAAGAGCGATGAGGGAAATCCGCGACATTCTGGCGGAGTACAAACGTCATAGCGGCGAAGCGCTCGCACTCGCCACACTCGTTCGTTCCCGAGGCTCGAGCTACCGTCGGCCCGGAGCGCGCATGCTGATTGCGGCCGATGGAAAAACGGTCGGCGTCTTGAGTGGCGGATGTCTCGAAGAGGAGGTTGCGGCGTGTGCGCAGGAAGTCTTCGCCAGCGGACGACCGCTTCTGCTCAGCTTCGACACGCGACTGCGATACGGCTGTCACGGGTCGATTGATATTTTTGTCGAGAAAGCGCCGACCCAGGCGCTCGACCAAATTGCCCTTGCTCTAGGCAGGCGCCAAAGTTGCCACTTCGCGACGACCTTTGCGGATTCGCACTCGTTAGGCAGTCATTTTTTGTACGACGCTTGCCCGCCACACGCTGGAACTCTTGTGCAAACGATCGCCCCTCCGCTCCAGCTGCTCCTGGTGGGACATGGTCCGGATAGTGCGCCGTTAAAAAGCTTCGCGCATACGCTCGGCTGGGATGTCATCGAATCGGAAGATGTCGCCAGTTTGCCTGACGAATTCGACGAATGGACCGTCGCGGTCGTCAAAACACATAACTACGGGCGCGATTACGCCGCGCTCGCCAGGCTGCTTCCGCTTGGCTTGCGCTACGTCGCGCTCCTCGGACCGCGGCGACGGCGGGACCAGCTTTTCCACGCTCTGGCGGATGAGGGCGTGTCGATTCGTTCCGACCTTTTCGCTCCGGCCGGTCTCGATATTGGAGCCGAATCGCCGGAAGAAATTGCGCTCACCATCGTGGCGGAAATCCAGGCGACCCTTGTCGGCGGCAACGCAGAACCATTGCGTGAGCGCAAAGCTCCCATTCATGCCGGCTCGGGCGTTTCCAGGTCGACCGACGCGCTCGCCGAGCTTCTTCCCAATCCTGCGCCCTTATTGGGAAATTGGGAGTCAGAACTCCCGCCCCGCAAATGATCGCCGCGGTTGTCCTTGCGGCGGGAGGATCCGTTCGTCTGGGACAGCCAAAACAGCTCCTCCGTCACGCCGGCCAACCACTCGTTAGGCGAACGGCCATCGCCGCGCTCGAAGCGGGCTGCGCGCCGGTCGTAGTGGTAGTGGGAAATCGGCACGAACAAGTCGCCGCCGCGCTGGAGGATTTGCCTTTAACAGTCGTGGCTAACGATTTCTGGGAAGCCGGAATCGGCGGCTCGATTCGCGCCGGGATTGAAGCGTTGCGGGAGGCCGACGCTGCCGTTCTCCTGGCCTGCGATCAGATGTCAGTCGATCGCGAGGTGATTGATCGCCTCATCGCCGGTCACAACCAGACCGGCTTGCCCATTGTCGCTTCAGCCTACGCCGGGACACTCGGAATTCCCGCCCTGTTCGCCCGTCAATTCCATCCTGCGCTGGCTTCGCTTACCGGGGACCGGGGGGCCAAATCGATTATCGTTAGGCATCGGGATCAGGTGGCTGCGGTGCCTTTCGCCGCCGGAGCGGTCGACATTGATGTTCCGGATGACTTGCAACACCTGGTGCCAGACGAGTAACTGGCGAAAACAGCGACGGAAAGTCCCTAACCCGAGTCCTGGGTTCAATGGCGGCAAGGCCTGGCGCGAGCGTTGCCCATCGTACAACCCCCTGGCCGCGCCAAGATTTTCACCGCACTGGCACGCTCGCCGCTCTTAGCTGGCGCGGTTTTGGACATGGTACCCTTGCTGCTTTCTAGAAATTATGGCGAAGTTTCTCAACACCAGTGCGGCCAATTATTATGTCGAGGAGATCATCCGCCTCGCGCACGACCGCCTGTTGCTCATCAGTCCCTTTCTCCGACTCAACGATCGTCTGAAAGAACTGCTGGAAGACAAGAACCGGCGCAAGATCGAAGTTCACCTCGTCTATGAGAAAAATGATCTCATGCCGGAGGAGATTAACTGGGTGCGCGGTCTGCAGTTCGTGCGCACCATTTTCAGTAAGAACCTTCATGCCCAGTGTTACCTCAACGAGCAGTTTTGTATCGTGACCAGCTTGAATCTTTACGAGCTGACCCATGCCCATAACACCGAGATGGGCGTTCTTATTTCGCGCGAAGATGACGCCGAGTTGTTCGAGAATATTTCGCAAGAGGCAGAGCGTATCGTGCGCGTGAGCGAAGAGGTCCGGATGAGTTTCGAAAAGGTTAGACGCCTGAACGAAGATAATGCCCCCAACGGTGAGGAAGAACAGAGTGCCGGTGGTAAACTGAGCACTTCCCGCCTGGCAAGAAAGCTCGGATTAAAGACGCAGGAACTGACCGATCATCTCATTCATCTGGGTGCGATTGAAATCAGCGAAGGACGCAAACAAATCACGCCCCTCGGGCGTCGGCTCGGCGGAGAACTCCGGGTGAGTGCGCGGTTTGGTCCTTACTTTCTCTGGCCGGAAGCGCTTCCATTGACGAAGGCCTAGCCGCTCGGCACGAATCATTCACTGCGGACCGGTCTGCTCGATGTCGTGCAAGCGCGGCTCGAACCGATTGCCAAAGTGCTTCACCGATTCAAAGAGCAATCCATAAAAGATGAAGACTGCGACCAGAGTTGTAACTCCCGTCACCCAGTGATGGGAACGCATCCGCGAAAGGCTGGGCGCAAAGGCGATCATGCCAAAGAGGCCCAGCAGAACGATCACGGCATCGAAGCTGGCGCGTTGCCAGTAACTGCCGCCAAGGTGCAGCCACATTCCGAACTCGTCGAAAGTGAGTGCCATACCGAACCCATAAAGCAGTGCACAAAGCTTTCGTAACTTCGCTCCGGCCTCGCAGTCGAAAAGCAACAAACCACCGACGGCGGAAAGAAGGAAGATACCGTAGTTGAGGTGGTGTACGTGCGTTCCGCCAAGGTGAAGAAAAAGATCCGGAACGCGCCTCATCATGATGAGGATGACCAGCATGCGCGCCCCAATGAAGGTGAGGAGAAAACTGGTGAAGGCAATCCGACCCAAATGGCGGAGCGGAACAGTCCTGGCCTCTTCAGTCTCGAAGGTCATTTGCCGGCTATCTGATTCTGCGGCGCTTCGCCGATGAAATCAGGGCGATTCTGAGCCTTATTCTTCCGCCGATTCGGGAACAGCTGTTTCCGCTGCCTGGAATCCGATCTTGGAATGAGTGCCGTCGCAGAACGGCTTCTCCGTTGACGCGCCACAGCGACAAAGCGCCATCCGTCTCTCTACCGGATAGCTATTGCCGTCCGCGTCCTTCAGTTCCACCTCGCCCTTCACAATGTAGGGGCCATTCTTGATGATCTCGATTGTTACCTCAGCCATGCGTAAACTTTGCATTATCCTGGCGAAAAGGAAATCTCTGAGGGCAAAAGGAACCGCCGCGCTTTTCCGCGCGGCGGCAACTTACAATCCAATTGCAGACTCAGCCTTACTTGCTTGTTGAAACCAATCGCGGTGAAGACTTATCCAAAGCGAGCTGCGCGCTTACCTTCTGAATCTGTGTCGTCGCTTCCTTCACCGTTGCAGTCAGCGTTGCGACCTGTTTCTTGAGCTCATCGATGATTGTGGCTTGCTCTTCCACACGCCGATGCTCCTTTAGAAACTCGTTGAGTAACATCGCATTCACCGCCTCGTAACGGACAGTGAAGGGTTTGCCTGTGTCATCATGGACGACCAGGTTAGGTTCCACTTTCTCTACGTCCTCAGCGACCAGTCCAAATTCGGCTTCCCTTGTCGAGTCGAATTCCTTCTTGTACTGGAAAGTTACCGGCCGAAGCTTCAGGATCGCTTCGCTCTTCTTGTCCATCGGCGCAATGTTTTCCTTAAACCTTGCCGACGAAGTCATCGTTCCCAGTTTGCCGGAACTATCTACTCTAACTGGCATACCGGAACCCATGATCGAGGCTAGATAAATTCCAGCGACGTAGGTAGCCACCTGACCGTTCGGAGCCCCCGGGGTGCCAATTCGGATCGTGTTCGACTCACCAACCGCACCCGGGTTTCCGATGTCGATATTTTGATTTCCGGTAAGACTCTGACCGGCCTTATACCCAATGGCGATATTGTTGTTGCCAACTACATTGGTGAGGAGCGAGTTAAGGCCTACCGCAACGTTGTTGGCGCCGTTCGTGTTCGCACTGGAAGCATTGGTTCCAACTGCCGTATTGTTCTGGCCGGCATTATTGGTCACCAGCGCACTAAACCCTAGTGCCGTATTGAAGTTACCATTATTGTGATACAGCGTATAGGAGCCGTCGGCGGTATTATTCACGCCGCCATTGTTAAACGCCATCGCTTCACGGCCAGTAGCGGTATTGTCGTGACCCGTGTTATTGCGGTAAAGGGATTGCCAGCCGATAGCGGTATTACTGTCGGCTAGGTTGAAAAAGAGAGCCTGTGCACCGAAGGCTGTGTTGTTTACACCAATCACATTGCTATTTAACGACTGGAACCCCATCGCGCTATTGCCGCCGCCTGTCGCATTGGAATAAAGCGCATCAAATCCGAAGGCCGTATTTCCATCGACAAGGTTGCTGAAAAGCGCATTGGTTCCACATGCGGTATTGCTGCTCCCGATGACATTGGAATAAAGCGCCTGGTAGCCATTTGCTTCATTGTCTATCCCACTCGTGTTTGAGTACAGTGCGTTAAAGCCAAACGCGGTGTTATCGTCCGCGTCGCTGTGGAAAAGTGCGTTCATCCCTGTTGCCGTGTTATTGTTTCCGGCAACGTTACTAATCAGAGCAAAGGCGCCGTGGGCGGAGTTGTTGTTTCCGGTCATGTTGGCGAAGAGTGATTGTGTGCCTGACGCCGTATTGGTGTTACCGCCAACATTTTGTGTCAAGGCGTCCGCACCGATGGCGGTGTTGCTCGTCCCGATGTTGCTGTAGAGGGAATAGGAGCCGACAGCAGTGTTACCGGCGGTGAAGACGAGACTATGAAGAGCGTGCGAACCGATGGCTGTATTGGCGATCGCGTTCACCAGATTGAAACCTGCTTCTTCACCCATGGCAGTGTCGTCAAAGGCTCCGTTGATCAAACCCAGAGCGTCGTTGCCCTGGGCTGTGTTGCCACCCGCTGTGTTAGTATTTGGCGTGCTGCAGAAATCCTGACAGGTAGCCTGCGCGCGCGACGTAAACAAAAAAGCAAGCATCGGTAACATGAACAGGAGTTTGCGAAACGAACGTGAATTACAGCTAGGGGCTAACACTGACTGCAGCGTTTTTGCCAGGATAGAGTTAAACATAGGAGTGCCTTTCTACTTGTTGTCTGAGACGTCGAGTTTTGCTTAATGAGACATTGCGACGGTGTCAGGATTAGCTTTGTTAGTCGCAATCCGAGCGCTGACCTTCTGAATCTGTGCAGCTTGTTGTTTCAAGCTGGCGGTAACGGTCTCCAGTTGTTTCCTTAACTCACCAATGGTGACCTCCTGTTCCGCTGCTGTTCGTTCCTGTGCCTCGACCTTATGGTGCTCCTTGAGGAACTCGTTGAGTAGCATGGCGTTCACCGCGTCGTAGCGCACGGTATAAGGCTTGCCTTGAGGGTCACGAAGTACCAGGTTAGGATCGACCTTCTCGACTTGCTCGGCGATAAGGCCGAATTGCGGCGTCTTGGTGGGATCAAGCTCCTGCTTATAGCGGAAGGTAACGGGTTCCAATGAAAGGATCTCTTCACTTGCCTTGTCCATCGGTGCAATCGCTTCTTTGAAACGCGCGGAAGACATCACAGATGTTCCAAGCTTGCCAGTAGCGTCCACCAATACGCCAACGGCCCCCGCCATTACTCCTGCCCCAGAAATGCCGGAGATATAAGTAGCAGTCTGGAAGCCTTGCGATCCACCGGTCGTACCGATGCGAATGACGCCGTTATCGGTGGCGGCCCCGAAATTGCCGATTTCAATGTTATTGGCGCCGTTGGTGACGAACGTTCCACCATACATTCCAATACCGATATTGTTGGTTCCGCCATTGAGATGATAGAGCGAGTCACGTCCAAGCGCCGTGTTCTTGCTACCTTGAGCGTTTAGCAATAAGGCGTTTGTGCCGACCCCCGTGTTGTTCTGCGAATTCATGCTGGCCTTGAGCGCGTTTAGTCCTACAGCAGTATTGTAGGCGCCCGCCTTGTTCTGGTTCAACGCAGCGAAGCCCACTGCCGTATTACCGGTGCCAATGACGTTCCCCGCCAGCGCGGTCGAGCCATTGGCGGTATTGGAACTGCCAGTGTTGTTAAGAAGCGCATTCGCACCCGTGGCCGTATTATCGTTGCCAATCTGGTTTGCAAAAAGCGCGTTGATCCCCGTGGCCGTATTATTCGTGCCGTTGGTATTGTTATAGAGTGCCGCAAAACCGTTGGCGGTGTTATTGCTGGCCAGATTGTAGTAGAGCGCATTCATGCCGGTGGCGGTGTTATCATTCCCAAGGCTCGAGTAGAGCGCGTTCATGCCGCACGCTGTATTCTCCGTGCCGCCTTGGTTGTCGTGCAGCGCGGCGAAGCCGACGGCGGTATTATAGCTGGCGTTAGTATTGAGAAGAGCAGTGCCGCCTACGGCAGTGTTGTCCGTGCCATTCGCATTATTGTAAAGAGCATTGTAGCCCATGCCTGTATTGTCGTCGGCATTGTTGAATGAAAGAGCGCCCACACCGAGTGCGGCGTTGTTGTTACCCGTAGTGTTGATGTTAAGCGAGAGGGCCCCGCAGGTTGTGTTATTATTGCCAGTCGCGTTGTTCTCCATCGATTCGTCACCAACCGCGGTGTTGAAATTGCCCGATAAATTGTGACTAAGCGCAGTGGCGCCATCAGCGGTATTGTTCCCCCCGGTGTTCAAGTAGAGGGCGTAACCACCTGTAGCGGTGTTGGCGCCGCCATTTATCACGTTGTAAAGAGCGTCGAAGCCCAAGGCGGTATTAAGGGCGCTGTTTACCCCGTTGTAGAGGGCATCGGTTCCCAAGGCGGTGTTGTAATTAGCGTAGCCTCCACCCGGCGCGGGGATTAACTGTGCCCGTGCTGCCGGCAGAAACACCAGACACACGAGGGTAAGAGCGATGAAAGTGCAATCGCCTACGGACGGCTGGCGTTTGATTGGATTTCGAACAAACGAAACGCCGTTTCTGATTTGAATCGAGTTATACATATATTTGGCCTTTCCTTGTTGATGCTTCTTCATGGATTATTGATTGGTGGCAATCGTGCCAGGCGCCTCTCTGCTCATCGCCAGCTGGACGCTTACCTTCTGGATTTGCGTCGCTTGTTGCTTGACGGTTGCAATTAGATCCTTGATTTGCTTTTGCTCCTCCGCCAGGGCCGCTCTCAGCTCCTCGTTTGTCTTGTCCTGCTCCAATCCTTTGCGATGCTCCTTAAGAAACTCGTTGAGTAACATCGCGTTCACCGCTTCGTAGCGGACGGTGAATGGTTTGCCGTGATCATCGCGAATCACTAAGTCGCGATCTACTTTTTCCACTTCTTCCGCGACGAGACCGAACTCTGGGGTCCTAGACGGATCGATCTCCTTCCTGTAGCGAAAAGTGACTGGATGAAGCGCCAGAATCGCCTCGCTACTTTTATCCATTGGTTTGATTGCTTCTTTGAAACGAGCTGAGGAAGCCAGAGTTCCGAGCTTCCCGACGCTATTCACTCTTACCGGCATGGCGCCGCCGCCTACCGGCTGCTGATAGATCCCGGCGATGTAGGTTGCGGTTTGGCCCGTTGAACCGCCTACCGTGCCAATCCGAGTAGTATTCGACTCGCCGGCCGCACCTAAACTCCCAATGTCAATGTTGTAATTGCCGTTCGTAAGAGCACTTCCGGCACTCACTCCCACTGCGGTGTTGTTGCTTCCCGTACAGTTGAAAAGAGCATTCACTCCGTATGCGGTGTTAGCATTTCCAGTGAGATTCCAAAACAGGGATTGATAGCCCATCGCAGTATTATTCGAACCATTTGTATTGTTGTAGAGCGTGGTAGAACCTGTCGCGGTGTTCTGCAGACCACCGACGTTTGCGCTAAGCGAAAAAGTGCCGGAGGCTGTGTTATCCGTCCCGCTGGAATTCTGAAATAGAGCCTCGTATCCGATACCTGTGTTAAACACGGCGTTGGTTAACTCAAGGGCGCTCGAGCCTACGGCTGTATTGCCGGTGGTAGTGTTATAGGCCAATGCGCCCGAGCCAACCGCGGTGTTGTTGGTCGCTGCCACGTTGGCCTGAAGCGCGCCCGCTCCTACAGCAGTGTTGCCGCTGGCGGAGACGTTGTGAAAAAGCGCCTGCGAGCCAACAGCCGTATTCGCTGCCCCCGTGGTATTGCTCAAGAGGGCGTTGTAGCCGTCCCCCGTATTGTCGTTGCCGGTCAGGTTGAATTCGAGAGCGTCAGAGCCGCTCGCGGTGTTGTTAAATCCCGTAGTGTTAACGAAAAGCGAGCCAAAACCAGTGGCCGTATTGTCGTGACCCGTGGTGTTACTGTGCAGCACCTGGGACCCGGTGCCAGTGTTTAGGCTCCCGGTTGTAGTATTATATAGTGCCTCAAACCCCGCGGCCGTATCGTTCGTTCCACTCGTCAGATTTAAGAGAGCATCGGTCCCCACGGCAGAGTTATTTCCCGGATAGCCTCCCCCTGGCGGTGGGGTTACCGCTTGAATCGCCGACGACACAGCGAAGCACAGTCCGCAAATGGCGGGTATGGTGCTGATAAAGCCACGCCTTAAAAGCAAACGATTGACCATGCTTTTGAATAACTGATCCTTCTTAATATTATACATAGGTTTACCTCTCTTGCCCTGGTAGTGTTGTTTGTTTGGCTAGCGATGCGTCCCGGCGCCCAGACACTCGCGCCAGTGTTGGTTTCCTATTCCTTCGGGAATTTTTGAGGGGCGTGGCAAAGAAAATTGCGGACGATGAGTACGCGTCGAAAGCGGCTATCGGCCGACACTTGGCGAAACACTAATGTGGGGACCGCGCCTTTCGCCGCCAAGGTA
This sequence comes from Chthoniobacterales bacterium, assembly GCA_036494545.1. Lineage (GTDB taxonomy): Bacteria > Verrucomicrobiota > Verrucomicrobiia > Chthoniobacterales > UBA10450 > JAICXG01. The sequence continues at coordinate 345,528 of DASXOB010000016.1, forward strand.
TAGCGGCGAAGGCTTCGTCGGCTTAGAATTTACTGCTCAAGCGACAGTGATTTGAGGCCTTTCCATTGTGAAGGGCGAGGTGGAGTTGAAGGACGCGGATGGCAACAGTTATCCGGTCGAGAAACGGACGGCGCCTTGTCTTCCGCGGTGCAATGGCACCATCTAATTTCCTCGCTGCACCTGCTAATTACAGGCTAAAAGGCGACGATAAAAGAGACTCAGTCGCCCAAACAAATGTCCGGCGATATCGCCATCCGCGCTTTCAATTATCTTACCAGTCACTTTCATTGCTGGCTACCTTGCCCTGATCTGCACAACGAAAGCCGACTGCAACGAGACGTGCGGTGCGAACGCCGATACCTACATTGGCCTGAATGCGTAAATACCATCGCCACTCAAGGTGGCGACGGTTTTGGTGACACGGCGATTGGTGAAGAGGCGCTGTTTACTGACATGGTAGGTTGTCATAACACTGCCGTCGGACATCGAACGTTAGCTTCCAACACAACCGGTAATGACAACTGTGCGATAGGCACTGGGCGTTGGAAAACAATAATAGTGACGGAAATGCCGCCGTCGGTGATAGCGCTTCGCTTCAACGTGAAAGGGCACGACAATAGCGCTCTTGGTTCGAACGCACTGGCCTATGATAATGCCGATCACAATGTCGCCGTCGAATAGAACGCGCTCTTTTACGATCTCGAAGGTTCTCTCAACACTGCTCCTGGCACCAACGCGCTTTACGCCAATAGTAATGGGAAGCGAACGTCGCTCTCGGATCTGTCGCCCTTCGTAACACTCTCGGCAGCGACAATGTAGCCGTCGGCGTCGACGCTGGAACTAATCTCGCCAAGAGCAACTCCAGCCTCGAAATCGCCAACAAGGGGGTGGCGACTGACGACCATGTCATCCGGATCGGCACACCCGGCATCCAGAACAATACCTTTGTTGCTGGCATCTCGGAAGCTGCAGTTACTAGAGGTCTGCCGGTAGTAGTGGACCCAATGGCCATCTCGGCACGACCGATTCCTACGCTCATTACAAGGCGGAGATCAAACCAATGGGCGAGGCGAGCAAAGGTCTTTTGCAACTCAGGCCAATCACTTTTCGCGAGAAGGCAAACGACGCGAACTCAAAAGGTCGGGAGTTGGGTCTTCTTGCCGAAGAGGTAGCCAAGATAAATACTGCTTGGTCATGAACAACGAAAAGGGCCAACCCAGTGTCGTTCGCTATGAAGCAGTCAACGCCATGTTGTTGAATGAATTTCTCAACGAACATCGCAAGGTCGAGCAGCTCGCGGCCATGGTGGCGAAGCAGCGAAAAGATATTGTGGCCTTACAAAGAGGTGAGTTTTGAAAGGCGAAATACCACACTTTCATTCCAACAAATGTAGTATGCAAGCTTAAACGGGAAAAGGAAACCGCCACGCTGAGAAGCGTGGCGGCTCGGATCAACCTAATTGCAGACCTGTCTTACTGACTAAGAGAAACCACGCGCTGCCCAGCCTTCCGCACTGCGACCTGCGCACTCACCTTTTGAATTTGTCTCGATTGCTCATTAAGGGAGGAGACAAGGGTGGCAATCTCCTTTCGCTGATCTGCCAATTCCGACTTGAGCTGAGAAACGGTCGAGTCTTGCTGGGTAATTCTCTGTTCCTGGGCCTCGACCTTGCGATGTTCCTTTAGGAATTCGTTGAGTAACATAGCGTTCACCGCATCGTAGCGAACCGTGTAAGGCTTGCCGTCCTCATCGCGCCTTACCAAATTGGGGTTCACTTTCTCCACCTGCTCTGCCACCAACCCGAATTGTGGTGTCTTCTCTGGATCGAATTGCGGTTTGTAGCGATAGGTGACGGGTTGGAGGGAATAAAGAGATTCGCTGCTCGTTCCCATCGGCTTAATTCCTTCCTTGAACTTGGCGGAAGAGCCTGGCTCCGTTCCCAGCTTTCCCTGACTATCAACATACACTGGCTTACCGCTAGCGGCGGTGTAAGGCCGCAGGTAAATGCCGGACACATAAGTGGATGTTTGAGTATTTAGCGTGCCGATACGGGTGACTCTGTTATCGTTCGCGGTTCCGTTGTTACCAATATCGATGTTATAACTGCCGTTGGTCAGAAACGTTCCGCCTGACATGCCGATTCCAATATTGTAGCTGCCACCGTTTAAGCTATAAAGGGCATCCCGACCGAGCGCCGTGTTGCGGATACCATTCACATTGCTCAAGAGAGCATTGACGCCGACTCCCGTGTTGTTCTCAGCATTACTCGCCTTCAGGGCATTGAAACCGACCGCAGTGCTATAACTCGCCACTTGATTGCTATTGAGTGAATTGCCGCCCATTGCGGTGTTGTCTATCCCGGTGGTGTTGTTATAAAGCGCTCCTGAGCCGTCGGCCGTGTTAAAGGATCCTGCCGCGTTATTGCTGAGGGCGAGTTGACCAGTCGCGGTGTTGTCGTTTCCAGAATTGAACAATAAGGTGCTGGTGCCGATGGCCGTATTGTTGTTGCCCCCGCCGGCGCCGAAAGGACCCAGCGCATAAAATCCCAGGGCCGTGTTCGATGAACCGATGGTATTATTGAATAGCGCATATGTTCCCACGCCGGTGTTGAATTGCCCTGTAGTGTTGTTGTAGAGAGCCTGGTAACCCACTGCTGTAAGTTCACTTACTGTGTTGTAAAAAAGAGCCTCTTCGCCGAAAGCTGTGTTATTGTTCCCAGAGGTATTCGACCATAGAGAGGTTTGCCCGTAAGCGCAGTTATTGTTACCAGAAAAATTGCTGTACGAGGCGCTCAGGCCCGATGCCGTGTTTCCGGATCCGTTGAAGTTTCCCTGAAGCGCATTGAGGCCTATGGCAGTGTTCAATGTGCCAGTCTGGTTACTAATCATTGCGTAAGCACCCACAGCCGTATTTCCGAAACCGTTGTTGTTGAACAGTGCTTGCATTCCTACGGCAGTATTATCCTGGGCGGTAGTGAGTTTGTAGAGAGCAGTAGAACCGAACGCTGTATTCTCGTATCCGGTTGTGAGGCTAGACAAGGCTTGATATCCCACTCCCGTGTCGTCGTACCCTACTGTATTGCTCTTAAGTGCTTGCGAGCCGACCGCGGTATCCGCGAAGCCACCGCTTGTGTTAGTAGATAGAGCCATATTGCCTATGGCAGTGCTGTCGTTGCCTTGGATTAACGGATTGGCAGTTTCACCGTAGACGGTTATCGAGCCAGTACAATTCTGCACGCAAGCAGCTTCGGTTTGTGGCAAAGCTGCAACGCAGCCTGCGACAATCACTGCCGATATGAGCAATCGCACCAGCGACGCGAGCGGTTGATTAGCTTTCCCATTGAATGAGTTATTTTTCATTTGTACTTATGTGTTCTCTTGGTTAATTTCATTTATCCGGTGCTCCAAAAGCCTTCCCGCCCCCGGTGCTAAGTGCAAACCTCATAAAAGGCTCGGTTTGTTTCCTGTTCCTTCGGAATGTCTGGATGGGCGTTGCAAAGAATCATCGGTAATGTGTCTTGTTTATCGCCATTCCTAGAATCGACTTCAGGACCCTTGGCGCCGCGAATAAAACAGCTGCCGTGCCGTTCACCGCGACGGCTGTAAGAGTTTGATTCTTGTTGGTTGGCGGCTCGTGGCCGTAAGAGACGACGGCCGTCGGTCCGGCGTGATTGAGCGCACTGAATGTTGTATCCTGATTGGAATCTGTGGAGAATAAAATGCTTAGTCATGCCCTTTCCTTCGGGATTCTTGACCGCCGTTGCAAGGAAGGTGCAAAGGACCCCGATATTTCTCGGTAGATTAGGGCGAACGTCGTCTTTCCGCGATGGTGGCGTTGAAGCCGCTCCCTCTACAGGCAAGCGGCTTCCGATCTCTCCGTGCGACCGAAGGTAACTTGGTCTAATGCGGAAGGGAGGTGCCGAGCTGTTCTCTTACAACTGTGGCGTCTTCTCTGTCAATCGTTCCACTCAGGTTTACATCCTTGCGAAAGTTCGTGTCATCGACCGTCTGACCGTTTGCCGCCTTGGTCGCATTGAAATCGGCTTTCGTCACTCTGCCGTTTCCATCGACGTCACCTAGCAAGAAGCCAAGTGTAACCGAAGCGCCGGGGAACGTGTCTCCTTGCGCATTCGTCAGATCGAGACTTACGGTCACGTCCTGGGCGTTACAGCTTGCGGCATTTAGATTGACTACAACGCGCTCAGGATTGGTGGCGTCGATCATACTGCTAGTCACAGTCCCGCAGGACGCGGTGGTGTTTGCGATAGCAGTGAGGTTCATATCGGAGGTCAAGTCTATCTCGTAGTTGCCTTCCGCACTGCTGCGGGATTCCACCCCAGGTTGGCCGGTGAGCGGTAAATTGATGTCGAAAGATGAGCCATCGTCGTGCGTCAAATGGGAGGCTGCACTGCTCAGCCCAAACATATTGAAGACGATCCCCTGCTGAGAATGTGGAAAGACAGTCTGGAAGATGTAGACGACGGCATCCGGAGAGCCGGTAAGGAATGAAAGGTCGAACTTTTTGCCGAGAAAGGCCGCCACATCCTTCATGGCGATCACATTAACCGGTCCAGCCAGATAGATGCTTCCGTCTACGCCAATGAGTTCCTCATCATGAAAAACGAGCTCAGGGTTAGTGGCGTCGAAACCGCCCATGCTGATTTTTGACCCGCCGTCGCTCAGGTCCAAGCCGTACATCGTCGTCACCACAAAATCGGGGTCAGGTTTCGCGCGGGTGGGCGATGAAGTGGTATCGAAGGCGACTCCGACGACTCTCGCCGTTCCAGTGTTGCCATTCCCCATGGCCATGATGAAGTCGGTGCTATAGCCGCACATCGTGTGGGCGACCGGCGGGTTCCCTGTATAGCAGACCCAGCAGTGATAGGAAAGCGTCTGCAACCCCTGGTCAACGTTGTCTAAAGGCACTTCTCCCTGGAAATCGAGGAAAGGACCGACGACAGACGTTTTGGCAAAGCTCCCCTGGCACATGCAAACAAGCACGGCCAGCCCGACAAGTGAAGATAGGTATGTTTTCATGGTTCTGTTGTTCCCTATTCCTTCGGGATTTTTGCGGCGGCGTTGCAGGAAAAATGCGGACGACGATTTTGGTTGCCGCTCCAAAGATCTGTTCCCCAGGGGAGAACGACGTCGGGAGCCCGATAGAGATATCTCTGTTGGCTTGCGTTTCTCGAAATATCTCTCGACCTAGCGATTCAACTTTCTGAATTGCGCCGACTGTTTTCTCTGATCAGTTTTCAATGCATCAATTTCCTTTTGTTGCTGTGCCAACGCCTCACTTAGTTGGTCCACTTTGCGATGCTCTTTCAGGAATTCGTTTAGTAACATCGCGTTGACTGCTTCATAACGTACCGAGAAAGGCTTTCCCTGTTCCTCGTGGATAACCAGCTCGGGCGCGACCTTCTCTACCTGTTCGGCGATTAGGCCAAATTGTGCGACCTTACTCGAGTTGGGGTCGGCCTTATCGTGATAGGTAACTGGTTCAAGCGCTAGAACTCTCTTGCTACCGGCGCCAATTGGCTTGACCTGTTCTGTGTTGCTGGCTGAAGAAGAGAGAATCCCGAGGCGGCCGCTACTATCGATGATTACTCCTGTCGCGGTGAGGCTATCCACGGACACTCCGTAGATTCCCTGGATATAGGCAGTGGTTTGGCGACTGTGGCTGCCAATCCGAATGACATTGCTGTCGTTGGTAGCGCCTTCATTGCCAATCTCGATGTTATAGTTGCCTCTGGTAAGCTTTACCCCGGCTTCGATGCCTACCGCGATGTTGTTACTTCCAGTGTTGTTATAAAGTGCGCCGGAGCCAACGGCGAGATTCGATGTTCCGGCGCTGTTGGAATAGAGTGCGTTCGCGCCAACTGCCGTGTTCTGCGAACCAGTGATGTTGTAGAAGAGCGTGTTCCAACCGACGGCGGTGTTATGATCTGCATTGTTATAGGCTAGGCTCATTGAGCCCAGAGCCGTGTTATTCGTTCCTTTTACATTGAAGCGCAGCGCGCTGTCACCGAGCGCATTATTTCCAGCGCCGTTATTGTTTTCGAGGGCATATGCCCCGAACGCATTGTTGCAATCGCCAGTTGTGTTCGAGGCGAGTGCTCGATGACCCGTAGCCGTATTGTGGAACCCTTCGCTATCAGACATGAGCGCATCTTCGCCAGTGGCCGTATTGCTATAACCGGCGCCATTGTGGGTCATGATCGCCTCAAGCGCGTTGGTGCCCTGATAGGTATTGTAGTTAGTGCCGCATTGGTCGTTACAACGTCCATGCGCGAGCGGTGAAGTTGTGAGAAATGCGGCAAGAAGGAGGTGATGTATCTTCATGGTCTTTCATCTTGCCTGTCACTCCCAGCCAGGTCGAGGATGTACCAGAGACGGCCGTGGCAGCGTGGGTGGGCTTCAGGTCTCGCACTCTGCAGCGCTCCCGTCGGGACGGTCGTTCGCCACTCTATTTGATCTTCTCAATGATCGCAACGAGGCCGGTGGAGTCGTAGAAGTAGGTCTTGTTATCTCCGTAACCAGCCTGGAAATCGAGTGTGTCTCCTTTCTTGAGCTCGAAGACTTGGCTCGTGAAACTGACCCAATTCGCGCTACCATGATAATCGACTTTCCCGCTGAAAGCGCCGGCCTTGTCGTTGTTTTTCAAAATCCAGACGTCTGTAGTCGTGCCGGTCTTGTTGTCATCGAGAGCGTAGAACTGGCCGCTGACCTTGAAGGTCCCATCCGCTGGAGCAGTGAAGCGGACGACTCCGTACTCGCCGCCCGGACCTGGGTGTACGACCATGGCGTGTGCCGGAAAGGCGCTGGGATTAACCCCGGCGATCGTTGGCACGGTTCGAGAGATATGGGAAATCATCGGGAATCCACTCGCGTTACACCACCCAGAAACCTTGGGAGGATCATTAGACCGTGTCGTGGCGACATAGAATTTATCAACCAATGTCTTCTTCCATCCATAACTCCAGACTCCGGAAGGATTTGCGGCATCAGGGTTATTGCTGTCGTTAAATTCCGAAGCGGCGTCCCAGCAGGTTGTGGAAACCATCCCGAAGGACGCTGCGATCAAGGTCAATTGTAGGGCGACCGCTCCGGTTGCCCGGTGCCAGATTCTGGGCAGGCGGAGCGCCCGCCCTACAATCGCCTTCTGACCAGTCTTCATTTGATCTTCTCGATCAACGCAACCAAGCCGGTCGAATCGTAGAAGTAGTTCTTGGCCGCGCCGTAGCCGACCTCAAAGTCCAAAGTGTTCCCTTTCTTTAGCTGAAATTCCCTGCTGGTAAAGCTGGCAAACCTGACACCGCCTTTGTAATCCACCTTTCCAGAGAAAGCGCCAGTCTTATTATCGTTAGGCACAATGCAGACATCAGTGGAGGTACCGGTGGCGTTGTCATCGAGCGCAAAAAACTGACCACTTACCCTATAAGCGCCGTCGGTCGGCGCGGTGAAGCGGAGCACGGCATACTCGCCATCCATGCCTGGATGGAGACACAGAACATGTGGGGGAAATACAGCGGGATTTGGCCCATTCATCAGAACCGAAACCGGTCGGGTGGTATGAATAATCTTTGGGTAACCGCTGGCATTACACCAGCCGAAACAAGTGGGCGGGTCGGTGTAAGGAGTGGTCGCGAGAAAGAATTTGTCGATCAGGGTCTTCTTCCACCCATAACTCCAGACTCCGGAAGGGTTGGCGGCGTCCGGGTTGGCGCTATCGTTAAATTCCGAAGCGGCATCCCAACAGCTCACTGGAACAGCGGCAAACATCTGCGCCCCAATCAGCAAGTGCAGGGTGAGCGCTCCGGTGGCCCACTTTCGCATCCTAAGCAGGCGGAGCGCCTGCCCCACAACACTCAAGCGATCGAACTCTGGCATCGACTCGACGCTAACGATCGGGCGCAAGCGTCGCCAGAATTTTCTCGAAGCGCGGATTGCCGCGCAGTTCGTCCCACATGGGCGATAGTTTTAGCTGTCCGTAACTAAGTGTTCCCGGAATCTTCGCTGCGACTTCGAGTTGATCGCAGGCCAGCGCGGGTTCGCCGATCCAGGCAGAGGTTAGCGCGAGGAATTCGATCATGTGCGCGCCATTGATGGAGTCCCGGCTCACGGGCAGCATTTCGACTGCGCGTCGTCCTTCGCGCAAGGCCTGATCTTTGTCGCCCAGAGCGGCATCCATCAACGCGAGCATGCAAAGAGCGGGCGCGAAGTCGGGCGCGGCGGCGACCTTCCTCGCCTCTTCCGCGCGGGCGGCGCTGAAGGCCTGTTGCGCGCCGGCTTTGTCGCCACGCATTTTTGCGGCCAGACCTTCCCAGAAGATGCGACGCAACTGAATAGCATCGGGCCCAAAGCTGCCATCGCCGAGAGCGGCCAGCGCCTTGTCGATCGCGGCCGGGTCACGTTCGCAGAAGGAGACGAAGAGCCAGGCTCCGGCAAGGTCGGGCGCCGCCGCCGGAGCTTTCGCTAAAATCGTGGAGAGAACGGCGTGCAGTGGCCGGGTCTCCGCGTGCCAATCGAGATCGACCTGGGCGCGGGATAGCCGTAGCGCGATGTCGTTAGGTGCGATGAGGAGCGCGCGATCGAGGATGATCGCCGTATCGTTGTAGCGGCGCAGGAGGTTATAGGAAATGGAGGTTTGCTGAAGGAGGAAGGTGTTACGGGGATCGAGTGCGACGGCGTTCTCGAACTCCCGGGTCGATTCCTCCCATTTGCCCTGCCGCCGGTAGATGTATCCGGCGAGGGTAAAGACGCCGGGATCGTTAGGCAAAGTGCGGCGGGCGATTCCGAGCTCGGCCAGGGCGGCGTCGTAAGCGAGATAGCCTTGGTAAAGGTGACGCCCCCGGGCGAGATGCGCTTCCCCGGCTTCGGGAAGCAATTTAAGCGCAGTGTTGACGGCGGATTCGCCTAACGACAGGCGCCACGGGGTGCGATCGAAACCGAGGAAGTAAAGAGAGTCGTGCGCGTTGGCCAGCCGGCACCAGGCGAGAAGAAAATTCGGATCCCGCGCCACGGCTTCAGCGAGGAGTTGCGCGGCCAGGAGGAGGTTGGCTTTACCGCGAGGATTGAAGGCAGTGTCGGCAAGCAGAGAATTGGCGCGGGTATAGAGAGAGAAGGCGTCGAGGTCGTGGGTCGGCTGGTTCTCAATCTCCGCTTTTTCGTTAGGCGCAATTTCGGCGTTGAGCTGTTCGGCGATCGTCTGAGCAATCTCGCTTTCCACGGCGAAGAGGTCATCAAGCGATCGGTCGTAAGTCTGCGCCCATCGGTGGGTATCGGTGCGGGTATCGATCAACTGGGCACTGAGGCGCATTTTCTTGCCCGCGATTTGGATCGTTCCCTCGACGATGTAGGCGACACTGAGTTGGCGGCCGATCTCGCGCAGGTTGCGCGGTTCGCCGCTGCGATATTGCAGCACGCTGGTGCGACTGATCACTTTGAGATCGGCAATGTGCGCCAGGTCGCTGAGGAGCGCGTCGTGGACGCCGGCGGCGAAACCGGCACTTTCCTTCTCGCCCCTCAGGTTTTCGAAGGGAAGAACAGCTACGCTCTTATCAGGCGGCGGCGGCACCGGAGAAACCTTTGCGGGCCGAGGCGCAAGGTAAAGATAGCCGCCGAGAATGAGAGTAAGGAGCAGAACTCCGACAGCGCCGAGCCAGGGAAGACGCCAATACCGTTGCGGCGGGGCTGCGAGCTGCGCGACAATTTCCGCTGGCCGCGGCCGTGCCGCTGGCTCGAGCGCGAGCATCGAGACGAGCAGGGAGACGAATGTCGACGGGACGCGCGCGGCTTTGAGTTGAGCGAGCGGAGGCCCGGCCGTCGCCTCATCGCCAAAGGGCATGTGGCCAGTGAGCAGATACCAAAGAGTTGCGCCTAACGAATATATATCTGATCGCACGTCAACCGGCACGCGCCGCAGTTGTTCCGGACTGGCAAAAGCGGGAGTGCCGACGAATGCCCCGTTTGTGAGGGTCCGCGCGTCCGCGCTTTCGCCCAGGGCTTTGGCTAGCCCAAAATCGATGATCTTGACCAGATGCCGATCGGATTTTTCTTCCGTTGCGAGCATGATGTTGGCAGGCTTGAGGTCGCGATGCACGAGACGATGCTGCTCGGCGGCGATGAGCGCGGCAGCAATCTGTCGAGCGATTTCAAGCACCGCCGCGACGGGCAACGGCCCGTGATGCTGCACCCGTTGTTCGAGTGTTTCGCCATCGATGAATTCCATGGCGAAAAAGCAGCGCCCGCTTTCTTCCTCGATGCCGAACTGGTAGATCGTGGCCACATGTGGATGGTGCAACGAAGCAGCCGCGCGCGCTTCGCGCAGAAATCGCTCACGCGCCTCTGAGCCGCGTTGGCCGAAATCGGCGTTAATTAACTTAAGAGCAACGGAGCGTTGCAAAGAGATATCTTCGGCGCAGTAGGTGATGCCCATCGCGCCCGTCCCCAAAATCCAGGGTCGTCCGTCCTCACGACGTCGGATGCGATAGGGGCCGATTGTCTCGGGCGGATCGTCGTCAGGCGCGTCCCGCTCGGGGTATGCTCCTTGCATGGCCGCATCGAGCAGGCAGGCGAGGCAACCGAGATCGCCTGAACCCGTGGGATCGATCGTTGCGCCGCAAGTCTCGCAGACAGTCGTTTTCTGGCGGGCGGAAGTCATTTCTCGTCAGGCCTGAGCGATCACCTGGCGGAGATAGCGCAATTCATCTTCGACCTCGGCCGGATCGGCCACCGTGCCTCGCACTTCTTCGCGCAAGATTGCGCGGTAGCGGGTGCGAAGCCTGGCGACGTCGCTGCGCAGCGTGGGCACCCCGCGCCGAAATCGCTGCGAAAGCTCGTCGTAAGGGATCATTTCTTCCGTCACGCCGCTGAGATACGGCCGCAAGCCTAGGAAGAGCGCCGACTTCCCCGTAAGGGCGCACTCCTGGGCGAGGCGTTCGATGCTTTGGTGGAGCAAGGCGGCCGCCCATTCCCGGTCGAAGACGGCACTCGCATCCCATTTTTCGTTGGCCACGATTTGCGCTTCCAACTCGTCGGCGGCATGGGCGTCAAAAACTTCGTGCCTTTGCCCGCCTCCGCGCTTTTGCGTCGCCAGGCTGTCGCGGGCATCGGCCGCGAAATGTTTCAGTGCGCCGAGGAGGAATGAGCGGAAGCGGCCTTTGGTGCGGTCGGCCCTCCGAAATGAGCGATCGCGGATGAGTTCGGCGAAGAAACTCTGGGTAAGGTCTTGTGCGTCTTCCGCTCCGGCACCCTGGCGTCGCAGGAAAAGGTAAAGCGGCCGCCAATAGATTTGGCAGAGTTCGGAGAGGGCCTGGTGGGCGTTGGTCGGCATGGCTTGAGAGTGGCCGGCCGCGAGAACAAGAGTCCACCGGGTCGACTGAAAGGAATCCTTTGGCGCATTGCCCGCCGCGGGGACCGAGTCCATTGCCGTGGGGTTTATTTGATTGCCGGAAATATGACAAGCCGAAAACGGGCTGGTCTTAGGCCGGGCCAAAGAAGCGACCCGGACGGTCCAGCAATCCGCTTTTGCCTAACGACCGGAGAAACTGAAGCGCAGCACCTGGTGCAAGCGCGGGGGAAGAGTGGGGAGATGGCAGCGTTCGATGAGGAAGGTGATGATGCCGGCCAACTCGCGAAAGATATAGTTGCGGTTGACGGCGCCTTGCAGGTATTGCTCGCCGCTGCTTCCGCCTGTGCCGACCCGGCTGCCAATCATCCGGCGCACCATTTGCAGATGGCGGTAACGAAAATTGCCGAGTTGCTCGTCGATTTCGATAAGGGAGTTGAGGAGCGCGAAGGGGAGACGGAATAGCGGTTCATCCCGATAAAGCATGATGAAAAGCGCGGCGCGCAAGGCAGTGGGACGGAAAGGTCCGCAGCCAGCGCGAAAAAAGATATCGTCGAATTTGCCTAACAAATCCTGCTTCTCGTCACGATCGGAAAGGCTTTGCTCGTAAAGCTGCCGGTAGCGTTGCCAGAACGGAGAATACCCGGCCGACCTATACTCGTTAGGCATTTCTTCCCAATCGCGCCAGAATTCTTCGTCGAAAAACGGCATCCGTTCGAGCCAGTTTTCCACCAGTTCCAAAAGACTCGATTGCTTTTCAAACTCCGTGATCTCGGCAAAGTCGCCTTCGTTAAATCCGCCAAATTGGGTATGCTTGTAGTAATCGGGCCGGAAGCGGTTTTCGACCTTCAGACCCAATGACGCTTCGATCTTGCGAAATTGCTTACTCTGGAATCCGGAAGCGCCGTGGAGCAACTCGCGGAACTCGAGGAAATCGAGCGGCGTCATCGTTTCCAAAACATCGACCTGCTGGTTGAGCAGTTTCCAGATTTCGACCACGCGCTTCAGGCGGTTCACAACCAAGTTCATGTCGGGGCCGTTGTCGTCGGCGGTTGATTTGCTCAGCACTTCCCGGCAGGCGGCGATCTCGTGCAGGATTTGTTTAAACCAAAGCTCGTAGGCCTGGTGGACGATGATGAAAAGCATCTCATCGTGCGCGATCAATTTCCCCTCTCTTAGGCTGAGCGGCTTTTGCAATTCAAGCAACGATTCGATGCCGAGGTAATCGCCGTAGTATTGCGTCGCGCGCGGGTGATTGATGGGACACTCCATCGCTGCAGTCTCGTGCAAGCCGTGACCGCGCGTCAATTCCATCCGCGATGCGTGGTTGCGTTGGCAGGTTCCCGACGAGAACATCGGGACAATGAAACTAAAGTCTCTCCTCGTCGCATTGATTGTCTGTCACGCGGCGATGGTTTCCGCGGAGGAAAAACATCCATTCACGTTCGCAGAAATGATGGCGTTGAAACGCGTGGGGGAGCCGGTGCCGACTCCGGACGGGAAATGGGTGCTGTTCGCGGCGGAAGACGTCGACCTAAAGGAAAACAAGAAAACTTCGCACCTCTGGATTGTGCCGGCCGCCGGCGGTGACGCGCGGCGTCTCTCGCAGACGCCTAACGACGAATCACGCCCGCGAATTTCGCCCGATGGCAAACGCCTCATCTTTACTTCCAAGGCGACTAACCCCGCGCAAATCTGGATCTCCGATTTCGAATCGACCGTCGGAAAACTAGCCGGTGCATCGCGCCAGCTGACGGCACTTTCGAGCGGTGGCGGCGGCGGCATCTGGGCGCCGAATGGCAAGAGCATCGTCTTCACTTCTTCGGTCTACCCTGATTGTCCTGACGACGCTTGTAATCAGCAGCGCGACGAAGAGCTGAAGAAGAGCAACGTCAAGGCGAAGATCTTCACGCGACTCTTTTACCGGCACTGGAAGGACTTCACGGAGTTTAAGCGCAGCCATCTTTTTTTCGTTAGTCCGGATGGATCTGCGCCACCGCGCGATCTGACGCCAGGCGATCACGATGTGCCGCCGTTCTCGTTAGGTGGCGCGGACATGTATGACGTTTCGCCCGACGGCCAGGAAGTCGCCTACACGAGCAACATCGACGAAGTCGAGGCAACGAGTACGAACAACGAGATTTTCCTCGTGCCGATCGGCGGCGGGACACCCAGGAAAATTTCGACCAGTCCGGGCAGCGATTCGAATCCGCGCTACTCGCCGGACGGCAAGTCGATCGCCTGGCGTTCGCAGGCGCGCGGCGGTTACGAGAGCGATCGGTTTACCCTCGCGGTCTATGATCGCGCCTCGCAGAAGATCCAGATTGCAACGCAAGACTTCGATCGCTCGGTGGGGAGTTTCGTCTGGGCGCCAGATTCCAAAACGATTTACTTCAGCGCCGAGGATCATGGCGAGGCGCCGATCTACCGATTGTCGTTAGGCGAAAAGCGACCGGCCGAACTGGCGCGCCTGCACGCGGACGACCTGATCTTCGGAGGGGAGGGAAAATCCCTCTATCTTACCCGCAACTCGATCCAGTCGCCTAACGAGATCTGGCGACTGAATGTGACACAGCAAAGCGAACCGACGGCGGTGACACATATAAACGACCACGTCCTCTCACGGATCGCGATGCAGCCACTGGAGTCTTTCACCTTCAAGGGCGCAGAGAATGCGGAGGTGCAAGGTTTTCTCGTTAGGCCTTCAGATTTCGACGCCCGGAAAAAATATCCGATAAAATTCCTCATTCACGGCGGGCCAGAGGGGGCGTGGGGCGATGATTGGTCCTATCGTTGGAATCCCGAGCTATTCGGGGCCGACGGTTATGTCGTGGTCATGATCAATCCGCATGGTTCGACCGGCTACGGACAAAAGTTTACCGAAGGCGTGCTGGGGGACTGGGGCGGAAAACCGTTTGCCGACCTTATGAAGGGGCTCGGCTACGCGGAGAAGACTTATCCCTTCATCGACAAGGATCGCGAAGCGGCACTGGGTGCAAGTTACGGCGGTTACATGATCAACTGGATTTTCGGTCACACGAATCGCTTCAAATGCCTCGTTTCGCACGATGGCATGTTCAACACCGAGTCAGCCTATGGCACGGCGGAAGAACTGTGGTTTCCGGAGTGGGAATTTCGCGGACCGCCTTGGAAAAGTCGCGAACTGTATCGCAAATGGTCGCCACATCTCAGCGCGGAGAAATTCAAAACGCCGACGCTGGTCGTGCACGGACAGCTCGATTACCGGCTCGATGTTTCGGAAGGCTTCCAGCTTTTCACCACCCTGCAACGGCGCGGCGTGCCATCCGAGATGCTGTATTTTCCAGACGAAGGTCACTGGGTCCTGAAGCCGCAGAATGCGCAGCTTTGGTATAAGACTGTTAACGGGTGGGTCGATCGCTGGACCAAGCGATAACACTTATATTCGTTAGGCCCTAACGAAATCCGGCGAGGTGGATCGCGCGTTTGCTTAACTGCGAGAGCGGCTTCCGTTATCGCCGCCGGCGGCCGAAAGAATAGCCGCGGTGTGTGCGACCGCCGCCAATCGAGCGTTTACCGGCCAGGCTCGACTCCGGTTCGAAAAGTACGGTGTAGATGTAGGGAAAATTATCGAGCTTCAGTCGCGGGATTTTTTGCCCGATGAAGCGTTCGATCGCCTGCAACGCCGGGAGTTCCTCGCCATTTGTGAGTGTGAAAGCGTCGCCCACGTTTTGCGCTCGACCGGTGCGCCCGATGCGATGCACATAATCCTCCGGGTGTTCCGGCACATCGTAATTTATAACGTGGCTTACGCCCGCGATGTCGAGCCCGCGCGCCGCGATATCGGTGGCAACCATGACTTCGTATTTGCCGCTCTTGAACCCTTCCAGTGCTTCAATCCGCTCGCGCTGAGTACGGTTGGAATGCAAAACCGCCACGGCATGCTTCCCGATTTTGAGTTGGTGCGCGATGCGATCGGCGCCGTGTTTCGTGCGACAAAAGATAAGCGCGCTGTCGTAGTTCGTGCGCGCGAGCAATGCCATGAGGAGATCGAACTTCTGCTCCGCCGCGACCGGGTAAACCGCATGGGTGACCGTCTCAGCCGGTGATCGGCGCGCGCCGATTTCGATCGTTTCCGGCTCATTCAAGACGGTGGCCGCGAGGCGCTCGATCTCGGGCGGCAAGGTGGCTGAGAAAAGCAGCGTCTGTCGATCGGTAGAAATTTGCCTAACGATCCGTCGCACATCAGGCAAAAATCCCATGTCAAGCATGCGATCCACTTCATCGAGCACAAGGATGGTAACGTTGCGAAAATCGATTACGCCCTGCTCCGCGTGGTCGAGCAATCGCCCCGGCGTGGCCACAACTACGTCAACTCCCCGTTTGAAAGCCTCGCGCTGCTTGCCATAGCCGACGCCACCGTGTACGACCGCCACGCTTATATCGGTGAACCGCCCGTAATCGCGGAACGCCGTCTCGACCTGAGCTGCCAGTTCGCGTGTTGGCTCGAGCACGAGGCAACGGAAGGCATCGTGCCCGGCGAGCAAAGTGAGGATTGGGAGGGCAAAGGCTGCCGTTTTGCCGGTACCGGTTTGTGCGGTGCCGATAAGATCTTTGCCAGCGAGGATAATTGGGAAGGCGCGGAGTTGAATCGGCGTGGGCTCACTGAAGCCCATTGCCTGAGTTCCCCTAACGACTTCCGGGGACAACCCGAAATTGTTGAAAGACACGACGCAAAAGGTAGGGCAGCGGCGACGGGAAGCAACGTTGGTTCTTGCTTGTGAGGCTCATGCCTTGCGGCAGGATTGAAAGACGATGGGATCGAATTCACTTTTCATTTTCGTCCTGGCCGACACGCACAATCACCTTCCCGAAAATCTCGACAAGCTGGCGGAAGGGGCAGACGAAATCTGGCACCTGGGTGACGTCTGCACGCCGGCTCTTGTCGTTAGGCTGGAAAACGTTGGCCCGCCCCTTACGCTGGTACGTGGAAATTGCGACAGTAACTTCGAGTGGCCGCTCGTCGTGGATTTGCAACGTGGCGGCCTCCGCTTTCGCCTTGTGCACATTCCGCCTTCGCATCTGCCGGAAAAGGTCGACGTCGTTCTGCACGCTCACACGCACGTGCCGCGCAATGAGCGCGTGAATGGCGTCCTGTTTCTCAATCCGGGCTGCGTCACGCGACCCAACCGCGGCGCACCACCGAGCGTGGCGAGGTTGGAGATCACGGAAAACGGACAGCTGGATTGGAAGCTTATTCTTATTCGTTAGGCAAGGGACAACAAAAGCGAAATCGCCAACTTGCTCCGTTTTGGCCGGACAAAAAATCAATCATCCCGCTGGCTTGCCGTTCTGCTTCTAATCTCAAACGCCGCTGCCTTCGCCTCGGACGTGAAACCAAAGGCCGCGCCTAACGACAGCACGACCGATCACCCAGCTGCTTCTTTCAAAATCAAAGTCACGCCTGTCGGAATTTCCCAGGCGCAAATGGATGCCGTGGAGAAAGCGTTGCCCCGAAGCAAATCGCTCGCGCCGCTCCGAATCCACGACAGCCACAGTTTTTTCGATGCGACCTCAGCCGACCTCGATCAATTCCTCACAGGTGAATCACTCAAGGGGGAGGACATCCTCGTCTGGTATCACCCCTCATTCCTCCACACCCAAGAGGCTGACATCGGGGATCGTCAGCCGACTCCAGCCGAAGGTGCGAAGACTGACACAATCGGCGGAGGGAAAAGTCGTAGGGCTGACTTAGTGCCAGTGGGTTATTGAGGACGAGCGAATCTGCCTGAAGTGAGACAAGGTCCCGAGTGCCGGCGCCTGATTGCCGGTAACGCAGGACAACGACTGTCTTCCGCGGATAGTGCTTACGACTCCGCGACGACTTGCCCAGCCGGCGCGCGGCCGAAATCAGCGAAGTTCACCGGCTGGTGGCTGAACTGCCAGATCGTGACCGCGATCGCAACAGCCAGCAGGAGATAAACAATGTCCTCAATCGCCGTCCGAGGTTTCTCCTCCGAATCGACCAGTAACTGGTAAGTGCTTTCTTGATGCACGGCATTGGCTTGGTTTGGTGTTGTCATGGTGTTGCCTCCTGAACACAAACCCTTTATGCAATGCCCGTGCCAATCTATCTTAGTGATTGTAACTCGCTAATAGCCATTGAGTTACATCGCAATGCTTAAAGCCAAGCTTCCCCAGTTTGTAGCGGCGGCGGGAACCATCAGTGCCAAATTCGGGAATCAAGAGACGCTGGGAAGTCGCAGGCCGTGGCGGGTGAGCTCACCTAATGCAGATGTCGTAAGTCGCCAGGACTCGCTTTACTCCTTCAGTGACGTGACGACTGGAGAGAGTGGCGCCGCTGATGTTGCGAATATCGTCGTTAAGGGAAAGCGGCGAGCGCGAGGTTTTTCCGACGAACTGCTTCCGCCAATCAGCGCTTCGTATTTCACCGCCGTAGGACTCTCGATAAGTCAGTATCTCCAATTGCCGCACTTGTCCGGCGGGAGAAAGAGCGAGCGCATAGTCAATCGCCAGATGTTTGCCAATCACGTAATCGACGATGAAGTAGCCCTGTAGCTTTCCGCCTCGGATCGCTTTCCAAACTTGTTGCCCACGAGTGAGGACCTTTTCTCCCGAGGCGACCTCAATGGCTTTAATCTGCGCGGCCGTGAACACGATGTGGCGGGGGACGAATTGGTCGGCGGCCGGAAAACATATTCGCTGCGCCTGAGCCACGCCTAAATAGGTAGTTGCGTAGGTCGATCCTGCGCTCGCAAGAACAAGAGCGGCGGGAGTCAGCCATTTTAGGCGGTCGTCCATGATCTCACCTCATAAGTCAGATTAGAAGAAGAAACCAACTGCTCCAAGCAGGTGATCGGCCTGTGGCGAGTTGGGCGCATCGTCCAGCGCGAACTGGTAATCCAGTTTCAGCACGATCTGAGGGGTAGGGAAGGCCGCGATTCCGAAGGTATGAAACTGACGTTTGCCTTGTCCAGTCGGGAAGTTGTCATCGCGTCCGCGAAACCCGCCGGTTTGCAGGTCTTCATAAGTATAGCGGTAGAAGGGCACAAGCTCCCAGCCGTTATGGATCGACCTGCTAAGATCGAAGTGGTAGGCCGCTTCGAGAGAATAACCCCACATATGATCGCCGACGTTATTTTCCGGATCCCCGTCGTTGTTTGCACGCAGATTAGCCGGACTCCCGAGATGGACATCGACAAACTCGCCCCGAAATTCAGCTCCGGTCTTGGGGATTCGATAGCGTACTTCCGTATCTACCATGGCGACGCTAGTGTGACCCAGCTGTTCTCCCGTATCGGCATGCGCGTCTCGTGGGGTTACGTTCGAGGTGTAGAAGACGCTCGTGCTGCCGGATAGTCCGGGAACGAAAGGCGGAGTGTAACTCAAGCGCAAGGCATATCCCGGCGAATTCTTGGTCTGGTTGAAATCACCGACAGGTGTGCGCGCGAGGCCCAAAGCTTCCACGCCTGAAATACCCGCCTCATAAGGACCGCCAGGCACTCCATCATTCTGACCGATATCTTCCAGTCCTGTGTTAATTTGGAATTGATAATTCAAGTTATCAACGATCTTGCCGTAAAGACTGGTGCTGCCTTCAAACCAGGTTGTGGGTATAAGTCCGTTATCTAACTCAGGGCGTTGTACACTATAGAACTGCGTGGGCTCGTGAAACAGGTTAATGAACCCGAATGGAACGACATCGACGCCAGGCGCGCGCCAGTTAAGATGCTCATTGAACTTAAAGTCGATATAAGCCTGTTCGATATCTACAGAACCAGTGAGTTTATCGTCATCATCGACTGCGATGCCGCCATGCTCGAATTCAATCTCAGCATTAAAAATTATGTTATCGGTGATCTGGTAAGTCGGAAGTAAGACGATGCGGCCGGCATCGAATCCATCTTTCCACCCGCCCGGTGCCTCCTGTCCGCCAAACTTTAACTCGCCATATGCACCAAGGCTAAGAACGGCGTTGCTGCGATAACCGAGACCGAAGAGTGGGGCTTTCACAGGCTCGTTCTCGGCGAAAGTGGTGTCGCTTTCCGGTGCGCTCTTGCCTGATTCCGTCGCACTCTTGGTGACGTGCGTATGCGTCTCAGCGGGCGCCGGTGGTTTGCTCTTTTCGTAACGGGAAAGCTTTTTCTCGAGTTGATCCACCTTGGCCGCGAGCGCCTGCACTTGCTTCAATAGTTCTTCGTTACTTGGGGCCGTACTGGAAGACGCGCCTTGGGACTGACTGCTTATAGAACAGAGGGCAAGAAGCAAGGAAAGCGTTACCAATAGCTGTTTCATCTTGCCTGCAAGCTAACTCATCGCGCTGCCTGCTTGCTATCGGCGGCTTGTGATTTTTTAGCGGTGAATTGCAGCTGAAGCTGGAAGCTTGAAAGGGTTTATTTAGAGAAGAGCTAAGACCTATTCGGACATACCTGTAGCAGTGTATTGCGAGGAATCCGTCGCCCATGACAAGACTACGGAAATGATGCCCGGGGGCGAAATGGGACTTTAGCAGACTTCAGTCGCTTCGTCGCGGCTAGGTGAGGACATCCTACTCTTCCTTTTTGTTTTCGCTAGGCGCAGACTTGCGGGCTTCCTTGGCCGGCTTGGAATCGGCCTCCATCCTCGCTTCCGTTTTGGACGATTTCTTATCTTTCTTTGCCTTCTTGTCAGTGGGCGCTTCCGCTTTTACTTCGGGAGTGTCAACCCACTCGAGGAAGGCAAGCGGGGCGGAATCGCTCTTACGCTGGCCGAGTCTGATGATGCGGGTATAGCCGCCGTTACGACTCGCGCTACGCGGAGCAATGTCGTCAAAAAGCTTTTTCACCGCATCTTTCTGTCGGAGGACGGAGAGGGCGGTACGGCGGGCGTGGAGCGAGGCTTTCTTGCCTAACGTCACCATCTTCTCCGCCAGCGGGCGGACGGCTTTTGCTTTCGCAAGCGTAGTCTTGATTCGCTGGTGCTCGATCAGGCTGCAAACCTGATTGGCTAGGAGCGCCTTTCGGTGCTCCGCGGTGCGTCCCAATTTGACGGTTTTTTTCTGGTGCCTCATGGCGGTTTCTCCCGGCGCTGCTTTCTTGCCTTAACGATTACTCTGCATCCAGCCCGTTATTGCCATCGACGGCAATCGGGGTGTCGATCATCCCTGGATCGAATTTCTGACCCAGACCCAACCCAAGCTGTTGCAGTTTGTCCTTGATTTCGTTGAGCGATTTCTTACCGAAGTTTCGATACTTCAGCATCTCGGCCTCGGTCTTTTGCGCGAGCTGACCGACGGTGGTGATGTTGGCATTGTTCAGGCAGTTGGCCGCGCGCACGCTCAGCTCGATCTCGTTGACGCTCATGTTGAGCAGCTTCTTCAGTTTGACATTTTCCTCGCTCACCCCGGCTGGTGTTTCGTCGAACTCGATCACGTCCTCATTGAAATTGACGAAGACGTCAAGGTGATGGCGCAGAATCGCCGAGGCTTGGAGCAGGGCGTCGTCTGGGGTTAGACGGCCGTCCGTCCAGAGCTCGAGGATGAGCTTGTCGTAATCGGTGCGCTGACCGACGCGGGTGTTCTCGACAGCGTATTTCACGCGCGTGACCGGCGAGAAAATGGAATCTATTGGAATGAGCCCGATCGGCTGATCAGGTCGCTTATTCTCATCGCCCGTGGCAAAACCGCGACCAACGCGGACGTCGAGTTCGGCTTCGAACTTGTGTTTGCGATCGAGGGTGCAGATAGCTTGCTTGGGGTTCAGGATTTCGTAACCCTGCACAAGCTGAATATCTCCGGCGGTGACTTCGCCTTCCTTATTGACGTTGAGGGAAAGTTTACGCGCCTCGTGATCGGAGGCCTTGAATTTGATGCGTTTGAGGTTGAGGACGATGTCGGTCACATCCTCGACCACACCGGGCAGCGTGCCGAACTCATGCTGTGCGCCGTTGATTTTCACGGCGGTTATGGCAGCACCTTCGAGCGAAGAAAGAAGCACGCGGCGGAGCGAATTTCCCACCGTGTGTCCGTAGCCGGCTTCAAAGGGCTCGGCAACAAATCTGGCGTAGGTATCAGTGGCGGACGCCTCGTCTTTGACGAGGGTCTTAGGCATTTCGAAACGACCGTAACGAACTGGCATAACAGCTAATTTTGATCTTCGACTGGCGATCCTCGATTGTTAGGCAGCGATAACTATCGCCCGGTCGAAAATCGAAACTCGAAAATCTGAATTCTCCAAAACACGCCGGGTTCCCCCTGGCGAGTGCGGTCGCGCGTTCAGCAACGGCGGCCCAGGGACCAACGGCGCAAGTTCTAAAACTCGCAGCGGAGCGTGGAATGAACACGATCCGGCAGATTTTGCAAGCGCGCTGTTCGTCTCGAAAAACACTTTCCACTTTCGATGTCAGCGAAGTCGAGGGTCGAGCGTGAAATCACCTATATCGTGGATCCGGAGTTTTCTGAAGTTGGGATGTTTCGGATTAAGGAGATAAGTGCGTTCGGGTGGGACAAGCACGCTCGGTAATGCCAGCGCCAAGGAACGGCCGGACTTGATCCATTCATCTCCGATCTGCTTCGAAACCACCGTCGGCGGCTGGAGATTCCAGCCTTTGGGCAGCCGCTCGAGTTCGATCCGGGTGGTTAGCGAATCGTCAAAGGTGACACGGAAGGCGCGAAACGGCGCAGCGATCGCGACGGGTTGGACGTGGACGAGAATTTCGAGCGCCGCGAGGGCAAGATTTTCACTGCAATAGACCACCGGCACGCCAGCTGAATTCCAGCGTCCTTCGAAAATGCGCGCTCCCTCGCCGGAGAATGCTGTTGCTGCGTGCCTTTGCCCGACGAGTCGCCAGGCGACGACTGCAGCCATTAGGAATAAACGCCGTACTCAATCCGGCCCAGCAAATTCTCCACTTCCCGCGCGCCAATTTCGGTTCGGGCAAATTCCAGCGGCACCGCGTTGTTCAGACCGATCTGCTTGTGCGTGAGCCAATCGCGCGCGCTTGCCGGGTTGCCAAAAACCTCCTCTGCCTTTTCCAGCAGTCGCCGATAACGGACGAGCTTTTCCGATTCTTCCTTGTCGATCCGACCCTGAATCTTGCGCCGATGCAGGGTCGCTCGTGACATTCCGAGGACGCCGGCAATCTTCTCCAGCGGAATGTCGAGCGCCTTCTGTAAATTGTGCACCGCGCGAAAGCTTAGGCCCGCTTCAATGCGCTCGATCTGTCTGTGCACCGTCGCTGTAGCGGCTGAAAGCGGCAGAGTTGCGGCTGAAACCTTTGTGCTCATTTGAGACATAGTAATGTATCATATGAGAAAAACAAGCCTCCCGATTCTGGTGAAAAGAAATCCTTTCTTCACTAACAGCTCATTGCAGTCATTGGTACGGCAGCACGGAGGCAACTGGGACGACGCTTTCAGCGCCACGCGTAGATCTTGCACGAAGAGTTTGTATTCGCGCTCACGCGATTCCTCATCGGGCTGCCGGAGAAGCGAGGATGGATGCACCGTCGCAATAACCCGCGGTGCAAGCTCGAACTCCAAAACTTTCCCACGCTCGCGCGTAACGCGAAAGCGCGGTCCAAAAAGAGCCTGGTTCGCGGTTGAACCGAGGCAAACAAGCACGCTTGGCCTAACGATACGCAATTCCGCCTCAAGCCATGGCCGACAGGCAGCGATGTCGCGCGAATTGGGCTTTTGGTGAATGCGCCGTTTTCCGCGCGGCTCCCATTTAAAGTGTTTGACCGTATTTGTGACGTAGACCGCATTGCGATCAATCCCGGCTTCCTCGCTGTTCGCACAAGAAGAGGGAACAATCCCCGTTGTCAGCCAAGGTTCGCTTCACTGCGCGCCTTTCGAGGGCTTAAGCGGGATGTTCGATGCGGTCGACTCGGTTACTGGCAGAGCTCATGCCCAACAATTCTACGAAGAACGCCACGTAGCCTTTCGTGATATGGGCGCGGCTGGCGTAATCTGGATTTTGCATGAGCATACGCTGCAACTTGCCCAGGTTATAGAACGGTACAGAAGGATAAAGATGGTGACCGATGTGCACGTGAATGTAATTGGGTGCGATCATCAGTCGCTCGAAAAGATTCGCCTCAATATGTCGGGTCATCCTTAGCAAATCTTCGTGATGGTCCTCGATGCCGCCAAAGTGCTCGGCCACGCCGCGAACGTAGATGATCCAAAGGAAGTAGGTAAACAGGGGCACGATCCAATAGATGATCAACCCAAGCCAGAAATGGAAAACGATGCTCACGGTTACGACCGCAAGGTAAAACGCGAGTCGCAATAGCTTGAGCTTCGGTGGTATTTCACGACCCTGATTTACTTCGCTCAGCTGTTTGATCGCGTAGTAGCCGACCCAATATTTCAGGGTGATGAACAGCATATCGAGCCCAGATTTCGGGTAGTGAAATAGCTCCGTTTGCTTGCGCTGCCAGTCTGGGTCATCAGGGTCGTTAACGTGACGGTGATGCGCAAAATGAGTCTGACGAAATGCGTTCACCGTCACCAAAATCGGCCATGCGGTGAAGACTTCGCCGATCCAGTCATTCCACTTGCGATTGTTGAGCAGGCGGTAATGCACGGCTTCGTGCATCATAACGGCGAGTCCATTTTGCCGCGCGCCGATCCACATGATGGTGAGGATGTACAGGAACGTGTTATGATGAGTGCTGCAAACCCAGACGGCGGCGGCGATGCCAACCCACTCGAATGCAATCTGCGCCAGGCCGCGCCAGGGTCGGATTTTCGATAGTGATTTGAGTGCCGCAGGATCAATGAAACCACGCAGTTTTTGCTGGTAAACGTCGCCTGTCGCAGGTGAGACACTGGCTTCCATGATCGACAATAATTTAGCGGGATTGATTTTTCGCTCCAGAAATAATTCGTGAGCGCGTAGCTCTCCGGCTGGCTGCTCGAGCCCGAATTCTCAAGGCGAAATTACTGCGGCGGGCTCGTGCCGCCGAAGAAATTCGTTCGCCAGCGAGCGGTAAGCTCTCGCCCCAATTCCATTGTTCTCATGCTCCAGAATGCATTTTCCAAAGCTGGGTGCTTCGCTCAGGCGCACGCTGCGTGGGACCACTGTCTGGTAAACGCGCTCGCCGAAATGTTCTCGCACCTCCGCCACGACCTGCGCGCTGAGATTCGTCCGCGCATCAAACATGGTCATGAGGATACCGCCTAACTGGAGTTCAGAATTAGCTCCAGACGCACGTACCTGTTCGATTAGCCGAACGACTTTCACCAGACCTTCGAGGGCGAAATACTCGCATTGGATCGGAGTGAGAAGTTCGTCTGCGGCAGCGAGGGCATTGCTCATGAGAATGCCTAACGACGGCGGACAATCGAGGAAAATGAAATCAAACGTATCGTCGTCGCGCAGAATACGAAGCGCTTGTGCGAGGCGCGTCAGATGATCGTCCATCCGTGCAATTTCCACTTCCGCGCCGGCAAGATCGATATCGGCGGGAATGATGAAAAGTTGATCGAGCCGCGTCGGTAAAATTTTTTCTGTGACGAGGTCCTGGCCTAACAACGCCCCATACAGGCTTTGGCCTTCCAAACCTTGGAACCCGAAGGAACTGGTGGCATTACCTTGGGGATCCAGGTCGACCAAGAGCACGTGCTCTTTTTTCTCTGCGAGCGCGGCGGAGAGATTTACCGCGGTTGTCGTCTTCCCGACACCGCCCTTTTGATTTGCGATGGCGATGACTTTCATCGGGGAACGATGAGGGTGCGGATTTCGAAGGTGCGGCGTCCATCTTTTTCCTTCCAGAGCAAGTGCTCCGGATCGGGCAGCATCTCGGTTAATTCCAATTCGCCCGCTTTGGTCAGCCAGCGGTGAAAAACCTCCAGAAAAAGATAACTCTCGAAGTCGATGAAGACGGGTTTTGTATCCTTGTCGCGGCCTTCGCCGCCGCTCCGTCGCAACGCTCTTTCGGTCGGCCGAATATAGACATAACGCGGCAGGTCGCGCGCCGCGCGCAAACGCTCGACCGCTACCACAAGATCGCGAGAAATGCCGGTAAAGTCGCCACCGCCGAGTTCCTCGAGAGCTACTGTCCAGGCACGGCGTTGCACAATGATCTTCCCGCATCGAAGTCGCGGAGTATGCGCGCCTAATGAAAAGTTGAAAGGGTGAAAACCAAGGGGGATGACCCAGGAGCGAGTGAAAGAACCAAGGTATTCGCCGGACACTCGATGGCGCAAAGCGACATCTTTTGTCTCTTCGTCCACGAACACCTCCGCTTCGGAAGGTGGAACAGTCCACCAACCTGGACTCCCCCGCTGCGGCATGACGAAACAAGTGAGGTCCGGAAGCACCTCATAAAACTGCGTCGCGGTCGTCGCTGTAAAGTCCGTGGCATAGAAACCGAAGTGCAAATTGGGCCGGCCGCGAACAGTCGCTCGAATGGCTGCGGAAAGAGCTGCCTTATCGGGACAGGACCAAAGGAAGCCATGATGAATGAGCGCTACGGCTGGATGAAGTTCCGCCAGAATCCACTCATAATCGCCGCGTTCTACCGCTTCAATCGAGCTGGCCGACAACTGGAGGTCCGCAGACGGGTAGGTATACTCGTCAAACTTCGGAAACGTGAAAGCTTGCCTAACGAACTGGCAATCGCTGGCCGCTAGCTGCACCTCCGCTTTATTTTCGCGTCCCTGCATCATGACGCAGAACGCCTCCTTTACTTCTCGAAAAGCAAGATGACCAAGGGCAACCAGCCCCGGACCGACAAGCGACATCTTGGATTCCGCACAATGCCTCATGAAAGCAGGCAGCGGAGCCGCTCCGTTCTCGAGCGGCATCTGCTCGAGCAAGCTGCGAAGACCGGCGGAAACTCGGCTGGCGACAAACGCGTAATTGTCTCGCCAGAAATCGATCCACGGCGCGGCGTCGCGCGTGACTTCAGCCAAAAGATGTTCGCCGATGGAGATATGGCATTCCCGAAAACATTCTTCGCCGATCGGATTGGTCGCGGTGTAAAGGAAACGCGTCGGCTCCTTGTGCGCGCCAAGCTGGCTGAGTCGTTCGTTGGCCTCGGACATGATGGCGATACGAGTCAAAGTATCGTCGGTGGCGGCGAACTGGACTGGCAGCGCACTTATCGACTTCAGTCGTTCCAACCAACGCTTGCGCGCAGTCCCGTCGCGCCACTTCTCGACGTCGGAAACCAGAATGTCGAAAGCGTGCGGCTCGATTGCCGGCACCTCCATTTCCCAACGCAACAAGCCGCGCTCTTGCAGAGAGCGAAGCATCTCAAGAGAAACCCCTAACGAATGCGCGGGAGTTAGACCATTGCACCTCTCAAGAACAGCGAATGTCTCTGAATCGAGTGACAGAAATTCCCGCGTCTCGGTGAAAACATAATTTTGCCCTGCAATGCGTCCATTTGGATGCAAACGCGGCGCAATCTCGGGCTGCGTTTCTGGATCCGCATTGATCGCGGCGGCGGCACCGTAAGCGGTCCAACGCTCGAGGAAGGCTTCGCGCCGCGCAATGCCTGGTAGTATATTGAGTTTTATCCTATGCGTGCCTGCGTCGATCGACCCCCAAGTTTGAGGCCCAAACTCACTTAGCGTATCATTCTTCGAACACACTCGCTGCAAATAGAGAAGAAGATGACGCTCGCGTGCGCGTAGGCTTTTTTTTCGCGGCGACAGCGATTCATTCGGAGCACCAGAAAGCAACTCACGAAGTCCGGTAGCAGAAAAAACAAAGTAGCGGAGTAAAGAACATGCGGCCGCGTCCCACAGTGTTTGCCGTGTTACATTTAGCTCCTTCGATAGGATCCGGTCGAGCGCTTCGTTAGCCGCGGCGAAACGCTTTGCGCTCTGCCAGCAATCGGTAAACGCGTGAGGCACTGCAACGTTAGGCGGCGGCATTACACCGTGTCGGATCACTTTACGCCACGCACGAAATTGCTCTTTTGAAAGATCATGTCGGCGCGAGGACAGGACTTTCTCGACTGCAGATTTGGTTTTCGAATAGTCCGCTTCGGCCTCGATGAAATCGCGAGCAAGATTCGCTGTATTTCTAGTGGCAAGTTCTTCCAAAGTTTCGAAGGGCACGCCGGCCATTCGGATTAGGAAAATGGGTGCGATTTTGTAATCCGCCTTCACCACGCCTGAAAGAAAACAGATGTGCCGCGCGAGGCAAGAATAATGCCGAAGCAGAGGATCGACAGTGTTCGTTAGGCGGTACGGTCGGGCAACCGCCAGTTTCAGGGCGATCGCGCACCTAACGAACGCGGTCTGCGACGCGATCGAATAGTCAATTGCTCAACAGCGGCAGACGAATCGTGATGATCGTGCCGACATCGGGTGTGCTGTCGACTTTTATCGAGCCGCTATGGTCTTCTACGACTTTTTTGGTGATGTAGAGCCCAAGTCCAGTACCGCTCTTTCCTCGTTTGGTCGTAAAGTAGGGATCGAAGATCTTGCTAATTTGTTCGGGCCTAATTCCGTGGCCGGTATCAGCGATGCGGACGTCAACGTAGAAATCTTTCCGAATGCATCCCACTTCAACGGTTCCCTTACGGTCCGCCGAAGCTTGAATCGCGTTGATAATGACGTTCTGAATGGCACGAGTGATTTGAATCGGATCGCCGGTCAGAGAGCAGGCGTCCGCCGTCACATCACAGTTCAATTCGACGCCATTCTCCTTCGCCATCGCTCCCACGCTAGCGACCACTTCGCGTACGATTTCGGAAACGGAAATCGCTGTATGCGGTGAGGCACCCGCACTGCCGTAGCTTTGCCACATCGTGAGAAGATCGCGGCAAAGACGAACGTTTTGTTCAATAATCTCTAATTCCTTGTTTGAGCCGGCCGCACTCGAGTTATCCGAGGTTTCCGATTCTTCCAATTTCTTGGCAAGAAGCTGTACATAGCCCCAAACTATCGTTAGGGGATTTCCGATGTCGTGCACAAATTCGGCCGAAGCCTGACCGAGGGAAGCGAGGCGCTCCTTTTGTGCGAGCTCTTGGAGGAGACGATTGTTCAGTTCTTTGATTTCACTTGCCGCGCTCTCGCTATTGCGATGCAGCCGCGTGCGTTCAACGTTGCGGCTAATCACTTCGCGCATCTCCCGGGCATCAAATGGCTTGCTGATGTAGTCGTTTGCGCCCAGTCGCAGTGCCTCCTTGGCGGTCTCAAGGGCGCCAAAGCCGGTTAGCATGATGACTGAAAGATGCGGATCGAGTTGCCGGATGCGACGCAAGCCTTCGATTCCGGTCATTCCCGGCATGCGAATATCCATCACAATGGCGTCGGGCTTTTTCTCAGTGACGAGTCGAAGGCCAGTTTCGACCGAGTCCGCGGTGTGAACTTGATAATTCGGCTTCAGCAACATGCGAAGGCTTTCGCGGGGGCCCATTTCGTCGTCAATAACGAGGACCTGCGGGAGTTCGGCGTTGGCAATCATTGCTCCCATCGCATGAAGCTAGGGACGTACCTTCGAAGAAAAAATCTGCAAAGTGGTTAAAGGGCCTTCTGCTTCGGAGGCGATGCTTGTGTAATTTTTGTGGAAAGGCAAGCGCGAAATTGTGAAGAACCCGAAGTTTATAGGCAAATGCAGAATCTCGAGAAATCTGGTAGCCCTATGCGAGCTTTTACTTACAATGCCGCGCAGCGGAGAGAAAAGGGATGGGAAGACGTAACCGGGCGGTTTTAACGGGCATGGGGGTCTTGGCTCCCAATGGCACAGGGTTGAAGGCGTTTTGGCGCTCGCTCGTGGCAGGCGAAAGTGGAATTGGGCCAATTACCCTCTTTGACGCCACTGGGTACAAAACTCGAATCGCCGGTGAAATTAAAGGATTCGATCCTTTGGACTATATGCCGGCGCCATGGAAGCCAAAGCGCATGGCCCGGCATACTCAGCTCGCTTACGCCGCGACTCAGATGGCGTTGCGTAGCGCTAAGTTCGACCCCGAAACCAAGAGTGGCCGGGCAGTGCTGCCCGTCTGCATTGGAGTGAGCACAAGCGCGCTGGACGTCATAGAACGTGGCTTTCACGAGTTGCAGGAGCGTGGTCCTCGACGAGTCAATTCCGGCGTTGTCAGCAATTGTCAGCCGCAAGCCGCAGCACATCTTATCGCCAAAAAGCTAGGCATCGAAACACAAGCGACAACCATTTCTTCGGCTTGTTCTTCGGGAATCGATGCCATCGCGATGGCGGTTGCATGCATTCAACGCGGCGAGGTCGAGATAGCTCTCGCCGGCGGGGCCGATGCGCCGATTACTCCCCTAACGATGGCCTCGTTTGCCTCCGCAGGATTGAGTTCTTTCGCAAATTCCGATCCCAAACGTGCTAGTCGTCCCTACGATCAAGCGAGCGATTCCGGCGTTATTTCCGAAGGAGCCGGCGTCGTGGTTGTCGAAAGCCTCGACCATGCTTTATCTCGTGGCGCGCGGATTTTTCTAGAAATTTCTGGTTACGCAACGCAGATGGATCACGACCCCAATGATCCATTCATAGGCTTGGAGAATACGATGCGGCTCTCGTTGGCGAACGCGTGTCGGCAACCGCAGGAGATCGATTATATTTGCGCGTACGGCCCGGGTCATCCCCTGCTAGACGCAGCCGAAGTACGGATGATTCAACGAGTCTTTGGCGATCACGCCGACCGCGTGCCAGTCAGTTCGATCAAGGGCGTGACGGGGAATCCACTCTCGGCAAGCGGCCCTTTCCAACTGGTCGCCTGCGCTCTTGCGTTTCAGAACGGTATGATCCCACCAACGGCAAACCACGAAACCCCTTTGGTTGGCTGCGAGTTAGATTTTGTTCCGCGCAAGGCCCGAAAAGCGCTACTGAATTGCGCTTTGATCAATGTGCGCGGTTTGGGCGGTGGCAACAGTAGCATGGTCGTGGAACGCTACACGCCGGAGTGAAAGGATAATGAGCAGGCTATGACGCTGCACAATGAGTAGCACCACTATTCCAACTCTCGCGGCGCTCGCCCTGCAAATCGCTTTAGGAATCGCCGTATTTTTGGCTAACCGTCACCGACTAGCGAATCAGTGCTTTCTCATCCTCTCTTTAACAATCTCAGGATGGTTAAGCGGTTTGTTTCTAGCTTTTGTGGCCAGCGCTCCAGGGACCGCTGAATTTGCCATCCGGCAGGTTTCGGTTTCCGCCGTTTTATATCTATTTGCGCTTAATCTTTTGCGACTCTCGGTTAGGCGACAATTGCAAGCTTGGGGGGATTTGCTGCGAAACTCCCGAACTTGGCTCTTTGTTACCGCGGCGATCATTGTTCTGTGCCAAACGCACGTGTTTCTTCAACACGCGGTGATATCTGCCACCGCTGGATTGCCTGCGAAGCCAGTATATGGACCGGCGATCTCGATTTATGCTTCATATTTCATCGCCGCACTTTTGGCCTTGCTTATTAGCTATTTGCGTGATTTGCGGAAGACTAGCGGCGGAGAGCACGCCGAGCTTTCTTTTATCCTGATCGGCGGTATCGCCGGAGTCCTTTTTGCACTGGCCCTCGCCTTGGTACTTGATAACCTGATCGGCCAGTCCCGGGCGCTCCTGTTTGCGCCTTTCCGCGTCGTTGTTTTCAGCCTCGTTATTGGCTATGGGATAGCGACTCGAAAGATACTTGAAGTGGGTTTTTTCATGCGGCGGGCGATTGCCTATCTGCTTCTCGCAGCTTACCTGGTCGCGCTCTACCTGTTGATCTGGTGGCTGAGCCAAGCCGTATTTACTCCAATTCTGGGAGCCGATGGCAGAGGTCTCGCCCATATAATTGCTGCGCTCGTGGTTGCCTTTGCCATGGCGCCTGCGCGCGGGGTTTCGCAAACCCTTGCCGATCGATTGTTCGTCGGCACTCGGCGTTTGGATTTTCAGGCGACTATGAATCAGGCCGCCGCAATCCTGCGTTCGGTCACGACTCTGGCCGATCTGCTCGAGCGGTTTGGCCTAACGATCGGCCAGGCTGTCGATACCGATCGTGTTTTTCTTCTTCTGCCGGAACAAGAGATTTATGCGCAACGTTTCCCTGCTGTATCCGGAGGCGCATTCATGACGCGCGTAGAACTGCATTGCGATCAAGCAATCATCGCGCACCTCGAGCGCACGCAGGAACCGATCGTTCTCGACGAGCTGCACCGGGTGCGCTCGACTCCGGAACTGGAACGGGTGCGTCGACAGATGAAGTCGTTGCACATTGCGGCGGCAATGGGAATTTTTTCTCGTGAGCAACTCGCCGGCGTGATGCTTCTAGGGCCGCGAAGGTCGGGCCGCATCTACGGTACAGTCGAGCAAAGTGCGCTGCTCGTGCTTTGCGGACAGCTCGCGGTCGCGATCGAAAATGCCCAGCTCTTTACCGAGGTACAGAATGCCAAAATCTATAATGAGACTCTTCTGCAAAATCTGACTACCGGTGTCGTAGCGGCGGACAGCACCGGCCTCATCACCGTCTTCAATCGCGAGGTCGAACAGATTACCGGGCTTCCTGCGTCGGAGTTGCTCGGGCGCAAGATTAGCAATTTGCCTGAGGGTCTTAGGGCTGTCATCGGGGAAACATTAGACACTGGGCAGCGACAGGAAGACCGGGAGGTCATCCTCCGCGCTGGCGACAAGAGTGCGATCATGCGTGCAAGCAGTTCGCTCTTCCACGGGCAGGACGGCGAAGCGCTTGGCGCCCTCCTGGTCCTGACTGACCTGACGACCCTCAAACGCCTTGAAATGCAAATTCGACGCAGTGATCGTCTCGCCAGCCTCGGTACGCTTTCTGCAGGCATGGCGCACGAGATAAAAAATCCGCTCGTCTCGATAAAGACATTCGCCCAATTGTTGCCGGAGCGTTACCAGGATTCCGATTTTCGCGAGACCTTCTTCTCTCTCATAGGCCATGAGGTTGACCGCATCGATTCGCTGGTTAACCAACTCCTCCGTTTTGCCAGGCCGGCAAAGCCGCTGCTCAAGCCGATGCACGTCCATGAAGTGCTTGAAAAGGCATTGCTTCTCGTAGGCCACCGCTTGTATCAGAAAGACATTAAATTAACTCGTTCCTGGCAGGCGAACGTGGATACTATCCGGGCAGACGCGGACCAAATTGAACAAGTCTTTCTCAACTTTTTCATCAATGCCCTCGACGCCATGAAGCCCGGCGGTTCCCTTAAGGTCTTAACCGAAATTGGTACGACCGAGACTTGGCCGACCGCTTTATTGGCCGACCCAGAGGACGTCCGCGAAGTTCTGCGTGTCTCAGTAGAGGATAATGGTACCGGGATCAAACCGGAAGATGTGCCCCACGTTTTCGATCCGTTTTTTACGACGAAGGATTACGGAACCGGGCTTGGTCTGTCCGTGGTTCACGGCATCGTGCAGGAACATGGCGGACAGATCGAGGTCGAGAGCGAGTTGGGGCGTGGAACGAATTTCCACATCTTGCTTCCCTTGGTTCGCTTCGAGGAAGAGGTTGCGGCAGCATGATTTTTCCCGCGGCCTGCATTCTTTATACGCAGGACCCCGAGTTCGTTAGGCGCACGCGAGCGTTTCTCCGGCGTCTCACCAAATTATTGCACGTCGATAACCCCGCACGTCTTGAGCCCGTGCTCCAGCAATACAGTCCGGCAGTGCTCCTTGTCGATCTGAGACAAAAAGAAGCAAGGCACCTTCTTGAACAAGTACGCGCGGAGTGGCCTAACGTTATAATTCTTGCATTCGGCATTCCCCGTTCCGACCCACTGCGCGAGGCCGAACACGCCGGAGTCTATGCGGCGGAAGATGTGAACTTGGAGCGTCATCATTTGCAGGGACTAGTTAACCGTGCCCTCGAGCACCTTCGAGTTTTGGAAGATAACCGCGTAATGCGCGCCGAAGCCTTTCGGACGCCTGTGCCTTTGGCCAGCCAGCCGATGGAAAATTCGTCGCCCCCGGCCAGCAATCCGCTTCTCGCTCTGCGTTTCCCGCGCGTTTTCCGTCGCTTTCATTCAATCGATTCGCTCATGCATCATGTGATCGAAGGTTTGGCCGATGCTGCCATGATAAACCGCGTCGGAATATTTGGCCGCAGCCGTCACAGGGGAGGTTACCGACTGCGTGCCGGATTGTATTGTTTGCCAGAAAGTTACAACTTGGAATATGGGGAGCGCGATCCGTTGGTGCGTTGGTTTGAGCAACACGCCCATCTCCTTTATCGCGCCCATCTTGGCCAAACCCGCGATCATGCACAGCGCGAGGTCCTCCGTCGCGCGCTCGATACACTCGGGGCAGAAGTGATCGTGCCCCTCTATGCCCGCAACCAAATCAGCGGCTGGCTCTTCTTCGGCCATCGCGCTACGGGCCAACCGTTCGATCAACAGGCCTTAGAGACCCTTATGATTCTGGGAGACCAGGCGTCCATGATGTTGGAGAACGCCTCACTCCATGAAGAGATCAACCTGCAAAAAACGGTGGCAGAAACGCTCCTCACTGCGCTGCCGCCCGGCATTGTAGCGAGCGATGAAGAAGGAGAAATTCGCTGGTGCAACCCAACTGCGGAAAAGATTCTCGCCATTCGAGCCACGGAAGTTTTGAATCAACCCGTCGAAGCTGCGGGGAGCCGCATCGCTTCGCTCTTGCGCGAAACACTCGCGAGCGCCACGGACTTGCCGACCGAACAATGGTTGGATGGCAAGACACGGCGCTCACTCGCGATTCAAACCCGCCGGCTCATTCACGAAGGAAAACCGTTAGGCGCCGTTGCCGTTATTCAGGACATGACTCCAGAGGAGGCGCTCCGCCAAAAACAGGAGTTGGTCGATCGGGCGGCCTTTTGGACTGATCTCGCCGCCAGCATGTCGCACGAGGTGCGCAACCCGTTGGTTGCCATCAAAACTTTCGCACAGCTTTTGCCGGAGCGATTCGACGATGCTGATTTCCGGCGAAACTTCAACGAGATCGTCGTGCAGGAAATAGATCGTCTCGATCTCATCATTACTCAGATCAATAATTTTGCTCACCCGCCGGAGTTGAAGTTCAAGGCGCTCGATCTACGCGTCCCGATGAAGCGCGCCATCGAACTGGTGCGGTCGCGCGCCG
The DNA here is from genome assembly GCA_036494545.1 of Chthoniobacterales bacterium. GTDB lineage: Bacteria > Verrucomicrobiota > Verrucomicrobiia > Chthoniobacterales > UBA10450 > JAICXG01. The sequence goes on from DASXOB010000016.1 coordinate 379,895, forward strand.
TGCAAAATGGAATCGCCATAGAGACGACGCTCCCCGACGACCTGCCACAAGTGGTGGGAGACGAAACCGCGCTCGCTGAGGCTTTCGCGCATTTGGTCGCGAATGCCGCGGAGGCTTCGCACGGTCAGCCGAAAGCGCGCGTCACATTTTCCGCCAAGCCGGTTCGCGAGGGGGACCACACCAGCGGCGTCGTCGTCACCGTGCACGACAATGGTCGCGGCATTGCGGCCGACCTGAAGGACAAGATTTTTTCACCGTTTTGCACGACAAAACCTCGCGGAATGGGGCTTGGGCTGCCGATTGTAAAACGGACCGTCTTCGATCACAATGGTCGGGTCGATATCGACTCTAACTCGCAGGGCACTTCAGTTAGCGTGCTCCTTCCTGCTGCGGAAAACGGCGAGTAAGTGTGCTGCGACAAGTTTGCGATTTCCGAGTTGGAAAGTGTCGCGAGCACCATAAGTTGCCGATGCTCGGCAAAATTCAGCACATCGCAATCAGGAACCCGTCATGATCGTTACGACTAAACAACTTTACAAGGTTGCCTACGGAAAGTTTGCCGTTGGCGCCTATAACGTGAACAACATGGAACAGATCCTTGGCTTGTTTCGCGGCAACATGCAGAGCAAGGCGCCTTTCATTATTCAGCTTTCGAAAGGTGCACGAAAATACGCTGATAAACGGATGCTCGAGGCGCTCATTCGTACCGCAGACACTATGTTTTCCGAAGCCATTTTCGCCGTCCACCTGGATCATGGGGACGAAGAAACTTGTTACGATTGCATCGACTCGGGCTTTTACAGTTCGGTCATGATCGACGCCAGTCATGAGTCTTTCGCCGGCAACGTTGCGATCACCAAACGCGTTGTCGATCGAGCACACGCGAAAGGAATTAGTGTCGAAGCCGAACTCGGCATGCTTGGCGGCGTCGAGGAAGACATTAAGGTGGACGAGAAACACTCCTGCCTGACCGATCCCCAGGAAGCGGTAGAATTCGTTAGGCAAACTGGCTGCGACTCCTTGGCCGCAGCCATCGGCACCAGCCACGGCGCTTACAAATTCAAAGGTACACAGGGGCTGCACTTCGATGTGATCAAAGAGATTCAACAGCGCATTCCCGGCACGCCCATCGTTATGCACGGCAGCTCCAGCGTGCCAAAAGAGGAAGTCGAACGAATCAACGCTGCTGGCGGCAAACTCGATCCCTCCGCGCGTGGTGTGGACGAGAATGAATATCTGCCGGCCGCCAAGCTCGGCGTGACCAAGGTCAATATCGACACCGACGGCCGCTTGGTTTGGACGCGAGTGCATCGCGAGTACTTTCGCGATCATCCCGACCAATTCGATTTTCGGCCACCGGGAAAGATTTTTGTCGAGGAATACGCGAACTTCATCGCCCACAAAAACGAAAAGCTCGGCTCGGCCAACCAGTTGGATGCCATCCGCGCTACGCTCTGAGCAACCGGCTTATTCCCTCAATTAGTCGCGATAAGAAAGCGGCCTGCCGTCGATTGTCGAGGGAATATCGCATCACTTAGCTACGGCCTAAGCAGACGTCCCTAGAGCGCATTAGGAGATTTCCGTACGAGTTGAGTTGCCGAAGCAGATACGATTTAGCTTGCCGTTGCTTGGTAAGAAAGGTAAAAACAGCCGCCAATAACGGCAGAGCAAAATGAACGCAGACCCTTCGCAACAGGCTCTAGAGTGCCGTTTCTACACCCGAATGTCCAGTAACATCACAGATTCAGACTTTCTCAGAGCCCGTGCTTGGTACTGCACCTGCTAACCTTAACCGCGATTGACGCATAGTATGATTATCGACTCAAAACCCCTGCGGACTGCCGCCACGCGGCTTGTCTGGACACTCCTTCTGGGGCTGTTTTTCCTTCCCGCGCCTCTCCCCGCCCAGGAAGCGGTCCGACCTTCCTTGGCTGGCGCAGAGGCTGCCGACGCACGTCGACAATCAGTCGACCAAATTCCCTACAATCTTCTCGCTGGTCCAGTTCGGTTCCGTTTCAGCATCACAACGGGAATTGAGTACAATGACAATATCAATCTCTCTGAGACGAACAAGCAGGACGACGTTATCATCCGTCCGCAGTTTAACATCGACGCTATCTGGCCCGTTACCCAGCTCAACACTCTGCGGCTCGATCTCGGCGTGGGTTACGCCTTTTATCTTAATCATCCCAGCGACAACACCAATGACGTCATCATTTCACCTGGTTCACAGCTCGCCTTCGACATTTTTATCCAGGACTTCCGGATCAATCTTCATGACCGTTTTTCGCTGCAACAGGATCCGACCGCCGAGCTGCAGCTTAGCAATGTGGTCGACTACGGTCGTTTCGAGAACACCGCCGGCATCTCCGTTCTTTGGGACTTGAACAAGGCCGTCCTCACCTTTGGGTACGATCACTATACCTATATCTCTACGACAGATACATTTGATTACCTCAATCGAAATGCCGAGGAACTAAGTTTCAGCGCCTACTTTGCCCTTACTTCGACGATCGGGGCCGGCTTAGAAATGGCCGCGGTTTATAATTATTATGACCAGGATTTTTTGAACGACTCGGTCAGCTACAGCGTCGGGCCCTTCATTGAGGCGCAGATCAGTAATTATCTCAGGGTTCGCGCCGCGATTGGCTACCAATTCATTGGTTTCGACCACAACGGGGGCGTGAACGACATGAACAACGCCAGCGATTGGTACGGCAATATTCAAATCTCGCATCGCATCAACGCCGCCATTAGTCAGACTCTCTCCGCGGGTCACGAATCTCAACTTGGCATTGACGCAAACTATCTCATTCTCAACTACGTTCGTCACACAGTCAGCTGGGCGATCATTAATCGCGTCCTGCTTTCCACCGAGCTCTTCTACGAAGAAGGCGATGACTCCGGCGGCATCCTCGCCGAGCACATCCAGCGCTACGGCGGAGCCATCACCGCCGGTTATCAAATCACACCCCACGTGACTCTTGGCCTCCGGTATCAATACGTTCAGAAACAATCCGACCTGCCTGACCGCGATTATCAGCAAAACCGCGTCTCGATCGATGGCACCTATAGTTTCTAAAGAGAGTCATGCCACGATGAAGCGATTTCTTCTTTTATGTAGCTTCTCCATCTGTCTCTTCATCGTGGACTCCAAGGCCTCCGCCCAGGATGCCAGTCCGGCTCCCAATAACATTCCCCGCGCCACCGCCGTTGAACCCGCCGCCATCTCCGGTACAGCCAGCAGCACCGTTATGCGGACAAATTCGATGGCCGTGCTCGATGACAAGAAAAAGCTCGGCCCTGATGACTATGTAAGCTTCCGCGTCGTCGAGGACCGCGATAACCAATCTCAACTCCTGCGCGTCAACGATAACGGAGAATTAGAAGTGCCCTATATCGGACTTGTCCCTGCCCAAGGGAAGACCTGCCGCGACCTGGCTTATAACATTAAGTCGGCCTTGGAGAAGGAATACTACTATCACGCCACCGTTATTCTCGCCGTAGATAAGGTGAGCGAGAAGGCCAGAGGCAAAGTTTATGTCTACGGTGCCGTCAAAAGTCAGGGACCGCAGGAGATTCCAAGCGACGAGACCTATACGGTCAGCAAGGCGATCATTCGCGCCGGAGGCTTTGGTGACTTCGCCGACAAACGCAAGGTCAAACTCACCCACAAGGACGGCCGCGATCTCGTGGTCGATCTGAAAAGAGTCATCGAACAAGGTCATACGGAGGACGATGTGGTCGTTCTGCCCGATGACCAAATCTACGTCCCGCAACGGCTGGTTAATTTCTAATTTATGGATCATCCCGTTGCTGATCGCACTTCGCCCGCCTCAATCACGACTTCGATCGTGACCCGGCTGCATCGCTATAAGGCGCTTCTCATCCGCCGCTGGTGGATTCCCCTGCTTACCACCTGTCTTGGACTCTTTGTGGGAGCCTGGATGATTTTTCAGGCGCCGAACGCCTATCTCTCCACCAGCAAGATGATGGTGGCCGGCAAATTGAATCTCGCCCAAAACGCAGTCTACAGCGAAGACACAAATAACTTCTACGGCACCCAGATTCAACTTATGCAGAGTGATGAGGTGCGCCGCGGTGCGGAGTCAGTGGTGCGAGGCACCCATCCAGAACTGGCTCCGGTCAAAGTCAATCTCACTGTAACTCAGCGGCCGCGCACTTCCATTTTTGAGCTCGAAGCCATTGGTTCCTCGCCAGACTACACTCAGGCTTTTCTAAACGCCGTGATGCATAAGTATCTCGACGTAAAAAAGGGCATGCGGGCAGATGAAGGAAGTCATGTAACAACCGCGATTACTGAACAACTTGTGCAGGTCGAGAAGGACTTGCGCAATGGCGAAGACGAAATGCTCGAGTTTCAAAAGGACAACAACGTTGGCCTCCTGCAAGGTGAAGGGAACAGCGCCGCTACCTATCTAGTCAAACTCAATCAGCAATACGCCAGCCTCAAGACAGAGTATGACCTTCTTAGTTTGCTTGACTTGGATCAGAATCTCGACCGGCAGCAGAAGGCCATAAAACTTCCCGACAACGGAGCTAGTCCAGCACCTGGCGATGAGGGAATGCCATTCGCCGATGTAGGACCTGAAGGTGAATATCTGAAAGCCAAGCAGGAGGTCCAGTTACTCAAGGCTGAACGCGACACCCTTTCCAAAGACTTACGTCCCAGGCACCCTAAGATTATAAAGCTAAACGATGAGATTTCAAAGCAGGAGAAGCTGATTACACTATATCGAGAGGACGCAGTCGAAAAACTCGAGACACGGCGGAAGTCGATCGGCAAACAAATGGAGAACCTGAAGTCCAATATTGCCGAATGGGAAAAGAAAGCTCTCGATCTTGGTCAGCGCCTCGCGCAGTTCAATCGCATCAAGGACAAGGTCGATCGCCAGAAAACACTTTACGATCGCCTCACCAATAGCCTGAAAGACGTCAACGTCTCCCAAGTCGTGGATGGTGGCGATCAAGTCGGCATTATGGAGAACGCCACGACGCCGGTTTCGGTTCGACCGGGACTGGTCCGAAGCCTTCTTATTGGCTTTGGCTTCGGCCTTTTTACCGGTCTGGTCATTCTCATCCTACTCGATCGGATCGATGACCGCATGGCATCCTTTACCGAATTTCAGCATTACTTCAGCGAAAACATTCTTGGCCAGATTCCAAAGGAAAAGACCAAAGGCGCGGTCACTCTTCTGCAGCCGGATGATGCTCGACACATCTTTGCCGAGTCTTATCGCAATGTGCGCTCATCAATTTTCTTCATGCCCTACGAGGGGCCTCGTCCTAAGACCTTGCTTGTGACAAGCGCTGTCCCTAACGAAGGGAAATCCACGGTTTCGGCAAATCTTGCCATCACCATGGCTCTTTCGGGAGCAAAAACACTTCTTATTGACGGCGATCTTCGCCGCGGCGCTTTGCGCGAGGCTTTTGATATTCACTCCAAGATAGGGTTCTCAGAAGTCTTGAAACAGGAGGTGAACTGGCGGGAGGTGGTGGTGCCGACGTCGCTGCCCAGCTTGTTTGTTCTTCCTCGTGGCAACACTCTTTCTCAACCAAGTGAACATCTTCTGCGCGAATCGACCGATGCTTTTCTAAAAGACATCTACAATCACTACGATTATATCATCATCGATACCTCGCCGGTGCTCGCCGCGGACGATACTACTAGTCTTGCGCCCAAGATCGACGCCACTCTCTTCGTCGTCCGCCTTTCCTATACCTCAGCGCGTCTGACGCGGAAGGCGCTTGAATTGCTCTATCATCGGCAGGTCAACGTTCCTGGAGTGATCTTGAACTATGTCGATACTTCGCTGCCCGAGTATTACTACTATCAATACGCGGAGTATTATAATACTCCCGGTGGCGCGGAGGAAACTTCACGCTCGACGGTCGAGAAGCAGAGCCATCGCGTCTAGTCGCAGGCTAACTCGACGATTGGTCGAGCTGCCAAAGGCTATGAGACGGCTTGTTGCGACATGATCTCCTCACCGCCGGCTGACTCCACCACTCCTTCCCTGCGCCCCGGGGTTGGTCGCACGCTTCGTGCCGCCCGCCGGGTCAGTCAATTCGCCTCTGTGCAAATGCTGGTTCAGTTGATCGGCTTTGCCACCGGGATTTTCCTCGTTAGGCAAATGAGGCAAACGGAGTACGCCCTCTTTACGATCGCGAATACCATGCAGGGCACGCTCAATATCCTGGCTGATGTCGGCATTAGCATTGGAATGATATCCATTGGCGGACGCGTTTGGCAGGATAGTCATCGATTTGGAGAGTTAATTTCTACAGGTCTCCATCTTCGTCGTAGGCTCGGCTTGATCTCTATCCTCGGTGTAACTCCCATCCTTTACTTCATGCTGTCCAGGAATGGTGCTTCGCTTTTCTATACCATCATCCTGGTCGGCGCGGTCCTCGCGGGGCTGTTCGCTCAGCTATCAGTGGGCGTTCTGGAAGTAATCCCACGGTTGCGCGCTGATGTGCGTCAGATTCAAGTCATCGATTTCTCGACTTCGACGGCGCGTCTCGTCGTTCTACTTTCGCTCGGTTTCGTTTTCCTCAATGCCGGCGTAGCTGTCTCGGCAGGTGCTGGCGCACTCCTCTTCCAATATCTGCTTCTCCGCCACTATGCCGCGAATGTCATCGACCTTCAGGCAAAAGAAAACCCCGAAGATCGCAAAGCGATCATGAGTCTAATTCGGAAGCAGGCACCAAACGCGATCTTCTTCTGTCTGCAAGGTCAAATAACCATCTTCCTGATCAGCTTCTTTGCTCGCCGGCCGGGTGCTATTGCCGAGGTCGGCGCGCTCGGGCGCCTGGGAATGATCTTTACCGTTCTCGGGAGCCTAATGGCAAATATATTTGCGCCGGCCTTTGCCCGCAGCCGCGAACCGCGGCGATTAATCTGGCTCTACCTTGCAATCGTTGGAGCCGTAAGCAGTCTAAGTCTTGTCATTTTCGCCGCAGCCGCCTTCTTGCCCAATGAGTTCCTTTTCGTGCTCGGGCCAAAATACTCTCACCTTCAGCACGAACTTCTCCTCATGGTAGGTGGCGCAGTTCTCTTTCTCATCGCAAGCACGATGTGGTCCCTTAACGCAGCTCGCGCCTGGATCGGCGGTTCCTGGCTTTGTATTCCCATGACCATCGCTACACAGCTCGCCCTGATTCCCTTCACCGATTTCTCGAGCGTGAGCGGCGTGCTGACATTTAATCTGATTTGTGTAGCTCCGAGCCTGCTTCTGAATATTGGTCTAAGCTGGTTCGGCTTTCGATCTCTAAAGGAGCAGAATGCGATTGCCTAACATTGGCTACCACGCGGCTCGTTGGGAAGGTGGTTATCGGCGAAAAATCTATCAATCCCTTCTTCCCGCGATAGTGAGGAAACCGATCAAGGTCCCGTGCCAGCTACCTTTTGCCGTCTTCTCTTATTCCGGAGAAGCTTCGCTCCCCGAACAAACGCTTTCGATTCGATCTTTTCTTCGATTCGCTGGTCGTCCTACTAGCTTTACTGTAGTTTCTGACGGATCATACAGACCAGACAGCATCGACTTGCTGAAGAAAATCGATCCGAGCGTCGTGGTTCATTGCGCAGAAGGGTACTTACCAAAGGACCTGCCGCCAAAGGTTGACCACTTTGTCAAAACTTATCCTCTTGGCAGACAGCTCGGGTTAATCATGTCGCTGCCACTGGATGTCGACTCAGCCCTTTATGTCGACTCTGATGTTCTGTTCTTTCCCGGAGCGTCACATTTGGCGAAGGCATTGGTCACTAACGGTGTTCCTGCCTTGTACCTGCCAGACTGTCGTGAAGACTCAGCCGATTTTCGCCTGTTTCGCGATCCCATTGAGAGACGCAACCCTGTTAATACAGGCCTGCTCTTCCTTTCTCGGAAGCTCGATTGGTCTCTCGCGATCCAGCGATACCTTGAGCTTAATGACAAGCCAATATTCTTTACCAATCAGACGATGACTCATCTAACTATGCATGCCAACAATGCCCGCGCCCTGGATCCTCGAGTATTCGTTCTGCAATTGGATGACCAGTTTATCTATTCCGATCGCTACGCGGCCAAGGACCTGATCCTGCGACACTACGTCAATCCCGTGCGCCACAAGTTATGGAACAGCCTGTTGCGCTAATGTTAGAGGAGCCAATAGAGTATCACCCTCATCATTCGCTCCGGATTCTCATGGTGGTTGACCTGCCTTGGGACGGCCGTTTGGGAGCTTGTCGAGTCTGCATGGAGTTAGCCGACCAATGGCGTGCGCTGGGTCATCAAGTCAGTCACTTCAGCCTTTCCGAGGCCTTTCCGGCAAGCCGGGCATCGGGAGTGAGATTCGCCCTTCAGCAACTGTCGTTCGCCCGCAAGGTTGCCGCCTTTATCCGGAGGAAAAAAGACTCCTTTGATATAATTGATGCTACCATCGGCTGTCTTCCATACTCACGAAAGGCGTTGGGCTTCAGGGGAATTGTTGTCGCCCGTTCAGTTGGACTATACCTGCTCTATGAACGTTTCGAGCGAGTAACAATTCGTCGCTGGCCCCGTCATTCACGAGGGACTGTTGCGGGTCGGTTATTTTATGGCTTCGTTCGTCGAAGCCTGATGCGAGCTTGTGATAGCTCTGTGAAAGCGGCCGATGTCATTAATGTGCCGAATGAAAGCGAAGCGACCTGCTTGTCTGAGAGCTTGGATTTCAGAGGCAGAATCATCGTACAACCTTACGGACTCTCCGATTCATGCAGACACCTCCTGTCACAACAGGACCGATCAGCTGAAGAGCGTCTGGCCGAAAGGCGAGTCTGCTTCATTGGAATGTGGAGTCCACGAAAGGGATCCTATGACTGGCCGCGGATCATCCGGGCTGTTCGCTCACAAATCCCGGAGGTTCGTTTTCGCTTTCTGGGAACAATGACCGACGCTACGACAGTCCGGAAAGACCTCGGTTCGGCTTCTGAGGAGAAGCTTGAATTTGTTTCCCATTTCAAACGAGAGGATCTGCTATCATTGCTTGTGGATTGCACGGTGGGCGCCTTTCCAAGCTACGTCGAAGGTTTCGGACTGGCCGTGCTGGAGCAGCTGGCAGCCGGATTGCCTACCGTCGCTTACGACATTCCTGGCCCACGAGATATCCTTAGGAGGACGCTACCTGATCTTCTCGTTCCATGTGGTGATACCGAAAAGTTTGCGGCCACATTGTGCCAGGTGCTGGCCTTGTCCGCCGGAGACTACAGGGTTCTTTCAAGGAAGAGTGTTGAGACAACAGGCGCATTTTCCTGGGAGACGATTGCGCTCGACACGCTTGGCGAATACGAGCCGCTGCTAGATTGTTCTGTCGCGACTCAAACCAGAGGAACAGGCCATAGTCGCGACTGAGCTGCCAAGCCAAAGTCATGGATCATCGTAATAAGCGGAGTAAAGAGTCTGCGACACTGCATTCCTTGCGGTCGGGAGAGGAACGCAACCAGGCCTCGATCGTTTGCACACTTTCCGCGGGAGACTATCACTTCGGTCTGGGAGCGCTGGTAAATTCCCTCTACGCTCAGGGGTTCCGCGGAGATATCTACATTGGATTTCGCGGGGAGCTTCCCCTTTGGGCTGTTAAGTCGGCCCGGGCCGTCGACAGTGGCTGGACCTATGAAATGCATGAGTGCCTTCTTCATTTTATTCCTCTGTCCACGACTGACTTTCTTAACAACCATAAGCCTGACTTCGTCCTCCAATTGATGGAAGTGCATTGTCCGACAGCGCAAAGGTTTTTCTATTTCGACGCGGATGCGATTGTAAGGGCTTCGTGGAGTTTCTTCGAACACTGGATCTCATGTGGCGTCGCCGTTTGCGAAGATATGAATGACTATCTGCCCAGTCATCATCCAGTTCGGCAAGCATGGGGGAGGTATGCGCTGGGACACGGATTAGAGATTGCGCGATCGCCAGATAGGTTCTACAACAGCGGCTTTTTCGCTTTTCACCGCGAGCACGGAGAGTTTCTCAAGGTCTGGAAGACGCTATTTGACTATCGTGTAGCCGAGGGCGCCAATCTGAACGCATTTGTATTCTGCAAGTCCGATTATCCCTACCTATGTAATGATCAGGACCTGATGAATCTGGCCCTGATGCTCGTTTCCGATCCTATCACCGCGGTTGGCGCCGAGGGCATGGGCTTTAAGTCGGGAGGCCACGTGATGTCGCACTCGGCTGGTGAGATCAAGAGCTGGCGGAAGCATTTTATTTGGGAGGCGCTGAAAGGAAGGCCACCGTCCCTGGCCGATAAAGATTTCGTCCAATATGCGAGTAGACCTCTGAGGATTTATTCAATGCCGCGACTAACTCTGAGGTGGTTAGGTGTAAGGATCGGGTCACTCATTGGCAGGTTTTATGCCCGTCGCAATGCCTGAGCGGACGTGCCGGTTCCAATGTCTCCACTCGAAAGCCCTACGATCGACGCGGCGCGTATTTTCAATCCGATGAATAACTCGCAGTCGATTGTGCAGATCGTGCCGTATCCCCTATCTCATCGGGGAGGAGTAAACGACTACGCCAGAGTGCTTGCTGCAAGCCTGGCGAGCGTGAACGGTTTAACTACGGATTTCGTCACCGGTCTTACTTTGAGCGAATCGACCTGGCGTCCGTCGCGCGCGGATGCCGCCATCCTGCACTATGTAAACTATGGCTATCACCCGCGCGGAATTCCTTTCTGGCTTCCGAAAAGAGTCAGCGAGATGCGGCAGTCTCTCGAGGGCCCCTTAATAACTATTTTTCACGAGCTCTACGCTTCGAGCGGGTGGCATCGAAGCGCCTTTTGGCTGCAACCGTTGCAAAAGCGTCTCGCCCGACTCGTGGCGCAATCCTCTGTCATTTGTGTCGTTAGCAGTAATCTTCTCGCTAATCAGCTGCGAAAACTCCTGCCCTCCGCTCCTGTTGTCGTTAGACCTGTGTTCTCGACCTTCGGCGAGCCGAGACTGTCTCGGGAGCAGATTGCCAGTCGGGATCCTGAGCGTTGGGTCACCTGTGGGGGAACTGAGTTAATTCGACGTTCCCTTCGCTCTTTCCCCGGCGGCAAAGACTTGGTTGTCATAGGTGGAGAAGAGCAGGAGGATATTCGGCGCCAGCTAAAAGATGGCCGCTATTGGCCTGACATCGAGGCGGCGCCAGCCTCTGAACGTTTAGCAACATGTGCGTTTGGCTGGATGGATTACTTTGCTCAGACCCATGTCAAGACCGAGGCTATCCTCAAATCAACAGCCTTCGCTGCCTATTGCGCGCATGGTGTTATCCCAGTCTTTTTTTCGGTGAACTCAAAAATATCCCTCGATGGCGACGTTATGCCCGGACCTTTTACGCTCGCGACTCTTCCAACGGCGAGCGAGCGTCCTGCCATAGCCGAAGCCATTTACAATTGGTATCAAAGGAATGCATCGTCTGCTGGGCTTGCGGCCGCGATCGCGAAAGTTATCCAGTTATGAGTGTCTCACGGTTGCTGGTTGTTCACTGGAATCAGCCGGAAGCCTGCGCAAGAACCGTGCGGGTCTTTCTTGCTCAGGATGTGCCGCTCGAGATTACGGTGCTCGACAACGACTCATTGCCGGAACTATTTCAGCAACTGGAATCGATTCTCGATTCCGACGCTAATATCGTTAGGCTGGACAACAACAAGGGATGGGGCGGCGCATTAAATGTCGCGCTCCGTCATTGGCTCCACAGTGAGACAAGCCCGTTCTGCTTTATCAGTGCGCACGATGCGATGCCGGAACCCGATTGCTTACCACTCCTCCTTCGGGCGGCGGAAAATGATCCGCGCGTCGGTATTGCCTGCCCGCAGTATCCCGAGCCGATTATCACGAGATTCTCGCGCTGGCATGGGGTGCAACCGAAGATGGCGTTGCCGCGAGAGCGGGGCGTCTCGCAGGAGATCGACGTTCCGCACGGCACACTTATGCTGGTCCGACGGGAGTGTTTGCAAGAGATAGGAATTTTCGATCAACGTTACTTCGCCTATGGCGACGAACACGAGCTAGGAGCGCGCGCCGCCCGAAATGGTTGGAAGGTGGTCATGGTTTGGGGAGCGGTCGTAGTTAATCCAGTTACATCCACGGAGAATGCCTGGCGCAGTTATTTGTTCGCGCGTAACTCGCTCTTTCTCGTCCGCGACTATTTTGGTCGGCCGGCGGCGACTTTGCGCGCTCTGCTTATTCTGGCTAATACCCTCCGACTCACATTTCATCGGCATAATTCCTTTTCGGCTCGCGCCCGCTGGCGCGCAGTCCGGGACTATTTCGCCGGGCGCACCGGCCGGCCAGCAATTTGAAGCTCCTAATCTCATCTCATGCTTTCCTGCCAAGCATCGGCGGGATCGAAACGGTTAGCCTTCTTCTGGCAACAGAGTTTACGCAGCAGGGAGATGAAGTCGTGGTCGTGACACAAACGCCAAATGAAAATCCGGAAGAGCCCGACTGGCCTGTGATCCGCGAGCCGTCGTTAGGTGCACTTTTTCGTGCAATCCAGTGGTGCGACATTGTCTGGCAAAACAACCTAAGCCTGCGCACGCTATGGCCTGCCTGGCTCCTGCATAAACCGGTGGTTATTACTCACCAGGGTTCGTACTGCCGACGGCCTGCTGGTATCGATTTGGTGCAACGGATCAAACACGCAGTAGTTCAAGTTACGCCTAGTGTAGCTATTAGCAGGGCGGTCGCGAATTGCTTTCGCACGGCTTCAGTTGTCATCCCAAATCCCTACGATGTCGAAATCTTCAAAACGTCGACTTCGGAGCTCGATCGCTCCGGTGATCTCATCTTTCTTGGCCGACTGGTGTCGGAAAAGGGGGTCGATCTCTTACTTGAAGCGCTCGCTCGTCTTCAAATCGCCGAACCTCGAGTGCGCCTAACGATTGTGGGCACCGGACCGGAACAACCTGCGCTCCGAGAGTTGACGGCGCGTCTTGAATTGACTGAAAGAGTAGCATTTCTCGGAGCTAAGGGTGGCGCTGCCTTAGCGGCACTCCTGCGTCAACATAAGATCCTGGTAATTCCTTCCCGCTATGACGAGCCATTCGGTGTCGTAGCGCTGGAGGGAATTGCGTGCGGCTGCGCCGTCGTTGGATCGAGCGGTGGCGGACTGCCGGAGGCGATTGGGCCATGCGGACTTACTTTTCCAAATGGAGATGTTGAATCTCTCACGCGCACCCTGGGTCAGTTGCTATCGAGGCCTAACGAGCGAAGGCGCCTTCTTGAAAACGCGCCGAGACACCTGGCCAGGTTTCGTCCTGCAGTAATCGCCAAAGAGTATCGCCAGCTATTTCTTTCGACGCTTTCGTGATTCTTCTCTCGCATCCGACTGCCAACCAAAACGTGAGGCAAGCTGTTCTGGCCTTCGCGGAAGCGGGCTTGTTGGATGAATTTTGGACCTGCATCAACTGGCGTGAAAAGAGCCTGCTCGACAGCCTGGCCTCGGGATTTCCACGTCTTCGTCGCGAACTTCGTCGACGTTCGTTTGTCAGGGAGCTGCAGCCCTACATCCACACTGTCGGGTGGCGCGAATGGGGGAGACAATTCATCGGTCAGCTAGGTTGGCAGCGATGGCTTGGTGGCGAGAGTGGTGTCTTCGGTATCGACGCGGTTTACCAATCGATCGACCGACGGGTGGCGAAGCGCATTGCGACGGGCCTAACGAGTAAAGTCGTCTACGCGTACGACGATGGAGCAGTCGCTACCTTTCGCGCGGCGAAGGCTCGTGGGATTCTCTGCATTTACGAACATCCGATTGTCCATTGGCGGACAGTGAGACGCTATCAAGAAGAGGAGGCGGAACTGCGTCCGGAGTGGGTTGCTACGCTGAGTGCGTTGACCGACAGCGCTGAAAAGCTAGCGCGGAAAGATGAAGAGTTAGGGCTGGCCGACGCAGTTATTACGCCGGCATCGTTTGCTAAACAGAGCATCTTGGAAGGGAAAATGGTGACTGCTCCCATTCATGTCTTGCCCTATGGAACAACTTCGTCCGCCACGTCTGCGTGGCCCAGACCTTCGGTCGACAAATTGCGGGTGATTTTTGTGGGCGCACTTACGCAGGCGAAAGGGCTTGGTTACTTGCTGGATGCAGTGGAGAAATTGGGGGACCAAATTGAGTTTTCTCTTGTGGGTCGAAGAGTTAGTGCTGAAGTTCCAGTGCCTGCCACGCTGGGAAAGTATCGTTGGATACCCTCTCTTCCTCACCCCGAACTACTACAGGAAATGTCCCGGCATGATGTGCTGGTCTTGCCGTCGCTGCACGAAGGTTTTGGTTTGGTTATGACGGAGGCCATGAGTCAGGGTTTGGTGGTGATCACCACTTCGCACACTGCCGGGCCGGACCTGATCAGCGACGGAACTGATGGGTTTATAATTCCGATTCGCTCGTCCGAGGCGATCGAGGAGAAGCTCATCCTCCTTAGTCGCGAGAAAGAGAGGTGCCGTGCCATGCAGGAAGCAGCGAAGCAGAAGGCGCTGACTTTTCAGTGGGAAAATTATCGGCGACGCCTTGTTGAACTGGCACGAGAAGTGGTTGGTAAAAGGCTGAATTCATGAATGTCATCGCCGCAGGCAGGGTGCATCCTTCCGCTCCCGCAAAGCCAGTCAGGATCGTCGACCATTCGGCGACGATCCGGCACATCCGATGGCTCGTTTGGTTTTATCTATGGCTGCTGGTTTTCGAAGGCGTATTTCGTAAGTGGATTATTCCACAGCTGTCGACACCGCTTTTGCTGGTTCGCGATCCGGTTGCAGTTGCGATTTATGTCCTGGCGTTTCGCGCCCGGCTCATTCCACAAAACGTCTGGATTGTGACCCTGGAACTGATTGCCATTCTTTCGTGGGCAACAGGCATTATTGTGCTGCTGCCATATTTCCCGATCAAGACCATCGTTCTCGTTACTGGCTACGGCGTTCGTTGCAATTACCTGCACCTGCCACTGATTTTCGTCATTCCGATGGTCTTCGATTTTGAGGATGTAAAACGCGTCGGCTGGTGGACGATGATGGGCATGATTCCGATGAGTGTTCTCATGGCCGCGCAATTCGCCTCCTCTCCCGATTCCTTTATCAACAGCACGGCAGGAGTCGGCGAAGGAGTGCAACTCGGAGCCGGCAGCGGTCGCATCAGGCCACCGGGGACATTTTCATTTGTCTCCGGAGCTGTTTACTACCTGAGCGCGGTTGCGGCTTTCATGCTGCACGCCGTCCTGGGTAAACTGCCTTACAAGACTTGGCTCCTCGGCGCGGCTGGTGGGGCGTTGCTCGTTGGGATGGGGGTTTCCGGAAGTCGCGCTGCGGTTTTGGCGGTAGGAGTGGTAGCAGCATCGCTCGCGGTCATTTTGCTCGTTAGACCGACGCTCGCGGGCAAATTCGGTCGCTACATTTTGCTGGCCGCAATTGTTTTTTGGCTCATCAGCTATCTGCCGGTTTTTAGAGAAGGTCTTGGCATTCTCTCCGATCGTTTTGCCGAAGGCGCCGACGCTGCTGAAAGCAGTGTGGTTGGAGATTTGGTCGGCCGCACTTTTGGCGATTTCTTCGATGGTTTACGCGTGCTGGCGCGAGCTCCGCTCGGCGGCTTCGGCCTTGGTGTGGGAACGAATGGTGGCGCGAATTTTCTCGTCGGACACGTTGAATTTCTCCTCGCAGAAAACGAGTGGTCGCGAATTATCCTGGAAAGCGGGCCAATTCTTGGCGGGGCCTTTTTGCTCTGGCGCTGTGCGATCACCTTTCACGTCGGTCGTTTTTCGCTGAGCCAGCTTCGCCGGGACAATCCACTCCCGCTCTTTCTTTTCAGTGCATCCTTTTTTGCTCTGCTCGAAGGTCCCTTCGGACAGCCGACCACGCTCGGTTTTGCGGTCGCGCTGGCCGGGCTCGCGCTTGCTGCCCGGGGACGTGAAGAGGAGGAACCGACGGAAAAAGACGACGAACGCCAGCGAGCGCCAGAGCGTCACAATCGCCGGTCGGTTTATGCCGATCGGTTGCATGGTAGCCGGCGTCGTGACGTGCCGCTCACGCATGATCCTTTTGATCGGTAATTATCCGGCCGATCAGCAGCAGAGCATGCAACGATTTGCCGACATGATGCTGCGTGGCCTGGCGACCGCGGGTGTGCCGGCGGAGATGATCCAGGCGCAGCCATATCTCGGGCGGATTACATTCGCCGGGCCTTTCGTGGCGAAGTGGCTTGGCTATCTCGATAAGTTTCTCCTTTTCCCTCTGCGACTAAAATGGTCACTCGCACAGGGAGCGCCCGATCTCGTGCACATCTGCGACCACTCCAACGCCATGTACGCCACTCGGATCCAAGGCCGGCCTGTCGTCGTGAGTTGCCACGATCTGCTCGCAGTGCGGGGCGCGCTCGACGAAGTGCCCGATACGCCGGCTTCAGCGACTGGGAAATATTTGCAGCGTTGGATCTTATCCGGCCTGCGGCGGGCGACCGCGATTGCCTGTGCGTCGTCCGCTACCTTGCGCGATGCGCGGCGACTCGTTAGGCAAGAGGCAGGCCGCCCGGAAATCCTGCTCATCTATCATGGAATCAACTATCCTTATCGCAAACAGGAACCGGAACGTGCGCGCTCGTTGCTGTCGCAAATTCCCCAACTCGACCTCGACCGGCCTTTCGTTCTGCATGTAGGGTCCAACTTGCGCATGAAAAATCGCCAGGGTGCGCTCCGGATTTTCGCTCTGACGACGGACAGCTGGAATGGTCAGATGGTTTTCACCGGACAGAAATTAACCCCTGAATTGCGTTCGTTAGGCGAGAAACTCGGGCTGCTCGATCGGCTGGTCGAAGTAGACGGTCCTAGCAACGATCTGCTCGAAGCGCTCTACAGTTCAGCCAGCGCCCTACTTTACCCATCTCGTTACGAAGGCTTCGGTTGGCCGATCATCGAAGCGCAAGCCTGCGGTTGTCCGGTGGTTTGCAGCGACCACGAACCCATGTCGGAAGTCGCGGGCGATGGGGCGTTGACCGCGCCGGTCGAGGACGAGGCGGCTTTCGCCCGCGCTCTCTTGAGTCTCTCCGATCCTGCGAAACGCGCGCACTTGAGCGAAAAGAGCCTGGAAAATGCCGAGCGTTTCCACGCGGAAAAAATGATCGCACAATACGTCGAGCTGTATCGCTCGCTCGGCGTGCCGGTGTAGAGCGCAGCCATGTGCGGCATCGCAGCTCATTTCAGCTTTGGCGCGGCGGCCGCACCACTCGATCTTAGCCTTCTCTTGCATCGCGGGCCGGATGCGCACGGCGAATGGACTTCGCCCGATGGACAGATTTGGCTAGGCAACACTCGCTTGGCGATTCTCGATCTCTCGCCTAACGGCTCTCAGCCGATGACTGACCCTGCGACCGGTAATGTCATTGTGGTCAATGGCGAGATTTACAATCATCGCGAATTGCGTGCCGAGATTGGCAATCGCAAATGGCGCGGCACGAGCGACACCGAAACGATTCTCGCCGGGTACGCGAGTTGGGGACCGGAAATTGTCCCGCGTCTCAAAGGAATGTTCGCCCTCGCGATTTACGATCGCGCGCGCATGGAGCTCTTCGTCGCACGCGATCGTCTCGGCATCAAACCCCTGTATTACACTCTTGATGAAGCTCATTTTCGCCTGGCTTCAGAGGTTAAAGTACTCACCACGTTAGAATCCGTGCCGACACCGGCTTCAATTAGCGCCTACTTGCAGTGTGGTGCCTGTCCAGAGGAGAGAATCTTGTATCCGGCAATCCACGCCTTTCCGGCAGGGCATTGCCTAACAATCGGCTCTGAGGCGAAGCTCCGCCTCTCGCGCTATTGGCCGGCGCAACGGAGATTCTCCTCTTCCACGCAAGCCGCTCCGGAAAAATTGCGCGCGCTTCTTGAGACTGCGGTCGAGGAGCATCTTCTTTCCGACGTTCCGGTCGCAAGTTTCCTGAGCGGCGGAATCGATTCTTCGATTGTGACTGCGCTCGCCGCGCGGCGACTCGGATCGCGTTTGCTCACCTTCACGGTCGGCTTCGATATGGCAGAATTCGATGAAAGTGCCGTCGCTCTTCAGGTTGCACAGCGTTACGGAACTACTCACCGACGGCTCGAATTGAATGAAGACGAAGTCATTCAGTCGGTGACCGAGGCGGTTGCTCATCTCGATCTTCCCTCGGTCGACGCGATCAATACCTATATCGTGTCTCGCGCGGTGGCTCAGGAGGGCGTGAAAGTGGCGCTGTCCGGCTTGGGTGGCGATGAGCTTTTCGGCGGTTACCCGAGCTTTCGGGACGTGCCGCGCCTGAAATGGCTGGCCCAACTCCCACGCGGTTTCCGGCGCCTTCTCGGCGGTGCGCGGCTGATGGATTTGCCTAACGATACCGACGTCGGCGTGCTTACCCGTTGGCGGAGGCGATTTTTCACCGATGAGATGCTGCAGCGGGCTGGGTTGCCTAACGATGGGCTTACCTTCGAATGTCCGGTCGAATTACCGGACGATTTTGCCCGAATCAGTTGGGCGGAGCTAACCGGATATATGCGCCACATGCTCCTGCGCGATTCGGATCAAATGAGCATGGCAGTCTCACTCGAGTTGCGCGTGCCGTTTCTCGATCATCAATTGGTCGAGTATTCGTTAGGCCTCCCTGCCGCCGAGAAACAGCGCTTCGGCCGAACCAAAGGACTCCTCGTGCAAGCCTCGCGCGATCTGTTGCCACCGGCCGTCTATCAACGACCTAAGGTGGGTTTTGCTCTTCCGATGCAAAAGTGGATGAGTGGTCCGCTGGCGAACTTCGTCGATGAAGGCCTGTGCGAGCTGGTTGTTCGCGGATTTCTACCTGACGAGTTCGTCGCCAATGCGCGGAAAGGTTTCCGTCAAGGCCGGCTGCACTGGACCCGGCTCTGGAGCATGGTTGTGCTTGGCCATTTCGTTAGGCGAAAGGAAGCCTCGCACCGATCGAATGAGAATCCTGCGCTGCATTCACTCGCTTGATCCGGCGATCGGCGGTCCGCTCGAGTCGGTCCGGCAATCTTCGCTCGTCCTCGCGCAGCGCGGGCACGAAGTTGAGGTCGTCTCCCTCGATCCGCCGAACGCGCGCGGCGTCCTGGAATTTCCTGGTGTGGCGCGTGGTCTCGGGGGTGGAGGGAGCTACGGCTATACGTCGCGGTTCGTGTCGTGGATGAAGGCGAACCGAGCCCGCTTCGATGTCGTAATCGTGCACGGCATTTGGCAATACCACAGCCTTGGCGTCTGGCGCGTGCTGCACCGGACGCCGACACCTTATTTCGTCTTTCCGCACGGGATGCTCGATCCCTGGTTCAATCGCACTTATCCGCTGAAACATTTGAAAAAACTTCTCTACTGGCCATGGGCAGAATACCGCGTCCTGCGCGATGCGGCCGCGGTTCTGTTTACCTCGGAGGAGGAACGCCAGCTTGCGCGCGAATCCTTCGCTCTCTATCGCTGCAACGAGGTGGTGGTGAATTACGGCACCGCACAACCGCAGATCGACCTGACAATTGCGCGTGAGGATTTCCTGCGCGCATTTCCCATTCTGCGCGGAAAACAGATTCTGCTTTTCCTCGGTCGACTGCACGAGAAGAAGGGATGCGACCTTTTGCTCGAGGCGCTTCGTGCCCAGTCCAAATTGGAGCAGATGCATCTCGTCATGGCAGGACCCACCGCGCACGAAGATTACCTCGAGCGGCTGAAGCGCCTCGCGGCGGGAATGCCGGTCACCTTTCCCGGGATGTTGCGCGGCAACTTAAAGTGGGGTGCTTTCGCCGCGGCGGAGGCGTTTATCCTGCCGTCACATCAGGAAAATTTTGGAATCGCTGTGGTCGAAGCATTGGCCTGTGGACTGCCGGTTCTCATTTCGGATCGGGTCAACATTTGGCGCGAAATCGAGGCAAACGGCGCCGGGTATGTCGAAAGCGATACATTTGCGGGGACGAGCCGATTAGTTGAACGCTGGTTCGCCACGCCCACATCGGAGCGGGCGCTTATGCGCGACAAGGCCCAGCGTTGTTTCATGGAGCGATTTGAGATTCAGCGTGCGACCGATTCGTTACTCGAAGCGCTGCGTCAGCCGAAGGCCAGGCGTCAGCCAGTTTCGTCGGATGTTTGAGGCAGTGGAGGGCGCCAGGAGGAGAGGGACAAAGAAATCGTGAAAATCACCATCGTCCTCGGCGCATTTTTCCCCGTCCCACCGATCATGGGCGGCGCGGTGGAAAAGGTTTGGTTTGCGCTTGGCCAGGAATTCGTTAGGCACGGGTGCGAAGTGCTGCAAATTTCTCGAACTCACCCCGAGCTGCCGGCGGAGGAGATCGTCGAGGGAGTGCGGCACCTGCGCTTGCGCGGCTATTCGCAACCGCGTTCGCTCGTTTGGTTAAAGTGGCTTGACCTGCTTTACTCCTGGCGGGTGCGTCGCGTTTTGCCGGTGTCCGACATCCTGGTGACGAACACATTCTGGTTGCCGCTTCTCGTTAGGCGGAAAGATCGGGGCCGCCTCTATGTCCATGTCGCGCGAGGGCCGAAAGGGCAGATGCGCTGGTATGGACACGCGTCGCGTTTGCAGGCGGTCTCGAAGACAATCGCAGAGCAGATCATTGCCGAGGCGCCGCAACTTCGGTCCAAGGTAGGTGTCATTCCAAACGCGCTTCCTTTTCGTATCGAGGAAGTCGACGATCGAAAGCGCGAACAAGTCATCCTCTATCTGGGCCGGGTCCATCCTGAGAAAGGGATCGAGTTATTTCTTCGCTCGCTTGATCGCTTGCCAGCGCAATTATTGGCGGAGTGGAAAGTCCGGATAGTGGGACCGCACGAGGTTCACCTTGGAGGAGGTGGCAAGGCATTTCTTCAGCGATTGCAAAAGCTCGACCCAAGGAGCGAGGCGCAAATAGAATGGCATGGCAAAATCTTCGACCCACAGCGGCTTATCGCTCAATATCGCTCATCATTGATCTTTGTTTATCCCTCGCTTGCGGAGACAGGCGAAGCGATGCCGGTCGCGCCTTTGGAAGCAATGGCCAATGGCTGCGTGCCAATTGTTTCGAAGCTGGATTGCTTTCGTGATTATATTTCCGATGGCGTGACCGGTTTTGTTTTCGATCATCGTGGTCCGGACCCCGAGAAAAATCTGGCCGAGCGATTGACTGCCGTCCTACAGCTTGGTCGGGAGCAAATTTTGAAAATCGGAAGAGCGGCCCGCCTGCAAGCGGGCGAGTTTGAGCTGGAAAAAATCGCGCCGCTTTATCTGGACGATTTCGCAGGTTTGTTAAGAAATAGCGCCTAACGAATGGCCCAACCGCTCAAACCTGTTCACGCCGCGCAGACTTCACAATTCGACTCGCCGTGGTCAGTGGAGGAACGCTTTCGTCGCATTCTCTGGGAATTTTGCTGGGCCATTTTCTGCGTCTGGACGCCGAAGCCGGCCAATGCCTGGCGGCTTTTTTGGTTGCGCGCCTTCGACGCCAGGATTTACGGCACGCCCTTTGTGCACCAGCGGGCACGTATTGCGGTTCCGTGGAACCTAACGATGCACGATCGCGCTTGTCTCGGCGATCGGGCCAATGCTTATAGCCTTGGGGAAATCGAAATCGGACCACGGGCGGTGGTGGCGCAGGAAGTTTACCTCAGCACAGGCACACACAATTTTTCCGTTCCCGCGATGCCGTTGACCGTGGCCAAGATCACGATTGGGGAAGACGCCTTTCTGGGCGCGCGCGTGTTCGTCATGCCGGGAGTCCGTATTGGAGCGCGTGCCATCGTCGGCGCCTGCTCGGTTGTGACCAGCGATGTACCGGAGGATACGATCGCCGCCGGCAACCCCTGTCGGGTGCTGAGGTCGCGGCGATCGGGGGACTAACCATCTTCGACGCGACGAAAACGTGCTGCCAACTGGGTGGCGAGCTTATTCGTTAGGCTTGGTGGCAGGCGATTGGTCAGGTGTTCAATTCCATCGACGAGCAATTTCGGCATTCGTCGGAGGATAAATTCCATCTTCATATGGCCACTCGTGAGCGGGTTGGTGAAGAGGAGGAGTTTTTCCAAGACGAGTCCGCTTTGCGGCGCGAGCCGTTCCACTTCCTCTGGATGAAGGAGAAAGATGTGACCATCGGTATCTGGTTGAAACTGCACCGATTCATAGATCGTCGGATCGGAAGATTCGGTGAACTTCGGCAGCTTGTTGCGAAAGTAAGCGCCGTTAGGCGTAGTCATGATGACGTAACCGCCGGGACGCACCAGTTGCGTCGTGCTGGCCAGTAATTGGTCCGGATGAGCGGTGTGCTCGATGATTTCGGTAATGAGAACGCCGTCGAAGAGCTCCGCCGGTTTGAGATCGAATGCATTCCCCGGGGCGAAATGAATCCTGCCGTATTCCTGCTTCATCCGCACGTAATCCGCCAGCTCGCTTCGCATGTCGTTCCAGGTTACTTCGTAGCCAACTTCAGCCAGAGCGATGGAAAAATTTCCCTGCGCGGCGGCAATGTCGAGAATGCGCGCGCCTGGCGGGAGGACTTCCGTCACGAGGCGAAAGGTGGCGCGCCTTCGCCGCTCATAGGCATAGGCGTAGCCGCGGTTGCGGACCTGCCCGTACACTTCCTCCAGGTCGTAACGAAATGAAGCTTTCCAGGAGGCTGGCCAATTTTTGTTAAGATCGACGCGCTTCACAGGATTGAAGTTGCCGGGCAGCGCGGCTAGATGCCTGCAAGGTCCAGACTAACGGAAACTGAAGTCTGCACGGCTGGATTGTGCCTGCCGGAAGTGTAGCAGAGTCACGTCAAGAGCGGGGAAAATATTTCTCCTGAATCACTGGCGCCCGGGGAGTTCAAATCATCCGAGCGCAAGTTTCGCGTCCTGTATCGACAGAATCTTTACTAGGAAACGCGCATCCTTCGTGCTCAGATTTCTGAATTATCACGTCCGCAAATCATAGCGCCTTTCCTCGTGGATAAACGCACCACACCTGTGCCAGTCTCGGTCATCGTGCCGATCAAGAACGAGGCTCTTAATTTGCCACGCTGTCTCTGTTCGATCGTCTGGGCGGATGAAATCTTCGTGGTCGATTCGCAGAGTAGCGACGGCTCGCAACGAATCGCGGAGGAATTTGGCGCTCGCGTCGTTCAGTTCGAGTTCAATGGTACCTGGCCGAAGAAAAAAAACTGGGCATTGGAGAATTTACCCTTTCGTAACGAATGGGTTTTCATTCTGGATGCCGATGAGGTCTTGCCTAACGAGGCAGCGGAGGAGTTTCGCCGCGCCATCGCGAACGCGGGAACGACAGCGGGTTATTGGATCAACCGCCGGTTTATGTTTATGGGGCGCTGGCTGCGGCACGCTTACTATCCAAATTGGAACCTGCGCCTGTTTCGGCATTCGTTAGGCCGTTACGAAAAGCTCACCGAGGTCGCGACCGCCAGCGGCGATAACGAAGTGCACGAGCACGTCATTGTTCAGGGGCCGACCAAACGGTTGCGCTGTGAGATGGATCACTACGCCTTTCCATCAGTCGAGGTTTTCGTCGAGAAGCACAATCGCTATTCGAACTGGGAAGCGCGCGTCGCGGTTGCCGAGGAGAGCGGGGCAAGAACAACGGAACTGCAAAGCGCCCGCGTGGCGCAACGACGCCGTCTCAAACAAATCTCACAGCGACTGCCATTATTTCGCCCATGGCTCCGTTTTCTTTACGTCTATCTTTGGCAGCGCGGCTTTCTCGATGGTCGCGAAGGCTATTACTTCGCGAGGTTGCATGGCTACTACGAGTTTCTTTCCGTCTCCAAGACTTACGAACTGCGCAAACGCATGAACGCGGGCAATCAGGGCAGGCACCTCTAAAAGCGCCTACTTCAAAACTCGGCGCTGCCTGGCGTGCGCGCGAACGGAATCACGTCGCGAATATTCGAGACTCCGGTGACGAACATAAGCATGCGCTCGAAGCCGAGTCCAAACCCGGCATGCGGTACGGTGCCGTAACGGCGAAGATCAAGATACCATTTGTAATCGGCCAGGTTCATCTTGTGCTGACGCAGGTTTGCTTCCAAGACTTCGAGTCGTTCCTCGCGCTGACTGCCTCCGACAATTTCGCCGATGCCCGGAACGAGGAGATCCATCGCCGTGACCGTCTTGCCGTCATCGTTCAGCCGCATGTAAAACGGCTTAATTTCCTTTGGATAATTGAAAACAGTGATGGGCGATTTGAAGTGCTTCTCCGTTAGCCAGCGCTCGTGTTCGGATTGGAGGTTGAGTCCATACTCGACTGGAAACTCGAACTTCTGGCCGCTCTTGCCCAGTAACTCGATCGCCTCTGTGTAAGTGATCCGCTGGAATTTTCTCTCGATCACGAAATCGAGTCGCGCCAGCAACTCCCTGTCAACGAACTTATTGAACAGATCGATCTCTTCCGGGCAATTTTCGCGAATGTCGCGCACGAGGCATTTCACCAGTTCCTCGGCCAAATCCATATCGCACTGCAAATCGCAAAAGGCCATTTCCGGCTCGATCATCCAAAACTCGTTGGCGTGTCGCGAGGTGTTGGAATTCTCCGCGCGAAAAGTCGGACCGAAGGTGTATACCTTGGAGAGGGCACAGGCGAAGGCTTCCGCTTCGAGCTGTCCACTGACCGTCAGGTAAGTCGAGCGTCCGAAGAAGTCCTTCGAGTAATCGATCTCGCCATCTGGCAGGCGTGGCGGATTCTTCAAATCGAAACTCGTTAGGCGAAAAAGCTCGCCCGCGCCCTCGCAATCGCTGCCGGTAATGATCGGTGTATGGATGTAAACGAACCCTCGCTGCTGGAAAAACTGATGAACAGCGAAGGCCAGCCGGCTGCGAACGCGGAAGACGGAACCGAAAAGATTCGAGCGCGGGCGCAGGTGAGCGATCTCACGCAGGAATTCCGGAGTATGTCCTTTTTTTTGCAGGGGATAGCTTTCGTCAGCGCCGCCTACAATTTCGATTGAGTCCGCCACCAGCTCCCAACTCTGTCCCTTTCCCTGCGAAGCGGTCAGCGCGCCATGGGCGCGAATCGATGATCCGGTCGTCAGGCGTTGCAGAGCGGAATAATTGGGCAACGTGTTTGGTGCGATGACCTGCAGGTTGCGCAGACCAGAGCCATCGTTCAGCTCAATGAAGGAAAAACCTTTTGCGTCGCGACGGGTCCGTACCCAGCCTTGGACAAGCAGGTCTTGGCGCGGGGTGGTGCCGCGCAGTAGTTCCTTGATCGTAGCGGCGGTGCCAGGCATGGCGAGAAGTTGCCGGACGCAGGCAATCTGGCAAGACCTGTCCGAGGATCGTGGTGTTTCCTCTGCAGCGGATGGTCGAAGCGTCCCGTTTGAATCAAGAGCGACTGACTCGGCGTCTCTTTAAGATTTCGGCTATACAACTCACCATGTCGTCGAGCCGAAACGGATTTGCCAGAAACGTGTAGCCACCGAGAAAACCAACCGATCCGATTTGCCCATTGGCTGTTAAATTCGTTAGGCAAAGCACTGGCACATTCTGCAGCGCGGTCTCGGCGTGAATCTGTCGCGCCACCCGATCGAGTTCGAGATGCTCCGGTTCGGCGTCGAGAAGGATAAGATCGGGCTGAAAATCGAGCGCCACCGCCAGCGCCTCCGCGCCATAGCTTTGCTGACGGATGAGATAGCACCCACTGGCCTGCAATGCTGAGCTCACGATCGCAGTCAGGTGCGGCTCGTGATCGATTAGCAGAATGCGTTTCGGCGGGCTCATTGTGACTAACGAATGCGATATTTAGCATCCGTTGTGCCAGCGCCGCCGCGACCCAAATGAGGCAAGTCCTCCTTTTTAATTGATCCCGCTATGCTTAATTGCTCCTTCGCCGTTATGTCCAACCCGGTAAAGAAGCCCGCATCCTCGGCGAACTTCGAGCAAGCCATGAAAAGGCTGGAGGAGATCGTGGAGCAGATGGAGTCGGGCGATTTGCCGCTGGAAGAGCTGATCGTGCGCTACGAAGAAGGGATGAAACTGGTCAAGGTTTGCCAGGCGCAGCTTGCCTCGGCCGAACAAAGGATCGAAATCATCACTCGCAACAGCGCCGGCAAACCGGTCGTGAAAGAATTTGAACTGGCTACCGCCAGCCCGGCGCCGCCACCCGAACCAAAAGGAGAAGTCAACGATGTCAGTCTCTTCTGAGACACCTAACGAAACCAAGCGTGTGCTGGATGGCATCCGTTCGCCGGACGACATCAAAGCGCTGCCCGAGGAAGTCCTGCCGCAGCTTGCCCAGGAAGTGCGCGACACACTGATAGAAGTCTTGTCGAAAACCGGCGGTCATCTGGGTCCGAACCTTGGAGTGGTCGAGCTGACGATCGCACTCCATCGCGTTTTCACTACACCGAAGGACAAGTTTGTTTTCGATGTCAGCCATCAGGGCTACGTGCACAAGATGTTTACCGGCCGCCTCGATCGCATTCACACCATGCGTCAATACGGTGGGCTCAACGGTTTTCTCCTGCGCACCGAAAGCGAGCACGACGCCTATGGTGCCGGTCACGCTGGCACCGCGCTTTCCGCTGGTCTTGGCATGGCGGTTGGGCGTGACCTGCGTGGCGGCGATGAAAACATCGTAGTCGTCGCGGGCGATGCCGCTTTCACCTGCGGTATCAGTTACGAGGCACTCAACAACGTCCGGGCGCAGACGAAACGCTTTATCGTCGTGCTAAACGACAACGAATGGTCAATTGCGAAAAACGTCGGCGCGATCGCGGCTTACCTGAACAACATCGTGACCAACCCGACTTACGCGCACCTGCACGAAAAAGCCGGACGTTTCATCAAAGCCATCGCGGGCAAGGGCGCGCTGCATCTCGCACACAAGGTTGAGGAAGGCGTGAAGGGTCTGCTCGTGCCAAGCGTGATTTTCGAAGAGCTTGGGTTGCGTTACTACGGCCCGGTCGACGGCCACGATATCCCACTACTCACACGCACATTTGAGTTTCTTAAAAGGCAGGACGAGCCGGTGCTGCTTCATATCCTAACGAAAAAAGGCAAGGGCTACGAGCCCGCGCTGGCCAAGCCGGACAAGTTCCACGGACTCGGCAAATACAAAATCGAGAGTGGCGAAACCGCGCCCGCGCCAATGCCGACGTATTCGGAGATTCTTGGTAAAACGCTAGGCAAATTCGCCGATACGAACCGCAAAATCGTCGCGATCACCGGCGCGATGCCGAGCGGCACCGGGCTTGGTTTCTTTCAGGCGCAACATCCTGACCGCTACTACGACGTTGGCATCGCGGAAGAGCACGCCGCGCTCTTCGCCTGCGGTCTTGCCACCCAGGGACTGAAACCGTTTCTGACGATTTACTCGACCTTCATGCAGCGTGCCTACGACATGATCATCCACGACATCGCGCTGCAAAACTTGAATGTTGCCCTTTGCATGGATCGCGCCGGCTTGAGCGGCGATGACGGCCCGACACACCACGGACTCTTCGATATCGGCTATTTGCGTCACATCCCGAACATCGTTCACATGCAGCCGAAGAATGAGGACGAATTTGTCGACATGATCTGGACGATGGCGCACTACAACACTGGTCCGATCGCCATTCGTTATCCGCGTGGCCCGGGCACGGGTGCAAAGCCGAAACCGGAGCCGAGATTACTCGAGATCGGCAAGGCCGAGGTCGTGCAACATGGGAAAGACGTAGCCATCTTTGGCCTCGGCAACATGTTTGAGCTGGCGCAGGAAGCCGCGCAAAAGCTCGAAGCCCTTGGCATCTCCGTGGCACTCATCAACCCGCGTTGGATCAAACCGCTCGACAACGGCACCTTGGAATTCTTTGCCCGCAGTGTGCAAGTGGTGTGTACGATTGAAGATCACGTCCTGCATAACGGTTTCGGTTGCGCCGCGATGGAGCATCTCCATTCACAGATGATCAGCACTCCGGTGGTGCGGATTGGCTGGCCCGATCAATTTATCGAACACGGCAACATTCCCGTCCTGCGAGCGAAGCATGGCCTAACGAGCGACGCACTCGTGGAAAAGGTATTGCCGCTCTTGCAACGCCGGAAAGAGCACCCACGATCCAGCGCCGCCTGAGTCAAGGAGCGCACGGCGCTTTTCATCGTCGCCAGGAGCAATCGTTGTCAGGCTTTTGCCAGAGCGCACCAGTTGCGCCAGATATGAACTCCTGGGAATGGGCATGGCAATCATCGAAACCAACCGCCTGACGAAGGTCTACCGCACGTATCGAAAGGAGAGCGGGCTCTGGGGGTCGGTCAAAGGACTCGTTAGGCGCAAATATCAGGAGACGCGCGCCGCGGATAACATCTCCTTCCAAATCGAGGAAGGCGAACTGGTCGGATTCCTCGGGCCGAATGGCGCCGGCAAAACCACCGTGCTCAAAATGTTGTCCGGTCTTCTCAATCCGACCTCCGGTGAGGCCCGCGTGCTCGGGTTTGTTCCGTGGGAGCGTCGCGATGAAATGAAACGCCAGTTCAGTCTCCTCATGGGGCAGAAGAATGCGCTTTGGTGGGACCTGCCGGCGCAGGAATCGCTCGAATTAAATCGCGCGATCTACGGAATCGATCGCGACCGTTTCAAGAAGGTCGTTGGTGGACTGAGCGAACTGCTCGAGGTGCAGGACAAGATGAATGTCATGGTGCGCGAGCTTTCGTTAGGCGAACGCATGAAGATGGAGCTGATCTCCGCCCTGATTCACGAGCCGCGCATCCTCTTTCTCGACGAACCGACCATCGGTCTCGACGTCGTGAGCCAGAAACGCGTGCGCGAATTCCTCCGCCTCTACAACCGCGAACACCGCATCGTGACCATGCTCACGAGTCATTACATGCAGGACATTGAAGAGCTGTGTCAGCGCGTGATTGTCATTGATCGCGGAAAGATCTTCTTCGATGGAGAATTGAGCGCGATCATCGACCGTTTCTCAGGGCATAAGATCGTTAGTCTCACCTTTGCTGAGAAGGAGCCGCGTGATTTTTCGAAGATGGGCGAAGTAGTGGAACAGACTCCGCTCAGTGTGCAGCTCAAAGTTCCACGCGCGAAGGTTACGGAGGTTTGCCGCCAGCTGCTGCACAGTTGTTCCGTGACCGATATCAACGTGCAGGAGTTGCCGGTGGAAGACGTTATCCGCCAGCTTTTCGGGGAACAGAGCGAAGAGCGTCGCGCCAGCCCGGAGCCGCAACCCGCCTAATGAGTAACGGCCACGGCCCTACCAGGCGCGCACCATCGATTCCTTCAACTCGTGCACGTAACTTGGATTGACTTCGAATTCCGTCGCGGCCAAGTCCGAGGACGTAATCTGTTCGTGGTAGGGCCGGCTTTCGACATAACCAGCCCCGATTAAGCCGTTGAGAATATCGGTCAGATCATCGGGCGGAATTTGTGTGTGCTCGCGGATTTGTGCGCCGGGAATAGCATCTGCAAATCCGACTGCCTTCATTACCGCGCGCTCGCGCCCGCTGAGCTTGATTCGCCGCATTGCGCTAAAATGAGCAGGTCGCATACCTTGGACGGACGCTTTGGAGGGCGCAGCGGTTGTAAATCGCCGTTGCCGGTTTACTCGATTGCGACGCGGGCTAGTTTCGTCTTTCCATGCCCATCTCCGAAGATCAGATCAAGGAAGCGCTCCGGACCGTAAAATATCCAGGCTTCAGTCGAGATATCGTCTCATTTGGTTTGGTGCGGGGGATCGATGCACGCGACGGCGACGTCGTGGTGCAGCTCGCGCTGGCCACGAACGATCCCGCCATTCCACAGACAATCAAAAGCGAAGCCGAGAACGCACTCCGCCAGCTCGAGGGTGTCAACGATGCCAAGGTGCGGATTGATATTCACGCTCCGCCCGCCGGCAGTGGGAGCGCGAATGTCGGTGCGACAAGGATTGCGGGCGTAAGACATGTTGTTGCCATCGCGAGCGGCAAAGGCGGCGTCGGCAAATCGACGGTCGCGGCGAACCTGGCGGTCGCACTTCAACAAACGAGTGCCGCCGTTGGTTTGTGCGATTGCGATATCTACGGCCCGAGCATTTCGCTCATGTTTGGTTCGCGCGAGCGTCCGATGGCGACGGAGGAAAATCGCATCATCCCGGTGGAGCAATACGGCCTGCGCCTGATGTCGATGGGCTTCCTGCTCGACGACGCTTCGCCTGCCATTCTCCGCGGACCGATGGTGACGCGTTACACGCAACAGTTTCTCCGCCAGGTTGAATGGGGCGAACTGGATTACCTTGTCCTCGATCTTCCACCCGGCACGGGCGACATCCAGCTCACCATCGTGCAAACGGTCGCGCTCTCCGGAGCGATTATCGTTACTACTCCGCAGGAAGTTGCACTCATCGATGCGCGCAAGGCGTCCACCATGTTCGAAAAGGTGAACGTGCCCGTGCTCGGTTTGATCGAAAACATGAGTTATTTCGTCGCGCCTAACGACGGCCAGCGCTACGACATTTTCGGAACCGGCGGTGGCGAGCGTGAAGCGAAACGGTTGCGCGTGCCATTGTTAGGCCAAATTCCCATCGACATCGCGACGCGCGAAGCGGGCGACCGCGGAATGCCGGTCACGGCGGAGGATGGCGAATCGCCGGTGAGCGTGGAATTTCGCCGGATCGCCGCGCGCTTGCGCGATGAGTTGCATGCAAGGTAAAGCTTGCCTTTCAATGGCCGCGTCGCCTTAAATATCCGGCGCCTTGATTCGTCTAATGCTGAAGAACGAAAAAGGATTGACCGCTGCCATGAATGAAAACTCGACTTCGCCCGAAGACGCCGAGACCCATTTTCTAAGAAACTCTGTCCTCTACAAGGAGTTTCTGGCCGAGCGCGAGGAAATTTTGAAACACAAATGGATCGAGAGCGAAAAAGCCGGGGCCGACATCGGATTTGAAAAAGCGCTGCTCGATTGGATTGTGAAGCATCGCTCCAATTGGCGCGAACGACGAATGCGCGAACACAGAATGGCCAAAGTGCCGGCCTGAGTACGCACCGTTCCTTTAAGGCGGTCCTGTGAGGTCGCAAAGGATGAAGCAAAAAACGCCTAACGAAA
Organism: Chthoniobacterales bacterium; assembly: GCA_036494545.1. Taxonomy (GTDB): domain Bacteria; phylum Verrucomicrobiota; class Verrucomicrobiia; order Chthoniobacterales; family UBA10450; genus JAICXG01. The sequence goes on from DASXOB010000016.1 coordinate 410,905, forward strand.
ACAGCGCAGTCCGCATCTTCGATGTGGACACGTTAGGCCGTACGCTACGGCGCATGGCGCACGAGATTATCGAGCGCAATCAGGATCTCGGTTCGCTCATTCTCGCCGGGATTCCGGCCCGCGGCGTGGAACTGGCGCAACGGATCGCGGCCGAGATTAAGACGATCAAAAAAGTGTCAGTCGCCAGTGGGGTGATCGATGTCTCCATGCATCGCGATGATCTTGGGAAGCGAGGAGCGTTGCCGGTCGTTAGGCCGTCGCAACTTCCTTTGCCATTAGAAGGAAAAACCGTCGTGATCGTGGACGACGTGATCTTTACCGGCCGCACTTGTCGGGCAGCGCTCGATGCAATTCGCTCCTTTGGCCGGCCGGACCGCATTCAACTTGCCGTCTTGATCGATCGCGGGCACCGCGAACTACCTATTCGTCCGGATTTTGTCGGAAAGAATTTGCCAACCGCGCAAGGCGAGCGTGTCCGCGTCCGACTGAAAGAAACCAACAGCGAAGCCGATGCCGTCTGGCTTGAAAAAGAATGAACCGCGCGATTCGCGAGGACTCGAGTCTTCTCATCCCAAGATAATGATGCACTGGACACGCAAGGATTTGTTAGGCCTGCGCGAGTTGTCCGCTGAGGAAATCACGCTTGTTCTCGATACGGCCGATGCCTTCAAACAGGTGGGCACACGGGAGGTGAAGAAAGTCCCAGCTCTACAAGGCAAGACATTGATCAATCTTTTCATCGAGCCGAGCACGCGCACACGAACTTCATTTGAACTTGCGGCCAAACGCCTGAGCGCCGATATCGTCAACATTTCGGCCTCGGCTTCCAGCCTAACGAAAGGCGAAACGCTAAAGGATACGGCGCGTGTTTTGGAAGCGAATCATGCCGACATCATCGTCCTCCGCCACAGCTCAGCCGGGGCGCCGCAGTTTCTCGCGAGTCGCGTTGGCGCGAGCGTGATCAACGCCGGCGACGGTGCCCACGAGCATCCGACGCAGGGGCTGCTGGATTCCTACACCATCCGCGAGAAAAGGGGCGCGATCGCCGGACTGCATGTTGCGATTCTCGGCGACATTCTTTTCAGCCGGGTGGCGCGCTCGAACATCTTTGCGCTTCTGAAGCTTGGCGCCCGGGTCACCCTCGTTGGGCCAAGCACGCTGGTGCCGCGCGCTTTCGAGCAACTAGGCGTGACGGTCTCGCACGAGCTTGAAGAAGTTCTGCCGACGGCCGACGTCGTGAATCTGCTTCGCATCCAGCACGAGCGACAACGAAAGGAATATTTCCCGGGCTTGGGCGAATACATTCGTCTTTTTGGACTAACGAAAGAGCGGGCCAAACTTCTCAAGCCCGATTGTATCATCATGCATCCGGGCCCGATCAATCGCGGGGTCGAGATTGATAGCGAATTGGCTGACGGCGAGCGGAGCGTGATTCTCCAACAGGTAACAAACGGTCTCGCGGTGCGAATGGCCGTGCTTTATCTCTGCGGCGGAGTGAACTGATCATGAGAACGGTTCTTCGCAACGGTCGGATTATCGACCCCAGCAACAATCGCGATGAGATGGCCGATCTTTGGATTGCTGATGGCAAAATCGCCATGCCGGAAAGCGACCAAGCTGAAGCGCAAATCGAAGAGATCGACGCGAAAGGACTGATCGTTAGTCCAGGTTTGATCGATATCCATGTTCATTTCCGCGAGCCGGGGTTCAGCTGGAAAGAGACGATCGAGTCCGGATCGCGTGCGGCCGCAGCCGGAGGATTCACGACGGTCCTTTGCATGCCGAACACTTCGCCGGCGGCGGATAGCCCGAGCACAATTGCGTGGATCATGGATCGCGCTGCGAAGGTTGCCTGCATCAATGTTCTGCCGACAGGTGCGATATCAAAAAATCTGGCGGGCGAAGAACTGGCGCCAATTGGTTCGCTCGCGCAAGCCGGCGTGGTCGCGATTACCGACGACGGGCATTGCGTACAGAATAATGAGGTGATGCGACGCGCGGTTGAGTACGCGCGGATGGTCGGCGTGCCGGTGCTGGATCATTGCCAGGATTACAATCTCGTCGGCAACGGCGTGGTGCACGAAGGCTATTGGAGCACGCTGCTCGGATTGCCCGGCTGGCCGAGCGCAGGAGAGGAAGCGATGGTGGCGCGAGACGTATTACTCGCAGAATTCTGCGATCATTGGATTCATTGTCAGCACGTCAGTGCTGCGGGCAGTGTGCGGCTTCTGCGCGAGGCACGGAGACGAGGAATAAAAATCAGCGGCGAGATATGTCCGCACCACATCACGCTGACGGATGAATCGATTCAGAATTTCGACACCAATTTCAAAATGAATCCGCCCTTGCGAACCGAGCATGACATTGATGCTTTGCTGGAAGGAATTGCGGACGGCACGATCGAGATTTTAGCGAGCGACCACGCTCCGCACGCGGGATTCGAGAAGGAGGTAGAATTCGATCGCGCACCTTTCGGGATTGTCGGCCTGGAAACAGAGTTGGGATTGTTTCTCGATTTGCTGGTGCATAAGCGCAAGGTGATCGATTTGTCGCGCTTGATCGCGATGCTGACGGTGAACCCGGCGCGTTTGTTAGGTCTGGAGGCAGGAACGTTGTCGGTCGGCGCGGCGGCGGATGTGACCCTGATTGATCCCGAAAGGGAATGGACGGTCGAAGCAGATGCCTTTCAATCGGCTTCGCGCAACACTCCTTTTGATGGCTGGGCACTAAAGGGCCGCGCGATCCGGACGATCGTTAGGGGGAAAACCGTCTGGCAACTTTAGGCGGAAGGATAGCCGCCGGAAATGTAATCCCGCAATTGCTCGAGGGTGGCGCTTTGCGAGGAAATGACCTCTTTCACAAGGTCGCCGATCGAAATCACGCCACGCAATGCGCCATCACTCACGACTGGTAAATGCCGGATGCGCTTATCGGTCATGAAGCGGAGGCATTCTTCGACCGTCTCACGCGGGTGTGCGGTCGTGAGTTCGGTCGTCATGATTTCGCGTACGATCGTGTTGCGCGAGGTCTTGCCACGAAGCACGACCTTTCGTGAGTAATCGCGCTCGGAAACAATGCCCGAGAGTTGATCGTTCTCCATCACGAGCAGAGCGCCAACATTTTTTTCCGCCATGAGTTTGATGGCGTCGTAGACGGAGGTGTCGGGATGCACTGACCAAATCTCGCCGCTTTTTTGGCAGAGGATTTTGTCGATCGTGCCGCTCACCTCCATGCCATCGAGGATACTGGCCTCCCGAAAATCGTGCAAGATGAACTCGTCGACCAGTAGCATCGCCCCGCAATGCCGATGCGTGCGCAAACGAGATTCAGCGCCCGCGAAATTTCGCTGCAATCAATGACTCGAGCTTTTCCACCAGGATGCGATCCGGCAACCGCTCGAGAACTTCATTGAGAAAACCGCCAACGAGTAAATGCCGCGCGAGCGGAGCAGGAATGCCGCGTGCGAGCAGATAAAACATCTCGTCCTCGTCAATTTGTCCCGAGGTGGCGCCGTGAGTGCATCTGACGTTGTCGGCGAGAATTTCGAGGCCGGGCATCGAGTTCGCCTCGGCGTCGTCACTTAGGAGAAGGTTGCGCACTTTTTGATAGGCATCGGTGAAATGGGCCTGTGGTTCGACTCGGATGAGTCCTCCGAAAGTGGTGCGGGCGCGATCGCTAAGTGCGTTCTTGAAGAGAAGATCGCTCGCGGTATGCGGCGAGCCGTGATCCTGCAAGGTGCGGGCGTCGAACTCGCGACTGCCGTCCATCACCACAACCGCCAACATGTCGCTGCGGCTGCCTTCGCCGGCCAGGCGGCTGAGACTTTCCATGCGCGAATATTTTCCGCCCAGAGCGAGATGCAGATTCAACGCAGCGGCGTCACGCGCCACGGTAGTGGCATTGATTTGAATGCTGAGGGTTTTCTCGCTCCAATCCTGGGCGCAAATATAGGTAACCTTTGCGCCGGCGCCGACGATCAAATCGTTCACGCCACAGGAGAAGCCGGGACGGCCGCGATTTGTAGAATGGAAATGCTCGATGAACGTGACCTTAGCCATTTCCTCCGCCACCACGAGCGTGTGCGGAAAAATGGCGGCATTCTCGGCACGCAACCAGTGGAAAGTTTCCAGCGGCCACTCGACCTCAACGCCACGCGGAACATAGAGAAAGGTTCCGGACCTAACGAATGCTTCGTGCAGCGCGGCGAATTTTGCCGAGCCCAAAGCCGCTGGCTGGCTCATGAAATGCCGCCGGAACAATTCTTCATGCTCGAGCATGGCACGCCCGAGCGGCTGAAAGATCACGCCAGCCCTGCGCAATTTCTCGGAAAAAATGCTGCGCTCCAGGAGATGATCATCGGCGAAGACCAGTCGACCCGAAGTTTCATCCAGCCCAGTGGAACGATGAAGAATTTCGCGTGCGTCCTCTTCAGAAACGGGTGCGGAAATCCGATAAGGCGAAAGATCGAGCGCGGCGATATTCGAGAAGCGCCAGGCTTGATCGGTTCGCGCGGGCATCGGGAGGCTTTGGAATTGCGTCCAGGCGGTGCCTTGTTGATCCGCGAACCACGCCGGCACTGTCTGGTCGCGCTGATCTCTGTGGCCGCTCAGGATGCCGTTGTTTTCCGGCTCACTGACGGTTTCTTCTTCGAGAACAGCTGAGGAATCGCTCATACGGCTTGAGACGCAAACGGCGGCCCCAAAGACCGCCGTTAACTGCGTCCGTTTTGCGGGGCGAAAACCTAGCCGACGGAGCCTTCCATCTCAAGCTCGATCAGGCGTTTCAACTCCACGGAATACTCCATCGGGAATTGCCTGACGAGATCATTGACGAAGCCATTCACACTCAGGCTCATGGCTTGCGCTTCGCTGAGCCCACGTTGTTGCATGTAGAATATTTGCTCGGCGCTTACCTGGCTGACGCTCGCCTCGTGCTGCACAGCGTTGCCCGTGCCCCGCACGGTGATCGCGGGATAGGTATCGGTGCGGCTATTGGCATTGATGAGAAGCGCGTCGCATTCCGTGTTGTTCTTGCAATTCTTCAAATGCTTGGGCACGTGCACGAGCCCGCGATAGGTGGCACGACCCTTGCCGATGCTGATGCTTTTCGAAATGATGTTGCTCGTCGTTTCGTCCGCGGCGTGAATCATTTTCGCGCCGGTGTCTTGATGCTGCCCGTCGCCGGCCAATGCGATCGAGATCACTTCACCGCGGGCTTTGCGACCTTTCATGACAACGCCGGGATACTTCATCGTTAGGCGCGAGCCGATGTTGCAGTCGATCCATTTTACCTCCGCGTTTTCGTGGGCGAGGCCGCGCTTGGTGACAAGATTGAAGACGTTGTTCGACCAGTTTTGCACGGTAATGTATTGGATCTTCGCGCCCTTGAGCGCGACCAACTCGACGACCGCGCTATGTAAAGTGGCGGTGTTGAATTTCGGCGCGGTGCAGCCTTCCATATACATCACCTCCGAGCCTTCATCCGCGATGATGAGTGTGCGTTCGAATTGGCCGAAGTTCTCGGCGTTGATGCGGAAGTAGGCCTGGAGCGGGTGCTTCACTTTGACGCCCGGCGGGACGTAGATGAACGAGCCGCCGCTAAAGACTGCACTGTTGAGTGCGCTGAATTTGTTGTCGCCGGTCGGGATGACTTTGCCGAACCACTTTCGGAAAATTTCCGGATGATTCTTTAAGCCGTCGGTGCTGCCGACGAAAATGACGCCCTGTTCGCCGACCGCTTTCTTGATGTTGGAATAAACGGCTTCACTGTCGAACTGCGCTTCAACGCCAGCGAGAAACTTGCGTTCCTGTTCCGGAATGCCGAGGCGCTCGAATGTCCGCTTCACGTCTTCCGGCACTTCGTCCCAACTGCGTTTGGGCTGGACGCCACCGCTGAGGTAGTAGCGGATGTTATCAAAAACGATGTTCTCCAAATCCTTGCTCGCCCAATGCGTAGGCATCGGTTTGCTGAGGAAAGTACGCAACGCATTGAGACGAAACTCCCGCACCCATTCGGGATCCTGTTTAACGTCCGAAATGTAGTGGATGGTTTTTTCGCTCAAGCCCACGCCGGCGTCGTGCGTGTGAGTTTCCGGATAAGAGAAATCGCCCTTATTACGTTCGATATCGAGAGTGCTCGTTTCTTTAACCATAGGTTTATCCCTCGCGTTTTTGTTAGGCGAGCGCCGGCTCGTCAGCTTCCTCCTTCACCCAATCGTAGCCTTTTTCTTCCAGTTGCAGCGCGAGCTCCTTGTCGCCACTGAGCTCGATGCGGCCACGTACCATGACATGGACATGATCGGGCACGATGTAGTTCAAAAGGCGCTGATAATGCGTGATCAAAAGCACGCCGAGATTCGGTCCGCGAAGGGAATTGACGCCGTGGGCGACGATCCTAAGCGCGTCAATGTCGAGTCCGCTATCGGTCTCGTCGAGCACGGCGTACGTGGGTTCGAGCATCGCCATCTGCAAAATCTCGCAGCGTTTTTTCTCCCCGCCGGAGAAGCCTTCGTTCACGGAACGCGAAGTGAAAGCGCGCGGAATTTCCAGCGCATCCATCTTTGCGTAAAGCCTTTCGTAGTAATCGGTCGCTTCGAGTTCCTCACCTTCGGCCAAACGGCCTTGAATGGCGGCGCGCAAAAAATTCGCGATCGTGACGCCAGGGATTTCGCTCGGGTATTGGAATGCCATGAAGAGACCTTTGCGGGCGCGCTCGTCAGGCTCGAGCTCCAGCATGTTTTCGCCATCCATTGTCACAGATCCGGCGGTGACGCTGTAATCGGGGTGACCGGCAAGGACTTTGGCAAGAGTGCTCTTGCCAGAACCGTTCGGACCCATGATGGCGTGGACTTCGCCCTTCGGCACTGTAAGGCTGAGACCGCGGATGATCTCCTGCTCGCCGATCGATACATGCAAATCTTCAATGACCAACTGATCCATAATTCGCGAACCGAAACATACCCTGATTCGCTGTTTTTGCGAACGGGATCGGGCCGCGTTTAGTGCAAGCGATTATGGGAGGAGGAACGCACAGGATTCGAGCATTTGTCCTCTGCGGTGGGCTTGGCACCCGGCTTCGATCAGTCTTAAGCGATAGGCCAAAATCGATGGCACTTGTGGCCGGAGTTCCTTTCTTACAATTGCTCCTCCGCCAACTGCGAGCGCAGGGCGTGACGGAAGTGGTCCTCGGAACCGGCTATAAAGCCGAGCAGATTGAAAGTTATTTTGGCGACGGCGCGGACGCCGAGCTTGCGATTCGATACTCGCGCGAGACCGAGCCGCTGGGGACGGGAGGCGCGCTTAAGCTGGCCGAGCCATTGCTCGGTGATCCAGTTCTCGTGATTAACGGAGACAGTTATGTGGAGTTCGATCTTGCCGGGGCGTGCGATCTTTTGCAGAGCAAGGATGCGGACCTCATCATGGTTCTGCACCGGGTGCCGGAGGTGAGTCGCTATGGAAGCGTGACGACGGACGACTCCAGCCGCATCGTCGAGTTCGTTGAGAAAGGCAATCGAACCGGTGAAGGATTGATCAACGCTGGCGTCTATTTGTTCCAAAAAAAAATCCTGGAGAAGATTCCGTCAGGGAAGGCTGTTTCGCTCGAGCGCGAGGTGTTTACCGAGTTATTGGCGGAAAAAGTTTACGGGCTGGTATCCGACGGCACCTTTATCGACATCGGTATTCCGAACGACCTTGAACGCGCGCAGACGCTCCTCACGCCTTGGGTGCAATAACGGCTGATTATTTGGCCGGCGTTAGTTCGGCCTGCAATCTACGACGATCGATCTTTCCATTGCCGGTCCGGGGAAGCGAGTCGCGGAAGTCGACCTTCTCTGGCACCATGTAGGGAGGTAGTTTTTCCGCGCAGTGCTGTTTCAGCCTCGCGACGTCGAGCGCCTCTTTGTCGGCCAAAGTCACCACAGCATGGATGGTATTGCCGATTGCATCGTCCGGAATTGGCAGAGCCACGGCTTCGTCGACCGCGGGATGGGCCACCATGACAGCTTCAATCTCGCCGAGTTCCACACGATAGCCCCGGGTTTTTATCATGTGATCCTTCCGACCGACAAAGAGGTAGTTGCCCTTTTCGTCGAGCATCACCCAATCGCCCGTGCAGTAGAGTTTTTCCTCGCGTCCAGCGGCGAAAGGATTGGGAATGAAACAGGCGGCGCTTGCCTCGGGCCGCCCGTAATAGCCTTGCATGACAGTGGAGCCACGTGCATAGAGCAGGCCTTCTTCACCGGTCGTCACCACTCGTTTTCCATCGGCATTGATCGGAATGAGGTCAGTGTTGGCACAAGCTTTCCCGATCGGAATCGGGGCGGTTTCATCCGCCGCGATTGGCTCGACCTCATACCACGCACAGACGTTCGTCTCCGTCGGTCCGTAGAGATTTGCGTAGCGCGGGTGAGGCAATTTTTCCATAAGCGCGCGCAAGTGTTTGGTCGGAAAAACTTCTCCCGCGAAGAGCACGCAACGCAAGGCAGACAAATCGCGCTCTTCCAATTTCCCGCGCTGGTGGAGAAGGGTGAGAACCATGGGAACGGAATACCAAACCGTGATTTTTTGATCCTGGATGAAGGAGGAAAGCTGGAGCGGGAAAACGGAAAGCCCTTCCGGCACGAGCGAAATCGATGCGCCTGCCTTGATTGCGACGTAGATATCAAAGACCGAGAGATCGAAATTAAAAGGAGCGTGCTGCGAAAGGCGATCTTTCTCTGTGACGTTGAAGGTTTCGCAGCCCCAATTCACAAACGTCAGCGCGTTGAGGTGCGAAAGCATGACACCTTTCGGAACGCCCGTGGAGCCGGAGGTGAAAAGGATGTAGGCCAGATCGTGATCGATCACCGGCACGCCTGGCTCGTTCTCTGGAAACTGTCCGAGATCGTTAGCGAACGTGAGTGCCGGAACCGGAGCCCGGACCGGGGGTGCCTGATCGACAAAGAAAATCGCATTTACCGGACAATCATCATGAAATGAAGAACCCAGTTTTCGATAAAGCACTTCGCTGGTGATTAGTGCGCGAAAGCCGCATTGCCGCCCAATTTCCTGCAAGCGCGCTCCAGGAGCATTCGCATCCACGGGGACGTAGCAGGCGCCGGTTTTCATGATTCCAAAAATCGCGGCGATTGCCGAGGGCGACTTGTGAAGGTAAATCCCGACGCGATCGCGCGGCGCCACGCCATGCGCGATAAGCGCGTGAGCAACACGATTGCTCAGGCGCTCTAGTTCCCCATAGGTGAGTTTCTGATTTAGAAGGCGAACAGCTTCCGCGTCCGGCTGCCGTCGCGCGTTTTCCGTGAGCAGTTGATGTAAAAGATACGCCATGGTCGTTAAGGCATGAGAGCTGGGCGGCGAACCAATTGTGGCATGCTTATCACCGAGAGCAATTACCGCGCAACCGAGCCAGAATCTTTACTGCGGCATCACGCCTGCCCGCGGTTCGCGGCCAAGAACCTGCTTTCGTTAAGGCATGGAAACGTACGACCGCCGGCCCTCGCGGACCCGGGCCCGGATGTTTATCCGAAGCGTATGGGTTGACAGTCAGGCTGAATCTTTATTAAGCTGTCAAAAGATCGGTCGCGATTCTGCAGAAAGCTTCACCCGGACGCGGCCGGCCGGTTGTAAGGTAAGGAGCAGCTCACGTGTTGATCATTGTTTGGCAGCTGGATGTTCTTGCCATCTGATCGATCGAGAGCGCTCGTGGCCCCAATAAACAAGTATTAATCCAGTCATAAACATAGTCTCGCCATCTCGAAGCAGAAGCCTTTCATGAAGAAACGACCAGTTATTATTATCGGGGGCGGCCCGGCAGGATCCGCCACCGCCCTTTATCTCATGCAGTTGGGAATAACGCCGCTCATCATCGAGCGTCAAAGGTTTCCGCGCTTCCATATTGGTGAATCGCTGAGCGGCGAATGCGGCAACGGCATTCGCAAACTTGGTCTCGACGACGAGCTGGCCGCACAAAATTATCCGGTCAAATACGGCGTGAATGTTTTCAATCCGCACGGCGTTCCCTTTTGGGTGGAGGTGAAGAAGCGTTGCCCCGAGACAAACGAAATGCAGCCAAACTCGACCTGGTCGGTCACGCGCAGCAGCTTCGACAAGATTCTCCTCGATGCGGCGCTGACGCGCGGCGCGGAATACATGGACTGCGACGCCGTCGCGCCGCTTCAGGAAAACGGACGAGTGGTTGGTGTCCAAATCCGGACGAAGAGCGGAGCTTTGGATAAGCTTTATTGTGACATTCTGGTGGACTGCTCGGGCCAGGGAACTTTTCTCGCCAACCGGGGCGTGACCGGACCCAGGGTAAAAGGCGGCTACGGCAATCAAATCGCCGTTTTTTCTCAGATCGAGAACATGGTGTTGGACAACGGCACTGAACCGTCGAAAGCGGCGGGCAACACGCTCATCTTTTATAAACAGCGCGATCACTGGGCCTGGACGATTCCGCTTAGCCCGCAGCTAGTTAGCGTAGGCGTAGTTGCGCCGGCCACTTACTTCAAGCAACGAGGATTGGATAAGACTGAATATCTGCGTTCTGAAATCATGAGCTTGAACCCAGACCTTACTCGTCGCGTGACGAGTACTTCCTTTGTCGAGGAGGTCCGAACGATCACCAGTTATTCCTATTCGATCTCTGATTATGCCGGCAAAGGCTTCATCTGCGTCGGTGATTCACACGAATTTACCGATCCGATTTTCTCGTTTGGCGTTTTCCTGGCCATGCGCGAAGGCGAATTCGCAGCCGAGGCTATCGTGAAACATCTTGGCGAAGAGAGTAGAACGAATGGTAATCCCTTCGCCGATTATATGGCGATTACCAAGGAAGGCCAGGATGCGATCCGTGATGTGATCGATACCTTTTGGGAATATCCACTTGTCTTTACCCGAATGGCTTCCGGTCCGGCGCAAGATGACATTACCGATCTTTTCGCCGGCCGAGTCTACGGTGACATAGTGCGTAACAACGCCTCGCGCAACGCCATGCGTCGCTTGCTCGCCAAGCGTCGCGAGGAACCCGTGTCGGCCTCGATGGCGTTGGCTTAGTCAAGCCGCAGGTCGCGAGTCAGCCGCAAGGAATCGCGGCAGCTAAGATTAATGGACGATATTTAGCCCTTGGCGAACCCACGGAGTGTTGAGAAATGGACCAGCGGGCTATTATTTTCCTTCACATTCCTAAGACTGCTGGGACTACCCTCAACCGCATTATCGAGTGGCAGTATAACCCGCTCTCGATTTTCACCATCGATCCCTACGGCTTCCGTGCGACGGCGGAAAGGCTGCGGCAACTGCCAGAAGAACGCCGGCGACGTTTGCGGATGGTGCGCGGCCATTGTTACTACGGGCTACACAATCTGCTGCCTCAGGGCGCAACTTACTTGACCATGTTGCGTGACCCAGTGAAGCGTTTGCTTTCTTCTTACTTCTTTATTCAACGGCGACCGCTTCACCCTTTGCACCGCAAGGTGAAGGGCGAACGACTAACCGTCGAGGAATTTCTCCGCTTGACCGCTCATCGGCAAAATCTGCAAACAGGTATGGTCGCCGGGATCAAAGCTGACAAGTGCGCCCCGAGCACTCTCGAACTGGCCAAGGAAAATCTGGTTAACGCCTTTGGCGTCACAGGGATTTGCGAGCGTTTCGAAGAGAGCCTCGTTCTGGCAGCTCTCACCTTTGACTGGGACATTCCCTTCTATGAAAATCGCAAGGTGACAAAGATGCGCTCTCAGGTCGACCCAGCAGCGATAGAGCTTATTAAGGAATACAATCAAATGGACTTGGAGCTTTACCGCTTCGGTAGTGAGCTATTTCAGGCCGCTGTCGACACGAGAAGACAAGAGATAGAAGGGGAGTTGGCCAGGCTGCGCGCGCTCCCCAGGCCTGGATCGATCGAAAATTGGTATAATTCCGCCATGGGAGCTGGACGATTCCTGATAACCAAGGTTGCTTCAGCCGTATGATTCTCAAGAGGTATCGGAGGAATTTTGCCGCGACGCTTGGTCTTCTTGCGGCAATCGCGATTGGGCGGCCATTGCTCGCGACGCCGCCGGGCAAACCGATTCGGTCTGGCTTATGGGTTACTCAAAAGTTACCCCTGACTCAACGGGACGCGGAGGAGCTCGAATCGCAGCTACGCGAGAACCATAACCTCAGCGGGGTCTGTCTGCATATTCCCTGGGACGAGATCGAAAAGGCTTCTGGTCAGCCGAATTTCGAAGCGATAGACAAAACGGTCGCAATATTCCGCCGCAATGGCGTGAAATATCAGCTTTGCTTTAAACCGGGAGCCTTTACGCCGGCTTTCGTTTTTTCCGACGGCGCGAAGGCTTTCGAGACAGAGGTACGAAATTCTCATCGTGCTGATTTTGGTTCAAGGGTCAGAATACCTGTGCCCTGGGATCCAACCTACGAGAGTGATTTTTCCCGGACGATTGAGCGGTTAGGCGATCGCTACGCCAGCGACCCCCTGTGCGTAAGTGTTGTTTTAACTTGTGCCAACTTCATGAGTGCCGAAATGCATCTCCCCAAGGATCGAAGTGAGATTGCGCGCTGGCATGCACTCGGCGATTACGGTTCGGAGTTACTGGAAGTTTATAAGAAGTTCACTGACCTCTGGGCTTCCGCGTTTCCGAAACAGGAAATTTCACTTCATATCTCGAAGGTCTTGGATCTGCCGCCCTCGTTCCAGGAACGGATTATCGACTATGGTTTGTCGAGATACCCGGAGCGCTTTTCCATCCAAAGCTGTCAGTTGACCGGGCGTAAGGAGGACACTGGAGTAATGACCTATGACCTGGTGCAGGAGTATCGCGAGCGGGTGCATCACGGCTTTCAAAGTCTGGCTGGGTTGAATGGTCACGATGGCCGTATGGGCTCGCCGGAAATGGCAGCACTCAACCTGGTCCATGCCAAAGCCGAGTACTGGGAATTGTGGCATGGAGATGGCTTTAGTGTGAGGACTTCAGCTGAAGCGGCAAAAGCTTGGCAGGAAGCCAAAGACCTTGGGTATGATGCTTACAAGAAGAAGCTAATGGCCGACGGGAAATATAGATAACGTTGATGAGTCCAGGCCCACTAGAAGAAGCAGCCACGCAGTCGCCAGACGCAAGTCAAGCTTTGGCCAAATCAACCTCAGGAATCCGAGAAGCGGTTATTTTCCTTCATCTGCCCAAGACTGCCGGGACTACCCTCAATCGCCTTATCGAATGGGAATACAAACTCGCTGAGATGTATTCGGTCGACCCGGTGCTCTTTGAATGGTCTGCCGCGCATCTGCGCAATCTTCCCGAGAGTCGCTTGCTCCGGACGCGGATATTCAAGGGGCACATGCTCTTTGGATTACATGAGGTGCTTCCCCAGCCATCAACTTACATCACCGTCTTGCGAGATCCGATTGAGCGCGTTCTATCGGCTTTCTTTTTCATGCGCACCTACAAGCTGCATCCTCTCTACTGGAAGTTCCGTCAGGAAAAATGGACCTTGGAAGAATTTGTCCAGCGCTCGACGCGCGACAATGTGCAATGCAAAATCATCGCGGGAGCCGATTACCATTCGCCCTGTAATCAGGAAGTCTTGGAGAAAGCGGTCGATCATCTCGATAACTACTTTAGTGTCGTCGGCTTGTCGGAGCGGTTCGAAGAAAGTCTGGCGCTGATGAAGCTACGCTTCGGTTGGCAACTTAACTCCTATTCCAGCTTTAATGTCACTCGTTCCCGTCCAAAGCAGGGGGATCTTCCAGGGCCTACTCTAGACCTAATCCGGGAACGTAACCGGTTTGACGTGGCCCTTTACGAACATGCCAGCCGTCTGTTTGTCTCGGCTGTGAGTAAACAGAAAGAAGAAGTAACCCGTATCGCGGTGGAATTGAAGTCCGCCCGCGCTCGTTCCCAGGGAACAATCGAAGCTACGCTTTTTACCGTGCGAGCTGCTGCACGCAAGGCGGCCAACCGTCTTTACTCCGCCATTTAAGGCGATTGCGCGACGGTTGGAGCGCTTTGCGCGGCTTGGATCAGCATCACCTTCGCGCGATAACTCTCAAATTCGGTTTTTCCGTTCTGGTGAATATAGTCCAGCACTGCCGGACTACTTAACTTCTCGAAGGAAGCGTAGGGTGCGAAAACAACCCAGGCGCGGCCCGAGCGAGTAACGACGTTTCTCAATTCGGTGACGTTACGAATCACAGGAAGGCCGCTGAACTTATCGGCAAAACGCGGCTCATCGAAGGTCTGATCGTAGGGGACCTTGGAACTGAAAAGCGTATCCAGGAAGTAGTTCCCATTCATGCCCGCGTAGTAGTCAAAGACGTGCGGGATGCCCGGCAGAATGACGTCACCGCTCCGAGCATGATCCATCACGAAACGCGCCGCACCCCGGTAATCGTAGCGATAGGTTCCCATTCGAGTCATCATTTCGGGGGTATCACCAGTGGCGGAAAGCAGGTATTCCTTCATGACTGACTCATTGCTCTGTACGAAAAGCAGAATTAGCAGGCCAAGGCCGGTGGCATGAGCTGCCACGCGACCAATGCCGGAGTCACCGGCCTGCCGGGCAAGAGCGAGGACGCGATCGTAGAGCATTATGGTCGCAGCCACGCCACCGATGATGACAAGTGGTTGGAAATAGTAACAATAGCGGGGTGAAAGTGCCGCCAGGAAGTTGGTGTGAAGGACGAAAAAGGTCGCGAGTAACACGATCACGTAGCGGAAGCCGAGGTGCTTCCAACAAAACGGCAGCCCTACGAGAATCATGAGGGTGAAGAAAACGTGATTCTCCGAAAGAAGCAATTTGTCGACGTAGAACATTGGCTGATAGCCAGGGGCTAGCAAGAAGAGCGACGGCCCGGTCAAATTGGAAAGACCGGAACCCACCTGAAGATAAGGCTCGCCGGCAATCATTCGCGAACAATATTGCGCCACGACGACGGCGCCCATAAAGAAGAGACATCGATACAGGTGAAACTGCTTTAGCCACCACCATTCACCCCAGCGAACGGCAAACAGGCCCAAAAACAGAGCGGGAAGAATGAATCCCGTCCCTTCCCAAGAAAGATAGGACAGACAAAATGCGACGGCCGCCGCGGTTAGGAACTTCCGATGAAAGGGACGCAATCGAATTGCTTCGTAAAAAAACCAAAGGGTCAGCATTGCCATGAGCTGACACTGGCTAAGGTAGAACGCATTCTGCCCCCAGCGGATATTTAGGGGGAGACAAGCGTAGACGAAGGCTGCGAATAGCCCCGTCCGCCAATCAAAGAGCCGTCGCGTCATGAGGCCGATGACGCCAATGCACATCGTCGCCATGAGGCAGGAAGGAAGCCGCATCGACCACTCAGAATAGCCAAAGATCTTGCCGGAGACGGCGAGAGGATAGGGCACAGCTTCGTAGGTAGTTATCCAACGGACCTGGCCAGCAAACATCGTGTATGGAAAACCGAGTTTAAAGACACCGTTGGACTTGGAGACCAACCCCATTTCGTCATGGTCAAAGGACATGTCACCAAGATTGTGGTAACGCAGGCTAAATCCCAGGAAGAGGATAACTATCAGGATCAGATAGGGCAGCAAGCGCGCGAAAGGTATCTCAAAGAGCTGAGGCAGACGCAGCCGGGTTGAGACAACTTCCCGAGCACGATTCTTGTGCAATTCCCAATTCGCCTTTTCCTTCGTCCTGTGCACTGTGGAGCGAGTCGCAGCCGGCGTCCATGAGTCGACAAACAAATGGGCAAGGCGAACAAGAAGGAGGACCGCCAAAGCTCCTACTGTTATGACCGGATGAAATGACCACTCGTCGGGGAAGCGGGGATCGAAGTTAGGCAACCATAGAAAAAGCAATCCTACTGCGACGGGCCCGTGGAGGAGAGCGTCGCGAGACATAGCATTTGCCAGCGGCTCGTTTCGCCAGCCGGCAACGAAAGCGGAGACGATTAACCAGATGGCAACAACCAAGCCAAGAGTCAAAAGAACAATCGTCCAGGATTTAAAGAATGACGCGAGCCCCGAGCGATCGAGCGGGCGAGCCAACTCCTGCGGAAGATAACCCCATGGAGCCATCCCATCCTTTCCAATTTCAATTGGGTGCGGGTTAGGACCGGTGTGTTCCACCTCGGGCTCTGCTCCCATCCACCATGCCGTACTGCTCGAAAATCTTTGCACATTTCCATCCGTCCCGACCGTAAACCCGTTAGCGAACAGTGCCGCTGGGACAGAATCGCTTCGCACTGCGGCGACGATGCTGTTGGAACCTCGTTTGATCCAATAACTAATATCGTAGGCTGAAAGGGTCGCGAGTGTGAAAGGCGAGCCCTTCTGGGGTGGCGGTTGCGATTCTGCCGCGGCAGCCTCTCCTGGTTTAGCGGTGGGTGTCGGTGTCGCTTGGGCGGCAAGGTGGGGAAGCGTCTTGCTTCCCGATACAGCAGTGCTGGCCACCGTAATGAGATGCCCATTCACAGCCAGGTCGAGAGCCCCGGACGATGACGCCACCTGGATCCATGTCTCCTGCTTATCGTCCTCTGCTCGGATGGAAGTCGAGAAAACCGACTGCGGACTGGCATTTTCGGACATGATCCAATGCCCAATCGGCGGTAACTGAAGGAGACGCGGATTGGTATCCACCCAGCGGAGTGGGACACGTTCGTTGTTTAATGGTGAAAGGCGCGCCTTAGGCCAAAGCTCGTCCTCGACATAACGCGACTTCCAATCCTCCGTGCCGATGACTATACCCGTACGGTTAGCCGCTCTCCAAGTCTCGTCCGAAAGAATCGTTTTGACCGCACCTCCTGACTCGGTGATTTTGGCGCGGAGGAGCATCTGAGCAGGCGCTGGATAAGAAGTGCGCGAGACGGAGACGGCGATCACATTCGTCCCGATATGCAGCGCATGCTTCATATCATAGATCCCGGTGATATAACTCTTTTCGGAGGTCACGTCGCCGAGTGTGCGACCGTTAACAAAGAGGCCGAAGTTATCCGAGCCTGCGATTTCTATCCAGGCCTGCTCCGGCAAAGTGGATAGATAGACTTCTTTACGGAAGTAGCCCTCGGGCGCCTTTTTCTCTGGAGGCTCAATCCACTTGGCCGCGCCGAAGTCCAGTTGATACTGCCGATGCAACGGTTGGCCATAAGTCCGCAGGAAATAGTAACCCAGTAGCAGACCGCAAAAGATAACAAGAATCCATGACCAGCGGAGAGCTTGCGGCGTAAAGTTTTCTTCTCTTAATGTCCTTCGTTCCATTCCTATTTCCCTGCCAAACCTGTGAGTGCCCAATAATTTAGAATCGGATCGGAAGTGAGCGATAAGTTGTAATACTTGCGCGCATTCCCGTCGTCTCCGAGTTTTGCATAGCAGTCCCCGACCATCGAATAAACATCGGCTACGGTATAGATGTGATCGCGGGTGAGATCGATTAGCCGGTTGGCGGTTGTAATTCCAGCCTGATAGCGACCGATGTCATAGTAGCCGCGGACAAGAAAAGTCAGGGCGAAGATTTCGTTTGGGTCCTCGGCCATCGCTTGTTGCCAGTTGGTGACCGCACTTCCGACTGCCCCCGCACGATACAAGGCAACGCCGTAGTTAACACGAGTCAAAGTCGCCTCACGGCGTGCCGTCTCAGCCAAGGCGCCGCCAGCCTCGGCTGCGCGCCCGAATTCAAACATCGCCGCTTCAAACAGATTTGCGTCGCGAAACTCCACCGCCCGACTGATGTGCCGCTCCGGTGAATTAAAGTCTATCCCAGCCTGTTTCTGGAGTTGTCCGATGGTAGCGTAAAGGTCGACATCACCGGCGTGCCAGCTATCCCAGCGCATAGCTCTTCGAAAGTCCGTGATTGCTTCCTGGTTGTGCCCTTCGGTCTTAGCCAGGAGGCCCGTGCTATAATAATGCTGCCCAATAGCGGGTGGTATAAGAAGAATAACAAGAGCTCCCAGGGGCAAGCAGAGCAGAGTTACAGCGGTTGATAGCTTGGCCGAGGGAAGTTTTCCAATGCAATAGCAGGCAACGAGGAATGCTCCAATACCAAACAGATACCAGCCAAGACGAAGGAAAGACCACGCAGCCAAGAGCCGACCCCAGGCAGTGTAAAGGATAAGCCGCTTCGGAACCAATTCCGGGGTGCCGTAGTTTTGCAGTAGGAAATCCTTGGCAAACACATTCACCTCCGGCGAAGCTTGTAACTCAAATGACAGTCGCCGAAGCATCGATGACTCGCGAAAAGCGATTTGGGTGGGGACGATCGTCCAGAGCATAAGCAGAAAGGCGGCGGCGAGGGCCAGGAGGGCATAGTTCTTCCGCCAAAAAATAAGGGCCGCCGCCAGGATTGCCACTCCGAGAGCCCCAACAGAAAAAGGGCTGATGTGCGCCGCGATGCCGGGATCGTGCAGGAGGGAGAATTTTATTCCGGATAAATTATGGCTAATTGGAAACTGCACCCACTTGAGGACGGAAGAGCCCAGGACAAGGATGCTCCCAACAAGGAGAAGGAAGTAGTTGCGAAGAAAATTGGCGATCCATTCCGCCCAACGAGTCAGGCGCTCCCACCAGGAAACCAGGCGTCTTGGAATCTTCACGAATTGCGGCGAAGTTTCTTGGCCCAGGAAGCAACGAAAGGAGAAACGAAAGCCAGGCCCTCGCGCGCCTGGTCCATTTCTTCGCTGGAAAAGGTGCGAAGGACGAGCAGAATCAGGCCATAAGCCAGGAGAGACAGCACAGCGCCCGCTAACTGCCCTATGAGTGGCGCGTCCAGGGCGAGATAGAGAATTCCAGCCATGGCTGCTCCTGCCAGGAGCGGACGCCACAGGATACTTGCCATATGGGCAGGATAGCCAAGCTTATGAAGCTGATAAATCCAGAGACCAACCGTAATGACTTCCGCACAAACGAAAGCGATCGCTGGACCTACAAAATGGAATGGCGGAATCAAAGCCAACAAGAGAACGAGACGAAGGCTGGATCCTATGACCGTGCTGAAAAAGAAACTCTTCTGAGCATCCAAGGCAGCGAAGAGATATTGAAAGAGAGTCGATAAGAAGAAAGGGACTAATCCCAGGCCAAGCAATTGCATCGCCGGCAAAGCCGGCAGAAACTTGTTTCCCAGAGCCAGGGTCAGCACGGGTTTCGACCATGCCATGAAGAAGCTGGCAAAGGGCACGCTAATGAGGGTAAAAAACTTTAAGCTCTGGCGATAGACGTCGCCAAAGCGGTTCGGAGAAAAATGGGCGGTGCGTGAATAAAGTGGGTAGAGAGGCAGGGAAAGAGTCTGCGGAATTGTCCGCAAAGCCCAGCTTAGGCGATAGGGGCCGCCGAATAAGCCGACGGTTTGCATATTAGTCATCAGGCCAAGGACAAAAATATCGATTTGCATGGCCAGTTGGCGCAGCAAAACCCCGCCACCCATGGGGACCGCCGAGAAAAACAACTCCTTCCAAAGGGGCAGATCTATCTGAAGTTTCACCTTTGTATAAAATCGGGCCACGAGAATGTGATAGAAATTCCAAAGAAGGATGTTGGAAAGAAGGTGGGCACTAACAAACCCGATAAGTCCTGTCTTGAAATGGAGGACGACGAGGATGAAGACGAGCAACAATATCTTTTGCAGGATGAAGCCAAGATAGTTTAGCTCGTTGTCTTCAAACGCTCGAAGGACGGCGCTATATCCGGCGCTGTGAAATGTAGCCAGAGTAGCAAAGGTCATCAGAACAACTGCGATCTTCACGTCGTTCCCATAGGGCAGGAAAAAGGCAATCAAGCCCGCGATCACACAAACTACCAGCGAGATGGCCCAGATGAGCGCAGCAGAAGCCCCAGTTATCTTTCCGACGCACTTAGGGTCTTTGGCGATTTCGCGAATCATCATTCGCGGCAGCCCTGAATCGGCCACCAGTTGGGCGATCATCGCAAAGGAAAGAACCCACTGATACTTACCAAACTCTGCCAGGCTAACGTGGGAGTTGCGGGCAATGCAAATCGTGGTCGCGAGATAGACAACCCCGGCGATAACTCCGGCGACGATCCCAGCGACAGCGTTCTTAACGATCCGCTGCGATTGCTTCATTGAATCCACTTCCAAGCACCACCGGCGGCCTTTTGCAACTCAGAGTAAAGCTCAAGCCGACGAACTCTCTGTCCTTCGAGATCGTCACGCTTGGCAATGTAGTGCAATTCCTTCTCGATTGTCGTCAGTGGAGTGGAAATACCTTGTTGCTGTTGCGAGCTGATAATCTGATAATCGCGATCCGCCTTGGCCACCTCGTCCTCGAGGGAGAGAATGTTCTGGCTCAGGACATAGATGCTTTGATAAATCAGCAGAATCTTATAAGTCACATCGTTGGCCACGGCGCGAAGCTGGGCGCGTTCCGACTCAAACTTGGCTAACTTGCCGCGAGTAGCGTGCATTTGCGCTCCAAAGTCGAAGATGGGGACGTCGACGTTCACAGTACCACTGTAAACCTCCGCACCGTTGCTCCCGAAGTCATCGATATGAACCGCCGAACCATTGAGATTTACAGAAGGGTAAAGGCGGTAACGTTCCAACAGATAATCCTGCCGAGCCTCATCGATCACCGCCTTTTGTGCCTGCAGTTGGGGATGCTCATTTAGTCCTGGACCCAGTAGTTCCTCGGCGCTTGGTGGTTCGGGTGGCTCGGGCAACTCATTGGAAAGATGGAGCTCGTCGACCGAGTCAAACCCCAAAGCTTTGGCCAAATCAATCCGGCCTGCGACGGCCTGCTGGCGAAGGATTTTCGACAAAGTTTGAGCGCCACCGAGTTGGCTGCGGGCGAGCTTGAGATCAATCGGCAGGGACAAGCCCTGTTTCTGCTGCTCTTCGGTAATATTGACCTGTTTCTCCAACAGGTTGACGCGGCGTTCGGCGTAACCAGCACGATTCATCGCCGCAACTGTACTAATGTAACCGATGGTAATACGCGAGATGACTTCTTCGCGACGCAGACGCGACGTCCAGGCCAGGTTTCTCCTACGAGCCAACTTACTCGCCTCAGCTGGCGCAGTATTCAGGCCGAGGATACTGCCATCGCGAAAAAGAGGATAAGATAACTGGCCGACGTAAGTCTCGACGCCCGCGCCGCTGACACTCTTTTCTCCTTTTTCAGGACGGTTTGGATTGGGAACGATGATGGGCCCTCCTTCATTTACAACCGCAAACTTACTCGTGGGACTTCCAGAGAACAGGGTCGCGCCCGCCTGTCCAGTAATCTTGGGCAACATCTCACCGCGCTGGGCGCGAGCTTCTTCGGTAGCTTGAGCCACTTCCAGGCGACTGGACTCCAGCTCGGGGCTTTCGTTTAAGGCTAACGCGATACAATCGCGCAGAGTGAGGGCATGAGAAGTATCGACCTCACCTCCTTCTGCGGCCACCAGCCGAGAGGTGAGAACAAACAATACGACCAGCCCGACGACGAAACTATTTCGCGAGCGACTTATCTGTAGTGCGGACTTTGTCATTATTGTTTAGGTATAACTGACCCACGGTGACAACCTTCTCCCCTTCCTTCAACCCATCGCGAACTTCCGTCATGGCATCGACAACGACGCCTGGGCGAATCTTGCGCAGAGTTGCGTGACCACTGCTATCCACGACGAAGACAGAGGCTTGTTCCCCGGAAGCATTCATGATCGCAATACTGGGAACCGCCAAAACATCCTTCGCCGAGCGGCGGATCCGAGCAAAACCGGAAAGTCCGGGCTTGAGGCGAAAGTCGCTATTTTTTATTTCGATGTAAGTCGTGAAGGTGCGCGTTACAGGATCGATGTTAGGATCTATCTTAACGACTTTACCTTCGAAGCGCTCGCTGGGGAACGCAGGAAAGCTGGCCTCTGCCGGCTGATCCAAATGAACGGAATGCATTTTTTCCTCAGTCATCTTGGCAGCGAAAAGGACGTTGGCCAGGGCGCCGATTTTCATCACCACTTGATCACGATGCGTGTTTTCACCAGGATTCACCAGACGCTCGAGAACGATCGCGTCGAGCGAGGCAGTCATCTTGACATGCTCGAGATCAAGTTCCGCCTGGCGCAGGTCGAGCGTCGCTTTAGCCAGGGCCTCCTTGGCATCGGCGAGGGACATTTCACTCTTTTCTAACTCCAACGGAGTACCCATATTTTTCTTCTCGAGCGCGGTGTAACGCTGCACCTGGTGGGTTTCATCCCTGATCTTGATATTGGCGGCATCAACGTATTGGCGGTTTGCTTCCAACGTGGCCTGGATAAGGCGATCATCCCAGCGCACGAGAAGAGTTCCCTTCTTTACGATGTCTCCAATTTTAACCGGCACTTCCAAGACCTGTGCGGTAACCTGACTGGTAAGCTGCACGGTCTGCGCCTGTTCGATGGCGCCGCTGCCGCCGATCACTTCGTCCAGGTTCTGACGCCGCACCGGAATGGTTTCAACCGGTGTAGGGGCATTGACCAAACGTGCGCGGGAAGGAGTCGTGTCGACGACATGGACGACAGTGGCAAAAACCAGTATCCCGAGGATAAGGCAAATGACAAAGAAGATAATCCAGTGCGATCTCTTCATTTCGGAGGTGGAGCGAATGGCAGGTTCGCCCGGTCCGGGCCGGCGTGGTTGATCCGCGCGTTCAGTTTTGGTTTCCATAGTATGAGTGAGATTGAGATGATGGCATTGAAGGTGTGGTGTTCTTAGGCGGCAGCCCGGAGGTTGTCGAGACTAAATAATAAGGCTGAGCCGCAGGGAGGGGTTCGTCCGGTCTGGCGGCGGACACAGGTGAGAAACCGAGAAGTTGGTCGTAAATGCGTTCGATCTTACGGCAGATTTGGCGCCAATCGAACTCGGCCAGGACAGTGGCGCGGGCCTTTGCGCCCATTTCCTCCGCCAGCTTTCGATCTTCCAACAACCTGGTGATACCTCGTCCCAAGGCCTCCACGTCATGGTTTGGAACGATGTAGGCATCGTGCAGGTGGCGAACGCCTTTGGCCCCGCCGGCAAAGGACACCACCGGTTTCCCGGCCAGCATGTAATTCAACAATTTCACAGGATGACCAGGGCATTCCGGGCGCGGCACAACTGTAACATCAGCCAGGGCGAGATAGCTGGGCAGATCTTCGAGCGGGTGGGGTGAAATCCAAACGACGGAAGAGGATATGCCAAGCTCATCTGCCAGTTGCCTGTGCCCTCTTTCATGGGTGTCGGAGACTAATGGACTAACGACCAGAAGAACAGCATCTGGCTTCTCGCGTAAAGCGACCGCAAAGGCCCGCAAAAGGTAATCGACACGTTGAAAGGCATTGAGCACACCAGTATACATAACTACCGGCCGGCCGTTGAGTTGATATTTCTCGCGGAACTTTTCCGGCTGCGGGTTAGCGAACAGTTCCGGCTCGATTCCCGCAGGCACCATGTCCACTTTCGCTTCCGAAACGCCGTTTTGAATGAACCAATCTTTTAACTCCGGTGACACGGCCGTGATATGATTCGGAAAGATTGGCGTAAACCAATCCAGAAAGTGGGCGAGCCCATGCGCGAGCCAAGCGGGGCGGATAAAACGATAGCCGGCAAGCTCGTCGGTCATCAAGTTCACCGCGTTGTAGAGGAGTGGACGACCCGTCAGAAACTTCGCGGCGATCCCGACCAGCGCGCCCTCGTAATTATGGGCATGAATGATGTCTATTTGCTCACGGCGAATGACCCGCAGCAGTAGTCGCAGAAGCTGAAAATCGAGCCCGAATTTTTCCGACGAAGGACCTACCTTGGCGTTGGTCTCTGGCCGAAAAGGCGCTGTGCGATGAACCTTTGCCCGGCGAACACGGATATCGTCCTGGCCGGTCGGATAGGTAACGATATGCACGTCGTGTCCCATGTCGGTAAGCGTATCCGACATTTCACGGATGCTGGCAGCCGAGCCATGATTAGCTGGGAACGGACAAGCCGCGACCATTGCTATGGCGTAGCGATTCTTTCGTCCGCGTTCTTTATGGTCGTTAGTCACGGGGCAGTTGTGGCCGGGGCCTTCTCTGTCACCGGTAGAACAGGATTCTTGAGATAGGCGCTGGTGGCTTCTCGTGAGATAACTCGGGCTGGCACGCCCAGGACGGTGGCGCCACTTGGCACATCAGTTAGCACGACCGAGTTAGCGCTCACAACGACGTTGTCGCCAATCGTAACCGCGCCCACGACCTTGCAGCCAGCGCCGAAATAGCAGTTATTGCCGATGGTGGCGCGGCCGACTCCCCGCACGTTCATAATGCTGACTCCCTGGTTCAGCGTGCAGCTATGTCCGATGCTATTCGCCAGAACAAGAATGCCGCAAAAGTTATGAATCACAAGGCCGGGTCCGATCTTGTTTTCCCGCGCAATATGAATGCCGGTAATCCACATGCATGCGACGTTAATGAAAAGGTAGAGAATAATCAGGATTTGCCTGATAACTGGAGTTTTGACCGTGTAAGCCCAGGAGCCGAAGCGGTAGACGACAACGGCGAAGGTCCCGAATTCGAGGAACGGCGTAACTCGTTTACGGAAGAATGTCTGATCCTCCGGCCGGACGCCATAAGCGGTCGTCTTGCGGTGAAGATCAGCGCGAATGTTTTCAAACATAGCTAGAAATTGGCGTTGGTTACTCCACATAGCCGAGAGCTTGCAGGCGCTCCTCGACTTTGGCCGATTCTTCTTCGGTGTAGCCGGTCGAACGATCGTTTCCCGTGATGCCAGAAGCGGCGCCGGACCGGATCGGATGGGTGGCAAGAAACTCAGGCCGGAACGCATCGACCAGGACGTGGCCATCCATATCTTCAGGAACCGACACCCCAAGCGAGTGCAGAATGGTTGGAGCAATGTCGATGAGACGAGGTTTTTTGATTTCAGCGCCTGCTTGGAAGACCGGCGAGCGCGCAACCAGAATGCCGTCGAGGCGATGGGTGCCACCCCATTCGGAAACGTCCGAAGGTTTGTGCTCGCGAATAACAAGCGCAGGTTTGTGGCTATCCTCAGGAAAACTGGGCTGGGTGGAAAAAAGGCTGTTCTCGCTCCACCAATCGAGAATAAGGTCGGCGCCTTCGTTGGCGAAGGGGCCGTGGAAGATTTCATTGCGGCGATAAATCCGATTGATCACAGGCTCACCCGTTCGCGGGTCTTTTAGCTCGCCCAGTTTCGCAATGATCGTACTGATGAGCGCGTCGTAGTCTCCTGGCTCGACAATGCCCTGTGGCTTAATGCCCTTGAGATTGATCCAGATGCTCGGAGGTGAAGCAAGGACTTCACTGCAATAGGCTTTGGTCCGGCTCCAATCGATGCTGGTGAAGGAGGAGTAGGACATCTCGCTTCGTTTGTGCAGCTTTGGGAAAAGCTCAGCGAGTTTGCTCTTCTGACGTGAGGTGAGCGTGGATCGCAAAGCGGCAAAGGCGGTCCGCATGGCCTTCTTCCCAAGAGTGCGCAGGGGCGAGGCTGCATTCTCTTGATAACTCAGAAGGCCGAGCTGGGCGAGATAACGGTTGAGAAAGATCGTGCGGTCCACGACTGGGCCTCCGCCGTGGTCGGAGACGACGAAGACGGTGGCATCTGGTGGCAAACGATTGACGATTTCTCCGGTTGTAGCGTCGAGTCGTTCATAAACTCTGCGCACTGCGTCGCCAAACTTTGGTGCCAGCTTCGGATCATGAATAAAATGATCCTTGTCCATGTGTTGCCAGAAATAGTGCTGGACGGTGTCGATCGACATGAACACAAACATCATCACGTCCTGTGGATGATTCTCCAGAAGGTAAAGCGCTGCCTTGCTCCATTGCCGGTCCATCTTTTCCATCTCGGCCAGGACCTGGTTGCGCCGGTCGTCGGTCGTCATTGCACCGAGAAAACGAAGATCGAGTTGGATTTCGCCAAGATGCTTCAGCAGCTCCTGCTGCAGGTCGGGCGGATGAATGAAAGGGCTTTTTTCCGACGGCGTGTCCATGCCGGAAATCTGAAAGCCGTTCAATTTCTCCGGTGGATAGGTGAACGGAATGTTCATCGTTCCGACAGTGTATCCGGCATCATTGAGGAGCTTCCAGACAGTGGGCGAACGCCGGGAAGTGGCGTTGGCGTAGTTCATGGCGTAGCCGCCGTGTTCAGTCTCGACAAAGTGAAAGATCCCGTGTTTTCCGGGATTCTTACCGGTCATGAATGAGGTCCAAGCCGGAGGGGTAATTGGCGGAAGAACCGACTGCAACGTTCCCGAGACACCAGCCTTCATGAGGCGCGCCAGATTTGGCAGGCTACCTTCCGCCATCCACGGCCGGATGAGCTTCCACGTCGCGGAGTCCAAGCCGACGACAACTACCTTGGGTGCCTTTTTCATGTGGCGGGGAGGTTAGACGCCATGGTCGCTTCCGTAAAGGGGAGCTGGTTCGAGAGTCGCCCAGTGCTCATTTGTAAACTCGCCAGGTTTGCATACCCACCGGATCGAAACGGAAATCGGTCACCGAAGTGCCGAGTGAAAGCAGACGTTCCTTTACAATGTGGCGTTTGTTGAAGGGACAATAAAGCAGGAGGTGGCCACCACCGCCGGCGCCAGTGATCTTGCCTCCGATCGCGCCGGCTTTGCGCGCTTCGTCGTAAAGCTCGTCAATCCGAGGCGTGGTGATCCCCTTGGCCATCTTCTTCTTTTGCAGCCAACCTTCGTGAAGCATGTCGCCGAAGCGATCGAGATCGCTCGCCAGCAACGCCTTTCTCATTTCGTAGGCGATCGCTTTCACCTGATCCATGGCCGCGAGCGGCTCAGCTTCTTTTTTCTCGGCACTCTGCATCTGGCTATCGATGATCGGCTGCGATTCGCGACTGCCGGTGAAGCAAAGGAGGAGATTATATTCCAGCTCGTTAATGAGGTATTCGCTTAGCCGCAGTGGCGTCACGACCACCTCATCGCCGTGAAACTCCATGAAGTTGAAACCGCCGAAAGCCGCAGCCCATTGATCCTGGCGGCCGCCTTTGATTCCGACGTCGTTGCGCTCGATGTCGTAGGCAAGTTTAGCCATGCCGTTGGAAGTGATCGGCAAACCGAGCAACTCCCGAAAGAGGCCAATGAGCGCGACGGTAAAAGTGGATGAACTACCAAGACCGGAGCCGGGAGGTGCATCGGCGTGAACAAAAAGATCAAAACCTTCCGCGCGAAGCTTGTCGAGGTCAAAGCGCTTGAGGACGCCCTTTACGAGGTCCATTTGACCGTCGAACTGGAAATGATCCTCCTGCGTCCAATAGACAACGGTGCCGTAATCGAAGGAGCGAAAGCCGATGGAGGGTTCCGACTTTGGCACAAGGGTGCCATAAACGTAGCGGGTGATGGTCGCGTTCAATACACAGCCGCCGTGTGTATCGGCGTAGGGTGAGACGTCGGTGCCTCCGCCGCCAAAACTCAAACGCAGAGGCGTGCGCGCCCGCACCATTTTGATTTCGCTGAGGAAATTTTTGGGTAGCGGTTTCATCGTTAGGCCGCAACTCGCCGCTCAACCAGCGAGTGCTTTGCCCTCCATATCGGCGGGAATTGGAAGACCGAAAATACGCAAAATTGTCGGTGCAACGTCTGTGATGTTGGCACCCTCAATTTGCTTGCCGGAGGAGTTACCGGCCGGGCGCCAGATGATCATTCCGTTCTCGGCGTGATTGGCTCCATCCGGGCCAGTATCGTTCTCAAAGGTGTGGATTTTTCCTCCGCCTACCGTGCCCACTGAGCGCCAGTAAAGGCTGCCGAAGTAAACGATCAGATCGGGTGCTACGCCGCGCACCTCGCGGTACAATTCTTCCGGCCGATAAACCTGCGTGCCGATGTCGCGACCATTTTCATCGGGAATCGATTTCAAACCCGCGATCAGCTCGTCGCGCACTTTCTCGTAATCTTCTTGTGCGATCGTGCCTTCCGGTTCGCGCCCGGCAACGTTAAGAAAAACGCGCGCGTAGTAACCGCCGTCGCCCCACGCCTTGGTATGCGCCCAGTCGATTCTCAGCTTAGAAAGCGGAAGCGCATTCGAAGGCTGCTCCTTGAGCGCCAGATAGCCGTTTTGCATCAACCATTCGTTAATGCAAATGCCGCCATCCATTCGTTTCGCGCCGTGGTCGGAGACAACAAAAACGTCGGTCGTGGCGTCCGCGAATTTCAAGAGCTCGCCGATTTCACGATCGACTTCCTGGTAATAATTGTGGATCGCGTTCTCGAACTTATTTCCAGCTTGGTAGAAGCGATGCGCTGGATCCATGTTATCCCACAGCGCGTGATGGATGCGGTCGGTGCCCATTTCGACCATGATAAAATAATCCCAGTCGTCCCTCGCGAGAAGATGGCGTGCGAGCTCGAAACGTTTGCGCGTCATCTCGTAAATGTCAGCCAGAATTTTTTCCTTATTGCCGGAACGAAAGTCGCGGACATCGAGAATGTATTCACCGACGACGCGTTCGATTTCCTGCTTGAACTCAGGCGGGTAGGTGTAGTCGCATGAAATGTCGGGGGTGAGGAAATCGGTCACCATCGTGCCGTTCAGCGGTTTCGGCGGGTAGGTGCCTGGAACTCCGATGACGATCGAGCGTTTTCCTTCGCGCGAGAGTATTTCCCAGAGCCGATCTTCCTTGATCGCAAGCGAGTTTGCGATCGAATAACGATCATAGGAATGATCGGCGCGATTCCGAAATCCGTAGACGCCGAGTCGGCCCGGACTCTTGGACGACATCATCACTGACCAGGCCGGGACGGTGATCGGCGGGTCGCAAGAGCGCAACGCGCCACGAAGACCGCGTTGGCAGAGCGATTTCAGGTTCGGCAGATCGTCGAGCCAGCGTTCGAAAATCAATTCCGGCGCGGCGCAGTCAAGTCCGATCACCATTACGCGTCGGCGGGATTCGTTGGGCGGAGACGAGATCGGGTCGGTCGCTTCAGAGGCGGTCGATCGCGAGAAAAGCTTCTTAAGCATGATTTGGGTCAGGCAGGCAATTTAGCAGATACTGAGCCACTTCGTCCGTGACGAACGGACAGCATCTTTCACAATAGCGATTCTGGTTCCAGCCGGATTAGTTGTTTTGATTTCTCCGCCAATCCTCACATCCTCATTTTTTTCAGTTCGAGAGCGAAACCGGTCTCGCGATTCCTAAAGGCAGTTTCTTCTTGGAATTTTGCCCGTTGATCGACTCCAGAATCAGCGTCGTGGCCGGTTCCATTTTTCCCGGCCAAGCCGCACTCGTCAGGTCAACGCCTAATCAGCAAAGCATTCGTCGCTGATTTCTCGCTGCGCGACCGAATCGACCACGACTGGAGAGAGAACGTTTCTGTTTTTCGCAATGCGCCCGTAATCGGTCGGCGGATTGTAAACGGGCGATTCGATCAGCAATTGCTCCGTGCGAAACAGTCCTGCTTGTTCGTGGCTCACTTTACGCAACTGACCCCAGAGACGGAAGAGCTCCTTGAACGCCTTGGCGATGACGCGGAGATTTGCGCCCGATGGCTTGCCGGCGCGTCGAGGATAGTGACTTACCTTCACTTCGTGAATTCGCATTCCGAAGCTGTTGGCCTGTGCAAGAATTTCGGTATTCACCATCGCCCCGACTGCGCGGATTTGCACCCGATGGAAGACGGATCGCTGGAAAATTTTGAAGGCACAATCGATATCGCGCACTTTCACACCGAGGACCATGCGGACAAGCGTCTTCCATCCCCAGGCATTGATAAGGCGATGCGGCGGGT
This sequence comes from Chthoniobacterales bacterium, assembly GCA_036494545.1. Lineage (GTDB taxonomy): Bacteria > Verrucomicrobiota > Verrucomicrobiia > Chthoniobacterales > UBA10450 > JAICXG01. The sequence continues at coordinate 440,575 of DASXOB010000016.1, forward strand.
CCTGGCGTTTTCCGCGATATCCGGTGACGATTTCGTAATGTTCGGCGTACTCAAGAAGGTGCTCGAGTTCCTGGAGGTCGAACTGACCGTCTGAGTCGGTGAAAAAAATGTAATCATATTGCGACGCGAGAATGCCGCTTTTGAGCGCGGCGCCATAACCACGGTTGACCATATGGTGAATGGCCCGCACCTCCGGAAACTGCGCGGCGAGTTCATCGCAGATCGGCGTGGTCCCATCTCTGCTTCCGTCATTGACCAGGATGATCTCCCAAGTTTGCGCCAGTTTGGGCAGCACCATGCGGGCTGCTTCCACCGTCTGGCGGATGTTTGCTTCTTCATTGAAAGCTGGAAAGATGACCGACAGCGTGACGGGAGCAGTAGACTGATAGGTCTTGTTTTGTGTGCTGGCTTCTGCGCTCGATGCGTTGCTCATGAATTTTCGATGATAGGAGCTTTAGAGACTATGAACTTTTGGGTTTTCTGTATACAGAATTCTTATCGCCGTCCGAATGACAGCAGACTGAAATCCCTGAAAACTGGCGTCGACGCGCCTCCCTTTCAGACGGAGATAAGTCCCAAATGGTCGTCCGATCAAGCAACATTCAGCGTCCGTGCTTGTTTGAATCCGGGGAATCAATCTAGGAATCGGTTGCGCGCCTGGCCGACCAGTTGTATCGGCTGCGCCAGCTCCCCGGAATTCTTGGGGAATCGCCATGGGAGACATCACGCAACATTTAGACGAATCGATCCGCGCCGCTTGCGGCACCCTTGAATCGCTTCACGAAATGGCCGAGCCGATGGGCCGGGCCGTGGACGCGATGGTGGAATGCCTCTGCGCCGGTCGAAAATTGCTCGTCTGCGGCAATGGCGGAAGCGCCGCCGATGGGGCGGACTTCTCGGCCGAGTTTGGTTGCCGCTTTGTCACCGACCGGCGGCCATATCCCGCGCTCAATCTTGCGCAGGGTGGCAGCCTGATGAGCGCAATCGGAAATGACTACGGCTACGATGAAGTCTTTGCCCGACAGGTTGAGGGGTTGGGCAAAGAGGGCGACGTATTGGTCGCAATTACAACCAGCGGCAATTCCAAAAATATCCTGCGCGCACTAGAAGAGGGAAAAGCTCGCGGTTTAACTACTCTGGCATTGCTAGGGCGGAACGGTGGCTCGGCCAAGGGCTTGGCGGAAATTGAGCTGCTCGTGCGCAGCGATTCAACGGCGCGGATTCAGGAAGCGCACAAGTTCATCCTCCACGTGATTTGCGGACTAGTGGATGCGCGGCTACCAAAAGCCTAAAGATTGCTCCTTCGTTAGGCAAATTCGTCAATCTACGAGGAGACTGCGAATTGCTTCGTCCAGCCGGTCGAAATTGATAGGCTTCGTTAGATGCTCAGAAAAACCGGCGGCACGCGCTTTCAAAATATCGTTCTCCATCCCAAAACCACTCATGGCGATCCCGCGCAGCTTGCTTTTGGCTCGCAGCTCCTGCATCAGCTCATAACCGCTCCGGTCGGGCAAACCGATATCGCTGATTAAGAGATCAAACTTCTCGGCCTCCGCTTTTTCGAGAGCCTGATCCACGGTGTGGGCGAGCGTAATCTGGTAACCGCGGCGCTCGAGCAGCATCTTCATTCCGATGCAGGTGTCATGATGATCGTCCACGACGAGAAGATGGCCTTTTCGGGTAACCCTTTTTCCTCGGCCGTCTTTGGGCAAAATCGCCGGTTTGGCGGATTGCACCTCGGCTGGCGCAGGAACAATATTGAGGACCACGCTAAAGGTCGAGCCTTGGCTCACGCCTGCGCTTTCAACGGTGATCGTTCCACCATGCGCCTTCACCATCGCCTTTGAAATCGCCAGGCCAAGCCCAAGCCCGCCAAACTTTCTCGTAATTGAGCTTTGTCCCTGCTCAAAGGCGTTGAAAACTTTGTCGATCTTGGCGGGCGCGATGCCAATGCCGGAGTCAATAACGCGAATCGCAATCCGTTCATCGCTGAGATTCTCCGTTTCGACCACGATCTTGCCGCCGTCGGAGGTGAACTTGACACCGTTCTTGATCAGGTTCCAAAAGACCTGCTGCAGTCGTGCCGGATCACCGCTGACATAATCTTGCTCGGCGTTCAGGCGAAACTCGAAGGCAAGATTTTTCTGCCGGATATCTTCGCGACAAATTTCATACGCGCGCCGCAAGGTTTCGTGGATGGACGTGACTTCAAAGCTGAGTTGCAGCTTGCCTTTTGCGATGCGCGTCACGTCGAGCAGGTCATCGATCAGTCGAGCCTCCAATTCGACGTTGCGCCGGATCACTTCGAGCGGCTGACGGAGGTCAGCGCTTTCCGAAGCACGCGCTTCCAACTCGCCCACCATTGCGATGACGGGAGAAAGCGGGTTGCGCAATTCATGTGAGAGCAGCGCCAGAAATTGATCCTTGGCCGCGTTGGCCGAGATCAATTCCTGGCGGAGACGCACATCACGTGTCTTGTCTTCCACGAGATAGAGGACGCCTTGCACATTCTGCTTCGAATCCTGAAGGCGAAGCAGATTTACATTCACAAAATTCGTTCCGCCAGAACGATCCACCAGTGGCTGCTCGATGAGTTGGAAGGGCGTACCAAACGACAGAACTTTCTCGATCGCATCGGCCGGTGCGATGTTTACTTCCTGGTACGTCGCTTCGCGCACTTCTCTTTCCGGAGGCAGATTTCCGAAGCGCCGCGCCATTTGGCCAAAGGCTTCGTTTGCTTGCAAAAAGCGCCGGGTCTCTGAGTCAACCAGCGCGATGCCGCTCGGCATATTAGCAAGAATCTTGTCGTTAAAGGTGACCTCGCGCTCGATGCGTGCCGCTGCTTCGCTTTGACGGCGGTAAAACTTCCCGGCCAGCCATGCGATGATGCCGGTCCCGACAATGAGCCACGTCGCCAGCACGGTCATTTTTTCGAGCAAGTCGTGCACAGGCCGATACGCGACAGCTCTAGGTTGCTTCACGATGGTCGTCCAGCCGGTCTCTTCCACGGGCGCCGAAGAATAGATCACGCCGTTCTCTTCGATGTGGCCGCTCTTGTCCACATGCATGCGCTTGATAAGCGATTGCATCTGCGGCGAGACCGTGCCGGTGCTCGGTTTGAAGTCATCGCCGAAAAGCGCGGTGCCGTTTTGGTCAACGATCTGACATTGCGCCTGATCCGCGAAATCGATGAGCGAGAGGCGGCGCCCGATTCGTTCCACTAGGACAGAAACGCCCACAAAACCGATTGTGCGCCCGTCGGGTCCGTGCACCGGGCTGGTGATATCCGTCGCGATCCGGCCGTCGGAAGAGCGCGGATGAACTGGAGAGACGTAAGCGTTCTTGGTCACATTGCGCGCGCTCGCTAGCCAGATCTTTGAAATATCGTTGCGCAGCGTCATCGTCGGATCATCCGGCAACGAAGCGATCAGACCCCCATCCGCCGTGGTGAGAAACATCCCGTCGATGCGCGGATGGGAATAATATGTTTCCTGCAGCCACCCTTTCGCAGCGAGATCGGGATAGCGCGCGCTGAAGATGTTCGCGACCGGCGGATACGTCTGGTAATAATCCACAATCGCGGAAGAGCGACCGAGGTCGTCGCCCACCAAGTGCGCGATCAGCTGCACAAAGGTCTGTCGGTCACGCAGGATTTTTGATTCCAGGGTGTTGCTCAAAATCGTGTAAGAGACCATGAGCATGAAAATCACCGGCACCCAGCCAGCGATTAGGATGCTGATAACGACGTTGAGACTTTGGAACCGCCCCCTTGGCCGACTCCGAAGTTTGTCTTGCTCTTGCACGATTTCGATCGGAATGCCCGCTCAGTCTTCGGCTGCTTTGTCCCTTGCGCAACCGGCGAATCGGGGTGCTGGGATTACCCTAGCGCCAACTACTCCAGCCAACGGGCCATCGCCAGGAGCAATTCCCCTTCGCATGATAAAATCGAACGACCACGTTCGAATGCTTGCCTCGTGCGTTCAAATTCGCGGATAAAGGCCCTAACCAACTCGGTGCCGGCGTGCCTTTTCCCAGCACCGCGCGGCTGAGATTTTGATTTGACGCCATTCGCGAAGGCGGCATCATGTCGCCTTCCGTGCGTCTTGACGAGCGGCACGGCGTGGCATTCATATGGGAGCAAACCTAGTCGACGTGATCTGGACGTTTTGTTACCTCAGCGTCCTGCTGGGGCTTTCTGCTTACGGAATCCACCGCTATTTCATTGTCTATCTCTTCCTGAAGAATCGGAAACGTGCTCCGCGACCGCTGGCGTACTTTGAGGAACTGCCGATCATCACGATTCAACTGCCGATTTTCAACGAGATCTATGTCGTCGAACGGCTCTTGAAAGCGGTAAGCGAGCTGGAGTATCCGCGCGAGCAATTGCAAATCCAGGTGCTTGACGATTCAACCGACGAGACCCGCGACGTAACGATTTCCTGCGTGCAACGCCTTATTGCGCGAGGATTCGATGTCGATCTGATTCAGCGAACCGAGCGGACCGGCTACAAGGCGGGCGCGCTCGAGGCCGGCTTGGCGACGGCCCGGGGGGAATTCGTTTGCATTCTCGATGCCGACTTCGTACCGCCGCCACAACTGCTCAAGTCGACTGTGCATTTCTTTACCGATCCCAAGGTCGGAATGATCCAGACGCGCTGGGGCCATCTCAACCGTGGGTATTCCTTGCTCACCCGGGTACAGGCGATGTTCCTCGATGGTCACCTCCTCCTCGAACAGGTCGCGCGCAGCCGTAGTGGTCGCTTTTTCAACTTCAACGGCACAGCTGGCCTTTGGCGCAAAACCTGCATCGAACAATCGGGTGGCTGGCAGCATGACACCCTCACGGAAGATCTCGACCTCAGTTACCGAGCGCAGCTGGAAGGTTGGCGCTTCGTTTTCCTTAACGACGTCGTTACGCCGGCGGAATTGCCCGTTGATATGAATGGTTTCAAATCACAGCAGCATCGCTGGACCAAAGGCTCGATCCAAACCTGCAAGAAATTGCTGCCGCGGATTTGGCGCAGTCAGTTGCCGCTGGCGATCAAGGTCGAAGCTACTGGCCATCTCACTTCCAACTTCGCCTATCTTCTGCTCGCCTGTCTTTGCGTCCTCCTTCATCCATCCGCCGGCGGACCGCAGTCGAGCTGGATGCGGATGTTCCTGCTCGACGTTCCGATTTTTCTCGCCGCCTCACTTTCCGTTGCAGTCTTCTACATCTGCGCACAGCGAGAGTTGCATCCTCGCACTTGGATGCGCGAGATCCTGCTTTTGCCGGCCTTGATCGCACTTGGAGTGGGGCTTTCCATCAACAATGCGCGCGCGGTGCTCGAGGCCGTCTTCAATCATCAGTCAGAATTCAAACGCACCCCCAAGTATGGCATCGAAAAGAAATCGCAGAGCTGGCGCTCCTGCCGTTATATGCCGCTCAAGTCGTTTCTTCCGCTCGTCGAAGTAGCTTTCGCGATTTATTTTAGCTACTTCGTCTGGTACGCGCTGACTCACGGACAATACTTCAGCTTGCCGTTTCTACTCATGTTCCAAGGTGGATTTCTCTATGTCGCGTTTTGCTCGCTCGCCCAATGGTGGCCGCGCTTTCATCTTTCCGATGCCCGCGAAATTGCATTTCCTGCGTGACAAGAGCGCACTCATCCTGTAAACGACACGCCAATGTTTTTTCGTAGTTGCTTTTCCGCGGTAGTTTTCCTCGCCTCTACTGTCGTTAGTCAGGCTGGCGGTGCGGAAAGCGCGCCTCTGCCTGCGCGCATCATCATCAGTGTTCGCGACCAAAAGCTGATGGTGGTTGAGAATGGCCAACGCGCCGGCGTTTATCCCATCTCCACCTCGAGATTCGGCATCGGCGATCGTTGGGGCAGCATGGCCACGCCGTTAGGCTGGCTTCAGGTCGCGCAAAAAATTGGCGACCATGCGCCGACTGGCGCCGTCTTCCACAACCGCCGGTTCACTGGTGAAATCCTGCGACCCAATGCCCCCGGTCGCGATCCGATCGTTACCCGCATCATCTGGTTGCGTGGTCTTCAGAGGGAAAACGCGAACGCTTACAATCGAGGCATCTACATCCACGGCACGCCGCAGGAAAAAGCGATAGGAAAACCAGCTAGTTATGGTTGTGTGCGCATGTGTTCGAAGGATGTGACTGAGGTTTACTCGCAGCTCCAGATCGGCCAGCTCGTCTGCATCACTCCCGATTCCCTGCCCAAGCTGCCGAAGTTCAACGGCAGTCCGAGCCGGGCGATCTTTACTGCTCAGGCGCCTGATAGAAAGCCGAGCGATCCAGCGAGGAAGACAGTCGAGAAATCGAACTCCAAACAGAAGCGGGTCTCGACGTTGGTTGCTACTTCCGGCCACAGCGCCTAACGAGCCGCGGCTTCGTCTCCCCGTTCGGCACCGCGGCAATTGCTTTGACCCCGCGCGGGCTGTTTCTATAGTGCAATCTCCTCCTGCGCACGATCGAAGCGGAGCAAATACCTATGGCACCTATTGTTGGCAGCAAAGCACCTGATTTTACTCTTCCCACAAAAACGCCGGACGGCCCTCGGCCGATTCGCTTGAGCGAAAATTTTGGCAACAGGAATACGCTGCTGCTTTTTTTTCCGATGGCCTTTACCGGCACCTGCACTCAGGAAATGTGCGGGGTCGGCAACGGGCTGCGCGAATATGCCGATTTGAACTGCGAAGTTTACGGGATCAGCGGCGACAATCCTTTCGCACAGGAAGCCTGGGCGCAGAAGGAGAAAATCAACGTCACGCTCCTGAGTGACTATGAACACAAGGTGACTAACGACTACGGGGTGACCTACGACTCATTTCTTCCGCAGTTGAATCTGGGTTTCGCCGGCGTGGCCAAACGCGCAGCTTTCCTCATCGATCGCGACGGGATTGTTCAATATGCCGAAGTCCACGACGACGCGCGTGAGCTGCCCGATTTCGATAAGATCAAAGCCAAACTGGCCGAGTTGAAATAATGCCTAACGAATTCAATACCCTGCGAAAGTTCAACGCCGGTAAAGGCCGCGAAGGTTTTCTCCATTCCCTTCCGGCTCTTGAAGAGCAGGGTATCGGCAAAATCTCTCGTTTGCCCGTCAGCATCCGCATCGTTCTCGAATCGGTCTTGAGGAATTGCGATGGCAAGAAAGTTGGGCGGAGGGATGTGGAGACACTCGCCAAGTGGAGCGCGAAGTCGCCCGCGAATGCGGAGATTCCTTTCGTTGTTGCCCGGATTGTCCTGCAGGATTTTACCGGCGTCCCACTGGTGGTCGATCTCGCTGCAATGCGTAGCGCGGTAAAGGAGGTAGGTGGCGATCCAAAAATCATCGAGCCGCTCGTGCCGGTTGATCTCGTGGTCGATCACTCCGTGCAGGTTGATTTTTTCGGATCGGCGGCAGCGCTTCGGCTTAATCTAGAGATGGAGTTCAAGCGCAACCGCGAGCGCTACCAATTCCTGAAATGGGGCCAGCAAGCCTTTAAGACCTTCGGTCTGGTTCCACCGGGCATCGGTATTGTGCATCAGGTCAATCTGGAATACCTGGCGAAAGGGGTTCTGTCTCAGCCCTTCGACTCTTCCACCTCTCAACTCTTTTACCCTGACACGCTCGTCGGCACCGACTCCCACACAACGATGATCAACGGGCTCGGTGTCGTCGGCTGGGGTGTCGGTGGCATTGAAGCCGAAGCGGGCATGCTCGGCCAACCCGTTTACTTTCTCACGCCGGAAGTTGTCGGCGTGCACATGACTGGCGCTTTGCGCGAAGGCGTCACCGCGACGGATCTCGCACTCCACATCACGCAAATGCTGCGCGCGCAAAAGGTCGTGGGAAAGTTTGTCGAGTTCTACGGCGAAGGTGCGGTCTCACTGCCGCTTCCCGATCGCGCCACGGTCGGCAATATGTCACCTGAATACGGTGCCACGATGGGCTATTTTCCGGTCGACGCTGAGTCGGTCAATTATCTCCGCGCGACTGGTCGTCGCGAAGAGACTTGCGTCGCTTTCGAGAATTATTTCCGCGCGCAGAACATGTTCGGCATGCCGCGCAGAGGTGAGATCGACTACAGCGTCGACCTCGAGCTCGACTTACGCGATGTGCAGCCGAGCGTTGCCGGACCGAAACGTCCGCAAGACCGGATCAACCTGCCGGAACTGGGCAACGTCTTCCGTTCGCTTCTCGGAAAACCGGTTAAGGAAGGCGGTTACGGAAAAACGAACGGCGATCTCGGCCGGCAATATGTCGTTAGGCTAAATGGCAAAACTCCGCACGAAGAGGAAATGCCTTCCACCGACCAGCGCGAACAAGGCATCGAGCCCGGTGATCAGCTCAACAAGCTGGAAATGATTTCCAATCGTCCAACACCCGATCCTATAGACGAAATGCCCGCGCCACCCGACACCGTGCGGCATGAAGGCGAGAGCCATATTGGCCACGGCAGCGTTCTCATCGCTGCGATCACCAGCTGCACCAACACAAGCAACCCGAGCGTGATGCTTGCCGCCGGCCTCCTGGCAAAGAAGGCGGTTGAGCGTGGCCTAACAATCGACCCGGCGGTAAAAACCTCTCTCGCTCCCGGCTCGCGTGTCGTCTCTGACTATCTTGCCAAGACTGGCCTGCAAGAATATCTCGACCAGCTCGGCTTTAACATTGTCGGCTACGGTTGCACCACCTGCATCGGCAACTCCGGACCTCTCCACCCGCGCATCGAGGAAGCGATTAACGAACACGATCTCGTCGCGGCCTCCGTTCTCTCCGGCAACCGTAACTTCGAGGCCCGCGTCCATCAAAACATCAAGGCCAATTTCCTTATGTCGCCACCACTCGTGGTCGCCTTCGCCCTTGCTGGACGAATCGACCTCAATCTGGCCACAGACCCGCTCGGAAAGGACAAGGAGGGCCGCCACGTTTATCTTAAGGATCTCTGGCCGTCGTTAGGCGAGATCCGCGATGTTATGCAGTCGGCGCTCTCTCCGGAAGTGTTCCGCAAACTCTATCGCGACTTCGCCGACCAAAATCCGAAGTGGAACGATATCTCCTCGAGCACCGGTGAGATTTATCAGTGGGACGAAAAGAGTGATTACATTCACGAGCCGCCGTTCTTCACGGGTTTCTCGATGGCGGTGGGAAAGATCGAAGACATTCGGGAGGCGCGTTCGTTAGGCATTTTTGGCGATTCGGTCACAACCGATCACATTTCGCCGGCAGGCGCGATCAAGGCGAAGTCGCCCGCCGGGCAATACCTTATTTCGCGGGGGATTGCGCCCGAAGACTTCAACAGCTATGGCAGCCGGCGGGGCAACGACCTTGTCATGACCCGCGGGACCTTCGCCAACGTCCGGATCAAGAACCTGATGGTACCTGGCACCGAGGGCGGCGTCACGATTCACCAACCGAGCGAAAAGCAGATGTCCATCTTCGATGCCGCGATGAGGTATGCGGAAACGAAAACGCCGCTCGTGATTCTCGCAGGCACGGAATACGGCACGGGATCAAGTCGCGATTGGGCGGCAAAAGGTACCCGGTTGTTAGGCGTGCGAGCGGTGGTGGCGGCCAGCTTTGAGCGGATTCATCGCTCGAATCTGGTCGGCATGGGCGTACTGCCATTGCAATTTCTCGAGGGGACGAGCGTGCAGTCGTTAGGCGTGGATGGCTCGGAAACGTACAGCATCACCGGTCTCTCCGATTTGATTCAGCCAGGGCAAAATCTTATTCTCGCCATCGAACGCACGAGTGGCGCGAAGCAGGAGGTGCCGGTAAAATTGCGCATCGATACTCCGATCGAAGTCGAGTACTACCGGCACGGTGGCATTCTGCAATTCGTCCTGCGCGAACTGCTCGGCGGCAAGCGAGACTAAATCCTCGGCAACCGGTCGGCTCCTTCTCCGCCAGCGCGCAACACGCCTTTAACGAGCTGATTCCGTTCTGCCGTAAATCGGGACGAGAGCCATCGGTGAGAAGGCAGAGCGAAGCTGTCCAGCGAGCGGTCCGACAAATTGTTGGCCGTAACGAGTCGCATTGGCTGGGAAGTCGAACTTGTCAGCCGGCCAGCTTTTCCAGTGCGGATGTTCGATCCCATGCTCGCTTGCAGGGACTCAACGCAACATCTTGTCGAGAATCGGATCCGGCTGTGCGCCGAGAGCGAGCGCTTTCTCGTAATGACGGCGAGCAAGCTCTTTTGCCGGGGGCTGTGAGGTGGAATAGACGACCGCGAGATTGAAATGCGCGTCGGCGTAATCGGGGTTATCGGCAATTGCTTCGAGCATTTCCTTCTCCGCCGCTTCCTGCCAGCCTTTCTGGCTTGCGGTAATGCCGAGATAGTTGTGCGCGGTCGCACTTTTCGGATTGATGGCGAGCGACTTCGTCAGTTCGGAAAGCGCATCGTCGAATTTGTCCTGCTGATAATAAACAATCCCGAGGGTGGTGTGAGCGAACTCATCACGCGGCGCAAGAGCGAGCGCTTTTTTCAGTGTCAGTTCGGCAGCTTTGAGTTTGCCACCGCGGAAGAGGACAACGCCCAGATTTGATAGCGCGTAAAGATTGTTAGGATTCTTCGCCAGGATTTCCTGATATTGCTTTTCCGCTGCCCGGTAGTTGCCCTTGTCAAAGTTCCGCTTCGCTTCTTGGGCGAGAGGAAGAAGATCGGACGGAACCCCGGGTTTGAAGGTCGTGATAACCTCGGGTCCAATCGAGTTGTTTTCGCCGCTGGCGACCGATTCAAGCGAACTCTTGTCGTTAGGCGGAGTCGCTTTCGCCTTAGCCGGCGAATCGCTAATCGTAATTGTTGCCGGTTTCGCCATTGTCAGGCTGGCTTTCACGGTGCCCGGCTGGGAATCGGAAATTGCAACGACCGGCGTCTTGAGCAGCGTCAATTCCTCCGGGCTCAGCTTGGTGATTGGCTCGGCGAGCAAATGGATCTGCTGATCAAGCACGTCGGACTTGATCTTGAGCTTGTCGAACTCTGCCAGCATAAGCTTCTTTGCCTGCTCGCGTCGTGCTTCCTCCTGACGTTCGCGCACCACGATTGCGCGCAACATCTGATTTTCCTTGACCAGTTTCGCGCTTTCTTCCGGTGTCTCGCCATTGAGTTTGAGCGCAGCGAGTTGGCCGCTCGCCTCATCGAGCTGCGAGCGCAAATCCGCGATCGTTTTCTCTGAATCCTGGTTCGCTTTTTGGCTGGTGATCAACTGATCGCGCAACTTTTCCAACTCCTGCCGCGCGGCTTGCAGTTCCTGTTCCTTGCGCGGTTTATCTGCGCTGATCTGGCGGACGGTGTTTTCAGCGGCTGCGAGTTTCTTTTGCAACTCACCATTCTCCGCCACCAGCGCCTGCACCCGCGCCTGGGCGTCGCCCGTTTCCCTTAATGCGCGCAAAGCATCGTCGCGTTCAAGCCGGGCCGTGTCCCGCTGCTGGGTGAGGCTGGCAACCTGCTGTCGGCTCTCAAGCAATTTGGTATTCGTGCTCGCGCTTTCCTTCGCGGCCGTGGCACGCCCGGCTTCGGCAGTTTCGAGCGCTTTTTTCAACTGTGCGATTTCGTTACGAAGAGCGGCGGTGGCTTGCTCGTCGCCTTTGCCACCGGACTGAATCGCTTGCAGCGAGTTCTGCGCAGTAAGAAGCTGATCGCGCACTTCTCTTTCGGCTTTTTGGGACTTGCCGACATCGCCTTTTGCCTGATCCAGTTCCGCCGTCGCGGATTGCAGTCGGCCGACGAGGTCAAACTTCTCCTTTTGCGCCGCTGAGACTTGATCCTGCGATTTCTTTAACTCGTTCTCGAGCGCGTTGACGCGAGCGCGCAGATCCTGGGTCGCGTTCTGGATTGCGGCCTGAAGGTCCGCCGCCCCTGGTGGTGGCGGCGCGGTCTCGACTCGCGGCCCGCTCGGCGCAGTGTCAGGTGCGGCGCCTGTTCCGTTTTCCGGCGACGGCTCGGCTCTCGCGGCGAGATCGCTTTGCGTAGTGAGTTTGCTTTGCACGCGAAGAATTGCCTCAGAGACTTTTCGCCCGCGATACTCGACGATTGCCGGCTGCCAATCGGCGTGGTTCTTTTTCAACTCCTCGAGGAGCGCACCAGCGAAACGAAATTTGGAAAGCGCTGGCTTGAATTGATTTTCCCGCTCCAGCTTTTCGCCCAACTGCGCAGTCATATAAGCTTTGAGGAAAATCTCCGACGGATCGACGTCCTGGTCCTGTGCCGGGGAGGACCTCGGCGGCAAGAAAAGCGCCGCGATCACGGCGAGGAGAAGCAAGCCGGTTTTGCTCATCTCGAAGAGCGCAGACAATAGCTGACCGGTTCTGGCGTTGCAACGACGGGGCGTACGACACCGGCCTTTGTCTTTGCAATTGAATGTGGAAAACCTAAAGTCGAGCGCGACGGTGGCCATAGCTCAATGGTAGAGCCCCAGATTGTGGTTCTGGCTGTTGCGGGTTCGAGTCCCGTTGGCCACCCAACCTGCCGCGGACCGTCCGATTTCGACAGGCAAACCGCCGATCTGGAAAGGATCAGCGGCTAGGCAACGAAGCTGCGAGCTGCCGAATGGAAACGTCCAATCGCTGGCGTTGCGAACTCAGGATCGTGATTGGTTTATTGAACTCGAGTTTGACGGCACCTTCCCCTGACGTGCTGGCGGTTTGGCGATTGTTGCCCGGACCAATCACCACTGTGACCAGCATCGCCTCATACACCAGGGTGATATGCTGGCTGTCGGTTTCCTTTAATTGCCCTTTGAACCGCAAGGTATGCTCCGGATCGCCGACCAGGTCGAAACTGATGGCGGATCGGGCGGTGACGATTTCACCCTGCTGTTTGGTGTCTCCGGAAGAAAGCGTAAAACTGACCGTGTAGTTCCTGCTCAGCGGAGTGTTTGCGCCGGGATCGGCCGCGTTGTTTGGGGCGACTGGAGAATGCGCGACCGCGGAATCGGCCACGAAGGTCGAGGCGAGGGAAGCCAGGCAAATTGCGATGACTTTCGCGCGTTCCACTTTCACAAGTTACACAGCTTGCGCCTGATTGGGAATTGCTCCTGCCGGGAGTTGCGCGGTTTTGTCCGCCAACTCCGGCCGAGGCTCAACGATCGAGAAGAAAACGAATTTACCTACAAATAAGACTAGGAAACTATAAATACCGATATAGTTTCCTAGGTTTTACAGAATGCCAAAGCGCAGAGAAAATTCAACGTCACGACGCCCCCCACGCCAGCGGTCCGCCCCTTTGCCCACCACGCGTGCTCGCATCCTCAACGCCGCCCGCGCTCATTTTTTTCGCCACGGCTTTCGCAACGTCACAATGGACGACCTCGCCGCCGAGTTGCGCATAAGCAAAAAGACCCTCTACGCGCATTTCCCCAGCAAGGACGCTCTTCTCGCTGCGGTTCTTCAATCAAAATACGAGTCGATTCGACGTATTTTGCGCGAGGTCACTCGCCAGCGCTCGCAGCATTTTCCTGAAGCGCTCCACGCCCTCTCGCGCGGTGTGCAGAGCGAGATGAATGAATTGCAGCCTGCCTTCCTCCGCGACATGAGCAAGGCTCCCGAGGTATTTCAGCGTGTCGAACAACGCCGTGCCAATCTCATTCGCCAGCACTTCGGCCGGCTTTTCCACCAGGGACAACGTGATGGTCACGTGCGTACCGATATTCCGGTAAAACTGATGATCGAAACCCTGCTCGGTGCGGTGCAGGCGATCATGAATCCCCAGAAGCTGGAGCAACTGGAGCTGGCGCCACGAGAAGTCTTTGTCGGATTGCTCGATCTTCTTCTCCACGGTGCGGTGGTGCGCAAATGAGGCACGTGATGCAATGGAAGTGCTCCCGCGTCGCTATCCTGGTCGCGATGCTTTGCCTGCTTGTCGTAGGATGCGAAAAAGCGCCGGGCAATTCTTTCCAAGGCTATATCGAAGGCGAGTTTGTATATGTCAGTTCGCCCCTCGCCGGGACCGTGCAGAAGCTTTTTGTTAGCCGGGGCGATCAAGTACAAGCAGGTCAGCCGCTCTTTGCCCTCGACGAGACAATGGAAAAAGCGGCGCGCGAACAGGCTCAGGCGGCGTTCACCATGGCAGAAGCCGATTTCAAGCGAGAGGAACAACTTTTCCGCCAGGGACCGGCCGCAGCGCAGGATTACGATCGCGCCCGTTCGACGCGCGATCAGGACCGTGAGCAGCTCGCGCAGACGCAATGGAATCTCGAGCAAATGAAACAGGCGGCTCCGCAACCCGGTTTGGTTTTCGACACACTCTTCCGCGAAGGCGAGTGGGTAGCGGCCGGGAAGCCGATCGTCATGTTGCTTCCGCCGCCTAACATTAAAGTCCGCGCTTTTGTTCCCGAGAGCGAAATCGGTCCGCTGCGCGTGGGACAGGAGGCGCGTGTCATGGTCGACGGCGTGAGCGAGCCGTTTGTCGGGAAAATCAGCTACATTTCACAACGCGCGGAGTACACCCCGCCGGTGATCTTCAGCCGCGAGAGCCGGTCCAAGCTGGTTTTTCTCGTCGAGATTCATTTCCCTCCCGCGAGCGCGGCAAAATTGCATCCCGGTCAACCGGTCGATGTTGAATTCGTTAGGCAATGAGAAATGGGGAGCAGGCGATCGACGTCCGAGGGATGACCAAGCAGTTCGGCCATCGCACCGTCGTGGATCATGTCGATCTGCGGGTGAACACCGGAGAGATCTATGGTTTTCTCGGGCCTAACGGCAGCGGTAAGACGACCTTCCTCCGCATGCTCTGCGGTTTGCTCCGGGCCGACGATGGTAGCGGTCAGGTCCTCGGAAACGATGTGATTCACGAGAGCGAAGCGATCAAACGCAAAGTCGGCTACATGACGCAGCGCTTTAGTTTCTGGGAAGACCTGAGCATCGAGGAGAACCTCGATTTCGTGGCGCGAATGTACGAGATGAAAAATCGTCGGGCCGCCGTTCGACAAACGATTGCGGGACTCGGCCTGGAGGGTCGACAGGACCAGCTTGCCGGTCAGCTTTCGGGAGGCTGGAAACAGCGACTCGCCCTCGCCGCCTGCCTCATTCATCAGCCGAAACTGCTCCTTCTCGATGAGCCGACCGCGGGTGTCGACCCGAAAGCGCGCCGTGATTTTTGGGAACAAATTCATGCGCTTGCTTCCAACGGCCTAACGTTTCTCATCACCACTCATTACATGGACGAAGCGGAGCGCTGCCATCGGCTGGCTTACATTTCTTATGGTAAGCTGCTCGCCGATGGTACGGTCGAGGAGGTTATCGCGCAGGTTGGCCTAACGACATGGTCAGTGACCGGACCGGACCTGCCGAAGCTCACCGAACAGCTGCGTCATCAACCGGGTGTACAGCAGGCAGTCGCTTTCGGTAATGCCCTCCACGTGAGCAGCGATGACGCCGACAAACTGGAGCGCGCGATCGCACAGTTTCGTCATCCGCCGTACGACTGGCGCCAGATTCCATCCGGCCTGGAGGACGCCTTCATCAGCCTGATGCAGGAATCGACTGACAATTTTTTGCGGTGAGGTTCTCGTTTCAACGTTTACGCGGAATCATGGTGAAGGAATTCACCCAGATGCGGCGTGACCGTCTTACCTTTGCCATGATGTTCGGTATCCCCCTCATCCAGCTGATTCTCTTTGGCTATGCGATCAATTCGGACCCGCGCCATCTTCCCGCCGCGGTCCTCCTCGCCGATCAGGGCCCGCAAGGACGTACCCTTCTGGCGGCGATGAAAAACAGCACTTACTTCGATTTCGTCAGGCAAGTGAAAACCGAAGCGGAAGGACACGAACTGCTCGCCCGCGGAAAGGTGCAGTTCGTGATTAGCATTCCGCAAAACTTCAGTCGCGATCTTCTCCGGGGCGATCGACCGGCGATCCTGGTGGAAGGCGACGCGACCGACCCGGCGGCAACGGGCAACGCAATCGGTTCGTTAGGCACGCTCCTCAATACTGCGCTGCAGAACGACCTCAAAGGTCCGCTGGCCTCGCTCAATCCGACGGATGGTCCGATCGACCTTCGCATTCACGCGCTCTATAACCCCGAAATCGTAACCCAATACAATATCGTTCCTGGACTCATGGGAACCATTCTCACCATGACGATGATCATGATTACCGGCCTTGCCATCACCCGCGAGCGGGAACGTGGCACGATGGAAAACCTGCTCTCCATGCCCACGCGTCCGAGCGAAGTGCTGATCGGCAAGATTATTCCCTATATCGTGGTCGGCTACATCCAGGCGGGCGTCATCCTGGGCACCGCCCATTTTCTCTTTCACGTTCCGATGCAGGGAAGCATTCTTCTGCTTTTGCTCGTCGCCCTCGTCTTCATCGCAGCCAATCTCGCGATGGGAATCACTTTCTCAACTATCGCCAAGAACCAGCTTCAGGCGATGCAGATGACCTTTTTCGTCTTTCTCCCCTCGATTCTGCTTTCGGGTTTTATGTTTCCCTTCCGCGGCATGCCGCAGTGGGCGCAATACATCGGCGAGATTTTCCCACTCACGCATTTTCTGCGCATCATCCGCGGCATCTTGCTCAAGGGGAACACGGCTAACGACATCATGCTTGAGCTCTGGCCGATTGCGCTCTTCGCGGTCATCGCGTTGGCGATCGGCATCAAGCGCTACCGGCAGACGTTGGATTAAGCGCCTGAGAACAGGCAATTGAAATCGCTCTGGCGCGAAATACTCCTCGATCGGAAACTGTTTGGTGCAGGAAGAACAAGCGGCAGGCCAAGGAAAATGTGTTATTTGTCAGCCGCTTTCTCGAAAGTTGAAGCATGCAAACAGGACCTCCCGGAATGTCTAATCTCGCCCTCGCTGCCGCACTGAAGAAGTACTTCGGCTACGATGCCTTTCGCCCGCTGCAGGAGGCGATCGTGCGCGACGCGCTCGCGGGCCGCGATGTCTTTGTCCTCATGCCGACCGGCGGCGGGAAGTCGCTCTGTTTTCAGTTGCCGGCACTGTTGCGTGAGGGCCTAACGATCGTCGTATCGCCACTCATTTCGCTCATGAAGGATCAGGTCGATGCGCTGCAGGCGAGCGGAATCGCGGCCACGTTTTTGAATTCCGCCCTCGATGCGACAGAAGCGCGCGGACGTTTACGCGGACTTCACAACGGCACTTATCAACTGCTCTACGTGGCGCCGGAGCGGCTCATGCTCGAATCGTTCGTCGAGAAACTGCCCGGCTGGAATATCGCCCAGATCGCGATCGACGAAGCGCATTGCATCAGCGAATGGGGCCACGATTTTCGACCGGAGTACCGTGCGCTCTCCAAGCTGAGGGAGCTTTTGCCTGACGTTCCGACGATGGCCCTGACCGCGACCGCCACAGAGCGAGTGCGCGACGATATCGTTAGGCAATTGGAATTGCGCCAGCCGCGCTGCTATGTGGCGAGTTTCGACCGGCCCAATCTCACATACCGCGTGATGCCGAAGGTCGCGGGTTACGATCAATTGCTCGAATTCCTCAAAGATCGGCCTAACGACAGCGGCATTGTTTATTGCGCGACACGCAAGTCGGCTGATTCGATAGCCGCGCGGTTAATCTCGGACGGGATTCCGGCCAGACCATATCATGCGGGTCTCGAGGCCGGGGAACGCGCCAAACACCAGGAGATGTTTTTGCGCGACGACGTCCGGGTGGTGAGCGCGACGATCGCCTTCGGGATGGGAATCAATAAATCAAACGTGCGTTTCGTCGTGCACTATGACCTGCCCAAGAACATCGAGAGTTATTATCAGGAAACCGGTCGCGCCGGCCGTGATGGGCTGCCGAGCGATTGCGTGCTCCTTTTCAATCCCGGCGATGTGGTGAAGCAGACCCGGTTCATCGACGAAAAGAGCGAGAGTGAAGCCCGCATCGCCCGCGAGCAGTTGCGTCAGATGGTCCATTACGCCGAGACGCGCGAATGCCGCCGCGCCGTGCTCCTGCGCTACTTCGGCGAAGAACGGCCTAACGAACCATGCGACGGCTGTGACAACTGCCTTAATCCGCCTGAGATTTTCGATGGGACGATCGCAACACAAAAGTTTCTCTCTTCTGTCTTGCGCGTGCAGCAGAAGAGCGGATTTGCCTTTGGACTGAATCACATTGTCGAAGTGCTGACCGGCGCGGATACGGAGATGATCCGGCAACGCGGACATAACGAACTCACTACCTACGGCATCGGAAGAGAGATGAGCCGCAAGGCCTGGCAGGCGATCGGACGCGAGCTTTTGCGGCTGGGTTTTCTCGAAGTGGCGCCGGGAAAATTCGCCACCGTTCAGGTCACTTCCTCTGGTCGTGAAGCGTTGCGCTCGCGCCGCCCGATTACGCTTACCAAGCACCGCGAAAAACCGGAGCCGCGCGCGAAATCGCGAGGCGGCGAGATCCAGTGCGACGAAGGGCTTTTCGCGAAGTTACGCGGGCTCCGCCGCACATTGGCCGACGAACGCAACGTTCCGGCCTACGTCATTTTTTCCGATGTCGCTCTGCGCGAAATGGCGCGACAAAATCCAACCACCCCGGCACAGTTTCGGCGGATCCCGGGGGTGGGCGAACAAAAGCTAAAGGACTTCGCCAAACCGTTTCTGGCCGCGATTGCGGAGTATCTGCAAGGCAATTCGCGGTAGTCGCTCGTTCTGCCTAACGAATCGTGACGTGCACGCCCGGCAGCACCTTGTTTCCGAGATCGAGCGCGTCCCAATTGGAAAGACGAATGCAACCGTGGCTCGTGGTTCGGCCAATCGTCTCGGGCACATCTGTGCCGTGAATTCCGCTGCCTTTGTGGCTCAACTCCATCCAAAGAATGCCGACGGGATTATTGGGTCCGGCCGGCAGCTCGTAAAAATTGCCGCTGCGTTTGCCGTAGTGCAACATGGCTTCGTCCCAACGGAAGGTCGGCATCCAGGAAAATCCCTTCACAAACCATTCTCCGATCGGAGCCGGCAGCGATTTGGAGCCAGGTGTGATCGGATAACTCCCGACCAGTTTCCCGTCTTGTTTTAACTCCATGACTTTTTCCCGCACGGAAACGAACAGGGCATAGCGTTCCTTTTCTGGTTTCTTATCCTCCGTCGGAATCGAATTCGTCTTTTCAGCCGACGCCGTTCTGGCCTTGAGATCGATCGCTTCCTGCAGATCGAATGGTTTGGCAACGTTAGGCACTTTCACCTCGTCGCCAGGCTTAGCCTTGTTCCAATCGTAGCCCGGGTTGAGCTGGCGCAGGAAATCGCGTTTGGCATGAAACTTTTCTCCCACGAGCTCGAGAAAATCCTTGTAGGGCAGGCTCTTTTGCCGGGCTTGCTGCGCGTGGTTTTCGGGAATCGAGCCGATGAATTTTTGGTCGTTAGGCGAAAACGTGTAACTGGTGAGGAGCGGTTGCGATGGATCAGAAGGCAGATCAAAGCTTGCCGGGGCTTGATTGCCAAATCGTTCGCCGCTTTTCCCTTCCGCTTCTTCATAACGTGCCAGCGCCTTGCGCATGAATTCGCCCCAGCGGCCATCGATCATGCCCGGCTTGAAGTTTGAGCCATCGAGGAAAATCTGCGCGCGCAAGACGTCGTCGTTAGGCTGTAATGTGGATTTGCCAGCTGCGAGAGCATTCGCGCCAGCTAATGCGAGGCAAAGGCCTACTCCCGCGAAGGACAGAGATCGCGTGGGCCAGTGACTGCTGCTCGACCCGAAAAGTAATCCCATATCAATTCCGCCAATCGCGCTCTCCACAAAAGTTCGCAGGCGGCACACCTAATGGACGGCCCGGCGACGGAATCTTCTCGCTTGCTAACGACTCACGGCATGCTGCGCGCGCTCCGCGTCTTGACCCTTTCATCGATTCGACTCATCCTCGCTCCCGTCGCTTCGCGCACATCACTTCGAATATGCAAAAGGAACTTACCGTCCGCGGAATCATCATCGGCATCATCATTACGCTGGTCTTCACCGCGGCGAACGTTTACTTCGGGCTTAAAGCGGGACTAACTTTTTCAACGTCGATTCCGGCGGCCGTGATCTCGATGGCGATCCTGCGCAATTTCCGCGACGCGACGGTACAGGAAAACAACATCGTGCAGACAGTGGCTTCGGCTGCGGGCACGCTCTCCTCGATCATTTTCGTCTTGCCAGGTTTGATCATGATCGGTTGGTGGACCGGTTTTCCATTTTGGATCTCATTCCTGATCTGCGCCCTCGGAGGGATTCTCGGGGTGATGTATTCCATCCCTCTGCGCCGGGCACTCGTCACCAACTCCGATTTGCCATATCCGGAAGGTGTCGCCTGTGCGGAAGTCCTCAAAGTAGGCAGCACTGGCGACAGGGAGCATGCGCACGACATCGAACACGGTCGCTCCGGTCTGCTCGCAGTGGTGTGGGGGTCAATCGTGTCGGCGGTGTTTGCAGTCGTTGTCGCGACCCAAGTTTTCGCGTCGGATGTAGCCCAGACATTCCACTTTGGGAAACGCGCCGCCGTGAGTGGCTATGATTTCTCGCTCTCCTTCGCTCTGCTCGCGATCGGTCACTTGTGCGGCATTGCGGTTGGAGTTGCGATGCTCATCGGCGCATTGATCGGCTGGGGCTGGGGCGTGCCGCATTATTCGCAAATGGCCGCAGATTTAATGAGCTCAGGGGCCCAGGTTCCCAAAGCCGTCGTCGATGCACTTGGCGCCGGAGAAGTGTCGAGAATCGCAACGGTGACGTGGAGCAACTATGTTCGTTTCATCGGCGCAGGTGCAATCGGCGTCTCTGCAATCTGGACACTGCTGAAGTTGATCCAACCGGTCGTCAGTGGATTGGCCGGTGCGATGGCGGCAAACCGTGCGCGCAAAGCCGGGAAAGCAGACACGCTGCCGATCACCGAGCGCGATATTCCAATCGGGATTGTCGGTTTGGTCACGCTCATTTGCATGATTCCGATTGGCTGGGTGCTGGGAGTCTTTGCGAACCAGAGCGGACTCGGCGCGCATCTACCGACGCTAATTATTGGCGGTGTTGTTTACGTGGTCTTGATGAGCTTTTTTGTCTCGGCGGTTTGCGGCTACATGGCCGGCCTCATTGGCTCTTCTAATAGTCCTCTTTCCGGCATTGGCATTCTTGTCGTGATCGGGGCCGCGTTGCTTCTCAAACCGTATGCCTCACCGGAAATTGGCAAGGCATTGACGGCATTTGCGTTGTTTACCACTGCGGTAATTTTCAACGTCGCAGCAATTGCGAATAACAATCTCCAAGACCTTAAAACAGGTCAGCTGGTGGATGCGACGCCATGGAAACAACAGGTTGCCCTCATCATCGGCGTAATCGCAGGTGCGTTCGTGATACCTCCAGTGCTCGACCTCGTGAATCAAGCCTACGGGTTTGTCGGCGCACCCGGTGCAGAACTACGCCCTAATCCACTGCCCGCACCTCAAGCTGGATTGATTTCCTCGTTAGGCCAGGGTGTCCTGGCAGGAAACATCGACTGGAATCTGATTCTGACCGGCGCGTTGATCGGCGTCGCGGTGATCGTGCTGAATGAGATTCTCGGCCGCACCACCAAGCGCTTCAGTGTTCCACCGCTCGCGGTCGGCCTTGGCATTTACCTGCCAACTCAAAGTACGTTAATGATCGTGGCAGGTACGATCGTGGGCTATATCTTCGAACGGCGCGCCGACCGCACGCCGAGGCCTGAAGCGACGAAGCAACTTGGCGTCCTGCTCGCCTCCGGCCTGATTGTTGGGGAGAGCACCATTGGCGTCGTGATCTCCGCGATCGTTGTCTTCTCCGGCGTGGCTGCCCCGCTTGCGCTCGTCGGCCCAGGCTTTGAAACAGCCGGCATTATTATCGGTGGCCTTGGCTTCGCCATCACTGCATTTGTCCTTTATCGCTGGGTCATTCGCATGGCGAGCGCACGATCAGCATGAACCGGCGTTGGAATCTTCCACTTTGGCTCGGGTTCGTCTTCGTCCTTGGCGGAGTCTTCAGCTACGAGTATTTGCTGCAATTCCCCATCACCCGCGATTTTCCGTGGCTCAACTTTCTGCTAATCGGCACCGGTCTCGCGCTGCTTGCCATTGGATTGTTTCGTGCCTTTGGGAATCCGAGGCTTTACCGCGGGAAGATTGCTGGATCGATCCTGGCGGTGATCAGTGTCTGTTTCGTCGCCTTCTTCAGCTACGTCATTTTCTACGTCCTGCGCCAGGTGCCTGCTTCGGCTCAAGCGCCGCGCATGGGCGAAAAAGCGCCGGCTTTCACGTTGCCTGATCAAAACGGCAGGCAAATCGCGCTTGCCGATCTGCTTTCCCCAAATGGCGCAGTCCTGATTTTTTATCGCGGACATTGGTGACCACTCTGTAACTCCGAGTTGCGGAGTTTTCAGAAACGGCTTGGTGACTTCACCGCACGTGGCGTGAAGGTGGTGGCGATCAGTGTCGATCCGGTCGAGACCAATCATCTTCATGCGCAACGGATGCATTATACTTTCCCGGTCTTGTCCGATGCGGGAGCGGCGACGATCCGCCGCTATGATCTGCTGCACCCGCATGCCGGGCCCAACCAGGAAGACATCTCGCGTCCGGCGGAGTTTTACGTTGATCAAAACGGGGTCGTTCGTTGGGTAAACCTGACCGACAACATCGCTGTTCGCGCGCGGCCCGAGCAGGCGTTAACTGCAATCGATTCGGCTCGACACGGCGGGATTTGGCCGTAATTCGAGCGATGCGATTTTGCGTGAAGCCATGAAGGACGACACGCCGATCGCAATCGATCCGCGCAATCCGCCTAACGAAATGCCGGACATCGTCGGCGCGAGACCGGAGAACCCGATCCTCGCCAGCTTCCGTCCGTTTATTCCAGCCAATGCGGGGCTGCGCGAGTTCACGCCGATTCCAATCATACTCGGCACTTTGCTCGGGATCGTTTTCGGCGCCTCCTCGCTTTATCTCGTTCTTAAGGTCGGCATCACAGTCAGTGCATCAATTCCGGTTGCGGTCCTCGCGATTACTACCTTCCGCGTGCTTTCAAAGTTCGGCCTGCGCGATTCCACTATCCTCGAGAACAACATCGTCCAGACCGCTGGCTCGGCCGGCGAATCGATAGCGTTCGGCCTCGGTGTGACGATGCCCGCGATCATGATCCTCGGCTTCGATCTCGAGATCATGCGCGTGATGTTGGTCGCGATTCTCGGCGGATTGTTAGGCATCCTCATGATGATCCCGACGCGACGCGCGCTCATCGTTCATCAACATGGATACTTGAAATACCCGGAAGGCACCGCCTGCGCGGAGGTCTTGAAAGCCGGGGCTTCGGCCGAGTCGCGCGAAGCCGCGCATACAGACGAGCGCCCGACGGTGGCCGCGGATGAAGCGGTCAGTGGCGGCAGGATCATCATCGGTGGCTTCATCATCGGTTTCATCTATTACGGGGCGCTGGAGGTCCTCAAAGCAATGAAGGAAATTCCCGAGAAGATATTCGGGAAACCCTTCGACGGCGCTTCGGTCTCGCTCGAGAACAACCCTGCTTTGCTCGGGGTCGGCTACATCATCGGACCGCGGATCGCCGGAATGATGATGGGTGGAGGCGTCTTATCGTATCTCGTTCTGATCCCGGCGATCAAATATTTCGGTTCGTTAGTGGCCGGACCAGTCTCCCCGGAGACCGCTCACACAATTGCCGACATGAGCGTGGACCAAATTCAACACGGCTATATTCTTTACATCGGTGCCGGCGCAGTTGCGGCGGGTGGAATCATAAGCCTTTTCCGTTCCTTGCCGTTGATCTGGCATGGCATCAAAGGCGGCCTTGCCGACCTGCGTGCCGCCCGCTCCGAAAAGGCGACGGCCGCGCGCACGGATCAGGATCTCTCGATGAAATGGGTCATCGGCGGAATCATCTTGTTGCTTGTTCTGATCATGCTCGCGCCGCAACTCAACCTGCGCTTCAATTTGTTAGGCGCGCTCCTTATCGTCGGGATTGGGTTTCTTTTCACCACGGTCTCATCGCGGCTCACGGGCGAAGTCGGTTCCTCTTCCTGTCCAACCTCAGGTATCACGGTCGCGACGTTGCTGCTCACTTGTCTCTGCTTTCTGCTCGTTGGCTGGACTGCGCCGCCTTACTTTGTCACCGCGCTCTCCATTGGTGGAATTGTCTGCATTGCTTCCTCGAATGGCGGCACAACCTCGCAGGATTTGAAGACGGGATTTCTGGTCGGCTCAACACCGAAGTATCAGCAAATTGCGATTCTCATCGGCACACTCGCGTCTTGCCTCGTGATTGGACCAATCCTGATGAAGTTCAACGAGTCGGGTACGGTTTACATTCCGATTGCGGGCAACAAGGATTTCACCTTCGCATCCACGTTTCACATCAACCCCGCCGAGTTTGAGAAGGATTCGAGTGGCAACCCAAAACACGAACGACTCGCTGGCGCACAAGCAGGCAGCGATACGCACCAGTATTTTGTTTACCATAAAACCTCCCCCGAAAATGGGCCGGCCGGACGTTACCTCGTAAACGAAGCGGGTAGCCCAATCTACCTGGTCGATCCGGGCATCAACGGCATTTACGACAAACGTCCCGACGGCTCACGCGTAATGAAGTTCTCCGCGCCAAAAGCCACGTTGATGTCCTACATCATCAAAGGAATTCTGAGTGGTGAATTGCCATGGGGACTTGTGCTGCTCGGCGTTTTCATTTCGATCGTGCTCGAGCTGTCTGGAATCCCGTCGCTCGCATTCGCCGTCGGTGTTTATCTTCCGATCTCCACCTCCGCACCAGTTTGGGTCGGCGGTTTGATCCGCGGGCTGATCGACAATTACACGCGTCGCAAACACGTCGGCGCGAACTTCACCGAGGATCAGCTCGTAGCGGAGGGCGACAAGAGCAACGGAGTGCTCCTCTCATCCGGCTACATTGCCGGCGGGACCCTGGCCGGAGTCGTTTTCGCCTTCATGAACATTCCCTTAAAAGACAAGCTCGATGCGATCGAGACCTGGGCGAACGCCCACAATCCATTCTTCAATGGTCCGCATGCTGATCTGCTCGCGCTGTTTCCGTTTGTGATTATGTGTGTCCTCCTCTATCTCGTCGGGCGCGAAGTCCTCCTTGCACCGCGAAAGAGCCGCGTCTAACGAACCAACTCGTTAGGCGCTTGTTTGTGGGGGCCCTGAAGAGGCTCAGCAATTTTGCCTTAGTCGCGTGGGGAGACGAATCTCCGGGATGCGCAAAATAAACCTGAACGACATCGCGGAGGACGAACGCAAATCCCCAAAGGGTAGGTTTCACAAGTTTGTTAAAGACATCTCGATCGCACTTGGTCGCGAGAAAGAGTCGCTCGATCTGGCAAAGCGTCATCCCTTCGATTTGGCGCAGGTGCGAATTCCCGCGGGCAAGAGTTACTGTCCTTACCACGGACATGGAGCCGAGACAGAGTTATATCTGGTCGTGTCCGGACGTGGGCTGGTGCGCCATCATTGCGGCACGACCGAGGTGCGGCCGGGCGACGCATTTATCTTTCAACCTGGCGAAGCGCACCAACTCTCCGCGCCTAACGACGATGACTTCGTCTATTTAGTCATCGCTGATAATCCGCGCGGCGATACCTGTTACTATCCCGACAGCGGCAAGTGGGTTGTCTACAAGGAAGGTCCTGAGGAAGCCATCGCCAAGGGTGAAGAAGCCGACTACTACGAGGGCGAAGAGTAACCGCCGGTGATTTGTTCCGCCCTATGGTCGCCTGCAATGGTGGCGACGATTGGCGAAGGGCGGATAACGCGTTTTGTCGCGGTATTACTGCGCGTAGCAAAGGCAGTCTTGGAAGGAGTCTTGTCGCTAGGTTCATCCGGCCCAGGTCCGCAGTTGCAATTAAAAGCTTTCGCTGCTCCAAAATGATGATAGCGTCCGCCTCGAATAGCAGCTCAAAAGGCTTTAAATGTTCGACCTCCTTAAGAAGCTTTTTTCCTCAGATCAATTCATGCCCCATGGGCATTGTTACCTATGGAATCCCTCGCTCCTGCGCCTCCACATTATCTCGGATGCGCTTATTACCCTCGCTTACTTTACAATTCCAGTCACCCTTATCTACATCATCCGCAAACGGAAAGACCTGCCCTTTGATTGGATGTTCGTCTGCTTCGGAATTTTCATCGTCGCGTGCGGGGCGACACACGCGATGGAAATCTGGAGCATTTGGTATCCGGTTTACTGGCTATCGGGCAGCATCAAGGCGATTACCGCGGGGGCATCGATTACCACCGCCATCCTTCTCATCAGGTTAATCCCCAAGCTGCTGGCCATCCCCAGCCCGAAGCGACTGCACGAGGCCAATCGTGCGCTCGAAAATGAGATTGTCTATCGTAGGGCGGCGCAGGAAAAACTGCGCTACCAGGAAGAACAATATCGGCTTCTTTTCGAAACTAATCCCAGCCCAATGTGGGTGTTTGATGTCGACACGCTGCGTTTTCTGGCAGTCAACCAGGCAGCCGTTTCCAACTACGGCTATTCACGCGAAGAATTTCTTTCCATGACCATTGAGAACATTCGTCCACCGGAAGATGTCCCAAAGCTGATGGAAGCTTTGAAGGGTACGAAGGAATCCTTGGACTATGGTGGCCGGTGGCGGCACGTGAGAAAAGATGGAACAGTCATTATTGTAGAGAAGCATTCGCGCCCCGTCGTGTTTCAAAATCGACCGGCTAGAATGGTTACGGCCATTTACGTGACTGAGCGTGATGAAGCGGAGCGTAGAGTGCGGGAAAGTGAAGAAGGCTTGTCCCTGGCCCAGGAAATGGCTCACATCGGAAGCTGGGAGGTGAAGCTTGCTAATCGGGTTCCTCGAGAAGACGTACACCCGCGCTGGTCGAACGAAACCTTCCGCATCTTTGGGTTTAAGCCGGGAGAATTTGAAGTCACTCGACGCAGCTTTTTAGATCTTCTTCACACCGACGAGCGACAAGCGAGTAAGGACGCTTTTGTCAAGCTTCTGCGCCATGGTGCGCCTTATAACATGGACCATCGGGTCGTTCTTTCGGACGGAACAGAGCGCATCGTGCATGTCGACGGCGGTTTGATCCGTAATCGTAAAGGCGAACCGGTCAAGCTGGCGGGCACGCTGCAAGATATTACCGAAAGAACGCAGGCTCAGAAGCGCATCATCGATTCGCTGCGCGAGAAGGAGGTCTTACTAAAGGAAATCCATCACCGGGTGAAGAATAATCTAGCTGTTATCACCAGCCTCTTCTATTTGCAATCGACTTACACCCAGGATGAACAAACTTTGCGGATCCTCCAAGAGTGCCAGGATCGAGTTAGATCAATGGCTTTAGTCCATGAAACCCTTTATCGATCCGAAAATTTCGCCGGCCTTGACTTTGCCGAATATGCGCGGGCTCTCAGTCACCAGCTATTTCGTACCTATGGCGCGGAGGCGGGCGACATTCACTTGCGATTAAACCTGCAAGAGGTAAGCATGAGTATCGACACAGCTGTTCCGTGCGGATTAATTCTTAGCGAGCTGGTCTCCAATGCGCTGAAGCATGCCTTTCCGGACGGCGAAGGTGGCGAGGTTACGATCGGTTTATGCAAACTTGCGTCCGGCCTCTGCCTTCTGCAGGTGGCCGATGATGGAGCCGGTTTTGACGCCGACGTCGAGACATTGTCGGCGGGTTCTTTAGGATTGCGCTTGATCCAAGCTTTAACCCGTCAACTCGATGGTGAGTTTGAGCTGGTCAACAAAAGTCCCGGCACCGAAGCACGTCTTGTCTTCTCTGTTTCCAATGGCAGAACGTAACGACACCCTTGGTCTTCGAATCCTTATCGCTGAAGATGAAGCGCTGATTGCCGAAGAAATCCAGGACCGTCTCGGCCGACTCGGTTTCGAGATTGTCGGTATCGTTGACTCTTCGGACGCGGCGATAATATCAGCGGAAACGGGTGCACCGGACCTGGTGCTAATGGACATCCGACTCAAAGGTCCAAAGGATGGGATCGAGACCGCCGCCTTTATTCGGGAGCATTTAAGAATTCCGGTCGTTTATCTTACCGCGCACTCGGATAAGTCCACCATCGGACGGGCGAAAGAAACCGCTCCTTTTGGCTACGTGCTCAAGCCATTTCAGGAGAAGGAGCTATTGATTGCTATCGAGATGGCGATTCACATGCACCGGCTGGAACAGCAGGTGGCCAGGCGAACCGAGGAGCTTCAGCAGACCGTGGAAAAGCTGCAAAAAGCTCTGGACGAAGTTCACACCCTGCGCGGTTTGCTCCCGATCTGTGCCTGGTGCAAGAAGATCCGGGACGATCGGGATTACTGGCATTCGGTAGAGGAATACTTGTCGGACTATGCCGACGTCCACCTCTCACACACCCTGTGCCCCGAGTGCTACACAAAACAGGTAAGCAGCGTCCAGCATCAACACGATCCTTGAAACACGAATAAGGAGCGAGTTTGTTTCCACGGAAGGCCTCCCGACTCGACAAAAAAGCATCGGCTGTGTAACTAATCGGATGGATTGTTTGCGCTGCGCCGTGCTTCGCGGCTTTCTGCTCGCGTTGGTAATTTCTCCGACCGGGCTGCATGCGCAGAAATACCAGGGACACGAGCTGGTCGAGCCAAAACTCTTGGCCGACACTTCGGCGATTGTTCCGGGTCAACCATTTGCTGCCGGGTTGCTCCTCAAGATGGCCCCGGGCTGGCACACCTATTGGCAATTTGCCGGGGATGCCGGCATCCCGACGGAGGTAAAATGGAATCTTCCAGCTGGGTGGAAAGCTGGACCGATTCAATGGCCAATCCCGCTCAAGCTCGATGAGCCGGGCGACATTCAGATCTTCGGTTATCACGACGAGGTGCTGCTTATGATGCAGCTCACGCCACCGGAAAAAATCGCGAGTTCCCCTGTGCATCTCGCGGCGGCCACGAATTGGTTGGTGTGCGAAAAGATCTGTATTCCCGGCAACGCAGACGTGCAGCTCGATCTTCCCGTTGGGACAAAGAGCACTCCCGCCAACGCTGAGCTCTTCGCCAAATATCGCGCCCGCCTTCCGCAGCCATTGCCAACCACTTCGCAAAGCCTCCTGCAGTGGAAACGCGAAGCAAAGGATTTTCGCCTAACGATCGCCGACAAGAGTCTCTCCCGGCAACCTTCGGTCGATTTTTTCCCGTTGCCGGACAGCACGACCATTCTCGGGCACGTACGCCGGGATCAGTCCAGCGATGGATCGCTGGCTTTCATCGTTCCCTTTGACGCTGCGCCGCCAAGTGTGCAATCGATCGACGGAATTCTCGTCGAAGGCGACCTTGCCTTTTCGTTAGGCCGAACTCCGTCTTCCCCGGTCAGGGCCTCACAAGTCTCCAGTAAGACTGCAACTGCGCCTAACGGATTATTCATTTGGCTAGTTTTCGGTTTTCTCGGTGGCCTCATTCTCAATCTCATGCCGTGCGTCCTGCCGGTCATCTCGCTCAAGATTTTCGGTTTCATCCAGCACGCCGGGCACGATCGGAGGCGCATTTTCGGAAACGGCCTCGCCTTCACGGCCGGGATTTTTGTCTGGTTTCTTGGATTGGCGCTGGTGTTGATCGGGCTCAAAGCGGCCGGCCACGAGATCTCCTGGGCGATGCAGTTCACCAATTCCTGGTTCGTGATTGGGATGAGCGCGGTCGTGCTCGTTTTCGCGCTCAATCTTTTCGGTGTTTTTGAAATCACGCTGCCGGCCAGCGCGACAACCGGATTACTTGGTTGGTCGGCGCGGGAAGGTTACGCCGGTTCGTTTTTCCAGGGCGTCTTTGCCACGGTGCTCGCGACGCCATGCACCGCACCGTATCTCGGTACGGCGCTTGGTTTCGCCTTCTCTCAATCTGGCGGCATCATTCTCCTCATGTTTGCCGCTATCGCGCTTGGCATGAGTTCGCCCTATCTCCTCCTCGCCGCTCAACCAGCCTGGCTCCGGGTGGTCCCGCGTCCCGGCCCTTGGATGGTGCGCGTCAAACAGTTCATGGGCTTTCTCCTCCTTGCCACGCTGCTTTTCCTGCTTTGGGTGATCGGGGTCGCGCGGGGGGTCGATGCCGCCATCTGGGTGAGCGCGTTTCTCCTCGCGCTGAGCGTCGCGTGCTGGATGCTCGGTTCGTTTTCTTTGCCAACCGCCTCCGGCACACAGCGCGCTCTTGTACGCGTGCTCATGCTCGTGATCGTGCTCGGAAGCGGATATTACTTTCTTGGCGAAAAGTTTCGCGCCAGCCAAACCGCAGCCACCAACCTGACGACCGGGGATTGGATCGCCTTCAGCCCTGAACGTGTGCAATCCGAGCTCGCGCAGGGCCGCACCGTCTTTGTCGATTTCACCGCGGCCTGGTGCATCACCTGCAAATTCAACGAGGCCTCCGTCCTCGAAAGCGCCGCCGTGAAAAATGCCTTTCAACGTTACGGTGTCGTGAAAATGAAAGCCGACTGGACCAATGCGGATCCGATGATCACAAAAACCTTGAAACAATTCGGGCGCGTTGGTGTCCCTCTATACGTGTTGTATCCGGCGGGTAATCCTGAAAAACCGATCGTTCTTCCGGAGTTGCTCACTCAGTCACTCGTCCTCGACCATTTGCAATCCGTTGCCCCGAAAGTGGCGGTTGCTCCATAAGCTTATGAAAACAAAACTACTCATCCTTACTCTGACACTCGTCTCCACCGGCGCGCTCCATGCCGCCGAGTCTCCCAAAATCGGCGCCGGTGCGCCGAGCTTCAGCCTGCCTGGCGCCGACGGTAACACGCATTCGTTAGGCGATTTCAAGGGCAAATACGTTGTCCTCGAGTGGTTCAATCCGGGATGCCCGTTCGTCCAGAAACACTACAAGAGTGACAACATGCAGAGGCTTCAGCAGCAATTTACCGGCAAAGGTGTCGTCTGGCTGACAATAGATTCTTCTGCGCCCGGCGCGGAGGGTTCTCTCACGGCGGAGGAAGCGAAAAAGCGGCTGAGCGAGTGGAACATGCATCCGACCGCGTTCTTGCTCGATCCAACCGGCAAAGTCGGCCATGAGTATCACGCCACCAACACGCCACACATGTTTATCATAAATCCGCGCGGCAATGTGATCTATGAAGGCGCAATCGACAGCAAGCCGAGCACTGACCCAAGCGATATTAAGAGCGCAACCAACTACGTCGCGGCGGCTTTGGATGCAGCGATGGCCGGGAAACCGGTCTCGACGACTCAAACCAGAGCCTACGGCTGCTCGGTCAAATACGCCGATTGATTGACGGCGGCGGAACCGACGGACGAATGCAGCGTCGTTAGGCGCCTTTCGCGAAAATGCGATTGGCAACGCGCAGCAAGGGTAGTGGTGTCAGCCGGACGAGAAACATTCCCAGCTTCATCAGCATGCCCGGAATGACGATGGCCTTGTTGTACTCGATCCCTTGCAAGGCATCCGCCACCACTTGTTCAACCGCCACGTAAGCAATTTCGGGCTCGTTCGGCATCGAGGTCGATTTTTGTCGTCTCGCCACGGAGGTAAATTCTGTCTTTACCGGTCCCGGACAAAGCGCCGAAACGTGAATGCCGCTGCCATGCAGCTCACCGCGCAACGCTTCGGAAAAGCTCGTCACGTAAGCCTTCGTCGCAGCGTAGACTGCGAAATTCGGAATTGGCAGAAAGCTGGCGGAAGAACTCACGTTCAAGATCGCGCCCCGTCCGCATGCGATCATTTGTGGCAACAAAGCGCGTGTCAGTCTTGTCAGTGCCACCATGTTCACCTGCAAAATTTGCTCGACCTTTTCCGGATCGGAAGAGGCAAATGCGCCCAGATCGCCCAAGCCAGCGTTGTTGATTAATAAGTCGATGTGAAAATTTTGCCCTTCAATCCAGCCTAACAAACTCTCGACTTCATCGCGTCGGGCAAGGTCGGTCCTATGAATTTCGATTTGCAACTTCGGGTGGTGCGCCTGGAGTTCATCGCGCAATCTGTGCAAGCGTTCCTCGCGCCGCGCCACCAAGAGGAGAAGCGCGGCACGGTCAGCGAGCTGGCAGGCAAACTCCCGTCCGATCCCGGCGGAAGCTCCGGTGATCAGTGCATGGCAACCTTCCAACCGTATCATGGCCCGCTTTTCGTTAGGAGGGGTTCGAGCGCTCGCCAGACGTTCTCAGCTACGACCTTATGTCCGGCAGCGGTGGGATGAATTTGATCGGCCTGATTCAACTCTGCATGCCCGCCGACACCATCGAGGAGAAACGGAACGAGAGTGGCGTTGTTGGCAAGCGCAATCGCGGGAAAGGCATCACGAAATTCACTGGCGTATTCGCCGCCGAGATTTGGCGGCATCTGCATCCCCGCGATCACGATCTTCACCGCTGGATTTTTGGCTTTCACCTTGTCGATGATCGCCTGGAGATTGGTTTTCAGCTGCGCAACCGGCAAACCGCGCAGCCCATCATTCGCGCCCAGTGCCAGCACAAGGATGTCGATCTTCTTTTGCAAGACCCAATCGAGTCGCGCCAAACCGCCGGCCGTAGTGTCGCCGCTCACGCCGGCGTTGATCACTTCATAAGGCAGATTCTTCTCGCGAATCTTTTCTTCGATCAGTGCTGGGAATGCCTGCTTGGGGTCGACGCCCAAGCCGGCGGTGAGACTGTCGCCGAGGAAAAGAATCGTCCCACCAAAGGCCGCCGGCGCGAGCAGGAGAAGGGCGAAAAGAGGAATTTGTCGCAGCAAATTCCTCATGCGCGACGAATCCTCATCGCGTAAGCAAGACGCGCCGCCTGCGATCGTCAATGAACCCGCTGCCAATTCTCAACGTTCAGCGCCTGACGAAAAGCTACGTCACGGCCGCCGGGCGGCTGACTGTCTTGCGCGACGTTTCTTTCAGTCTTGCGCAGGGAACGACCTGCTCCATTCTTGGACCATCAGGTAGCGGCAAAACGACCCTGCTTGGACTGGCCGCCGGGCTCGACCTGCCGACCTCCGGATCGGTCCTGCTCAACGGTATCTCGTTAGGCGAGATTAATGAAGACGAACGCGCCCGGCTGCGCAATGAACTGGTTGGATTCGTCTTTCAGAATTTCCAGCTCATCCCGACTCTGACTGCGCTGGAAAATGTGACGGTGCCGATGGAATTGCGCGGCGATCGCAGCGCCCGACAGCTTGGACAGGAATTGTTAGGCCGGGTGGGGCTGGGTGAACGGAACGAGCATTATCCGGCGCAGCTTTCCGGCGGCGAACAACAGCGCGTCGCCCTTGCCCGCGCCTTCATCAACCGGCCTAGGATTCTTTTTGCCGACGAACCGACCGGTAACCTGGACGCCGAAACAAGCGAAAGGGTAATTGAAATCATGCTGGAATTGAATCGCGACGCCGGAACCGCCCTTGTCCTCGTGACTCACGACGCCGAAGTCGCGCGCCTAACGGAACGAACGATCCGCCTGCGCAACGGCGAGATGATGGAATGACGACAAGCCCGTTACCTAGTGAAAGGCCGGTGGCCGCGCTCGGCGCTCATGAAAGCGTGGCTTTTTCGTTTCGCATGGCCTGGCGCGATAGCCGCTCGAGTCGCCGGCGGCTCCTGTTCTTCTCCGTTTCGATCTCGTTAGGCGTGGCGGCCCTGATCGTGATCGCTCTCTTCCGGGCCAATCTTTCCCACGCGATCGACGATCAGGCACGGGCGCTGCTTGGGGCGGATCTGGTGGTGGAGAGTTCGCGTCCCTTCACCGCCGCGCAGGAAAAGGTATTGCATTCGTTAGGCGCGACGCAGGCGCGCGAAGTGCGATTACGCACCATGGCGCTCTTTCCAAGCCGCGGCGGGACTCGACTTGTTTATGTCCGTGCCCTCTCAGGTGATTTTCCGTTCTACGGCAAAATGGAGACGTCACCTCCCGCCGCAGGACATTCCTTTCGCAAGGGCGGCAAAGCGGTGCCGGAAGAGAGTTTGCTCTTTCAGTTCGGCGCCAAGCCGGGAGATCCGATCAAGATCGGCGAGGCCGTTTTCACCGTTGCTGGAGCCCTGACCAAAATGCCGGGCGAAGCTTCGCCTTCGGCCAGCTTCGCCCCTCGGGTTTACATCGCACTGCAAGACCTCGCGAAGACGCAGCTTATCAAGCCGGGTAGTCTGGCGCGCTATCTCGATTTCGTGAAGTTCCCGCCGAACGTTGACGTCTCGGCGGAGGTGAAGCGATTTGCGCCGAGTCTCGAGCAAACCGGTTTGCAATACGATACGGTCGCGAAGCGAAAGAAGGATCTCGGCGAAGCGCTCGACAATCTCTATCGCTTTCTCAATCTCGTCGGCTTCATCTCGCTCCTGCTCGGTGCAGTGGGAGTGGCGAGCGCGATTCAGGCGCATCTGCGAGAAAAGTCGCGCACCGCCGCCATTCTGCGTTGTCTCGGCGCGTCCGGCAAAACAACCGTCGCGGTTTATCTGTGGCAGGCGATGGCGATGGGTCTGGCCGGCGCGCTCGCCGGCGGCGTTCTTGGCCTAACGATGCATGGCATTCTGCCAGGCGTGCTGCAAAAATTCATCCCATTTCCACTTCCGCGCGCAATTGTCTGGACGCCGGTCTTCTGCGGGATGGTGATCGGTCTGGCGGTCTGCCTTCTCTTTGCCTTGCCGCCGTTGCTGCGATTCCGACGGGTGTCACCGTTGCTCACTCTGCGCGCGGCGGTGGGGGAGAGCGTCTCGCTGCGGCGCGACTATTTCATCTGGCTCATCTATCTCGGGATCGCGATTAGCCTGACGGGCCTGGCGATCGTCCAAGCGGAAACATGGAGCGACGGTTTGTGGGTTGCCTTCGGCCTGGGATTGGCGGTCGCAATTCTCGGAGGGATGGCAAAAATGCTGATGATCCTGGTGCATCGACTATTGCCTCGCGGTTGGAGTTTTGTCCTGCGCCAGGGGCTGGCCAATCTTTATCGACCTCACAATCGCACTCTGCTGCTCACGCTCTCGTTAGGCCTGGGTGTTTTTCTTCTCCTCACCATCTATCTCACGCACGACGTCCTGCTGGCCCAGTTCCGTTCCATCGACGCAAACAATCAACCGAACATCTTCCTCTTCGACATCCAACCCGATCAAAAAGCCGGTGTAGCCAATCTCGTTAGGCAATTGCATCTACCGATCATCCAGGAGGCGCCGATTGTGACCATGAGACTGGTGGAGGTGAAGGGGCGAAAGGCTTCCGACATCTTGAAAGACCCGCATAACAAGGTGCCGGAATGGGAGCTGGAACGCGAATATCGCTCTACCTACCGCGCAGATTTGAGCGAGACAGAAAAGATCACCGGCGGAAAATGGATCGGACACTTTGATTATCATCCGGGCGAGACGGTGCCAGTCTCCGTCGAGAAAGAGATTGCCCACGATCTTGGCCTAACGATCGGTGACAATCTTGTTTTCGACGTCCAGGGAATAGCGGTGAAGGGGCGCGTCGAGAGTTTGCGCGAAGTCGACTGGAAGCGGTTTCAAACGAATTTTTTCGTCGTTTTTCCGACAGGTGTTTTGGAAAACGCGCCCACCTCCAATGTGCTTGTGAGTCGCGTTCCAACTCCGGCTGCGTCGGCCCGGTTGCAAAATGCAGTTGTGGCCAAATTTCCAAATGTCTCCGCACTCGATCTCAGCGCGGTAATTCAAACCGTCGACTCAATTCTGCGCAAAGTCGCGCTCGTCATCCGCATCATGTCGTTCTTCACCGTCGGGACAGGTTTGATCGTGCTCGGCAGCACGATTTGGAGCGGGCGCTATCAGCGGATGAAAGAGAGTGTGCTCCTGCGAACGTTAGGCGCGTCCCGTCGGCAAATCTGGAAGATTCTTGGCGCGGAGTATTTTTTCCTCGGTCTGCTTGCGAGTGCGACGGGAATCATGCTCGCGCTTGTCGCCAGCTGGGCGCTGGCCCGGTTTGTCTTCAAACTCGATTACGCGCCAAGTCTTTGGCCGCTAGGTCTGGGGGCGGTCATTGTGACCTTGCTAACTGTCGGAATAGGACTGCTAACCAGCTACGGAGTCGGTAGCACTCCGCCGCTGGCCATTCTGCGTGAAGAACTTTCTGATTCCGGGGGATGAACCTTCGCCTTGCGCTGCATGGGCTGTTTCAGGAACAGCGTTACGGCTCAGGAATGTGCAGAGCCGCGCGCATGGCTGTTTCACTCTGCTTTTGCGCTTCGCTCCAGGGGCCGGTGCGATCGACGAACCAGTGACGCACGGTGACCGCGCGGCCAATCTCAGTTTGGCCAGCGCGCGCCACCAGGGTTTCGTACAAACGGTCACCGAACTTTTCGTCACTCTCTTTGACCCACAGCCCAGCGGTGTTAAGGACATCGGCCAGTTCCTCGCTGTCGTTAGGCAGAAGTCGCGCCGCTTCGAGCGCGAGTCGCGCGGCAAGGATGCGGTAATGAAAGCGCAAAGCCGGCTCTGCTTTGCTTTTCGTTAGGCGGTGCCGGGCCGATGCCGGCAGATCAACCTGTGTCGCGAGATCGGGGACTTCGAAATCACCCTCAAGCACAAGACCATCCGGATAACCCTCCGTCCCCGTCAACTCCATCCCGGCGTGTCGGGCGAGCCACGCTGCGGTGAAAAATGACTGCGCACGTTCCTGGCTGGAACGACTTTTCTCGTGTGCGTCGTGCAACGCAGCAAGGTATTTTTTCAGCACCTCATCCCAAGGCGCAGCCATGAATTTGGCTGCGGCCTCGCCGTGGCCTTCGCGGACCAGGCGGCGGCCAAGCAGATAACGCAGCTTCAATTTCCAATCCTGCGCGGTCGCTCCCGCTGCTGGCGGATTTGCTTCCACGAATGCCTCCAGTTCGGCGGTGGTCAGCACGCGCTCGGCGACGAAGCTGGCGTCCTCCCACAAGTTGCCATCGAGCAAAGTCTCCAGCGCCTGGAGATAATCGCTTCGTTCCAAATAAAGTGCGCCGAGGTCGCCGGTCGCGCTCTCGGAGAACGTCCAGTGTGGCCGAAAGAACTCAAGATCGACAGGTTCCGAAGGGCCATTCCATTCTGTGTAGCCGGTCGGTGTGCGTAGGATTTGCCATACTCGCGCCATACTTTTTGCAGCAGCGTCGAGATGCCCGGCGCGACGTTGCAATTTCGATCGTAGCCAGAGCGCCGCCAGCGCATCGGGCTTCGCCATTTCCAACCAACGTGCCGCGCTTGCGTAATCGCCGATGTTGTAAGCGACCCAGCCGAGATATTCCGCATCTTCGACTTGCTTGAGCTTGAGCGAATCAACTGTTTTTAGCCAGCGCTGGCATCGCAACTGTCGGTTCTCGTTCGTCACGAAATACTCATCGGGGTCCGATGCGACGGCGAGAATCTGTGCCGTAACGAGCCGGCGCAGCAAAGGATCATGGGCGCATCGCTCAAGTTGTTCGGCTTCTTTTTCGTTCACTGGCGCTGAGTCGCCATCGCTGGCGTCCAGGGCGTCACGTTTTTCTGGCGCAAAGTTGAGCATTCTATCGACAAACGGCCGGTCGGGAACGAACGCCTTCAGCGAAATAATCGCGCTCTCGTCACCGACCGCGAGTTGGGTAAGAAATAGCGGCGCGGCTTTTTCGAGATGATCCTGTTTCCACTCACAACGACCCTGCCAGCCATAACTGTCCGCAGCCATGCCTAACGAATCGGCAAAGCCTTGTGCCACCAGCTCGCGGGTGCGCGCGAAGCAGTCGGCAGCTTGCGCGAAGTCGCCGCGCTTCATCGCGATTTTGCCGAACATGAACGTGGCCCAGACCGTGCGGTAATGCCGTTCCGCTTCCGGCCGCTCGAGCAGGCCTTTCCAGATCTGGTGCGCTTCGTCCCAATGATCCGGCCCGCGCCGGTAGGCGAAAGCGCCGCGATGATAGTCAGCGAACTCGCCCGGGAATTCCGGAGGTAGCTCTATCGTGCTGTCGGGTTTGGTTTGCGCAAGCGCGGTTCGGGCGGCCGCCGCCGCGTGCGTGGCTTCCTGAACATCGGACGGAGCGAGGCGACCTTCCTTCAACGCGGCGCTGAAGTCGGCCGCGTCCGCCGCCGCGGTCGTGTTATTTTGCCAATCCTCTCGCGAGCCGGAACCTTCATCCGATTCGTTAGGCGCAAAGGCTTGGCGATCGCGCGGGCCCAGTTTTTCCGGCGGATGAAAATCCCGGGCGAGTCGTTTGACTTCAAGTTCCCAGTAAAATTCCGGCGACGCATGCACTCGCTTTTCCTTGTCGTCGAAATAGAACAACGGCCCGAACCAGCCGGTCGCATGCGCACTCGCGAGCACACGCAGGAACCCGCAAACGACCAGCAGCCTAACGAACGACTTCCGTTGCATCTCGATAGGTGAAAGTGGGAGGCGTAGCTCCGTTATATCGCACCCAGCCGATTTTGCGACTCGCTCCCGGCGGCAGCCGCAGATGGTGACCTTCAGCCACGGCGAAAAGAGTCAGCGCCGACTGTGTTTTCAGCTTCCAACCGGCGAGTGCGTCGGCTGCAATCAACTTTTCGTTAGGTAATTCCGCGCCAATTGTGCCCCGAATTTCGTCGTCGGTTTCTCCAGCATTGAAAATTGTCAGGTCGGCAGGATTACCGCCGCTGCAGGCAATATCAAAGTGCACATGTGGACGGCGGCCCGCCATCACGGCAGTCAGCGTTGGCCAGCGCCAGTTGCGCGTGTCCGTTGCAACTGGCAGCCGGTACCAAATCAACTCTCGAAGTTCCCGCGGCCGCTGCCGGTTCCACTCATTGACCAAATCGGCCATCGCATTTGGGTCGGTGGAATATTCGAGCACGCGAGTGTCGGGCGGCCATGCCGGCTGGACGGCATCCATCGCCACAGCGATTAAATGACCATCCGCGCGGTAGCCGGCCGTGACGCGGTAAGTGGGCAGCGCGACTGAAAATGGAATGCCGAACGCGGCAGCTCTCTTCACCCAGCGACGCGCGGCCTCGGGATCGCAGACCGCCGCAGTCTTGCCGGGCGACAGCGGAACAGAATGGACTTGCAGCACGTATCCATCGACTTCGTGGATTAGGCCTCGAAAGTCCGGTTCGTCCAACCAGGACGGCAGCGTTGTTACGACGAGAGGGATGGGCGCAAGCTGAGTGCGGATGTTCGATACCGCTGTGCGATAACTCGCCAGATTCTTTTGCGCACAATCGAAGTCGAGCTGGAATTCCTGAAGTTGCACGTTATGGGTGCGCGCCGCGCGAAGAAGCGCTTTTCCTGTCTGCGCGACAATGGCGGCGAATTCCTCAGGCGAGAAGTGGGCTGGCGGCGTGACGCGCACGGCGAGGGAGTAGTGCGGCCCTGTGGTCCGCAGCTTTTCCCAGTCGATGTTGGTCCAGGCGATTTGCGGAGCTTTGCCGCTCCAGTTGATCTGAGCGCCTAGCAAAATGATTCCGTTGAGAGGTGGGCGCGCCTCGGCCAAGGCGGCTTCAACCGAAGGATTCCAATTGCGCTGCCAGAGATAACCGCGTTGCGACAGCGGACCAGAAATGGTTGGCTCCTCGCGCGAGCAAGCCGCCAGGAGGAACAGCAACGTCGCGTTGACCAAACTGCGGCGCCAGCAGCGCGGCGATAGGAATGGTGCGACGGACATTGCCAACCAGTCAGTGAAGCGGTTCGTTACCGAAACTTCGGCGCTTCATCGTCGCCACAGCCGGCGCCTGAAGCACAGCCATTTCGCTTTTCGTTAGGCTGCGCCACTCGCCCCGCGGCAAATCGCCGAGACGCAAATGGCCGACGCGAGTCCGGACGAGGCGTTTCACTTCGTAGCCGATTTCGTAAAGCATCCGTCGAATTTGTCGGTTCAAGCCCTGCTGCAACACGACACGGACTCGATTCGGACCCACCTGCTGCGCGCTCACCATCTTCGCCCGTTTACCTTCAAGAAAAATACCGCGGCGCAGTTTATCGGCCAGCTTCGGGTCCCAAGGCTTGTCGAGTGTGACTTCGTATTCCTTGGCGGTCTTGTAGCGCGGATGAGTGAGGCGCTGGGCGAGATCGCCATCACTTGTCAGCAAGAGTAAACCCTCGCTTTGGGCGTCGAGCCTGCCGACGTTGAAGAGCCGCGAAAACTTTGGCGGGAGCAGATCGAAGATGGTGTCGCGCGCGTGCGGATCGCGCCTTGTGGAAACAAATCCCGCCGGCTTGTGCAGAAGAATGGTCAGGCTTTCCTTTGGCCTAACGAGTTTGTGACCAACCTTGATATGATCGCGTTCCGAAACCTGGGTGCCGAAATTAGTGCATGGCTGACCGTTGACCGTGACCCGTCCTGCTCCGATCAGCTCATCGCAATGCCGGCGCGAACCGAGACCCGCAGTGGCTAGAAAGCGATTAAGGCGCACGGAAGTTGAGTGAGAGTTGAGAGCTGAATTGAAATCCCGATCTCAACCATCAACCTGCAACTGCCAACTCTTAGACGTCTGGCTTGGTCTTGGGGAGCCCCATCACCTTGCTCGTGTCTTTCCACTGACCACGTTTCTTCAGCAGCTCGACCCGTTCGAACCGCTTCAAGACATTACGCTTTGCCGTGATGGTGCTGGCGCCTTTAAGACTGCGATGCTGCGACATAATTCTGCTCCGGCTTGTACTCCGAAAATGAGCGGGCAAGGTAGCCGGCCTCGCGTCTTTTTCAAATGCATTGCCAATCGTGTGCGGCGCAGCGCTGTCACCCATGAAATCCAAAGCCGGCAGGAAGCGCAAGTGCCTAACGATTAACGATCGTTGCCGAGTAATGCGACCGTCCCGCAAGAAGTGAGTTCTTCTGCTTTATCGCCGTTTTTGTGCAGGACCTGGCGCCAATAGGGCACGCGGTTTTCTTCAACAAGGAGATAGACTCGGTCGGGTCCGTTCCAAGCATCGACGACCGTCCCCTGGTCGAGGAACATGTGCTCGTGCTTTCCCAGCTCGGCGCCGAGTTCGGCAGCGGGATCCTGATTTACGAGGTAAAACTTTCGATCGAGATAAAAGAGCAGGCTGCTCCCGACATGGATCGATCCTTCGTAGATCACCTTATCGTTAGGTGCGAGGCGATCATTGAGGTAGCGCGCCATGTCGGCGAGGGAAAAGTAAGGCGCCATGCGCGCGACGCCATCCATCATGCTGAAGCCGATCGGGATCATGGCTGCAGCCAGTGCGGTCAGACCGATCCGGGGGCGTTCGCGCCAGACAAACCAAAGCGCAATCCCTGAAAAAAGAACGAGTGAGAATGCCACCGCGATGAACATGGAACGAAAATCAAGCCAGGTGTCGACAGGAATGCTGGTGATTGTGCGCCAGGCGGTCGAGCGCTCGGAGGTTGTACCCCACTGCCCATCGGCATGCTGGACCATTTCAGGGAGACGCCAGGCAACGAAGCCAGCGAGAAGACCGATTCCTAACACCGAAGCTACGCCAACGAGCTGAGTCCAGCGCGGCATGCGTTGCCAGGCCGTGGCAGCAAAGATGGCAAACGCGCTCCACATGCTCATCGAGTAATAGTCCTGGCGCTGTCCGATGAAGAACAGCGGGATGAAAACCACGGCCATCCAGCAAAGTGGCAAGGCGTCGGCGAACTCGATTCCGCGCGGTCGCAAAACGCGGCGCCAGGCAAGAAGAACACCCGGCAGGATGGCAAACGACCATGGAAAAAACCAGGCGAGGTGCAAGCAAAGAAAGGTGCGCCGCGAGACGTCATCGTAGGTGTGGCCAAGGTCAGGTCGACCGGCAAGATGAGTGAGCCATTCCTGGAGAGTGAAGCGGCCGATGAAGCCGGGATGCTGCCATTCCCACCAAATGTGCCAGGGGCCGGCAATGACGAGGAAAATCACAATTCCCTCCCAGCGCAAAAGTTCGAGAAAACGAACACGGGCTTCGCGATAAAAAAAACCGACGAGGAAAAGCGTCCCCGCCGGGTAAAGCAGGCCGTGCAAGCTTTTCGTCATGCAGGCAAGCGCCGCGCAAATCCAGAAGCCGACAAACCAGCCGCGTCGTCCACGCCTTTTTTCATAGCCCCGGATCGCGCAGTAAATCGCGCCCGCCACCAAAGCACTAAAGATTGGTTCAGGCATGACGATGCGGCTGAGGAGAAAAGTGCCGCACATGCACAGGTGTATGAGGCCGGCGAGAAAACCGCGCCATGGTCCTCCCAGGCGATCACCGATGAGGAAAGTGAGAGCGACCCCAAAACAGGTTGCGAGGCCAATGGGAAGTCTCGCCGCCGCGGTCGTTAGGCCAAAGGCCTTTAGAGAAGCGGCGATTATCCAGTAAAGAAGGATTGGTTTCTGCAGCCGCGGAATGCCGTCGTTTGTCGGGGTCAGCCAGTCTTGCGAGGCGAGCATCTCGCGGGCGGCGCCGGCATACTGACCATCGGTCTCATTGTAGAGTGGACCCCAGCCTATCGTCCCGAGGTGAACAAGCGCGCTCAGCGCGAGCAGAAAGAAAAAGAGCCCGCGCCGGATCGGCGGCGGCTCGAGCACGCGCGGCGCGAGAAAAACCTCGTCGAGACTAATGGCGGGATTACCGGGTGACATTGTGGTTGGGCTATTCCTTCCAATGGAAAATTCCGTCGCCGAAAATTCAACCGACGATCGGAGCCGCTTGTGCCATCCGATACGGATCCCATTCATCCGGTAGCCGGAGCAATTTTGCCTCGGGCATTTGGATGAGAGCCAGCATTTGCCGGCATTGTGCGATGAGGATGTCATCGGCGGGGCGGCGAATCTCGAATCCGCACCAGAAGCGAGCGCGCTCGACCTGTTCCAGCCAGCCATCAATCCGCAGCCGATCGCCCAGTTTCGCGGCACGCCGATAGTCGATCTCCGTCCGAACGACCACTGGATATCGCTGTGTCTCGGCCATTTCGACCAGCTTCATTCCGAGCTTTTCCGCGAGGAGAGTTCGCGCCGTTTCGATGAATCGCAGGTAAGCGATGTTATGCACAACCGCGCCGCAGTCCGTGTCAAAGAACATAACCTGGACTTCGATTTGGACCCTGGGAGCAGGTTGCATGTTTTCGGAGTTCGACATTCGGATTCCAAGTTTCCAGCTTCTAAAGCCGGACGAGGTCGAGCAAGAACTGGCACCAGAGATAAATCATCCCACGCCAGGAATACTTGATCTCGCCCGCAGCGGTTTGCATAAGGACACCGGTCCGGATGTTGTGGGCGATCTGCTCGCGCAGGTCGTTCTCGATTTCTTGTTGGATTTGATCTTCGTCCAGCGGAGTGATCACATCGGTCGCAACGCCATGATCAAGCAGGAATCGTTTGTGGCTTTGATAGAGCTGCCAGAACGATTGATCGGGCCGTTGCCGATTAATGCGAAACTGCGGCGTTAGCTTGAGACCGTAGGAAAGTGGGTAATTCCACGTCGTCCAAATCGTGCCGTCCTGTGCGCGCGAGGAGATGCGCAGGTAGTAAAACGAAAGATCATGCTGTTCGTTTAGGCAGATCGTGGCCTGGGCTCGGTCTTCCTCCTTATAAAAAAGGCGAAAGAATTGCCGGTAATCTTCCCAGTCCCAACCGACGTCGCTGACCTGCGCAAAATGTTCGCTTTCGATCTGACTCGTGATCTCTTCGAGCGTCGGGAAAACATCGGAGGAGGGCGGGCTTTTCGGGCGGAGCGCTTTTTCGCGTGGAAGACGCAAAGCTCGGATCCGGGTAAGGATTTCCAGCCAGGGAAGGAAGAGCCAGCTCAGCGCGCTGATCAATCCCAACACCCAGTTGCCTGTAATGTAGTAGATGGCGAGAAAGGACGCGGTGAGAATGCCGAGGGCACCAACCTTTTGCGAGATGGAGGATTGATAACTGCGCAGGGCGACGCTGAGCACCGCGACCCCCAGCGTAATGAAAAGCCCGAATAACAT
Organism: Chthoniobacterales bacterium; assembly: GCA_036494545.1. Taxonomy (GTDB): domain Bacteria; phylum Verrucomicrobiota; class Verrucomicrobiia; order Chthoniobacterales; family UBA10450; genus JAICXG01. The sequence continues at coordinate 484,274 of DASXOB010000016.1, forward strand.
TTACGGGACGATGTCGTGCTCGCGCAGAAATTTCTCTAGTTGATCGGTATCGAAATTGGCCAGCACTTCATCCCCAGCAACAAGGGTCGGCACATAGGTCTGATCCGAGAGGATGTACATCTCGTCAAACGCGGCGCGATCCTGCCCGACGTCGATCTCCGTGAATTTGTATCCGCGCTCGATGAGATATTCCTTGGCGTCGATGCACCAGGAACACCATTCGCGGCTGAAGAGCTTCATTTCGGTCGACACCGGGGGAATAAACCGTGAGAGGGAGAGGCGTCAATCGCCTTCCTGCTCGTTCGTCATTCACGCGTGATTCTTCAGCAACCAGAAAACAGTCAAGAAAGAATCGATCGACCGGCTCAGTAAACGATCTCCCAGATTCCATCCGGCTTCTTCGCCAGAGTAAGCCTTCTCGGATAAATTGTGGCCAGGGCCATGCCAGCACACATCTGAGTGTCTTCATTTTTCACCGCGGCAAAGGATTTCTCGTCCAAGCCAAAGAGCGGTCCGCTTTTTTTCGTTACCATTACCTCAGGACCATTCGTGATCATAAAATTCAATTCACCCGCTTCGGGTGCCGCCACACGCACGCCCGCCTTGTAAACCGCTTCGAGACATTGTGCTTTGCGCACGTCATCTACCTTGAGGGATTCATTATCCTCCAGGGCTTTATAGAGCGCGGAGAAGTCAGGCTTGAACCAGTCTGCGCGTGTCTCAAGCAGCGCCGCGATTTTTTGTTTGTCGTCCTCCGTCAGCGAGGTAATCGCGGGATAATGATGCCACGGCAAATCGGGGGCAAAGTCAGCAACGAATTCCCTTTCGAAGACCACCTTTCCTTTTACCGCCTTCCGATCGTCGATTCCTTCATTCGTCTGGTTGGTCGAGCGGATGGTGCCCGGCTCTTCTTCCTGCGTGGGCGTGTCTGTGACCGAAGCCCAGCGTAACTGCGCGCGATAAGTCTTCTTATCCTCGTTCGGCGTAAACTCGATCCGGATCTTGTTCTTTCCTTTGCGCACGACTGGCCCAACCGAGCTCATCGGAATCCAAACCGACGCCGCGACCTCATGTTGGTCGAAGACGACCGGCACTTCCTCTTCATGCACCTCCTGGTCGACGAACGGTATGTTATTGATGAAAATCGCCGCCTGGCCCGCCACCGTCGTTACCTTCTCACCTTTTGCTGGATCCCCCACAAATGGAGTGAACTTGAATTCTACGTTGATGATCGCTGCCGGTGCAAGCGACGCCGCCAGCAGAACGAGCGCGAAAGCGAGCTTTTGCATATCGCCTTTTTGCCGCAGCAACGAGCAGGAAACAATCCTATTTAGGAGATCGGCGTTTTGTTTCCGGCCGAGTGATTTTCCCACGCCAAATGTGAAGCGACATGATCACGGGCAACGACAAACCGACCCAAAGGTGCGCCGTGCTCGTCCATGCACGGAGCCGTTCGTCCCCAGCATAATAGAGACCGTAACCAGTCACGCTAAGAAAGCTGAAGACACCAAATAAGGTAAGACCGGTGCGAAGGTTGCGACCCGCCCGCAAGGCAAACTTCATATGCAATGGAAGCAATGTCCCAAGCAGGATCAGAACGAGCATGGCTGCCGCGCCATGTGCTTTTAGTAGCCAGGTCTCCGCGAGGTTTATGCCGCCGCCGAATTCGTTAGGCGGCGTGGCAAAATAATGCAGCCACGCCCAGGCCGCGCCGGTAAGAAATACGGCGGCGCTCCCCCCATAAGCAAACCATTCATGACGACGGCTTAACCGGATGACACTGCGGCGCATTAGTCTCGGGCAAGCCAGCGCGGAGGGAAATTACGTTCGAGAAGAAAGGCGTCGGACTTGTGACGCGCAAACAGTTCCGCCGCCCCTTCACGCAGAGAGAGCCCTATTTTCGTTAGGGCATCGGCCGTCAGACATTCCGGTGCGCCGACGGTGATGCTGATATTGTTCTCGATTCGCTTCCCGGTCCGACCATCGACAAGCACAGGCGCAAAATAGCTCGCCGAAGTAGCAATTGCACGTTCGTGCAGTAAGAGCGTTGCCGCCGCGCTACCAGGATTGAGCGGATGTCTCACCTGGATCGCCTGCGGTCTTTCGCCGAAGATACGCAGATCTCCCCCGGCATTCACAATCCCCGCGAGCGCGCCCGCCTTCTTCATCGTTTCGACGGCTCGATCGACGGCAAAGCCTTTGGCAATTCCACCCAAGTCGATCGTTAGGGGGCGATGAAAGCGCACCAGCCCTTGCGCGTCTAACTCAATATCTCGCCAGCTTGCCTCCGCGCCAAGAGTTACGTCGAACGCACCATCGCTATCCTGGGCAAACAGTTGTGCGGCGCGCAAGACCCTTTGCGTCCAGCGATGCACGCGCACCTTGCGCCGCGCCGCCTCGCGATTCAGTCGGCTTACTTCACTCAATGGATCATGCCGATTCATCAGGCCGTGTACCTGGGCCACCGCGATGAAGCCAACCGCCACCGCCCGCTGCAGAGCGGTTTCATCCGAGGCCAGCGCCGCGATCTCGACAAAGGTCCCGAGCAGCGGCCGCGCTCGTCGTGTTTCAACCCAGGGCGACATCGTGAAAAGTGAGCAGGTGCCGAACGCCGTCGGTCAAGTGATGCCGCGGGTCGCCTTTAATTCTCCCGGCGAATTGGGCCCGCACCTGGCTGTCATAACTTTCGCGATCATTCATGATCTCAATCCCGTCCATTGCTTCCTTTGTTCGTTAGGTAGACCAGGTAGATGGTCTGTCATCTTTGCCCGGTCCAGTTTCCACGCGACTATCAAGACAGCTGAGATGAACCTCATCCCACGATGCTAGCCGATTGCCAGCCGGTTCGCTGCCGGTCGGTTGCCAATTATTAGCGACGGATTGCGGCCCTAACCAAGAGCGGCTTTGTAAGCAGCCGCGTCCTTCAGGTTCTTTAACTCGTCCGCGTTTTCCACCTGAAGGACATAGATCCAGCCTTCGCCGTAAGGATCAGTGTTGACCAAAGCGGGATTCGATTCGAGCGCCTTGTTCACTTCCAGAACCGTGCCTTTAACCGGTGCGTAAATATCGCTTGCCGCTTTGACTGATTCCACGACCGCGATCGTTCCCCGCGCACTGTAAGAGGCGCCGACCTTTGGCAGTTCGACATAGACGACGTCGGTTAATTCGGCTTGCGCGTGATCAGTGATGCCGACACGAATCTTGTCGTCCTCCGGGCGGACCCATTCATGAGAGTCGGTATAAAGAAGATCGTTTGGAACGTTCATGACTTTTTATAGAGCGGTTTCTTTTCAATCACGGCCGGAAACTTCTGGCCGCGAATTTCAACTTCAATTTCGTCGCCTGGCTTCGGAATGGGCGTCGTTAGGTAAGCCATACCAATCCCGTAATTCAAGCTCGGGGAAAGCGTCCCACTGGTCAGTTCGCCTGCTTCGTTGCCGTTACGGAAGACGCGGTAATGCGGTCGCGGCGGCGGACTCTTTCCCCGCATCTTGAAAGGCACAAGCCGACGCACCGGGCCGTGCTCCTTCTCGTAAAGCAATTTTTCGCGGCCGGTGAACTGTGCCTTGTTCAGGTCGACGAAAAAGCCAAGACCGGCTTCGATTGGATTGCGCTTTGGCGAAAGATCGGAACCGTTGAGCGGATAACACATCTCGAGGCGGAGCGTGTCGCGCGCGCCGAGACCACACGGGCGGATACCTAACGACTCTCCCCTGGACAGAATTTCATTCCAAACTTGTGGCGCGGCCTGCGCCGGAAAGAAAATCTCGATTCCGTCTTCGCCGGTATATCCGGTGCGCGCGACCCAAAGTTCGGCGGAGCCAAGTTGGAAAGGCGCAATCCGATTGCGCTCCGGCATTTTCGTTTCCTCTCCGAAAAGTCTCGAAAACAGCTCGCCGATCTTAGGTCCTTGAATGGCCAAACCGGCGTAACGGTCGCTTTGATCCTCCAGTTGGAACTGTCCTGTCGGGAGATGCGAACGCAGCCACTCATAGTCATCGGCGATGCGCGAAGCGTTCACGACAAGAAAAAACTTCTCCTCCTCAATTCGGTAAACAATCAGGTCGTCAATAATGCCAGCCTCATCATTCAGAAGAAACGTGTACTGGCCGCTGCCCACTTCGAGTGTATCAAGATTGTTTGTGAGCATGGTATTCAGCCATGCACGCGCGCCTGGCCCGGTCGCAACCAACTCGCCCATGTGAGAAATATCGAAAACGCCAATGGCGGTGCGCACCGCCAGATGCTCCTCGCGAATGCTGCTGTATTGCACCGGCATGAGCCAGCCGCCGAAGGGAATGATTTTGCCGCCGAGCTTCACGTGTTCGTCGTAAAGTGGGGTGCGTTTTTGCCCGTCGCTCACGGCGGCCAGCCTAGATGGCGGGAAGCGAGTGTCAACGCTGCCGCTTTCTCCTTCGAACCTTGCTCAAGTCGTTCCTCGAAAACTTAACGCATGGCTTCGAGTGAAGTGCGAGCGGTTGAACTGCTCCAATGCTCCTTTAACCTGATGCGCCCATGAGTTTTCTCGACAAGCTCGAACGCCGTTTTGGCTGGCTCGCCGTGCCGGGTCTCATCCGCATTGTGGTCGCGCTCACCGCGCTGGTATATCTACTTACGTTCCTCAATCCCAGTTTCCTATCCATCCTTGAGCTCGATCCCCGCGCCATTATGCGGGGCGAGATCTGGCGCCTGGTCACCTACATTTTTATCCCGCGCGCCCTCGGCCAGCCCGGCTCGCTCATGCAACCGCTCTGGCTCCTGATCGCGCTTTGGTTTCTGCTCTTCATCGGCGACCGGCTCGAACAGGCCTGGGGGGCTTTCCGGCTCACTCTTTATTTTTTAGTCGGCATGGTTGGCACCACGATCGCCGCTTTCCTTTTCGGCGCGCAATTCTCCAACACCATGCTCGCCTCTTCGCTCTTCTTCGCCTTCGCCACCTTCTTCCCCGAGGAGATGATCTACCTCTTCTTTATCCTGCCGGTAAAAGTAAAGTGGATCGCCTGGTTTTCTGCCGCGCTCCTTCTCCTCGGCTTTATGGCAAATGGCAATGCCTATCGCATGTCGCTCGTTATTGCCTTCGCTAACTATTTCCTTTTCTTCGGACCAGAAATCGTTAGCTCGATTCGTAATCGCCAACAGGTGGCGAGTCGCCGTCGTCGGTTTGAAGAAACCGCGCGTCCCGATGATGACACTCTTCATCATTGTAAAACCTGCGGTGCCACGGAGCTGACCAATCCAAACCTCGAGTTTCGCGTTGCGCGCGACGGCGAGGAATATTGCATGGCGCATCTGCCGAGGACGAGCAAAGTCAGCGCCTAACGATTTTGACACTGTCACCGTTGCTTGACCGTGGCGCGGCGCCAACGAAGTTTTCGCCGATGGATCCGACACCCGCACCTCTGATCCCGCAGGATGGATGGCATTGTCTCCATCTTTTCTATCGGATCGAATATGGCCAGTGGCAATTGCTCAACTCGGACGAACAGCGCGCCGCCAAAATCGCCCTCTCGACCCTCGTCCAGGAAATCCGGGCTCTGGAGTCAACTCAGCTCCTCACCCTCAGCCTGGTAACACCGAAAGCCGATCTTGGTTTCATGCTTATCACCCCCGACCTTCACACCGCGAACCGGATCGAGAAGCAGCTCACACTGTCGTTAGGCGCGGACGTTCTTCAGCCGGTTTATAGTTATCTCTCCCTCACCGAAGAGAGCGAATACACCACGACCGATGAGCAGTTCGCCGTCACCCTCGAGACCGAGCAACAGCTGACGCGCGAGGCGCCCGAGTTTGAGAAAGCCATGAGTGACTTTCGCGAGCGGATGAAAAAATACCGGCACGAACGGGTTTACCCGACACTGCCCGACTGGCCGGTCGTTTCCTTTTACAATATGACGAAACGGCGCGGCGAAGAACGGAACTGGTATTCGCTCTCCTACGAAGATCGCCGCCATCTCATGAGCGGTCATGCTCGTGTCGGCCGGCAATATGCCGGCAAGGTGAAACAACTGATTACCGGCTCAACCGGACTCGACGATGCCGAGTGGGGCGTGACGCTTTTCGCCCACGATACATTCCAGATTAAGTCGATCGTTTATCAGATGCGCTTTGACGAGGTGAGCGCAGCCTACGCCGACTTTGGCGAATTTTACCTTGGCATTCAGTTGCCTCTCGACGAACTGTTTCGCCGCTTGCAGTTGTGAGCGTGCGCGCATGATTCAGGTCGAGTTCGCCTAACAATCGAACACGAGCGGGAATTGCAGAGGGATGGGTGACAGAGCGGTCTATTGTGCACGCCTGGAAAGCGTGTGTGCTCAAAAGGCACCCGGGGTTCGAATCCCCGCCCATCCGCCAGACAAGTTGCCTAACGACGGCTCAAAATCTGTGAAGTCTGGCGAGTCTTAAGAATACTGTTCGCGGGTAAGACTCCGCGAAAGTTGCTTCCCGGATAAATAATGCAGTCTCGTCCTATGACCGCCCCAGGATTGATCACTGCATTGCAACCGATCTCGGTCCGGTCGCCGATGATGGCGCCGAATTTGCGCAGGCCAGTGGCGATCATCCCGTCGGTTGCCATGACGGAGATTTCCGCGTGATCGAGTTTCACATTCGAAAGGATGACGCCGGCGCCGAGATGTGCTTTGTAGCCGAGGATCGAATCGCCGACGTAACTGAAATGCGGGACCTGCGCTTCATCAAAAAGGATGCAGTTCTTGAATTCGCAGGAATTGCCCATTACCACCCCGTTACCGACGATGACGTTCTCCCGCACGTAACAGCCGGCGCGCAGATGGCAGTTTTCGCCGATCCATGCCGGACCTTTCAACACCGCACCCTGTTCGACAACCGTTCCGCTGCCGACAAAGACTGCATCACTGATGTAGGGTTTGCCGATCAGTTCGCCCAGAATCGCTGGCTGGAGTCGGAACTGGAGATAACTCGGAATCTGCTTAAGTGCGTCCCAGACGTATTTGCCGTTTTCGAAAAGCTTGGAATGCGCCGTGTGTTCGAGCTCGAAGAAGTCGCCGGCGTGAAACATTTGTTAGGCGCAAATCGCTCCGCGTTTGTCAGGCACTGGCCCGGCGGGTGAGGACTTGTCCCTCCTTCGTGTCGCGCACTTCCCAGCCGGCCGCCTGAATTGCATCGCGCAATTCATCACTTTTTTGCCAATTCTTGGCAAGCCGCGCCTGCACGCGCGCTTCGGCGAGGGCGACAATCTCCGCGGGAGGACCTTCCTTCTCTCCCTCAAGCACCAGAACGCGATTGATTTTCTCCCACCAATCTAACCATGCCTGGGCGCGCGCCGATTCGACCCCGCCATCGAGCTCACGATTGCTTTCGTGAATTTGTTCGAACAAATATCCGAGCGCGGCCGAGATGTTGAGATCGTCATCCAAGGCTTCGAAAAATTTGTCGTTTTCAATCTTGCCGGCCTGGCTTTCGCTGCCCGCAGATCCGCGCAAACGCCGCAACCACTCGTCGATCCGCAGGAGCGCCTGACGGGCTCCCTCCATTCCTTCCCAGGTAAAATTGAGCGGAGCGCGATAATGCACGCGCATCAGGGCATAACGAACCTCTCGGCCGCTGTATCCTTTCGCGAGCACGTCGCGCAGGGTGTAAAAGTTGCCTAACGACTTCGACATCTTCTGTCCTTCGACCAGGAGATGCGCGCAATGCAGCCAATAGCGGACGAATTGTTTTCCGCTGCACCCTTCTGATTGCGCGATCTCGGCTTCGTGATGCGGAAAGATGTTGTCGACTCCGCCGCAGTGGATGTCCATCTGCTCGCCTAACAATGTCGTGGCCATCGCGCTGCACTCAATGTGCCAGCCAGGCCGACCGCGGCCCCACGGACTTTCCCACCAAACGTCGCCATCTTTGTCGTCCCATGCCTTCCAGAGCGCGAAATCGCCGACGTGTTCCTTGTCGTATTCATCACTCTTCACCCGGCCGGTTGAACGCAGCTCCGACAAATCGAAGTGCGCGAGGTGTCCGTAGTTCGGGAAACGATTAATCCGGAAGTAGACCGATTTATCCTCCGCCTGGTAAGCCAGGTTGCGCGCGATCAGTTTCTCGATCATGCCGATCATCGCCCTAACGAATCGCTCACTCGTCGCGGCGGGATATTGATTGGCACGCTGGATCTGAAGCGTGTCGAGGTCCTGGAAAAATGCTTCCTTGAATGGCGCGGTGAATACCTGCAGCGGCAGGTTAGCCTCGCGGCTGCCGCGAATGGTTTTGTCATCGACATCCGTCAGATTCATGACGCGGTCGACGACGTAACCACGCGCTTCAAGATGACGTTGGAGCAGGTCTTCGAAAATGTAGGCACGAAAATTTCCGATGTGGGCGTGGCTGTAAACCGTCGGGCCACAGGTATACATCTTCACCGCGCGACCGCCGGGATCGAGCGGACGAAACTCCTCGATCTGGCGCGAGTACGTGTTGAAGAAGCGAAGCGCCATCTAACTCTGAATTACACTCGCCACTGCCATTGCCACGATGCCCTCGCCGCGGCCGACCGCGCCCATCCCTTCATTCGTCGTTGCTTTAATCCCGACGCACGAAATGTCGATCGCAAGAGCGGCGGAGATTCTCTTGCGCATCGCGGCCAGATGCGGAGCGATCCTTGGCGCTTCTGCGATGAGCGTTGCGTCTAGATTCACGATCCGGGAATTTTTTTGCATCACGATTTTGCCGACGCGACTCAAAATTTCGAGACTACTGATACCGCGAATCGATTCGTCGGTGTTCGGAAAGTGATGTCCGATGTCGCACTCACCGATCGCGCCTAACAATGCATCGGCGATGGCGTGCGAAAGGACGTCCGCGTCGGAATGTCCCTCCAATCCGCGCGGGTGCGGGATTTCCACGCCACCCAGGATCAGTTTTCGGCCTTCGCCAAACCGGTGCGCGTCGTAACCAATTCCGGAACGAAACATTTCGTTAGGCTAACGCAATTCCAACCGGCCGTTTGAGGCGATGATGCGAAACTTTTCCGGCATGTCCGTGTGCGCTTCCAACTCGACCTTGCCGCCCGCCGCCTGCACCAGCAGCGAGCCGGCCGCGATATCCCAAAGGCTGATCCCCTGTTCGATATAAGCGTCAAGCCGGCCACAGGCGACGTAAGCCATGTCGAGCGCGGCGCTGCCTAACATTCGGCATTTGCGCACGCGATGCACCATCTCCTGCAAAAGCGGCAGGCCAGCGTCGATCGTCGCCGTCGTTTTCGCGAGCCCAATAGAAACAACCGCTTCCGCGAGCTGCACGCGCCTGCTCACGTGGATGGCCCCTCCATTTAAGAGCGGTGTTCCGTCTTTTTCCACGCTCCACAGTTCGTTCCGCATCGGATCATAGATTACGCCGGCGATCACCTCGCGTTCGTGCCGCAATGCGATCGAGACACAAAAATGCGGAATGCCGTAGAAAAAATTTACCGTTCCATCAAGTGGGTCGACCACCCACTGGTGTGGGCTCGATTGATCGCCGACGATTCCTTCCTCACCGTAAAGCGCGTGGTCCGGGAACCGCTCAAGCAAAATTTTCGTGATCAGATTTTGCGCCAGGACATCGACCTCCAGTTTGATGTCGTGTGCCGTTGTGGCGTTGACCTCGAGTGGCTTCTCGAAACGCGCGCGCAGCAATTCACCCGCGGCCCGGGCCGCTTCGGTCGCGACAGAGAGAGGTTCGGTCACGCGCCGAACCTAACCGATTCCGTGTCTGGGCCGCGAAGAATTTTTCGGCAAAAAAATCGGGAGGAGAAATAAATTCTCCTCCCGGGTTGAAGTTAAGGTGAGGAAGAACGGTTCATCACCGCTCTTCTGTGGATCCAGCGTTAGCGCCGTTTCTTCTTCGCGGCCATCTTCTTCTTGGCTGGTGCCTTTTTCTTGGCGGCCTTTTTCTTAGCTGGCATTAGGGAATCCCCCCTTTCAATCCGCAGAAGCGGTCTGTGAACATTGTGTGAATAACTTCACGTCTTCGACTCACTAATCGTCACGTTTTTTTTGTCAAACGTTTTTCGCGCGCATTCAAAATTATTTTTAGCAACACGCGCGCCAACTCGCTTTTTTTCGCGCGCGGAATTTTTTTTGGCACATCGTTAGGCGAGAAAATGACGACTTCGTTTTCGTCCGCATCCATTCCGAGATCGGCGCGGCTGACATCGTTCGCCACCATCAGATCGCAATTTTTCTCCCGCAGCTTGCGTTGGGCGTTGGCTTCCAGCTGGTGCGTTTCGGCCGCGAAACCAACAACAAAACAGTCGTTAGGCTTATGCGTTAGGCTGGCAAGAATGTCGCGCGTCGCCTCCAGTTCGAGGGAAAAGCGTCCATGCTGCTTGGGTAATTTTAGCCTCGCGTATTGGGCCGGCTTGTAATCGCAAACCGCCGCGCACATCACGAGCACGTCGCCTTGCCCGAGCTGTTTGGAAATGGCGGCAAACATTTCTTCGCTGGTCGTGACCCGCACCAATTCAGCGCCTGCCGGCGCAGCCAATGCAACCGGTCCTGAGATGAGAACGACCTCATGCTTCTCTTCTAGGGCGGCCGCCGCGATGGCGTAACCCATCTTTCCCGAAGAGCGATTGCTGAAGTAACGCACCGGATCGAGCGGCTCGCGCGTCGGTCCGGCCGTGACAACGAATTTCACGCGATCAGATTTTCCTGGCTGGCGAGCAGGAACTCGGCGCGGAACGCGATTTCGTCTACTTTCCACAAGCGGCCGACGCCTTCGTAGCCGCACGCCAGCATGCCCGCTTCCGGTCCAATGAACTCGACGCCGCGTGCGCCTAACGTCTCCACGTTTTCCTTCGTTGCCGCGTGTTCCCACATTTTTCCATTCATCGCCGGGGCGATCAGAATCGGCGCGCGCGTGGCGAGCGCGATTGCGGCCAACGGATGACTGGCAAGACCATGCGCTAATTCCGCAATGATGTGCGCGGTTGCGGGCGCGATGAGGAGAAGATCGGCCCGATCGGCGAGCGCGATATGGCCAGGGTGCCAACTCTGTTTCTCGTCGTAGAAACTGGTCGTGACTGGATTTTTGGAGAGGGTTTGCAGGGTGAGCGGGGTGATGAACTCGGTCGCGTCTTTGGTCATGACGACATGAACGCCGTGACCCTGTTTTACGAGCAAGCTGGCCAGCTCGGCCGACTTGTAGGCGGCGATCGAGCCGGTCACCCCGAGAACGACCGATCGTTTCTTTTTCTCCATGGTTAGTCGTTAGGTAATGATCAGCCGGCTGCTCAGGATGCGTTCCGCGCCCATGATCTGGCGAAATTTTTGCAAATCCTCCTCCATCGAGCGGCTGATGATGGTGTAACGGTAGTCGCGCCAGAGCTCCATTTCACGCGCGGCGGTTTGCAGACGCACCTCGATCTGGGTCCCGGTTTCTGTTCCGCGCTTCGTTAGGCGACGTCGCAACTCCTCCAGGTCGGGCGGCATGATGAAGACATCGGCCAGGGCTTGCCTAACGAATGCATCATCGTAGGCGCGAATCGCAGCCGCGCCCTGCGTATCGATATCGATCAAAACGTCGACTCCTTTTTGCAGGTTGCTCAGGATCGGGTCGCGCAAAGTCCCGTAGTATTTCCCGTGCACTTCTGCGTATTCGAGAAATTCGCCCGCCTCTGCCCGCGCGAGGAAATCTTTTTCGGAAAGAAAGTGATAGTCTTCGCCGTTGATTTCGCCGGCCCGCGGCGTGCGTGTTGTGCAGGAAACGGAGTAAACGAAGTCGGATGTTTGCCGAAGTGCATCGCAAAGCGTGGTCTTGCCCGCTCCCGACGGAGCGGAAACGACAAAAAGAATTCCGTAACGTCCGAATTCCTTATTCAAGATTTTGCACTTGCTCGCGAATCTTCTCGATCTCCGACTTGCAGGCTACGACGTGACACGAAATTCCAGCGTCGCCCGCTTTCGCGCCTAACGTATTCAGCTCGCGCGAAATTTCCTGCGTAATAAATTCCAGCGTGCGGCCGACGGGCTCATTTTTGCGCAAGTGATGCGCAAATTGCGCGAGGTGACTCTCGAGTCGCGTAAGTTCTTCCGAAATATCGGAGCGATCGGCGAACAGAGCGACTTCCTTAAGCAGACGATCGTCGTTAGGCGCAAGCTCGAGCCCGGCTTTCTCGATTCGATCCAGGAGCGTGGCGCGATATCTTTCCGCCACCGCAGGGTGCATCTTACGCACCTCCTGCAGAGCCTTGCGCACGAATTTGAGGCGATGGATCAGATCTTTTGCCAGGTACTTTCCCTCGCGCTCACGCATTTTCACCAACTCATCGAGCGCAGCCGCGAGCGCCTTTTCCACTGCCGGCCAGGTGTCGTTAGGCGCAAAGCCGTCGTCGGCGAACCGCAGCACGCCCGGCGCCTGCAAAATCATCGCGATGGTGATCTCGCCGCTCACGCCCAACTCCTTCTGCAGCTCGCGCATACTCGCGTGATAAGAGCGGGCGAGCCCGGAATCGAGCGCCAGATTGCGCGCCGCGTTTGCGCTCCGGTCAAACGTAACAACGACGTTGGTCCGCCCGCGCGTGACACGATCGGCCACCGCCTGGCGCACGCGCGGCTCAAATGCGCTCAGCTCGCGCGGGAGATTGATGGCAATGTCGCTTTGTCTCCGGTTTACGGAGGTGATTTCGACGCTGATCTTCGCGCCTTCGCGTTCGCTTTCGCCGCGACCATAACCGGTCATGCTCCTCATCGGGTCCCAGCTTGGAGAAATAGCGCATGGAGGACAAATGGAAACGCGCGGTCACGGCCTCGGCTCGCCCCGTCCGTGGGTGGCGTCACGCAACGGAATCCCTCCTTCATAGAATTTGAGATCGCTTCGCAGCAGTTCGGCCATCGACGGCTGATCTCTGGCCTCGGCACGTTGAGCGCCTTCGCGCGCGGTATTGACTGCGTCGTCGAAGTCATGCGTTTCGGCATAGGCGGCGCCGAGTACGCGATAGGTTGTGAAGGCGCCCTCGGCTGCGGCACGGGAAGCGCGACGGGCGAGCTGAAGCGCGGTTTCGCCATCGCGCACGGAATCTTCCGGAGCCGTCGCGAGAATCCAGGCGAGACTCAACTCGGCCGCCAGGCTGTCAGGCGCAAGGCGAAGCACTTCGCGCCATTGCGCGACGGCATCGGCAACTTGTCCGTCCTGCAGAAGGCCGATTGCAAGATTGACATGGAGCGCGGCATCTTGCGGTTCGAGCTCTGAAGCAGTCTTCCATTCACTGATAGCTTTGCTCGTTAGGCCAGATTTTTGCAACGCGATCGCGAGATTATTATGGATGTCGGCCTTGCGCGAATCGAGCTCGAGCGCCGCGCGGAATTGTGTAATGGCTTCACTTGTCTTGCCTTCGTGCAGCAAGGCGATTCCAAGGTTGTAGTGTGCTCCGAGGTGACTGGGTTCCGAAGCGAGGGCTTGCCGGAAATAAGTGATTGCCTCGGCAGTTTTGTTTTGGCCCAGCAAAGTGTTTCCCAGACTGTAGGCAGCATCGGCGTCTCCGGGATTGAGATGAAGCGCTTCCCGAAATTGCGCGATTGCTTCCTTGCTTTCGCCATTTCGATAAAGAGCTTTGCCCAGGTTGCGACGGGTTCCAGTGTCGTTAGGCCGAAGCCGCATTACTTCGCGGAAGTAATGGATCGCTTCCGACAACTCCCCTTTCAAGAAGAGCGCATTTGCCAGATTCGTTAATCCATTTGCGTCGCCAGGTCGGATTCGGAGCGCGGCCCGATCGTGCAGAATCGCTTCGTCGAGTTGACCTGCACCGATCAACGCAGTCCCAAGGCCGCGTTCGGCGACGTCGTTCCCAGTTGTCACCGCCAGAGTATGTTGCCACAGGCGAATTGAGTTAGACCAGTAACCCACCTGACGTGAGGAAAGCAGAATAAGTGCTACGAGCGTGGCGCCGCCAGCAACACTCAAAATTAGCTTTTTCCTAGGGAGCTCAGCGGCCAGGTCAGCTACCCCCCATGCCAAAAGCAGATATATCCCGATTTGAGGAAGATAAGTGTAGCGATCAGCGTGCGCCTGCAAGCCAACTTGTATCAATCCGATAACCGGCACCAGCATGACCAAATACCAGAGCCAACCGGTAATCAGATACGGGCGCTTTCTCCCAAAACGAAGAACAGCGACTGTCACTGCGATGATCCCGGCGAGGGCGGCAATTACGATCCAAATGCCGAGAGTATCCTTTGGGTGCGGATAAAAAACAGCCAAGTGCTGAGGCCAGAACATCTGTCGCAGGTAAATCCAGATGCTGACCAGAGCGTTATCAATTCTCCAGCGTAATGGCCAGTCATGGGCGGCCTGTCGAGCTAGTCCTTGCGCAACCATGGTCGCGGCCGCGATCGCGGCTACCGGTAGAAGAAGCGGTATTTTCTCGAGGACAAGCCAACGCGCTTTGGCGAGCGAGGCTGGGTGGAATCTGCCAAGGGGCCAGTAATCCAGGAGCAAAAGGAGAAATGGAAAGCTCACTAGCATGGCCTTTGAGAGGAGCCCAAGCGTGAGACAAAGGGCAACCAAGAGATACCGTCCAAGCGCCGGAGGTTTCCTGACGTAACGAACATAAGCCATCAACCCCAAGAAAAAAAAGACAGCGCTCAGGACATCCTTACGTTCCGAGATCCAGACGACTGACTCTGCCCGAAGAGGATGGATGGCAAAGACGGCCGCGACAAAAGCACTGCGCCAAATTCTCCTTGTCATCATGCGGAGAAGGAAAAAGAGAAGAAGAACCGCCAGGCTGTGCAGAATGACGTTAACCAGGTGATAGCCGCCGGCGTGAAGTCCTGACCATTGCGCGTCCAGCATGAGGGAAATCGAAGTAAGCGGGTGCCAGTTACCCACCAGTGGATGAGTGAAAGCCCTAATGAGTCCAGCTTTTGTCAGGCCGTGGTTAATCGACGCATTCTCATAAACGTAAAAGCTGTCATCGTAGTTGAAGAAGCCGAACGTAGTGGCGCGTCCGAAGACGACCCAGATCATAACGACTAATGCCAGGCAAATAGCCAGGCTTACCCACTTCAAGCTCGTTCCTGACTTGATTACTCGAATGTCAGCGGCAGTCGTCTCCTCAACCAGCTTCATGGACGGGATCGAAAAGCGGTGAAAAGGCAGCCGACACCGTAGCGCACGCTGGAAAAAAAGCCTATCGAAGAGGCTTCCCGGAAGTATTTCGTCGGACAAGTGATCTCGCCGACTGGATAACCTCGCCGAATAATCTCTACGAGGAGTTGGTTGTCGAAAAGAAAGTCATCTGAGAAGGTATCCAGCGGTAACTCTTCGAGTAATGTCTTGGCGAAAGCACGGTAGCCGGTGTGGTATTCTGAGAGCTTTGCGCCGAGGAGCAGATTTTCAACAAAAGTAAGAAAGCGATTTGAGATATACTTCCAGAGCGGCATGCCACCCCGCAAAGCGCCGCCGCCGAGAATGCGCGAGCCAAGCACGCAGGGATAGAGCTTGCTTGCGACCAATGATGCCATGGCCGGAATCAGTGCCGGCGTGTATTGGTAGTCCGGGTGAATCATGATGACAATATCCGCGCCGGCGGCGAGAGCGAGGCGGTAACAAGTCTTTTGATTGGCGCCGTAACCGCGATTCCGCGAATGAACTTCGACTTGCACGTTCGGTAGAGTGCGCGCCATGACGGCGGTTTCATCCGTGCTTGCGTCATCGACCAGAATGACGCGATCGACTATGCCATGCGCTATCACTTCGTCATAAGTCTGGCGAAGAGTCTGGGCGGCGTTGTAAGCAGGCATGACAACTACGATCTTATGAGCTGTCAACATCCTACGAAACGGCGGGTAAGTCGGGCATCTCCATGGATAGCAACTCACTCAGCGCGCGCCGATGAGGAGTTGGTAAAGGCAACCTGGATAAGGCCCGCAATGGAAACCATTGATGACGGTCGTTAGGTAAGGCCGACCGTGGTAGCGCGAAAACGGCGAGAGTAATGCGATGATGGGTGAAGGGAAAATCGAGGCGTAAAAGAGGAGATCGCTTCGGCAGGCGCGACAAGCGGGGCAGAATCCACATTCCGCGCCAGCGCTCGCGGGAGTGCTCGAGTAAGACAAGATTTCGCTCGCGGATGAAGGCATGGAATTCGACCAGGCGAATGGTCCGTGATCGCTCTTTCTTTCTCGGCAACAGGGTAGGATTTTCCGCCCGGCAGAATGAGCGCACCGGACAGCTTGAGCAAAGTGGACGGCGGGGACGACATACGATAGCACCCAAATCCATCAGCGCAGAGTTATGAAGTCGGACATTCTTCGAGGGCAATAGTTCCCGCGCCGTGTGCCAAAGAAAATCACGCCCGGCCACAGTATCGATAGGGATCTCACTGTTCGTCAGGCGCGATAGCACTCGGGCAATGTTCGCTTCCACGATGGGCTGGGTTCGGTCAAAGGCAAAAGTTGCGATGGCGCCCGCGGTATAGCGGCCAACTCCCGGCAGGCTTGCAAGCATTTCTCTTTCCGAAGGAAGTTCGCCTGCGAAATTTCGCACTACCTGTTTTGCAGCAGCGTGAAGGTTGCGCGCCCGGCTATAGTAGCCGAGCCCCTGCCAGGCATTTAGCACATCCGTTTCCCCGGCTCGCGCAAGTGTCGCGATATTCGGAAAACGCTTCAGCCATCGCTCAAAGTAAGGCAGGACGGTAGCGACCTGCGTCTGTTGCAGCATCATTTCCGAAACGAGAATCGCATAAGGATCGCGCGTCCGACGCCAGGGAAGATCGCGGCCTTCACTCGCAAACCAGCGCAAAAGGCGACGGCGGAAAATCTGTCTGTCCTGCCTGGATGCGAATGGATCAGGGAGTCGCGACATGCGTGCGTGCATGATGCCACGAGTAGAGAAATCCCCAAACCGCGTGAGCCAGGATCGTGAATGCGCCAGAGCCGATCACAGTAACGACCAGTAGAGTCGTAAGAAAAGGTCAGCTGTCATCGCCGCGGTGCCAGGTTCGTGACGTCGCGTTATCTTGGGCCATGATTACAGATGCCCGGCGGCGGGAAATGGAGGATTTTCTTCAACAACAAATTCCACTGACTCGCGCGATGCGAGTGCGGGTGGAGGACGAAGATTTGCGTGGGCTCACCCTGAGCGCTCCGCTAGAGGAGAATCATAACCACTTGGGGACGGCTTTCGGCGGCAGCCTCGCTGCCCTGATGATGCTGGCCGGTTATGTTTTTCTTTGGCTCGAGCTCAATAACCGCGATGCCCACATTGTGATCAGCAAGAGCCGGATCAAGTTCCGCAGTCCGGTGAGAAACACGTTACGGGCTGTTTGCGTCCGGCCCACGCCCGAAGAGCTGGAGAAATTTCGGGTCGATTTTGGCACGGAAGGGAAGGCGAAGATTTCGCTTGAAGTGAGCATCGAGCAGGACGGCCAAGCCGCCGCTAACCTCGAAGGCGTTTACGTCGCTCTGGCTTCGGTCGGCGGTCAAGAGCCAGGAGAAGAGAACAAGGCTCGTTAGGCACCCATCTTTGAAACAACGGGGGGCCGATGGGGCTCGGCTTACTTTGCGTCGGCGAACGCGCTCATCCCGCCTGCGACATTCTGGACATCGCGGTAGCCGCGCGCCTGAAGCAGGCTGGAGACGATTGAGCTGCGGTAACCGCTTCCACAAATGACGGCGATGGGTCGATCGTTAGGCAGATCGGGTATTTCCTTCGCGATCTTCGCCAGTGGCACGTGCTGCGCGGAGTCGATTTTCGCGCTGCGCCATTCTGCCGGACTGCGAACATCGAGAAGGAATTGTCCGTCCCTGGCCAAACGTTCTTTCAGCTCCTTTACGCTCGTTTGCGGAAGAGTCTGTCTGTCGCCTAACGAATTCGCCTTGACGTAACCAACCACGTTGTCGAAGCCAATTCGACCGAGCTCGAGCCGCGCCTTCTTGGCATCGTTAGGCGAACCGACCACGAGCGCGATCGCCTTTTCGCCCGGAACCAGGAAACCAGTCCAGCTGGAAAATGATGCGCTGCCAATCCCGATGTTCAGACTCCCAGGGAAATGGCCGCCGCCAAATTCCTCGGGCGAGCGTACGTCCAGGACGACGGCGCCGTTTTGCGTCGCCTGTTTCAACTCATCCTCCGTCATTTCTTCGAGGGGCGGAAGAGCGCTGAACGGCTTTGCTCCTTTAAGATTCAGATCGACGTCGTAGGAGAAGTAGGCGGGCCGATCGGGCAAATTGTCGGTCATTTGCCTAACGAAGTCGGCACGTTCCTTGATCTGCATCGCCCAGTTCAGGTTCCGCTCCTGGCCGACTAACGAAAAAGGCGCGTCTGAAATCGCGCGCCCGCAAAGCGATCCGGCGCCGTGTGCGGGATAAACCTTGACCTCGTCCGGCAATGTGAGGATTTTCTGGTGCAACGAGTCGTAAAGCCGGCCGGCCAGCGCGCTGGGATCTTCGTCGGCATCACGCAGGTCCGGACGTCCGACGTCATTCACAAAGAGCAGATCACCGGTAAAAATCGCGACCGGCTCTCCCTCTTGTCTAACGAGAAAAGAAAGACTGTCGGGAGAATGGCCTGGCGTCTCGAGCAATTCGACCTCGAGCGAGCCAATCTTTACCCGGTCGCCGTCCTTTGCCGCGACATGCTCATAGCTGGCCGGCGCGAAACGCGAGACATAGATTTTAGCTCCCGTGCGATCGGCGAGTTCCCGAAAGCCGGAAGCAAAATCGGCGTGCGGATGACTGTTGAAGATCGCGACAATTTTGAAACCTTGGCCCTCCGCTTCGGCGAGATAATCGTCAATATCGCGTTTCGGGTCGACCACCGCGGCTTCGCCGTCGATCCCGAACAGGTAAGAAGCATGGGCAAGTCCTTCGACAAAGAAACGTTTTAGATGCATGGCGGCGGGTGGTTTAGGTGGCCGCAATATAGAATCACTTTGAATGCTTTCATCTTCCAATCCTGGACTTCTTCTGTCCCAGGTTACCTACGAAGAGCCGGACATTTTTTCGCGCGATGGACCGCGACAGTGTAGCCATGAATATGCTTGGCATGGTCTTGGAATCGCCGCGGCAGCGGCTCAAAGCGAAAGAGCTGCCGAAGCCGGAGCCGCAAGCCGGCCAGCTACTCGTGCGCGTTGGCGCCTGCGCCGTCTGCCGGACCGATCTGCACGTGTTTGATGGCGAATTAGCCGCGCCAAAGCTACCGCTCATTCTCGGGCATGAAATCGTCGGCCGAGTGGAAAAGGTGGGGGACAAGGTGAGCGAGTTCACGACCGGGCAACGGGTGGGAATTCCGTGGCTTGGCTGGACTTGTGGTCGATGCAGATTTTGCCTAACGAATCGCGAAAATCTTTGCGAACAAGCGCGCTTTACCGGTTACACGATCGACGGTGGCTACGCCGAATACACCCTGGCTGATGCGCGTTTCGCTTTTCCCTTGCCCGATTCCTATGAAGACGTGGCGGCCGCGCCGCTCTTATGCGCGGGATTGATCGGTTACCGCTGTTTGCGCAAAGCAGGCGACGCACGGCGACTGGGAATTTATGGTTTTGGGGGGGCGGCCCACATCATCGCGCAAATCGCGCGGCACGAGGAGCGCGATGTGTTTGCCTTCACAACGCCGGGCGATATTGCGGCCCAGGATTTCGCTCGCCGTCTGGGCGCGAAATGGGTTGGCGGCTCCGATGAAGCGCCTCCCGAAATGCTGGACGCCGCGATTATTTTTGCACCCGTCGGGCCGCTCGTCCCCGCGGCGCTGCGCGTGCTCGACCGCGGCGGAACGGTGATCTGTGGCGGCATTCACATGAGTGACATTCCCTCGTTTCCCTACTGTGATCTCTGGCTCGAGCGGACAATCTGCTCAGTGGCGAATCTGACTCGGCGCGACGGGAGGGAATTTCTTGCACTTGCTCCGCAGGTTCCGGTTCGAACCGAAACACAGACTTTCCCGCTCGAGCAGGCGAACGAAGCTCTAGACGCTTTGGGCAATGGTCGCGTAACGGGCGCGGCCGTCTTAGTGCCATGAGCTGTTCGCCAAAAGCGATCGTTAAAGGGACGCTTCGCGCTTTGTCGGCTTGACCAGTTTGGGCGAACGAAGTGAAACCTTCTCGTTAGGCATTTTCTTCAAAAGCCTCCGGCGGCGGACAGGTGCAGAAAAGGTTGCGATCGCCGTAGACGCTGTCGATCCGCGCCACTGTTGGCCAGAATTTTTGCTGGCGTGTCCAATTCGCCGGGTAGGCGGCTTGCTCGCGTGAATAGGGACGATCCCATTTGTCGGCGGTGACCTGCTCGGCGGTGTGAGGCGCATTTTTCAGCAGGTTATTTCTGCGGTCGACGTGCCCGTTGCCGATAGCATCGATTTCGGCCCGGATCGCGATCATCGCTTCGCAAAAACGATCGAGTTCGTCTTTCGGTTCACTTTCCGTTGGCTCAATCATGACCGTGCCCGGCACCGGCCAGGAAACGGTGGGCGCGTGAAATCCGTAATCCATCAAACGCTTGGCTACGTCTTCCACTTCGATGCCCGCGGCTTTGCACGGTCGCAGGTCGAGGATGCACTCGTGTGCAACCAATCCGCGTTTCCCTTTGAACAAGACCGGGAAATACGGATCGAGCTTTTTCGCGATGTAGTTAGCGTTGAGGATTGCGACTTTGGTGGCTTTCGTTAGGCCGGCAGCGCCCATCATGCGGATATACATCCAGGAGATGGTAAGAATGCTTGCGCTGCCGAAGGGAGCAGCGGAGACCGGGCCTGGCGAATGACTCGTCGGCAAATGGCGGCCAATTTGCGGAATGGCCGGAAGGAACCTTGCAAGATGCTGGGCAACGCCAATCGGACCGACACCCGGGCCACCGCCGCCATGTGGGATGCAAAAGGTCTTGTGAAGGTTGAGATGGCAAACATCGGCGCCGACGTCGCCTGGACGGCACAGACCGACCTGTGCGTTCATGTTGGCGCCGTCCATATAAACCTGGCCGCCATGCTCGTGCACCAAGTCGCAAATCTCGCGAATCGTGGTTTCGAAAACGCCGTGCGTTGAGGGATAAGTCACCATCAAAGCGGCGAGATTTTTGGCATGCTCGTCGGCCTTCGCGCGGAGATCGACGAGATCGATATCTCCATCTTCGAGACACTGTACTGGGAGGACGCGGAAACCGGCCATAACGGCGCTTGCCGGATTGGTGCCATGAGCGGAAGTCGGAATGAGACATACGTTGCGATGCTCTTCCTTGTGGGCGGCGTGATACTCCCGGATGGCGAGCAGGCCGGCGTATTCGCCCTGCGATCCGGCATTTGGTTGCAATGAAACAGCAGCGAAGCCAGTGATTTCTGCCAGCCAGCCTTCAAGCTGGCGACACATTTGGCGATAGCCCTCGGTTTGATGGTCGGGCGCAAAGGGATGCATGCGCGCGAACTCCGGCCACGAGACGGGAAACATTTCCGCCGTCGCGTTAAGTTTCATGGTACATGAGCCCAACGGAATCATGGAGTGACAAAGCGAGAGATCGCGCGCTTCCAACCTGCGGAGATAGCGCAACATCTCGGTCTCGCTGTGGTGCGTATTGAAGACCGGGTGAGTAAGAAATTCTGACGTTCGATTTTCGATTCGCGATTCCCGGCATGCTGCGGTCACGCCGGGCAGGACGAAGCGGTTTTCGCCGAAGATCGCGAGCAAGGTTTCGATGTCTTCTGATGTCGTTGTTTCATCGAGCGAAATGCCAATGCTGTGCTGATCGAAGATGCGCAGATTGCAATTGCGTTGCCCAGCGCGGCGGGCGAACTCCGGGCTGGAACGTGCGCCGAGCGTGACGCGGATCGTGTCGAAGAAATGATCGTGCGCCAGGCTGTAGCCGAGTTTCTCAAGACCGTCGGCCAGTTGGCAGGTGTGTTCGTGTACGCGGCGCGCGATGCGGCGCAGGCCTTCCGGGCCATGATAAACCGCATACATCGAAGCCATGACGGCGAGAAGGACCTGGGCGGTGCAAATGTTACTCGTTGCCTTGTCGCGCCTGATGTGTTGCTCGCGCGTTTGCAGGGACAACCGATAGGCAGGACGGCCAGCGGCATCGTGGGAAACACCAACGAGGCGACCTGGAAGATGGCGTTTGTATTGGTCGCGCGTCGCCAGGTAGGCGGCATGCGGCCCACCGAACCCTAGCGGTACGCCGAAACGCTGCGTGCTGCCAATCGCGACATCCGCGCCCATTTCGCCGGGCGGACGCAACAGAGTAAGAGCGAGAGGATCGGCTGCGACGACAGCGAGCGCGCCGGTGTCGTGCGCGGCTTTGATAGTCGGCTCCCAGTCGGCGATCGCGCCGTCGGTTGCGGGATATTGCAGAAGAAGACCGAAGATCTTTTCACCAAGAGGAAATTTTGCCGGATCGCTGACCACGACATGAATGCCCAATGGTTTCGCACGCGTCTGGATAACTTCGATGGTTTGCGGATGACAATTTTCCGCAACGAGAAACGTGTCGCGTCCGGCGGAGGCGACGGCGTGGCAGAGTGACATGGCCTCGGCAGCGGCGGTGGCTTCGTCGAGAAGGGAAGCGTTGGCGATATCGAGTGCCGTCAGATCCGTAATCATGGTCTGGAAGTTAAGGAGTGCTTCCAGGCGGCCCTGGGCGATCTCCGCCTGGTACGGCGTGTACGCGGTGTACCATCCGGGATTCTCCAGGACGTTGCGTTGGATGACCGGCGGCACGACGCAATCGGAGTAGCCGGTGCCAATGAAATTGCGCATGACCTTGTTTTGCCGCGCCAATTCACGCAATTCGGCGAGCGCTTCCTGTTCTGATTTGCCGTCCGGCAGGTCGAGCGGGTTTGTCAGCCGGATGTTCTTCGGGACGGTGACGTCGATAAATTCGTCGAGACCTTGAAAGCCGAGCGCTTCAAGCATGAAAGCGATTTCTTCGTCGTTAGGCCCGATGTGGCGGCTAACAAACCGGCTCAAGTTTTCCAAAGCTTCCTGCTCTGTCCTGGAAGATTTTTTAATGTGGGAAGGCGCGGACTTTTCTGGTGCCGCGGTCTCGACTGAATCCATTGTGAATCCTACGGGGGAACGAGAGCGATTCAAGATGTGGAAGCGCCGGCTAACTCTTCACGATGAGGAAAATCGTAATGCCTTGCCATGCACCCGCGAGAGCAACTCCTGCAGAGGCGAGCGAGCGAGCGTCTCGACGGCGCAGTGGCGAAGCCAGTGGTAAGGCTTCTTGATTGCTTGCTCGGAGTCCGGGTTCAACCGTCTGCATCCAGGACCTCGCGCACTTTAGTGGCGAGCTGGTCCATGGTGAAAGGTTTGGCAAGAAAGGTCATTCCGGGCTCGACGCGATCCCGGGGATGCAGTGATTCCTCCAGGTATCCTGAGACATAAATCACTTTTGTGCCGGGGCTGGTGTGGCAGAGCCAATCGGCGAAGTTGCGGCCGCTGATCTCGGGGAGGACCATGTCGGTAAGCAGAAGGTCAATCTTTTTTCCGTGTCGGTCGATGAGATGTCGGGCATCGCCGCCGTGCGCTGCTTCGATCACGTCGTATCCAAGTTTGCGGAGAATGCGCACGGAAAGGTGGCGCACGCTGACTTCGTCTTCGAGGACAAGGATAGTCTCGTTACCGGCGAGTGCCTTGCGGTGGCCCGGTTTTCGATAGGGCGTTGCCGGCGGTGGCGCGACGCGCGGAAGGAGAATGTGAAAGGTGGTCCCACGGCCCAACTCGCTCTCGGCCCGAATCTCGCCGCCACTTTGCCTAACGATGCCGCGACTGGTTGCCAAACCCAGTCCGCTATTATTGCTTGTCGATTTGGTGGTGAAAAACGGCTCGAAAAGGCGAGCCTTCACTTCGTCGGTCATCCCGCCGCCGGTATCGGTCACTGAGACGGAAACATATTCGCCGGGCGGCAACTTCACCCCGAGACTGGAGCCGAGCTTTTTCTCCGGCAGCCTAACGACGGCGGTCTCAATCGTTAGGCGACCGCCCCGCGGCATGGCGTCGCGCGCGTTTAGTGCCAAATTAAGGATGATCTGGATCAGTTGGCCGGCGTCGACTTTGATGTGCGCGCCTTCCTTCAGGGGATGAAAATGGCAGACGATGGAGATGTCTTCGCCCAGAAGTCGAAGGAGCGAACCTTCGAGATTGCTAACGAGTGCGTTGATCTCCAGCACCGTTGCCTGCAGCGCCTGAGATTTGCTAAAGGTAAGTAACCGATTCGCCAGGCAGCTGGCTCGGCCGGCCGCCGCGCGAATCTCGCCGATCTGGCGTGCGGCACCGGCTTTCAACCCTTTCTCGGTCAGAATCAGCTCGCTGTAGCCGATGATGGTCGTGAGGAAATTATTAAGATCGTGTGCCACGCCGCCGGCGAGATGACCGAACGCTTCCAACCGCTGCGAGCGACAGGCCTGAGCTTGAAGTTGTTTGCGCGCAGTCACGTCCATCATCGGGCCAGCCAGTCGAACCGCTTCGCCGCCCGAATCGCGTACGATTAGCGCCCGCTCGAAGATGTGCAGGTATTCGCCGTTGGCATGCTGGAAGCGATATTCGCCCTGCCAGCGGTCCGCTGTTCCTTCAAGAGCAATGCGCAGACTTTTCTGCAAACGTTCCAGATCGTCAGGATGAATACGGCTCCACCAAAATGCGATCTCGCTCGTTGCGGCGGAAGGTGCGTAGCCTAAAAGTGTTTCCAGACCTTGCGGCCAGCCGAGTGCGCCGCTGTCTACATCCCAATCCCGAAATGCATCACCCGTGGCTTGGGCAGAAATTTCGAAATACTGCGCAGCATTTGAAGGAGAAATCTTGCGGGGGATAACGTCCGCTTCTTGCGCGTTGTTTTCATGGATTTTCTTCAGTCCTCGGTGCGTGAAATTTAAGGTTGCTGTTGCCATCGCGGTCACGGCCGTGGCCGCAGCCCTGAAAAAAGCTAGATTTGTGCCCGCGTTGGCACGCTCGCCGACGAATTTCGTTGCGTTTCGTTTGCATGGAAAATATTCCGCGCGTCGAGCCGCCGGCTGGCCCGCAGCAGCGTCCGTTGGAGAAACAAAAAGCGCTGGTCACTGGCGGCAGCTCTGGCATCGGCGAAGGCTGTGTGCTCGCTCTCGCCGCGGCTGGCGCGGCGGTGGCGGTGAACTATCATTCCGAAGCGGAGGAAGCCGAACGCGTCGTAGCAGCGATTGAAAAAGCTGGCGGGGAAGCTTTCGCCATCCGGGCGGATGTCAGCCGGGAGGATCAGGTGCAAAAGATGTTTTCCGAAACCCTGCGGCGATTCGGCACGATCGACATCCTGCTCAACAACGCCGGCCTGCAGCAGGACGCGCTCTTTCACGAGATGACATTGCAACAATGGGAGCGCGTGATCGGCGTCAATCTCACCGGGCAATTTCTTTGCGCGCGAGAGGCAGCGCGGGAATTCCTGCGCCGGGGGGTTGTTCCGGAAGTCTCGCGCGCCGCTGGAAAAATCATCTGCATGAGTTCGGTGCACGAAGTCATCCCGTGGGCCGGACATGTTAATTATGCGGCGTCGAAAGGCGGCATCATGCAGCTCATGAAAAGCATGGCGCAGGAGTTGGCGCCGCAGAAAATTCGAGTCAACAGCATCGCGCCGGGAGCGATCCGCACGCCGATCAATCGCACCGCCTGGAATACTCCCGATGCCCTGGCGGCATTGCTCAAGTTGATTCCCGACGGTCGGATCGGCGAACCCGAGGACATCGCGCGCGCCGCCGTCTGGCTCGCTTCAGATGCGTCGGATTACGTGACCGGCACAACCATTTTCGTCGATGGCGGGATGACGCTTTACCCTGGTTTCGCGACTGGCGGATAAGAAGATTGTCGGAACCGGTCTCGCCGGTGCAACATCTGGCGATGACTTTCCATTTGCAGCAACTGGCCGAGCTGTGCGGCGGGACGATTACAGGCGATGCCGGCCTAACGATCAGCGGCGCAGCCTCCCTTGCCGAAGCGACCCCGGACGAAATCACTTTCTATGGTGATCCGCGCTATCTGGCTGCATTTCGCAAGACGCGCGCTGCGGCCGCTTTTGTTCCGGAGGATTTCGCGGAGCAGGTCGTTAGGGGACAGATCCGGGTGATGAATCCAGCCAAGGCTTTCGAGCAGGTGGTGTTTCGGTTTGCCCCGCAGCCGATTGCAATCTCGCCCGGCCTGCATCCGAGCGCGCTGGTGGCGGAGGGAGTGTCGTTAGGCAAAGATGTTTTTGTCGGTCCCTATGCGGTCCTCGAACCCGGCGTTCGGATTGGCGCACGCACGCGGATCGCGGCCCACAGTTACATTGGTCACGAAACCACCATCGGCGACGATTGCGTTGTTTATCCGAATGTGACCATTCGCGAACGCTGCAAACTCGGTGACCGCGTTATCGTGCACAGCGGCGTCGTCATTGGGTCAGATGGTTTCGGTTTCGAAATGGACACGCGCGGCCACAAAAAAGTTCCGCAGATTGGCATCGTGCAGATCGATGATGACGTCGAGATCGGTGCCAACACGACCATCGACCGAGCGCGCTTTGGCCGCACCTGGATTCAAGAGGGTGTGAAAGTCGACAACCTGGTGCAGATCGCGCACAACGTCGTGATTGGGAAACATTCCATCATTGTCGCGCAAGTCGGGATTGCTGGAAGCGTGCGCATCGGCTCAAGAGTCTTAATTGGCGGGCAAGCCGGAATCATTGGTCACATTGAGATCGATGATGAAACCATGATCGGAGCGCAAACTGGCGTCTCGAAGAGTTTGCACGGCGGCACGTGGTGGGCGACGCCGTCGGTGCCCTTAAAGGAGTCGCTGGAACACCTCGCCTGGGTGCGCCGGCTGGGAAAACTATTCGAGCGGGTCCGGGCGCTCGAGAAAAAAATTGGGTAAAACCCGCGGGCCAAATAGTGCCGGCGTAGTTAGTCGGGGGGAGTGTCAGTCACTCGTTGCCTAACGAGCAGTAGCCACTCGACCTGATTCGGGGGCCGCGCAACCAAATCCGTCCGCACTACGGCACAAGGAAGATTTTGCCCGAATAGGGATCCTTGACCTTTTGCCCTGGGCTATATCCCGTCACGTCCACATAACCACCGTTCGGGTCGAAGGGACTAAAGACGTAGCCCGGTTTGCCTGGGACAGGCTTTGCGTAAGGAAATTCGCTCGCTGCTGTTGCTTTGCTCGAAGTGGTGCGAGGTGTCGAGCTGAGGCGCGGCGTCGCGGTCGGGTGTGATTCGGCGGTGTGCGAAGCGGCTTCGCGAGTCACAACGTGCGGGGCTGCCGTCGGTCGGGGCAATTCCCGTGTCGGCGGCGGCTGCGATTGCTGTTGCTGTGTAGACGCGACGGTTCGCTCCGTCTGCACGGAAGGATGTGGAGCCTGCACGGGAGGAGGCGGTGCCTGACTGTATGGTTGCATCGCGGCGGTAGAAGTCTGCGGTGTAGTCGGATTTTCTTGGGCGGGATAAGCAGCTTCCGTCGTTGTCGTTGTTGTCGCGTTGGTTTGGGGTTGATCTTCCTCATCCATCCCCAGCTCTCGCCGGATGTATTGATGGGGCGCATCGACCACCCGGAAGGTGGAAACGGCTGCGTTGTGCATGCTTTGGCACGAAGTCAGTGCACCAAGCGGCAATAGCAAAGCCAAAAGGGATCGTTTCATGGTCTTGGCAGATTTGATGACTATGACGGATTCCGGTTTGAATACTTCATCTAACTGAGGGCGCGTGATAAACCGCCGGGGCACGATTCCCATCTATTCACCGCAAATTAGTGCGCCAGTTCTCGCCGAAATTGCGGTTCAGAGTCCCTTCCCGCAACTGAGCGAGCTAGCGCTGCTGCGTCACCCATTGGGAGGCGTAGCGCACCACCTCGCGGGCGCTGGCGACACCCAGCTTTTCCTTAATGTTGGCGCGATGGGCTTCGACGGTCTTTTTGCTCAGGTGCAGCTCGCGCGCGATTTCGTGCATGTCGTGACCTTCACCGATCAGTTGAAATACTTCCAGCTCTCGATCGCTCAAACGTTCAACCGCGCTGCGCGCTTCGCCACCGCCGTGGATATGGTCGAAGAGCATCCGTTTCGTCATGCTTGGGCTGATATAGATCTCACCCGCTATCACGCTCCGCACGGCCTGCAGAATCGAATCGAGCGCCTCGCGTTTCATGACGTAGCCGCGCGCGCCCGCCCGTAACGCCCGCTCGGCGTAAAGTGCTTCGTCATGCATCGAAACCACCAGCACGGGCAGCTCGGGGTGCTCCGCCTTGAACGATTTGGTCAGTTCGATCCCGTTCGCTCCGCCACGCAGCCCCACATCCACGACCGCGAGATCGAAGCGACATGTGCGGACGGCATCGAGCGCTTCGCCACTGTTGCCGGCCTCAGCTTTTACCTGGAGATCAGCTTGCGAATCGAGCAACTGCATCATCCCTTTGCGAAAAAGCGGGTGATCGTCCACCAAAAGGATGGCGCGTTTTCTCTCCTCAGCGTTTTTCGCAGTGGTGGTCTTCAAGTTCCCGGCCCAATTGCGAGCGAAATGTCCGCTTCCGGCGGCCAAATGCTCCGTTCACTATCGCAGCTTAAGCCGTGCGCTGGATGTGAAGAAATGAAGACCGCGCTCCGCGGACGAGCTATTCCACTGCGACGATGACTTTCCCTCGGGCGTGGCCTTTTTCCAGATAACGCATAGCTTCTGCCGCCTGGTCTAGCTTAAAAGTTCGGTCGACTACCGGCCGCACCTTCCCGCTCTGCATGAGGTCGCTCAGCAGCGTAAGGTCTTCCTTCTTCAGCTGCGCGATGAACATAACAAATTGCTGACTAACAAAAGGTGAGAGCAGCAAAGCCTTGACCGGGCGTGCCATCGGCCCTATCCAGCGTCCTTCGTTAGGCCCGCCGCCACCGATCAGGACGCAGATGCCTTTGGGCTTGAGGGCCGGCCGAAACCAGGACAACGGCTGAGTGCCGACAAGATCGAGAATAACGTCGTAGTGTTGACCGTTCTTGGTGAAATCCTCCTTCGTGTAATCAATGACATGATCTGCCCCGAGCGAGCGGACCAGTTCAAGATTCCGCGTGCTGCAAACCCCCGTGACCTCCGCGCCAAGATACTTGCCGAGTTGCACGGCAAATGTCCCTACACCTCCAGAGGCGCCGTTAATCAGCACGTGTTGGCCCGGTTGGACATGGGCTTTATCACGCAAACTCTGCAAGGCGGTGACGGCAGCGATCGGCACCGAAGCCGCTTGTTCGAAGCTGATATTAGCCGGCTTGTGGACAATAGCCCGACTTGCTCGTGGACAGACATACTCGGCCAGGGCTCCGTCTCGTCCTCCAAAGACTTCATCACCCACTTTGAAATCAGTCACATCTTTACCGACCGCCTCCACCGTACCTGCGAAATCGACGCCTAATCGCATACTCTTGGGCTTGCGCAGCCCTGCCTGCAGGCGCAAGACATAAGGCGTGCCTTCCATCATATGCCAGTCGAGGGGATTGATCGAAGCAGCCCGAACGCGAACCAGGACCTGGTCGTCAGCAGGAGATGGCTTTTCTATCTCCTCTACCTTGAGGACGTCCGGTGAGCCATAGTCACAATAAGTGATCGCCTTCATAGGATTGTTAGGAGTGGCGGCCGAGCGACCGCAGTCGTTATCGGATCTCCAGTAGGCAACAAAAATTGCTCCTACTCCCAGCAACAGCACGACCAGAACCACAGCCCCAGTCCATTTGATAATACGCTTTAGTTTCATAACTCCATTTAGAAGTGGATCAGGCTGTCGCCATCTTGGGCTGCGACGCGCTTTCTAATCGCACGCCTTTGATCAAAAGCCAGAGCATAATGGCGAGTTCGCCAAACAAGAGAGGTTGGGAATAGCCAAACATGGCTCCGTAGTAAGCGGGAAAAAACAAGGCCGTAACGCTTAGAGCTATATAGGCGAAACAGTTAATCATTAACCACCCGCCGAGAAACCGCGGGATAACATTGCAACGGTAGACAAGAAGTCCGAATGGAAAGAGCCATAAGCCCCAAAAGAGTTCGTCGATGAATATTCCCTGAGAATGCAAACGAATGAACAGCATCGCCAGGGCGTCCCGCTGAGCCTTGCCAAAGATAGAAAGAAAATCCGCCCCACGAAAAAGGGTAAGAGCAGCGATATTGTTCAGCGTATTAAGAAAGGCAACCGCAGCCGAGACGAGAACAAACGCCACCATCAAGGCGGCCCAGGTCTTACTCACTCCGCTGAGCAAGCGATAGAGAGCAATCGCGAGGCAAATGAAAATCACCTGGCCGATAAGATCGCCCAGGATCGAAAGACGAAATAGGGTTTCGTGAGCCAGGATGTTTGCGGAGGTGGCCGTGGCATTTCCGGAAACAATCAGTTTCCCCGGGACATAAAGCAGACTAAAAGGTGCGGTAAGGACCATCGACAGATAGATCGCACCCGCGAGGCGAGCGGCGTTAACGCTTGGCTTCATAAATAGGTTTGTTTTTGATAACTGAATATAAATCAGAGCGGCCCTCGATAGCGACGCAGCCGGACAGCAATAGCGACAAAGGCGACGGCAAAGACTAATCCCAGCCAGAGTCCCGGAGTGCTTAAGTATTTTTCCGGCGTGAGCTGAGTGAGAGAGTGAATCGATTCTTTACTGTGGGGATCGAAGGCAAATGCGCCAGGGGCAAAGCCGATGAGTCGGTCCTCTACCATCTGAGCAAGGTAAGAGGTGTTAAATGTAACTTTCTCAAACACGCCGACCGCGAAAAACGGCAGGACTGCCCAGAGAAACGCTGCCCGCCGTACCCAGACCGAAACCAGCAGAAGCCAGCCGTAAATCGGTGCGTGCCAGAGCGCAATCGCAGTTAGCCCGTAGAGCAGCACAACCATACTGAAGGGCAGCGAGAAATACTCAAAGGTCGTGGCCGGGCTAAGGTGATGAACCACCAATACCACGCTCGTCGTGGCTAACATCACAAGCTGCGTGCAAACGATGGCAAGAAAGGCAATCGCTGGCAGGATCAGGAAAGGAATGCTCGCTTTGGCTAGGACAGCGGTTAAGTCTGAAACCGGAAGTGACTTCCAAAAAAGAATGCTGCGGTCGCGGCGTTCGCCGTATAGCGCATCGAGACAGTAAAAGACGCCCACAATGAAGATGGTTAAAATCATCAACATCGCGACTACATCGTAGGGCTCGGTAACGCGCGCGCGCTGGATGGCCGGGGCGAGTGAGAGGACGGCGCGCCTTCGCTCCGCCAAGCCATGCGTGCTGACCAGAAATCCAAACACCTGAACAGCCGCAACGATAAATGGCGCCATATAAATCGAGCGGTTTTCCCATATCTCACGACGAATCGACCAAAGGAATGGCCGGGTCAGAGAGCTATTGGTTCCGGAAACCAAACGAGGACCAGTCTGAACGGCGGCTTCAGTGCTCATCTGTTCCTGTTCTCACCTGAACGTTTTTGTCTCCCATCAAAGCTATAAATAAGTCGACAATGCTGGGCCTGCGCACTTCGCCCAGAACAGCAAGTCGATCGCGCTCCACGCCGTCGAAGAGTAAGACACTCCGCCCAAAAACGGGGCGCTCGTGGATTGGCTTGAGCGTTTGAGCGGCAGCGAGGTTCTCCGGATTTACCAATACTTCGAGATAGCGCGATTCGAATTCTTCCATGCTGGACTCAAACGCGATTCGTCCGCGGTCGATGAACATGAGATCGGTCAGTACATCCTGCACTTCTTCCACCTGATGAGTCGTGACCAGGATCGTGCGCGTATGGTCGAAGTAGTCATTCAGGAGTGACTCATAAAACTGCTTGCGATACAGGATGTCGAGCCCAAGGGTCGGCTCATCCAGCACCAATAACCTGGCGTCGATTGCCATCACCAGCGCGAGATGGAGCTGGGCTATCATGCCTTTCGATAATTCCCTCACTCTGCGCGAGAGTTTAATGGCGGTCCTGGCGAGAAACTTCTCGGCGCGAGCACGGTCAAAGCGCGGATGTACGCCCCCAACATAATCCATCAACTGCGCCACGCGGATCCAGCGCGGCAAAACCGCGATATCGGCGATGAAGGAGACGTCGCGCATGAGAGCCTCGCGTTCGCGCCATGGGTCGCGGCCCAAGACCTTCAGCTGCCCCTCATAGGAGGTAAGGCCAAGAATTGCATTGAGCGCCGTCGTCTTACCCGCGCCATTGGGCCCGATGAGTCCCAAAATATGACCTTCTTCCACGTGCAAGTCGATTCGATCCAGGGCGACGGTGCCCCCGAAAACCTTCCGCAGACCATGTCCTTCGATACAAGTCATGTCCCGGACTTCCTCTTCAAGGCGTCGTTCTTCGCCGCGGACCTTAATTCGTTAGGTTTGATTCCGAGCCGTTGGATGGTGGCGGCGATGCGCGGCCATTCTTCTTTAAGAAACTTTTGCCGCTCGCCCTTTAAGAGCAGGTCGCGAGCGCCCGCTTTTACAAACATGCCAAGACCGCGTCTCTTTTCCACCAACTGCTCGTCGGCCAGCTGCTGATATGCCTTCAGAACAGTTAACGGATTCACTCGATACTCCGCCGCGACACTCCGCACCGAGGGTAGAGGATCACCTTCTTTGAGCACGCCATCGAGGATCATATGAACACCGCGGTCGCGCAGTTGGCGGTAAATTGGCTGGCTATTATTCCATTCACGATTCATCCGTCGCCGCAGGGCGCCGTCGCTGGTGAGCCTGTCAGGCGGCCACCAACCGGAACGCTGCCTTTTATCTAGTGATATAGTTAACTACTACACCACTTCACTGGCAAGCATTTTTTTCAAAGTTTTTCACCCCCCGATGCGGGAGCAGTGGTCACGGCAATCATTGGACGCTTTGGGGGGAGCGCGCAGCGAATCGCGATCTCATCCTGCCAACGGCCGCTCGCAAGCCACGAAGACAACCACGAATTCGCCGCAAACGAGGAATTGGCCCCAGGGCAAAACCGGCGCGAATTGGAATTTTGCAGCTTGGAATGGACGACGCCAGCCCGCACAAATGGCGAGCTTGCATTCGTCCGCCGCCTTTTGCATTCTCCGCGCGTGTCCCGGAATTCCAGAGCCGACTGGGCTTTTGATGCGGGGACTCGTTCCGCGCTTCGCGAGCAAAGGCATGTCTTCAATGCCTGTTCGTCGTTAGGCATCGGCAGTCTGATTCTTCTTTGCCTTCTTTCGTTCGTCATCTCAGCGTCCGCGGAGGATTCAGATCTTGGGGCGCAGGAAAAGTGTCTCGTGCAAGCGCTTTCGCGCTGGCAGGTCACCTTTGGTCAGGTCCCTTCGCCGATGCCCAACAACCAGGCGACTCCTCCGCCTCGGCCGGCCAGGGCCTCGCCCGACCAGTTTAATCCCGATCCCGGCGCGCCTAACGAACCGGAATCGATCGAGCCGCCGAGTCTGTTCGCACCTGTTATTCCGCCCTTACCAAAATACCGTGACGAACCTCTGCCACGCTCGCTCGAATTACCGCGACGCGATCAGCGTGAGGTTCTTCCTGATCGACATAAGCTCGAGTATCCCGATTATCCGGACGCCGCCGCGGGCGAGGGCTTATTGCCGGGCTCCAAGCCGGTTCCAAATCGGTGGTTCATTGGCTTTGGCCGATGGAAACGTTACAGCGATCCTTCAACCGAGACGCCTTACCAGTCTGGTGACCTCAAGCTTTATCATCCCTATCTGCCAAGCACGCTCAAAGGCGACGCTCCGATTATCGGTGAAGACATCTTTCTTGACCTAACCCTGAGCGATTTTCTCCAGCTCGAAGCGCGGAACCTGCCGACGCCAAGCGGAGTGAGCAGTGCACGACCGAATAGTTCGGAGTTTTTCGGCCGTGGCGACCAGTTTTTTCTTTCCAACGATTTCTCGGTCGCTCTTGATCTATTTAAGGGTGAAACGGCTTTTAAGCCCGTCGAATGGGCGCTTCGCTTCCTCGGGGTCTATAACAATAACTATACCGACGTCGAGGAAACCAACGTGCTTGACCCCGACCCGCGACTCAGGAACACGACGCGCTACAAAGACTTCTTTGCCCTGCAGGAAGCCTTTGCCGAGGTGCACATTCACGACCTTTCGGATAACTACGATTTTATCTCTTCCCGCTTTGGAATTCAGCCCTTTGTCAGCGACTTTCGCGGCTTTATTTTTAACGACTCCAATCTCGGCCTTCGTCTCTTCGGTAATTACGATGATAACCGATGGCAATATAACCTGGCCGCTTTCAAGATGTTGGAAAAGGATACTTACTCCGATCTGAATAGTTTTGACTCGCGCGATCAATGGGTGCTCGTTGCCAATGTCTTTCGCCAGGATCTCTTCGCCAAGGGTTATACAGGCGAATTCAGTGTCCTCGCCGATTACGAAGGCTCCGAGAGACATTACGACAAGAACGGCTTCATTACTCGTCCTGCGCCGATCGGAAATGTGCAGGATCATTCCCTGAGCGCATATTATCTGGGATGGACGGGTGACGGTCACATCGGGTGGCTGAATATCACCCACGCCTTTTATGAAGTGCTGGGCGAAGATAATCTCAACGGGATCGCTGGCCATCGTGTCTCGATTAATGCTCAGATGGCGGCCTTGGAACTTTCCGTTGATCAGGACTGGCTACGACACAAAGTTTCATTCTTTTACGCCAGTGGCGACGATAAGCCGACCGATGACGAAGCCACTGGCTTCGATACGATCCTCGATCGACCGTTCCTCTTCGGTGGACCCTTCAGTTATTATGTGCACCAGGGATTCAACCTTGCCGGAACTGCGGTCAACTTCAAACAGCGTGACAGTCTTGTCCCGGACTTTCGCACCAGTAAGACCGAGGGGCAGCCCAATTTTGTTAACCCTGGCGTCTTTATCGCCGGATATGGTCTTGATGCGGATATCACGCCCAAGCTGCGGGGCTTCGTGAACATCAATCATATCCAGACGCTCACCACCGCGGTCACGCAACGAGTTCTCTTCACTAATAATGCCAGCAACGACATAGGGTGGGATTTTAGCCTTGGAGTGGAATGGCGTCCTTTGCTCACCGATAACATTATTCTCACCGCCGGCACCGGCTTTCTCGTCCCCGGACAGGGCTACAAGGAAATCTTTCGTGCCAACACTCGTCCCGTACCCGGCTTCGACAATCCGCCTTCGGGTGACGTGGATGACTTTTTATACAGCGGGATTCTTACTCTCACCTTGACCTATTGATGAGAAAGAGAAACAGAGACACCTTCATCAATGTCATCTTCCTGCCTCCGGCCTCGGCTGCCGGCGGGTCGGTCATTGCTCTTCTTCTCATCGCCGCGTTCGCCTCCGCCCAGGATCTGACCACTGGTTATGGCCCGCCAACCGCGGTCGCGCCTAACGAAGCTATCACCCGAGCAATGCCGCGCCCGCCACGCAACTGGATCGACCAAACCGAGGCGGGGGCGGATGCAAAGAGCGCCGGCTGCAATGAATGCCATGCGGGAATCGAGCCCATGCACTCGGCCTCGCATGTTGTTCTGGGTTGCACCGATTGCCATGGCGGCAATCCAGCTCGCGGCTTAACCAAGCAGCAGGCGCACATTCTTCCGACCCATCCGGAATTCTGGCGAACCTCGGCAAATCCGCCGCGCTCAGACGTCTGGCTCAACCATGAATTGCCGGAATTCATTCGTTTCATGAATCCTGGCGACCTGCGCGTGGCCGACAAAGCCTGTGGCCTATGCCATGGAGAAATTGTCCAGCAGGTGGATCACAGCATGATGAACCACGGCGCGATGCTGTGGGGTGCGGCGATTTATAATAATGGCGCGCTACCCTACAAGAATTATCGGTTTGGTCAGGCCTACGGTGGCGATGGGGTGCCGCTGCGTTTGGCAAACTATTCTCTCGTCTCGCCTAGCGACACTAAGATTCATGGCATTCTTCCGTTTCTGGAACCGCTTCCGCGCTTTAACCTGAGCAATCCAGGAAACATCCTTCGTATTTTCGAAAAAGGTGGTGATAAGCAACTGCAACTTGGGCTGCCGACTACGAATGAGCCGCCGGGTCGACCTCTGCGCCGACTTTCCGAGCGCGGTCTCGGAACCTTGAACCGAACTGATCCCGTCTTGCTAGGAGTTCAAAAGACCCGCTTGCATGACCCTCTCCTTGGCTTTTTGGGATCCAATGACCATCCCGGCGATTATCGGTCCAGTGGCTGTTCGGCCTGCCATGTTGTCTACGCCAACGATCGATCGCCGACTAACTCCAGTTGGTGGTCTAAGTATGGTCATGACGGACTTAGCTTTACCGCCGATGCGTCGATTCCCAAGAACGAGCGCGGTCACCCTGTCGTGCATCAATTCACGCGCTCGATTCCTTCCAGTCAGTGCATGAACTGCCATATGCATCAAGGCAATCTCTTCGTAAATCCTTACCTCGGTTATACCTGGTGGGACCAGGAGACCGATGGCGAGTTCATGTATCCCAAAGTGCAGCATAACCCGACAGACGATGAGCTTGTCAGGTCAGCGATGGTGAATCCAGAAGCAGCCGCGGCGCGCGGCTCGTGGGGCGACCGTGATTTCGTCGCCCGTGTCGCGGAACTGAACCCAAAGCTTCAGCACACTCAGTTCGCTGACTATCACGGTCACGGCTGGATTTTTCGCGCAGTCTTTAAACATGATCGCAAAGGCACAATGCTCGATCGCGATGACCATCCGATTGCGTTCGACGACCCGCGAAAGTTCGCCAAGGCCGTGCATTTGAATGACGTTCATCTGGCCCACGGGATGCAGTGTGGAGATTGTCACTTCTTAAACGATGTGCACGGCAACGGCCAACTTTATGGTGAGCCGCGTAACGCGACCTCAATCGGTTGTGTGGATTGCCATGGCACGATCGCCGCGCGACCTACTCTGATCACGACGGGCAACGCCGGTCAGGTCGACCTGCGCAATAGTAATACCCCTTTTGGGCCGCGGTTCGTCTGGCAGGGCGCCACGCTCTATCAGCAGTCATCCATGTCGCCTGATATCCGCTGGGAGATACCGCAGACCATCGATACCATTGATCCACTTTCTTCCCATTATAATCCCAAGTCTGCCTATGCGAAGACACTTGGGCGCGACGGCGTAGCATGGGGAACGGTGCCGGCTTCGCCTAACGAACGTTGCCGCCGGCTTGCGCATGACAATAGCAAGATGGATTGCCAGATTTGCCATACCTCCTGGGCGACGAGCTGCTTTGGATGTCACTTGCCAATGAAAGCCAACCAGCGCGTCGCCCAAAACAAGTTTGAAGGTGTCACCGAGCGCAACTACACAACCTATAACCCGCAGGTCGTGCGCGACGACGTCTTTATGCTCGGACTGGACGGTTCGGTGAAGCAGAACCGTATGGCAGTCATACGCTCTTCCAGCGCGGTGGTGGTTAGCTCTCAGAATGCAAATCGCGAGTGGGTTTATTCACAACAACAAACGGTCTCGGCGGAGGGCTACAGTGGACAGGCGTTCAACCCGCACTTCCCGCATACGACGAGCGGCGTCGGGACAACGAAGAATTGTGAAGACTGTCATCTTTCAAAGAAGAACGATAACAACGCCTGGATGGCGTCTCTATTGGGCTTCGGCACCGGAAGCGTAAACTTTTTTGGGCGTTATGCCTATATTGGTTCCGGGCGGAACGGCTTTCACGCCGTGGTCTGGACGGAACCAGACGAGCCGCAGGCGGTTATTGGCAGCCATTTGCAGGAGTTAGCCTATCCCGATGACTATCGGAAACATAAACAGCGCGGATCGGTCCTGACCGAAGCCTACGAGCACCGCGGTCATAACATTCAGGATGTGGTCCTGCGAGGTGAATATCTTTACACGGCAAATGGACCCGGTGGTTTTGAGGTGTTCGACGTGGCGAACATCGACCAGAAAGGCTTCTCGGAGCGGATGGTGAGTGCCCCTGTTTCACCGCTTGGTCAACGCACCCGGATTCAGACAAAGGACGCTACAAGTGTTGCTTTGCCGAGCACGTTGGCACTTGATCCAGCTCGCAGCCGGCGGCCGGAAAACGAAGAGCAACCAATCGATCCGTTTTATGCCTTTGTATATGTCTCGGACCGCGAAGAAGGCTTGGTGGTAGTAAATGTGGCAACGCTGGTCGATGGCAATCCAGACAATAACTTCGTTAAGGAGGCGGTGCGCTTTAATCCGGATGGCATCCTCACTGGCGCCACCTTTGTCGCGGCGGCAGGTCATCGGCTTTACATGACAACGCCCCGCGGCTTGTTTGTTATCGACGTGCAGGACCCGGCGCAGCCGAGAATCACAGGTCAGCTAACTGACGGTTCTCTGCGCAATCCACGATGTGTCGCGACTCAGTTTCGTTATGCCTTTGTGACCGACGACGATGGCTTGAAAGTCCTCGATATTACCGAGCCCGATCGTCCGACTCCGGTACGATCAGGATTCGTTAGGTTGAGAAACACAGGCCGCCTTTATGTCGCGCGCACCTATGCCTATGTGGCGAACGGCCCGGAAGGGTTGGCCATTGTCGACGTCGAAAATCCGGAGCGCCCGCGGCTTGATCAAATGTTTAATGGCAACGGTGCACTCAGTGATACCCGCGCCGTGCAGATCGGAAGCGTGAATGCTTCCCAATACGCCTTGATAGCCGATGGTAAGAATGGTTTCCGAGTTATCCAGCTCATCTCGCCGGACACCGTGCCGGGCGCAGCCGGGTTTAGCCCGCGGCCGAATCCCCATCTGATTGCCACTTATCCGATGAAGGGCGAAGCCATTTGTGTTTCCCGCGGCCTGGAACGGGACCGGGTAGTGGATGAAACCGGTGGGCAAACGGTAGTCTTTGGTCGACGAGGTTCGCGCCCATTTCATCTTTCGGAGATGCTGCCCTTCCTCAGACATGTGGATGGCATCTACCCGAGTAATGAACCCAGCGAACACACCGGTCCACTTTATCGGGTGGAAAACACCATGCGACGAGGTAACGAGGTCTTCACGGCGAGTGGTCGGGAACTAAAGCCAATTGCGACGCCGACACCGACGCCTTCACCCACTCCTTCGCCGGCGCTGGCTGGGCACTGAGGGAATTGCGTGAGTCATTCTCGGATCGTGCGATCGTGAGTGTAGCCGGGATATGATAGCTATGGCAGGTCGTGCATTCGGCCGACGCCCGCCCGGTTGGGCTATGACAGGTGACACAGGCTTCAATTCCGGGAATAAGAATGTCGGAGGTAAGCCGGCTTTGGGTGGCATGATGACAGTCATCGCATTTGACCATCGTGTGTTGCGCGTGATCGAAGTTCGACTGCGGCATCCAGCGATCGACGAAGAGCGGCCGGATGACGACCGGTGCGGCGTTAGCCACTGCTTGGACTTCATGGCACAGGGCGCAGCCATAGAATGAAGCGCGAACCCGTGGAGTAAGACCAGGCTGCGGCTTGTAGGGATCGACGACGAAAAATATCTGGCGTTCAAAATCTTCACCCGAACGGACGCGATCGCGCAGTTGCAACATTTGCCGGGTAACGAAGTTCTTTATGTCGTTAGGCTGAGTGATGCCTTTACGAACCGCAAGGTCGGCATATTGGGTCGGCAGAGTGCGAAGGAAGCCGCGAACTGCGGTGGTGCTGCCGTGGGGAAGAGTCAGCTCGGGATTCTTCGGGTCGAATTGAAGCGAGTGACAAATCTGGCATTGGCCAAGAAACGTGATGCGTTCGTTATAGCGACCGGCAGGGTCGGCGTGGTGGCAATCGATGCAATCCAGTCGATGACCGTTAATCCTGGGGATATCTGCCGCAAAATGGCGTTCGTGATTGAACCAAAGCACGTCCGGGTCGCGCGCCGGCTCGCGTTTGAGTTGGAATTGCGGATGACCGTCCCAGAAAGAGGCGAAAGTTCTGGTATAGCCATCGCGTGGTCGAGGCAGATCAAAGACTATCTGCTGCGCTGGGTGGGGATGGCGCTGAAAACCGGTCCAGCTGAGCAAATGGCCTTTCGCCGCTGAAAGCGCCATGGTGCCGCGATCGTTGTGGCAGCTCGCACACTGCAAACTAGTGACCGCGGCCATCGGCCCAGGTCCGCGATGCTCCTGATGACAAACGGAACAGGACCGATTGGTAATCACGTTTGGCTGGTGAAAGGAATAGGTCCGCTTATCCTGAGCGGAGTGACAGGACTCGCAGTTCTTGTCGATCGGTTCAAAGGCGATGCCGCGCTGAATGCGATCCCGGAGAGTGTCCTCCAATTTGATGGGCGTCAGTCGGTTATCCCGCAGAAAGGAATCGTCATGGCAACTGGAGCAGTTGTGGACGAGGTTGGCGTGGCTGCGGGAAAGTTTCCCGGGGTTAAAGAAGCGTTCATCGCCCCGCCGCTGAAAGGCAATGATGATGGCAAGACCCAAAGAGATGGCGAAGAAACTAGCCAGAAAGCGCGCCAAAGGCCAGGATTGGACTCTCTTATAAAGATCGAGGTTACCCTGATACTTCTCTGATATGTCTTTCTGCGATCGTCGGGGTGCGGCCATGACTAGTAGTAGTAAAGAGTAACAACCGCATGCCAGGTCGTGAGCAGAATAAGAAGAAAAGAGAACGGGACGTGCACAAAGAGCCAGGCATGCAGCCAACGATGGAGACGCAACTGCAAGTCGAGCATGCGCCTTTCCTCGCACCAGCCCTGGACGGCGTCGACTTCCTGGCGATATTTTTCCCCGACGCTGAGACTCACGAAACGAAAAGCATCTTCCGCATAACGTGGATCGCCGAGTCTAAGTCTATCGCCGCGTCGAGCTTTCAGATAGGGCAAGACCTGGTCCTCGAGTAATGTAACAAGTGATGCTTCTGCGGCAGAGTCAGACGTCATCACCGCGCTGGGCGTTTCCAGCGCACTTCCAGCTGGCGTGGGCCTGTGCGGCGTGGCTGCAGAACGTTGGAGCGAATCGCGCAGTTCTTTGGCGGACCGATAGAGCTGGGAGCAGATAAAAGGGATCTGTTGGTAAACCGTCTCAGACGGTAACCGCTCCGTCATCAGTCGCGGCAGGCGGTGTTGCAGGTATAAGCCGTAGATGCCGCTGATCATGACAACGGCATAAAGAGACATCAACAGGGTAGTCATGGGACTGCCCAGCCGAAAACCGCTATGGAAAAGGACCAGCGGGATAGTGAGAAGAGTTAACCAAATATGTGCGCGCATCCATTGTTGGATGGTGCCAATGGGCCAGAGAGGAATCCTTTTTCGCAGACTAAGAAGCGCCCCAAAGATAAAGATCGCAAAGGAAATGGTGCCAAAGACAAGACCGACGGGGGTGCCGCCAATGCTGCGATGTCCCGAAGCATCTTGCACGAAGAGAGACGGCAAGCTCACCCCAGGCGGGAGTTGTGCCGGGTCAAAATTGCCGAGATAGATCCAGAGAGACGCGATCGTCGCAAGAATGACAAAGAGAAACCATGGTATGTGTGAGCGGTTAAAAATTCGCATTCGGCAGAACCTCAACCAGGTGTTTTATGGAGATCTTTCTCGACAACAGCGCGAGAATACTCTTCCTGGATTTGGAGGGAAGAACTTTTCGTTCGTTAGGCGAGGGAGGTCCTGATTTTCCCCACCCGGGCGGACTTTTCGTCAGCGTCTCGAGAGAGAATCAAGGGCAGGAATCCTTCAGGCAAGGGTTGCCGAAGTAGGCTTCGACGAGGGCGACGCCAGTCGTGCCCCCAGCTCCCCGCACGATCGCGGTATAAGCCCCTTCACCGGCCGGCAGCGTGAACAGGATGGCGGATTCGAAATGGTTCGTTGGCGCGAGTCCAGTTGCATTTAACGCATCTTGATCACCGGTCACCCAGTTGTCATTAGTCACGATCGTCCCGTCCGGCTTATGTAATTCGAGGACTGGGTCGGCCAAGGCGCCATTGACTCCAAAGGACGCCAGGCTGGGTCCAATTCCACGAATGACAACCTGGATCGGGTCGGCGCTTTGACTTATGAACCCGCCAATCATGACGCTCTCATCGCTCTGCACAAGCCCACGGGTGGAGATGTTGGCCAGCTGTGCCTGGCTTGATAAATCCAGACTCGCCGCTCCCAGGTTATATATCTCTACCAGGCCAACTCCGGTCTGGCCATTTGCTCCACGCATAATGGCGGTATAAGAGCCTTGTTCGACCGCGCTCAGAATCGCGGACTCAAGAGAATTTGTGGGGGCCAAACTGGTATTGTAAATGGCGGTTTCCTGGCTACCGCCGGCCAGGTTATTCTTCCAGTCGTCATTGGTCGCCAGAACGGAGGAGCTGGCATGAAGCTCCAGATACGGATTAGGCAAAGGGCCGTCTACGGAAAGTGACGGGCCTATTCCGCGTGTCACCAATTTCAGCGGCGAATTGCCCTGGGTGATGAATCCGCCGATAAGCACATTATCGCCTGTTCCCACCCTTAGCCGGGTGGAGATGTTGGCCGCGCCTGTAGGAGGAAGAAAGAATAAATCCTTTGCCGCGCATCCATTGGAATTGCACGCAATAATCTCAGTGTTACTAATTATACCGCCTGCCACCAGAGGTCCACCGCTGAGAGCAATGCTATCTTGCGACGTTCCGGAAATGATTCCTTTCACGGAATCAATCGTCAGGCCAGCGGGAAGGGGACCAATGGTTGCGAAGGTTGTCGGTTCGGTACTCGTACTGGAGGCGACGATTGTGTACTTGAAAGGCTGACCCTTAATAAGTGTTGCACTCCCATAGCTGGTGATGACGGGGAACGCTGGGTCTGAGGTGAAGGTAAATTGCAAAGTGGACGTGGCAGACATTCCTGAGTCGCTCACAGTTAGCGCCACCGCAAAGCTTCCGTCCAAGGTTGGGACGCCTGAGATTTCTCCGGTCATTGCATTGACCGCGAGCCCGGGAGGTAGAGCGGAAACACTTAGCTGTGTGCCTGGGCCGCCGCCGGTTG
The DNA here is from genome assembly GCA_036494545.1 of Chthoniobacterales bacterium. GTDB lineage: Bacteria > Verrucomicrobiota > Verrucomicrobiia > Chthoniobacterales > UBA10450 > JAICXG01. The sequence goes on from DASXOB010000016.1 coordinate 527,096, forward strand.
TGTGCACTTGGAAAGTAAATGGACTGCCCGTTCGTCCAGTGACACTTGTTCCGCTGGCCAAGTTGAGACCTAAAGGTAACGCATTGACATTTAGCGCCAGGATGGCCATTCCACTGCCATCGGGATTCGTGGCAGTCAGCGAAATCTCCGTAATGCCGACTTTCTCAGGAATTCCACTAATGAAACCGCGCACAGTATCGATGAAAAGTCCAGCTGGGAGGTTCGTGGCATCATAACTCGTCGGTGAACCTGTGGCGACGATCTGATAGATGAAAAATTGCCCGACGGTAGCAGTGGTAGAGAAAGGGCTAATGATATCCGGTGGCGGCGAGGTTTGGGAGGCACCTATGTTCAAAGCCTGTGTCTTCGAGCCGGTGCCGCCGGCATTGGTCGCACTGATTGTGATACTGAAATTGCCGGCTTCGGTTGAGCTTCCGTCGATAATTCCCGTGTCGGAATGAACCGTTAGGCCGGAAGGCAGTCCGGTCGCACCGAAGCTCAAGATGGGAGGATTGCTTGCCGTAATTTGGTAACTGAAGGGTTGTCCCTTAGTCGTATCAGGGAAAGGGCCACTCGTGATCTCTGGTGGAGGAGGGGGCGGCGCTGGGTTAATGGTTAGAGTTAGAACGGCCGAGCCGGTGCCGCCACTGTTGGTCGCGGTGATGGTAATCATGAATGTGCCATCCGTTGCCGGCGTTCCGTTAATGACACCACTGCTTTGATCGACCTGCAATCCGTCGGCTAATGGGTCGGCGTTAAAACTGACCGGACTATTTGTGGCAGTTATCTGATAGGTGAAGAACTGCCCAACAGTAGCCGTAGCCGATAAGGGACTGGTAATAACGGGAGGATTTTGGGCTGCCGTAACTTCCAGGCTTAAGACTTCGGTATCCGTGCCGCCGGCGTTAGCTGCGCTAATGTTTACCGGAAATGTTCCGATAACCGTCGGTGTCCCGGCGATAAGTCCGGTGCCCGGGTCACATGTGAGTCCAGCGGGCAACCCAGTGGCATTGAAGGTAGTCGGTAAGTTCGTCGCGCTGATTTGATATGAAAACGACTGTCCCACGGGCGCGGTGACAGATAACGAGCTGTCGATAACTGGTGCGAGAGTGAGGAAGAAGTTGCGCACGGTCTCGACAAACTGGCCTTGTCCATCAGGCTTGCCGGTGGCATAGAAGCCGCGGGCGCGAACAAACAGATTTTGTGAGACACTGAAGTGTTGGCCGCCTAATTGCCAACCACCGAGGACGCGGACCGGATCCGGCAAAGGATTATAAGTTATCCCATCGCTCGATAATTCGAAAGTAACTCTGTCGACCTCAGGCGAGGCTCCGCTCCGAGACCAGGTGAGAGTGGTGGCCGTGTTATCGATAGCTAAGTCCTGAAAAGCGACATCCGTGTTGGTAAGCCTGGCTATCTTGCTGCGCGGAGTTGTCCCCCCGTCGCCTATTTGATTAAAGCTTCCGCCCACCAGAATTTTGCCATCCGCTTGAACAGTCAGGGCACGCAGGGCGTCATCGGCGTCAGGGTCAAGATCATCGAGCGCTCCGTTCGGAGCTAGTCGGCCAATACGATTGCGAGGAGTGGTGCCCCCGTTGCCTAGGAAGGTGAATTCTCCCGCGGCCAGAATCTTGCCATCGGTCTGAAGCGCCAAAGCTAAAACGTCTGTCTTGCCATCGGCAGGGGCGGCCCCCGGATTAAATTCGTCATCCAGTCCTCCATTGATCGTCAGGCGTCCGATGAGTAAACGATCAGCGCCATCAAGAGTCGTAAACTCTCCGCTGAGCAGGATGTTGGCATCAGGTTGCAGCAGCAGAGCGAAAACGTCTCCATTGACAGTGGCTGCGAATGCCGGGTCTACAGTTCCTTCGGGAGTTAGTCGGACGATATGGGAGGTGAACACTCCGCCGGCTAAGATATTATCATCCTGCTGTAGAGTTAGAACCTCGACTCGCGCATCAAGGTTGGCATCAGAATTAAAAGTAGGATCGACCTCACCGTTCTCGAGCAGCCGGCCAATACGGTTATGGGAGACGCCGCCGAGGTTAGCGAAATCGCCGCCAAGCAAGAGTTTCCCATCAGGTTGCAGGGCCAGGGCGATGACATTGTTGTCCGGTGCAGGATTCACAAAATCGGGATCAAGCTCCCCGTCGGGAGTAAGTCGTGCGACGAACTTCTGCGAATCGTCCCCTTTAATTGCAGTAAAGTTTCCGCCGACAACAATCTTGCCGTCGGATTGCACCGCCAGGGCTTGGACATTGCTGCTGGCATCCGGATCGAAATCCAGATCGAGCGAGCCATCGGGGTTGACTCGGCCGATGTTATTGCGATCAAACGTACCGGTGCCACCGCCGCCTAGATGAGTAAAGAACCCGCCGACAATAATCTTCCCATCAGGTTGGATCGCTATTGCTCTGACATCATTGTCGGCCCCCGGGTCGAAGTTAGTATCAAGCTTGCCGCTCGGATAAAGACGCCCTATTCGGCTGCGGCCCGAGCCGCCCAGGGAACTGAAGGTTCCGCCGGCCAGAATGTTGCCGTCCGGTTGGACAGTGAAAGAGAAGACATCGCTATCCGCTACTGGATCGAAATCCGGATCTACCTCGCCAGCTGGAGTAAGTCGCCCAACGCGGTGACGTGGTATGACTCCTGTGCCACCTCCAAGGAAGTCAAAGAATCCGCCGACCAGAATTTTACCGTCGGGTTGGACCGCCAAACCTTCGACCATCGAGTTTGCGCCAGGATTGAAGTCCAGGTCAACCGTGCCATCGGTATTTACTCGCGCGATGGACATGCGTGACTGAGAGCCGACACTGGTAAAGCCGCCACCGATTACCGCTTTGCCATCCGCTTGCATGGCGAGAGTAAGAACCTTGGCGTTCACATTGGGATCTATGAAACTCATGTCGAGTGTGCCATCAGGCTGGAGGCGTCCCATGTTATTGCGCGTGGTATGACCGGCGTCTCCGCCACCCAGGAGTGTAAAATCTCCCGCGACCACGATCTTGCCATCGGGTTGCAGCGCGAGACATAGGACATTGCCATTCGAGCCAGGATTAAAGCCCATATCGAGAGAGCCTTCGGCATCGGCATTCAGCCGACCAATCTTACTCCGCTGGTTATGGCCGAAGTCACCACCACCCAGCAGGGCGAAGGCGCCGCCGACCACAATCTTGCCATCAGGCTGTATCAGGACAGCTTCGACGTTGCCATCCGCGCCGGGATTGAAGTCCATATCAAGTGTGCCGTCCGCATTAAGTCGTCCGATCTTGTTGCGCGGCATTCCGCCTAACGAGACAAAATTGCCGACGACTACAATCTTCCCATCGGATTGGACAGCGAAATCCTTGATTTCCTGGTCGGCGTTGGGATCGACGAAAGTGGTATCGACGCTGCCATCCCGATTCAACCGTCCTATGTCGCCATAGGTGCTACCCCCAATCTGGCTAAAATTCCCGGCAATCAGGATTGTGCCATCCGCCTGGACCACCATTTGGTTGATGTTAAACCCGGTCACATTGGGATCGAAGCCGTCGAGCGCGGATTGGCTGCAAATCCCGGCGATCAGAATCAGAAATACCCCGAGGATTGTGGTGCGAACGAGGAATATCCAAGCATGATTGATGGCTCGATAACTGGTCGTCAGCGCGAGCGTCTCAACATATGATCGGACGCGAGCGCCTCGATTTGGCGAGCTGTTCATAGGAGTGGTATTGGGGTCGTTTACCAAGATAGTGGTCTCTTCGTCGAGAACTATCTCGCGACAGCTAACAATAGTCTTCCCTTCGGCGTCCAGAGCTCCGTCGCCAATTGCCACAAAGTTAAGGTTGCCGCGCAAATTGTTAATTTGGTCCGTCGCTTTGTGTTGGTCTTTTAATCGGCAAAGCCTCATAACAATCGCGAAATGAGACGCGGCCTCCGAGATCGATTCGTTTTTGCGCTGTTCCTTTCGCTGGCGAACTTTGATCCGGCGTCGGCGAGATCGGTTCAGCCTAACGACGCTCGTTTCGTCGGCGCGGCCGGTTGTCAATCGTCCTATTGCCACGGCGCGGGGGAAAAACACAGCCAATATCTCACCTGGGTGCAGCAGGATTTTCACGCCCGGTCGTACGCTGTGCTCGTCAACGCCCGCTCGGCGCGTATGGCCGAAACGCTTTCCCTGCCACTGGCGCAGACCAGCGCCCGCTGCACAGTCTGTCATTCTCCGTTTCAAGCCATGGCGCCTGCTCGTCTCGCGCCAACTGCACATCCTGACGAAGGCGTTTCTTGCGAGAGTTGTCATGGTGCCGCTGGCACGTGGTTGCGCGGTCATACGCGCAAGGATTGGACATATGCCATCGATGTCGGCGCCGGAATGCGAGATATGCGCAACTTGTATGTTCGCGCTAACACCTGCGTTGCCTGCCACCAAAACCTGGACGCAGATCTGCTCGCGGCCGGTCATCCCGAGCTAACCTTTGAGCTCGACAGCCAATCGGTAAACGAACCGAAGCATTGGCGGGAAGACGATCCATGGAATGGTCCGCGGTCCTGGCTTGTCGGACAGGCGGTCGCGTTGCGAGAGACGAGTTGGATGCTGGCAAGAAGCGAAGCGCTCGAGCCCAAGACGGCCGCGCAGTGGAGTGCCCTCAGCTGGCTCCTCGGAAAAGCGACGGCGAATCAACCAAAATTACAGGTTATCAATGCTCCCGGGCAAAATGCGACACGCTCGGAGTTTGCGCTCGTTCAGGAACAGGCCGACCTGCTTGCCCGACAGGCGGCGTCGGTCGCATGGAATTCTTACCGCACAAAATCAATGTTTCAGGCGATCGCGGCTGCGGGCTCCGCTGCACCGTCACCTGTCGCCTCATCTGACTTGCTCTTTCGTCGTGCCAGCCGTTTGGTACTTGGACTCGACCGGCTGTCACGTTCGCTGCCTCAGCAAACCAATTCCGCAACAATCAACACCGCCTTGGAAACACTGCGGGCTGACGCGCGGAGGCAGTCTGAGTTTCAGCCGGCAAAATTTGCCACGGACCTCGCCATTTTTCGCGGGACAATCACGACCATGCCATAATATGCTAACGAAGGCAGCCATGCCTAACGACTCAAAGACTTACCGGGAAATAAAGTGAAACTCTGCCTTAATAATATCGCAAATTTCTCGGACTGATACCATGGCTGCCGAACCGATCACTGCTTATTTTCCGGTGCTTGTGCCCGCCTTGCACCGGATCCAGGAGCAATTCGGTTATCTCAAGCCCGAGGCCCTGGCCAGATATTCCAAAGAAAGCGGAATACCACAGTATCGACTCCAGGCAGTAGCAAGTTTCTTTCCGCATTTTCAGCTTACTCCGCCGAAAAAAGTCGTCTTGCGAGTCTGTCGCGACCTTTCCTGTCACCTGGCCGGGAGTGGACGCATACTTGGGGAACTCGCCAGCCTAACGAATGAAGAAGTGGCGGTAGAAGGAACATCCTGTCTCGGGCGTTGCGATCGTGCCCCGGCTGCCTGTCTCGCGCTGCAGGGCTCCGAACACGAACAGTATTATCTCGAACGCACCTCCGGAGAGTTAAAAGCGATCGTTGCAGCGGCTCGCGGAGGTAACGCTCCCACTTCGGATCACGATACTAAACAACTCTTCCTCGGCGACGGATCGATAATTGATCCTTATAAAGGAAGCGCGTCGGATTATCGCGCTGCGCGTGAGGTGATCGCAACTCGCGATGCATCGTTAGGCGCAGGCGTCAGACACCTCTCTGTCGAATCGGGGTGGACCCTGGAAATGCTGGAAGAATTCCGCATGGCGGCTTTGCGCGGGATGCAGGTCGATTTCGAGCTAAAGCCGCAGGTGCGTGACGCGGTGCGCTGCTGGCAAACAGAGACTGACTGGGCCAAAGGACGCGAGCTCGGTGGCTGGTCAGATGTCTTTTTCGACGAACTGCGCGAGGCTGACCTGCGCGGCCTCGGTGGCGCTGGGATTCCCGCGGCGCAAAAATGGCGCGACGTACGCGATGCAGTGCGAAATGCCCGGCAAAGGGAGAAAGATGATCGGGCTTTTATCGTGGTGAACGGGGACGAAAGTGAGCCCGGAACGTTTAAGGATCGCGAGTTACTGTTGCGGGCGCCGCACCTCATTGTCGAAGCAGTTATCCTTGCCAGCCTGCTGACGGAAGCGACGCAGGGTTTCATTTATATTCGCCACGAATATCCCGAGCAAATCGAGGCCTGCCGGCGGGAGATCCGGCGGGCGGAGCAACTCGAGCTATGCGGCGACAATGCAATGTTGATCGGCCGGTCGTTGCCGATTTCTGTCTTCGTTAGTCCAGGTGGTTACATCTGCGGGGAACAAAGTGCACTCATTGAAGCGATGTCCGATCGTCGCGGCGAGCCACGTAATATGCCGCCCAAGTTGGAGACTAACGGCTTGCAAGATCTTCCCACTTTGGTAAGTAACGTCGAGACCTTTGCCTGGGTTCCCTATATATATCTCAACGGCGGCAAAACTTATGCCGAGCAAGGAGTCAACGGCTGGAAAGGGCGCCGCATCTTCTCGGTTTCCGGAGATGTCATACGCCCGGGGGTCTATGAGGTTCCGATGGGACTAACTCTGCGCGAACTCATTTATGGCGACAATTATTGTCGTGGCATGGCGGATGATAAGAAGCTAAAAGCCCTGGCACCTTCCGGCCCGTCCGGTGGGTTTTTGCCGGCGAAACTCACCGCGGACAGGGGGCTGCCACGTGACCATACCAAAAACAAGAGCTGGCAAGAGCTGGCAGCCCGTCGCGGCTTTGATCCCTTATCGAATGAACTCGATATCCTCGACCTTGAACTGGAGTTAAATCTCTTCCGCGCGCTTAGTCCAACGCAGGCGCTGGGAGCCGGGATATGTGTCTACGCCGAGGGCCGCGACATGGCCAAGGAAGCAGTCAATGCGCTGGAGTTCTTTCGCAATGAATCCTGCGGTAAATGTGTCCCTTGCAGGCTGGGTTCGCAGAAGCTTGTCTCGCTAGGCGTGCACTTACTCGAGGGTAAAATCTCTGCCTCGAACTGGAAAGATCATGTCCTGCCGCTCATTAATGAAATGGGAAAGGCGATCGAGCTAGCCTCCATCTGTGGCCTTGGCCGCTCAGTGCCCATTCCACTTAGAACCGCAGCCGTCTTTTTCGCTGGCGACGTGAACGACCACTTGCCGGCTGATGGGAAAGCTTAGGTCTGACCATGCCTGACACAGATTTCATTTCCGGCTTATTCATCCGCGACGACGACGAAGGTCTGTTTAGCAGGGATATCAATGGCGAGCTTGTTCGTCTCGACACGCCTACGGAGTCAGACTACCAGAAGAAAGTGACCCTCCAGATAGACGGTGTTTCCGTAACTGTGCCGTTGGCCGAGCCATTAACGGATGCAAATGGCAATATCGTTGTCGACTTGGAAGGGCGGACAACCCCGCGTTACACCACAATCTACGACGCGGCCCGCAAGCTTTACGTTGAGCGTATCGGCGACGAAAAGAAGATTCCAATTCCGATTCTCTGTCATCAGCCGCATATGCGTCCGGTAGCGGTCTGCCGGCTCTGTATTGTGCAGATTTACGGCCAAAAGCGTGGGCGACGTGCGGCGGAGCGGAAGCTACTTCCTGCCTGCCAGCACCAGGTGAAGGATGGGATGGAAGTCTTTACCATGAGCGCGGCGGGACCTGATGGCGAGCGAGTCAGGCAGACGGTTAAGGTAATGACAGAGCTGTTAGCAGCGGACCACCTCAGGCCGGCTAACCCTCCAGAGTTAGAAAAAGAGTTCGCGCCTCTTAATGAGTTAGGTCAGATGAGTGACCGCTGCGGCGCTGATCCCAAGCGTTTTCAACAGAAAATCTTTTCTTACTCAGCGCCTCCCGCGCGACCCCTCGCGGGCCGTCACGACCTCGACTCGTCATCGCCGGTTTTTTTGGTCGATCACGAGGCGTGCATCCTGTGCGATCGCTGCATTCGTGCCTGTGATGATGTCCGAGAGAACCATGTCATTGGCCGGACGGGCAAAGGGGCGAGAGCTGGAATTAGCTTCGATCTTAACCTTCCGATGGGTCAGTCGACCTGCGTGAAGTGCGGCGAATGCATGGTTTCGTGTCCGACAAGTGCAATTACTTTTAAGCCAATCGCGCGGGTTAAAGTCCGCGCAGCAGGTCGTTCGGCCGAAGTCTTAGCCGCGCGGGAGATCACTTCCGATCCGATCTTTGCTGGTATTCCGCCGAAGTTTCTGCTCTGGCAACGCGACCTGGTCATTCGGCGCAAAGTCAGGCGTGGCCAGGTATTATGTCGACAGGGTGAACCGGGTAACACGGCTTTTATCATTCGGGAAGGACGCTTTCGAGTAACTATCCGGCCGCGGGCGCTGCGCTCGGGCAAGAACGTGTTCTGGCTTGGCCGAGGTAAGACGGTAATCAGGGAGCGCACAGTGGAGGATGTGATCATCGGCGAGATGGCATGTCTGAGTGGTTCTCCACGCTCCGCCAAAGTTACCGCCCTTGAACATGGGGAGGTGTGGGAGATTCGGCGGAACGTGCTCGATCGACTGATGCGTTTGCCAAGTCAACGCGCCCGATTTGAAAGTGAGTATCGCCGCAGCTCGCTCGATCTGGCGTTCCAAAATACGGAGCTTTTTGGCGGAATTGAGCAAAAGGAATTTGGCGAAGTCATGAATTACCTTCGCGACCGGTTGCGCTTCGTGCGCGTGCAGGCGGGCCAGGTCCTGTTTCGCCAGGGCGAGATAGCCACGCATCTTTATCTCGTCAGGCTGGGAGAAGTGCGGACGAGCTTTCAGCTTCATGGCCGCGAAACCAAGGTCGTCTCGCATGGCCCCGGAACAATCCTGGGAGAGATTGGATTATTGGCCCTGTCTCTCGATGACCGCAAGTCTGTCGAGGAAAACGACGCTGAACTGAAGAGCCGGTTGAATCAGTCGCTGGAGGATATCTCTTCCACTCTTCCTCCGGGAGTTAGAACAGGAACTTGCGCGGCATTGAATCATCTGGAGTTGGCTCAGCTTAGCCGGACTGATTTTCTTCTTATGCTGCGCAGGTTTGGCGGGCTTCGGCGGCGGATCGTCGCGCAGTCGCTCACTCGCTTGCGCAATGCGGTAGTGGGAAACCGCCTCCTCGATGAGTATGTCGAGCAGGGGCTTTACGAAGGTCAAAGCATTCTTGTGCTCGACTTGGACAACTGCACGCGGTGCGACGCCTGCACGCGTGGCTGCGTAGAAGAACATGGGACGCGTACCCACGGCATTCCGATTCCGCGATTGATCCGCGCTGGGCGACGGCTGGATAATTTTCTTGTCGCAACCTCGTGCCGCTCGTGCACGGACGCGCATTGCATGGTGGGCTGTCCAGTCGACTCGATCCACCGCGGCAAGCACCTTCAGATTGTAATCGAGGATCACTGCATTGGGTGCGGATTGTGCGCTGAGAATTGTCCCTACGGGAGCATTTTCATGATACCTAACGAGCGCAATCGCGTCGTGGTGCCGGACCTCTCACGGAGCGGTCGGCCGCATCGCGTCGCGCAGCTCAAGGCGGCAAATTGCGACCTGTGCGACGCGGCCGGCGATCTGTCCGCGCCGCATCCCGCCTGCGTGGCGGCGTGCCCGCATGACGCAGCGTTTCGGATGAGCGGGCCGCAACTGCTCGAACGCGTGATGCGAAGGCAACGGTAGAATCGGATTCTGCACCGCGCGCCACGAAATCGGCGGACGACCTTGAACACGACCAGCACGAGTTAAATTTCTGGCGCAAATACGTCTCCTTTACCGACCATAAGGCCATCGGCATCCAATCCTCGAATCTTTGCAGACTCCTTTCTCGCGCCAGCTCTACGGGCAGAGGCTGCTGAGGCACGGATCACCAAAGTAAGCTTCCACGAGTGCGACACCGGTCGTGGAATTCACACCGCGCACGATCGCCGTGTAGGCCCCTTCTCCTACCGGGAGCGTCAGAACGATGGCTGATTCCGGCGGGTCAGTTGGTGGAATGGTTGTGGCCATGATGGCGGTTTTCTGCGCCGGGTCGCTCATCCAGTTGTCGTTTGTTATCACCGTGCCATCGGGCTCGTGGAGTTCGAGAATCGGGTCGGCGAGCTTGCCCGTGACTGCCAAAGATGGCCCGATTGCTCGCAGTAATACTTTGATTGGCTCGGACCCTTCGTTGATGAACCCCCCAATCATCACATCATCGCCTGCCTGCACTTTGCCTTGGGTCGAGATGTTCGCCAGATGTGCCTCACTCGATACGTCCATGCTGGCCGCACCCAGGTTATAGACTTCGACCAGCCCGATCCCCGTCCCGTTATTGGTTCCCTTTAGAATCGCGGTGTAAACTCCTGGGTCTAACACTGCAACAATTGCTGACTCCAAATCGTTAGCGGGAGCTAAACCAGTGTTTTCCATGGCTATCTGTTGACTTCCGCCGCTCAGATTTACTTTCCAATTATCATTGGCTGCGATGATGGTTGCGCCGCTGTGCAATTCGAGATACGGGTTGGCAAGAGATCCACCTACTGCGAGAGATGGCCCGATCCCACGCGCAACCAGCTGTGAGTAATGAAGCCGCCAATCAGGACATTGTCATCTGTCCCAACACTTAGGCGCGTCGAGATATTCACCGCCCCCGTAGGAGCAAGGAAGAACAGTCCCTGTGCTCCGCAACCACTGCAGTTACAGGCGAAGATTTCCACATTGGTGATAACGCCCCCCGCCAGCTGTGGAATAGCTTGGGAGCGGAAAGTTAGACTTGGGGTTCCCGAAATGATACCTGTGGCTTGATCCAACCCAGCCCTGGAGGTAGTGGACCGATCTCGGAGTAGGTAACTGGATCAGACGTACCTGAGGTAGGGCTGCGATGGCGTAGCTAAAAGGGAGATCCGGAAATACGGAAGTGCTATTTGGACTAGTTATCACAGGCACCGTGAGATCGGAGGTAAACGTTAATTCCAGCGTTGCTATGTTGGTGACGCCGGCCTCGGTTGCGGACAGCTTGACCAAAAAACTTCCGTTCGTTGTTGCGATTCCGGAGATTTCCCCGGTCACTGGATCAGCACTCAGACCCGGCGGCAGACCGATGGCACTCAGCCGCGCCGCAGAGCTACCCCCGCTCGTGCTGACCTGAAAATGGAAGGGGCTTCCGGTTCTAACGAGGTCGCCCCTGCCCCTTCAAACTGATAGCTGAAAGGCAAGCCGGCGGTAGCGGTGCCTGTCAGTGGACTAGTAATAGCGGGAGGAGAGGGATCGTATAGCTCCGCACTCCCGAGAATGTAGGAGGCCTGGTTAATCCCCCCGGCGACGAGCACCTTGCCGCCGGACAATAAGGTCGAAGTGTGACTAAAGCGTGCCGTGGCAAGGCTGCCGGTGCTAGTCCAGGTCCTGCTTGGCTGGATCGTATAGCTCCGCGCTCGCGAGATCTGAATCGGTGTCAGAAGAGCCGCCTGCCACGAGAACTTTGCCAGCAGGCAGCAAGGTCGCCGGGTGCACTTCGCGTCCAGTGGTGAGACTACCGGTAGGCTCAAAGCCAGCGGGAGTGCCCGCGCATGGTTGCACGAGCGTCAGTCCCGCGCCAAGGAGCAGAGCTAATAGCATTAGCAGGCGAGAAAGATTGCAGATTCCTCGGCGACGACTGAGAGTGAAAGGCAGCAATGTTCTCATGACCATTTCATTTGGCGTGTTTGATCTAGATTTCGCAGTAATAGTTACAGAAACTGGGCATAGAAGTTCAAGAACAATTGACACTGGGAGCGCGTTAGAGTTACTGAAGAAGCTTCATCCTGTCTGCTGCTGGTTTCGAGTCGACTTGAAGTCGGTGAGAACGATTCGCTAGCCCGTCGTTGCCCGTGCCGCGCAGGAGATGATGCACAGGGCCCCTTCAGTGGTGAGAAGGGGCCATCGTCATCCAACCCTAAGCGTTTGTTTGGTTGCTTCTGTAGTGTTAAGCGGCGGGGCCTTCTATTGCGATTTCATTGCGCTATTTGCCGGGCGTTGGCCAAGACGGCGCAGACCTGCGCCCTTGGTTCTTTAAAAGTGATTGAGCGCGATGTTGATCTGGGCCTGGGAGGCCGTAGCCGATCAAGACAACCCCACCCGCTCACGACCGCTATGGCCACGACAGTTGAGAGAATGCATTTCCCGTCCGCGAAATGTCAGGTCCAAACCCGATTATGCGAGTCGGAAGGCGGGTGGGATGCTCGCGCTCCCGACAATTTGGTGCTTTCCTCTTGAAATCTTTCGCTGGATAATCAGTGTCAGATTCGCATTTATGGACGCTTCTTCTTCCGTCGCTCACGATTCGCATCATCATCACGAAGACGCCCATCATGAACACCACGAGCTGGGGTTCTGGCGCAAATACGTCTTCTCGACCGACCATAAGGTGATTGGGATCCAGTACGGGATCAGCGGGCTTATTTTTCTCTTTTTCGGTTTCTGCCTCATGATGGTCATGCGCTGGCAGCTGGCTTTTCCCGGCACACGGCTGCCAGTCGTTGGTACGATGCTGGAGAATATTTTCGGCCCCGGCGCGGTGACCAACGGCGTCATTACGCCGGAGTTTTACAATTCGTTAGGCGCGATGCACGGCACGATCATGATCTTCCTCGGAATTGTGCCGGTGGCGTTTGCCGCCTTCGGTAATTTCGTTGTTCCGCTCCAGATCGGCGCACCCGACATGACTTTCCCCAAGATCAACATGGCCAGTTACTGGGCATTTTTCGCTGGCGGATTGGTGATGTTGACGAGTTTTTTCGTCCCGGGCGGCGCGGCGAAGGGCGGGTGGACTTCGTATACGCCTCTGGCCGATATCGTCGACAAGGGGCCGACCTATCACCCAATCTTCAACGGTCAAACGCTCTGGCTAATCGGCTTCATTCTCCTCATCACTTCGTCATTGCTAGGCGCGGTAAATTTCATCGCTACGATCATCCAATTACGGGCCAAGGGGATGACCTGGATGCGGCTGCCGTTTTTCGTTTGGGCGCAATTCGTGACCGCGTTTCTTCTTTTGCTGGCCTTTCCGCCGCTCGAGTCGGCCATTGTGATGCAGCTGATGGATCGGGTCGCAGGAACGAGCTTTTTCCTTCCCAGCGGGTTGGTGGTGAACGGCGCGCAGGTTTCAATCAGCGGCGGCGGCAGCCCGCTACTCTGGCAGCATCTTTTCTGGTTTCTCGGGCACCCGGAAGTTTACGTGCTCATTTTGCCGGGCATGGGCATCGTGGCGGAGATTATCGCCAATAACACGCGCAAGCCGCTCTGGGGTTATAAGTCGTTAGTCCTCGCGGCGCTGGTGTTGGGATTTCTTTCGTTCATCGTCTGGGCCCATCACATGTGGCTCACGGGTATGGGCACGTCCGTAAGCGCGTTTTTCCAGACGACGACCATGATCATTTCGATTCCATCAGTGATCATTCTGAGCGCGTTTTTCATTTCGCTCTGGGGTGGGTCGATTCGCTTTACCGTTCCGATGCTTTTTGCGACGGCCTTCCTTCCGATGTTTGGGATTGGTGGCCTAACGGGCATCCCGCTCGCCTTCAACAGCGCTGACCTGTACCTGCACGATACCTACTACGTAATCGCGCACTTCCATTACATTGTCGCACCGGGAACGATCTTCGCCGTTTTTGCGGGAGTCTACTATTGGTTCCCCAAAGCCACCGGCCGCAAAATGAACGATTTCTGGGGCAAGGTGCACTTCTGGCCTTCGCTCATCTGCATGAACGCCATTTTTCTCCCGATGTTCCTGCAAGGCATGCTCGGTATGCACCGGCGCTGGTATGATGGCGGACAGGGCTGGAATCTCGCCGCCGAAAAAGTGTGGGGTTTGAGCGGTTTCCATTGGAACACGCCAATCTCGATCGCTGCGTGGGTAATGGGCCTGGCGCAAATTCCTTTCATCATCAATTTTTTCTGGAGCATCCGTCACGGCCAGAAGGTCGATGACAACCCATGGGAGGCGACCACTCTGGAATGGACTGCGCCTTCGCCGCCGCCGCATGGCAACTTCGTCATTCCACCGGTGGCTTATCGCGGACCTTACGAATACAGCCTGCCGGGACGGGCCAAAGACTTTACGATGCAGACAGAACCGGTGCAGCCGGGCGAACGCGCGACGCACGAACCTACCATGTCGTTTGGTCATTGAAGACGCCTAACGACTAAGCCTAACGAATCGCGCACATGGAAATACCTTACACCGTTACCGCCCGACCGGACACCGGGCTCTGGAACGCCAAGATCGGCATCTGGCTTTTTCTCGCCTCGGAAGTGATGCTCTTTGGCGGACTCTTCTCCGCCTACATTTTCCTCCGGCTTGACGCTGAGCCGGGCTTTTGGCCGCATGGTCTCCTCAACGTCCCCGTCGGCACGATGAACACGGCGATTCTCATTGCCTCATCAGTCACGGTGGTTCTGGCCTGGGCTGCGCTGAAGATGCGCCAGTTCACCAAATACAAAATTTACATGGGGATCACGATCCTATGCGGCGTGGTCTTTCTCGTCGTGAAGCTGGCTTACGAATGGCCGCAAAAATACGAGCACTTCGGTGCCTTCATCAAGACGAACAAATTGGAGAAATACGAAAAGTATCTCGGTAACAAGCACCTCCTTGCCGAGGGCCTTCCGCCGCGGGTCGAAATCACCGGTCATTTGCACAACCCTGCGGCCCTGCAGGATCCAAACATCAAAGAATACGAGATCGGTCTTGATACGATTTATACCGATCCGACAAACAAGGCGATGGATCGCCCGCATTTTCTCTTCGTCCCGCCAACAGACAAAGTCGCCACGATCGAGAAGGCGGACGTCGAGCGAGGGACGATGTTTCTGCCCACTCATAGCACCTATTTTGCGAGCTATTTCACCATTACGGGCTTGCACGGCCTGCACGTCCTCGGCGGCGTGATCGTTTTCACCTATTTGTGGCTACCAGTGGGCTCCAAATTGTACCGGCAAAATCCCGAACACCTTGCAAATCGAGTTGAGGTTGCGGGGTTATTCTGGCACTTTGTCGATCTCGTTTGGATCTTCGTTTTTCCGCTTTTTTACCTGCTCTGATTCGATGAATAATCCGCCAACCACCGAACCGGTCGAGCACGAGACAGAGCATTATGCGCCGCACAGCCACGACGTGAGTAAACACGTTCGCGGTTATCTCATGGTCGGTGGAACGCTGCTCGTCTGCACGGCCCTTACCGTCTTTCTCTCCTACATGGATTTCGGTTCGCAGAAGGCGAACGTCGCTGTCGCGATGGTGCTGGCGACATTCAAAGCCGGTCTGGTTGCGTATATTTTCATGCACCTGTCGGCGGAGAAAAAACTCATTTATCGGGTGCTGATCTTCACCGGGATTTTCGTCTTCGGTCTTTTCTGGCTCACTTACCTGGCCTGGTACGATCCGGTCGTTCACTAGATGTCGCTCAAAGCCGTCCATATTATCTTTATCGTTTTCTCGACGCTGCTCGCCTTCGCGTTGGGGATTTACTGCGTCTGGGTGAATCGGACTAACGAGACTACCGCTTATACGCCGGGTGCGGTTTGCTCCTTTGCCATCGCACTCATGCTCGTCATCTATGGCTGCTGGTTCTGGCGCAAGATGAAACGGCTCCGCCTCATCTGATGAAACGAAGATTGCTTTTCTGCTTTTTCGTTCTTCTCGCCTCGCCGATGGGTCAGGCGCTCGCCTGTGCAACATGCATGGCGGGGAAAGATTCCAAAACGACTGCGAACATGGCGGTCGCCATTTGGGTGATGATTGGCGCGGTCATGTCGGTTCTCGGCGGGGTGAGCGCTTTCGGCGTGCACCTCTGGCGTCATGCGAATGTGCCACTGCAACCGCACGAACAATTAATCGACGAGGACCTCGAGAAGTATGACTAGCCTGGCGCTGATCAACGAATTTCTCGGTCAGCCGCCTAACGTTTCCGAGCACGGCTACCAGATCGATCACATTATTGAGTTTTGTCATTGGTTCATGGGCGCGCTCTTTATCGGGTGGTGGGCCTATTTCATTTACGTTCTCATTCGCTTTCGTAAGAGCCGTCACCCAGTCGCAAATCACGAAGGCGTGACGAGCGGCATTTCGACTCATCTGGAGTTTGCTGTCGTACTGATCGAAGGCGTGCTTCTCATTGGCTTCGCGATTCCACTCTGGTCGCAGCGCGTGAATGCGTTTCCTAACGACAAAAACGCGATCGTCGTTCATGCCATCGGGCAGCAGTTCAATTGGAATTTTCATCTTCCGGGTCCAGACGGCGTTTTCGGACGACGCGATCTTTCGTTCGTCAGCAATTCGAATCCACTCGGCCTCGACTCCAGCGATCCTCATGCAAAGGACGATCTTGTCGTGCTGGGCGAGCTACATGTGCCGGTGGATCGCAATGTGGTGGTGGATGTTTCCTCCAAGGATGTAATTCATAACTTTGCGCTGCCCAATTTGCGCATCGCGCAGGATGCCATTCCGGGCGAAATCATTCCGATGTGGTTTAAGCCGATTAAGACCGGAAGCTACGACATCGTGTGCGGACAGCTCTGTGGGCTTGGCCATTATGCAATGAAGGGCACACTCGTGGTCGATACTCCGGCCGATTATCAGGCGTGGTTGAAAGAACGTGCTGAGCTGGCCGCACCGGCCGCGCCGCCGGCCTTGCAGCGTCCGCCGGGCGAGCCCCCGCCGGGTCCGACACCCGGTACCGTGCCGCCGCCGGGCGCTCCGAAAACCGAAAAGCCAGGCGGCGGATAATGGTGGCTCGGCCTTTGCGCCGGCATGAACCACGCACCGATGCGCACGCCCGCCGCTGATACGAATCCTTTCCTCCGTCGCTTTGCCTGGTTCACCGCCGGCGCGACCGTCTTGCTTATTTGCAGCGGGGGCATGGTGACAAGCAAGAACGCTGGACTCGCCGTGCCCGATTGGCCGACCACCTTCGGCTACAACATGTTTTTCTTTCCCTTCTCCAAATGGGTTGGCGGAATCTTCTTCGAACATACTCATCGCCTGATCGCCTCGGTGATTGGGTTCCTCACCATTATTCTGGCGTTCTGGCTTTGGCGTTCGGATGTGTCGCGCTGGGTGAAGACGCTCGGCTGGGTTTCGTTAGGCGCGGTCGTTCTTCAGGGAATTCTCGGCGGCTTGCGCGTGACTCTGCTTAAGGATCAGATCGGGATTTTTCACGCCTGTCTCGCGCAAGCTTTCCTGGGACTCTTGGTCGTGATCGCTCTGGCAATTTCTCCGGTTTGGCGGCGGATGGTTCCGGCGCTCATGCCGGTTCCCGCGCTGGCAACTTTTGCCTTGGTTGTCACGTGCCTTATCTATGGCCAGCTCGCTCTTGGTGCGACCATGCGACACCAGCATCGCGATTTGGCAATCATCGATTTTCCGCTCGCTTATGGGCAGATCATTCCTGCTACGGACCCGGCTGCGATCGCGAAGATCAATCAGGCGCGCGATGCACAAGCACTTTCCGACGTGACCGCTGGTCAGATCTGGCTGCAAATAGCGCATCGTTTTCTTGCGGCGATCATCGGCATGGCGATCGCCACATTTTGGTTTCTCGTTAGGCGCTGCAAGAGTTTCCCGTCGTTTCTGCGCAAGCTCGCCGATGCCTGGCTTGGATTAGTCATTTTCCAGATCGCGCTCGGCGGCTGGACCATTTTGAGCAACAAGGCAGCCGATATTGCGACCGCGCATGTCGCCGTAGGCGCGATTACCTTTGCGACTGGCATTATGAGTTGTGCTGTTCTGCTCCGTCTTCGTTTTCTCGCCCGGAACACGGGATGGCGCGCGAAAGAAGTCAGCCCGGTTACAGCTGCCGTTTCATGAAAGCTGTCGTGATCGAGTCACCCGCGAGGTCGATTGAGCGCGCCTGGACCATGGCCGATCTCGCCGAACTGGTGAAAGCTCGGCTGACACTTCTGGTTCTGATCACCACCGCGGTTGGTTTCTATCTCGGCTGGACTGGACCGTTCAATTTTGTCCCTCTTTTTCATGCGGTTATGGGCACCGCCCTGGCTGCGGCGAGCGCGGCTGCGCTGAATCAGTGGCGGGAATATCGTTTTGATTCGATCATGCTGCGCACGCGCATGCGGCCGATTCCGGCAGGTCGAATATCGCCGCGCGATGGACTATTGATTGGCATTTTCCTTGGCCTGACTGGTTTGGCCTATCTTTGTTTGGCGGTGAATCTCTTAAGTGCCTTCCTCGCTGCGCTCACGATCGGGCTTTACATTTTCGCCTACACGCCCCTGAAACGCATCAGCACCGTCAACACGCTGGTCGGCGCGATTCCCGGCGCGATTCCGCCCATGATCGGTTGGGCGGCAGCGCGCGGGACAGTTGACGCCGAAGCATGGAGTCTTTTCGTTATCCTATTTGCCTGGCAGATGCCGCACTTCTTCTCTCTCTCATGGATGTATCGTGCCGATTACGCCCGCGCGGGCTTTCGCATGATGTCGAGCGATGACGAGGCCGGTCTGCGCAGTTCCAGTCAAAGTGTTCTTTTCTGCATTCTACTGTTGATCGTTGCGGGTATTCCCGCCTATCTCGGCCTAACGAAAGTAGCTTACCTTCCAATCGCGCTCGCCTTGAGTGGATGGTTCGTTGTCATGGCCATGCGCTTCCATAACCTGCGCGAACCTGTCCGAGCGCGCTCTCTCTTTCTCACGTCCATCGCCTATCTACCTCTATTGCTCGGCGCCCTCGTCCTGACAAAGGCATGAATAGTGGCAGCTCCACTCTTGAGCCTGTTCGGGCACCTCTCTCCTGGCGTGCGCTGCTCTGGAAGGCAACTCTTATTCTTATTCCGCTCTTAACCGCCGCTGGCATTTTCCTCTTTCGCCAGGTGGAAGTCGAGCGCCTCGCCAGCCATCAATTGCAGAAGTATGGCGTAGTCCCGCCATTTCAACTTACCGATCAAAACGGACAACCCTTTGGCAGTGAACAATTGCGCGGCAGAATCTGGATCGCAGATTTTATCTATACTGGCTGCCCCGGCCCTTGTCCGATGATTAGCAGCCGGATGAGCGAAACGCAAAAGCCGCTTGAGGAGACCGATGTCATGCTGGTCTCCTTTAGCGTCGATCCGCAACGGGATACGCCCGAAGTGCTGCGACAGTACGCTGCCAAACTCAACGCGATACCAACGCGTTGGAAATTTCTTACCGGCGACAAAAGCGCTATCTATCGACTGGCCCAATTCGGCTTTAAGCTCGCAGCGAGCGAAGGCGATGCTGGACCGATTCATAGCACCAGACTGGTCCTGATAGATCGGGCAGGAGTTATCCGCGGATATTACGACGCGACGGACGCAGATGGGATTACACGTCTCCTGGCAGACACTCACCACCTCCTGCAACAGCAACCTCCCGCCAAATACGGTTCTTAAAGGTTTTGCCAGGTATACAAACTGCGCTGAAAAGCATCGCGCAATGGCTTGTAATCAGCTTCCAGAGAAGTGAGCCGAAAGCTCATCGCTTCCGGTTTGCGGTCAAGGACGAGAGAGTAACAGGCAAACTTCTGACCAAAGAAGGTGTAAGTTATCTCGATGAGATAGGTTTGCTTGCCGGCGATTTGCAGCGGGTTCAGTTCGTCGGATGTTATCTTCGCCTGCTGATTTCCTTCAGGGAGAGAAGCGATCGCTCTTTCGCGTAACTGCTTTCGTCCTTCTTCATCGAAAGAGAGATGCGTCGCGGGAGGCAGTTTGGCGATGACGGCTCGGGCCTGCGCCACGTTCGGCGGCTGTAACTCCAGAGAATCGCGTCCTCCGGAATACTTCCAGCCCTGTGGCGGCTGATAGATCGCCTTGTTACTCGTGCCGTTGGCGAAGGTGAGTTGCCACATTTTTATGCCTTCTAACTCGAAAGGCTGCAATTGTGGCGAAAGGTCGAGCGATAATTCTGCTCTCGCGGGGACGGGAAGGAGAACCAGAGCCAGTAAGACCAAGGCAGGCCTCAAGACGAATTGATTTACTGCGCCAGAAACCATCGCCCTTTGATATAGCTGTAAACTGGCAAGCTACCTGGAGGAGTGTAGACTTGCAGGTTAGTGTCGAAAAACCATTGCCGATTCGGCGGGTTGTAGACATTGCCGCTCCCCCATTTTCCGATCGACTGGCCGCTTTTGTATAGTTCTACCATCGATCCGTAATAGGTGAATGACTTCCCGGTCCAATCCTCAAGAAAGCGCGGAAAGTTTTCCGCGCCTCCGCTATAATTGTTGTTAACGCTCGGGACGATCCCAGAGACAATGGCGGTGTTAACTGTCGTATTACTCGCCGTCCTTGAGCCAAGACTGGAGGATGAGTTGGAATCGTTCCAGGAGTTCGAAAGGATGTTGACTGCGTCGGCCACCACCGCACAAGGCGCGCGCGTATACCCTGTTATCTGGGGCTGAGCGTAATTACCTGAGTTAGATGGAGGGTTGCTTCCGCCGGTGTTGTAGTCGCCTTGGATATAAACCGGGTTTTGACTCGCGACGGTGATTCCATTGCTTGGTATGATCGCGCCATTCTTTAATCGTATCCCGCGCTTTGGAGTGCCACCCGTGGTGCTCGCGCTCGTGTCGCTAATGTAGATGATGTTATTAAAGGGGCCAAGGGTGCCGTTTTGGATTGCGGTACTTACCGCTCCCATATCCAGCGTCGCGAGACGCACCGACGCGCCTTCCCGATTGTCTTGGATTGTCTGATTAGTAGTGATGGCACTGCTGAATGTCGCGTAAATAGCGGCTGCATTGCCAGTGCTCGAAGGTCCCAGCACATTGTCATTTTGATCCTTAATCGTAACCGTATTACTCGAATTGATCAAAATCTTTACTCCCGCCTGGTCGTAGTAGCGCTTCCCGTCCAAAGGATCCGTGTAACTGGGATTCGGCGGCTCGATGAGCTCATGATAACTATCGTTGTTTGGATTTCTATCCGCGGGGTTGAAGATACGAGTCGAGTCCAGCCCAAAAGGCTGATGAGCGACGTCATACGCCGGAGGCAGATTGGCGGGATAATTGGGAGAGGTCGGAGTCTCGGGAGCACTCCCGCCAGGGGCGCGTGAGTCGCCCGGCTCAAAGCCAATCACCCAGTCGGTTCCATAAGTGACTTTGCTTTGAAAGGTCAGGAGGTTGTGTCCGGTGTAGAGCGTACCGTTAGTATGCACCCAGCCGGTGACATTCATCGCCGCTCCGGGATGGAGCTCGAGCGGATCGACATAGAAGATCGCCCAGTTCCAGGGTGAAAGCTGTTGCTTTTGGAGGACTCTCCTCACCTTTGTTGTAACATAACCGTCCAGCACCGGCAGGCTAACATCGGCTTCGGCCAGATAATCGTAAGTCGCAGTAACAGGTGATTGCCCGATCGCCGGCACGAGCAGCGCCGCGTCATCAATGGGATTCATCTGTGGGTCGACTGCTATGACCTGAAAGTTCGAAACAGTTGGTAGTGGTCCGAGGGCGCTACTAATCGGAGCACGCTGCGCCGAGAAACCTTGCACTTTGGGGAACTGACTTTGGGTAGGTAATGGGATATTGGTAAAGGAACTTGTGTGAAGCGATGCATCCGTATTGCCGCGGCAAATCTCTCGCCAATATCCAAAGGCATGATCAAGTACGCCGTCCCCGATCCCGATCGCGGATTGCAAACCCTCGCTCCTTTGGACCTGATGACGGACCATTGCGGTATACTCCATGGCGACGACGACCGTAACCGAGAGAGTGACAATGACGGACAGGACCACAATGAGAGCAGAGCCCTGGTTAGGTGACCGTTGTGCGAGATTCATTGGTAGGTTGTCAAACGAGCTCGTGCTGGGACTTGTCCGTTGAGAAGAATGTTCGCCGACTTAAAACCACGATTTGAGGTTTGGCTGTCAGCGGTCGAAAGATCGATCGCGGCGACAAAGCGGTAATAAAGCGCGCCGGCCGGTGTTGTAGGAATCGAGAACGGAGTGGGGCTGGTGATATCCGTGCCTAGAACAGTGGTTGTTTGCTGATTGGACCCATGCCACTTGAGAGTTCCATGATCGACGGCGTAGAAACAGTGATTGGTGATAAAGCAGGGGATATTGTAGTAAGTGGGCGCGCCGGTTCCTTGAATAGCCACCCCAATGGGAGCGGTTAGGGTAAGATTGTACTGACCTCCGCCCAGACCGGTTACGGCGGTGATATCCTGCTCAATCATGTGCGATTCGATGATCAGCCGTTGTCCGACGACAGGAGCAGGATCGGCTGCGCTTGTTTGAATCTGCACGAAAGTGGAGGTGGGATCTGCGTCGGCGGCGACCTGATAAGGTCCTCCGGACCATAGTTGAAACGAGATGCCAGCGGCGGTTGTGCCGGAAACAGGGTTGGCAAGCGTGACGCCGCTGGAATCGGCCAGAGCGGGCAGAGAAACAGCCGAGTGAAGGTTTTGTACCAATTGAAGCATCGCGACGCGGGCCTGCTCGTGCGCGGTGTTCACGGCAGAGTTCTTAGCTCCCAAAATCATCCCAATGTTGAGCATCGAATAAATCGAAAGGCCGACGGCTCCAATCAAACCCATCGCAATACTGAGCTCCAGAATTGTGAGTCCGCGGGAGGCAGCTTTATTCGTTAGTCTCATATGTCTGAAACACGAAGAGTGCTGCGGCTGACCGAGTAGTTTTGGCTTCGATAGCTATAGGTAACGGTCACATCGGCTCGATAGAGCGGCACAGTGACGCCGTTGGTTACAAAACTCATGTCGGTTATGGTTGTAGTGAGCGTGCCGGCAACGATGGTGCCGGTGGTTGGCTCGCGGTAGATAGGCACGTTGTTGGTGACGTGCGTTCCGAGGACGAGTTCGGGCGGAATTTGCGCAGTACCGTCGGAATTGGTCTTTTGCGGATTAAACGGACCGTCAGAAAGGACGAGATCGATTTGATTTTGCAGGACGGCGGCGGCCCCGGTGGCATTACGCGCGACGCTGGCGGCCCGGTTGAGGCTGGTCATCGCGCTGACAAAGGCAGTCATCGTGATCCCAATGAGGGCGATTCCGACGGCCGCTTCTGTGAGTGTAAACGCGCCCTGAGAAAAACCGCCCGACCGAGGAAAACGTGTTCTCATCGTGACCTTTAAAAAGAGCAGCCCACATGCCGCCCCCTATAATTTCCATAAACGGCAAGGCGAAGGTTCGACTTCTCTGCGAGAAGAAGATACTGCCGATCTGGCAAGCCGGACCGGCGAGGCGGCTACGATTCTACTCGCCGATCCGCGATCGGATTTTCTTCTTCGGCCACAAGACGCAGGTAATCGCGATAATCGCCCTTTGGGCGCTGGTCGATCAGGCGTCGGATCTGGGCGTGATCGATGAAGCCGGCGCGCAATGCTATCTCCTCCAGGCAGGCCACTTTTAAACCCTGCCGGTGTTCGATGGTCGCGATGTAATTTGCAGCCTCGAGAAGACTTGTCTGAGTGCCGGTATCGAGCCACGCCATGCCGCGACCGAGCAGGCGGACGTGGAGCTTTTTTTGGCTCAGGTAAATCAGATTGAGTTCTGTGATTTCCAGCTCGCCACGTCTCGATGGACGAAGGGTTTTACAATTCTCAACAACCTGCCGGTCATAAACATAAAGTCCCGGAACAGCGTAGGAGCTTTTCGGCTTCTTCGGCTTCTCTTCGAGACTAACCGCGCGGCCATCCGGGCCGAACTCGACCACACCATAACGCTCGGGGTCGCGCACCTGATACCCAAAGATACAGGCGCCACTTTCGAGCTTGAGAGCGTCGCGGAAAAAATCAAGATTTCCGTAAAAAATGTTGTCACCCAAGATGAGGGTTACGCCGCTGTCACCGATGAATTTTTCACCGATCAAGAAAGCCTGCGCGATTCCTTTCGGTTCCGGTTGCTCGGCATATTCGAGACTCAGGCCAAGCTGGGAGCCGTCGCCGAAAAATTCTTGCAGCATCGGCAGATCCTTTGGCGTAGAGACGATGAGAATCTCGCGCACTCCACCGAGCATGAGCGTAGCCAGCGGGTAACAAATCATCGGCTTGTCATAAACCGGCAGTAGCTGTTTGCAGACGATCTGAGTGAGTGGGTAAAGTCGGGTGCCAGCGCCGCCCGCGAGGAGGATTGCTTTTTTCTTCATGCCCGCCGCGTCCAACCAAGGAGTTGCTGAGACCACTCGCGCCAAAAATTGCGGCCGCCGATCCAGTCGATCCGGGACTTGCGAGTACGGTCAAAAAGAAAGCCACTCCCGCGCTGCGTCAATAACTCACGATCGTTGCTGCGTCCCCCGATGCACTGGTCAAGCGCTTCCATGATGACGGCTTCGCTCAGGATCGGACGTGTTTCGATGGTTGCGCTGATCGTTAGGCCGAGGAGCTTTTTTAGGAAGAGCGCGCAAAGCAAACTACGCGAGCTGGTGGCGTGCACGTGAGTAATCTGGTGACGTTGCAGCAGGCGGCGCAAGGTCAGGGCGGCGCGGGCTTGTTCGAGAAAGAGATCGGAGGGTGGACGATGTCTTTGATTGGCTCGCATCGCTTCCAGTTCACGTGCAAGCGGTAGATTGGCCTGCCATTCGGCTTCCACCACCATGGCATCAGGGAGATATTCGATGTTTGTCATTAGCTCGGCCATTGCCGGCGTGATTTCGGAGTCGAGCGGCGGACGCAGGACGAAGCACACAGGTGCCACGCCGTTCCGTTGCAAAGCCCTTAGCTCGTCATCGAGGAATGGAAGATTTTCATCCGGCCAGCGATCAATGAGGTAAGCCGCCTGCTGGCTCTCAAACGTGGGCTCAGGCGCCGATCTGGTTTGCGGTGCCGAGAGACAGCCGATCAAAAGTTCGTGCAAGGGTTCGATCGTTCGCGTGACACTGAAATCCGTTTCCATGCGATGCCTCCCCGCAGCGCCCATACGCGCCCGCAATTTGGGATCGCGCACCAGTTTGTCGAGTGCCTGGGCAAGTTCCTCCCAATCGTTAGGCGGAACAAGAAGACCCGTCAGACCATCAACGACCGATTCCGGAATCCCTGCGAGCCGGCTTGAGACGACTGGCTTCGCGCAGGCCATCGCTTCCATGATCACAGTCGGAAAAACGTCGCTCGCGCCTTTCGAGTCGATCACACTGGCGAGGGTGAAGATATCGCAAGCGCGCACCCTGGCGTAAACCTCGTCCTGCGAAAGCGAACCGCAGAACTCGATCCGTTTTTCCAGCTTCAACCGGGCAACCATGGTTTCGATCTTTTCCCGCAGCGGCCCGTCGCCTACGATCTGGCAGCGAAAATCGAAATTCCGTCGTTCAAGCTCCGCGCATGCCTCGATCAAGACCTCAAATCCCTTGAAGGGTACCAGCCGCCCGACGCTTAAAATGGTGACCGGTCCAGATGGGCGTTCGCCGTGCCAGGGGATGGGCAGATTAGTAAGGTCGATTCCGTTGTAAACGCGATGAATCCTGTTGGCCGCTTCCGGACAACGCTTTGACAAAAGATCGCGACTGTAATCGGTCTCGACCGCGACGAACTCCGCTGCCACGCAGATCTCCCGCAACAATTCATCCTGCCCGAGGTCAGACATGAAATCCTGCCCGTGCGCCGTGATGCTAAACGGAATGCCGGACATCTCCTTCACGAAGAGCGCGGTGTGCGCCGCGCGGTTGGCAAAGTGGACGTGGAAATGCCGAATGGCGTTGCGGGAAAAGAGGTCGGCAAAATAGCTCGCGTTTCGCGCTCGCAACGCAGCTTTGAAGGCAGGTCCATAGCGCGCCTCATGGCGTTCGACCAAAGCCTGCGGCCATTTTCCCGAGTTCCGCATTTTCTTTTCCCAAAGGTGCAGGACCGCCGCGGGCGGCGCGTAATAGACCGGCGAGCGAAAACGCGAAAAATGCTGATGCCGCAAACTTGTGAGTGGCGGATGGACTGAGCCTACGAGCAGTTCGTAGCCGCGCCGTTCCAGCTCCAGCATTTCCATGTCGCAGAAGGTCTGCGAGACGACGGGATAGCGAGAGTAAAGGTAGGCCAGTTGCATTGCCAGCAGCAGGAACGACGGAGCGGTGACTAAGAGCAAGCAGGAAAAAGGCCCGCTTTCGCACGCTTTCTAGGGAATTCGGATCCCGACGACCGCCTGCTCCCCTCTTGCAACCTCACGAGATGTCCCTGCCGGGATCCATCTCATAATCGAGCGCGAGGCATTCTGTCGTTTTGGGTTTGATTACTTCCTCGACAAATTTGATGTAAATCGGGTCCTCCCGAAAGATTGCCTGCTTGTCCATCGACTCGAAATCGATCGCGATAAAAAATGGCCACTGAGTTTTTGGGTTGATGCGGCGGCCGCACTTGATGCTGAGCACTTCGTCGATTTTAAGCAGCTGCATGCGCGCTCGCATCATCATATCTTCGGTCTCCTCCGGCGTGACATCCGGCTTCAGTTTGTAGAGTCCGATGTGGTGAACCATGAGGCGTTAGCTATTAGGCGGGAGCCGGGGATGGTGCAAGCACGAATCGGCGACACTCCGCCCTGTTCTTTGGCCGAAGATGGTGCCGAAAAATTTTGCTTCGTTAGACAAAACAAGCAGTTGGCGGCGTCTCAATCCTAAAAGACCGTGAAGAAGAAATGGCCAGTGTGCTTACCGAAGAGGATTGGAAAAGCTGTTTCACGCAGCTCGGACCAGCGTTACTTCTTTTTGCCCGGCGCTGGACACACTCGCGCGTCGAGGCCGAGGATATCGTACAGGAGGCGTTTGTTCGGTTTTGGCGCCGCCAGCATTCGATCGAAAATCGCGCTCTTCTCTACGCCACAGTCCGGTCGACCGCGCTCGACCGCCTGCGACGCGATCAGCGGCGCGCGCGACGCGAAGCCGCAGTGGCGCGCGACGGCGATATGCATTGCGAGCCGCAATTCACTGATTTGGACGAAAGCCAACAGCTCCTGGCTGCGGCGGTGGAACGTTTGCCTGACGAGCAACGGGAGGTCGTCATTTTGAAAATCTGGAACGAGCTGACTTTCGCCGAGATCGCGAGCGTACTGGAAATTTCGCAAAACACCGCCGCGTCCCGGTACCGTTACGCTCTCGGCACTCTGCGCAAAACGTTGCAGCCGCATGAATGATTTTTCCGAGATCGAAGCTGAGTTAAGAAAGCTGCGGCCGGCGTCCATTTCGCAAGATCTGCACGTCCGAGTCGAACGTGCGCTGGCATCCACCGTGTCGACCGCCGCTGTCTTGTCTCGTCCGCGGCGCCGCGGCAACCTGTGGTGGTCATTAGGCTTGAGCCTTGCCGGCGCAAGCGCGTTCGTCCTTCTTGGACTCGCATTCCTCGAAGAAGCACCGCACCCCACCCTACCGAACGTCGCGCAAGACAGGTCCACACCCGCCACGGTCGCTCAGCCTAACGACAATGGCTTTCGCCCCGACGCCCTCACGCGAGTTGTTTATCAGCGACGTGACGAGGGTTTGATTTTCTCGCCTAACCAATCGGAGCAACCACTCCGGCGGGTCCGCTACGACACCCGCGAGACAATGCAATGGCGCAATCCGCAAACTGGCGCCTC
Source organism: Chthoniobacterales bacterium (assembly GCA_036494545.1). GTDB lineage: Bacteria > Verrucomicrobiota > Verrucomicrobiia > Chthoniobacterales > UBA10450 > JAICXG01. The sequence goes on from DASXOB010000016.1 coordinate 554,594, forward strand.
TCTGCGCGTCTCTTATCCGGCGGAGCAGGTCGTCCTCACGCCGGTTTCCTTTCAATGACACAACTGCCTTAACCCGCTTATGAAAAGAAACATTATCCTAACGAGTATCCTTGCGGCGTTGCTCCCGCTCAGCACCTGGGGTCAATCGCCAACTGCCAGCGGCACCACTGCGATCCAGTCGATCCAGTCGGGCTCGCCGACCCCCCCTCTGGTTCCGCCAGGTCCTAATCATTTCCATGAACACGATAATGGACCAAAACAACCAGTCACGTTCCTGGGAGTCGAGACGTCGGAAGTGCCGCGCGTGCTTTCCGAGCAAATGGGTTTGCCGGAAGGTTTCGGCGTGGTGGTCAATTACGTTGTTCCCAACAGCGCCGCCGCTAATGCTGGCGTGCAACGAAGCGACATCATCCGCCAGCTTAACGATCAGCAAATCGTCGGTCCGGTGCAGCTCGGCAGACTGGTCCGCAGCTTTCCTGAGGGTACGTCGATCGAACTCACCCTCATGCGCAAAGGCAAAGACATGAAAGTCAGTGTTAAGCTGAACAAGAAGGAAGTCTCTGCTCGTCGCGGCCACCCCTTCGAGCAGCAGTGGAATTTCGATGACCTCGAGAACCTCGACGAATTCAAAGGACCTGACGAGACTACGGTACGTGAAGCCGTTAGCGCCGCTGTCGAACAAGCCAAGGCGGAAGCGCTTCGCGCAGGAGACGAAGCACGCCGCGCCGCGAGGCGTTTGCGAATTGTGACAGCAGACGACGGCAGCATGAAATCGACCCGGATCGACTTGGGCAATGCCACCATCACGCTTTCCGACGATCAGGGGGAAATGAAGATGGAAAATAAAGACGGCCACAAGACCCTTACGGCCAAAGATGAAAAAGGAAATGTTCTCTTCAGTGGCCCGATCGATACCAGCGAGCAACGAGCGAAGATTCCATCGGGTGTGCGTGAGCGTTTCGAAAAATTGGAGCGCGATGAGTTGCCGCCGGTCCCGCCGGTTCCACCCGTGCCTCCCCAGCCGCCACGACCGCCCGACTCCAACGAGTCGGCTCATCTGCACGATTTACGTACCGAGCAGGCTACCTTCCAACCCGTCGGGCGCACTGGCTGGCGACGAAGCACCATTATTCTTTAGTGTCTTGACTCTTGCGCGCGGCTCGCGCGTTTGATGCACAGTTTTCTATTTCCCGACGTTTTCGACGCGCGCTTCCAAAGTAAGACTGTTTCGACAACGCGATCGTCGGATTGACCCGCTGGTTGCGACCAACCAGTCTGCTTCTAGAATCACCTGCGCCGGGCCCGGACGTGCGCGCCAATGCCCGAGCGAAAACCGTACGCACCTCCGCCCACTGCCGAAACGACTCTACCAGCACGCGATCCATACGCTGCTTTCCGCTTCTGCGGTTATGCGTTCTATGCGCTGGGAAATTTTATCGCTATCACCGGCCGGCAAATGCTCACGATCGCGATCGAATGGGAAGTTTATGCTCGCACGCATTCCGCCAGCGCTCTGGGTTTGGTCGGGCTCGTCGCCGCCGTGCCGATCGTGGTTCTTTCATTGCCAGCGGGTCATCTTGCGGATCGTTTCTCGCGCAGGTCGATAATCCTCCTCACCCAGGCTTCCAGCGCCGCCTGTTCAATCTGTCTCGCCGTCGTTTCCTGGCAACATCTTAACCTTCCTCGCCTAACGATTCTGCTGCGGACGAACGATTTCCTTCGCCTGATCGCGAGCGCATTTGAGCGTCATGCGGCGTTTCATTTCGACGATCTTTCTCTGCCGCTGATCTATCTGCTAATGCTGCTCTCCGCCTCCATCCGAACCTTTGGTTGGGCGGCGCGCAGCTCTTTTTTTCCCACGCTCGTGCCGCGCGAAACCTTCGCCAACGCGGTGACCTGGAACAGCAGCATCTTTCAAGTGAGCTGTGTCCTCGGTCCGGCACTGGGCGGGTTACTCATCGTTAGGCTGGGATTTCCTTTCATCTACTCGCTCGATGCCATCTGCGCCCTCGCTTTCTTCTGTCTCCTTCTGCCGATCGGAAAAATTCGCGAGGCGCCGCGTGTTGCTCTCGGTGCCTGGCAAAGTCTGGGGCAAGGCATCCGGTTCGTTCTCAGCCGAAAAATGATTCTGGCCACGATTACGCTCGACCTTTTCGCCGTCTTACTCGGCGGCGCGACCGCTTTGCTCCCGATTTTTGCCGACCAAATCCTGCACTGCGGTCCAATCGGTCTCGGCTGGATGCGCGCCGCGCCGGCGATCGGCGCGTTCGTCATGGCGGTGACAATCGCTTATCTGCCGCCCATGCGTCACGCGGGGCGCACGCTGCTTTGGTGTGTCAGCGGCTTCGGCGCCGCCACGATCGTCTTCGGAGCATCACGCTGGTTTTGGCTTTCGCTTCTCATGCTCTTTTTCACAGGAGTTTTCGACAGCGTGAGTGTAGTCGTTAGGCAAACCCTCGTTCAATTACTGACTCCGGATGAAATGCGCGGCCGTGTCTCGGCCGTGAATAATATCTTCATCGGCACCTCGAATGAGTTCGGTGCCGTCGAGTCTGGTCTGACGGCAGCGCTCTTTGGCCCGGTCATTTCGGTTATTGCCGGCGGTATTGGCACGATCCTGGTCGTGCTCACCGTCGCCTGGAAATGGCCCGAGACGCGCAAGCTCGGCGCGCTCGACAAACACCTTACCTGAAACACTCGTTAGGCATATCCGAAGGTGGCAAGGATTTCGAAAGGAGAAGGGGGCAATTCCCTTTCTCCTGATCCGCTGGAAGTCTTGCTTCCGCACGATCCTGCTTGTTCCGTTCGCTCTTCGCCGGCAATTATCGTAATTTCGTCAGGTGTTGTGCCTGTAGCTCAACCGGATAGAGCTTCTGACTTCGGATCAGAAGGTTGGGGGTTCGAATCCCTCCAGGCACGCAGCCTGAAACTCGGTGCGCGTTGACTATTTCTAGTCCCGTATTGCAGACTGGCTTCGACAATGACCGCGCGTTTTTCTCTCCTCGCTGTGAGTCTCCTTCGATTGATCGTTGTGGGCGCGCCGTCGCCGACCGGCTTTACCAAACCCGAGGCTCGTCTCACCGCGATCGTCGCCAACCAGCGATGCCTCACCAGCGATGATGTTTATGTGACCTACACCGCGTCGCTCGACCCTCCGGGAGAGGGGACCCTTTACCGCTGGGATTTTAATAACGACGGTCTCTTCGATACCGATCCGAATCCCGACCCGACCGCCCACACCGGTTATCCCAAGGGAGTGGTCATCACCGCCAGAGTGCAGGCGAGTAACGGGCGGGAGACCGTGCAGGCGACGGTGCGATTTCGAACGATGGACTGCGACTGATTCGCCTAACGATAAAGGGCATCGGTCAGGCGCAGGGACTTTTCGTTAGGCAAAACCTGCTGCTCCATCTGATTCATGACATAGGCAAAAGAGAGATGGTTCTCCGGGTCGGCAAAGGCGTGACTGCCTCCCGCGCCGGGATGACCAAAAGCCAGCCGCGATGGGCCAAAGATGCGCCGCGCGCTGCCGGGTGGATCTTTCATGAAGCCGGCGGAAAAGGCGGTCGGGAAACCGAAAACACGATCGGGACCGGCCACAAGCGTGGTCGTCATTTGCGTAAGTGTCTTGCCGGAAAAATAGCGCTGGCCATCAAGCTGGCCGCCGTTGGCGAGGATGGCGTAAAATTTGCCTAACGAAGGCGCGCTGCCGATTGCGCCGAAGGAGACGAAGGAGCGCGCTCGGTTCTCCGGCAGATTCATCGCGCTCACCGCCTGCAAGCCGCGCGGCGTGCTAAAAGTCTTGTGCTCGAGCGTGCCCGGGGTCGTGACCGCTCGATAGAAATCGTCAGGCGAGGCACTGGTTGCAGCTTTTGGGGCGTAGATTGTCGCTACTCGATCATTCAGTTCCGCCGGCAGGCCGATCCAAATATCGAGACCGAGCGGATCGGCAAAGGTATCTCGCCAGTACTGGCTGATCGAACGCGAATCGATCCGGCGCATGAGCACGTCAATGAGGAACCCGAAGGTGCGCGCGTGGTAGCCGTGGGCGGTACCCGGTGGCCAAAGCGGTTTCTGATTTTCCAACGCCCTCATAACTGCTTCGAAATCGCTCACCTCAGCCGGTTGATCGAGCCCGCTCAGGCCAGCCTGATGAGAAAGCAACTGCTCGAGGGTGATTTCGGATTTGCCGGTTTGCGCGAACTCCGGCCAGAATTCCGCCACCCGCCGCCCGAGTTCAATCTTCCTCTCCTGTAAGACGTGTAAAAGACAGGCACTCCCCAAGCCCTTCGTGACCGACCAAAGGAGAACGAGCGTGTCGCTGGTCCAAGGCTTTTCGCGCCGCATGTCGCGATAGCCTCCGCCTAGCTCGAGTAGAGGCTGTTCGAAATGCCAGATTGAGATTGCCCCGCCCAACTCACCGAAGCGCGAAAAATTTTCAAGGAAAAGAGGCTCTATCCGCGACGCCAATCCCTCCGCGCGAAAACTCATGTGGAAACATTGCCTAACGAGCGCCTAATATTCCCGCACGTAAGGATATTTGCTTTCGTTCCCCAGTTCGGGTGGAAATTCGCTGTAGCCGTGATGAACCCAATGGGTATCGCCGCACAGGATCGGACAGTAACTTCCCCTGTAAAGCGGAAGCGGCCAGAGAATCGCTTCGTAGAGTCCAACGCCGAATCGTGCGAAGGCGCGATCCGCGCCGCGAAGCAGGCCGTAGCTGGCAGTTGCGCTGTTCCCTTCCTGCTCATTCACTTTTGCGATTGCCGCCGGGACTTCCGACCAACCAAAGAAAATGTTGGAAAGGCCGCGCCCGAGTTTTCGCGAGGGTCCATACTTGGTTGCGGGTGGATCCTGGATGTCGCCTAACAAACTTCCGGCGCAAGCCAGACCAAGTACCAGGGCGAACAGCCATCTCATAGCTCTCGCAAACAATAATTGGACCGCCCCGCGAAAGGCAACCTCCGTTTCACGAGTTCGGCTTTTTCCTGGTCGCCAGGAATGAAGCAATCGTGGTGATCGCCAAAACTGCGGTGATAACGAGCAGCGAGAGCCAGCTTGGCAAATGGGTCCAATATTCGGTCAGCATTTTTGCACCGACGAAGCAAAGGATGATCGCTAACCCGAAGCGCAGATAAACGAACCGGGTGACAAGATTCGCGAGAAGGAAATAGAGCGAACGCAACCCGAGGATGGCGCAGATGTTTGAGGTGTAAACGATAAAGGTGTCACGCGTGATCGCGAGCACCGCAGGGATGGAATCGACCGCGAAGACCAAGTCCATCGTCTCGATGGCGATCACGACGAGCGCGAGCGGCGTCAGCATGCGGCGCCCGGCGACAAGCGCGACAAATTTTGGCCCGTGATAATCGTTCGTCACCGGCATCACGCGGCGAATGGCGCGTATGGCGAAATTGTTGTCGAGTTCGATCTCGGGGACTTTGCCACCCAGCATTCGCACCCCCGTTATGACGAGAAACGCGCCAAAGAGGTAGAGGACAAAATGAAAGCGCGAGACTAGCGCGACTCCCAGGCCGATCATCGTCGCGCGCATAAACAACGCTCCAAGAATTCCCCAGATCAACACGCGATGCTCGTACTGCGGCGGCACGCGAAAGTAGGCGAAGATAAGGCTAAAGACGAAAATGTTATCGACGCTCAGCGAGTATTCGATGAGGTAGGCGGTAAAGAAGTCCATCGCCTGATCCGCTCCCTGCCACCACCAAACGATCGCGTTGAAGCTCAATGAGAGAACCACCCAGAGCAGACTCCGCCAGATGGCGCTGCGCAGGCTGATCCGTTCCACGCCCCGGTCGCTGAAGAGATCGAGAGCCAGCGCGGCCAAAACCCCAAGATGAAATGCGATCCAAAACCAAATGCTGACCGGCACGGCGCGCTAGGGTTCCACGGTCGGGCCGAGCGAGCAACGGGAAAGCGTCCAAGTTTGCGCAGCTCCCCTCGCGCGTGCATCATACTCTTCCAAATTTATGGACGCTGAGCTGCAGAAGTTAGTTGACTCCGGGAAGCTAATGAATGCTGGCGCCCAAGCTCTCGAACGACTCAGGCCCGGCACATTTTGTCTGCACAAAAGCTGGGGCTTCGGCCGGGTGGCCGATTGGAATCTTCTCCTTAATCAGATCGTGATCGATTTCGAGAAGAAAAAGGCTCACCCCATGCAGCTGCAATATGCGGCTGATAATCTCACTCCCATCCCGGCAGAACATTTTCTCGCGCAGAAGGCGATCGACCTGCCCGCACTGAAGATTCAACTGAAGGAAAACGCCGCCGGCGTGATGCGAAACATTCTTGAAAGCCTCGGCGGAAAAGCAACCCAGGCGCAGATCAGTACCTGGTTGTTAGGTGATGTCTTTAGCGAGCCGGAATTCAAACGCTGGTGGGAAGCGACCAAGAAACTGCTCAAGAAAGAAGGCAGCGTTCTAATTCCGACGAAAAAGAGCGACCCACTCGAGCTCCGCAGCGGACCGGTCGATCGCGCCCGGGAATTACTCGACTTTTTTGCTCAGGCGCGACAACCCAAGGAGCAAGCCGCGGCCGTGGATCAGATCATTAAACTGCACCACGAATTCAAGGAACCGGAAAGCCAGCTCCAACCGCTCGTGGCGGAACTTGAGCAAAGCGCGCAGCGAAATCAAAAACTCAATCCCGGCATGGCTTTTGAATTCATCATCGCGCGCGATGATCTTCTCCAGCGCGAGCCAAAACTTCACTCCACCAAACCCGATCTGACCCTGGAGCGCCTGATTGCCGAGGAAGCACAACGTCTCGACTCCATTCTTGCCAGGCTTCCTTCCGCGAAAGAAAAGCGCGCCCTGCAAGCGCTGCCGGCGTCGTTAGGCGAATCCTGGACAGGTCGCGTCTGGCAACTGATGATGGGGCACAATGCTCGTCTTGTCGCCCAGGCGCCGCGGCTCTTCGTGGAACATGGTAAACAGGAAGAGCTGCGGACCTTCCTCGATCGAAGCCTGCGGGAACATTCCGCCACCAGCGAGATTCTTTTCTGGCTTGGCAAGAATCGCGCAGAGTGGCGCGACCTGATCACGCCGGACCTGTTAGGCGCGATCCTCTCCGCGATCGAGCGTGATCAGCATAACGAAAGCAACAGTCGCAGCACTCGTCTGCGCGACCTGCTGCTGGATGATCGCCAGCTCATTCCCGACATGTTCCAGGGTGCCGAGCCCGGCCTGGCCCGCGACGCCGTGCGCCGACTTCTCCTCAGTCCGGTCTTCGATGAATTGACCAAACGCTCGCTCCTGGCTCGCATTATCAAACTTTATCCCGAACTACAGAGCATTCTCACCGGCGGGCAACCGGAGGAGAAGAGTGACACGCTGGTTGTTTCGTGGAGCAGCCTGCAAAAACGCAAGGCTGAATTGGAAGAACTGATCAACAAAAAAATCCCCGAGAACAGCAAGGAGATCGGAGTCGCCCGTTCCTATGGCGATCTGCGCGAGAACTTCGAATTCAAAGCCGCCAAGGAAATGCAGGCTGTCCTCATGCGCCGCAAAGCGGAGCTGGAACGCGACCTTCATCGTGCGCGCGGGACTGCCTTCGAGAGTCCGGATATTTCCCAGGTTTCGATCGGCACTGTCGTTACGCTACGAGAGGCCAATACGGACGAAGAGGAGACTTATACCATTCTCGGTGCATGGGACGGCGACCCGGACCGCGGCATTCTTTCCTACCAGACGGCGATTGCCCAGGCATTGTTGGGTCACCGGCTCGGCGAGATTGTCGAGTTGAATGCCGAAGAAGACACCGGTCGTTACGCGATTATTGCAATCGAACCAGCGCCTATTGATGAAGTGCCCGCCGATCCCGAATTGCTGGAGACAGTCGGCCGGGTCTAACGTCAGCCGACTCGCGAGAGCAAAATCCGCTCTCGAATCCGTCATAGGTTTCAAAAAGCGCAACGGTGCCGCACCTTCAGTGCGCCGCTAACTCGTCGAATCGCGCCTCTTCATTCAGCACGCGCTCGGCTTCATCGAAAATACGGCGCGCTTCTTCAGGGGAGTTTCCCACTGCTGTGAGGCCGAGACGTCCGCAGCTACCCAACGCGCTCATCATGTGAAAAACGATACCTGTCTGACGCCTTTGGCCGAAATGCAGCCCGCTTCGGATGGCGAGATCGAAAAGATCATCCGGCGTATAGCCGCGATAGGCTGGCGATTCGAGATGGTCGCTCGCGACGAGAAATTTTTGGCGCCCATTAGGTGCGGTGAAGATCGCACTCTCAGGATCGTAGCTCCCGCCAGTCAGAAATTGTAAGGTGAGAAACGGATGCGTGGTGCCGCCTTTACGTAAATTGATTTCGATTGCGTAGGGATCCCAGGGCGCGCCTTCGCGTTCGCGAGTCACGACAAAATCGATTGCGAAGCGTCCGATCACACCCGCATCCCGGAGCAGTTCGCCTATCCTGGCCGCGTCTCTCGTGATCGAACTCGCGTAGGCCGGGTCGGCGGGAAAGGTGCAGCCAAGATACTTCTGTCCGCTCGGTCCACCCAGCATCTGATCGTGCGTCGAGAGCAATTCGACCTTCCCTAACGGCGTCACACGCAATTGAACACTCGGGCTGCGCACTTCCGCCGCGCCCACTCCGACCCGCTCCTCCACGACGCCACCGCATTCGCGAAAGTTCCTTGCGTAATCCTCGAAAGGAATGCCGGCCTTTTCAAAGCCCATCAACCGTACGCGCTCGCCGATCGCCGTCTCTGTTAGTTCAGCAAGGTTCGTTAGGTCGACGAGTGCATTGCCTTCTCCGGAAACTCCTTCGTTTAACTTTACAATCGCCTGGCGCACGGAGGGTCGCTGCCTTTTCAGCCTGACGAGAGCGGAAATCGTTTCCTCAATGGAGCCGAGATTATCAAAGCCAAGCGGGTGATTAATTCCCGCTCGCGCAAAAAGCTGACGACAACCTGTCTTCGTTCCAAAGGGAAAATGGCGCGGATCAGCTCCGTAAAGCGGAATCCCCAAACGCAGTGCAAGGTTCCGCTCGAGATAAGTTGTGTTGTAGCAAACGAGATGCGCTCGATCCTTCTCCTTGATGCCGGCGGCGATTCGCTCGAGCAGACGTGGACGCTCGAGCAGTTTCATGCTTAATGGTCGCGCCGTGTCGTCGTATGGCGAAAGAAGTGTGAGCCGCCGTATCGCGTGGCTGCGAATTACACCTGGCAAAAGCCCGAGGTAATACTCGATCACGCTCGGATGAATTGCCTGTGAAGTTACGTAGATGAGATTCGCCCGCGGCTGAGCGAGGAGAAAAAGCAGAAAAAGAAATCGCTCTTCGTAGCCTTGGACTTCGAAACCTGAGACTGCCAGTTCAAGCGAGATCGAAGGGACCACGACGATTGTTTGTTCGTCCTGATTGAAGCGCTCAATCGAGCTCCAAAGCGGCACCAGCTTTTTTTGCAAGAGGCCAAAGTCGGCCGCGGCTTTCTCCGCGTTTACGTCCGGCGGGAGTCCCATCAGGTTTGGATCGCGATGCATACGAAAAAGGTTTGCGATTTTGCCGTTTCAGCAGCGGCGCTGCCAGTAGAATTTCGATCTCTTCTTCTTGGACTTAAGGAACGGTCTTCGCGAGAGTGCCGCACCATTGAAGTCCAAATCCCTAACGATTGGTCCAGTGACACTGGGCGGAAAAACGCCAGCCTTCATTCTCGGTCCATGTGTGATCGAGTCGACTCAATTTGTGAGGCGAATGGCGCGCAAAATCTCTCGAATCTGTGCGGCCGAAGATTTGCCATTCATCTTTAAAGCTTCCTATGACAAGGCGAATCGCACTTCGGTCCGTTCCTATCGCGGAATCGGCGTACGCGAAGGCTGTACATTGTTAGGCGAGATCGGGCGCGAGATTGGCATGCCGGTAACGACCGACGTTCATTCGCCGAACGAGGCCGAGATTGCCGCCGAGTTTATTGATGTATTGCAGATCCCAGCCTTCCTATGCCGACAGACCGATCTGATCCGCGCCGCGGCCGAGACCGGGCGCGTGGTCAACGTAAAGAAAGGCCAGTTCCTGGCGCCGTGGGACGTGCGTAATATCGCCGAGAAACTCGATGCCTTTGGCGCGAAGAAATACTTTTTCACCGAGCGCGGCACCACCTTTGGCTACAACAACCTCGTGGCCGACATGCGTTCGCTCGCCTGGATTCGCGATGCTGGTTATCGTGTCGTTTTCGACGCGACACATTCTCTGCAACGCCCTGGCGGCGCGGGCGACGCCACCTCCGGTGATGCCGCCCTGGCGCCGGTGCTTGCACGTGCGGCTGTCGCCGCCGGTTGCGATGGCATCTTTATGGAGGTGCACGAGAATCCGGATCGCGCCCTCTCCGATGGTCCAACTCAGGTGCCGCTAAAGGATTTGCCGAAGCATCTGCACATGTTAAAAAAGGTGCATGCTGCCGTCTCGTAGCGGCGCCCGCATCCTCGGCGGGGCGCGCTTAATTCTTCTTCTTTTGCTCGCAAGCAGCTGCGCAGTTTTTGCCGGGAGCAAGCATCGCAAGGCCACTCCCACTCCCGGCCCGAGCGAAACGCCCGAGCAGCTTGGGCTAAAAAACATCCCGCTCACAATCGGCCACGAAGCCAAGGGATTGGTTCTGCCGAATTACGATCTACAGGGGCATCTTCTCGGCCGATTCGCGGCCGCGACGGCGGCCCGACTGGATGAAAATCATGTTCACTTTACCGATCTCAAAATGCAGACCTACGACGCGAAAGAGCAGCCTGAAATGAAAGTCGACATGAGCGACGCGATTCTCAATCTCGACACGAAGGTGATTGAATCGAAACACCGCACCAAATTAAAACGCGCCGACCTTGAGATCGCGGGTAACACCATGTCGTTCAATACCACCACCCATCAGGGAACGATGACCGGACAGGTGCACATGACGATCTTCAACCAAAAGGAAATCGCGGGCGCGACGCCGAAGAAATGAGAGCTTACGCGACTCTGTTTTTCGCTATTCCGACCGCGATCTGCCTCGGTGCGCAGGAAACGCCCCGCCCTTCTCCCTCTCCTCATACCGCGGCGCAGGCTCATCCAGCAAAGAACGCTCAGCCCGGCACCCTCGGCGCCACCGATGCGAACGGTCAGCCGATCACAACCGAAATTTACGCCGACGAAGCGACTTTCGATACTGAAAAGAGGCTCGGTGTCTTTACCGGCCACGTCCGCGTTTTCGATCCGCGTTTTAACATTCAATCCGATAAGCTTACGGTTTACATCCATAAGCAGGAGGGCGAAGGACTGGAGAAAGCGATCGCGGAAGGCCATGTCGGCGTCGTGCGAGAAAAGGCTGATCCCCAAGGCGGACCGACCACGAAAGCCATCGGACTTTCCGAGAAAGCAGTTTACACTTCTTCCAATGGTGACGTCGTCCTGACCGGCAGCCCTCGTGTGCAGCAGGGTCTCGACACGCATGTCGCCACCAGTCCCGATACCATCATGATTTTAAACCAGGACGGACATCTCCAAACACATGGCCCGAGCCGGACGGAGATCCGCCAGCAGAATTCGCCGACGCCTTCGCCTTCGCCGGGAGCTGCGCGCACTGCCAGCCCGTCGCCTTCGCCGACCAAGAAAAAGCGATGATTGCCTCCAGCGCGCCAGCACCAACCGCAGGACCGGTCGCGCCGTCGACTTCATTGCCTAACGAACATGCGGAAGTCCTGCGCACCGATGACCTGGTTAAGATTTACGGCGGCCGTGCGGTCGTGAACGGGATCAAACTTCAGGTCGGCCAGGGTGAAATTGTCGGGCTTCTCGGCAAAAACGGCGCCGGGAAAACGACCAGCTTTTACATGATCGTCGGACTCGTTAGGCCAAACCAGGGCCGGGTTATTTTTTCCGGCACGGACGTGACCAACTACCCGATGTACAAGCGCGCCCGGCTTGGGATGGGTTACCTGCCGCAGGAAGAATCCATCTTCCGCAAAATGACAGTGGAACAAAACATCCTCGCCATTCTCGAGACGCTGTCTTTGAGCAAAGCAGAACGGCGGCACCGTTGCGATGAGCTCCTCCATCAGTTCGGTATTGAGCGAATCGCCAAAAACATCGCGTTGACCCTGAGTGGCGGCGAAAAACGTCGCCTGACAATTGCGCGCTCGCTCGTCACCAAACCACAATTGCTCATGCTCGACGAACCCTTCAGCGGCGTCGACCCAATCGCCGTCTACGACGTCCAACAACTCGTCGTCAACCTCCGCAAATCCGGCCTCGCCATTCTGATCACCGACCACAATGTGCGCGAGACGCTCTCGATCGTCGATCGCGCCTACCTCATCGATGAAGGTCGCGTGGTGAGCGAAGGAACAAAGGATTTCCTGATTAACGATCCGATCAGCCGTCAGCTTTACCTCGGCGAACGCTTCCAGATGTAAACGAAAGGAGTCGCATGCAAACCGCCAACGCCAACCCCACCGTCAAAGTCACCGGTCGCCATCTCGCGATCACCGATGCGATTAACGAATATGCCACGCGAAAAGTGGAGGGCCTGCACCTCGATTATCCCAAGATCATCGAGGCGCACGTCATTCTCGGCGTGGAGAAATACCGGCACTGGGCCGAAGTCGTGCTGGTTTGTTCCAACCATATCACGATCGAAGCCTGCGAGGAGACGAACGATCTCTACGTCGCGATCGACGCTGTCATGGATAAGATCGCGCGCCAAATGCGCAAATATAAGACGCGTCTTCTCAAGCGACATCGCCCCCGCAAGGACGACATCCGGCATCTCGAGGAACAAATTTTGCATCCCGAGCCGGTCGAAGAAGACGAGCACCACGAGCACACGGTGGTGCGAACGGAGCGGTACCCGGTGAAGCCGATGTATGTCGATGAAGCTGTCTTGCAGCTCGAAATGTCCACCCGTCAGTTTTTGGTTTTCATGAACGCGCGCAACTCGCGTCTCAATGTCCTTTACCGTCGCAAGAGTGGTGACTTTGGATTAATCGAGCCGTCGTTAGGGTAAGCTAACGAGGACGAATGCGTTTCACGATGCGACACGAGGTGTTCGCATCTTGAACGACAAAGTCCCATTTACGAGTTTTTGCTTCGATCGCCGCCTGAGGTACGCACGTTGCTCCAGGTAAGGCGGAGAAACATTCCGCCATGCTTACAATTCTTGCATTCGTTCTTGCCGCCGGTTCCGTGTTAATGAGCGTCTGGTGGGCGTGTCGCAGTGAGACAGCGCCGCTCCAGCCTAACGAATCTCAGGCACCCAACCTGGGATAATCCGGCAGGACTGAGTGCTTCATGCCAGTTCCAAAACTCGGGAACTGTGGTTCCCACCGGAGCCCGCATAATTTCCGGTTTGATACTCGTTTGTTGCTTGCGCCTCGTTTCCGCTCACCGGTTGCTTCGGCACGGAGTGATAACGGCCGGTTCAGCGTAGTCGCCAGCCATTCATAGCATTCGCGCTGGGTCATTGGCTCGTTGTCACACACGTTCACGATTCCCATTTCGTTAGGCAACGTCGCAAGCAAGAACAGCGCCGCGGCGATGTCGTCACGGTGGACCTGATTCAGGTAGCGTTTGCCGCCGTTCTCAAGCCGCGCTTCGCCGGAAAGAAATTTGCGCAGGAGCGCGGAACGACCGGGTCCGTAGATGCCGGCCAGACGAGCCACAATGCCGCCTTTTCGCCTAACGACCTCTTCCGTCTCACGGAGAATTTTTCCTGTCTCGTGGGCCGGTCTGGTGGCGCTTTCTTCATCAACCCATTCGCCGCTTGTCTGCGCGTAGACCGAGGTGCTGCTGCAAAAGATAAACCGGAACGCGGGCAAAACTTCGAGCAAGTTGCGCGCGCCCTCGAAATAGATGCGACGGTAATTTTCCGCCCTGCCGCCCCTGGTACTGGCGCAATGAATAACCACCCCGAATTCGCTCGCCGCCTTCTCGACTGGTTTTCGATCGGCGATATCGACCGCACGCACGCGATACCGCTCGCACGAACAGTGCGCGGCGGATTCCGGCGACCGCGTCCAGCCTTCCACTTCCCAGCCTGCGGCCTGAAAGAGATCGGCGGTGGCCTTGCCGACATAACCGCAGCCGGCAATCAGGACCCGCTTCATCCGGAGCCGACCGGCGCGATCTCGATCTCGTCGAATTCGTTAGGCTGAATTGCCAGCACCTGTTTCAGTCGGATCAATTCGAGGAGCGCGAGAAAAGTGACGACGACTTCGACCCGCGAGGCCATGCGCGCGAAGAGTTCGGAAAATTTGATCGGCTCGCCATTGGCCATCGCTTGAAGAATGCGCTCGATCTTGTCCGAAACAGTAAAATTTTCGCCAAAAATTTCCTGCAAACCCTCGCGTGCTTCGAGGCGCTTGATGACCTGTTGAAAGGCGTTGATGAGCTGAAAAATTCCTACCTCGCCTAACGATAATTGGGCGGTTTCCGAGACAGCGCTGTCGCCGACCCGAGCAAAAATTCGCTCCTGCTCCAACTCGCGTGTTTGCAACTGTGCAGCGGCTTCCTTGAACTTTTTGTATTCGATTAACTGGCGGATCAGATCCCAGCGCGGATCGTCTTCTTCCACATCCTCCTCCGGTGGCTGCTGATCGACCGGAAGCAGGCTCCGGCTCTTGAGATAAATCAAGTTTGCCGCCATAACCACGAACTCGCCCGCGACATCGATGTTCAATTCCTTGAAGGCTTGGAGATATTCAAGGTATTGCTGAGTGATCCGCTCCAGCGAGATGTCGTAGATATCGATCTCGTCGCGCTTGATCAGATAGAGCAAAAGATCGAGAGGGCCCTCGAAAATCTCGAGTCGAACTTTGTATTCAGTCTCCATGAAACGCCCGCGACTTTACCGGAGTCGGCGGCGGTTGTCTCGCAGACGTTTTTGTGTCCAAAACGATCGACCCTTTCCACTTCGGCCTAACGAATTAGTGATCAATTGATTTCCTCTCGCGGACGTTTTTCCAAGCGGAAACGAGCTGCAGCGGTCCTCGGATTCCATCTTGGATCGCCCTGCGAAGAGGTCCCGTTCGCCTACATCGCCGCTACGGCAGGTTGTAGACTTCAATAAGCCCGACCCCGGTACTGTTATTAGTACCGCGAAGGATTGCCGTGTAGGCGCCACCCGACAGAACTGCCAAAATTGCAGACTCTCGATCATCTGTAGGCGCGAGTCCCGAAGCTTCGATTTCAGCCTGCTGTGAATCCTTCCAGTCGTCATCCGAGCCGATAAGCGCGCCCTGCACGTCGTGTAATTCCAGGGCGGGATTGCTCAGTGCATCGGCAACGCCAAGTCCGCTAAGAGTAGGTCCAAGTCCTCTCACCACGATCGTGCTTGCTTCTGCGGACCCGTCGAGGATGAAACCGCCGATCATTACATTGTTATGGGTCCCGACCAAACCGCGCGTGCTGATATTGCCCAGGTGAGAAGAGGCAGTCTGATCCAGATCGTAGGCTTCAATCAGCGCGACCCCGGTGCCTCCATTTTTGCCCCGCACGATTGCCGTGTAGGCGCCTGGATCGAGCGTCGCGACGATGGCGGATTCGAGGTTATTAGCAGGCGCCAGCTGAGTTTCGATAATCTCTTCTTCCTGGGTGTCGCGCCAGTTGTCATTGGTAACGACGCTTCCGTCCGGTTTGTGTAACTCAAGGATGGGATCCGCCAGCAGCGCGGTTGTGCCGTCGATCGCGAGAGATGGAGCGAGCGCACGCAGGATAAGTCTCTTTGTCGCGGTGCCACTCACAACCAAACCACCTACAAGCACGTCGTCGTCACTTCCGACATCGCCTCGCGTCGAAATATTGATCGATGGTGCCCCGGCCGTTCCTAATAACTGGCTCCCATAGGTAATCGTGGTGGGAAGGTTCAGAATGTCTTTCTGATAAACTTCCAGATAATTAAGGCCATAGGTCACTGAACGGATAAGACAACTGGCAAGCGTCGTTGCGGGATCGCCGGAGACACCGCCGTTGACGCGATAAGTTTCGTCGCCATAACAGACATCGAGCATCTGTCCGGCTACGTCTGGGCGGCTGTTCCATAACGTATTCCAGGCTGAATCCGTGGAGCCGGGCGCTGCTGGATTACTGTTAGAGACACTATTGATTTGCACAATTAAGCGGCCGGGCCACGAAGCGCGTGCCGTAGCAATCGCAGTGGCCGCGGCATAGGTGGCCGTCGGATCAAGGTTCGTTTCCGAGCCGCCGGGGAAGTGGCCATTCCCGGCAATCGCCAGAGTTACATACTGGTTGGGAAACGCACCCATCGTTGCGTCAATGACCTGTTTGCCCGCGTCGAGCAACTTGTCAGTAGTGTAACCGGCGGCCAACCAGTTTTGTACATCCTCCTCCGTATGGGGAACATTCCAATCTTCACTTACCGCGTTAGCGAAGCTTGCAGCTACTAGTCTTACTGTGGAGTTAGCGGTAAAGTGCGCGCCCAAGGCAGCGATCATCGCTTTCTTTTTCGCGAGATAGGTGGGATCCCAAAAGACAGGTATGGTCGTAGGAACACCATCATCATCGAAGCTGAAAAACGTACCGGCGGCGTTCTGAATCGCGGTGGTAACCCAAGCTGGCTTGCCCCCTTGCGTTCGGATACGAAGCAGAACAACTTTGCCGGCGGCCGCAGCGCGCGCGACTTCGGAGTCGAGATATGACCAGTCAAAGTTGCCTTCGCTCGGCTCCAGTTGCGCCCAATCCTGACGGATACTCATTCCGACTACGTCAGGATTTGCCAAAGCATTATCGCTTGCGACTTGACCCGAGGCGGCGAGCGAAAAGATCCCACGCGGGATTTGCCCTTGAGTTTTGGTCGGCACGATGGGGAGCGAGGCAAGCAGCAAAATAAGGAGAGTGGATTGTCTTGGCATCAATTGCCACAGAGGCGGTTGCGGTCTCACCTTCATCTGCTTTCGTGCCGGGGCGCTCCTCCTTTGTTTTTCAAGAGACGAGATGCCCTATCAGGTAAGCGCCAAGTGAGACCTTGGACCGATGCCAACTTGGCCCAGTGTCAGCGAGAGGCCAGCTCGAGTTGGACTTCGTTTCCGCCGATCGGCGAGGCTCTAAGATGTTTTTGACCGTCGTCCGGAGAATTTGGATTGGTGGTATGACGTTCGGTTCTTTCCGGCAAATAGGCCGGTCGTCTTGAGCGTTGACCAGGCTCGAGCAAACTGCCTTCCCTTTTAAGAGCGCTTCACTTGATTCCAGATTGCATCCATCGTGGGGAGGTCTGCCTCGCCAAGGTTTTGTCCGCGTTTTTCCAGCTCGCGCTCTACCTCGTGAAAACGCGCGATGAATTTCTCTGTGGCCGCGGCCAGGACCGTCTCGGCGTCGAGATTGTATTTTCGGACCAGATTCACGACCGCAAAAAGTAGATCGCCCATTTCATCAGCGATCGCCTCAGCCTCGCCAGCGACCATCGCTTCCTTCGCTTCCGCAAGCTCCTCGTCGACCTTTGCCTCCACATCCTTCACTTCGCTCCAATCGAAGCCAACACGCGCGGCTCTGCTTTGCGCCTTTTGCGCGAACATTAGCGCCGGCAATGCTCTCGTTAGGCCGCTGAGATAACCGTCGTCGCTCAATTTTTTTTCCGTGCGCTTGATCGCATCCCACTGCTTCAAGACGGCGTCGCTGTCGCGCGCTTCGCTCTCGCCAAAAACGTGTGGATGCCGCCTAACGAGCTTGTCAGCGACCTCTCGACTGACGTTTTCGATTGTGAAGCGGTTTTCTTCGCTCGCGATCTGGGCATGCATCACGACCTGCAAAAGCAGATCGCCCAATTCCTCGCGCAGGTTGGCATCGTCGGTCCGGCGGATCGCGTCGGCGACTTCATAAGCCTCCTCAAGCAAACCTGGGACTAGCGAACGGTGGGTTTGCTCGCGATCCCACGGGCAACCGCCGGGCGCGCGCAGCTGCGCAACGATCTCGCAAAGGCGGGAGAAATCTTCGGCATTCACGAATCAAATTCGCCAAAGCGAGCGATGGCTGCCGAATTCTGAAATTTCCCCGGAACTCTTGCGCCCGACGTAAATCGCCAGGCCAATCACGATGATGAGCGTGCCGAAGAAAATGATGAGCACGAACCACGGCGCGATGTGGCCCACCCGGAGCGCGCGATAGAACGCGCCATAGCTTTCGATTGGCTCGGGCGCGTGCAGGAAAAGCTTCATGATCCACGCCGCGATGATGAGCAGAAAAATGAAGACATAATTCCGTTTCAGGCGCCGGCCGACTGCTTCTAGCATGCTGATCTTGAACGACGGCAGGATAAGATCTTCACAGACCAGTTTCTTCCATTCGCCCTGCAGGAGATGATGATTTTCCATCACCATCGGAACGAGGAAATGTGCTTCGAGCATGCGGACCCGCGCGCGAAAAGCGTCGTAGAAACGATAACGCCGTGCCTCGATCCAAAGCATGATCCAAACAATGGCGAGGTTAAAAAAGAAGATGAGGTGCGGCACCCCGGCGTTGGAGAAAGCGATCGTGATAATCGCGGTCGTGCCGGTGACGGCCCAGTTTGTGGTCGTATCGAGGCGGGTGCGCCAGACCATAATGCGGGCTAATTCTCCGCGATAGAAATGCGACATGGCATTGACGTAGCTCGGGTCGTAAAAGCTGCCATGTGCGGCCACGGCCGCGGTTTCTCCCGATCCCTGGTTTTGGTTTGCCACTTGGGCGAATGATTCGACTTCGGCCCGTGGCGCGTCAATCATCATTCCATGATCTCGCCCTTGCTCGATAGCCTGCTCGACCCAAACCACGTCGTGCTCGATTTACAAGGCAACACGGCGGCGGAAGCAATTTGGGAGATGGTGGAATTGTTAGGCGCGCGCGGCGAATTGCGACAGCCAAAGGAATTTTTCGAAGCTGTCATGGAGCGGGAAATGAAAAGCTCAACGGTCGCGAACGGCGGCGTGGCGTTTCCGCATGCCCGGACGCAGCTGGTCGATCAACTCTTGCTAGGCATCGGAAGGAGCAATCGCGGCATCACGTTTGCCAGCGAGCCGGAGAAGGCAGTCCACCTTCTTTTTGTCATCGCCGTTCCGCAGCAAATGGTGAACGATTATTTGATCTGTGTCGGTTCACTTGCCCGGCGGCTGAATGACGAAGCGACACGCGAAGCGTTGCTAAAAGCTGAAACTCCGGCGGACTTTTTCGCGCGTTTGCGCGAGACTTAAGTTTGGCACGCAAAACGCAGACCTGCGATCGTTACTAGCTACTCGTTAGGCAGGACGCCGACGAATGACGAGCCGCACGGTCGCCGTCTCCTTCACTTGGATTTGTTGAGCAGCCGGGCGCGCGCCCGGTCGAGTGCGCGTCGTTCGCTCGCCGTCAGGCTGCCAATGCCTGACTTGGAAATCTTCTCGAGCACTGGATCGATTGAATCGTAGATGTCTTCCGGCTCCACCACGCGACGGGAGGAGGGCGTCGGCACGACGCGGAGAACGCGTTTCGAGCGCCAGCGCGAAGTCCAATCGCTCAACCATTCTATTTGCGGCCCGGCGCCGCGGAAATGGATGAAGCCATAGGCGAGTCCGACGCTCAACCAGAGGACGAACATTTCGGACCAGCCGTGAAAGGCCAGAAGCTGGAGCGTGTAGGCCGCGACGAAAATGAGTGCCCACCATTTCGCCATGATGCGAAGAAAAATTTCAACGTTGGGATAAATGGCGGCGAAGGCGATGAAGATACCAAAGTGAATCGTTGCCGAGCCCACAATCCCGTTGCGTTGCCAGAGGCCGAGAAGGGTAAGAAAAAACGCCGGGACAAAAAGGAGCAGCGCATAAAGGAAAAGAAACGCTCGGCGTCCAATAAAGCGCTCCACTTCTCGCCCGAAGGCAAAAAGCATATACATCTCGACCGCGAACCAGATTAAACCAGATGGTTGATGGACAAACGCGTAGGTGCCGATTTGCCACACGCGCCCTGCGTAAAGCACCTGTGCGCTATCGAAAGCCAGGATGTTCAGCATTGCGCCCTGCCCGAAAGCCATCAGCAGGCAGGTCAGAATCAGGCACGCCACGTGCACGATCACGAGAAGAGTCGGAACGTGGACCGGGTAGCGTCCCATCCAGGCTACCGGTTGGTAGTCATCTGAGGTGGTGACACCAAACATAACCACATTAAACGGCTCGGGATTGAGAAGCGCAAGCCCGCGCACCACGGCCGGTCCCCGTCTGGTGGCAATTTTTTCTTGGCCTCTCTGCCGAAGCGTTCACATTGAATCTTTTCCGCACTCGGAGTGCAGACGACGTCTATGCAAAATATCGCTCCTGCCATCTCAGCGCCCAGTGGCATGGGTGAAAACAAACCGAGCAATCAGGCCGTCCTGGATTGGGTGCAAGAGATCGGATCGCTCACCCAGCCGGCAAACATTTTCTGGTGCGACGGTTCGGAGGCAGAAAACAATTTCCTTCTCGCGGAAGCGTGTCGTCAGGACATCGCGATCAAGCTCAACCCGGAAAAACGGCCGGGTTGTTATCTTCATCGTTCCAATCCTAACGATGTCGCGCGCGTCGAGCAGTTCACCCTCATCTGCACGCCGAGCAAAGAAGAAGCCGGACCAACAAACCACTGGGCGGAGCCGGTTGAGACCTACAGCAAGTTACGGGAGATGCTCAAGGGCGCGATGCGCGAACGCACGATGTTTGTCGTGCCTTATGTCATGGGTCCGCCTGATTCGCCTCTGGCCAAAATCGGCTACGAAATTACCGACTCCATCTATGTCGTGCTCAGCATGCGCATCATGACGCGCATGGGGCAACAGGCCTCGGCAAAGTTAGGCGACGATCCGAAAGCGGAATTCAACCGCGGTGTCCATTCGCTTCTCGATGTGAATCCGGAGCGGCGCTGGATTTGTCATTTCCCGCAGGACAACACCATCATCTCAGTCGGTTCCGGGTACGGTGGGAACGTGCTTCTGAGCAAGAAATGTCTCGCCCTTCGAATCGCCAGTTATCTCGCGAAGAAGCAAGGCTGGCTCGCCGAGCACATGCTCATCCTCGGCGTGGAATCTCCCGAAGGGAAAAAGCATTACGTGGCGGCGGCGTTCCCAAGTGCCTGTGGCAAGACGAACTTCGCCATGCTCATCCCACCCAAACATTTCGACGGCTGGAAAATCACAACCATCGGCGACGACATCGCATGGATGGAAATTCGTGAGGACGGTCGGCTCTATGCGGTCAATCCGGAAAATGGCTACTTCGGTGTCGTGCCGGGCACGAGTTACAAATCCAATCCCAACGCCATGCGTTCGATCGAGCGCGACACGCTCTTCACGAACGTTGCCCTAACGACTGACGGCGACGTCTGGTGGGAAGGCAAGGACGGCGCGCCGCCTAACGATGCTTTTGATTGGAAAGGTAATCCTTGGACGCCTGCTTCGAAGGAAAAAGCGGCGCACCCGAACAGCCGTTTTGCCACACCGATGCAGAACAATCCGGTGCTCGATCCAGAAGTCGAAGATCCTGCCGGTGTCCCGATCAGTGCCATCATTTTTGGCGGGCGGCGCAGCGACACCATGCCGCTCGTCTTCCAGGCGCGCGATTGGAATCACGGTGTCTACATCGGCGCGACCATGGCCTCGGAGACCACTGCAGCTGCGACCGGTGCGGTTGGGCAGGTGCGGCGCGACCCGATGGCGATGTTGCCCTTCTGCGGTTACAACATCGGCGATTATTTTCGGCACTGGCTGGCGACAGGCCAACGCCTGACGCATCCGCCACTCATCTTTCACGTCAACTGGTTTCGCAAAGACGCCAGCGGCAAGTTTCTGTGGCCGGGGTTCGGCGACAACATGCGGGTCTTGAAGTGGATCATCGATCGCTGCGAAGGCCGCGGCGGCGCCGAGGAAAGCCCGATCGGTTACCTGCCGCGCATGGAAGACCTCGACTTGGAAGAACTGCCAGGTGTCTCCTCCGAACAGCTGAAAGCATTACTGGCGGTCGAGCCTGCCGAATGGTCGAAAGAGCTGGCGGGTCAGGAGGAATTCTTCCGCTCGCTGGCGCCCAATGTGCCGAAGGAATTGCTCGAGGAGCAGAGAAAAGTGGCCCAACGGCTTTCTCGTTAGGCAGCCGGGAGTTGGCGCCTGTAAGTAATCATAGACAAGCGGATCGTGTAGGTCGGAGTCACGTCTTAAACGGCTTGAGAGAAAGCCAAATCTTGAGCTTACTGCGCGTATGAATTCTCCTGCCCTAAAACTCACCCTACTCACAGTGTCCTTGATCGCTCCGCTTGCCATTCATGCACAATCCGACGCAAGAGCCACAGTTTCCTCGGCCAGGCACAGTCCAACCACAACCCACAAGCTCACACCGTCACAGATGGCGGGCATGCGGCCGATGGATGACGTGATCTGGTACAATGGCGACCGGGACTTCGTCGATGGGCTCTTAAACGGGGCGTGAGTTGGGGTCGGGGTCGTGAGTTGGGGTCGTATCTAAAAGGGCATGAGTTGGGGTCGTATCTAAAGGGCGTGTTGCCCAAAGGCGGCTTGAATGATAATGGACGAGAGAGACTAAGAAGTTAGAATAGAGTTTGATTGTTGATTAGTTTCGCTTCTGCTGAAATGGTCAATAAGGGAGACTTAGCTTTGGCAGAAGTAAGCTAAAGTCAGTTTGTGAAGCCAGTGTGGGCCGGACCACCCCGGCGGCGCTTTTCCTCGGCTTGTGGTGGGCCAGGAGGATGCGCAGGTTCTGGATGACGGCGATGAGATAGTCCTGGATCTGCTGGCGCCAAAGCCGTCGCCAGCGCGGCCGTTTGAAATGATGATTGTTGGTCGCATCGGCAAAGCTTTGTTCCATGAGTTGCTGGCGGCGTTGGCGATCGCGTCGAGCCCGGCGGCTGTGAGCTTGGGCACGTGCGAGATCCAGTAGCTCTTGTTTTTTGTGCTGGTGGGAGGGTGCGCCCCAGTTTTGCTCTGGTGCACTGCGCTCGCAGAAGACAACTGGCGCAGGCTCGCGCCGGTGCCTTATACTCCATGGTGTGGCGCACCGGATGCACCCGCCGCGGCCGTAACACTTCCCCCGCGGGGCAGCGATAGGTGTCGCTCGGCGCATCGTACACAAAGGCGCTCTCCGGGAAGATACCCTGGGCCTTATGATGGTCCTGTCCTTTGCTGGCATCACCCAGGTGGGTGATAAGCCCGCGTTGCTGACAAGCCACGAAGTTGTCTTGGGTGCCATATTTGTGATCCCCTACCACGATCTCAGCCGCGCTACCCGCATGGCTCTCATGCTGCTCAAGCAAAACCAGTAACTTGCGGTTCTCTGTCACACTCCCCGGGGTTGTCTCCACCGCCGTAATCACTCCTTTTTGATCATCGATCGCCCGGTGATGATGATACGGTGGGCGAGAGTCTTTCTGACCACGGCTAACCATGGCCGCGTCGGGATCGCTTTGACTCATCATCCGATCGTTGACTGCCTCGTAACTCTCCGGAGTAGTCACCCCTTCGCCCAGCTTGCTCTCGGTCGCCCGATAGGCTCGCTTCAAGGCCGCGATCAGTTCCGGCGGTCCTTTAATCACCGACTCGCGGGAGGCATCCGCTTCGATCAGACTCGAGTCAACATGCAGTTTGCGCCCCTCGACCAGCCCAGCCTTGACGCACTGCTCGATCGTGCGCACGAATAATCCCTCAAAGACTTCTTTGCCCCAGCGGGCCCGCGGCTTCGAGAGCACGCTATGGTCAGGAATCTCATCCTCCAGCCCGTAGCCCAGGAACCAGAGGTAATCGAGCCGCTCGGCAATGATCTTCATCAGCTCGCGCTCGCTCGCCACGTCATCAAAGAAAAGCAGGAACATCATCTTCATGATCACTGCGGGATCGACTGAGACGTGGCCCTTGCTGCCATAACACTGCCGCGACCTCCTCCCGTACAAACTTGAAGTCGATTGCTGCCGCCACCCGCCGCAACGGATGATCCGCCCGCACCCGCTTCTCCAGATTCACGGCGTAGCTGAAGAGTTCTCCCTCCTGCTTCTGGTATCCCATCATGATGGGACCAGCCCTTTAACAGATCGCCGCGCCCTTGGGTACACTTATTTTTCGCGCAAAGCGATTTGGGCAACACGCCCTAAAAGATACGACCCCAAGACTCTCCCTCTTGGTTATTCGCTTTTGGCCTCAGCGCTACTCGAATGAAGGCGGCGAGACGCCGCGGGACTAACCGTCATGCCACCATGCGCCTGGCTTTTACAGATTGGTGGAGGACCAGTAGGCTCCTGCGGAGTGGAGAGATGATGGGGCGAAGATCAGTGGGCTGAAGGCGGCGGAACGATGAGCTGCGCGAAGGTGCGCAAGATGATGCCGCATTCGAGAGTGAGGTTCCAATTCTCCAAATACTCGATATCGCAGACAACGCGGTTCTGAATGTCTTTGCTCGTCTGCGCTTCGCCGCGGTAACCGCGCACTTGGGCCAGGCCGGTGATGCCGGGTTTCACAAAAGTCCGCACCTGATAATTCGCCATCAGCTGCGAAAACTGTTCGTTATGCTCGATCAGGTGCGGGCGCGGGCCAACCACGCTCATGTCGCCGCGCAGCACATTCCAGAATTGCGGCACCTCGTCGATGCTCAACTTTCGGAACCATCTGCCTAACGGATAAACGCGTTCGTCTTCCGACGTCGCCTGTCGCGCGAGATCGGTATTTCGCACATGCATGGTTCGAAATTTCCAAATGTCGAACCGGCGATTCTGAATCCCGGCGCGCGTCTGTTTATGAAAGAGCGGACCGGGCGATTGCAGGCGGTGCGCCAGCCAGACAATGACCGCAAGCGGTGGAAAGAGAATCAGCATGATGGGAATCGCGAAAAGGTAATCAATAGTCCGCTTGATTCCGCGATTGAATGGATTTTCCAGCGGCTCCTCTCGCAAGCCGATAAAGCGAAAGCCGTCGTCATCGAAATGGGTCACCGGATGCCCGAGTTTTTCCTCGAGATCGCTCACGATCAGGAGGCGAACGCCAAGCTGATCGCAGGTGGCGATGAGGGCACGGTTCTGCTCGTTGAATTGCGGAAATTCAAGCATGACCACCTGCGTGATATCGTGTTCCTGCACCGCATTCCGGAAACGGTCGAAACCGCCCAGGACCGGAATTTTGTCCTCCGTGCAATCGAACGGTTCTTCGCAAATTATCCCGACCGTACGCAGCCCAGTTTCTGCTTTGCGTCGCAGCCAGGAACGTAAGGCGCGAGCTTTCGCGGTCGAACCGACGAGCAGGGTCTTCTCTTCCCGCTGCAGGATGTGGCGCGCCAAGAATTCGGGCAGAAAATGATGGGAGAACAAGAGCGCGATGTAGAGCCAGGGCAGAAAATTGAAGAAGAAAAGACGCGAGATGAAGGAGTCCTTGGTGGCGATGAGATAAAAAACCAGCGCGCCCACGCTGGCGAAGGTTTGACGTAACGCGAGCCGATGCTGGCGCAGGAATTCGCTTTGCAAGAAATAACGCTTGGAGCCTTCACGACTGAGTGATTCGCCGAGCAGGCCAATCACGAGCGTCATGCAGTAGATGCTGTAGCGATTCCAAGTGAGCTGCGCGCCCTGGGAGTAGAAGGTCACCATTACCCAGACGCCAAACCAAAAGAGCGCGGCCACGATCAGGATCTGGCAGAGCAGAAAAACTCGGTATAGACCTTGCGTGCGCTGGGTGACCATGGCTGCCTAACTCACCGCGCGACAATGGGAACTTATTCGCCCTTGAAGGAAAAGACTGATTCGCTGCATTAGAGAGCGCAAACTGCTAAGCCAACGTATTCCACCGCAATTCACGCTTCCATGCAACCTTCCGAGTCGAATTCACCACAAAGAACGGCCGCAAAAGAAAGCGCGTCGGCCGCATGGGTTGTAATCGCTTTACCGGCAATTGTGGTCCTGGCGGTCTTTCTTGGCGGGGCCACGCAACGCTGGAGCGAGGCAATCGTCCTTGGTGCTTTTGCACTTCTGCTTCTTTTCCATCCTCCGCACTTGTCGCTCGGGCGTGGTCTGAATCTGCTCGCGCTGCTCTTTATTGCGTTGGCCGCGGTAGGGTTCCTGCCGGCGCATTGGTTTAGCACTCCGCACTGGCGTATTGCCCTAACGAAAGACTTGGGCATCGAATTACCCAACACAGTTTCGCCCCAGCCGTGGCTGACTTTCGATAATTCATTTCTCCTCCTCGCTGGCGTTTGCTGGATTTACTATGTCGCCTCGCTCGAAATGCATTTGCGCGAAGTGCGGATGGCGACGCGTCTTTTTGCGGGAGGCATCATTGCGCTGGCTGGCCTTTGCCTTTTTCTCTACTTCCGTCATGAAGCGCCGCCCTTCTGGCACAACGCACGCGGCTTCGGCCCATTCCCAAATCGCAATCAAACGGGCGATCTCTTCGGCATCTCGACCCTGGTCGTGCTCGGTTGTTTGCAGGATGACTTCCGGCGCGGACGCAAACGCTGGCTCCTCTGGTTGATCGGCCTCGGAATTCTGATTGCCTCACTCATCCTCGCCTTCTCGCGGGCCGGCATTTTGATTTTGGTAATTGGCTTCGCCGCCTGGCTGGTTCGGTTTGTCTTTCGCAAAGCATCGGGTGCGGGCGTCGCAACCGCCGCCTCGGTTCTTCTTCTTCTTTTCATCAGCCTGCTACTCTTTGGTGGTGAAACGATCGAGCGTTTTCATCTCCGCCTCGGCAGCGAAGGTCCAGTCACTTCCGATTTTCGCTGGCTGATCTTTAGCGATGCGCTCGACATGATCCGGGCTTCGCCCTGGTGCGGCGTGGGACTGGGAAATTTCGAAAGCGTTTTCGCGCTCTTTCGCAATGCTGCGCGCGGCATTGGTCGTTCGCTTCATCCAGAAAGCGACTGGCTTTGGGTCTGGGCGGAAATGGGCTGGCCCGCGCTTTTGCTGCTTCTGATCGCCGGAGCCCTTTTCGTTAGGCGTGCATTTCCGCTCCGGGAAGGAACAAATCAGCGGTTGCGCTACACCGCGCTCGTCGGCGGCTTGCTTTTTATCCTGCATGGTTTCGTTGACGTCTCGGCGCATCGCCTGGCTTCTTTTCTCGTCGGCACATTTCTTTTTGGCATCGCGCAATTTCGCCCATTGCCTCTGCGATCGAGCCGCTTCGCGCCGATCCTGTTTCGAATGGTCGGCGTTATTTTGCTGCTCGTTAGTCTGGCCTGGTTTTTTGCCTGGCGAGATGCGCTCGCGCTGCCTGGTTTGATAGGAGTTGAGAATGCCCGCGCGACAGCCACCATCGCCAGCCGGGGGTACCGTTTTCCTGAAGCGATTGCCGCAACCGACCGCGGCTTACAATTGGCGCCGCTCGATTGGCAGCTTTATTTCCTGCGGGCAGGGGCGCGACTCGGCAAGCGCGAACCACTGGCTGATGTGGTAGCCGATTTTCGCCGCGCACGTTTCCTTGAACCAAGCGCATATCAGCTGCCTTTCGAGGAAGGCAAAGTCTGGCTCGGATGGCAACCTGCGCTCGCCATTACTGCCTGGCGCGAGGCGCTCCAACGGCAAGGCGCGAAGGAAGCTGGGATCTATGCCTTGATGCTGGCTGAGTCCGAGCAGCGTGACGGCAAAACGCACGAGGCTTTACGTGACCTTGCCGTCGATCGACCCGACCTAACGGTCAAGTATCTCGAAGCCGCTACTCCCGCCGAGTTTGAAACGATGATCAAGCTGGTGCTGGCAAGCGATCCGTCGCTCGGGCGCTTTTCGGTCCCGGAGAAACAGCGGCTCTTCGAGCTTTGGTCGACGCACGATCCTCTCGATGAGTTATTGCGACAGGTGCAATTGCATCCCGACTGGTTGGAGCTCGGTTGGCCGGGGGTGGCTCGCTATCATGTCGGGCAAAACGATTTCGCGGAAGCCTGGAAACTTGTTAGGCGTTATGCCCAGCCGCCCGCCATGCCGCAGGCTGCCGAGGGCGCTTCATTGGCCGGTCTCGCGCAGCAACTTTACGCGCGCCCTAACGATTTCGCGTTGGGTTATAGCCTTTACCGTGCCGAGATGAAGGCCGGCAAAGTGGACGACGCGCTTAACACGGCACGCCATTTCGATGCGCAACCTGGGGCGCCGCCATATTTCTACTACCTCGAAGCCGAAGCCTGGGGCGCGAAGGAAAATTGGCCGCGGGCATGGGAGTTGTGGCAGCGCTACCAAACGGCTTCTCGGCAGCAGAACAAGAGCTAGAAAGATTTAGAAGCAATTCGCGCAAAAGTCTTGCCCTCCTTGGATCGCTATGAAAACATCGGGCTCGCCGTGAACGAGCAACTCATCCTGCGCCGCTGGATTGCCGGAAGTTTGGCTGCGGCCTTCCTCTTCGCTCTTGGTCTGGCGGCTTCCCCGGAATGGCACGCGCGCTTTCACCCGGATGCTGGATCGCCCACGCATGAGTGCGCCGTCACTCTCATCGCCGCTGGCAAGGTCGAGCACGCTGACACCCCGCCGCTTCTGGCCGCGCCGCCCTGCGTATTGATTTTTGAAACCATCCCCGTTTTCACCCCGGTTCGCTTGCCCGCGCCTTTCCTGAGCGCGGCGATTTTCGAACACGCGCCGCCCGCGCTCTCCTAGCGCGGTCATCCGTCCGATTGTCGGGACGGTTCACGTTTTCCGGCAAAAATTCTGGCGCGATCTCCGCGCACGCTTTGGTCGTTAGGCAACCACCCTCGTGGTCTGCCTGCAACTCGTTAGTCCAATCGTTAACCGGAGATTCTCTTTGAAAAAATTTATCGCTTTGTCTCTTGCGCTCTTTGCCAGCGCCAGTCTCGCGCCTGCTCAAAATGCAGTCGCTTCGCCAACCCCCACACCGTCCGTGACCGCTACCACTGGCAGCGCCACAACTACCACTAGCCGCATCGTCGTTACCGGTGGCGAAATCGAACAGAGTTCGACCGACACCGTCCAGGCGGTCACGGTCCTCAATGAAGATCAGTTGAAACAACAGGCCGCGGCCGGTCTGGGGGACACTCTTGCCAGCCAGCCGGGGATAGCGGCCAGCGGGTTTGCGCCCGGTGCGAGCCGGCCGATCATCCGCGGCCTGGCCGACAATCGCGTCCGCGTTTTAAACGACGGCACGGAAGTCTTCGATGTCTCGAATCTGAGCCCGGATCACGCGCCGAGCGTCAGTCCGCTCATCAGCCAGAGCATCGAAGTCGTTAGGGGACCCGCCACCATCCTCTATGGCTCAGGCGCGATCGGTGGCGTCGTCAATGTCGTCGACAACCGCATTCCTGTAGAGTTACCGCCAAATCCCTTCAGCGGTGAATTCGACGCCCGTTTCGATAGCGGTGATCTGGAGCGCAGTGTTGCCGGTCAACTCGACATTGCCCTAACGAGTCACTTCGTCCTTCATCTCGACAGCTCCTTCCTGCGCACTGACAGTCGCCGCATCCCCGGCTTCGCCCTCGATGAACGAATTCGGAAGGAACTGCCGCCGGAGCAGGCCGCGCTCGATGACTTCGGTGGCAACCCGCATGGCGAAGTCCCGAACACTTATGTGAAAACCAAAGACTGGGCGATCGGTGGCTCCTACGTCTGGGACAAGGGTTACATCGGCGCATCGTTTAACCAGTTCCTTTCCGTTTATGGCATCCCAGATGATCCGGAAGTGGACGAGCCAGGCGTGATCCCGCCGCGGGTCCGACTCGATGTGACGAAACGCCAGGGCAACCTGCGCGGCTCGCTTGTCGATCCGTTCCCCGGTTTTAGCACACTGAATTTCAAGTTCGTTTACACCGATTACAAACATCTCGAGATCGACGGCGAGCAGGTTGGATCGACCTTTAAAACAAGTGGGGTTGATTCACGGATCGAGCTCGTTCACCAGCCGATTGGGTTATTCCAAGGGTCGTTAGGCGGGCAATTCTTCTACAAGGATCTTTCGATCTTGGGTGAGGATGCTTTCCTTCAACCAACCACTACTATTGCCGGCGCGGCTTTTCTTTTTGAGGAGGTGAAATTGGGGCCGGTGACGTTCCAGTTCGGCGGGCGCGTTGAGCATGACAGTGTCAGTATTGACTCAAGCGATCCTGAGTTGACCTCGCTTACCTCGTCGGAGCAAAAGAACCAGGACTTCACCCCGCTGAGCGCGGCTGGCGGCGTGATCTATCATTTTCCCGATGATTGGGAGTTAGCGATGAACGCCACTTTCTCCCAGCGCGCGCCGACTGCGGAAGAACTTTTCGCGCGTGGCGGTCATGACGCCACCTTTCAGTTCATCATCGGCGATCCAAATCTAGGGGTCGAAACGAGCCGCGGGATTGACGTTAGTCTGCGCAAGAAGGCAGGTGTCGTGACCGGTTATGTCAGCGGTTACTACACTTCGTTCTCTGACTTTATCGACTTCACACCGACGGGTGACTTTGAGGACGGGCTGCGCGTCTTTGATTATACGCCGAAGAACGCCGAATTCTTCGGTGGCGAAGCGCAGGTCGATTTCCATCTTCTTCCCCTAACGATGACGCGGATCGCCGACCAAAGCGTCAATGACGCGAAGTCAGTCAAGAATGTCATCACCGGCGCTGGCAACGAAAGCGAGGCGAACCCAAACGATCTCTTCCTGCGCTTGCAATCCGATTACGTCCACGCTGAAGACACCGACGCGGACGAGCCGCTTCCGCGGATCACACCGTTTCGTTACAGCGCTTCGCTCAACTACATCAGTCCCACCTGGAGCGCGAGTATCGAAGGTCAGCGCGTCAACCGCCAATATCGCACCGCGCCCTTTGAGACTGAGACGCCGGGTTACACCTTTCTCAACGCCAGCCTCAGCCGGCGTTTTCGCGTCGGCCCCACTTATGTCGATCTCTATCTGCGCGGGACCAACCTAACGAATGAAGAAGCGCGCGATCACCTTTCTTTCTTGAAGGAAGTGCTGCCCTTGGAAGGCCGAAGCGTTGTCGTCGGTCTGCGGACCACCTTCTAGACAAGCTATGAGAGATCGCGCTTGCAGAAGTCCGCCCTCTGCAGACATTGGAGCCCGTGCGCCAACGCAGGGCTGAATATTCCCTCTTCTCGGGCCGATTCGGGCTCGGCGCGATTCTTGGCCTGACGATTCTCGCTGCGGCTTTGCTCAGCTCTTCGCCTCAGCTGCACGAAAAGATTCATCCGGATTCTGCTGCGACCCATCAGTGCGCCGTCAGTCTTTTCGCCTCCGCACAGTGCGAAGCCACACCACTAGTTTCGGTCCCGGTTGCTCCTAACGAGATCCCAAATTGCGCTCCGTTCGATTGTCCGGCGGTTCTCGCGCTCCCTCGTCTGCGTTTCTTCGCGCTCCTCGAACACGCTCCACCGGCCCTGGCCTGACGACTGGAAATCCGCCGCGTCTTGCCGCGGCCGGGGAACGCGCGCGTTTCGCCTTCCTTCGTTTCCAGCCTGCGCCAAACGCAATTCCTGGCCGGGGATGTTTCGATTCTTCGGCCCAGCCATAGTCCAATGGAAATGAAGCGTGAAAAAACTTTTGATTGTCGCCGGCCTTCTTTGCGGGCCGGTGCTTCTTCTTGGTCAGACGCCGACCCCGGCATCTTCGCCTAACGACGTCGAGGCGCTGCGCCAGCAGGTGCAGGCGCTCACCGAAACGGTGAAAAATTTGCAACAACAAGTGAAAGATCAGCAGGACGTGCTCGCGAAACTAAGCCCGGGCGGCGCCGCGTCGCCCGCACCTGCGACCACACCCGCCGTCGCCGGAGCCTCGCCCGCACCAAGCGCCCCGCCTTTGTTCGCGACAACCGACGAATCGGTGGTCGCCGGCGCGCCGCAGCCCACTCCGATCCCGGGAACCGCCTCGCCGGCGGCGAGCCCGGCGCCTAACCAGGCATTCCCGACCACCGATGCTTCCGTCACATCCGCCGCTCCGGAAACTACCTCCACCACAGGCGTGGGCGCTTCGCTCGCCGCACCGATGACCATCGTGGGCGGAGGGCGCAGCTACATGAATATTTCCTTCGATGGTCAGTTCGCCCTCGCCTATTCGAGCGATCGCGAGCTCGATCAGCTCGAAGTGGGCGACCACGATCCCCAGCAACGCGGTTTCAACGCCCGCAACCTCGAGCTGGCTTTGGACGGCGCGGTCGATCCTTATTTTGAAGGCTTCGCGAATATCGTTTTTAAGCTCAATAACGACAACGAAACCGAGGTCGAAGTGGAAGAAGCCTTCATGCAAACCACCGACCTGCCCTGGGGTCTGCAATTGAAGGGAGGCCAATTCTTCTCCGCCTTTGGCCGCATTAACCCAACTCACCCTCATACCTGGGATTTCGCCGACGATCCGCTTGTTCATGGACTTTTCCTCGGATCCGACGGTCTGCGCGG
Organism: Chthoniobacterales bacterium; assembly: GCA_036494545.1. GTDB lineage: Bacteria > Verrucomicrobiota > Verrucomicrobiia > Chthoniobacterales > UBA10450 > JAICXG01. Next base: position 586,863 of record DASXOB010000016.1, read on the forward strand.
AGTGGGGGGTCAGCTTTCCTGGACGATGCCGGTCTCATGGTATTCGCAGTTCATCTTTGGGGTGCAGAACGGGCGCGGCAACACAGGTTTCTCCTTCCGTAATCCTGGCGAGAACGGGATCTTCTTCGGGCGCGTCACGACAGATCGCGAAGTGCGCGGCTTACAGGATTTCGTTTGGGTGCCGCGCTGGGAGAATTCAGTCGATCTTAGTCCAACGCAGACTGTGCTCTTCGGCGTTTCGGGTGCGTTTGGATCCAACGACACCGGCGCGAGTGCTCGCACCCAGATTTACGGCGCCGACCTTCTCTACAAATGGAAATCGCCGCACGCGGAGGGCGGCTTCCCATTCGTGAAATGGCAAACCGAAGCAATGTATCGCCGCTTCGAAGCCGGCCGCGGCGCCGACGATCTGTTTCCGGTAGCCGAGACCTTTCACGACTGGGGAATGTATTCGCAGGTTGTTTGGGGTTTTGAAAAAGGGTGGACGGCTGGAGTCCGCGGCGATTACGTCCACATGCAGGACTCTGTCTACACCGACGACCCATTGCGGCAAAGCCGCGAGCGTATCGCCGGCGATCTCACCTGGTATCCAACCGAATTCTCCAAGATTCGCCTGCAATATAACCATGATTTCCTGGAGGCAGACGATTTCCTGTCCGCGCATCAGGCTGATTCACTTTTCCTCCAGTTCGAGTTCATCCTCGGCGCCCATGGCGCGCACAAGTTTTGAGTTTCTCCCGACAGCGCAAGTTGCCTAACGATGAAAACAAATATCCTAACGAAAATCGCGATCGCGATATTCCTTTGCCTAACGACGGCTCTGACTACGGAAGCCAAACTCAACGTCGTCGCCACCCTGCCGGATTTCGGTTCCGTGGCGCGCGAAGTGGGCGGCGACAACGTCGACGTAACCGTGCTCGCCAAACCAACCGAAGATCCGCACTTCGTCGATGCGCGTCCCAGCTTCGTCGTGAAACTGCGCGAAGCCGATGTCCTCATCGACGGCGGCGCGGAACTGGAGATTGGCTGGCTTCCGCCGCTCTTGCAAAACGCACGGAACGCAAAAATCGCCGCAGGTCAGCCCGGGCGAGTCGAAGCTTCGGAGGGCATTCGCCTTATGGAAGTGCCGGCTCAGCTGACGCGCGCTGCAGGCGACGTTCATGCCTTGGGTAACCCGCATTTTATGGTCGATCCGATCATTGCCAAAGCTGTCGCGGCCCACATCGCGCGCGCGTTCTCTGCGGTCGATTCGGCGCACGCCGCGCAATACCAGACTAACGAAAAGAATTTCGAGAATACGATTAACGCCAGGCTCCAGGAGTGGGGGACCAAGCTATTGCCATTTCGCGGACAGAGTCTGGTCGCTTACCACGATTCCTGGCCTTACTTCGCCCATCGCTTCGGTTTCAACATCAACATTTTCCTCGAGCCAAAACCGGGCATCCCGCCTTCGCCTTCTCACCTGGCGGAAGTGATCTCGCAGATGAAGGCGCAAAAGATCAAAGCCATTTTGGTGGAACCGTATCAGAACCGGAAAACTGCAGAGAAGGTCGCGCAGGAAACCGGCGCCCAGGTGATCGACTTCGCCCAGTTTCCCGGCGCGCTACCGAGCACAGATACCTACGTAAAGCTGATCGACGTACTGGTGAATCACCTCGCCGCCGCTCTGAAATGAAAGCAGTCGATTCTTGCCCGGCGCTCGCTGCTACGCACCTCCGGCTTCACGAATCAGGAGAGTTATCACTATGTGGGAGATAATGTTTTGGCCCATTGCGGCCTGCGTCTTGTTGCCCTGGCTCCTGGTTTATCTGGGCCTGCATGTCGTTAGGCGCGGGATTATCTTCATCGATATCGCAATGGCGCAGATGGCGTCGTTAGGCATTTGTGTTGCGGTCTTGCTCCATCTCAACCTCGAAGGTTGGCCGGCGTTCCTTATCGCTCTGGGCTTTACTCTGCTCGGCGCGGCCATTTTTTCCCTGACCGGGAAACGCGCCAGTCAAATTCCGCAGGAAGCGATCATTGGTATTGCCTACGTGGTGGCGGCGGCGGCCGCTGTGCTTTTGCTCAGCCGCGCTGCCGAAGGCGACGAGGAGATCAAGAACATGCTCGTGGGCAACATTCTTCTCGTTAGTCCGGTAGACGTGGGGAAATGCTTCGCACTTTTTCTCTTTGTCGGGCTGATGCATTTCGTCCTCCGCCGATCGCTTCTTCTGGTTTCGTTTGACCGCGACGTCGCCTACGAAAAAGGGCTCCGGGTGCGCTGGTGGGATTTTCTCTTTTACGCGCTCTTCGGGCTCGTTGTAACCAGCTTCGTCCGCATCGCGGGCGTCCTTTTAGTTTTCAGCTACCTCATTGTTCCCGCGGTTTGCGGGATCAGCCTTGCGGGTTCACTCGGAAAACGTCTCCTGATTGGCTGGCTAATTGCGCTTTTCGGCGGAGTCGCGGGATTGCTTCTTTCCTACGAGGGAGATCTGCCTTCGGGGGCGGCGATTGTCTGTACTTTCGGCGTAATCTTAATCGTGGTAAGCAGCCTTGGATCGTTGCGACGTTCCAGATAGCGCACGCGCTTTCCTCGACCCACCGCGCCGGTAAGTGGCTTGCATAATCTTCCGTTTCACGCATAGGTTCTGCTCCCGCTTTCCACGTCATGAAGCAGCGTCTCGCCATCCTTTTTCTAATTGGATTTTTTGCCGCCGCCGCCTCGGCGCAGCAGCGGGAATATATTGTTCTCGTTGGTGGTCCATCTCTCCACACCTGGGAGCAATACAAGGCGTATCCGCACGATCATTGGTGGGCGAATTTCGTTCATTCTGCACGAGTACGAACCGAGCAGTTGCGTGCCGCGCTCGGTCCTGACGCGATGATTACCTGGCTGGTTTACAAGCCCGGTTATGTCGATCGCGGGAGACAGGAGAAGCAGGATCTGATCGCCAACATCAACAGCGTGCGCGACAGGTTTCACCTTCACCTTGTCTATTTCAACCACGGTGGTGACGTGATTGATTACCTGAACAACGGACAGCCGCGAGACCGTCTGAAAGTTGCTGGCTTCGAATACTTCGGACACTCGAACAGAGCCTGTTTTCTCTTCGATTACAGCAACATTGTCGACAGCGCGTCGAAAGCCTGGATGCACGAATCGGAACTAAAGCGCATCGATCGCCATGACTTCACCCGCGATGCTTATGTCAAGAGCTGGGGTTGCCACACAGGCGAAAGTATGAGCAAGCTCTGGCGCGAAGCTACCGGAACAAATATGTGGGGAGCGATCGGCAAGACTGATTATTCGACCGGCGAGCTTCCCGCCCTTTCATCGGTCGGCGGCAAGTGGGTCTACTGATCCTTATCCTCTTTCGGTTTGTAGTTTCAAGTCGAACAGGGACAGGGGAACCGAGAGCGGCGGAATAACTGCTCTTCCCTCCGCCTCATAAATTTACCCATGGGAGCGTTTTGCCAGTCGTTTTCCTTGGCAGGTTTAGGCTCAACACTCTACCGTCACACCGTGGCGAGCCTCGACTTTGAGAAGCTTGTGGAGGATTTCTACCTGCCGCTTTATCGCTTCGCCTTTTCCCTCAGCCGACAGGAATCTGAAGCCTCCGATCTCACGCAGCAAACCTTCCTGCTTTGGGCTTCGAAAGGTCATCAACTGCGAGATAGCTCGAAAGTGAAGACATGGCTTTTTACTTCGCTCTATCGCGAATTTCTCGGGCGCAAGCGTGATCGCGATCGCTTTGTTGAGAGCGAGACTTCGCTCGAAGCGATTACACAGCAGTCAATTCCCGCCTCGGTGGTCGATCAACTTGATGGCCAGATTGTGCAAAGTGCGCTTAATGCGCTCGAAGAGATTTACCGCGCGCCGCTGACTCTTTTTTATCTCCAGCAACATTCCTATAAAGAGATCGCAGAAATTCTGGAGATACCGATCGGTACCGTCATGTCGCGGATCTCGCGCGGCAAAGATCAGCTTCGCAAAGCTCTTGCGGACACTGCTCACCTCGCAAACCAGAACCCGAAAGGAGTCGCGCATGACTGAACGGGAAGCGCGCGCCATTCTTCAAGTCTGCCGACCGGGCGAGATCGATCGCGGCGATCTGCAGATTGCCGAAGCGCTCCAGCTCGTGGAACAAAATCCTGAGCTCGCTCGCTGGCTCGACGAGGAACAGGCCTTTGATCGGGCAATGACCGCACAACTTGCAAATCTGCCGGCGCCACTCGGCTTGAAAACGCGCATCCTGGCGCAAAACAATCCGGCGCCGGCCGCTTCGCCGTGGTCGCGCTGGATCATCGCTCTTGCGGGAGCGGCTGCGCTACTCTTCCTATTGGCGCAAATCGCGGACACATGGCGTCGGAGGCCCTCGACGGCCGAGCTGGTTCCGCAATACGCGAGCGAAATGGTGAGCTTCATCAAGGTGAAGCCTTCACTCGAGATGATGAGCGGCAATCTGGGAGAAATAAACGGTTGGCTGCAAGGGCAAAACGCCGCGCCGAAGCAGGTTCCACCACGGCTGGCTGCGCTCGAACCGGTGGGCTGCCGCATTCTTTCTTTTCGCGGACATAAAGTGACGCTCATCTGTTTCCGCCGCGACGACGGTCGCCTGGCACATCTTTTCGTGGTCGATCGCGCAGCTTTCCCAGGCCTGCAGCCGGGCGCTCCGATCTTCAAAGGTGAAGGCGAATGGATGACGGCGATCTGGTTGGAAAACGATCGCGTTTATATGCTCGCGACGGAAGGCGATCGCGAAACGACGGAGCATTTTCTGCCGCGCGCCTAACGACTTCTTCGCCTCGAAGATACAGGCCATACTTGACTCTGTCTCGTATGGCCCAAGGCTAACTAGTGTCTTGATCGTCCACGAGACAAGTTGAGACCCATCACGGGATGAACCAAGAACCAAAATCCGAATGAAGTCGAAAGTTTGCGCGCATCACGAGGTGTGTCTCGTGGTCTGGCGGTATTCGATGGCGACCTTGAGTTACATTTCACCAAGGGAACCAAAAGGAGAACCGGATCAGGAACAAAATGGAATGAGTTAGAAGAAAATCAGGGAAATGTTTTCCTTCAGATCGTTACGACCGCCGCTGCGACTGATATCCCGGATCGGGGCCTTTTGCCATCCCGGCTGAAACTGGCCAAGCCGGATAACCCAGAGTCTGACTAATGTTTCGGCTGATCAGCAACTTGTCCTAACCGAAGGCCAATAAGCCCAGCTGCACTTGTGCGATGGAGGTCGCGCGAAACTACATCCAGCGATCAATCAGCTTTCAACCGGGCCGGCCACTGTGCCGGGTGGGTTTCGGAACCAGCCCGGATCTTTGTAGTTCGTAATCCCGTCGCGGACCTTCAGAATGGTAAACATGCCGCCCATTCCGATAGGTCCGAACTGTCCGGTGCCGGTCATCATTGGAATAGTGTTACGCGGGCCGTCCATCTCAGTCATTTGTGACATGCCATACATGCCCTTCTCGCCCATCGCCATATAACCCGGAACGAGCTTGCTCATCTTTTCCGCCGCCTTTTGCTGATCGACGCCGATGAGATTGGGCAGTTGATGGCTCATGGCATTCATGGCGTGGTGGTTCTTGTGACAGTGAAGAGGCCAATCGCCGGGGTTATCGGCAACGAATTCGACCGTGCGAGTGGTGCCCGGCGGAACGTTGATGGTACTCTCGGGGATCCATGCTGTCCTGGGCACAGCACCTCCGTCGGTCCCCACCAGCCACCAGCGATGACCATGAAAATGAATCGGGTGACTATCCATGCTGAGATTCGCAAAGCTAACTCGAACTCTTTCGCCTAGCTTTACTACCAGCGGTTCCGTTCCTGGCCAAACGCGACTGTTAAAAGTGAAAATATTAAAGTCCGTCATGACGTTTGGATCCGGCGTAAAACTTCCCGGCGAGATCGACCATTCCTGTAAGAAGATCAGGAAGTGGCGATCCACCGGCTCGGGATAACCATCTTTTGGGTGAATGATGAAAAACCCTTCCATTCCCATCGCCATTTGGACCATTTCGTCAGAATGCGGATGATACATTTGGGCGCCGTGTTGTCGCAAAGTAAACTCGTAAAGGTAGGTCTCCCCCGGTGAGATATGCCTTTGCGTTAGGCCACCGACACCGTCCATCCCATTGGGGGTAATAATGCCGTGCCAGTGAACCGTTGTAGGTTCCGCTAACTTGTTTGTTACAAGAATGCGAACGCGATCGCCTTCGACGGCTTCGAGGGTGGGACCCGGCGTGTGTCCGTTGTAACCCCAGCAATTCACCACCATTCCCGGAGCAAACTCACGCTTCACCGGCTCGGCAATCAGGCGAAACTCCTTAACTGCGCCTTTCATTAGCCAGGGCAAGGAAACACCATTGGGCGTAACCACTGGATGATAGTTAAGATTGCTGACCGGTGCGGCTAAAAGCTGCCCGCTCCCAGCAAAACGTTGCGCTAAAGCCGAAGCGCCAAAGAGCGCCGCGGTGCCGGAAAAGAACTTGCGTCGTGTAATCATAAGTGTGTTTTCATAGGTCGCTTCGATCCGTGATGATCTTGCCATCAAGGTTGCCGCCGACGGCCCGTTCCAATTCTGTGCGCGCGATCCAGTAATCGCGGCAGGCTTCCATATAACTGCGTTCGACCGCGACCTGGTTTTGCTTTGCAAGCAAAAGGTCGTAAGCACCTTTCAGCATGAAGTTATATTGCTGCAAGGTTAGACCAAGGGCCTTTTGCTGCGTTGGCAGAAGATGATTCCCAATATAGGAAGTAAGATTCCGTGCTGCGATTAACTGAGCATGTGCATCACGAACCTCAGAGCGGACATTGATCGCCAGCGCTTCCAACCTGTCCCGCACCTGCCGATACTGTGCCGTCAATTTTGCGATCTCCCCCTGACCCTGGTTAAAAATGGGTAACTCCAAGTCAAGCGTAGGACCGGTTACGCGCTGGCCATCAGGCTGTCTCTCCGTGTCGACCCCGAGCTGGATCCTTGTCGGGAGGTACTTTGTTCCAGTCCGCAAGGCCAGGGCCTTTCCAATCAGATCCAACTGCATGCGGAGCGCGCGCAGATCGAGTCGCTGCGTGATGGCGCGCGATTCCAGTCCTTTCAGCGATATCTCGTGCTCGGGCAACTCTGGCAAGTGGGTGGACATCGTCCAACTGGTTTGCGCTCCCCAAAGACCGAGGAGTCGATTGAGCCGCTCCCGGTCGTGCCCAATTTGTAGCTCTGTCTGCATGACTTCGAGCCGTGATTGATCATAGCTGGCCTGCTGATTCGCCAGCTCAAGATCACCCACGTTTCCCGCATCGTGCAGGCGCCGGGTGAACTCAGCCGCAGCCTCACTCGCTTCGGAAATCGTACGCAGGCGATCGACCAACTGCTGACGAGCTTGCGCAGTGTAGAAGACGGTCTTTATCTCCGCGGCCAGCTTCAGGACCTCCGCAGCGACGCGGGTTTCAGTCGCTGCCAGTTGGGCGGCGGCAATCCGTTTGCGCAATGGGATCAGGATCAGCTGAAGAAAGTTCTGCGCGATCGAATATTCGACGTTCGTCCCGGACGGTGGTCGATCCGGGAAGCGGATGCTGGCCGCAAAACTGGGATTACTCAGCGAGCCAGCCTCGATCCATTCGCCCTGCGCGATTCCGATTTCCTCGAACTCGCTTTGCAGGTCGCGATTGTTGAGCAGCGCGATTTGGACCGCACTTTCGGCCGTCAGCTTTTGACGCAAGAGTGATTCTACGATCTGCCTGGCTTGCACGTCCTCAGGTCCGCCGCGCATCCAACGGACCTCCCGACCGATCCGCTTGCCTACCGCCGATTCGACTGGTTCGAAAGAAGCCGGCGGCGCGGCGCATCCTGCAAGGAGCGTTAGGGAGCTAAGAACTGCCAAATGTTTGAGCATTGATAGACTGAGATGATCTGAAACCAAGGCGTCATCAAGGATCAATCCTCCGGTATCCTGGAAGAAGCCATTGCTCGTTTCTCCGCCAAAAATACTTCTCGTCTTTTCTGCATCTGCCAAGGAGATTGGGGAAAGAAACGCCTCGAAAGGATTGTGAAGACAAAGGCCGTTCTCATTTTCGCCGATGCCCTGCAAGTCGACCTCGTTAAGCGCGGCCTGCCTGTGAGCTTGCAGTCGCTTGTTCGCCTGCCCGTTCTCGGCTCGGAATGCGGGGCCGATGTGCACCTTTTTACCTCGGCGATGCGAGAATCTTCTCCCAACGTGCACGTGCACTCACAGCACGGCGCCACCTTTGCCGAACGACTGGAAAGGGCAACGGACGAAGTTGCCGCCCTTGGTTACGAGCAGATTGTGATCGTCGGACGCGATTGTCCATTGCTCGAAAATGCCGACATCAACCGCGCTTTTTCCGGCCTTACGACGAGGCAGCTCGTCCTCGGGCCGGATCATCGGGGTGGCTGTTATCTTATCGGCCTGCGCGCGAGCAATCGTTCTCTATTGCGCGGCGTCTGCTGGAAGCGAAACACGGACTGCCGGCAGCTCATCGAGCGCGCGGGCGGGGACGTCCTTCTTCTTCCGATAAAGCAGGATGTTGACTCCTGGCGCGATCTCTCGCTCCTGGCGCGTTCCTCCCTCAAGTTGGGCCGCTTGCTGCGACTCCTTCTCGAACGCTTACTCTCGTTAGGCCGAGACCGATTTGAAGTTTTGGTCGATCCGGCTCGCAAGGCCATTCGTGTGCGGCAGCAGATACCGCCTCCGGTTCTGGCGACGTAAGTTTCTCGCTTCCGCCGATTGGTCCATTTCTAGGGATGGAGCCAACGGCAGTGTTCTCCCGCTCTCTTTCACGCCACCGCACCGTCACCTGATTGATCTGTATGTATACTGCAAGACCGGAGGATGACGAGAACCCGCCCTTCCTTCCGCTCTCCTCGCTCGATGCGCTTTGGTTTCAAGTGGCTGGGACGCTCTGCAACCTGCGTTGCAATCATTGCTTCATTTCCTGTGCACCGGACAACCGGACACTGGGCCTGATGACCTTCGCGCAGTTCAAGCCTTACCTGGACGATGCGGTCGCCCGCGGGGTAAGGGAATACTACTTTACGGGCGGCGAGCCTTTTATTAATCTGGAGATCTTCGACATCCTGGAGGCGACGCTTGCGGTAGGGCCAGCCACAGTCTTAACCAACGCCACACGCTTCGACGAAAGCAAGGCAGCTAGGCTCGTTAGGCTGAGTGCAGCCTCAGAATACACGCTCGAGTTGCGGGTCAGCATCGACGGATTTTCTGCCGCAACCAATGATCCCATTCGCGGTCCCGGCACCTTCGATCTTGCCATGTCCGGCGTCCACCTCCTGGTCGCGGCCGGTTTTCTTCCCATCATCACCTCGGTGCGTTCATGGCCGATCGAGGCTGACGATCACTTTCTGTGCGAGTTCAAGGCCCGTCTGGCCGAAGTTGGATATACGCGACCTCGAATGAAGCTTCTACCGTCTCTAAAGATTGGACAGGAAGCGATTCGCGATCATGGCTACGGCGAGCATGAATATGTCACCAAGCGCATGATGCAGGGCTATGACGAGAGCCAGCTGCTCTGTCACAGCAGCCGGGTGGTGAGCGAGCGCGGCGTGCACGTTTGTCCCATCCTCGTCGATCAACCCGATGCCCGATTAGGCAACACACTGGACGATGGTTTAAGAGGATACCGCCTTCGCCATCAGGCGTGTATCACCTGTTATCGATATGGCGCTCTCTGCTCGAACGCGGGTGCGCAGAGTCTGGAGAACAATCGTCTCGTGCGGGTCAACTTGGAAGCAAATCAGACACCGGGAACCGTGCCTAACGAATGAAGGGCAAAAACATAGCCATCATTGGCGCAGGTCCCGTAGGACTGGAAGCGGCGCTCTTTGCCCTGGAACGCGGTTATAAGTTTACCGTTTACGAACGCGGGCGCGTGGCGGATGCGGTGCGACAGTGGGGCAACGTTCGCATGTTTTCTCCTTTTGGGATGAATACTTCGTCCCGGGGTCTTACTCGTTTGCAGGTCCAAGGTCGCAGGCTGCCGCTCGCCGAGGAATTGCTCACCGGGGCCGAGTTTCGGGAGAGTTATCTCCTGCCCATTGGCGAAATGGTTAAGCCTCATTTGCGCGAAGGTTGTCGGGTGCAGGCGATCGGCCGGGCGCGCCGTTTGAAGGGTGATTTCATCGGCCAGCCGCAACGCGGCCTCGCCCCTTTTCGACTCCTGTTGCGAGATAAGGATGGCGAGCACGTGGAACGGGCTGAAATGGTGCTCGATTGCAGCGGGACCTTGGCACAGCCCAATTCGTTAGGCGAAGGAATACCTGTGCCGGGCGAACGCGGGTGTTCCGCGCACATCTCGCGCGGATTGGCGATCCTTGGCGATGGCAATTTGGACCGTTTCGCGGGTAAACATGTCCTGGCGGTGGGCGCGGGGCATTCGGCTGCGACCGTCATCCGCGATCTGGCAGCGCTGGATGGAACGAAGCTCTCCTGGATGGTTCGAAGCGCACGACCCGTCCCGATCGCAGAAGTGCCTAACGACTCGTTGCCGGAGCGACTGCGCCTAACGAGAGCGGCGAACGAGCTGGCGCAGAGCGGGCGGGTGCGGTTGCTAAGCGGTGCCTCGATCGAGCGAGTGACTCCGAGCAACGACAGGATCGAAGTGCGATGGAGCGATCCTGCGAGCAGAACCCATTCTCTCCTGGTCGATGAGATCGTCGCCGCAACCGGTTTTCGACCAGACCTTGAGCTGACTCGCGAGTTACAGGTCCAGACTTGCTGGGCGACAGAAGGAACTTATCCACTCGCCGCGGCGTTGTTAGGCGAGGCCGGAGCCGATTGCCTGGCGACACCGGTTTTCGGAGCGGAAACTTTGCTTCATCCTGAGCCCGGTTATTTCACTCTTGGGATGAAAAGCTACGGCCGAAGCGCGAACTTCCTCCTTCGAACGGGCTACGAGCAAGTCGCTTCAGTCTTCGACTGGCTCGAGGGAAAAACGCAGAGGCTGCGGCAATGAAAGAAACGATTGCACTCTTCGGCGGCGTCTATTCCAATCATCTCGCTTTGGCGGCACTCCTGGAAGACGCTCCGCGACGCGGCGCCCAGCGACTCTACTGCCTCGGCGATCTGGGCGCGTTTGGTCCGCGTCCGGACAAAGTCTTTCCGCTCTTACGCATGGGAGAGATTCCAGTAGTGCAAGGTAATTACGATAACTCGCTCGGTCATGGGCTGGCGGATTGCCAGTGCGGCTACACCGATCCAAAGGATAACTATTTCGCCCGGCTCTCCTACGATTATACTTTCAAGAACACCGCCGCGGAGAACAGACTCTGGATGCGCGACTTACCTAACGAGATAAGGCTCGAGCTAAATACGCTTCGCATCCTGCTCTGTCATGGCTCACCCAGGAAGATGAACGAATTTCTCTGGCAAACGACGACCTCTGTCGCTTTCCTGGAGCATCTCTGTGAGTCTTACCGAGCCGATGTGATTGTGGTCACGCACACCGGTTTGCATTGGCATCGCCGGCTTCCGAGTGGGCGCCACTTCATCAATTGCGGCGCAATTGGGCGGCCGGCAAACGATGGACGAACCAATGTCTGGTATACTCTGCTGAGCGTGGACGAAGAGGGCGAAGCCAAAGTGGACTTTGTGCCTCTGGCCTACGATCACCCACAGCTGGCCGTCGAAATGCGAGCGGAGGGGTTGCCGGAGGAATTTGTCGAGACGATCGAAACCGGCTGGTGGACGACGTGTCTTGAAGTTCTTCCCATGAAGGAGCGGGCGCTCGGATTGTTCTGAACGCCTAACGAACTTAGGAGAGAAAGATGCAAAATTTGAATACTGAAGCGGCAGTCCGAGAACGTTATGCGGCTGGGGCAACGACGACGGAGGCGAAGCTTTGCTGCCCGGTCGAATACAACTCTGATTATCTCAAGGTGATTCCCGAAGAAGTGATTGAGCGCGATTATGGTTGTGGCGATCCCACCCGTTACTTACGCGAAGGCGATACGGTTCTCGACCTGGGCAGCGGGACCGGAAAAATCTGTTTTATCGCAGCGCAGATCGTTGGCCCGAAGGGGAAGGTTATCGGAGTCGACATGACAGATGAGATGCTGGAAGTGGCACGGCGGAATGCTCCTGTTGTCGCCCAACGGATCGGCTTTGGAAATGTGGAGTTTCGCAAAGGCCGCATTCAAGACCTGGCGCTCGATTTGGACAAGCTCGATGCACAATTGCGAAGACATCCAATCACTGATGCAACGTCTTATCTCCGCGCGGATGAGGTGATGCAGGAGCTAAGGCTGAAGGAACCTCTGGTCGCGACCGACTCAATCGACGTGGTTGTTTCTAACTGCGTTCTGAATCTGGTAGAGGCGAAGTCGAAGCGACAGCTCTTCGAAGAGATCTTTCGCGTTCTGAAAAAGGGCGGACGAGCGATTATCTCCGATATCACTTCGGACGAGGAGGTGCCAGAACATCTGCAGAATGATCCCGAACTCTGGAGCGGCTGTATCTCCGGTGCGCTAACAGAGGAAGGATTTCTGCGCGCCTTCAGCGAGGCAGGCTTTTATGGGGTTCAAATCTTAAGACGCGACGAGAAACCATGGCAGACGGTTGAAGGAGTCGAATTTCGTTCCCTAACGGTTGAGGCTTTCAAAGGAAAACAGGGTCCATGCTTTGAGCGCAACCAGGCGGTTATCTACCGGGGCCCATTTCGTGAGATCCTGGATGACGATGATCATCGCATGGAACGCGGGGTGCGTTATGCGGTTTGCGATAAAACTTATAATCTCTATCGCAAGGAGCCTTATCGGGCCTTTTTCGAATTTATCGATCCGCGAGACGAGATTCCGCTCGAGGAAGCTGAACCCTTTGATTGCTCGCGTACGGCGCGCCGGCATCCGAAGGAAACCAAAGGTTATGACTACACAGTAACTACTGAGGCGAGCATCTGCTGTGATGGGGGCGCTTGCTGCTGATTGTTAGGTATTGGCCGCCCAACTGCGAACCTTCTCGCGAATCTCGTCCCGCACCTGACGCGTCTTTTTCATCTTCTCCTCCATGGTGCCGCTGAAGCTGGAAGGGTCAGGGAAAGGCCAGTGCAGGCGCGTAACTTTACCAGGAAACATCGGACAACGTTCGGCGCTTGTCTCGTCGCAGACGGTGACGACATAATCGAAGTGAGGGCCTCGCTCAATCATGGCAGAGACAGATTTTGTCGACTGGCGCGAAATATCGAGCCCGGCTTCGCGCATTGTTTCGATCGCGATTGGATTGAGTCGGCCGGGCTCCAATCCCGCGCTTTCGGCGACAAAGTGGTCACCGGCCAGCTGGTTGAGGAACGCTTCCGCCATTTGACTGCGGGCACTGTTATGGATGCAAACAAAGAGGACGCGTTTCCTCATTTCCTCGTCGGATGCTTAGTGAGGCAAGAGGTGAATAATTGAATAAGCCATCGCACCGATCGCGGCGGCGCAGGGCAGGGTAATAATCCAGGAAAGAACGATTCCGGTGACTGTCCCAAAATTAGCCTGACCGGTCAGTAACCCGATCCCGAAGAGAGCGCCAACGGACACCTGAGTCATGGAAACGGGAAGTCCCATCGTGCTGGCAAGTATGACCAGGATCCCAGTGGCGAGGTTGGAGGTGAAGCCCTGGCCTGGATTCATCGCGGTGATCTTGTGACTCATCGTCTCGGCGACACGCCGCGCGCCCAACAAGCCGCCGACGGCCATGGCGACTGAAACAATCAGGATATCGTTCGCCGGCGTAAGCCACTTAACCAGGAGCAGGAGCGCGGCAATCTTGGGCGTATCATTCAAACCTCTGGCAAAGGAAACAATGCCTGCGCTGAGAAAGTGACCAACGTCCACTATCCTTTGTGAATCGATGCCGGCGATGGTCCCGATATATTTTTGCTGGCAGCTCGAGACTGTTTCGCCTTCAGCGAGAACAAGCGCTGGCATGGGGACGGCTCGCATCGCGAAGACGGAGGTGCCAGCGGGCATCGCAACAACGCGTTGCTCGGTGCCGAGGCACACGCACCATTCTTTAGGGATACGTAAAGAATGGCGGAGCGCGTGAAAGATACCGTAAAGAATTGCACCTACACCCACGGCGAGGATCGCTAAGAAGAAGCGGAGTAACAAAGCCTTTACCTAACGAGGAAAAGTTGACTCCGCCGAGGCCGGTTGCCATCAGACCACAGCCAATCATGGACCCGAGCAAACCATGCGTCGTAGAGATGGGGAATCCGAGGCGAGTGGCAAGGATAACCGTGAAGCCGGCGCCGATTGCGACCGCCAGAAGAAAGTATTCAGAGCCGGTGAAAACGTCCGGGATCAGACCTTTGCCCGAGAATTTTTTCAGCAACTCCTGAGCCAGAAAAATCGAGGCGATGGAACCTGCCAAGGTAGCAAGCGTCGCCCAAGTGATCGATACTTTGTAACCAGCCGTGCCGCTGCCGTAGATAGTGGCAACCCCTTTGAAGTTGTCATTCGCGCCATTGGAAAAGGCGACAAACGCCGCCGCGACGAGGAGCAAGACGAAAATCATGATCCGATCTCTGTGAATTTATCGAATCGAGCAAGCTCATTTTAAGAATAACGCCGCCCGGGCGATCCCCCGGCTGCTAAGCGTGCCGGCGTTTGAGCTTAAGCGGATTCGATGTGCCAAACCAGTTCAGCGACCTGGGTTTGTCCCAAAGTTATCTTACCGCCTGGGAATCGTTGTAACAATTAGTTTCGAGACTAAGGACCGGCGGTAGCGCAACGCTTAGGGCGTCAATTCCCAGGTATCTCCTAAGGGCAGTTCACTAGCTTGGCCGCCGAAGAGAATGATATGACCAAGCGATCTGGCGTATACCATCCCAGCACCTTCACGCGCTGGAGGCGAAACAGTGGGGAAAAGTTGGTTCCAGTCTGATCCGGTCCAGGCCCAAGTGCGATCCTGGTCGACTCCGCCGTCAGCGCCGCCAAAAAGAACGACAATTTGCAGGTTAGGCTCATAAGCGGCCGATGCACCATAAACAGTGAGCGGCAAAGTGGATGGTGACTCCAGCGTCCAGGTAGTCCCGTTATAGGTCCAGGTATTGAGAGGGTTGACATCGGCCAGACCGCCATAAAGCACGATCTGCTTGGTATCGTGATTCACTCCAACGGCGGCGATCGATCGCGCTGAGGGTAATTGTGACGGATGCAGTTGGCGCCAATCTGACCCGCTCCATTGCCACATGGTGTTCTCATACAGGTTGCCGGAGAACCCGCCGAATTCGTCGACCCGTCCGCGGAGATCTGTGAAAACCATTGGACCTGTGACAGCTTTCGGTGCATGCGCAGGAGTTGCCTGCGTCCAGGTCAAGGTCTTGCCATTCCAAAGCCAGGTATCGCCAAGATCAGCGTGTCCGTCGTAACCGCCAAAGAGGACGATCTCGTGGGTGCCATGATCATAAGCCATTTGGGCATTTGTGCGTGCCGGCGGAGCGACGTTTAGATCAACCTTAGTCCAGGTCGTGCCGTCGAAAATCCACGTGTCGTTCAGGTAACCGCTACCCCCGAAGCCCCCAAACAGAACGACTTTTCCGCTTGCCGAGTCGTAAGCCATGGCGGGATAGGAGCGTGCCGGTGGCGAGTCAGGCGGAAACAATTCTGTCCAAGTGAGAGCAGGTTCGCCGGCAATTAGACAGGAGCTAATCACGAGGGACAGCAAAACCAGGGGAAGTGAGAGTCGATGAAGGCGTATCATACGTGCCATTGATTACACTTTGCAGAGGAGGTTTTGTCAACCGGGCGTATTGGACATCGAACCGACAAAGTAGGACATGACGCGACTATCTTGCGAAGCAAAGCGAATTGCTTATCATCTCACCGCGGCAATGGAGTTTGCCGTCTCCGTCTGAGCGCGGAGAAAACCGCATGAGCTGATGACTCCTACGGCTGCTTTAAATAGAGCCGCCACTGTTGGAGTCTTACTTATGCTTACCTACTTCTGGATCATGCTTGGGGGCGCACTCGGAACCGGCGCGCGCTTCTGGGCTTCGGGTTTCGTTGCGGAAAATTTTGGCGAAGTCTTTCCACTAGGCACATTATTCGTGAATGTGACCGGTTCCTTCGTGGTCGGCTTCTTTGCCGGCCTGATCGATCCACAAGGGCCTTTCCTGGTTGGGCCGCGCCTGCGGCAGTTTGTGATGATCGGTGTCTGCGGCGGTTACACTACTTTCTCATCTTTTAGCCTGCAGACCCTTGAACTGGCGCGCGACGGAGACTGGTTGCGGGCCGGGCTGAATTCCGTCCTTTCCTTCACCTGCTGTCTGCTTGCGGTTTGGCTGGGCCGAGGCGCTGCGGTGTTATTAGTTTCTCGTTAGGCAAAATTGTTATGCAACTTCCAGAAGACGCTCTGCTCCTGCGGATTTACCTCGGCGAAAGTGATCGCTGGCAGCACAAACCGCTCTACGAGGCAATCGTCCTGAAAGCGCGCGAACTGCATTTGGCTGGTGCAACGGTTCTGCGGGGGCCGATGGGCTTTGGCGCGACCAGCCGTCTTCACACCGCCAAGATCCTCCGCTTGTCGATGGACTTGCCGATCGTGATTGAAATTGTCGATTCGGAGGAAAAGGTGAGATCGCTCCTGCCTTTCCTTGAGGAAGTGATGGACGGCGGCTTGGTTACGATGGAGAAAATCAAGGTCATTCACTATCGTCACGGAGGAGAAAAGGCGACTGCCGAATAACGTGTGTCGCGTCTTCCGGCGTATTTCACCGGGCAACTGTGACTGAACCTTGAATACGAAAGCGAAAAAGATCGCCGTCCTCGGCGGCGGCTCGGCCGGATTCACTGCAGCCCGCATTGCAGCGCAAAACGGAGCGCGAGTTTTCTTTTTCATGGGTGACAACGCTGATTACGCTTCGCTCTGCATCAACGCCGGCTGCATGCCATCCAAGGCACTCTTCGAGCCGATCGACGCCATGCATCACGCGAAGTTGCATGGCTGGCTGGAAGTAAAACCAAGGCAGCCTAACGAATATCTCGCCCAGATCGTGCGCTGGAAGGATAGGGAGGTCGCGGCCTTTCGCGCTTATCGAAACAAAGAAATCGACGATCTGGCGAGCGACCATTTTACGATGGTGCGCGCCGATGCGCGTTTCGTGAGTGAACACGAGGTGGTCAGCGAAGGGAAGTATTACAGCTTCGATGCCGCAATCATTGCGACTGGTTCGATCACGGTTTTGCCGGAAATCAAAGGGCTCGATCCAACCTCGGATGGCATTTGGACGAGCGACGAGATTCTACACAATACGCGCGTCCCGAAGTCGCTCGCGGTCCTCGGAAGCGGCGCGATCGGACTGGAGTTTTCGCTGCGTTATGCGCGTCTGGGCGCCACGGTTACCCTCGTTTCACGGTCCGGAATTTTACCGGAATTCCCGCGGCAATTCGGCGAGCGCCTTCGTCTGATTTACCAGAGCGAAGGCGTGCGGGTTCTGACTGGCGCGCAACTCGGGCGGCTAAGGCGAGAAGATTCCGGAGGATTCAAGCTTGATATCGAGGGACCGAATCAGACCGAGCCGATCATTGCCGAGAAAATTCTTCTCGCCATCGGGCGGCGCCCCGCCGTAGCCAGTCTGGGATTGGAGGCAGCTGGGATTACCCTTGAGCCGCGCGGCCGGTTGGAGATTGGCCAAGACATGCGAGTAAGAGGCAAGCACCATATCTTTGCGGCCGGCGATGTCGCGGGAGTGCGGATGGTAGTGCATCACGCGCACATCGAAGCGGGAATCGCAGCCGAAAATGCCTGCGACAATGGCAAACGTCGCTGGACGAAACGTTCCAACATCGAAGTCATCTTCTCCGATCCCGAGTTTGCCTTTGCCGGATGCACTCCGGACGAAGCAGAACGGGATGGACATGAACTGGTCAGCGCGTCTGCGGAGAGTCGAGATATCGGCAAGCTGCACCTCGCCGGGGACGATTCTGGCTTTGGAGAGTTTTGGGCCGATCGAAAAACCGCGCGGCTGATTAGTGCTGGCTTACTCTGTAACGACGCTTCAAACCTGATTCATCTTCCGGCTTACGCGATTGACCACGAGCATACGATCAATCAACTCGAAGACGCCGAGTATTACCATCCAACCAAAATCGAGATCATTTCTGAGATCGGCGATGCCTTGTGTCGCAAATTAGGGGGCCATCCTTTCGCCCGCGCCGAAGAGTGATCCGTGCTTTCTTTGCTCGTTAGTTAAAACACGAAGAGCATCCAGGCGTCTCCGCCGGATGCCCGTATGCTTGTGGGTCACTCATGAACCTTCCGGAAGCTGGTTAGGACGGCGCCCGGAAGCAAACTCACGTTGCTTAGGGGAGCAACTCGTTCTTATGACGCTTCACTTCATTCGCGTCGCGCGCGATGATGCGGCCGTCCATCGGAACGTCATCGCGGAAGTTGGCGCTCGTCACCATTTGACCGATCTGGACGGTGATTTCGCTGTAGTCGGCGTTTGTCGACTTAGCGACTGGCATCTACATCAGCGAAGTCGAACGGCACGGTAGAGCTGCCGCTGCCGCCGTTCACATTCGAGACCTTAATGCTCAGGATCTGCGCATTGGCGACAGCAGTGCGCGGGACTCGCATTCGTTACCACTAAAGGCAGGCGTACCGGCTGTGGCGGTGCCGCTAACAATGGTAGTCGAACCCGAGGTGACCGCGGTGTTGAAGGTAAAGACTGCGAGATAAGTGCTATCGGCATCCGGTCCTTCTACGCCAGCAGTGCCTGTAAGGGGCATGTTGATGTCAAAGGTAGGGGCAGGTGCCATGACTGTAAGAGTTGCGCCTCATTAGCCTGAAAAGCAGGAAGGGCATCCGGCGTTACCACCGGATGCCCTTAAAACTACTCCAGATACTTTTTGACCTGGTCGGTTACTGAACCGTCACACTAATCGTGTTTGAACAATCACCTGAGTCAGTTTCACAGACTTGGTAACTGAATGTTCCCGCCATGTTGACGTTATCGAAGCCTGATCCGGTATCTGGGATTGTTTCGACAACGACGCCATTTCGGAGGACGTTGATGCTGCCGGTATTATCACTCGGTTTCCATTGCAGCTTCACACGACGCTGGCTGCCCCGCGTTTGCCCCACGCCCTTAAGTTTGAGCGTCTGACTGCTGCTCGCCAACTTAAAGTTGCCGATACGGGTGCGCCAGTTAAATGAGGAAGTCGAGTCGTAATACTCCTGGGTATACCAGAAGGTTTGATCATCAACTGGATCGACAGACATGGCGCTGTAATCGCCCCAGCGATTACTGGTGTCAGTCTGCGCGCCAGCACCATCCACAAGGTGAGTTTCACCCAAGGTCATGGTGTTGATCGGATCCGATGCCAGGCGGCCGGTTACGCGGACCTGCGGGAAGATCGAGGAGCTTGAAGCGCTGTAACCCAAAGCCATGTTACCCTGATTATCCATCGCGATGCTGCCCATCCAGCGCCAGGTACTATCTGGCGAATAAGTGCTTTCCTGGAATGTGCTCACGGGACCGTTGGTTATACCACGCAACTCAAACCAGCGGATACCTGCCACCCCGCTTGCGTTGACCGTGAAGTTACCTACGAGCGACTCGTGATCGCCCATGTTACGGTAGGCCAGACGGAACATAAGGCGATCGCCGATTCCATCCACCCAGTTAGCCGAGCTTTGGCCTTGTTCAGGCACGCAGGCCCGGGTAAACGGACAAAGCTGAGTCCAGGCCGCCGCAGGCGAGGTCCCGAACAAGGTAAAGGTCGAGTTTGTCGGGATAGCAAAGTCTACGTGGAAGTGATAAACGCGATACGTGTTCGTGTCCGGCAGGAGGACGAACGGGTTCGGAGCGCCGCTGGGCGGCAGAGTGGAACCGTCGAGGTCGCCCGGCAGGATTGGCGGAAATGCGCTTCCCAAACTCGGGAAGGTTACCATCGTAGCCGTCTGACCAGCCAGCATTTTGGTGCGATCGAAGGCAAAAACCTGGGGACCGAGATAGGCCGTGCCGCTCGAGTTGAACAGGTTCATGCTCATGTAATAGGCATCGGGCCAAACCGAGAGCTTCGGATAGTCGAAGAGGTTGCTGCTTCCCAGGTGAAAGTCATACCGGTTGTAAGTTCCGGTTGCATCGTTCGTCGTGGAAACCGCGATACACTCATCATGCAGACCGTTGGCAAACTGGCTGATGAGCCAGCGATTCGCTATCTGATCGTAGAGCATAACGGGGTCGCCTTCGCCCGTGGTCTGACACACACCACCCATGCCGGTCCAGACGGATTCGATGCTGGCCGGTCCAAAGATCGAAGAGCCGGTCGTCTTATCGAAGACTTGATAACCTTCGTTGACGATTTGAACGAATTGAGTCTGACCAACTTCACCGTCCGTATCGGGCGGCGCGCAATTGCAAATGACACCCGGGAAGGGGATGCCGGCGAAATTCAAAATCGGAGTGATGGTCGGCGCTAGCTGACGGAGCATCTGGCCCGACTGAATGACCAGATCCGGCGCATCTTTGTGCAGACCGGTACTAATTTTCGGGTTTTCCGCTGCCTCATGTTCCTGCATTCTTTCAGCAGGCCATGGGTCGATATCTCGCATTGCGGGCGAGAGGTCGTGGTAGACGGACTGAATGACAATCGGTCTAGGACTTTTACTTCCTTGCGCAACTGCAGAAGAAGGAGATGAAATGCTTAACGCCATGAACGTCAGGAAGACGGCCACAGAACTGAGCATTAATCCAAGCAAGACGCGTAAGTTAAGGAACGCGTCCAGTGAAGCTGACTTTTTTTGCATATGTATAGTGTATGTGTGTGAGTTAGAATAAGGTAATTTCCGTTTTACCTTCTTTGCAGGCTAGCAAAGTGCTAAGTCGGGGTCACGGGGTTTATCCTTACTATTTGGTCATCCCTTCACACTCACTTCTTGATTACCTTACTATTTGGTCACATCATTTGGCTTACTTGCGCTGAGACAATTTTCGCTCTTACCTTTTCTGACGGTTAGCAAAGTGCTAAGCGATCAGACAGGTGATTGTAACTATAACGTAATCTCATCCGGTGCTCTGAACGAGCGAACGCGGGCGAGTTAGGGTGCAGCGGGAACCGCGAGCAAGAGACCCGCGAGAAAGAAAGTGAGCGCTGCCGAAAACAGGCAAAACGGGCAGAACGCATGGAGGACAAACGCCTGCAAATAGAGTAGGTAGAGGGAGGTTAGCAGCATCAATCCGATGATCAGAGTTAGCAGACGCTTCACCCAAGGGTAACCAAAAGCCGCCAGCACAGTCAGGCTGAAGACCGTGAAGTAAGCTGCCGCGCCGAAACTTGCGGTGGGAATTCCTTTGATGCTTGCATAGGAACTGCCGAGAACAATCGAACAACCGGCAAGCGATCCACAGACTGCATCGTCGCCGGTGAGATGAGCGATCGTGAGATAGGTTGCGTCCGCCAGGCCCAGAAGAGCGATCACTGCAACGATGCAATAGATAATCACCGCTGACCGCGACAGACCTTGAGGCTCCGGCAACTCTCCGAGTTGTTTCTCTCTCTGCGCCACGATCAGGAACCTTTCTTTGCTGCGAGCGCCTGGTCGAGCATCCCCTTAAGGGATTCCTTGGAGAAAGCCGCTCGGATTTGTACTCCGTTTACGAATAAGGTGGGCGTATTCTCAACTCCTCGTGCCGCACCCGCGTCTGCCTGAGCCTGGATTTGGGCGAGCAGCATAGGGCTGACCCGGTCCGCTCGAAAACGAGCGACATCAAGACCGAGCGTTTGCGCATAGGTGTCGAAAAAAATGTTTACGTTGGTGGCATTGCTCCAGACGTTCTGATATTGATAAAGCGCGTCGTGCATTTCCCAGAACTTTCCCTGCAATCCGGCAGCTTCCGCGGCGAGCGCCGCTTCTCTCGAATGCTTATGCATGGCGAGCGGAAACTCATAGTAGATCACGCAGAGACGGTTTCCGTATTCCTTCTCCAGCTCGCCAATGACGCTCGAAGCACCCGCGCAGGACGGGCATTGGAAATCGCCATAAATCTCCAGCTTTACCGGCGCGTCGAGACGGCCGTGCACATGCCGGGTGCCATCATCCACGTCGGCTCCGTCCTTAGTGGCGGAAGCGACGGCGGGAGGACTAGCACTAGCTGCCGTCGCGTTTGCCGGATGGACCTTGTGTCGGTAAACGGCGGTCGCAATGCCCACCGTTATGAGTCCAACAACTACGATGATCAGGAATGGAAGAATTCGTTTCATGGGCGCCCCGCCATCGTCTGCATTGGGGGCGAACTCTAGTCACTTCTCGGTGGCCTCAAAGTGAAAATTTCGCAAGAAGAGCTTCAGTACTTCTCGTTAGGCTAGGAATATTTGCGGGGCAACTCTCCTCTGTCTGCGGGTCGTCGATGCGTTGCTTTTCCGAGGGCGAATGTTAGCGTCGCCGCTCCGCGATGAGTCAGAATTACAAGGACACCCTTAACCTTCCCAAAACCGACTTTCCTATGAAGGCCGGACTGACTACGCGCGAGCCGGAGCTTCTCAAGAAGTGGGAGGAGACGCGGCTTTACGAGCAAATCCAAAGAGCGCGCGCGGGAGCTGAACTTTTTGTCCTGCACGACGGACCGCCTTTCGCTAACGGCGATGTACATATGGGGACCGCGCTCAACAAGATCCTCAAGGATTTGGTGGTGAAATCGAAAGCCATGGCCGGCTATCGTGCGCCCTACGTTCCAGGGTGGGATTGCCACGGGCTACCGATCGAATACAAGGTGGTAAAAGAAAGCCGCGGGCTTTCAGCTCTCGAAGTGCGACAGCGTTCCGAGGCTTTCGCGAGGAAATTTGTCGATATCCAGCGCGAACAATTCAAGCGCCTCGGCATTCTCGGCGACTGGAATCATCCCTACCTGACGATGAGCCCGAGCTATGAAGGGGAAATCCTTCGCGCCTTCGCCGCTTTCGTCGAGCACGGCCTTGTCTACAAATCGCTCAAGCCGGTCTTCTGGAGCACGGGTGCACAAACCGCCCTGGCCGAAGCCGAGGTTGAATACCAGGACCGGCAGGACACGGCCGCCTACGTTAAGTTTCCCATTGTCACGGGGTCGTTAGGGGGCAAGGCCAGTATCGTAATCTGGACCACCACGCCTTGGACGCTCCCAGCCAACCTCGCGATCGCGATCGCCGAAAAGGAACGCTACGTCGCGCAAAGGTTTTCACGCAGCGATGAAGTCGACACTTTCGTCCTCGCGGAAAAACTGGTAGCGCCCTTTGTCGCCGCGACCGGGTGGCAACCATCGGAGGAATCGCCGCAAACCTTTCTCGGGAGCAAGCTGGGAGGCATTGGCGTGCAGCATCCTTTTCTGCCGCGCACGGCGATTGTTCTCGCCGCCGACTTCGTCACCATGGAGAGCGGTACCGGCGCGGTTCACATCGCGCCCGGCCACGGTGAGGATGATTACTCGTTAGGCCGCAGGAACGGTCTTCCTATTCTCTCGCCGGTCGACGATCTCGGCCGATTTACGGATGAGGCCGGCCTGCCCGAGCTCAGCGGCAAATATGTCTTCGACGCCAACGCCGGGATTATCCGACTGTTGCGCGAGCGCGGAATGCTCGTGGCGGAGGAGGCTTACCAGCATTCCTATCCTTATTGCTGGCGCTCCAAAACGCCGATCATTTTTCGCGCGGTCGAGCAGTTTTTCATTCGCATCGACGAATTGCGACAGAAAGCGCTCGACGCGATTACCAGGGTCAAATGGATTCCTGCCTGGGGCGAAAATCGCATCGCCGGCACGGTAGCGTCACGGCCTGATTGGGTTATTTCGCGGCAGCGGAGTTGGGGTGTGCCGCTGCCCGTTTTTTATTCCGCGGCCGGGGAAGCAATTCTCGACCCGGAATGGATTCGCAGGCTGGCTGACCTCGTGGCGAAACGCGGTTCTAACGTCTGGTTCGAGCTTGACGATGCCGCCCTGGCGAAGGCCCTGGACCTTCCGGACGGAACGCGCCATCGCAACGATACAATTGACGTTTGGATCGATAGCGGTGTCTCGCATCTGGCCGTTTGCGCGCAGCATCCTGAGCTGCGCGACCCAGCCGACATGTATCTCGAAGCGACCGATCAGCACCGCGGCTGGTTTCAATCGTCGCTTATGACGAGCGTCGCTCTGTACAATCGCGCGCCTTACAAAATCTGTGTCACGCACGGTTTCGTGGTCGACCTGGACGGAAAGAAAATCTCCAAGTCGAGCACCTACAGCAAACCGATGGACGCTGGTCATTTCGTCGGACGTCACGGAGCTGATCTCGTCAGGCTTTGGGTTAGCAGCATCAACTACACGGACGACGTGCCGTTCTCGGAGGAAATGTTCAGCAGGCTGGGCGACACCTATCGCCGCATCCGCAATACGCTTCGGATTCTGTTGGGCAATCTGCACGATTTCGCGGCGGCGGAGAGCAAAGCTGCGTCAGAAAACCGAACCCTCGTCGATCGCTGGATTCTCGACCGGCTTCAGGAGGTGATCGAGGAATGCCGCACGGCTTACGCGGCGTATGAATTTCACAAGGTCTATCACGTTCTTAATCAATACTGCGCCGTCGACCTGAGCAGCCTCTACATCGACATCACGAAGGATCGGCTGTATTGCAACGCGTCCAATTCGCCGCGTCGCCGCGCCACGCAGGAGGCCATGCATCAAATCTTTTGCGCGCTTTGCAAGCTCCTGGCGCCCATTCTCAGTTTTACGGCGGAAGAGGCGTGGGGATTTCTCGACAACCAGGAATCCGTTCATCTCCAGCTTTTCCCCGAGCCTAAAACCAACCTGCGCGACGCGGTTGTTCGGCAACGAGTCGGGGAACTGATCCAGCTGCGCGGAGTGATCGGACAGGCAATCGAGAAAGCGCGCCAGGAGAAAGTGATTGGCAACGCACTTGAAGCCGCAGTCGTTCTGCGCTGTGATGAGCGTATCGCCAATTCCGTCGCACACGATGAGCTGGAGGAATTTTTCATTCTGAGCGATCTGCGACTGGAGGCGGCGCCGGAAGCCGGTGCCGTGATCACGAAATCGCCTAACGGAAAGTGCGTTCGTTGCTGGCGCCATCGCGAAGCAGTCGGCAAGATTGCGGCGCATCCAGATCTCTGCGAGCGCTGCGCGGCGGTCGTCGACCAGTGCGCATGAGAATTTTCTTCTTTCTTACCCTCCCGCTCTATCTGCTGGACCAGCTGACGAAGCATCTGGTGCTTCTGCACATAGGAGATCGACCGCGCGGCGTGATTCCTGGCTTCTTTGAGTTGGTCAACGTCACGAACACGGGCGCAGCCTTCGGAAACTTCAAGAACCACAACAGTTTTTTCGTGGTGCTTTCCTTCGTAGCATTGATTGTTGTCAGCTATCTCGTGCTTCGGCCCGCTGCCCGCGATCCATGGAATCGCACCGCGCTTGGACTGTTGTTGGCTGGCATCCTTGGCAATCTCACTGATCGACTCTTGCATGGGCACGTGATCGACTTTCTCCTCTTCAATCTGCACATTCCGCACGCGGACCCCTGGCCCGCTTTTAACGTCGCCGATTCCTGCATTTGCATCGCGGTCGTTTGCTTTCTCATTCATTCCTTTCGCGATCCCCGCGCCCGATCGCTGGCAGTGGATTAGCCTAACGAGTCAAGCATTTTCTTCTTCAAGGCGGGGGACTTTAACCTTGCAAAAAGGTCATGATCCCGCTACACGGGCTAACTCACTTATGAAGCTCGTTAGCGCTGCCATTTCACTCACCGCCGGCGCATTTCTCGCCGCGGGTTCGCTTTTCGCTCAAACCATCGCGCTCAACGGCGCCGGTATCTGGAACGATGTAAACGAACAGGCAATGACTGGCGCGCGAGCTCCAGGGCAACAGACGACGACGCTGCGCACGGTCGTGCCGCAGATTTATCGAACCGTCAATCTCAACCGACCAGCCCTGGCGCAATTGCTCACCAACGCCACTCCCGAATTTAGTCTGCCGATGGCGACGGGCGGCGTGGAGTTACAGATTCCGATGCCGGGCGGCGAGTTCGCGCGCTTTCTCATTCAGGAGTCGCCCATCATGTCGCCAAAGTTGGCGGCGAAATTTCCGCAGTTCAAAACCTACGTCGGGCAAGGCATCGAAGATCCGAGCGCAACCATGCGCATCGATCTTACTCCGCAGGGATTCCACGCCATGATCCTCTCGGCCAACGGGGATGTTTACATCGACCCCTACTGGCGCGACAGCGACACGACTTACGTTTCCTATTTTAAGCGCGACTTCCTCGCGCCGGATAAGGGATTCAGTTGTCTGGTCAATGAGCAGTCTTCCCAGATCACGCCTTTTTCCGGACTACAGTTGCAGCGTCCGACCGGCGCAACTCTGCGCACTTATCGGCTTGCGCTCGCTTGCACGGGGGAATACGCGACCTATGTCTGTCAGCCTAACGCCGCCAACCTCGCCGGTACGTTCGCGGCCATCATCACGTCAATCAATCGCTGCAGCGGCGTCTATGAGCGCGAGTTCGCCATTCGTTTCATGCTCGTGGATGACGAAGAGAAAATCATCTTTCTCGATCCAGCGACCGATCCTTTCACGAACAACAATCCGGGCGCGCTCCTCGGACAAAATCAAACGACCTGCGATAATCTGATCGGTGCGGCGAATTACGACTTCGGCCATGTCTTCAGCACCGCGGGTGGCGGACTTTCGAATTTGGGCGTGGTTTGCCGTAACGGCCTGAAGGCTTCTTCTGAGACCGGCACTTCTGCGCCGGTGGGCGATCCTTATGACATCGATTACGTCGTACACGAAATGGGTCACCAGTTCGGAGCCAACCATCCTTTTAACGGCACGAGCGGCGCCTGCGCGGGCGGCAATCGCAACGCTTCGACGGCTTACGAAGTAGGCAGCGGTACCACCATCATGGCTTATGCCGGCATCTGCTCACCGCAGGATCTCGCGCCGCATAGCGACGATTATTTCTACACTATCAATTACGACGAGGTGGACGCCTACACTGGCTCTGGCACGGGTGCCAGCTGCGCAATCACCACGCCAACTGGAAACACGCCGCCGACGATTTCGCCGCTCAACACCTACACGATTCCGGCGCAAACACCTTTCTCCCTCACCGCGAGCGCGAGCGATCCCGATGGTGACACACTCACTTACTGCTGGGAAGAATTCGACAAGGGTCCCGCACAGGATCCGACCAAAGACCCGCGCGACAATGGCTCCTCACCCATCTTCCGCTCCTTCCCGCCGACGACGAATCCGACCCGCACCTTCCCTTCGCTCACCTACATTTTGAATAATCAAAACGTTCCGCCGGCCACACTTTCGCCCGATCACATTAGCGGCGAATTCCTCCCCACCACCGGGCGAACGATGGTCTATCGCGTCACCGTTCGCGACAATCGCGCCGGCGGCGGAGGATCGAACTACGCCGCGGCTACTGTTACTTCGGTCAGCAGCGCCGGACCTTTCGCGATCACCGCGCCCAACAGCGCCATGACGATCGCCGCCGGCTCGAATGTCGCGGTCAATTGGAATGTCGCCGGCACGAGCACGTCGCCGATCTCCTGCGCGAACGTCAAAATCTCTCTTTCTACCGACGCGGGAAACACCTTCCCGATCGTCCTCGCGAACAGCGTGCCTAACAATGGCGGCGCGAACGTTGTCATCCCGAACAATGGCAGCGTCGCCACCACCCAGGGGCGAATCAAAGTAGAAGCCGTCGGCAACATCTTCTTCGATATCTCGGATGCCGACCTGACGATCACGTCCACGACCAACTCGCCGCCCAGCCTAACGATTCTGCCGGACGGCATTACCGTCATACGGGGCACACTTCATTCGACGGTCGGTAACGTTGCCACTGTGAGCGACCCGGATGGCGACGGCCTCACCTCCGCTGTCTCGAATGTTCCTTTCGGCGCGCATCTGACCCCGCGAGTTTCTGGCAGTAATGTCTCGATCAGCGCGCTGGTCGATTGCCCGCTCGTGACCACGTTGACCACGCGCACCTATCCGATCACTCTCACCGTGACGGACAGTTCCGGTGCGAGTACTTCGGGCATTTTTAATCTCGTGGTCGAGCCAAATCCCTCGCCGAGCCTGGGCACTTATGCCGACGTGAAAGTTCGCGCACACGATGCGCATGGCGCGACCAAACCCTCGACTCGCACGGTCGACCCGAATAGTAACCTCGCCGATGAACCTTATTCCGTCACACCGATCACGCTCCCCGGCGGCGGCACGATCTCGATCGATCAACGGAACGGAAAAGTCACCGTGTTGACGACCGATTCGACGACGCCGGGAACGACTACGCCGGTTCGCGTTACGGTGCTCGACACCTGCGGAGCAGCCGCGGTGCAGTTCTTCAACGTGATCGTCAGCACTCGTTAGGATATGTCGTTAGGCAAACATCTCCGCTGAGGCGGCGGAGCCTGTTTTAACCTTCGTCATCCGCGCCTTTGACAGTCGCATCGTGCCGCGACAACTCGACAGTCGCGAAGCGAGGGGCGAGCATGCTCGCGTGAATCGTGCCCCGACCGACCGACAGGACACGCCCATGCTCGCGACGGCGCGCACCCTCGTTGAGCGCCTCCGAGCCGCCGGACACGTTGCCTACTTCGCCGGCGGTTGCGTGCGCGATCTCGTTAGGGGAAAAACGGCCAAGGATATCGATATTGCGACCGACGCGCGCCCGGAAGATGTGCAGAAAATCTTCCGCCGCACCTATCCGGTGGGCGCGCATTTCGGCGTCATCGTGGTACGGGAAGACGATTTTCAATTTGAGGTTGCGACCTTCCGTTCCGATGGCGCGTATCTCGATGGCCGGCATCCGGTCGATGTGCATTTTTCCTCGCCGGAAGAAGACGCCCGCCGGCGGGACTTCACCATCAACGGCATGTTTTACGATCCGTCTAACGACCAAGTCATCGATTTCGTCGGCGGGCGCGAAGACTTGGCGGCAGGAGTCGTTAGGGCGATCGGCGATCCAGCGCAACGATTCGGCGAAGATCGGCTGCGACTCCTGCGCGCGGTGCGCTTTGCCACTCTGCTCGGGTTCGAGATCGAATCCTTCACCTGGGACGCGATCGTTAGGCAAGCAGACACGATCAAAACCATCAGCGCGGAAAGAATCCGCGACGAGTTGATCCGCATTTTTCTTTCGCCACGTCGCCTGCGCGGGTGGGACTTGCTCGACGCCAGCGGACTAATGAAAGCGATCCTGCCCGAAGTCGACGCGCTCAAAGGCGTCGAGCAACCTCCCCAATTTCATCCTGAAGGCGACGTCTTCCGGCATACGCGACTCATGCTTTCACTTTTGCCTGACGAAGTCTCGGTGCCGCTCGTCCTCAGCGTGCTCTTTCATGATCTCGGCAAAGCGGTCACCTCCAGCGTGGACGAGAACGGACGCATCCGTTTCAGCGGGCACGACAAAGTTGGCGCAGACATGACCGAAGCGCTCATGCAACGCCTGCGTTTTTCCCGGGCCGAGATCGACGCGGCAGTCGAAGCGGTTGAGCAACACATGGTCTTTAAGGACACGCCGAACATGCGTGTTGCGCGGCTGAAACGCTTCATGGCTCGACCCCATTTCGCGGATGAGCTGGAGCTGCATCGAGTCGATTGCCTCGGCAGCCACGGCATGCTCGACAACTATGAGTACCTCGTCCGCAAACAGGAAGAGTTTGCCAATGAGCCGATCATTCCGCCGCCACTTGTCAGAGGAGATGATCTCATCGCGCTAGGGCTCAAGCCGGGGCCGATCTTTGGCCAAATTCTGGAAGCGGTTGAGACGCGGCAGCTGGAAGGAGCGTTGCGCCATCGCGACGAAGCAATCGCCTGGGTAAAAGCAGAATGGCTGAATCGAGAGCCGTAAATCGAGATTCAAAGTTCGACGATGCGCCATTTTCGATTGACGCTGTGAGGGAATGAAAATCCTCATGATCAGCAGCGAAGGTTGGCCGTTGGCCCGCTCCGGCGCGCTCTCCGATGTGCTGGTGGCGCTCCCGCGCGAATTGAAGCGGCGCGGACACGAGATCGCAGTCGCCATGCCCTATTACCGTGAAGTTCGCGAGAACAAGAAGCTTAAGACCAAACCGCTGAGCGTGAGTCTCGAGATCTCGTTAGGCGATAAACGCCTCACGGCCGATCTCCTCGAAGGACGCACCGCGGAAGATTTGCAGATTTTCTTCGTTCGCTGCGACGAGCTCTACGATCGGCCGGGAATTTATCAGGAGCGTGGCGAGCCCTATTCCGATAACGCCGCCCGTTTCATCTTCTTCAGCAAGGCCGCGGTTGAGATCGCCCGCCGCATGACGCCGACGCCGGAGATTTTGCATTGCCATAATTGGACGGCAGCGCTCGTCCCCGTGCTGGTGCGCGATCAGGGTTTACCTTTTGCCACGGTCTTATCGATTCATCATTTGGCCGACCAGGGAGACTTTGAGGCTTGGGATTTTTCTCTAACGAACTTGCCTGGACGTTATTTCGATCTGCACGGGCTCGAATTCTTCGGCCGGCTGAATCTGCTTAAGGCCGGAATTCTCTTCGCCGACCGCGTTGTGGTTCCAAGCGCGACCTACGCACACCAGATCCAGGAGCCGTCGTTAGGCGAAGGTCTCGACTTCGTCCTGCGTGAACACGCGCATAAGCTCAGTGGCATTCTCGGTGGCGCGGATTACAAACGCTGGAACGCGTCAACTGACAAATTGCTGCCTGCGCGCTACGACTCCAGGAATCTCACGCCAAAGGCAAAGAGCAAGGCGGCCCTTCTCGCCCAGCTTAAGCTTGCGTCGTCACCGCGGGAACCCGTTTTCGGGATGGTTACGAGAGTGGTCGGCGCGAAAGGCTTCGACATTCTCATACCTGTGCTGGATCGACTTCTAGCCGACGACGTTCGGCTGGTTATCCTTGGCAAGGGCGATCCGGCGTATGAAACAACGCTCGCCATCGCCGCCCGCCGGTACCGGGACCGATTCGCTTACCAACACGATTACGACGAAACGCTCGCGCATTGGATTGAAGGCGGGAGCGACATCACGCTCATTCCGTCGCGGGTTGAACCGGGCGCCTTCAACGCCATGCACAGTTTGAAGTACGGCGTGCTGCCGATCGCACGCGCGCAACGCGGCGTCGAACAGGTCATCGCCGATTATGATCCATCGACCGATTCCGGTTACGGCTTTCTCTTTTACGAATACGGTAGCGAACCGCTCTGGGACGCGATTAAGCGGGCCAAGGGAATCTTCGCCGATCGCCCAACCTGGGAGCGTCTAATGCGTCGCGCTCTCGCGGTCGATTTCTCCTGGGGAGTAGCCGCAAAAAGCTACGAGGCACTCTATAGCCAGCTGCTGGCGCTTTCACACGCCGCGGCCTAACGACTCACCTTGTCAGGCTACTTCACGACGCCGATTTCGGCGCGGCGGTTTTTTGCCCAGGCAGCTTCGTCGTGCCCGGAATCGGCCGGCATTTCCGAACCGAAGCTGACGGTTTGAATATTTTGCGCGCCAGCACCGAGCCCGATCAAGGCCTCGCGGACCGATTCAGCCCTCCGCTCACCGAGGCCGCGGTTGTATTCGGGAGTGCCACGTTCATCCGTGAAACCGGCGATGATCATCTGAGCATTACCCTGCTGTAGGAAGCTCGCGACCTGCTGGATTTTACTATTCTCTGAGCTGCGGATGGTCTGGCTGTCGAAGTCAAAATAGATCGGTTGAAACTGGTTTCGATCGACATTGCTGCTCAGGAATGACGTGCCTTCCTGCCGCTCTGGCAATGGTGTCCCGGTAACGTAATCGCCAGTGGCACCGGCAGTCTGGCCCTTCTTGTTTGTGCAGCCGGCGAAGACCGTGAGGACAAGGAAGGTAACGAAGATGCCGAAATGCCTGATGAGAGTTGAGGAAGAGTTTGTTGAGATCATAGCCGCGCGCTGCGCAGCATAGCGGCCATGTTTCGGCACGCAACCCGGCTGATTCCTGGTACTAGGAGAATCGAAGTCAGCTCGCGGCTTCGAGGTTAGCGAGTGATGCCGCGGGTCTCGCTAGCTCCATCGCCAGGTGGTGGATGGTGCGAATACGTTAGGCGACCTTTGAAGGAAAGCCGTGCAACAGCCGGTGAAAAAATCCGCCCTCGGCGTCTTCGTCGTCGACGATTTTGCCCGCCCGCGCGACCAAAACTGGACACTCGGCGCGATTCAAAACGCCACGAGTCAGGTCGCCCATGATGTAGTGACGAAATGGGCCCCGAGCCTGCGAAGTGCCGGTTACGATAAGGTCTTGGTTTCCTTCATTTGCCTCGATAAAAATCTGGTCGAGCGCGAGCCCATGACGAATGCGGACTTCGACCTGGATCCCCAATTTCTGCAGGCTTTCCCTTTGCCCGCGCAAATTGCGGCCAAGCTCGGAGTCGGAAGTAAGAAGGCGCTCGACGTCCTCTTCCATCCTAACGAGGTCGGCATAGATCGCCGGCGGCTCTGCCATGACGTGCAGGAGCGTCACCATGCCGTTAACGCATTTGGCGATTTCGCCTGCGAGCTGCACCGCGTCGTCGATAAATTTCTTGCCGCCGGTACAAACCAGGATGCGCTGGACCCGGTCGCAGGATCCAATCGCGACGAGAACAGGTGGTGGGACGGCTTTGATGACTTCGTAGGTTTTTTCCGGGCGAAAGTAGAGTCCGCCTTCGCCTTTGCGGCGCGCGCCTATGATAGCGACATCATATTCGTTCGCGGTCGTCTCCGCCAGAATCTGTCGAATCGGTTCGCCCGAACGAATCTCAATGCGTGGTGACGTGATCTGATAACTGCGAAGCAGCTTCGCTTCGCTTTCGAGCGCGGCGCGGAGCGGCCCTTCGTCCTCTTCTTTCTCGGCGATCCCAAGCAACGTCACATCCCAATGACACGGACCGGCAATGAGCCCGCCGAGCCGGGTGGGGTTGTCGGCTGGGTCAGTCCCGTCGCTGCAAATCAAGATGCGCATCGCTAAAGCTTATGGCCGGTAATGAGCGTGTAGGTAACAATGGCCACTCCCACCAGGGGCAGAGGAACAAACAGGAGCCGAATCTTCGGTCCGGCGAAATACTGGGTAAGGATGGCGCCGATTTGCGCTCCGATGGCCGCGCCCGTGTGCATGACCAACGCAACCAAGATATCGACATTTCCTTTGATGGCATGGCTAAAGGTGCCGTAGCTGGCGGAAATAATAATCTCAAATAAGTCGGTTCCTACCGCGAGATGGGTCGGGATGCCCAGAATATAGACCATCATCGGCATCCGAATGTAGCCTGCGCCGCCTCCGAGAAAGCCGCTGAAGAGTCCGCCAATGAAGGAAACGATAATGATTACCCAGACTGAGATTGCTTTTACCCCTGAGGTCGGCAGCGAAACTACCGGCCAGAGCGGGATGCGTTGCATCGCTTTGGTCAGGCCAGCAAAAGAGGATTCATCCTTGGCATGGCGGCCTTTCTGTGCCCCATCTGTTTTCGCTCGGTTCTTCTTTTGAGAGCGAACGGTGCGCGAGCTTTCCCAGACCATGAAAAGGGAAATGCTCGAGTAAATGACAATGGAAACGATGCTCACGACAAAGTCGACATTGCCCTGCCGCTTCAAATACTGAATCAGTTGCGCGCCGCATTCCGCACCCAGAATCGTTCCCGCTGCCATAATCAGGCCGAGCCGAAGGTCGACGTTGCCCAAAGCGCGATGACGTTTCGCCGCCACGACTGACTTGCCGACGATATGGGCGAGGTCGGTTCCGACGGCGAAATTCCAATGCATTCCGATCGCGCGTAACGCCGGCCCCGCGATAAAGCTGCCACCCACGCCGAAGAATCCGCCCAGAATACCGATGAGAAATCCGGTCACGACCAGATAGATCGGACTGATGTCCGTCCCGGAGATCGGGAAATGCATGGCGAGAAGCGGAGTCATTCCGAACGGCCGCGCAGTAGGCGGAAGAGAAAGGTCGTGACCCATTCGAGGATCACGGCCTGGCCGAGGATCAGTGTGATCGCCACGATTGCATAGAGCTTGATATTTTCCTTACTTAGATGCTCGAGCCAGTCCGCGAGAAAATGCAGAACGAGGAAAAAGTAAACCACGATGCCAATGGTGTAGACCACCAGCTCGATGAGAAACGACACCAGCGTCCTGCGTGTTTCGGGTTTCATAAAAAGACAGGGCGCGCTTTGGGATAAAATCGAGCAAGCCAGTTTTGGCGAGGGAGCCCTTGCTCGTCAATGAGGAAAATGATTGCGCGCGTGAGGAAATTCCCTACTTTCGAGCGCCCAACTGGGCAGATTAACTATGGCTGACGTCGCAAACAAATACGCTGAGAACGTAGAGGGTAAATTCTACGTCGATGACCAATGCATCGATTGTGATCTCTGCCGCGAGACTGCCCCCGCGAATTTCAAGCGCAACGACGACGGCGGCCACTCCTACGTCTATAAGCAACCTGAATCGCCCGAGGAAGAGGCGCTCTGCAACGAGGCGAAGGAAGGTTGCCCGGTTGAGGCGATCGGAAACGACGGCGCGTAAGAAGGAATCTCGAGATCGACGATTCGGCAAAGACGCCGGCCGTTGCCCTAACGATTGCCGGATCCGATTGCAGCGCCGGGGCTGGCTTGCAGGCGGACCTAAAAACCTTCGGCGCGTTCGGAGTTTTCGGGTTAACGGCGGTCACCTGTGTGGTAGCGGAGATGCCTGGGAAGGTGTCGCGAGTCGAGGGAATCAATCCGCGAAATGTGCGTGAGCAGATCGAGCTGTGCCTAACGAATTTCCCCGTTCGAGCAATCAAGACCGGTCTGTTGTTTTCCGCCGAGATTGTCGAAACGGTGGCGAGTCTTCTCGACAAAAGAGCGAAAGGCATTCCGCTGGTGATCGATCCGGTAATGGTCGCGACAACCGGCAATGCCTTGCTCCAACCGCAAGCCATCGAATCTTATCGGAGGCGGCTTTTTCCCAGGGCTACTCTCGTTACGCCGAACATGGCGGAAGCCGCCGCCTTGAGCGGCCGGTCGGTGCGAGATCTCGATGCAATGCGCAGCGTGGGACGGGAGTTGAGCGAAGAATTTGGCACGTGCGTTCTGCTGAAAGGCGGACATCTAGGCGGCGAAAGCGCCGTTGATTTGCTCTTCGATGGATCGGAAGTGAAGGAATTTACAGCGCCGTTTGTCGCAGGTGTTTCCACGCATGGAACCGGTTGCACCTACTCGGCCGCAATCACCGCGGCACTGGCCCGAGGCGATCTACTCGATGAAGCGATCCAGCGCGGGAAGGACTTCGTTAGCCGCGCGATTGAACGCCATTTTGTCTGGGAGAATTCGTTAGGCGAAATCCACGCTCTCAACCACCTCTCCCCCGGCGAGTGTTTCTGTGTTCGTTAGGGCAGGGTTTGCGAGTCTCTCGTTTCCCAGGGCCGTTTCTTTAAGGCCAGCAGTGCGGCGGCTGTTTCCGCCTGCTTTTTGCTTCGTCCATTCCCTTCCCCCAGCACCTGATTTTCCCAGACCACGCGCACGAAGAAAATTCGCTCGTGCTCCCGTCCCTGTTGCGAAATCAGCTCATAAACCGGGGCGCGTGGCGAGATTGCCTGGAGCAATTCCTGCAGCTGCCCCTTCGGATTCACCTCCAATGGTTCTTCCTCCAGCTGCTCGAGATCGTCTCGCGTTTCTTCCAGAATAAAGCGGCGAGCCGTCTCCAGCCCCGCGTCGAGGTAGATGGCACCGAGCAGTGCTTCGAAAGCGTCCCCCAGCGTCGATGCGCGCTGTCGCCCGCCGCTCGCTTCTTCGCCACGACCCATGAAAAGATGCTGGCCAAGACCGAGCGCCGCAGCGCGAATCTTGAGCGACTCCCGTGAGACGAGTCGCGAGCGCCGCGTCGTCAGGCGACCTTCGCCTGCTTCACCATAGCGCGCGAAGAGATACTCCGTAATGACCAACTGCAGGACTGCGTCGCCGAGAAATTCCAAACGCTGATTATCGAACTGTGCGCTCTGTTTCTCGTGTGTCACACTCGGATGGGTAAGTGCCTCCGTGAGCAGTCGCTTGTTGCGGAACTGATAGCGAATGCGTTCCTCAAGCGGATGCAGAGACATATTCTCTCAGGGGGACCGGCCAGTTTGTCTCTCATAAACCTCGATCGAAGTCACGAGATCGACGCCACGCTGCAGAACTGGGTCGTGCAGCGAGGACTTTTCCCCGCTCCTGCCTTGTCTTTGTGCCGCTTCTATCTCAGGATTTGTCCCGGCGACGAGAGCGGCTTCATTCAAATGCGGCTGATCGGTTTCGAAGACAGACGTCGCCACCCCTTTCGTTAGGCTCTGCTGAAAGATTTGGTGCTTTACGTCCGGTGACAGATTTACGGCCAGGTCAGGTTTTAACCCAGTGGGAATCCGTGGCTCGCCTTCCGGCAAAACTGCCTCCGCCGTCGCTATGCGCAGCACTTTTCCGCTCGGCAGCGACTGATCGGAATAATCGACCGCGCGTCCAGCCGTCTTCTCACCGACGACGATCGAGCCGTGAACTGTGCGCAGTGCCGCCGCGAGCACTTCGGTCGCGCCGGCTGTATCTCCATCGACCAGGAGAATGATTAGACCTACGTAGAGTGGCGCTGTTTCCGAGACAAAATTCTTCGGCCTGCTCTGCGAAGGTCCTTGCAATGAGAAGAGTGGTCGGCCCTTTGGCAAAAACCGGTTTGCAAATTGCGCTGCGCCCTCGTAATCGCTCGTCTCGACGCTGCCGCGGAGGTCGAGAATGATGGCGTCGACCTTCTTTCCAGCCAATCCCCGCAACGTCGTATCGAGTTCCTGGAGTTGCGCGCGACTCAAATCGCCCGGTCGCAAATAGCCGATGTGACCGCCGATGATCTCGCGGTAGAATGGGGCCGGCGATGCTTTGGGTGACGCGCGACCGGGCAAAAGCGTCACGCCGTTACCAAGCCGGTCGAGCAGGCCGGCAAGAGTCGCGCGCTTCAACTCCGTATCGTCAAGCGCCTGCGGGTTGAGATAGTTTTCCCGGATAAGCGGAATTGCCCGCTCCAGATCCGCCGTCGTCAGGCTATCGATGAGCGGAGTTGGTGAAGGTGAGGGGGATTGGCCGTAGGCCGTGAGGCAAAAAAGAATCGTTAGGCTAGCGCTGAGGACCGGACGCTGCATCTGTCGGCTCGACCTTAGCTCCAACTGCGGCAAGAGCAATGTCGCGCCGGTAATGACAGCCTTCGAAATGAATCCTGCTCACTGCCGAGTAGGCCAGGTCGCGCGCTGCTGCCATCGTCTCCCCTAAAGCGGTCACGGCGAGGACGCGTCCGCCATTCGTGACCACCGCGTCTTTTTCGCGCCGCGTTCCCGCGTGAAAGATTTGGATGTCCTTCATCTTCGCGCACTGTTCCAACCCAGAGATTTCTTTCCCCTTCACCACATTGCCCGGATAGCCGGCAGACGACATCACAACCGTGACAGCTGCTCGCGGATCGAGCTGGATTTTCGTCTCGCCGATGCGTCCGTCGATCGTTGCTTCGAGTAATGGCAGGAGGTCGCCTTTCAAACGCGGCAGGATGACCTGCGTTTCCGGATCTCCGAACCGGCAGTTAAATTCCAAAACGCGCGCGTTCTGCCCGTCGACCATCAGGCCAGGGAAAAGTAATCCGGAGAAGTGAATCTTTTCCTGCGCCAATGCATGCAGCAGCGGCCGCATGATTTTGTCCTCAAAGTCGCGTCCCAGCTGCGACGTCCAAAGCGCTGCCGGACTGCATGCACCCATGCCACCGGTGTTCGGGCCCTCATTGCCGTCGTGCAGCCGCTTGTGATCGCAGGCTGTGCCAAGGACCTGAAACTGTTCACCAGTGACGAAGGCATGGAGCGAACATTCCCAACCCTCGAGAAATTCTTCGATCAAGAGTCGCGCCCCAGCCTCGCCGAAACGTCGACGATCAATCATATCGCTGATTGCGTCGTTGGCGCTCTGTGGATCAGGCGCGACGATCACACCTTTGCCCGCGGCCAGACCATCTGCCTTGATGACGATCGGGAAGTGCAACTTCTCCGCAAAACGGCAGGCTTTGCGACTGTCGTCGAACACCCCCGCCATCGCGGTTGGAATACTCGCGCGACGCATGATGTTCTTCGCGAAAACCTTCGAAGCCTCGAGCCGCGCGGCTGACCTTGTTGGACCAAAGATGCGAAGATTCGCCCTTCGAAAATGATCAACTAACCCGAGGGCGAGCGGATCATCCGGGCCGACGACGGTGAGATCGATTCTCCTCTCCGTCGCAAAGCGAAGGAGCCCGTCGAAGTCGTCCACGCGGATGGGGATGTTCTCGCCCAGCTCTTCGGTGCCGGCATTTCCAGGCGCGCAGAAAATCGTCTCGACCTGCGACGATTGGCGAAGCTTCCAAACCAGCGCGTGTTCGCGTCCGCCGCTCCCAATGAGCAACAGCTTCATGCGCGCGGTCGCTGATCTTTTCCAATAGCCATACTTGCGTCGTCTCCACGCTCAGCAACTCGCACATCCGATAGGGCGGGCGGGCGCTGAGTCCGAGGAGACACGCAGGGGATGAGGCTTAACAGCTTTTGTTTTTTTTCCAAGCAAAAAATCGTCCGGCAGGGGACCAGCCGTTTGGATCGCTACAGGCTATGCGGAAAGTTACTCTCCGTTTGCGCCTGCCTTTAATCTCCGCTAAAGGAAAAGCCATGCCTCTGCGGCGCGCCTCAGGCCCTTCGGTCATGAATGCGCACTGTCTCTCTCGCGTCGTCCTCAGCCGCATTGCCGACAAATGGACGGCACTTATCATTCACGTGCTTGCCACCGGCACGCGCCGTTATGCCGAGTTGCGACGTGAGATCGGTGGCATTTCGCAAAAGATGCTCACGCAAACACTGCGCAGTCTGGAACGCGATGGCCTCGTTAGTCGCAAAGTGCATCCGGTTGTTCCACCGAAGGTGGAGTACGCACTCACACCGCTTGGGAGAACGCTGATCGAGCCGCTGCGTGCCATCTGTTGCTGGTCGGAAAAACATCTTCCGCAACTGGAAGCGAATCGAGCCCGGGCGCGCTCGCTCGCTTCCGATGGTGCGATCGGGCCTCGTTAGGCAAGCCTCGCCTTCTCGCTCATGCACCACGCCGAACCTGTCGTGCTGTTGCTCGTGCTCGTGGCCGGGCTTGTCGTGCTTGCAAATAAATGGGCGATTCCGTATCCGGTGGTTCTCGTCCTTGGCGGGCTTGCGTTGAGCTTTGTCCCGTTTCTTCCCATCATTCGACTAGATCCGGATCTCGTTCTCTTCCTCTTTCTCCCGCCGCTGCTTTATCCGGCCGCACTCTTCGCTTCCTGGCGGGATTTCCGACGCAATTTGCGGGCGATCCTCTTTCTCGCCATCGGGCTTGTGCTCGCCACGACTACGGTTGTTGCCTGGGTAGCGCATTCATTCATTGTCGGCTTGCCTTGGGCGGCGGCCTTTGCTCTCGGCGCAATTGTTTCACCGCCCGACGCGATCGCAGCGGAAGCGGTCTTGAAACGTCTGCGCGTTCCGGTGCGCATTCAGGCAATCCTGAGCGGGGAGAGCCTGGTCAATGACGCGACTGCGCTTGTCGCTTATCAATTTGCGGTGGCCGCAATGGTGACCGGCCGCTTTTCGTTAGGCACGGCCAGCCTGCGTTTCGTCCTGGTTGGCGTGGGCGGCGTCGCGTTCGGCTTGCTCGTCGGCCTAATCATGCGCTGGGTGCACCGGAATCTCGACAATACGCCAGTCCAAGTCACGCTTTCGCTCCTCACACCCTTTGCGGCTTATCTTCTTGCTGAGCGCCTTGCGGTTTCGGGCGTGCTCGCCACCGTGGCGGCCGGCGTTTATCTGGGTTGGCACTCGACTTCGTATTCAGTCAGTTTCCGTCTTCAGGCGCAGATCTTTTGGGAAATAGTCGCCTTTCTCCTCAACGGGTTCATCTTCATCATGCTCGGGCTGCAACTCCCCGGCATCCTGCATAACCTGAGTAGCGAGCCGCTCTCTCGCCTAACGACCTACGGCCTGCTTGTCAGCGGCACGGTGGTGCTAGTGCGCATCGTTTGGGTTTTTGTTGCCACTTCGGTCTCGCGCCGGCTGAGCCCAACGATTCGCGGGCGCGATCCGGCTCCGCCCTGGCAGCAAATCGTCGTCCTTGCCTGGGCAGGAATGCGCGGCGTTGTGTCGCTCGCGGCCGCGTTCGCGCTCCCCATTTTTCTCGCCAATGGCCAGGCTTTTCCCGGACGAAGCCTCATCCTTTTTCTTACCTTCTGCGTTATCCTCACCACGCTCGTCTTTCAGGGACTCACGCTCCCAGTGCTCATTCGCAAGCTTGGCATCGAAGACGATGGACAGGTCGACGAGGAGGAACGCCGGGCGCGTTTGCAGGCAAACGACGCCGCAGTCGATTTCATCGAACAAAAAGCGCTCGAGGAAAAAATTGCCGAGGACGTGATGGAGCGGGTGCGGGCGGAATACTGCGATCGGATCGAGCAGTTGACCGTTTGTCGCGAGCAGGCTGGAAACCCGGGAGGCGTCATCAGCACGCCGGCCTATCAACGCCTGCAACAAGCGGCGCTGCAGGTTGAGCGTCGAACCATCATCTCTTTGCGTGATTCGCATGAAATCAACGACGAAGCGCTCCGTCGCATCCAACGCGACCTCGATTTGGCCGAAGCCCGGCTTACCGGCACCTAACGAACGCGCGTTCTGTCGAAACACCCGGATTTACTTGCCATGCCCGGCCATACTTATTAACTGATCGTTCCAACCTGATGACTTCTGCTGAAAGTACTTTGCCAGAGCGATCGTTCGGCCAAACAATGCGGGCGGACGTTTGGTGGGCGCAACCGCTGGCTGTGTTTCTCGGGCTGAGCGCGTTTATCGTTTATTCGACCTGGGCCGCTCTCCAGGGAACCAATTACTACTTCGGCCCTTATCTTTCGCCTTTCTATTCGCCGGAGGTTTTCGGTTCATCACCCCACAGCTGGTTCGGACCAAAACCAGTCTGGTGGCCGGCCTGGCTTATCTTTTCACCTGCGCTGCTTGTCCTCTGGGCTCCGGGCGGATTTCGGCTCACCTGTTATTATTATCGTGGCGCCTATTACAAGGCCTTCTGGGCCGATCCGCCCGCCTGCACGGTGGGCGAGCCGCGCAAGACTTATCTCGGCGAGCGCTCCTTTCCGCTCATCATGCAGAATGTGCACCGATATTTCCTCTACCTTGCACTCCTTTTCCTGTTCGTCTTGCTGCACGACGTCTGGCGCGCGCTTTGGTTCTACAATCCAACCACTGGAACGAGTTCGTTAGGCATCGGCGTGGGAACCGTTGTTCTGGCAATCAACGTCGTTCTCCTCGGTGGCTATACCTTCGGGTGCCATTCATTGCGCCATTTGGTCGGCGGTTTTCTCGATCAATTCTCCAAATCACCCACCTCCTATCGCTGCTACGCCTGCGTCGGCTGCTTCAACCGCCGGCACATGCTCTGGGCCTGGATGAGCCTCTTCTGGGTTGCCTTCTCCGATATCTACGTGCGGCTTTGCTCGTTAGGCATTTGGCAAGATTGGCGATTTTTCTAGATCGCTTGGCGCGAGCCGAAGCGGCAGATTCTTGCATGAGGACGCAGATAACAACGAAAGTTAGGCGTTGCACAAAAGGTGTGAGAACGCTTTAACCCGTCAACACTTTTCCGCTCAACGCACTACACCATGGCCGACTACGAAACCTTTACCCATGACGTTCTGGTCATCGGCGCCGGTGGCGCCGGTTTGCGGGCGGCGATCGAGGCTTCGGCGGCCGGAGTCAAGGTCGGCATGGTCTGCAAGTCATTGTTAGGCAAAGCGCACACAGTGATGGCCGAGGGCGGAATCGCGGCGGCGCTCGGCAATGTCGACGAGCGCGACAGTTGGCAGGTCCATTTTGCCGACACGATGCGCGGCGGCCAATACGTCAACAATTGGCGCATGGCGGAGCTGCACGCGAAAGAAGCGCCGGTACGGGTGCGCGAGCTCGAGGCGTGGGGTGCGGTCTTCGATCGCACGAAGGATGGACGCATCCTGCAGCGGAACTTTGGCGGTCACAAATATCCGCGCCTTGCGCATGTCGGTGATCGGACGGGTTTGGAGATGATTCGCACGTTGCAGGATCATGGGGTGCATCAGGGGATCGATGTTCACATGGAGCACACCATTCTCACCCTGGTCAAAAGCGGCGATCGCGTGATTGGCGCTTTCGGTTACGATCGCGAGCGCGGACGTTTCAAAATCTTTCGCGCCAAAGCGGTCGTTCTCGCTACTGGCGGAATCGGCCGGGCGTTTAAGATCACGAGCAACAGTTGGGAATACACCGGCGACGGCCACTCGTTAGGCTACGAAGCCGGCGCGGAGTTGATCGACATGGAGTTTATTCAGTTTCATCCCACGGGAATGGTCTGGCCACCGAGTGTGCGCGGCATTCTCGTCACCGAAGGCGTCCGCGGCGAAGGCGGCATCCTCAAGAACAAGGAAGGGCGACGCTTCATGTTCGACGACATTCCGGAAAACTATCGGGCCCAGACGGCCGACAACGAAGCGGAAGGCTGGCGTTATTGTCAGGGCGACAAGAACGCACGGCGGCCTCCCGAGTTGCTGACGCGCGATCACGTCGCGCGTTGTATCGTCCGGGAAATCAAAGCCGGCCGCGGCAGCCCACATGGCGGGGTTTTTCTCGATATCGCATGGATCAAAGACAAGGTCGCGGGCGGCGCGGAGCACATCAAAAAGAAACTGCCGAGCATGTATCATCAGTTCAAACAACTGGCTGATATCGACATCACCGAAGAACCAATGGAGGTAGGACCGACGACGCATTACGTCATGGGCGGGATTCGGGTCGATTCCGATTCGCAAATGTCGCGCGTCCCCGGCTTGTTCGCCTGCGGCGAATGCGCCGCGGGGATCAACGGTGCCAATCGGCTCGGCGGCAACTCGCTCTCCGATTTGTTGGTCTTCGGAAAACGCGCGGGCGAATTCGCGGCCAAATTCGCGCAGGAAAATTCGTTAGGCGAAATCGATAGGCGGCAGGTCGACGAAACCGCGCAACGGGTACTCGAGCCGTTTTCGCGCAGCGGTGCGGGCGAAAATCCTTACCAGGTGCAACGAGATTTGCAGGAAATGATGCAGGACAAAGTTGGCATCGTTAGGCGCGAGGACGAAATGCAGGAAGCGCTGCAAGGGATTGGCACACTCTGGCAGCGCGCGCAGAGCGTTGGCGTCGATGGCAATCGGGAATTCAATCCCGGTTGGCACACTGCACTCGACTTGCACAATCTCCTGACCGTCGCGGAAGCCGTTACCCGCGCGGCGATCGAGCGCAAGGAAAGTCGCGGCGCGCAATTTCGGGAAGACTACCCAGAGAAAAGCGCTGACTTAGGCAAGGTGAACACGATCGTCTGGAAGGACGACGCCGGCGAAATGCAGATTCGGCGCGAGACGGTTTCACCAATCCGGGAAGACTTAAGACGCGTGATCGAGGAGATGGGATGAAAACCGCCACTTTTCGAATCTGGCGCGGCGACGCCAGCAGCGGCGAGTTCCGCGACTACACCACCGAAATCTCTGAAGGGATGGTCGTCCTCGATGCGGTCCATGAGATCCAGGCGACGCAGGCCAACGATCTCGCCTGTCGCTGGAATTGCAAGGCGGGCAAATGCGGCTCCTGCTC
The DNA here is from genome assembly GCA_036494545.1 of Chthoniobacterales bacterium. GTDB lineage: Bacteria > Verrucomicrobiota > Verrucomicrobiia > Chthoniobacterales > UBA10450 > JAICXG01. Next base: position 630,519 of record DASXOB010000016.1, read on the forward strand.
GGCGGAAGTCAACGGCATTCCGCGACTCATGTGCATGACGCGCCTCAATGATCTACCGCTCGGCAAACCGGTCACGATCGAACCGATGAAAGCTTTCCCGCGATTGAAGGACTTGATTGCCGACGTCTCGTGGAATTTCGCAGTAAAAAAGCGGATCAAGAAATTCAAGCCCCGCCCTCCAGATGCACCGGATGGCACCTGGCGAATGCAGCAGCAGGACATCGATCGCGTCCAGGAATTCCGCAAATGTATCGAGTGTTTCCTTTGTCAAGACGTCTGCCATGTGTTGCGCGACCATCACAAGCACGACCAATTCATCGGCCCGCGCTTTTTTGTTTATGCTGCCGCGCTCGAGATGCATCCACTCGACATCGAGGATCGCGTGGCAGAATTGCGCGAGACTCAAGGGATCGGTTTTTGCAACATCACCAAGTGCTGCACCAAGGTTTGCCCGGAGGAAATCCACATCACCGACAACGCGATCATCCCGTTGAAGGAGCGGGTGGTCGATGAATACTATGATCCGTTCGGCTGGCTCTGGAAAAAAGTTCGGCAGCGGAACGAACGCGCGTCCGAGCCGCCTAACGCCTAACGAATGCACGAGCTGAAATCACTGTCCAGGGAGGCGATTCCCACAGCATTGGAGAAAGCGGAGCGTTATCGTCTGCTCAATGAACCGGCTGAGGCGGAAAGCATTTGTCTCGATATCCTGGCAACCGATCCAGAGAATCAGGCCGCGACGATTACCTTGCTGCTCGCGCTCACCGACCGCTTCAGCAAGGGCTATGGCGTGAGCGACACGCAGGCCAATCAGCTTCTCGCCAGGATCACCGGCGAATACGAGCGCGCCTACTATGGCGGAATTTTGGCCGAGCGACGGGCAAAGGCAAAACTCGCCCAGGGTCACCCTGGCGCAGCGCATCATGCCTTCGATGAGCTTTGCGAGGCCATGCGACAGTTCGAGATGGCCGAAAAAATTCGCCCGCCCGGCAATGACGACGCGCTTTTGCGCTGGAACACCTGCGCCCGACTCATGGCAAAAAACAAGCTGGCGGCCCTTCAAGAAGAGCGCAGCGAGCCAGTGCTGGAATAATTTGCGGCGGGAAACGATTAATCCCGAAATTCGCTCCTGCCTGACGAGGGCTCGACTGTTTTCCAAAGCGTTGGCGATGGTCATCATCTGCCGCTAGAGGGGCGACAGTGAACCAGCTCTCGTCGCCAAAGCCCGACGACCGCGATCCAGATGCGGTCCGCGCGATGTTTGACCGCGTTGCCCGCCGCTATGATCTGGCAAATCATCTCCTGAGCGGCGGGCTCGATTTGCGGTGGCGACACCGGGCCGCGCGAATCGTTAGGCGCTGGCGGCCGCGGAAGGTACTCGACCTTGCCACCGGCAGCGGCGACCTCGCCCTCGCGATCGCCAGAGATTTACCAGAGGCGGAAATTATCGGAGCCGATTTTTCGGCGGAAATGCTGGCAGTGGCGCGCACCAAGGGCCTAACGAATACGGTGGTCGCCGATGCTCTTCATCTTCCCTTTCCGGACAACCGTTTCGATGTTGTGAGCATCGCTTTCGGTTTGCGCAATATGGTCGATTGGGAAGCAGCGCTGCGTGAAATGGCGCGCGTCCTGACTCCGGCCGGTCATCTTCTCGTGCTCGACTTTTCGCTTCCGCGCGGCTTCTTGCGGGCGATCTATCGTGGATATCTGCACCGCATCCTTCCGCCCATCGCTGCTGTCGTGACGGGCGAGAGAGAGGCCTACAAATATCTCGCTGACTCGATTGAACGATTCCCGCAAGGCAGGACGATGTGCGGGCTTATCGAGCGAAGCGGATTCGTTGGAGCCCAGGCGGAACCGCTATCCGCCGGCGTCGTGACGATTTACCACGCGACAAAATAACGTTGCTGGTGATTAAGGTGTTGCGCTCGGCGAGGGGCTTGCGGTTGCTGCCGGCGATGACGCCGGCGACGCAGCCGCTTTTGTCAGCGAAAGTTTGAGCGCATTGAGATCAGGCTGGCTAATAACGAAGGTGCCTTCGCGCTCGTCTGTCTTTGCATACCACATGTCTTCCTGAGTCGCGGCGCCGACAGTCAGCTTGTGGATCGCTTTGTCGTCAGGCGAAGTTGTGAAGGTGAGGACGAGCAGCGGTTTTTCGAATCCTTGCGACAGAGTCGTCGCGCCTGACCAGCGCACGGCGCGCAGCGAGGCCAGCGTATTGAGGAGCGATTGCACGTTGACCGCATCGATCTCACCCTTGCCCGCTATCCATTTCCAGCTCTTTCCACCATTGCGCGCGAGTGACTCCTCGTGATCGCTGACCCGCGAGACGCGATGGATTTGCTCGGGCTTGAATTTGAAGATCGACAGCTCCTGCCAGCGCAGTGGGTCGGTCCAAATCTTATCAACCAGATCGCGGTTTACCGCGACGACGAATGGTTCCTCGCCCACCCGCGCGTAAACTTCATTTCCTTCCACTTTGCCAAAAGCGAGGGTGAGAAACGGATGCTCACCCGCCGCGGTTTCGGCTGTGTTCTCTGAAGCGAAAGAGCTAAAGGTGAGTTGGAGTTGCGGGTGATCGAGACCGTACTTCGGTAGCTCAGTGGCAGTGTCGGCAGCAAATCGGGTTACTTGTTCGCCGTTCAAAGTCTCGAGGAGACGGCGCACTTCGTCGCTGTTCGCCGGTTCGTTCTTGCGGCTGGCGATAGTCCAGTCTTGATCTTTGCGCGCCAGAACGACCTTGGGCTGGCCGGTCCTTTCAATATTGAGACGGTCGAGATTATTGGTGTCGATCCGGACGAGATGGCGATCGCGCAAGTCGTTGGGCTTGGTCTTCAGGATGTCTTCGGTTTTTTTCGGCAAGGCATAGACGGCGTTGCGCGGCAGATAGCGGACATAAACTGCGTCTTTGATTTTCTCCGCCGCAGTTCCGATTTGCAGGGTTCGTCCTTGCTTGTCATCCCCTCCGTAAAAGGCGATCGAGCCACGCGGCTCTGACAGGCCATAAGCATGCAGATCACCTTTGTCGTCGGCCACAAATTCCTGAATACGTGCGTTCGTTACCTGCGCGAGAAGGTCGTTGATCTTTTCGTCCGCCGCGCGCGCCTGAAGCGGTTTTACGATTTCCCAATGGTCATTCTTTTTCGCCAGTTCGATTTCGCCCGCCGAAGTTTTCAAAATCGCCTGTGTCACTTGTGCCGTCGTTAGGTCAGTAAGTTTGCGATCTCGAAAATCGTCCGGTTTCTTCGCGATATCCGTCCGCACAGTTTGTGAGGTAATAAGGACGTCCTTCGCATTGGCGAATCGGACATACATTTTGTTTTCGAGCGCAGCGTCCTTGCCGAAGAAGATTTCCGGCGGCCCATTGGGCTCGAGCAGGCGCAGGCGCAGCTTTGGCTGCACAAGACCGTATTCATTCAGGCGGCCTTTCTCTTTCGCTACTTCTATCGCCGGCACGAACGCATCTTTGTGCCAGGATTCGAGATCACTAATGAGATTATCGATCACCGAGCTATCGGCCTGATCCTTTACCGGCTGAATAAGACGCCATTTGCCGGCTTGGCGTCGCAACTCGATGCGGTCGTCGCCATTTTGGATCATGATGCCTTCCAGCTTCTCGCGATCGAAGTTGACAACATTCCCCGCTTCTCGCCGCGCTTGCTCGGTGTTTGGTCCTTTGCTCTCGAAGAATTTGATCCAGACTCCAAGACCGATCGTGATGAGTAAGAGGATGAGTGTCGTTCGCGTCTTCATCCTTTGCTCGTTAGGCGCGACGACGCCACCAGATAAGCAGGCCAAAAATCGCCGGCACCAGCGGCATGAATACAAGAATGATCCAGCGCAGACTGCGCAGGGCCTGCTCGTCGAGCGTGAAGGTGAGTGGCTGCGGAATCTTTGGGGCGATCCCGATCAACTGCTCCCGGCTAAGAAGCCAGTTGAGGCTGCCGGAGATGAAATCGAGACCCTGCTGATCCTGAGTGAGCGCATTGTCCTGGATAAAGGTGGAATTCGCCGCGACCACGAGACGCGCGGAGCTGATCTGTAAACGTTCATCCGCGCTGCCGCCTTCTTCGATCGACGCGGCGATCGTAAGAGGGTCACCTTTATCTTTAGCCGGATCGAATTGCAGCAAGGCGTCGTCATTGGAATCGTAATCACGCTCGCCCCAATAACCTTTCTCAGCCTCGGCCAGCGGTGTGAGATGAATGTTGGCCGCAGCGACACGTTGCGAGTCGAGCGTGAGCGAACTGGTCGGCCCAAAAAACGGCGCCCGCACATCAACCAGCATTTTCGTAATAGGACTGTCCGCCAGGAAGTGGGCTACGACATCGCGCACCCGAGCTACTTCTTCGATTCCCGTCTTGACCATCGCCATCAGCCGGTCGTCGTCGACTTTCACACCAAGCTCGCCGAGGAATCCGAGCAGCTTGGGAGTCTTCGCCGCCGGGTCGACCAGGAATAAGATACGTCCGTCCTTTTTCCAAAAGTCTCGCAACATCTTCATTTCTCGATCAGAGAAATCGTACTGAGGGCCGGCGATCATAAGCACTTTGATGTCATCGGGAATCGCCGGGACTTCAAAGAGATTGAGCTCTTTGAACTGAATATTCTCGTTCTCGATGAAAGTCTTTAGGACGGAGATAGGACTTTGCCCGCCAAGTGGCGGCTCCTTATGGCCGACGAGATAACCAACGGAGTTCTTTTTTCCTTCCACCACGTCGATCATCGCGCCGGTGATAGCCTGCTCGCCTTTAAAAGCCGTGACCTGCGGCTGCTCGCCGGCGAGAGGATTTGGCTGACTCATTTCAGCCATCTCAGAAGCCTTCACTGTTTTGCTGCGGCCCTGATAATCGACAATCAAAACGCTCTCGTCAGTTACTACTTTGTACTTGTCGAACAGCTCCTTCGCTCTCGTCAGGTTGCGCTCGGGATCGACATACTCGACGTCGATCTTACCGTGTGAGGAATATTGGTATTCCGTCAAAAGGCTCTGCACATCGCCGCTAATCGGATTCTGGGCACCAAAGAAAACCGTCACGCGCACCTTTCCCTTGATGCTGTCGAGGAAATGCTTCGTCTTCTCGGAAAGGGCGAACTTCTTATCACGCGAGTAATCCCAGCGCCGGTAATGCTCGTAGCCAAGATAGTTCACCATCGCCGCCAGAACGATGATGACCGCAATCTGCACGATGACATTCAGGCCAATCTGAAGACGATGAATACTCTTAGGTTTGTTTGGCGCGGACTTCTCAGCCATTGGTCACAGCCTCCATTTGCGCGATTGGAACGCCTGATAAGTGAAGACGAGCATCACGACCGTCATGCTGAGATAGAGAATCATCGGCCGGGTGTCGATCTCGCCACGCGACAAGGTTCCCATCTGCTCGATAGCCGAGAAGTAACCAAGCAGCTGGCGCGTGGTCGAACCGATATCGAGAAGGATGAACGAGACCAAGCCAAGGAAGAAAAGCAAGGTAATGGCGGCAAAGGAAATAATGGCCGCGACGATCTGGTTGCGGGTCAGGACAGAAGCGAAACAACCGATCGAAAGATAGAACATCCCTAGAAGAAGGAGCATAAGATAGCTCCCAAGATAAGCTCCGCTCGAACTGCCGGCTGGCTGTCTGGTGATCGCTTGAAAAATGACAAAGTAGAGCAGTGTCGGCAGCCAAAGAATGACATAGAAAAAGAGGGCGCCGAAGTACTTTGAGAGTACCACTTGCCAGTCGCGCACTGGGGCCGTCATGAGCGGTTCGATCGTCCCGAGCTTAAACTCTTCCGCAAAGAGCCGCATGGTGATAAGCGGAAAGATGAGGACAAAGGCGAACCAAAAGAAGACTGAGTTAAAGAACGCCTCCTGCACGGAGTATTCCACGGCACGCTGGTTCATGAAGGATACCTGGAAGTAAAAGTCCACTCCGCTGACGAGGAGGAAAAAGACCAGGACGATGTATGCGATCGGCGAGTAAAAGTAGCCCTTAATCTCGCGTGAAAAAAGGGTGAGGAACTTACGCATTGTTAGATCAACTTTGAGATCCTACTCATCCGCATGCGTAATCTCGACAAAGACATCTTCCAAGGTTGCTTTTCGCTGCGATAGCTCTCGTACTGTCCAGTGCCGGTCGCTGGCGAGGCGAAAGACTTCCGACCGTACATCTGTTCCCGCCTCGGTCCGCAAGTAAAAGACCTGCCAATCTTCATCGGCCGTTAGACTAATATCTTTCACTCCGGCGATCTTCTTCAGTTCTTCGAGACCGTTGTCACGGCCGGTTTTCGCTTCCAGCCGCACGCCGGTCGCAGTCCTCATCTGACTCACGAGATTCTCCGGGGTATCGCAAGCTTCAATCTTCCCGCGGTTAATAATGATGATGCGGCTGCAGGTCATTTCTACTTCCGGCAGAATGTGAGTTGAAAGAAGGATGGTGTGTTGACGGCCGAGGTTTCGGATTAGCTCTCGCACCTGTCGAATTTGATTGGGGTCGAGCCCGCTCGTCGGCTCGTCTAGGATTAACAAGTCGGGCTCATGAACGAGCGCATCGGCCAGACCTACTCGCTGCCGATAGCCTTTGGACAGCGTGCCGATCAGCTTCTTCTCCACCTCCTTCAGGCCACATAGCTCTTTCACATCGCCGATGCGCTCATTCATTCGGCGGCGCGGCACGCCTTTCAGCGCGGCGCGGTATTCCAGGTATTCGGTCACACGCATGTCGTTGTAGAGCGGCACGTTTTCAGGCATGTAGCCGAGATGGGCGCGAGCCTGGAGCGACTTCTCGAAAACGTCGAAGCCGGCAATGGAAGCGCGCCCGGAAGTCGGCGGCATGAAACTGGAAAGGATGCGCATCGTTGTGCTCTTGCCGGCGCCGTTGGGCCCGAGGAATCCCATGATTTCACCCTTGCCGACTTCGAACGTCAGATCGTCGATCGCCGTCTGTCCGGCATAGCGTTTGGTAAGATTTTCGACCTTGATCATGCTGCAGTGAGTTCTTACTGACAACGCCAGGGGAAAAGCGTTGGCAAATTTTTCGCTAAAAATTTTTCAACGCGCCTCGAGATTAACCGTCTCCACACGTCGCCCGCGTCCGCCGCGCGGGATGACGCCGACCGCGAAATCGACACTCGAGCCCGTGTTTGCCTGGGCGAGCAAACGTTCGACTTCTCTGACCGAATTCACGTCGTATTTCCCGATGCGATAAATGACAAGACCTCGCTCAAATCCGACATTGTCGGCTGGACTCCCGGGTTCAACCGCGCTCACTAGCACGCCTTTGCCGCGCGCGTAACCGAGTGCATCTGCGAGATCGTCAGTCAGGTCTTGTAGCTGCAGGCCAAACATGCGGTCGGCACGTGCCGAGCCGGAAGCTTCTTCGGAGGCACTGGCCCGCGGCGAAGGTCGCTTGTCCGCCACCTTTCGAAATTCATCCACCGTTTGCCTAACGATATCGGCCGGAATGGCAAAGCCCAGACCCTGGGTCGGAATGCCTTGCGGAGTGAAGGCCATTTTGGCCGAGCTAACGCCGACAAGTCGTCCAGAAAGATCGATTAACGGCCCGCCACTGTTCCCGGGATTAATCGCGGCGTCAGTCTGCAAGAGGTCATGATAATCGACATTATCGATCGTGATATCGCGTTTTACACCGCTAAGAACGCCACGGCTGATCGAGCTGCCATAACCGAGCGCGTTGCCTACGACGATGACGGTTTGGCCTAGCAAATTCTGCGAAATGTCATGCAGATTTACGTAGGGCAGCGGTTTGTCGCTATCGATCTTGATGAAGGCCAGATCCTTCTTCGAATCGCCCGCGATGTAGCGTGCCTTGTAGGTCTTGTTGTCGTTCGTGATGACTTCGATCTTGAGGTCCGCCGCGCGCTCAACCACATGTTCGTTGGTTACAATATAACCTGCGGGATCGACGATGAATCCCGAGCCAAGGCTTTGCAGGCGCTGGCGAATCTCGCGCGGGCGAGCGCGATAAGTCCCAAAGAACTGCGCGGTGAAATCGTCAAACGGATCGCGCACTTCTCGCCTAACGATGCGTTCGGTGTTGATGTTGACTACTGCGGGCAAGACCTTCGCCACCGCGAGAACTGCCGGTTCAGAGGCCGGATCGGGTGTAGGCGACGGCTCGGGCACCTGAGCTAAAGCGATCGAAGCCAGAGCGAGGAACACCGGCGCAACCAGCTTCTTCCCGGGAAAGCCCGTTCTGCCCTCCGCGGTTGCAATGCGATTCTCGTTGCCAGCCACCTCTTGCTTTAACTTCATCGGTTCCCTGTTGCCTAACGATGCCCCACGGCATGCGTCCACGTAACTCTGGATGCGCCTCGCCCAGAGGCAACAGAGCCAGCGCTGCGGTGAAATCGCTCGCACCCCCGATAATTGATTCGAGAATCTTTCCCAGCCGTCATTGTCGTGCTTTTGGCCTTCGAACATCGAAGCCGGCCTCGGACTGTCAACTTGCCCGGCGACTAATCGCCGCGAGAGTACTGGAGCATGCATCCGTCGTTCGCCAGTCGTGCCAACCTCGATCTGATCGAGGAGAATTACCGGCGTTGGGAGAAGAATCCTGAGTCGGTCGACACTACCTGGCAGGCATTTTTTGAAGGCTTTGAGCTCGGAAACACACCGCAGCGGAATGGCGCCTCGACCGCCACCGCCGTTCGTCCTTCGGCATCGGAAGCGTCACTCCAGACTCGCGTTGACGGCCTGGTTTACGCATATCGCACGCTCGGCCACACGATCGCCTGCGTGAATCCACTGGCCGAGATGCGGCCGCAAAATTCGCTCCTCAGCCTGCGCGAACTTGGCTTCAGCCAGCAGGATCTCGACCGGCGCGTCTCCTCTAATTTTTTTCTCAATGGCAAGGCGATGACCCTGCGCGAGATGATCGAGCGTCTGGAGGAGATTTACGCCGACGCCATTGGCACTGAATTTCAGCATATCCAAAATCCGCGCATCCGGAATTGGGTGCGCGATCGGATTGAGTCGCGGCCGGTGAAACACCACGCCTCGACCCAGGTCGAGATCACGCTTTTGCGACTGCTGCTCGAAGCAGAAGCGTTCGAGGTTTTCCTGCACACGCGTTACGTCGGGCAAAAGCGCTTTTCCCTTCAGGGCGCGGAGTCGCTCCTGGTGATTCTCGACACGATTCTGCACCGCTGTCCGGTTAAAGGTATAGAGGAAATTTGCATGGGCATGGCGCATCGCGGCCGGCTCAATGTCCTCGCCAATTTCCTGCGGAAATCCCTCAAGGTCATCTTCACCGAGTTCAGCACGAACTACATTCCCGAGCTCGTGGCCGGCGATGGTGACGTGAAACATCACCTCGGCTATCGCACCGTCCGCAAACTTCCAGAGGGTGGGGAAGTGGAAATCCGTCTTGCGGCCAATCCGAGTCATCTCGAGGCGGTCGATCCTGTTGTGGAGGGAATCGCGCGCGCGCGGCAACGCATCCGCGGTGATACCGAGCACCGGCGAAAAGTTTTACCGCTCCTCGTGCATGGTGACGCCGCTTTTGCCGGACAAGGCGTCGTCGCGGAGACACTCAACATGTCGCAGCTTGATGGTTACTGCACCGGCGGAACGGTGCACGTGGTGGTGAATAATCAGATCGGCTTTACCACTTTGCCGGAGGATGCGCGCTCTTCCATGTATGCGACCGATATTGCGAAGATGATCGAGGTGCCAATCTTCCACGTGAACGGTGATGACCCGATCGCGGTCCGTTTTGTCACTGAAACGGCGCTCGATTTTCGGCAGGAATTTGGACGCGACGTGGTCATCGACATGTATTGCTACCGTCGCTACGGGCACAACGAAGGGGATGAGCCACTGTTCACCCAGCCGGATCTCTATGCCAGGATCGCGAAGCGCCCGTCGGTTGCACAGCTTTACAAAAAAGAGCTGCTCGAATCCGGTGTCCTGAGCGCGGAGGACGCTGCGTCGCTCGAAGCCGAATTCGAGCTGCGACTCGACATGACGCTCGATGAGGTGAAGTCGATCGAAAAAGAGCGCGCCGAGCGTAAAGATCGCTTCCGTGAGTCGACCGCGGTGTTCCAGCCCAAGTACACCTGCGACACAACGCCGACCGCGATTACGCCCGAGATTCTGAAGCAGGTCGTTGATGGCCTGACGAGAGTGCCCGAGAATTTCAATGTCCTGTCGAAGGTGAAGCGGATCACGATCGATCGGCAGCGTGAAGTCTTTAATGCTGGCGGCCCATACGATTGGGGTTTTGCCGAAGCGCTCGCCTTCGGTTCGCTCCTGCTCGAAGGCGTGCCGGTCCGGTTGTCGGGACAAGACAGCCGCCGCGGTACCTTTAGTCATCGCCACTCGTTGCTCTACGACGCGAAAACCGGCCAACCGTATCTGCCATTGCTTCATCTCGCGCCGAATCAAGCGCGCATTTGCATCTACAACAGTCTGCTCTCGGAGGCGGCGGTGCTTGGATTCGATTACGGCTACTCTCTCGATTACCCAAACATGCTCTGTCTGTGGGAAGCCCAGTTTGGCGATTTTGCCAACGGCGCACAGACAATCATCGATCAATTCATTGTCTCGGCAGAATCGAAATGGCAACGTCCCAGCGGCATTGTGCTTTTGCTGCCGCACGGCTACGAAGGCCAGGGGCCGGAGCATTCCAGCGCGCGCCTCGAGCGTTTCCTCCAGGCCTGTGCAGAAGACAACATTCAAGTCTGCAACCTGACGACCGCGGGGCAATACTTTCACGTTCTGCGCCGGCAGATGAAGCGCGACTTCATCAAGCCACTCATCATCATGACGCCAAAAAGTCTGCTCCGCTCCGAACAAGCTGCTTCGCGCACGGAGGATTTTACGCGTGGCAATTTCTCGGAAATCTTACCGGGCCCGGAGACCGGGTCGCCGGACAAAGTCGATCGCATTATCCTGTGCTCGGGCAAAGTCTACTACGACCTGCTCAGCCATCGCCTTGAACAGGGAATCGGCAATGCCGCGCTCGTAAGACTGGAACAGCTCTACCCATTAGCAGAGGAAAAGCTGCGCGCCATCCTCGAACCCTTCACAAAGGCAAAAAAGATCGTCTGGTGCCAGGAGGAATCGCAAAACATGGGCGCGTGGACCTATATCGAACCGCGGTTGCGATCATTGTTAGGCCGGGAAATCCTCTATGCCGGCCGCAATGCCAGCGCGAGCCCGGCGGTCGGCGCGCTCGCCATCCATAAACGCGAGCAGGCTTGTGTGATCAACGAAGCCTTTAGCGTCTAAGTGTGGTGTTCCCACGGGCTCTCTTTGCGCAACGATCAATAACTTAACTTCGCGGGCGCAGAATTAGGTTTCCTAGCCAATAAGGATCTGCGACAGACTTACGATAGGCATCGAGCGCCTCGGGGGATGAATTCACTCGCAGGTTACTATAGCTCTCGTCCTCGTTCTGCCAGCGTTCGTGCCAATACACTTCCGCCTTCACCCGGGGCAGGTTGTTCTGCATAATGGCGAAGGCTTCCCGAATCCACTTCGCCTTATCGCCAGCCTGCGGAAACTCAGCCGTGGCCCATTCCGCAATCATGATTGGCTTGTTTGGATCAAGCCGTGCGATTTCCTGGTAAGGCCAGTCGACTAACGGCCAGAAATCAACCCATGGCTCGTCGTTAAACTGCTTTCCGTAGACACTCAGGCCCAGCCAGTCGACATAATCTGAGCCAGGGTAATATGCCGGAGCAAAATTCCATGTATCCATGGGATAGGAGTAGTTATTCGTCTGGAATAACCATTGGATGTTGCTTGCGCCACGTTTACGGACTCGGTCCACGACATACCGATAGGCACGCTTGAAGGTCTCGGGACCTTCCCATTCTCGCGTCGCGGCAGTTTTGGCGCCCAACTTGTGACCGGCGCCATAATAGGTTCCCGACCAAGGGAACCAGTCGCCATTCATCTCGTTGCAGAATGAGACGATCATCGGCTCCCCGAAAGTCCGCGCCTGATCCGCCCAGTCGTCAATGTAGCGATTCCATCGACCCTCAAGAATGGATTTAAGACTAAAGCGATCAGGACCCTTTCTCTGTTCATAAGGCCTGTCCCAGGGGGACCAAAAAACCAGTGGAAGCGAGCCATGCCGCCAGATTAGGGCCACGTTCGCCGCAGGAAAACTCTGCTCTCCCCAAAAACTCGACGAAGCGATAATCGCCTGGTGCTTGCCTACGATTTGTTCGAAACTCTCGATACCCTCGAGTGAGACTTGATCCTCGATGCCACCAAAGTCGATGAAGGCTCCGGTGTAAGCGCCATGGTCAGGGACAACTAGTTGTGTTTCTTTAGACGGAGATTGGGTGAGCGAAGGTGCATGTTTCTCGCAACCAGTAGTCGTCAATAAGACGCAAAGACTAAGCCAACTTAAGATCGGCCTCATTGGAGACTACCGCGCAGAACGGTGAGAGAGTAAGGAGGGATACGATACGAAGAAGAAGCGGGAAGGATCTGCCTTTCGGGTGGTTTTGAGCGGAGCGGATATCCATTCCGCCCGGCATTCTTCCATTCGTATTGCTCCTGCGAGTAGGTTATTTGTTCTACCGCCCCGCTAAAGGATTGCAGCTTCCCCTGAGACCCCTCAAATTGCACATGGAGATTAACCCGAGCTGCGAGGCTGTCGTTAACCAGCATGAGTGACAGCTGATTATCGGGTCGTGCCGCGGCATAGGCTTGAAACCCATGTCCCCCGTGACTCATTTGTAACTTCACTGGCAGGATCTGATGGCTACCACCTTTTGGCGACGTCCATTCCTGAGTCATCAGCTGGCAGGCATAATAAGTCGAAAGCCGACGAATCGACCGAGTCTTGGCATCCATTTGCAACATCATCAAATTTCCCCATGAGCAGCCCAACTCATTCATGAGATAACCCGGCTCATAGCCGTAGAGATAGGTGCGACTTCCTTTCAGACCCAGAAAAGTGCCGACTGTTTGCGCGCTAAAAAGGGCCCCGTCCATTGTGACCTCTGGCTTGCCGGCGAAGACAGAGTATCCGTACTCCGTAAGATACCAGGGAATGTCCTCCGGTACTCCATCGCGCCGGAGGCTCGATATCATAGCGGTAAGGCGCGGTTCTACCTCCTCGAGGTTCCGCGAGGTGCTTTCGCAGATCTCGTCAAAAGGGTAATACTCGAAGGAAAAAAAATCGAGATCCTGATGCTCGCTTCGTATTCGTTGCAGGAAACGATGCATCCACGAGCGATCCTGATTGGAATCTGGCCATGCCAGAAGCTGATCTTCAAAGCTTTGCAAACTGGGTCCGCCGAGCTTGAGTCGGTGACTCTGGCGGCGCAAGCGCTGAGCGGTTTGTAGATATAGTGCGGCGTAATCTTCAGGCGTAACCCACTGACCATCCGGTTCCTCGCCTAACTCCACTTCGTCGACATCGTAACCTCGTTTCAGAATATAGCTGACCTCTGCGGCGGAGTTATCCGGAGTATCATAAAGAAGTCCAACCGGGATCAGGGTGGGCCGGCCAGAGGTCAGCTTGCTTTGGAGGATAAAATCAAGCCCAGGCTGCTCGATTGAATAGTCGATGTCGCTCGCACCATGCCAGGGATCAGTGGAAGAGGCATAAGTGATAGTCTGACCGTCATGCGCCGCGACGTGACGGAGTACGTCGCGGAACTCGCCTCGCTTGGTCAGATTGCCCAGCCCAATCTCGCGAGTGGCAAATCCCAGGTAGTCGCGAATATCGGCCGACGGCCCGAGAGCCGTGTGCGAACTGTCAGTCATAACCACGCGAACAAACTGCGCCACCAGGGGTTTATCACTAAGTCTGCTTATTCGCTCGCCTCCGGTGTTGTCATTAACCTCTCCAGTCGGGAAAGCGATCCAGCGATCCTGCTGGTCAGCGTGCAGGTGCATTGGGTCGTCGCCCGGCCAATATTCAACTCGGTACTTCTCCGCATAAGGAGCAGCCCAGGCAATGCGGATTGCAGTAATGGCCTTTGGCCGGCCAAGATCGATCACAATCCATTGGGGGGATTCGGGCTTTCCTGTGAAGTGTGAATCGAGGTAAGGATTACTCTTCCAATAGCTACCGTTATCTCCATCGGTTAATCGGGAGTAACCGTCGTTGTTCGCCTGGTCGATGGTATTCCCCCGGCGAGGTAGCCGATAGCCATAGGAAACTCCAATGGGTGAACCGAGTGAATCATCGGAAATCCAGTAACCACACTCCTTCGCCGGTTCGCTCCACTTGCCTTTCGGATTCCAATGCCAGGTCTCGACTCCAAGCTCGGTGCGCAATCGATAAGTCAACGGGCGCAAACCTGCCGAGAGCATCAGGTCAATATTTGGCGGCGAGAGCATGGTAGCGCACTCACCTTTTTCATGACCATCGACGCCGGCTCCCAAGGCGTGGGCGGGATCGATCGAGTTTAGCGGGTGCAATGTGTCGACGATGGCGGTGCAGTTAAGAGAAGCCGAGTCATGTGAATGGTTTGCGGCCGGAACTGTCGCACCTGAGAATAAGGCCAGGCCACTTAAAGCGAGTGCTAGCTCGCTGACTCTTGCGACTCTCACAGAGTAACTATGCCCGAACAGGGACGGAGGCAGTCCGTTCCAGCTTTCCCCAGCCGACCCAGGCACCTTCAAGAGCGCGCAGGATCGCCTTCCAAATTACGTAACTCAGAAGCGGACGATAGATTAGTCTCATGGGAAGAATCCGCCACGCATGAATAAGGGGCTCGCGTTCGATGGCGCAGGCGAGTGTGGCTAAAATCACGTCCATCGCCAGAAAGATGGCCACGAAGGGAAGCACCGCCGACCAGGCACCGAAAGGAAGCGACGCCAGCAGGAAAAGATCGACCGCCGGAGTTATGGCGATCAAAATGATCTGAAAGAACCAGACACTAGGCAGGCTAAACCAGCCGAGAGCACGATAGCGCCGGTTAAAGACCAAATCGCGATGCTTGCACAAACATTGTAACGTGCCGTAAGCCCAGCGAAAACGCTGGCGGGCCAGCCCGCGCAGAGTTTCGGGCGCTTCCGTCCAGGCGATCGCCTCGGGGACATAAGCGATTCGCCCTCTACCGCGATGGAGAGTGAGAGTCAGATCGGTATCTTCGGCCAGGGTATCGAGACTTAGTCCACCGGCGCGCGCGATGGCCGAGCGGCGGATGGCGCTGATCGCGCCGGGAACAACAGTGATGCAGTTCCAGCGATCGTAAGCGCGGCGGTCGAGATTGAAACCACAGGTGTATTCCAGTGCCTGGCAACGCGCGATGAAACTCCGCAGGTTGCCTACTTTGGCGTGACCGGAAACTGCAACCACCGTGTCGTCCTCCATCGGTTTGACGAGGTGACGCAGAGTATCGCTTTGCAGGTGAGTATCGGCGTCGAGAAAAACGACCAGTTCGCGGCGGACTAACGATAAGCCGCGCTGCAAGGCGACAGCTTTGCCGCGATTATCTTGCCTAACCAGGCGAACGCGTTTGTCGACTTGCACGAGCTTTTCCACCTCGACCGAGGTTTCATCGCGCGAGCCATCATCGACTACCACAACCTCCAGTTCGCCCGAGTATTCGCTCGCCAGGACCGCGCGCAAGGTCGCCGCGATCACCTTTTCTTCATTGAAAGCAGCGATAAGGACACTAACCGGCGGCGTAAAATTTTTATCGGATGTCGCCCGGCGGCGAAAGTGGGCCGCGAGATAAATGACGACCAACGTTCGCACGACGATGAGCGCCGTCGCGACAAGCATAAACGCCCAAAGAAATTCTTCGACGGCGTGAAAAACGCGAAAGCCCGCGCTGCTGACCAGCCGTGGCAAGCGTTGCCCGTTGCCCACTGGAGGCATGACAGCATCGCGCGAGCTGCCAATAAGCTGGCTTAGTGGCACAATCGTATCGCCGCGGACGCGCAACCAGTCGATGATCTGCGGCAGCGCCTCGATGGTTTGGGAGCGATCGCCGCCTGCATCGTGCAACAGGATGATGCTGCCGTCGCGACGCTGTTGTTTGATCCTTCGCAGAATAACATCCACCCCGGGTCGAGCCCAATCCTGGGGATCGATGTTTTCCAGGACGACGAGATAATTCATTTCGTTGGCGATCCGCAGCGGCGCCAACTCGGCTAACGACGAAGGACTGGTGTCCGCGGCATAAGGCGGACGAAAAAGCGTGGTCGACCGGCCGGTGATGGTCTCCAGGAGAAGCTGGGTCGAGTTCAGTTCCAACCGGATATGTTCCGGCCAGCAAATCGCGAGATTGGGATGGTAGTACGTGTGACTCCCAATCTCATGACCTTCAGCAACGATCCGCCTAACGAGACCCGGGTATTTCTCCGCGTTCACTCCCACGATGAAAAAGGCGGCTTTCACACCGTTGGCTTTCAGGATATCCAGAACCCGCGGCGTCCACTTCGGATCGGGGCCGTCATCGAAGGTCAGCGCGACCTGATGCTCGCCACCTGCGCCCTGGTGATAAAGAGTTGGAAATTCCGGAAAACGCAGATAGCTCGCTTGCAGGTGACCGTCTTTGCCTTCCTCAACTTTCCGCGCTCCGTCCGAGCGCGATTCGTCGACGCTTACGATCTCGCCCTCGCCCACGTCAGTGATGGTGTCCGTGCCTTTGAGGGTGTTTAGTGCGTTAAGCCTGGAATCGTTAGGCGGAAGATGCCGCGGCAGATTGATCGCGTCCCAAATCGCAGTGTCCTCCGTTCCGAGCCGGTAGATGGCAAAGCCCCCGGCATGTGCGTTGCGCGTCGCGCGCAACTGATTCACAAAGCTAACAACATCCAGAAACCAGACGGAATGATCCGTCCCGGCGTCCTGATAATCGAAATCCCATTCATGATCGGGTGGCGCGACTTCTCCGCCGTCGACGCCGGCGATGCTTGCGCGATTCATTGCTTCCGAAAAGCTGATTAACTCCGCCCGATGCTCTCCGCTCGTCCAATCATAGCCGTAGCTGCCGAGCGCGACGATCCATTGCTCGGCATCGGCTTGCTCCATCAGGGCGCGCAGCCACGATTCAAACCATTGCCGCGAGGCGAGCGGCCCGGGCGAATCAGTGTCGGACGTCTCGTCGAAAAGGAGGGCGACAAAACGATCGACGTCGTCGGAGAGATTATCGAAGTCGATGAAATCCAGGTCCTGTCCTGGTGGCACGCACAGCCAGAGCTGGAGATGGGCGGCGTGCAACTCGGCAGCCATCTTCGTGACGAGTCTGGTGATGTCCGCTTGATAGGCGGGATCGATCTGCTCCCAGTCGATGACCACACCGGCGGCTTTCGCTTTTTGCAGTTCGCTAATGAGTTGGGCGAGGAAATGCTCCTGCCGATCCGTTGGCCCGTGAGCCAGGCTTTCGACAGCTTCCGGTTGCCAGACGTCGGCCGAGAGATTGCTCAGGAGCGGCATGAGTGCGAAACCTCTGGCGGCAGCAAGTTTTGGCAGGCGCACGTCGCCGTCGACTTGGAGTGTACCGAGGCCATCAACCAGCGAGAACCATTCCGGGCAAACGTGGGTTAACTGCGAGGCGTGTTTCTCGAGTGACTGATAGCTGTAGGGATCGTCGTTCGTGTAGAACGCCATCCGCACTTCATCACCGGTCGCAGGGCGACGCGGCACGGGCGTGGCGGCTGGTGGCGTGTGCTTTTTCAACGCGGCGCGCGCCGCGAGAAATTTCTCCCATAGCGGAACGTTAGTTGGGAGTTGGCCGGCGGGATTCTTCTTCTGCAGCGACCTCAACTGGCCCTTCAATTGCCGGAGCGTGAATGGAAGCCGGAGTTGGGGCGTAACGAACAGTGTCTGGACGAAAAAAACAGTGGCGAGAAACCCCGCGATCCCTCCAAAGAGCAATGCTAATCGGAGGCGCGGCCATCTGCGCCCGGCTGGGTCGGAAAAGACGAAAGCCGCTCGCTCGCTCGGAAAATCAGCGTCCATCAACTTTCGTGAGCGTCATTCTAATCCGAAGTGAGAAAAACACCAATGGCAACTGCGGGCAGCGCGCCGTTGCTTGCTCAGTCCAGCAGGGAATGTCATCTTGCCGGCTTCGTCGACCGCCGATGTAGCTCAGTTGGTAGAGCAGCTGATTCGTAATCAGCAGGTCATGGGTTCGAGTCCCATCATCGGCTTGCGTTTTTGGAAAAGCGTTGTGCCAACTCTTTCGCGCGCGTCTCTAGGAGCGCCGGTGTTTCGCGAAAATTTTCGCTGCGGTCTTCTAGCGCGACCACTTCGGCGAATAGTTGTCGCGCATCCAAGTCGGCTGCCACTTGACCGACGATGGCATAAACAGGTTTTCCGAAAGTACGGGCCAGTTCGGCGAGCCCGGCGGGCGCTTTTCCCGAGAGCGTTTGTCGATCCAGCTTTCCTTCGCCCGTAATCACGATATCGGCGGCTTCCACTTTGCGCTGGAGATCGACAGCTCCCGCCACTACCTCGAAACCAGAGCGAATGCTTGCGCCGCAAAAAGTCATAAGTCCAAAACCCAAACCGCCTGCCGCGCCTGCGCCGGCCACGTCACGGTAGTCACTTCCGAAAGTTTGAGCCGCAACGTCTGCCAGCCGTTCAAGCGCCCGCTCCAGAAGCTCCAGCTGTGGAGGCGTGACACCTTTCTGCGGACCGAACACGCGAGTGGCACCGGAAGGACCGAGGAGCGGATTGCGCACATCGCAAGCCGCGGTGATAGACGGAATGTCTAGCTCGTTAGGCAAGATAATCCGCTCCAGTTGCGCAAGCGCAGCAACGTCGTTAGGCAATTCGCGACCGTCGCTATCGAGAAAGTGGAATCCCAAGGCGCGCGCCAGGCCGGTTCCACCATCGTTCGTTGCGCTGCCGCCGAGGCCAAGAACGATCTGGCTCGTGCGGCGACCAACGGCGTGTTGAAGCATTTCACCCACGCCAAAAGTGGAGGCACGTCGCGGGTCGCGCTCGTTAGGCGCAAGCTGCGACAGGCCAGCCGCCGCACTCATGTCGATCGCGGCCAGGGCGCGCTCTGGCAGCCAGCCGTAACGCGCTTCCCGCGCCCGGCCAAGCGCATCATGCGCCAGACAAACGATCCATTCTCCATCGCCTGCCTCGACGATTGCCTCCGCCGTTCCTTCCCCACCGTCAGCGATCGGCGCGATCTCAATTTGCGCGCCGGATAAAGCGCTACGAACCCCGGCGGCAATCCGCTGGCCAACTTCGGCAGCGCCTAACGACCCCTTGAATTTGTCAGGCGCAATCAAGATTCGCATCCAGATTGCAGCATAGTGCGAGCGTCAAGTTCGGACGAACCTCGTCGCCACCTCTGCCATGTCATCCGCTCGACAAGACCATCGGCTGCACGATTTCGCATCCGCGGTCCGGGAAACAGCCGCCCTCGCGCTGCCGCTCGCCGCCGGGCAACTCAGCCAAATGCTGATTGCGCTTTCGGATACCCTGATGGTCGGTCGGCTCGGCGTACTCCCGCTGGCCGCCGCGACCTTTGCCAACAACGTCCTCTATCTTCCTTTTATCTTCGGTCTCGGTTTTTCCCTCGCGGTCTCGATTCGGGTTTCGCAGGCTCGCGGGGCCGAGAATCGCCACATGGCACGTGCGGCTCTGCGTCATGGACTTTACCTTTCGCTGGCGGTTGGTTGCCTGACGATGCTGGCGGTGTGGGGCGTTCAGCCGTTTCTTGGTCTCTTTCGCCAGGAGCCGGGAATCATCCGAGCTGTGCCACGTTACTTCCTCCTTATCGCCGCATCGATGATCCCCGCCCTCGCCACGATGGCGTTGAAAAATCATTCCGATGCGCTGAACCGCCCTTGGCCGCCATTCTGGATCTTGTTGGGTGGCGCGGCGCTTAATGTTTTTTTAAACTGGATCTTCATCTACGGAAACTGGGGAGCTCCGCGGCTCGGTCTCGATGGCTCGGGAGTGGCGACGCTGTTGGCGCGCATCATCATGCTCGGCGCGATGATGCTCTGGTGTACCCGAGCGAGGGCGGTGCGTGATTGGGTGCCGGTGCATTGGTTTCGCAAGCCGGAATGGCCCGAAGTGCGCGAACTTGTCAGGCTGGGTTTGCCGACCAGTCTGCAACTCCTCGCGGAAGTGAGCTGCTTTGTCATGATCACGCTTCTTATCGGCACTCTGGGCGCGGATGCGCTCGCGTCGCACCAGGTAGCGATGACTTGTGCGGCGACCGTTTTCATGGTGCCGCTCGGGCTTTCGCAAGCTCTCACGGTGCGACTGGGCGCAGCGTGGGGGGCGGCAAAGCATGCGGAATTACGCACCATTGTGCTCAGCGGGTGGGCGCTTGCGCTCGCTTTTACTGCTTGCAGCGCACAGGCATTTCTTTATTTCCATCGCGCGATCGCCGGCTGGTTTCTCACTGAACCGCACGCGGCCGCCCTGGCCGGAAGCCTGCTTCTGGTGGCGGCCGCTTTCCAAGTCAGCGACGCCTTGCAGGTTTCCTCTGCGGGAGCCCTACGCGGTCTTGGCGATGTTAAAGTGCCAGGCTGGATTGCCTTTGTCGTCTATTGGATCATCTCGATTCCCGCCGGCTGGCTTCTCGCTTTCCCCTGCGGTTTCGGCGTGCGCGGAATGTGGTGGGGAATTACACTCGGCCTCACGATTTCTGCGCTCGCGCTCGGCACCCGCATTTGGGCAAAAACAGCGCAAAGGAACGATTAATGGTCGCCGCCGCGGCCGCTTGCAAAGAACGCGTCCCTGCCGGAGGAATTCGACGTGGCGATGAGACGCTCCATTCCTTATTTTGAGATTTTCGCTTTTACGAGCCGGGTTTTTGGGGGCAATCCGGCGGGCGTCTGTCTTCTGGATGAGTGGCTGCCGAACGAATTGATGCAGACCATTGCCGCCCAGAACGATCTGCCGGAAACCGCCTTCCTCGTTAAGCAGAATGATTTTTTCGATCTTCGCTGGATGACTCCGAAGGTCGAAGTGGAATTGTGCGGGCACGCTACGCTCGCCGCCGCTCACGTTCTCTTCCGTCATCGCAATCAACCGGGAGATCAGGTGCGCTTTCGCAGTCAAGCCGGCGACTTGCTCGTCGCCTGCGAAGGAAACCGGCTGGTGCTCGATTTTCCCTCGCGTCCGGCTCCGAAAGTCGAAGCCTGTCAGGAACTCGCCAATTCGTTAGGCGCGATGCCTGATGAAATCCGGAAGAGCCGTGATTACTTCGCTATTTTCGAATCGCAGCGGGAAGTCGCGTCGATCCAGCCCGACTTCGAGGCTCTGAGCCGGCTCGACGTCCAGGGCGTTGTGGTGACGGCGCCCGGGGATGACTGCGATTTTGTCTCGCGCTATTTCGCTCCGGCTGCCGGCATTCCAGAAGACCCAGTTACTGGTTCGACCCATTGCACCTTGATTCCTTATTGGTCGCAGCGTTTGAGTAAGAGAGAATTGTTTGCCCGCCAAATCTCAGCACGCGGCGGTGAGCTCTTTTGCGAGGATCGTGGCGATCGCGTGGCTATCGGTGGCGAAGCGCTCACTTACGTCGAAGGTCAGCTTCATCTCGCCTGATCAGCTCGGCGTCTCTCCGATTGCGAGAAGAATTCGCTGCGATAGAATGCGGCGCAAGATCGGAGGGCGAAAATGCCATTCCCGACCGCAGAGTGAACCAGGGTGGCGAAATTGGCAGACGCGCCAGACTTAGGATCTGGTGGAGCAATCCTTAGGGGTTCGAGTCCCCTCCCTGGTAATTGCCTAACGATGAAGAACACGCACCAGGAAATCGAACGAAAGTTTCTCATTCGGAAATTGCCGCGCGCGCTCGAGCGCTACCCTCATAGCCAGATCGTGCAGGGTTATCTGGCAGTCGGCCGCAAGGCGCATGTACGATTGCGCAAGAGAGGTCGCGTCTGCACGCTCACCTTCAAACGCGGCCCGGCTCGTGCGCGCGAGGAGCGCGAGATTCATCTCAATGCCGCGCAATTTTCCATTCTCTGGCCGGCGACAGCCGGCGCACGCCTAACGAAAACGCGCTATTATGTTCCCTACAAGAACCTCACGGTCGAGATCGATATTTACCGCGGCTCAAACGAAGGTTTGATGGTGGCGGAAGTGGAATTTCCAGACGTGAATTCCTACCACGAGTTTCGCCCGCCCGACTGGCTGGGGGACGAAGTGACGGGAGCGAGCCGTTACAGCAATGTGAAACTGGCACGCGATTGATTGCGCTCCGGTCGATTGGAAAATTGTAAGTCGTCTCGCCTTCTCCATAGTTTCATTTTCCCGCTTAAAACTGCGGTTATGCCTAACAAAAAGATCCTGATCATCGAGGACGAAGCGGACGTGGTCGATCTGCTCACGATGCAATTGAAGAAAGCCGGCGGTTTTACGATGAGCAGTGCAGCGGACGGGGCGGAAGGCTTGAAAAAAGCGCGTGCCGAATCGCCGGCACTCATCGTCCTCGATCTCATGTTGCCGCGAATGTCGGGTCTCGAGGTTTGCAAACTGCTTAAAACCGATTCCGTGACACGTCACATCCCAATCATCATGCTGACGGCAAGAGCCGAAGAGGTCGATCGCATTGTCGGGCTCGAATTCGGCGCGGACGATTATGTGACGAAGCCGTTCAGTCCGCGCGAAATGCTTCTGCGAATCAAAGCAATTTTGCGCCGCGGCCAAGGCGAGCTGACGGAAGAAAACGTGACGCGCGGCCCGATTACGATCGATTCCGCGCGGCATCGCGTTCTCGTTGCCGGAAAAGCAATCACGCTCACGGCGGTCGAATTTAAACTACTCAGCATGCTGATGCGACGGCCGGGCCGGGTGCAGTCACGCGATCGTTTGCTCAATGAAGTTTGGGGTTACGAGAGTGCGATCGACACACGGACGGTCGACACCCATGTGCGCCGGCTGCGCGAGAAGCTGGGAAAGGCGGCGAGCGCGATCGAGACGGTGCGCGGCTTCGGTTATCGGCTGCGCGAATAGCTTCCGTGCATGGGCTGGCTGGCATTTGCGCTTGCGGTTGCGGCTCTGCTCTACACCTGGTGGCACGCGTGGCATCGCTGGCTTGCACCGTCCCGGGAACTCGAGCAACTCGTTAGGGAAGTGGCTGCGGAACGCGCCCCGCGCACCTTCCTGATCGGTGGCAGCCCGCGGATACGTGGCATCGCACTCGCCCTCGAACAGCTGGCTTTACGCGAAGCGACCTTGCGCGCGCGGGTACAGGAAGGCGAGTTCGGGGTGCAAGCGATCACTGGCGCCCTGGCGGACGGTCTGGTGGTGGCGGATCGCGAACGGCGTCTGCGCCTAACGAATAAAGCTTTTTGTGAAATGTTTGCTCTCCCGCCTGAGATGGAAAACGTCACTCTGCTCGAATCGGTGCGTGACGCCGCAGTCGAACGATTGTTAGGCGAAGCGCTTGCCAGCGGCGAAACGCAGAGAGGAGAGATCGTCCTTCATCGAGCACCGGTACCTGAGTGTCACCTGGAGGTCGTAGCCGAGCCGATTAAGGATGAACTTGGCGCGGTGAGCGGCGCGGTCGTGCTCTTTCGCGATATAACGGAGCTGCGGCGAACCGAAGCCATGCGGCGTGACTTCATCGCCAACGTGTCGCATGAGCTGCGGACGCCGCTTTCGATCCTGCGCGGTTATCTCGAAACACTGCTCGAGAATCCCAAACAACCGCCTGGGGAATTGCTCCGCATCTTTGAAGTAATGGAGCGCCACTCCAATCGTCTTACGCTTTTAGTCGACGACGTTCTTAGCCTTGCGCGCCTCGAGGGACCAGGAATGATGCTCGATCTAACGACGATCCGATTAAACAATTTTCTCAGCGGCATCATGCGCGATTGGGAGAAGAAATTTGCCTCAAAGAAACTGCACGCCGAATTGCAGCTGGCTGACGATCTGCCGCCGTTGCGGGCCGACGAAGCGCGAATACAGGAGGTCGTTTACAACCTGCTCGACAATGCCGTGAAATATGCGCCTCAAGGTGGTCGCATCGTGGTCTCTGTGGCAGGGGATAGCGGTGGCATTACCCTGGCGGTGAGCGACGACGGGCCGGGAATTGCAGCGCGTGATTTGTCGCGGATTTTCGAACGCTTCTACCGTGCTGACCGAGCGCGCCGTCACGAACTTGGCGGGACCGGGCTGGGGCTATCTATCGTCAAACATATTGCCCAACTGCACGGCGGCACCGTGGAGGCAGTGAGCGAGGTTGGCCGGGGGACAACTGTTCGCGTGCACCTCCCCGCGGCCGACGTCATCGAATCGTAACATTAAAGACTTTCCCCGTAGTCACGGGCTAAAGCATGTTGAAGGCGTGGAAATGATAAAGACGACAGCGGACTGCACGCTGCTCCGATCATACCGCTTTCTTTTGTCTTGGAGTTTGGTCGAGCTTGTTGCGGCTACTCGGATTCCAGCCGTCACTACACCAAGCGGAGGATTACATCGCAGGGCGCTTTGGTTGATACCTACGGGGTGATGATTTCTAAACACATTCTGGGCACGTTCGATGAGGCGCTCGGCACGTTGCGGCACAACGTATTGATGATGGCCAGCCTAACGACACGCAGCCTCGACAATGCGCTGAACGGCTTATTCCAGCGCGACGACGATCCTTGTGCGACGGCGATCGCGGATGACGAAGAGATCGACCAGCTCGAGAAGCAAGTGGACAAGGACGGGATTGATCTGCTCTTGCGTTTCCAGCCTGTGGCGTCCGATCTGCGGCGCGTGGTATCCGCGATGAAGCTTTGCTCGAACCTCGAACGGATGGGAGATCAGGCCGTGAACATCGCACGGAAGGCGCGCAAGCTGAATCAGCATCCGGCTTTGCTCGAGGTTAGCCTGATCGAACCCCTGCGCGCGCAAGCGATGAAGATGTTCCAGGATAGTATTGAGGCCTACGTGAATGAAAACGTCGCCTTGGCGCGTGGCCTAAAGGCGCGCGATAAAACTCTTGATGAAATGAACGCCAACGTTAGTCGTCGACTGACTGAATGTATGGCGCAGGATCCAGATCAACTGCGCGGTTATTTGAATCTGATGTTCATTGCGCGGCACCTCGAGCGAGTGGGGGATCATGCGACAAATATCGGAGAGGACGCGGTTTTCGTCGCGGCAGCGGAGGACATCCGGCATCAGGGAGCCGAGCCTGCCGACGGAACGACAGGGTAACTCATGCGCCTTTACCTGCTGCGACACGGTCAGGCGGACTGGCCGGACTGGAAAGGCAAGGACGACGATCGTCCCCTAACGAAAGCAGGTCGCCAGGAAATGCACGAGGTCGGTGAGTTCCTTGCCCATTGCAAAGCGAAGGTGGATTCGATCCTGACAAGCCCCTTGCCGAGGGCAGAACAAACGGCGGACATCGCAGCGGAGCATTTGAAAGTGGTCTGTCGCGAGGAAAAAATGCTCGCCCCTGGTTTTGGCTTACAGGATTTGCCGCGATTGTTGCGCAAACATCCGCATGACGCGCTCATGCTGGTCGGGCACGAACCGGATTTTTCAGAAATCATTGGCGCCCTTACCGGCGGGAAGGTGAAAATGCCGAAAGCGGGCGTGGCATTGGTCGACTACGTCGGCAAGAAAGGAAAACTGCTCTGGCTCGTCCCGCCAAAGCTCGTTAGGCGTTAGGCTAGTGATAGGCCAGCGCGTTGTCCGGATGGCGAATATCTTCCGCTTCCGCGGCGTAGACAGCGTCCTCGGCGATGTTCTTGGCGTGGTCGCCAACCCGCTCGAGATGACGCGCGATGAAGAGCAGCTGTAGGTAATCAGGAATGCGATCAGCTTGCTCAGCCATTTTCGCCGTGAGGTCGTCGGCGATCTGGCGATTCATTTGGTCGATCTCGCGATCGCGTTCCCGCAGCGTACGCGCCAAAGCGACGTCGCCATCGGCGTAAGCGCGGATGCTATCGCGGAAGATTGAGATGGCGTCGACGAAAAGCGGCCCGAGCGCAAACGCTTCATGCAGTTCCGGCTCCATCGACAGCCTGCGCGAGCGCTTCGCGATGTTGACTGCCTGATCGGCCACACGTTCCAGATTACTCCCGAGCTTCATGGTCGAGACAACCTGGCGGAGATCAGATGCCACCGGCTGATAGCGAAGCAAAATGTCGACGCCGTCGCGGTCGACTTTCTTCTCGAGAGCGTCGACTTCCTTTTCATCGAGGACGGTGACGACGCATAGCTCGGGGTTGCGATCGAGCAAGCAACTCATCGCGTTTTGCAAATTGCGGTCCGTCAGGCTCGCCATCATAAGCGCGTCGGAGCGGAGCGCGTCCAACGCCCGATCGAACTCACGCAGGATGTGTCGGGTGCGCATCATGAATTAGCCGAAGCGACCGGTGATGTAGTCCTCGGTTTGCCGTTCACTCGGTCGATTAAAGAGCTGCGTGGTATCTCCGAACTCGATCAGCTCGCCGACATAGAAGAAAGCGGTCTTATCGGAAACGCGGCTGGCCTGTTGCATGTTGTGCGTTACGATCACGATGGTGTATTTGTCGCGCAGCTCGCGGATAAGCTCTTCGATCTTGGCTGTCGCGATCGGATCAAGCGCCGAACAAGGTTCGTCCATAAGCAGCACCTCAGGCTCGACGGCGAGTGCGCGCGCAATGCAGAGACGCTGCTGCTGTCCACCGGAAATGCTCATGCCAGGCTTCTTGAGGTCGTGCTTTACTTCTTCCCAAAGCGCGGAGCGACGGAGCGATTGCTCGAGACGTTCGTTGAGGAAACGGCGATCGCGCACTCCGTTGAGTCGAAGGCCGACGAGGACATTCTCTTCGATCGACATGGTGGGAAATGGATTCGATTTCTGGAAAACCATTCCGACCCGCCGGCGAACTACGGCCGGATCGACGGTCGGACCGTAAAGGTCTTCACCGTAAAAATGAATGTCGCCTTCCAGTCGGGTGCGGGGGACTAATTCGTGCATCCGGTTAAGACAGCGCAGAAAAGTCGACTTACCGCAACCGCTCGGGCCAATGATGGCGGTGATCGCTTTCGCCGGGATATCAATCGAGACGTTCTTGATCGCCTGTTTCTCACCATACCAAATCGAGAGATTGTTTACCTTGAAAGCTGGCTCCGCTGGCGAGGACGGCGATTCGGCGGGCACGCCAGGAGACGTCGCTGCGCCGGTCTGCGCATTCGGTTCGAAAGATGACATGGTCTTTACAGGCATGTTTAGATGAGGCGCGCGGTGCGTTCGCGAGTCAAAACTCGCACCAGCAGGTTGATGATGAAAATTCCCACGACGAGGACAAGCGCCCCCGCCCACGCCTGCCGATGCCAATCGTCGTAAGGCGAGATAGCGTAGGAAAATATTTGTAGCGGTAGCGCAGCAATCGGCTCGGTAAGGTTTCGATTCCAGAAATGGTTACCGAAAGCAGTGAAAAGGAGCGGCGCAGTCTCGCCGGCGATACGCGCGAGGGCGAGAAGAATGCCGGTGACGATGCCCTTGGAGGCGGTCTTCATCACAATGTTGACGATCGTTCTCCAACGACTTATGCCGAGGGCAAGAGAGGCTTCGCGGTATCCGTTAGGCACGAGCAGTAGGACTTCTTCAGTCGTGCGCATGATGAGAGGAATCATCATTAAGCCGAGGGCGAGACCACCGGCGTAGGCCGAGAAGCTTTTGAAACGAAGAACGACCAATCCGTAAACCACCACTCCCCAGGTGATGGAGGGGACGCCATTCAATACATCGGCGACAAAACGCAGGCCCCAGTTGATTCGGGCAGAGCCGTACTCGGCAAGATAAACTCCCCCTAGAATCCCGACGGGAATCCCAACGATCGACGCCAGGCCAAGCAATTCCAGCGTGCCGACGATGGCGTTGGCCATACCGCCACCTTTTTCGCCGACAGGAGCCGGAAGATGGGTGAAGAACGCCCAGTTGAGCGAAGTTGCGCCGCTGATGAGAAGATAAAAGAAAACGAGTGCGAGCGGCGAGATAACAAGCAACGCGGAAGTGAAGGCAAGACCGGAGGCGAGCGCGCTCTTCAGCTTCCGCCAGTGATGTTGGTTATTGCTCGAGGATCGGTTCATTGCACGGCTCGAGTGGTCTGCGGGGCGCCAAAGGTTTTTAGCAACAGCTGCGCGAGCAGGTTCGCGACAATCGTGATGCCAAACAGGACAAGGGCAATTTCAAAAAGGGCCTGCAAATAGATGTCGGTCGTCGCTTCGGTAAACTCGTTCGCAATCACGCTCGCCAGCGTGTAGCCGGGTTTAAGTAAAGAGAGCGCGACCTGCGGCGTGTTGCCGATCACCATTGTAACGGCCATCGTCTCGCCCAGTGCGCGGCCGAGGCCGAGAATGATTGCACCGAAGAGGCCTTTTTTCGCATAGCTGAGGACTGCGATGCGCGTTACCTCCCAACGTGTCGCGCCAAGCGCGTAGGCAGCTTCGCGTTGCAGGTTTGGTACGCTTCGCAGAATTTCGCGCGAGACTGATGTGATGATAGGCAAAATCATAATCGCGATGATGATTCCACCCGCGAGCATCGAGACACCGTAAATTGGTCCGGTGAACAAGCCGGTCCAGCCCAAGTATTTTTTTAGAAATGGAAACGGATAGTCGCGCAGGAACGGGATCATGACGAAGATGCCCCACAACCCGAGAATCACGCTCGGGATGGCGGCCAGCATCTCGATGAGCGAGATGATTGGCTGCCGAATCGAGAGCGGCGCCAGCTCCGTTAGATAAACGGCCGTCGCAATACTCAAAGGCACTGCGATGACGAGCGCAATAAGCGACGAGACCAAGGTCCCGTAGATAAAGGGCAGCGCGCCGAACTGTTCCGCCACCGGGTCCCAGGTCGAGCTGCCGAGAAAGTGGAAGCCAAACTTCCGGATCGCGAGCATGGAGTCGCTCCAGAGCTGCCAGCCGACCAGGATGACCAGCAACACGACGGCGCCCGCCATCGCCATCGTGAGCCATTCGAACGCCTTGTCGCCAAGACGCGACGGCGGCGCCATCAACTGCGACGCACTCCGCTCGACCGCGGGAATTGAAGCGACTACCGGCATAAGAAACTTGTCCGCGCGACCAGGCGCGCGCTCCGAGTCCTGTGTATTCCTCGACGGGCGCCCACTGTGTATGCCTCTAGTACTTAATCTCGTTAATCCGATCCATCACGCGCTTCTGCAAAGTCTCCGGCAGTGGCGCGTAATCGAGGTCTTTCGCCATCTGCTCGCCCTGCGTCTCCGCCCATTTCAGAAACTCAACCAGTTTCTTGCCCTTGGTCGCGTCCTTCTGCTGTTCGTAGACAAGCAACCAGGTTGCGCCGGCGATGGGATAGGCATCTTTGCCCGCCGCGTTCGTTATGGAAAAGCGGAAGTCGTCGGGAATGTTCGCCGTCGCCAGCGCAGCAGTGACCGAGTCGAGCGTTGGTTTCACGAACTCGCCTGCTGCGTTTTTCAATTCGGCATAAGGCATCTTATTTTGGGTGGCGTAGATCAACTCAACGTAGCCGATCGAGTTTGGCGTCTGTTTCACCTGACCCGAGACTCCTTCGTTACCCTTGCCGCCGAGACCAGCTGGCCAGCTCACAGAGGTGTTGTTGCCGACCTTCGATTTCCATTCCGGACTCACCTTGCTCAGGTAGTCGGTGAAGATGTAAGTCGTACCGCTGCCGTCCGAACGATGCACGACCACGATATCCTCATTAGGTAAGGTCATTCCCTGATTCGTGCTCGCGATCTTGGGGTCGTTCCACTTCTTGATCTTGCCTAGAAAAATATCGGCAACCGTTTCGCCATCGAGTTTTAGGTTAGGATTGCCCGGCAAGTTGTAAGTCAACACCACCGCGCCTGCGACCGTCGGAATGTGGAGTAATTTGCCTGGCGCCTTGGCCAGGTTCTCATCGCTCATCGGTCCATCAGAAGCGCCGAAATCCACCGTCTGCGCCAGAATTTGTTTCTGGCCGCCCCCGGACCCAATCGATTGGTAGTTAAATCGGGCCGATGGATCAACCTTGGCATAGGCGTCAAACCATTTGGAATAGATCGGGTACGGAAATGTGGCGCCGGCGCCGTTGATCGTCATCTGCGCGAAACTGGTCGCGGCAAGACCCAGAAGGAGCGTTACCCCAAAGAGATTGGCGATGAAGGTGGTCAGTTTCATAAGGCCTCACCGTGCCGCAGTCCCGCCGAGAGGGTCAAAACCTTTAGTGTTACAATTGGGTGACAAGGCCCTCGATTCGGCTTCTCCGATAGCGCCAACACGGAGCCGTGTGAAAAGATGATCATTGTCCTAAAGAGAAAGGCCAGCCGGGATTTTCCGGCGGGCCTCAAACCTAACCGACATTTGCTGGCTTATTCTGGAGGAGATCATCGCGTGCGTTTAGAACCTGAAGCTTAAGTCGGCTTGGAACAAGTTATAGTCGTCGACCGGAATGGTGCCGATCTCACCTACACCGCCGGTGCCGAAATCATGATCGATCTGCCAACCGTGGCCGTAAGTCAGATTGGCGACGACCGCGTCCGTGATCGCATAGCCCAATTGGACATAGACTCCCTCGATGTTTACGCGGCTATCGATAACGTGCTCGATCCCGTTGAAAGGTGTCGCCATGTGAATTAAGCGTGTCTGGCGCGGCTGTTTGACCGCTAGGGACTTCATATCTAACTCGGGCATTTCCGTAGAGTTCGAGTTCTGTAAGAGACGAAGAAAGCTTTATCTTCGTCTCATTCGAAACCGGAGCTTCCTTTTCGGCCTTCTTGTGCATCTCAGTTCGCACTTGAGCCGCGTCCTTCTCAGTGATGAGGTGTTTGCGCACAAGTAAGTCGAGCAGAGCGTCATCGTCAGAGCGCGCTGGGATAAGACTGATTAAGGCGGCGAGTTTTATTGCGCGGAGATGACCGGCGATTCTCTTCGAGCACGACCGGCTTAAAGTATCTGCGTGCCGCCTGCGCGGAGACCGCCAATTTCAGTTGTGAGCACCTTATTTCGCTCTTCCAAGGACTGCAGCCGCAACTGCCAGCGATGAAGCTGAATGGTGAGCTGATTGATGTAGCCCTTCACTTCGGTTCGTTGCGATTCGTTCTCTTTCAGGTGTCGGCAAAGCTCCGCCAATTTCTCCGCTACTTTGAACGCAGCCGCCTCGGCCGGATCGGTTGATTCTTGGGGAACCGTTACGGGTCTTCCGCAACCTTCACACCTCAAGATAGCGCCTGCTGCGGCGCAATCGACGACCAGCGGAATTCCGCAGTGCCCACAGGCGAAGAAGAGATCGCGATTTCCCGTCGCCGCGCTCTCGGTGCTGCCAGAACCCCGCATCATCCCGCGGATTTGAGCAGCCCGCATACCACGTTGGTTTGAGCCACGATGGCTCCACCCTCAAGAGCCAAGCGGGACAGGCTGGCTCTAAATTTCAATGGTTCCCGGTTCTAGGAAACGTATATTATGCTGATGATAAACGACTTATGTAGCTTGATGTCTTCTTGGAACGGCCATTGCTAATGACTACAGAAAGGATTTTTAAATAAATGGCTAAAGTCTTAGGTATTGATTTGGGCACGACCAACTCCTGTATGTCTGTAATGGAGGGCGGGGACCCAATAGTTTTGGAAAACAGTGAAGGCGCGCGCACCACGCCTTCCATTGTCGCATTCGCCAAGAATGGCGAGCGCCTTGTTGGTCAAGCCGCCAAGCGGCAAGCAGTCACCAATCCCGCGAACACGATTTTCTCGATCAAGCGTTTTATGGGGCGCAAATATGATGAGGTGCGTGATGAACAGCATCGTGTCCCCTACAAAATCGTTAAGGCGGCTAACGGCGACGCTCATGTGCAGGTGGAAGTGAATGGCGAGAAGAAGACTTTTTCTCCGCCGGAGATCTCCGCCATGATTCTCTCGAAGCTGAAAGCAGACGCCGAATCGAAGCTCGGCGAAAAGATCACACAGGCGGTGGTTACTGTTCCGGCTTACTTCAATGACTCTCAGCGCAATGCGACAAAAGATGCTGGCAAGATTGCCGGCCTGGAAGTGCTGCGCATTATCAATGAACCCACGGCGGCTTCGCTCGCTTATGGTCTCGACAAGAAGAAGGACGAGAAAATCGCTGTCTATGACTTAGGCGGCGGCACCTTCGATATCTCCGTCCTCGAGATTGGCGACGGGGTTTTCGAAGTGAAGGCGACCAATGGTGATACGCACCTGGGTGGCGATGACTGGGATAATGTATTGGTCGATTGGATCGTCGGAGAGTTTAAGAAAGAGACTGGCATCGACCTGTCGAAGCAACCGGATGCCATCCAGCGCATCAAAGAAGAAGCTGAGAAGGCTAAGATTGCACTTTCTTCCTCTCAAGAATATGAGATCAACCTGCCGTTCATCACGGCAGATGCGAGCGGTCCCAAGCACATCCAGAAGAAGCTTACCCGTTCGAAACTTGAGCAACTGACTGACTCTCTCTTCCAGCGGACGGTTAAGCCGGTCAAAGACTGTCTGGCCGACGCGAAGCTGAGCGAGAAGGATATCAATGAGCTTGTTTTAGTTGGCGGTATGACTCGCATGCCAAAGGTAATTGAAACCGCCCGCGAGTTGATCGGTAAGGAACCTCATAAGGGAGTGAATCCGGATGAGGTCGTGGCTGTTGGCGCTGCGATTCAGGGAGGCGTGCTTAAAGGGGACGTGAAAGACGTGCTCCTGCTCGATGTCACGCCGCTAACCCTCGCGATTGAAACTGCGGGCGGCGTGGCCACGCCGATGATTCCACGTAACACGACCATCCCAACTCGAAAGTCCCAGATCTTTTCGACTTACAGCGACAACCAGCCAGGGGTAGAAATTAAGGTGCTACAGGGTGAACGTCCACTCTCGCGTGACAACAAGAATCTTGGAACCTTCCACCTGGATGGTATCCCGCCAGCTCCACGTGGCGCGCCACAGATCGAAGTAACTTTTGACATTGACGCCAATGGTATCTTGCATGTCTCGGCCAAGGACCTTGGTTCTGGCAAGGAGCAGAAAATCTCCATTACGGGTAGCTCTGGCTTGAGCAAGGAGGAAGTGCAGCGCATGCAAAGCGACGCCGAGGCTCATGCCGAAGAGGACCGTAAGGCGAAGGAAGCCATCGAGATCAAGAACAATGCAGATACACTGGCGTACCAGAGTGAAAAGCAGTTGAAGGATCTCGGCGATAAGGTTCCTGAGGATAAGAAGAAGTCGGTCGAAGAAGCGATAGCAAAGGTACGTGAGGCGATCAATGCCAACGATACCGATGCAATGAAGCGCACCTACGAAGACTTACAGAATAAGTTTCAGGAAATCAGTGCCGAACTTTACAAACAAGCCGCTGCCAGCGCAGGTCCCACTCCGGGTCCCGAAGCGGGTGGACGTCCCGGCCCTCAAGCCGAGCCTCAACAAGACGGTCCGCGCAAAGACCAGGGCGATGTGGTCGATGCCGAATTTGAGGTCGTCGACGAGGACAAGAAGTAGACTTTTGATAACCCACAATTTGCCAAGGCCGCTTGTCGCTTCGCGATGAGCAGTCCGATGGCAACAAACCAACCAAGGAGAAGTTAAAACCATATGGCAATTAATGTGAAACCGCTCGGCGACCGGGTGCTTGTGCAGCCGATCGAAGAGCAAGAAACCAAGAAGGGCGGCATCATTATTCCTGATTCCGCCAAGGAAAAGCCGCAGGAAGGCAATGTCGTCGCTCTCGGTACAGGCAAGGTGGACGACAACGGCAAGAAGGTAGAATTCACCGTCAAAAAGGGCGACAAGGTCCTGATTTCCAAGTATGGCGGCACCGAAATCAAGGTGGACGGTGAGTCTTATCTCATCATGCGCGAGGACGACATCCTCGGTATCATCGGTTAACCCAGTTATAACTCAAAGCAAAGACTAACAAAAAAGACTTATGGCAGCTAAACAATTACAATTTGACGAGAATGCGCGACATGCGCTTCTCCGCGGCATCGAGAAACTCTCGAAGGCTGTGAAGGCGACGCTCGGACCGAGCGGCCGCAACGTGATCCTCGACAAGAAATTCGGCAGCCCGACCATCACCAAGGATGGCGTAACGGTGGCCAAGGAAATCGAGCTGGAGGATCCTTACGAAAACATGGGAGCTCAGCTGGTGCGCGAGGTCGCTTCCAAGACCTCGGACATCGCGGGTGACGGTACCACAACGGCGACCGTCCTCGCTGAATCCATCTACAAGGAAGGTCTGCGTAACGTGACTGCGGGCGCGAATCCTACTTCGCTCCAACGGGGGATTAACAAAGCCGTTGAAGCTATCGTCGCCGAGCTTGGCAAGATCTCGAAGAAGGTCAGCGATCGCAACGAGATTGCCCAGGTTGCAACGGTTTCAGCGAACTGGGATAAGACCATCGGTGAAATCATCGCCGACGCCATGGACAAGGTGGGTAAGGACGGCACCATTACCGTCGAGGAAGCCCGTTCCATCGACACAACCCTCGAAGTCGTGGAAGGCATGCAGTTCGATAAGGGCTATCTCTCGCCCTACTTCGTGACTAACGCCGAAGCAATGGAAGCCGTGCTCGAGAATCCTTACATTCTCATCCACGAGAAGAAGATTTCGAGCCTGAAAGACATGCTTCCGCTGCTCGAGAAAGTTGCCAAAGCTGGTCGACCGCTTCTTATCATCGCGGAAGACGTTGAGGGCGAAGCGCTCGCTACTTTGGTCGTCAACAAGCTTCGCGGTACCCTGCAAGTCGCGGCGGTGAAAGCTCCGGGTTTTGGCGATCGTCGTAAGGCTATGCTGGAAGACCTCGCTGTTCTTACGGGTGGTCGTTGCATCACGGAAGATCTCGGTATCAAACTCGAGAACGTGAAGCTGGACGATCTCGGCCGCACAAAGCGTGTTACGATCGACAAGGAAAATACCACGATCGTGGAAGGCGAAGGCAAACAGGCCGACATTCAGGGTCGTGTGAGCCAGATCCGTCGTCAGATCGAAGAGACAACTTCCGACTACGATCGTGAGAAGCTTCAGGAGCGACTCGCGAAACTGGCCGGTGGCGTCGCCGTCATCAATGTCGGCGCAGCGACTGAGACTGAGATGAAGGAAAAGAAGGCTCGTGTCGAAGACGCATTGCACGCCACTCGCGCCGCGGTCGAGGAAGGCATTGTCCCGGGCGGCGGTGTCGCACTCATCCGTGCGCAAAAAGCGCTCGATAATCTAAAGCTCGATGGCGATGAAGCGGTCGGTGTGGCGATTATTCGCCGCGCGATCGAAGAGCCGCTCCGTACCCTGGCCGATAACGCTGGTCAGGAGGGTGCGCTCATCGTTCAGGAAGTGAAAAAGCGCAAGGGTAGTGAAGGCTACGACGTTGCCAGGGAGGAATACACCGACCTCGTGAAAGCGGGTATCGTCGATCCGACCAAGGTAACTCGCAGTGCTTTGCAGAACGCGGCCTCGATCAGTGGCCTGCTTCTCACCACCGAGGCAGTCATCACGGAAGCGCCTGAGAAGGAGAAAGCTCCGGCGATGCCTCCGGGCGGTATGGGTGGCATGGGCGGCATGGATTACTAAGTCGCCACAGTTACTCGCTAACTCTAACACTCAACAGCAGCCGGGCTTCGCAAGAGGCCCGGCTGTCTTGCTTTGGCAAGTGCCAGGTCTCTAAATCTCGTCGCGGCTCGAGTGCGCCAGGTTGGAGCTGATTATTTGTCGTTTCCTATAGAGCGGCTATCTTTTCTGCGGCGGTTGATCTCAGCGCTCCCGCGAATTCGCTCTTTCCAGACAAGAGCTTGCCCGATTAAGGAATGTCGAAAACCTCCACCAGCCCGACACCGGTGGTCGCGTTTGCTCCCCGGACGACCGCTGTGTATTCGCCCGCGGCGAGGGTCGCAAAAATCGCTGACTCCAGAGCATCGTTAGGTGCGAGATTGGCGGATGCGATGATGCCGCCTTGTGAGTCCTGCCAATTATCGTTGAAGGTCAGCAGGTCTCCGTTGCCGTTGTGCAGCTCGAGTGTGGGATCGGCCAGGGTTCCACTCACGCCCGAGTTGCCCAACGACGGACCGAGTGCGCGGACGATGACATTCGCCTGCCCCGATTCCTCCGACGAAACAATCAGGCCGCCGATAAGGACGTCATTGTCAGTGCCGACCTCGCCGCGCGTGCTGATGTTTCCAAACTGGGATGCCGGCGTGGCATCGAGATCATAGGCTTCCACCAAAGCCGTTCCGATGGTGTCATTTTTCCCGCGCACAATGGCGGTGTATTCGCCGGGATCGAGCGTGGCGACGATGGCGGACTCGCGATCATCGTTAGGCGGAATGCCCGTCATTTGGATCGCGCTTTCCTGCGTGTCGCGCCAATTGTCGTTTGAAGCGATGAGCCCTCCCGTGTGGTCATGCAATTCGAGCGTCGGATCCTGGAGCGCGCCCTCGACACCTTCAGCCGTGAGCGACGGCCCGATAGCGCGCAGGATCACATTTTTCGGAGTCGTTCCGGTAACGATAAAACCGCCAATGAGGACGTTATCACCTGTGCCGACGACCTCGCGGGTGGAGATATTGAGTTGGCGCGAAGTATGAACAACCGAAGTCGGGTCGTTAGGCTCGGTTCCCGACAGAAATTCGGAGAGATTATCCTCGCCATCGCCATCGGCGTCGCCATCCGGACCGCCGAGCTGTGGATCATTGATCTGCGCCAGTGAGAGTCGCGAAGCCTGGAAGCTGGTGAAATCGACCTCCGGCGCAATCCCGACTCGGGTGATGAACGGGTCGGGATTCCCGGTCCGCGTGTCCACCCATACCGGCACGGCGGGCACATCGGGTTCGGTTGTTTCCGCGATCCCAAGATAATCTCCCAGCATGTAACCCTGCGGAGTAAGGGGCGCGAGCGTCGCGTTGGTTGTCACGCTCGTTAGGCGAATGTTCGGTTGCCATGTAGCGCCGCCGTCGAATGATTGCGCGAGATAAAGATTGCAAAGCGTCGTGTTTCCTCCGCTGTCGCGTTGATCGTAAAAGGAAACGGTCAGCGTTTGTCCGTCGGGCGATGAGGAAATTGCGGCGTTGAAAACTCCGGTAGTCAGATTGTCGCTCGCGCCGATTGGCGTTGTCCAAGTGAGTCCGCCATCGGTCGATTTGGTAGAGAGGATGCGCGGCTGGGCGAGAGAATTGCGCGCCTGGTAAACGACATGGATCGCGCCGGTTGTGCGGTCGGTAGTGGCCGAGGGAAGGAAAACGCCGTTGCGGATGCTCGGCTGGTCGTAACGCGTCACGGTGGTGATTCGAATCGGCGCGCCGAAGCTCACACCGCCGTCATTTGAGAGGACAATGTCGATCTCCTCCGGTGCAGCGAGCGCGTCATCACCGCCGAAACCACTATCCGCAAAATTCCAGTAGACGATCGCGACTTGTCCGTCAGGCAAGAACATCGGTTGCGAACCTTGCGCCTGGGTATCGGTATCATGAATCGGCGCGGCCGCGCTCCAACTGACACCGTGATCGTCGCTGTAAGCGCGATAAATGGGCGAAGCGTCAGTCGTGCCAAACAGCGTCCATGTCACCAAGATTCGCCCAACAGTCGCGGTATTGTCGAAGGTGTTTACCGCCATCCACGGTTTGTCTGGAAAGTCGCTGTTGTCCGTCGGCTGAAAAACTACCGACGGAGCTGAGAACGTTGCTCCGCCATCGAGCGAACGGCTGACGACCACCGCTCCGGTCGTGAAATCACTGTTCGTCGCGTCTTCCGTGCAAAGGAAGATCCGTTCGCTCCGATCGATCCCGGCTACTGGATCGCTCGCACGAAAGTATGGTCCACCGGTAATCGTCGTTAGGTTTGGGATCAACGCTCTCGTCCAGGTGAGCCCACCGTCATGCGTCACGGCATAACCGCAATCGACCGCGCCGCCGTCGGCAAAGCGTCCTTCCTGAAATGTCGTTACCAGCGTTTCTGGGTCGACCGGCGATCGCGCGATGTGGGGTTCGGCTTGGGCCCGCATGGTTGGCGGGAGCTGTGATGGATCATCGCCAAGGCGGAGATCAGGCGCAACGCGAAGGTCGAGCGTGACTGGTGCGGTGGCGGCTTGCTCCTTCGTCACCGGATTCGGCGCCGGCATCACCAGATCACCGCGATCCAGTAGACTAATTGCACCCGTGGACAGACGTTCCAGCGGGACATTCCGTAGGGCAGCAGGCCAGTGACTGCGATCAATCGGGCCGTTCACGGCCGCGCCTGGGACTGGAGCAGCGACGGTCGTCAGGGCAAGAACTGGAGCGAGGAACAGAGGCGCAAAGCGACGAAGGAAGATTTTGTTCAATTCGCGGAAGTTTACCGCGGGCTCAGCCGCGCACAAGGACAGCAAATCCGACCATTCCGGACAACGCTCAGCAGCTGCTGGCGCATTGTCCCGATCGCAAGACTGGCGCATATTGCATGGAATGTCTTATCGGCTCCAATCCAACTACCGCCCGCGTGGCGACCAGGGACAGGCGATTGCCAAGCTGCTCAAATCGGTCAAAGCCGACAATCGCCACCAGACGCTTCTTGGCGTGACTGGCTCGGGTAAGACTTTCACGATCGCGAACGTCATCCGCGAGCTGGATCGACCAGCGCTCATCATTTCGCACAACAAGACTCTCGCCGCCCAACTTTACTCTGAGTTCAAGCAATTCTTCCCCCATAACGCGGTCGAGTATTTCGTTAGCTATTTCGATTATTACCAGCCCGAGGCCTACATCCCGCGTTCCGATACTTACATCGAGAAGGATTCGTCGATTAATGAAGAGATCGAACGCCTGCGTCTCTCCGCCACCAGCGCGCTCCTTTCGCGGCGCGACACGATTGTCGTGGCGAGCGTTTCCTGCATCTACGGCGTTACCTCGCCCGAGGACTATGAACGAATGCTTCTGACTGTGAAACGCGGACAACATATCTCACGCGAAGCAGTCCTGGGTCGGCTGGTCGACATGCTT
Organism: Chthoniobacterales bacterium; assembly: GCA_036494545.1. Taxonomy (GTDB): domain Bacteria; phylum Verrucomicrobiota; class Verrucomicrobiia; order Chthoniobacterales; family UBA10450; genus JAICXG01. Next base: position 669,307 of record DASXOB010000016.1, read on the forward strand.
TACGAGCGCAACGACATGAATTTCGCCAGAGGTAAGTTCCGCGTCCGCGGCGACGTGGTCGAGATTTATCCGGCCACCGCGGACGAGGAAGGGATCCGCCTTGAGTTCTTTGGTGACGAGTTGGACGCGATCACGCGGTTTGATCCGCTAACCGGGCACACGCACGAGTCGTTAGGTGTGATGACTTTTTTTCCGGCGAAACAATTCGTCACGCCGGCTGACAAGCTAAATCGCGCGCTCATCACCATTCGCGCTGAGCTGGACGATCGCATCAGAGTGTTGGAGTCGCAGGGCAAATTGCTCGAGGCGCAGCGGCTGAAAATGCGAACGGAGTACGACCTCGAGATGTTGCAGGAGATGGGCTTCTGCAACGGGATCGAAAATTATTCGCGCCATCTCTCGGGCCGGGCGCCCGGCTCCAAGCCTTTTACGTTGCTCGATTTTTTCCCTAAGGATTTCCTCCTCGTGGTCGACGAGTCGCACGCCACCATTCCGCAGATCGGCGGGATGTATGAAGGTGATCGTTCGCGTAAGACCGTGCTCGTCGAATATGGCTTCCGGCTTCCGAGCGCGCTCGACAATCGGCCGCTGAATTTTCCCGAATTCATGGCCGCGACGAACCAAGTCGTCTATGTGAGCGCCACGCCGGCCGAATTCGAAATTCAAAACAGCATCGTTGGGAACAAAGCCTATTTTCCGCACAAGCGGTCGCGCATTGGCGAAGAAGAGTTGGTGCCGTTCGTCCTTCCTGGCAAAGCGCCCGTGACAGTAAGTCGCACCGACCAGTCTCCTGGAGATTTCGACGTTCAAACTCCGGGTGCGCCGCTGGTTGTAGAACAGATTATTCGCCCGACAGGTTTGCTCGACCCGAAGATCACCCTGAAGCCGCTCAAGAACCAGATCGATGACACGATCGAACTTTGCCGTCAACGGGTGGAAGTGCAGGAGCGAGTCCTTGTAACTACCCTAACGAAAAGAACCGCAGAGGATCTGGCCGATTATTTGCGCGACGTCGGCCTGAAGGTCCGCTACCTGCACAGCGACATCGATACCATCGAGCGCGTCGAAATTCTGCGTGGGCTGCGAGCGGCTGACTTCGACATCCTTGTAGGGATTAACCTGCTCCGAGAAGGCCTCGATTTGCCGGAAGTCTCCTTAGTCTGTATTCTCGACGCGGATAAGGAAGGCTTTCTCCGCAGCCAGACTTCGCTTATCCAAACCGCCGGCCGCGCCGCGCGCCACATCAATGGCGAAGTTGTTCTCTTCGCCGACACCGTAACCCAGAGCATGCAGGCATTGATTTCGATCTCTGACTACCGCCGTACCAGGCAAATGGAATACAACGAAAAGCATGGCATCACCCCGCAAACCGTTCGCCGTGCCGTTCAGGAAAGCCTTCACACCATTCTACGCGGTCGTGAAATTGCGGCATCAGTTATTCAAGAGGCCGGAGGCGATTTTAGCCTGACGGAGTTACTTCGCGAGCTCGAAGAAGAGATGCACCAAGCCTCCACTAACTTGGAGTTCGAACGCGCGGCGCTTCTGCGCGATCAGATCATGGAAGTAAAGAGCGGGACGGGGCTGACCAGGATAGAACCAAAGCGCAGGCCAACTAAATATACTCGTGGGTCCGGGCGCCGTCGTTCGCGCGTTTAACCATCATCAGGCGAGTAAGCGCCATCCTTCACTTACTTGACTCATTGGTTCACCAACTCGTCAGGTCAAATCGTCAATTTGCCTGGAGTCTACGAAAGGTTGAAAGATATCCAGTGGCGCTCATTCTTTCACGCGCGAATGAAAATAGACATTCCCTCCTTCTGTATAAATGAAGGAGTCGGCATTTAGGAGGATGATCGTTCCACGATAATGATCTTCATTCGCGTTGGCCTTTTCGTAGGCTGCTTTGGCTGCGTCAACGTCCTGCTTGTCGCTACCCAGAGCGAAGCATGTCATGTCGAAAGGAATAGATGCAGTCAGCGCAACTGGTGTCTTCGTAAAACTAGATAATGAGAATGACTAAGCCTACATGGCCAATCTCTTAGTGTACAGGCATCTTAGAGTGACGCGTGTCCGGTTCCTGCACCTCGGGCAAACGGCTTGGCCCTGACGGCAGCGTGTTGTAACCAGGCTTCTGCGAAACTTGAGTTCGAGCTGTCGTTCGCTTGCGTGATCGAATCAGGGAAGTGCGAGGGTCTTGAGCCTGACAGAGGCAGAATCGCTGCGCGATCGGGCCTATCCCATCGCTCACGGCTAGCGATCGTCAGAGGCGGCGGCTAAGTCAACGAAGATGTGACTTCCCCGCGCCTTGCGTTTGCCTCACGATAGAGTGGCTTGATTCATTCCACAAAATGACAGCTTGATTAAGTTGGAGTCTGCGAAGGGTGCATTGAATCTGAAGCCGGCCAACCCGGGAGACTACAAACAACCTGGATGGGCGAAGCGCAAGAGTGTTTGTACGAAAGCGTGTAACGGACTGTCCGCAACGGCGTCTATGGTAGATACGAGGTGAAGTTTTGCCTCGCTGAAGAAAGGAATAAATGAAAATTCATCGACTTGCACTCATTGTCTGGAGCGCGCTTAGCCTCTTTACGCCCGGCGCTCTCTATGCTCAGGCGAATAGCGCGGCGCCGGTCACGACCGGCGCAGCCGCACCGATATCGTTGCCACAAATTGCGCAGCACGGTTGGGGTTATCTTCTCGACCGGGTCGGTAAAGACCTTGGCTTAACTAGCAGTGAAAAAAGCAGCATACAACCAATCGTGGCCCAAACGCGTTCGCAAATCAGTGCGATACACCAGCAAGCGCAGGTTCAAATCAAGGCGGATGTAGAAGCTGCCCTGGCGCAAATTCGACCTTTGCTGACGTCAGCTCAGCAGACGAAACTGGACGCCATTGTCAAGGCATACGAAGACCTGCAGGCGGCAGAGCAGGAGTTAGACACGGCGCTGCAGTGACCTCCTGCTAAATGGGCCAGCTGGCTTAAGGTGGCGCTCGGACCGTTAGTTTCGCGCTATTACTTGTAATGCTTCCTCCGGGATTACTTACGATAGCGGAAAAAAGAGATCCATTATCCGTTATAACCGCCGGAGGAGTCGTGTAAATGTTACTTGTCGCTCCGTCGATCGGCGTGCCGTTCTTATTCCACTGATAGCTAAGAGGCGGAGCGCCGGTCGCGAGCGTTCGAAAGGTGGCGGACTGCCCGACATATGCCTTTTGATTAGTTGGTTGTTTCTTGATTAGCGGAGGCGGCGGCGGTGTGGGAGTGGGCGTGGGTGTTGGCAACGAATCGCTCACAGTATAGGAAAGCCGAATGGTGCCAAACTCGTCCACCGTTTGCAGAAGGAGGCGGTCGGGGTTTTCCATGATGCTGACGAGACCGAAGCCGGAACAGGTTTCGTCATAGTAGCCTTCGCTCCATCGTCCGTTGGCAGCGGTCGCACAATTCATCGGCACCTTGGTAGAGTTAGGTTGTGGGATACACATCTCAGGAAAACCGGCAGCGGTCCCATTATCAATGGCGGCGAGGTGCAAGTCCCCGGAGATAAAGACAACGCCCGAGATCTGGTTGGTGAGGATGAAATTCTTTAAGGCATTCCATTCCGTCTGATAACCGCCCCAGCCGTCGGGTACTTTGGTGCTGGGGTTGGTGACGACGGAGCTGAAGATAACCTTCCATTTGGCGGTAGAGCCGAGGAGGCCACCCTCCAGCCATTGTAGTTGGCCGGTCGCGCCCAGATTGTTGCCATCCAGCATGCTTTTGTTGGCGTCATCCGGATCAAACTCAGGGTCACGCTGGCTGCGACAGTCGAGAACAAACCCATCCATTTGGGCATAGCTGAACTTTTGCCAGATACCGGGAGTAACAGAAGGCAACGGATAAGTAGGCACATACTCTTGGAACGCCTGCTGGGTCAGAGCCCACCCGGAATACGTTCGATCACAATTGTTAAGTCCAGCGTCGTGATCATCCCATTGGTGAATCATACCCATCTTCTGCAAGATGAGAGGAACAAACCCGCTCATATGCAGCGTAGCCGGGTCATAAAGATCCTTGAACATGCTTCGTTTGGTATCGAGCTTTGAGGGATTGCGATGGTCAAAGTCACCACCGATGAAAACGAAGGCAGGGTTTGTTGCTGCGGCGTTCGTAAAAGTCTGCACATCCCGGTCCAAGTCTCGCACCGTGACAAAATCGCTTAGGACAAGAAACTGGAAAGTCCGCGAAGCGCCACTGGGTGCGAAAGTGGCAAAAGAGGGATACGGCGGCTGGGATAGCTGGGCCACGCCGTCGACCATCACATTGAGATAAACGGTGCTTTCGGCTGAAAGGTCACTTAGAGGTATGATTGCGGTATAATCGCTGCTCCCGCTGGTTGTGACAGTAGTAGAAAGGGAATAAGTGCCGAGATTTGGATCCGTGCCGTATTCCAAGGTTACATCTGCCGCCTGGCTCGTGCGGACGAAAACTTTTGCGCCAGTATCCGTCACTCCGCCGACCACCGGTCCATGGGTCAGGACTTGAGCGCGTGCCGAATTGGCCGTGACGGTCACTAAAGCCATTGCCACAGCTAACGACCCGGCTGCCCACCGGCATGATTGCCAGATTGATCTCACGATGGCAAATCTTTACAGTATTTGGGCAGAATACTCCTATGTCTAAACGAGCCTTGCCTGTCGCGCTACGGTGTCACAGTTAACTTGGCGCTATTGCTCGTGACCGAGCCACCGCTGTTGCTAACGACAACACTGAAGAGAGAGCCGTCATCGCTTTGTACGACGCGAGGTGTGGAGTAAGTGTCGGAAGTCGCGCCATCAATGTTAGTGTTATTTTTCTTCCATTGATAGCTAAGTGGCGGCGTACCATCGGCGACAACGTGAAACTTCGCCCGGTGACCGACCGCAGCCGTCGCGTCTCGCGGCTGTTTCCTGATCGTCGGAGGAGGCGGAGTTGGAGTGGGTGTGGCCGTGGGAGTGGGAGTGGGGGTCGGAGTAGAGTTTTGATCGTTTACCGTGTAGGAGATTCGCGGAACGCCAAATTCATCGATGGCCTGCAATTGCAACCTATCCGGGTTTTGCAGCACCGAAACCACACCGAAGCCGGAACAGGTTTCGTCATAGTAGCCTTCGCTCCAGGTTCCATTCGCAGCGGTCGCACATTTGAAAGGCGCGTTGCGGGAGTTAGGCTGAGCGACGCACATCTCGGGGAAACCAGAAGCCACTCCATTGTCGATCGCGGCCAGGTGCAGGTCGCCGGCGATGAAGACAACATTGTTGATGTTATTCGATAGAATAAAATTCTTCAGTGTATTCCACTCGGTCTGAAAGGCACCCCAGCCATCGTTTTCTTTCGTGCTAGGATTGGTCACCACAGACGTGAAGACAATTTTCCACTTGGCGGTGGAATGAAGCAGGCCCTGCTCCAGCCACACTAATTGCCCGGCAGCGCCGAGATTGTTCCCGTCGAGCATGCTCTTGTTCGCGTCATCAGGGTCATCATCAGGGTCGCGCTGACTGCGACAGTCCAGGACGAAGCCATCCAACTGAGCATAGGTGAAGTTTTGCCAGATCCCAGGGGAAACCGAAGGTAGCGGATAGGTAGGAACGTACTCCTGGAAGGCCTGCTGAGTCCAGTCCCAATGAGCATAAGTGCGGTCAGAATTATTATCTCCAGAGTCATGGTCGTCCCATTGGTGAATGATGGGCATCTTATGAAGTATGAGGTTCACAAAGTCCTCCAGATGCAGGCTGTTCGCATCGTAGAGGCTTTTAAACATGTTCCGCTTTTCATTGATCGTTCCGGGATTACCATGGTCGAAATCGCCGCCAATAAAGGCGAAGACCGGAGCGTATTCTGTAGCGTGTTGGAATGTGTCTACATCCCGGTCAAGATTTTTTACGGTCGTGAAGTCAGTGAAGACGACGAAGTTGAAGGTGCGCGAGCTGTTGGTAGGAGCGAATGTGGCAAAAGAGTAGGGGCCAGGATTTTGCACGCCGTTAACCAGCGGTCGCAGGTAATAGGTTGTTTCGGCGGAGAGGCCGGCCAAAGGTATTGTAACGGTATAGTCGCTCGACTTAATGGTGCTGTAGTTGGACGAGACCAGGTAGGTGGCGAAGGTTGGATCGGTGCTATATTGGAGAGCGACTGTCGCCGGACGGTCTGTTCGCAAGAAAATGTTTGCGCTGGAGGATGTGACGCCACCAGTTACCGGCCCATGTGAAAGCACCTGAGCCCGGGTCGGCTGAGTGCTGAAGAAGAAAATCCCGGTCGCGAGAAGGCTGAAGTACGCCAGCAGCCTCATTTTAGCTGTGGCGAATCGCCCGATCTCTAGACCGGGGAGAGCAAAGTTGAACATAAGGGGCGATGTTGCCAAATATCCGATTTTTGCACAATAACAATCTTCACAAGTCATCTGAATGTCATCGAAAGATGTTAGATCGTGCCGGCGGCTGCATCGATTGCCAGCTTGCGCGTGTTCGCGTGAAAGGGCGGGCTTCGCTTCGCTCGTTAGGCCGAGTTGCGATTCATGCCGATAAAGCCTTCGCGTTCCAGGTGCAGAACAATTTCCTGAGCAGCTTCCTCTGGCGAGAGCTCAGCGGTATTGATGTGCAACTCGGCGTCGGTTGGTTCTTCGTAAGGATCGCTGATGCCTGTAAACTCCTTCAGAATACCAGCCCGCGCCTTGGCATAGAGGCCTTTTCGATCGCGCTGTTCGCAAACATCGACCGATGTGGAGAGGTGGACGAGAATGAATCCGCCGACCGGTTCAATCATCGCGCGCACATCCTTCCGGGTCGCGTCGTATGGTGCGATCGGCGCGCAAATCGCGATTCCGCCGTTTTTTGTGATCTCGGAGGCGACATAGCCGATACGGCGAATGTTGATGTCACGATGTTCCTTCGAGAAACCAAGTTCGGAGCTCAGATGCTTTCGCACCAGGTCGCCATCGAGGAGCGTAACCGGACGGCCACCGACTTCGAGGAATTTGGTCATGAGCACGTTTGCGATAGTTGATTTGCCGGCGCCAGACAAGCCACTGAAAAAGATGGTCAGGCCTTGCTTGTGGCGCGGCGGAAAACTGCGGCGCAGTTCTTTCGCCACCTCCGGGTAGGTGAACCATTCGGGAAGATCGCGACCTTCGTTCAGCCGGCTGCGCAATTCCGTTCCCGAAAGAGTGAGGACTCGCGCGTCCTTCGGCACTTCGTTTTCCGGGAAATATTTATCCTTATCCTCAAGGTAAACCATCATTTGGAATGGCACCTGGGTGACGCCAATCTCGGCTTCGTGTTTGGCGAAAAGGTGCTGCGCGTCGTAGGGACCGTAGAACGGTTTGCCATCGGTGTCTTTTCCCGGGCCGGCGTGATCGCGCCCGATAATGAAATGTGTGCAGCCGTAGTTCTTGCGGATGAGTGAGTGCCAGATGGCTTCCCGCGGGCCGCCCATGCGCATGGCAAAAGGCACGAGCGCCAGCTTGGCGGTGTTGGCCGGATATTTTCGGACCAGCAGCTGATAACAGCGCACGCGAGTGAAGTAATCGACATCGCCAGGCTTGGTCATGCCGACGACCGGTTGAATGAGCAGGCTGGCTTCGACCTGTTTGGCGGCGCGGAAGGTCAACTCGACGTGCGCGCGATGCATCGGGTTGCGTGTCTGGAAAGCCACAATGCGTCGCCAGCCGAGATTAGCGAACTCCGCGCGAAGCTCAGCCGGCGTTGGTCGCAAGGTCTTGAAATCATAGTGACTCGGAAGCTGTAATCCTTCGAGTCGGCCCCCAACATAATAAGGATGGCTGCGATTCATCAGGTAAGCGACGCCCGGATGCGCCTGGCTCGTGGTAGCGAAGACCGACTTGGCTTCCGCGCGGCGATCGGGTTGCCAAACGTCTTCCACGTGCAAGATCGCGATCATCACCCCTTCGGCGTCGCGCAGCGCGATTTTGGTGCTGCCGGGCGTGAGGTTCTTGGCGAAAGCCTCAGGCACATCGAGCGTAATTGGCATTGGCCATAGGATGCCGCTCTTGAGATGCATGTCGTGGCAGACTCCCTCGTAATCGGCCTGATTCATGAAACCGGTGAGGGGCGAGAAACCACCGTTGAGCAGCATTTCAAGGTCGCAAATCTGACGCGGTGTCAGGTCCCAGGATGGGAAATCGCGCGATTCGGCCTTCTTTTGTGCAGCGTGTTCGTGATCGAGGATAAGGTTAGTGAGCTGGCCGCCGTGCGGCTCAATCAGATGGCTGTAAGAGTGTGTGGTATTCAAAGATGTAAATGTTACGTGATGGTTGCTGTTGGTGCTTCGAGGGGAGCAATTTGCCGCGTCAGGCAAGCCACCGCGAGCCGTCAGGCGTCTGGGCGGATGTGCACGGTAGGAGAAAACGCGCGTCTGTCCACTGCTTCCCCCATAACAAAACAAATTGGCGCTTTCGTCAACTCCTGAGATGTCGATCGAAAAAGCCTTTAACTATTCTACTGCGGTTGAGACTGCCGGGGCTGTGGCGGCCGTGTTGGAAAATCTTGAGTTGTATTTCTACGCCGGCAGCGCTTAACGCGGCGGCGAAAAGCTCGCTTTGATTCAGGGGCACGGTTCGATCTCTTGCGCCGTGAATGAGAAGGAACGGCGCGGACTGTCGACTAACGAAATGGATCGGACTGGCAGCGCGCGCTTCTTCCGAGTGTGCGTCGACTGGTCCACCGAGTAACGCTTCAATTGCCCCGGGGGCCCGCGGATCGCTCACGGGATTATCGGCAGTGTTGCGATGCATGAGGATGAGATCGCTCGGAGCCGAGATTGCGCACACCGCCTGGACGTCCCCGGTGATGCCAAGTAAGGACGCAAGGTGACCACCTGACGAATGGCCCCAGACGCCAATGCGCCTCGCGTCAAAACCGCACCGTATCGCATTTTCCCGCAGCCACTTGACCGCTGCCTGACAATCTTCCAACTGCGCCGGGAACGTCGCTTCATTCGTGAGCCGATATTCGATTGCGGCGACCGCATAACCGTGGTTTGCCAGCATCCAGTTTGGGCACTGGTTCCGGTCGCCGCTGCACCAACCGCCGCCGTGAATGCAAAGAATCAACGGTGGAGCGGCGGGAGGATTTCGCGGGAAATAAAGATCGAGCTTCAGAGCGCGTTTACCGATTCGCCGGTAAACGAGATCGCGCCGCACGGTCGCGCGCGAACGCAAGCTGAAGAGAAAATCTACAAGGAGCCGTCGCAGCACAATGCGACCGCCGGGCTAATTCGCCGGCACACCGACTTTGCGCTCCATCCAAAAAGCGAGCGCGGGCATTGCTTCCTGGTCCCGGCTGGCATTGATGACTGCGTCCTCCGCTCGCTGGATGGTGAAATGATCACCGAAAAGGGAGTTAACATGCTCTTTCAATTCCGGCTCCGAACGAGCGCCGCGATAGTTCGCGAACCGGGCGTCCTGAAACGTGCCGCAGAGCAGAAGGAAATGTCCACCCGGTGCGGTCGCGCGAGCGAGGTTGAGCGCGTAAGTCGGGCGGAAGTTGTCGGGAATACGATGGAAACAGCCTCGATCTACCAGGCTCGGCGCAGGCGGGAGATGCAGGTTATTGTCGCACAGATCGGCAACGTCAAACTCAATTGGCTTACCCTGGCCCATGGAGAGATGGCGGCAATTCTCAATCGCTGCGGCGCTGTAATCGACACCGAGGACCGGAAAGCCCTGTTCGGCCAGCCAGCGACTCACTTCGCCGTTTCCGCAACCGACATCGATTACGCGCTGGCCCCTGGCGAACCACCCACTCTCGATGGCTTCGATGAGTTCCTTCTGTGGCTGCTCGGTTTTCCAAAATGGATTGTATTCTGGATTTGCCCATTGGCGTTCCCATTTGGCGCGATGACGCTGATGCGACCAGTTGGGGAAGAGACTCTCGACCCCGCCTTGCAAACGATTAACTAACTTCCCCAGGAAACTCATCGGGTGATGCTACGCAGCGACACTTGCCGTGCAAGCGATGGAGGTTCCGCGGAGCGGCCGTTACGCTGCGCGAGGATATATTTTCGTTCCCAGGGTTGGCGTAATGGCACCGCGGGACATTCTTCGGATCGTTATGGGCAGGGCATTCTATTTTTCCGGGCCATCCTGCTTACTTGTAGCGGCGTCGCTACAGCACATTCACAGCTCCTTGCTTTGAGCCCGGAAGGAATGGTCACGCGGCCCCTTGATTCACTTCGGAAGGGTCTTGATCATCAGTGGCATGAAGACAACTCCAACGCTGAGGTTATCATCGCAACTGCCATTCCGTCGGGGAATAATCTGGAGTCAGCCTCCTGAGAACTCTGTCGCTTGGGGAACTACACGGCGATCGTATCCGCTACGAACTGCGTTACCGGCGTCTTGGTGGGGATGTATCGGCTGGCACAGTAAGCGACTAAGCCGGGGTAACGCAGGGTCCCCGCTGGCCTTATCCCGGAGTCGCTCTCGTAACGATTTTCAGACCCAACCCTTTCAGGGTGTGACCGTCAGATGAGCCTTGCGGCTGGTAACATTACCTACTGAGTTACTCACAACTACCGTGAAGCTCGATCTGTCATCATCGAGTGTCGTTGGCGGCGTGATATATTTGGGTCGGTTGGCTCCGGGAATATCAACGCCGTTCTTTCGCCATTGATAGCTGAGCGGCGCGGTCCCGGCCGCTTTTACCTTGTAAGTGGCCTCTTGCCCAACCACTACGGTCGCGTTGCGTGGCTGCTGGGTAATGGTTGGTGCAGTGCCAATCGTTGAACCCTCGACCAGGGTGACAGTGGAGTTAGCTGCCACGTTCGATAACGTATCGACCACGCCACTCGGCCAGTTAACGGTTAAAGTCGCGCTCGGAGCAGCGCCAATCCCAAAATGAAGTGGCTCGGCTCCCTGGGAAGCGTACTCACCGCCGCCGCCGCCATTGTTTTCCCGAAAAGCCAGCCCTCCACTATAGCTGGCTGTCACTCGGGCACCAATCCCACTGCGGTTAGATTGGACGCCGCGAAGGTTGAGCTTGATGAAGTGATTGCTGTTTCCGTTGTTCTTAAACAGATAGTGATAGCCAGTAGCCGCATCGCCTGTGATCTTGGTCGGGGCAATGCCGTCCTGGATAACCAGGTCGAGAAAGCCATCGTTATTGTAGTCACCCCAGGCCGCCAGCTTGTGCGCCGAAGACTTCTGGTCATCCTGCAAAGCGACCCCTTCTTCCTGGGCGCGATCGGTGAAAGTGCCATCGCCATTGTTGTGGTAAAGAATGTTGGCATTACCTACGCCTAATTCCTTTGTTCCAGGACGTGCAACAAACAGATCCAGATAACCATCGTTGTCGTAGTCACCCCATACTGCCGCCCAAGTGTTGGTGTTATCATTTACTGCGGCTGTATTTGTGACGTCAGCAAAGGTGCCATTGCCATTGTTTCGATATAGCGTGTTGGCAAGAATTCCTGCGCCGCTTTGCTTCCCGCGGGATATGTACAGGTCGAGAAAACCGTCGTTATCGTAATCCCCCCAGGCAAGGCCAAGAGCATTGCCCTTGGGAGTAAGACCGGCCGTCGTCGTGACGTCGGTGAAGGTTCCCCCATCGTTGTGGTAGAGTGCCTCGCTCGTGCCATTACCCGCGATGACGACATCCATGTAGCCATCGTTATCGTAGTCAACAAAGGAGATAATAGTGCCTTCGACGACACCGTGGGTCGCGTCCGCCAGGCCGGCGGCACCCGGAACCTGAGTAAATGTTCCGTCGCCGTTGTTCTTATAGAGAACGTTCACGCCGCCATCTTGCACGGTGGAGATGTTCTTCACAAAAAGGTCGAGCAGTCCGTCGTTATCATAGTCGACGAAAAAGGCGCATTCGCCATAGTTACGACCGGTCTCTATCCCCGCTATGTCGCTGGTATAGCTGAAGGTACCGTCACCGTTACCCCGGTAAAGAACGTTGCGCGTGGGAACGTTTGACGGAGGCAGATCCCCGCCACCGCCGCTCTGGAATGGCGGCTCGGCGACAAAGACGTCAAGATTGCCATCGCCGTCGTAGTCACCAAACGCGTAGCCCAGCCAGTCGGCGTCGTCCGTGTCTGCCTTAACGAGGCCGGAACTCTCGGCAAGGTTAGTAAAGGTGCCGTCGCGATTATTCAGATAAACAAATGGAGTCGGCGGGCCGCCGAGATAGTCGAGTTCATGCACCGGAACAATAAGATCGAGGTACCCATCGTTATTGATGTCCCCCCAGATTGGATTGCCCCAAGCCCGGGTTAAAAGGTGCACGATACCCGCTTCGTCAGAGACATTGGTAAACTGTTGCGCCGAAGCCGAGAGCGCGAAAAGCATTGCTGCGCCTGTAATCAGGAGAGGAGTTCCTTTGGTGCAAACGACATTGTGCATAAAGGAGTGCAGATGACCATTTTTCATAAATGTTTCCTCTTTGACTGCGGCGATACCTACTTCGCCGCGGTTGGATCTGTGACAGGCGGAAGAAGGTACCTCGCCTTACTTGATGTTGTAAATCTCGACCAAGCCTACTCCGGTCGTATTGTCATCGCCCGTAACGATAGCGGTATAAAGCCCGACCGGAACCGTAGTATAAATTGCACTCTCGCGTGAGTCCGTCGGGGCAAGGCCAAGTGCCTGCAGATTGGCCACCTGACTTGCGTCATCCTGCCAGTTATTGTTTGTCGCGAGAAGGGCCCCGTTGCTATCGTGCAACTCGAGCACCGGATCGGCAACCGTACCGGTGACTCCCAGGCTCGACAGGCTAGGTCCAAGCGCGCGCACGACTAAAGTCGCCGCCGGAGCGCCGGTTGGTCCAATAATCACACCACCTATGAGAACGTTGTCCCCTGTTCCTACAAAGCCACGCGTACTGACATTGGCCAGCTCCGCGTCCGTCGCGAATCCAAGGCCATAAACTTCCACGAGGCCAATGCCAGTCCCGCCGCCTTGGCCACTAAGGACCGCGGTATAGGCGCCGGCAGGAAGAGTCGCGAGAATGGCTGACTCGGCGTCGCTCGTCGGAGCGAGACCGGTAGCCATAATATCGTCTTGTTGACTCTCTTTCCAGTTATCGTTAGTTACAACTGGGCCAGTCGGCTCATGCAATTCAAGGATTGGATCGGCGAGCACACCCTGCACACCGGAAATACCGAGCGAAGGGCCCAGGCCGCGGATAAGGACTTGCTTGGATTCGGAGCCGGTAATGATAAAGCCGCCAATACCTACGTTGGCGCCGCTCTGGACGTCAAGGCGTGTAGAAATGTTCTGTGGCTGCACCGGAGGCGGGTTTTCTCCTTCAACCAAAGTAAGAGTGGAGTTTGCGGCCACATCTCTCATTAGATCGATCATCCCACTTGGCCAATTCACTTGAATAGTCGCAGTAGCGGCGGATCCAATACCGAAGTGAAGCGGTTCGCTGCTTTGCGAGGCATACTGGCCACCACTGTCGCCAGTGTTTTCCCGGAAGGCTTGGCCGCCGTCGTAAGTCACCGTGACACGCGCGCCTAGGCCATAACGGTTCGATTTCATTCCGTGCAGATTAACCTTGAGATAGTGATTACTATTTCCTTTGTTCCTCAGGAGATAGTGGAACCCGGTGGCTGCTTCTCCAGTTTCTTTGGTCGGCGCAATACCGTCTTGGACGACGAGGTCAAGAAAACCGTCATTGTCATAATCCCCCCAGGCGGCGAGTTTATGTGCCTCTGTGTCGTGATCAGTTTCCAGAGCGACTCCTTCCGTCGCCGCCACATCGGTAAACGTCCCATCACCGTTGTTGTGGTAAAGGATATTGGCGTTACCCGGTCCAAGAACGTTTGTGCCCGGGCGAGCAATGAAAAGATCGAGAAAACCATCGTTATCGTAGTCGCCCCAGACCGCCGCCCAGGTGTTCGTGTTATCATTTGTGCCACTGGTAGCGGTGACATCGGTAAACGTGCCATCACCATTGTTGTGATAGAGGCTGTTACCTAGATCGCCAAGACCACTTTGCTTGCCTCGAGAGATATAGAGATCGAGTAGCCCGTCATTGTCATAGTCGCCCCAAGCCAATCCCATGGCGTTAAGGCGGGCGGTAATCCCGGCGGCCACAGTAACGTCTGTGAACGTGCCATCGCCATTGTTATGATAGAGAGCCTCTGAGGCGCCATTGCCGCCCATGACCACGTCCATGTAACCATCGTTATCGTAGTCGGCAAAGGAACAGAGAGCTCCTTCCACGATGTCATGCTCAGCCATCTCCAGGCCGCCGGCTCCAGGCACCACCGCAAACGTACCATCGCCGTTGTTGTGATAGAGCACATTTACACCGGGTTCCTGAACCGTCGACTGGTTCTTGACGAAGATGTCCAGCAAACCATCGTTATCGTAGTCGACAAAGACGCCGCACTCTCCGTAGTTACGACCTGTCTCAAGGACGTCGCCCGCATAAGTAAAGGTGCCATCGCCATTTCCGTGATACAGAGGGTTGCGTGTAGGTACGCTCGAGATAAGAACCTTGATTCCACTATCATCGCCTTCACCCTGGAAAGGAGGCTCGACCGTGAGGAAATCTAAATTTCCATCTCCGTCATAGTCTCCCAGCGCATAACTCAACCAGTCTTTGTTGTCGTCGTCATTATTCCCATCGAGACCAGATTTGGCTCCGGATTCGGTGAAGGTGCCATTCTTATTGTTGATGTAAACAAAGGGCGTAGCCGGTCCTCCGAGATAATCCAGCTCATGCACTGGCACGATCAGGTCGAGGTAACCATCGTTATTAATATCACCCCAGATAGGATTTCCCCAAGCTCTCGATTCGATATGCAGAATACCGGCTGTAACTGAGGTGTCTTCGAACTGCTGCGCAAAGGCGGTGGTAAAACCCGCGGCGGCGACCAAGCCAAAGCTGGCGAGGAAGAGACTTAGCTTGTGAAGAAAATGAGATCGTGAAAAGCGCCGGCGGCCAGACGGATCCAGCACGACAGAGACAATGATGGCGTTGTAGTGAGTTGGCATAAATCTAACCTCTGCTTCCTTCAGATTATTAGAGGTCATCCAGTCTTCGCAGGATGACCCGAAAATGTCAATAATTTTTCGGCTCTGAGCGGGTTATTGACGCGGCTGGCTGTAGGTTGAGTCTCTATATTCCCAAGTCGCACCCTACTCCGCATCATCACCGGAAAATGTCGATACCGAACGAATTCAATCATTTAATCTCATAGACCTCGACAAGAGCTACGCCAGTGCCACCGCTCTTCCCGGAAACGATGGCGGTGTAATCGCCCGGGTCCAGGGTTACGTCCAAGGCGCTTTCGCGTGGATCTGCCGGGTCCAGGCCGAGTGCGGTGAGAGCAGCCGCTTGAGCGGGATCGTCCTGCCAGTCATCATTGCTCGCAATTACTTCGCCGGCTCCATCATGCAATTCCAAAACTGGATCCGACAAGCTGCCGTCGACGCCGGCTTTCGCGAGACTCGGGCCGATTGCACGCACCACCGTGGTTGCAGTCGAGCCGTCGCTGGGTCCAATAATCACGCCTCCAATGAGCACATTGTCGCCAGTACCAACAAAGCCACGCGTACTCACGTTTGCCAGTTCCGATACGACACCTCGACCCAGATCAAACGCTTCGACTAACCCAATACCCGTGCCGCCATCCTCCCCACTGAGGATCGCAGTATAGGCGCCGGGCGCAAGCTCGGCAACTAAAGCCGATTCAGCATCGTTGGTCGGCGCGAGCCCGGCAGCTTCGATTTCCGACTCCTGAGTATCTCGCCAATTGTTATTCGTTAAAACCGTCCCGTCCTGTTCGTGAAGTTCCAAAACAGGATCGGCGAGAACACCCTGCACACCCGAGGCGGCGAGTGATGGGCCAAGGCCACGAACCAGCACCTTGGTTGGACTCGACCCGGTAACAATGAACCCGCCAATGCCTACTTGAGCACCCGTCTGCACGTCGAGGCGAGTAGAAATGTTCTCCGCATGCGCGGCCGGTGCTGCGGAGCCTTCAATGATCGTCAGGGTCGAGTTAGCCGGAACGGAGGTAAGGTTGTCGACCAAGCCGCTCGGCCAATCCACTTCAATCGCAGCGAAGAGCGCGCTGCCG